>CAJUSP010000008.1 GCA_910589165.1 uncultured Adlercreutzia sp.
AGCATCACCTTGCCAAGGTGAGGGTCGCGGGTTCGAATCCCGTTGTCCGCTCCATAAAACTACTGACCGGAGGCTTGCGAGTCTCCGGTCTTTTTTTATCTCGCGTTCCAGTGGGCAGATTATGGGCAAAAGTGATGCTCCCGAACCGCGCGGGAGCCATAACCGCCCTCGCGCCGGCGACGCATCTTCGATTCAGAAAAGTTGGGCAGATGCACAAAGAGCGATGGTACGCATCCCCGTTGATGGTATGCTGGTGCCGTACCCTTCGCGAAAGGACTGCCATGGAAACCTCGAAGATCAAGTGCCGCGAGTGCAAGGCCAACGCCGTGCAGTACGACGGCAAGCTGCCGACCCGTGGCGTGGCCAAGGTGCTCGTGGCCGGCTTCGCCATCTACATCGTGGGACTGTGGGTGCTCGTGGTGGCTGCCGGCGTCACGACGGGGGATACCGCCGAGGTCGGCCTCATGGAGATGCTCATCGCCCTAGCGGTGGTCGTGACCGTGCTCACGGCGCTCATCCTCTGGTGGATGTTCCGCCCGAAGAAGGGGAGGGTCGTCATCTGCCCCAAGTGCGGCGCCCGCTACGACCTGGTGCCTCCCCCGAACTACATCGTCGGCTGGAACTACGACAAAATCGCCCCGCAGGAGCACAGGAGCCTGCCCCAAGAAAACGAGAGGTGAATCCAAGACAACCGACGATGGGTCTTGCTTGTGACAGATCGACGATGCCGTTCACGTGAGTCTTTGGCGAGGTGGAAAAAAACCGTTGACTCGCTCCTGCGATCTGATAAACTACTAACTCGCTGCAACGGAGACGTTGCGAACCCGCGCGATTAGCTCAGGGGGAGAGCACCACCTTGACACGGTGGGGGCCGCAAGTTCAAATCTTGCATCGCGCACCATGAATTCAAAGCCGGAGGATGATCCCTCCGGCTTTTTTATGCTCTGGCTCAGTTCAGCTCGGCTCGGCATGGCGCTTTGCATCGACGACCCGTACGCGCTGTCGCATGTGTTGAACAGCATCTCTCGCCCGGATCTCGGTAATGGCCACCTATCTCCTTTATCCGGAAAACCCCAGGTGAGCAGTCATCTAGCGCATTTTGCGCCAGAAAATAAGCCCCATTTTCTGCAATTTCAATCATTTTGCTGCTGGCTGGCGGAGCACCATCCTTGCACACTTCGGCCTAGAGAGGGAACCGGAGCTTGAGGAGGTCTTTCGCTATGGCCGAGTCCATCACGCCAAGTGAAGAGATAAGCAGTTCAAACCTAATTGAGGAAGTCGATAGCATCGGCACCGCCGTTGTCCGGCATCCCTTAAACAGAGAAGTGCTTTATCAGCTTTTGGTGTACTGCCAAGAAGAACGGACGCTCGAGGAAGCCGAACAGTACGCCATGACGTTGCCTCAGTTCTCGTCAGCCACTCAGAATCCCTATCGCATGCTGTGCACCCTCGTTGAGTCGAAGGGGCTTAGACGCATCGAGCGCGACCATCTTGGCAACGAGGTGACTGCGGACATGAAGGAGGGGCTCGCCGAGGACGACGCCGAGGATATCGTTGCCTCTGAGCACTACCAAACCACCGAAGCGGGTATCGAGTTCATAGAGCAGTACAGTCCGAAGTCGCGATTGGTAAAGATGCTGAGTTTGGCACCGGAAAGAAGCAAGGACTATTGCGACCTCCTTGAATTCGTGGAAGAGCAGCCGCGCACCTACAGCGAGATTGTGTCCCTGCTGGAGGGCCGGGACGCTCTTCAAATCATCATAGCGGGGCATCGGGAGACGATGCAGCCCAGCGTTTTTGTGGACAAGCTCGAGCGCGCAGGCGCTCTGGTTTGGCAGGACGGTTGGCGTCTGTCCGAAATCGGCGCCGAGTTCCTGAAGGAAATGAAGGAAGCGAACGAGAAAAGCTAGGAGGAGAGGAACAATTATGTCCCAATCGAAATTGACGAGACGCTCTTTTGTAAGGGCTGCGGCGCTGACCGGTGCCGCCAGCGCCATCGGCGCAACGCTTACGGGGTGCATGCAGGAGAGTGAGCCTCGTGCAGCAACCGAGGGCGACCAGGCGTTGTCCAGCACGGCCGGGCTCACCAAGATGAAGACGATGTGCCACGGATGCATCCAGATGTGCCCGGCCATCGCGTACCTGAAGGATGGCGTGGTGGTGAAGCTGGAGGGCGATCCGGAAGCCCCTATGAGCCGCGGCTCTATGTGCATCAAGGGCCTGAACCAGCTGCACACCATGTACAGCCCCCGTCGCATCCTGCACCCGCTGCGCCGCGCCGGCGAGCGAGGCGAGAACAAGTGGGAGGTCATCTCCTGGGACGAGGCCATCACCGAGGCCGCCGAGCACATTGTCGACGCTATCGAGAAGTACGGCCCCTATTCGTTCTTCGCCAGCGTTGGCGGCGGCGGATCCTACTCGTTCCAAGAGGCAATGACGATGCCCATGGCTTTCGGATCGCCGACGGTGTTCGAGCCCGGCTGCGCCCAGTGCTACCTGCCCCGCTGGTCCATGTCGAAGCTTTTCTACGGCGGTACCGATCAGTCTATTGCGGACAGTGCGGTGCGCGAGGTATTTCGCACGGGGGAGAACAACAAAACCGAGATGCTCGTTCTCTGGGGTACGCAGCCTTCGGTGAGCCAAACCGCCATGTCCGGGCGATGCATGGCCGAGCTGCGCGCCGCCGGCGTGAAGACCGTGGTCGTGGACCCGAACTTCTCGCCCGACGCCGCTAAGGCCGACGTGTGGCTGCCCGTGCGCCCCGGTACCGACACGGGCTTGCTGCTTTCCTGGTTCCGCTACATCTTCGAGAACAAGCTCTACGACGAGGAGTTCACGAAGTACTGGACGAACCTGCCCTTCCTCATCGATCCGGACACGAAGCTGCCGGTGAAGGCCGCCGAGCTGTTCCCCGACTTCCAGCAGACCACGCCCGAGAACACCCCGGCCTACGTGTGCTTCGACCTGCGCACCAACGCCGTGGCGCCCTTCGAGTACTCCGCCCCGGCCGATTCTGCCGTGGATCCCGAGATCTTCTGGACCGGCGAGTTCAACGGCAAGACTTACAAGACCGCCGGCCAGATCTACAAGGAAGAGGCCGACCCCTGGACGTTTGAGCACGCAGGGGAGGTTTGCTGGTGCAAGCCCGAGAAGATCGAGGAGGCTGTGAAGCTCTACACCGAGGCATCGGTTGCGGGTATATCCAACGGCGTGGCCTCCGATATGACCGAGTCGGCCTCCGAAGTGCCGCTCGGCTGCATGGGCCTCGACTCCATCATGGGTTATATCAACAAGCCCGGCTGCACTATGACTCAGTACGGCAAGGGGAATCAGCCGACAAAGCGCCCGGTGACGTATCACAACGGCCCCAACGGCTTGTTCTCCGATATGTACGGTATCGGCGCGGTTGTGGGCATGTCGGATGCCGAGAACGAGGCCCGCGCCGCCGAGCTTGCGACGACGACGCAGCAGGCGCTTGCGAACCAGATCCTGAAGGACCGCCTGGGCATGAAGGACCACAAGGGCCTCTACGCCTGGTGCCACTCCCACATCCCCACGGTACGCGACGCCATTGCCACCGGCGAGCCCTACAAGCCGCGCGTGTGGTTCGACATGTCCGGCAACAAGCTGGCCATGCTCGGCAACGCGAAGTCGTGGTACGACGTGTTCCCCGAGATCGACTACATCATCGGCCAGTACCCGCACCTCACCTCGTTCCACATTGAGGCCTGCGACATCGTGTTCCCCATTCGCGAGTGGCTTGAAGAGCCGCTGGCAAAGGGTATGCAGCTGAACACGATGTGGCTCATGAACGAGTGCACCCATATCGGTGAGACCGTGTCGCACTGCATTCCTGCAGGTCAAGTGGTCAAGAAGTGCACAGAGTTGATGGGCGGCGAACTGCCGGGGCTGAAGCCTGGGTTTATGGGGCAGAGCACCGAAGAGGAAGTGAAGGAGGCTCAGGCCAAGACGCTCGGTGCCGAGAGCTGGGAAGATCTTCAGGCGAATATCGACAAGTACGTGCCCATGGTCATACCCGAGGAGGAGTACTTCGGTTACTTCCAGCACGAGACGGTTGTCGATGACGGCTTGCCGGCAGGCTTCGGTACCGAGTCCCGTAAGATTGAGGTCTACTGCCAGATTCTTCTGAAGCTCGCGCGAACCGGCTACCCGTTCTGCTACCCCGAGCCCCAAGAGGCCTGTGAGGACTACAGCCCCATCTGCCGCTTCATCGAGCCGGCCGAATCTCCCTATGAGGGTGCTCCTGGCTACGACGCCGAGTACCCGTTCGTGCTGACGAGCGGCCGCGTGCCCTACTTCCACCACGGCACCATGCGCCACGCCCCGTTCAGCCGCGAGCTGTTCCCGACAGCCGAGATCCGCATCAACCCGGCCTCCGCCGCCGAGCTCGGCATCGAGCACATGGACTGGGTGAAGGTGACGAGCCGCCGCGGCGAGGTCCACGCCCGCGCCTACCTGACCGAGGGCGTACACCCCAAGACCGTGTGGATGGAGCGCTTCTGGAACCCCGAGTGCTACGACGCCTCCCAGGCCAACCCCACCGGCGGCTGGCGCGAGTGCAACGTGAACGTGCTCACCAAGAACGACGCCCCCTTCAACGAGGTCTACGGCTCCTACACCAACCGCGGCTTCACGGTGAAGATCGAGAAGTCGGAGAAGCCGCAGGGCGTATGGGTTGAAGCGGAGGAATTCGCTCCCTTCATGCCCACTGATGAGATGAAAGCCGAACCTATTACCGAGGATGTGACGTTCTAATGAGAAACTGCCTTGTTATCGATCTCGACCGCTGCTCAGGTTGCGACAGTTGTACGGCGGCTTGCAAACACGAGAACAGCATCGATCTGGGAGTCTATTACAATCCCGTGTTCACTGTTGGCCCCATGGGCACCTTCCCGGACATCGAGATGTACTGGCTGCCGATGCAGTGCCAGCAGTGCGAGAACCCCGGCTGCATCGAGGTATGCCCCACCGGCGCCTCCTACCGCGACGAGGAGAGCGGCGTGGTGCTGGTAAATGCCGATGATTGCATCGGGTGCGAGAGCTGCTTGACCGGGTGCCCGTTCAATGCGCGCATGCTCAACAAGAACACCAATGTGGTCGAGAAGTGCACCCTGTGCTTCCATCGCAAAAACGACGAGAACTGGGAGCCGGCCTGCGTGCACAACTGCTGCTGCGGCGCCCGCATCTTCGGCGATTTGGACGATCCGGAATCTGCGGCCTCGAAGGCCATCGCAGCAGCAGGGGAGGAGAACTGCCATCGTTTGACCGATCCTGGCGATCTGCGACCGGCGACGGTCTATATTCTCTCGCCTAAGACGGCGACGTGGCGGGAGAGCCCGGAGCTCATGACACGTCTGGCTCTTTAAACAATCCGTTGCCAGGTGCTCCGTTCGTCGATTTCCCTTCCCTCCCACCATCGGGGACGGAGCACCTCGGTTTGAGATCCCAGGAGATGCTATGTCCACAACTGAAGATTGCGCTTCTATTCTTGAGGCGCTCTTAGGACGCGCTGATTTCTACGATACGCTTGCCGCATTGTATTTCAAGCCCTTGACGGAAGAGCAGATACAGGCCATGGCTCACGAGGATCTTGCTTCGTTTGCCGGGGGCGATCTGAGGCTTTCCGAGGGCCTTCATGATATGGATCGAGCCCTTATGAAGCGAAACACCGGTACGCGCCAGGAGCTTGCCGTTGACTTCACTTCCGCATTCGCCGGAACTTCCTCGTGGGAAGGCCGCTACGCCGTTCCCTACGAATCGGTGTTCACGAGCGCCGAGGGACTTCTCTTCCAAGATGCCTACCACGAGGTTCACGCTTTGTTCGGTGCCCAAGGTGTAGAGCGCGCGCCCGGGTACGACTACCCCGACGACCACCTTTCGTTTATGTGCGGATACCTCGCTATCTTGTCGCGACGCAGCGCGGCTGCTATCGAGCAAGGTGATTACGCTGAGGCTGACAAGTGGCTTTCCTCCTCAGCTTCATTCATCGATGCCCATATACTCCCGTGGTTCCCCGATTTCCGGGATCTGGCGTTGCACATCGTCAAGACCCGGTTCTACCGTGGTGTGCTGAAGGCGACGGCTGGCTTCTTCGACTTCGACCGGGAACTGATAGATGAAATGCGCTCCGCATTGTCTGAATGCATCGAGAAGGAGGGTGAGTAGCCATGGAGTTCGCTATCGTGCTGGCTGCGACTCTGGGGGCATGCCTTTTGCTGAGGACGCCCCTTCATAAGCACCCAACCGTCTTCTACGCCCTCGCCATAGCCATAGACGTGCTCTTCGTGTTCGGTTCAACCGTCGGCCTTCCACGACCCGTGTGGGCGGCACTCTTCGTTCTCGTCCAGAAGTGCGAGCTCTCTCTCGCGTTGTTCGCGATTGTCATGTACATTGGCGTTCTCTCGCCCAGCTCTAAGCTGTATCAATGGCTCAAACCCATTCGCAGCGAGCTTTCCATCATTGCCTGGTTCCTGGCACTTGGACATATGGCCGTTTATCTGCTTGCCTATATTCCGAAGACATTCCAGGGTGCGCATGTCGACACTAATGTGTTCGGGGGCTTTGTCCTTGCCATGATCCTCCTTGTTCTTCTCATGGTTCTGGGGATCACATCGTTTGCCGGGGTTAAGAGACATATGCGTGCCGACGATTGGAAGAGGCTGCAGAAATTGGCCTATCCGTTCTTCATGCTCATTTATGTGCATGTGCTTCTTCTGCTTCTGCCGGCAGCCCTGCACGGGGGACTGTCCGCCTCGGTGACCGTCGCCGTATACTCGGTGGTGTTCGTCGGCTATGCCATCGCACGTACCGCTCGCGCCCTTCATGAGCGCGTTAAAGATGAGCGGTCCGTAAAATTGACTGCCGAGAGCGACGAATGGGAGAGGGCTAAGGCGTAAAGAGGGGGGCTTAAGTGTGGGTGATTTTGCTCGGAAGCTGATTCGCGCTGTTCCGGCTTTGCCTTATATAGGCTTGGGCCTTTGGTTCGCGTGGGCTGCTTTGGCGTTCGGGAGCACGGCGTGGCTTTCGGAGAGCGAGCCGAATGGCATGAACATAGGGATTATGTTCATGCTCTCTTCGCTCGGGTGCTCTCTCGGCCTGATCGCCGGGGCAGTTCGGCCGCAGTTTGCTCAACCATTCCTCACGAGAAGATGGCTCCTCTTGCTGGCAGGTGCTGCCTCTTCGCTGAGCTGCGTTGTTATCGTTTTGGCGGGACCCTTCTATCTGCAGGCGCTCTTTCCGCCTGCCGCAATATGGCCTCTTGGCCGTGCTTGCGCCTTCTTGTCGGGCCTCGGCTTCGCCCCGTTGCTTTTGAAAAGCGGGGCTCTTTATAGCTCGCTTGTTCCCCGAAGGGCAATCCTGTACAGCTCTTTGTCTACGTTGATTGCCGTTTCTATCTACTATATCGTTGTAGGCTCGCCTTCGTGGCAGCCCGTAGCCGGCGGACCGTCTCTTGCGGGATCGATCGGATTTTGCGTTCTTCCGCTTGCGACGGCGGCCTGCGCTGCTCTGGGCGAGTTGACGGAATGCGATCAAGATAAAACTGCTTGGCCCCCATTTTCGTTTGCGAAGCTCTGTCTGGTCATTTTTGTATTTTCGCTCGTTGCTGCCGCCATACGGGCACTCGTAGTTGTCCCATCCCCCTTAGCGGTCACCATCGCGGGAATGAAACCGGTCATGCTGGCACGCATTGTCATGGCGCTCGCCTTCGCCCTCATGGCAGTGGAACTTGATGCGGGACGCCTCAATTTCGGAAAGCTCTACTCGCTCATTATGGTCGTCGTCGTTGTGCTCGTAGCCTGCTGCCCGCTCGCAGAGGGGGCAGCGTCGATATTGAGCTGGGTTATAACCTTCATGGCGAATTTCCTCGAGTTCATTCTTTGGTGCATACTGGCGTTTGTCGTCTACCAGAAAAAGCTTTCGCCGACTGCCGTGTTCGGATGGGGCTTTGGCCTTTTTACGCTCGGAAGCTCCATCGGGTGGGTGTTTGGGGTTTTCGGGTTGCCATCCTTGGAAACAGTGATCGACCCTACGATTCTTTATCTTGCTTTGGCTTCGATGGTGCTGATTGGATCGGTGGTAGTATTCTCGGAGCGAGATTTCGGCTCCCTGTTCGAAAGCCACGATGTGGCACAGCCGACGCTGGACGAGATACTCGATTACGACATCATGAGGGGTGCTGCCAACAGCGAGGAAGGGGAGCGCCGCTTCGGCCGCGCGCTCGAATCAATAGGCACTGCCGCCTTGCTGACTCGCCGTGAATCGGATGTACTGCGCTGCCTTGCTATGGGCTACGATGGGGGCATGATAGCTAAAGAACTCGGCATTTCGTGGCATACCGTGAGAACCCATACGACCAATGTGTACGCGAAGCTTGGCGTGCACTCAAAACGCGAGGTTATTGAGCTTGTCGATGCCAGGGTGCGCTCACTCGGAGAGTAGGGCGGGCGCCTTGGGGGCCTGCCCGCTTGTAACGCAGCCGTTACGCTGACAAATTGTGCATGGCGAGGAACATCAGCTGGGGTATCATGGTTTGCAATGTTTCCCTATCGAGGAGTTGGTCTCATCATGAGCAATGAATCACTGACCACGACGGGCGCCGGCGCGGCGCAGGCGGGCTCGGCCGATGGGGTGACGAACCCCCACGGCATCGGGCTGTTCCGGCTGGTCACGACCGTTATCACCCTCATCGTCGGCGCCGGTGTGTTCACTCTGGCCGGCGACCAGGCGGCCGGCGGCGCGAGCGGCGCGGCTATCCTCACGGCGTGGTCTATCTCGGCCATCGGCGTGTTCTGCCTGGTTATGACGTTCTTCGCGCTCTCGCGCATCAAGCCCGAGCTCACCGGCGGCATCTACAGCTACGCCTCTGCCGGCTTCGGCGACTTCCTCGGATTCAACTCGGCCTGGGGCTACTGGATCTCGGCGCTTCTGTGCACGGTGAGCTTCTCGGCCCTGCTCTTCGGCGCGCTGTCCTACTTCTTCCCGATCTTCGGCTCCGGCACCGACCTGGCCGCCGTCATCGGCGCCTCGTGCATCATCTGGTTCTACGCCTTCCTCGTGAGCCGCGGCATCTCGGAGGTGACCCTCATCAACGCGGTCATCACCATCTCGAAGTTCGTGCCGCTGCTCATCGCCATTATCGCCATCATCTTCATCGGCGCCTTCAACCCGGACATCTTCTGGGCCAACATGCAGACGGGCGCTGACCCCACCATGACGTTCATGGACCAGGTGCAGTCGGCCATGATGGTCACCATCTGGGTGTTCATCGGCATCGAGGGCGCCGTGGCCATCTCGGGCCGCGCCCGCAAGTCGAAGGACGTGGGCAAGGCCACCATCATCGCATTCTGCTGCGTGCTGACGCTCTACATGATGGTGTCGCTGTTGTCCATGGGCGTTATGCCGCTTTCCGAGCTGGCGAACCTCGAGAACCCGGCGCTGGCCTACGTGATGCAGGCCGCCGTGGGCGACTGGGGCGCCATCCTCATCAACTTCGCTGTGTCGCTGTCGCTTATCGGCGCCATGCTCGGCTACACGGTGCTCGCCAGCGAATCGCCCTTCGAGGCGGCCGAGAAGGGCGTGTTCATCAAAGCCTTCGCGAAGGTGAACAAGAAGGGCGCGCCGGTGGTCACCCTCGTGGTCACGAACTGCATCATCGAGCTGTTTCTTATCACGTGGCTGTTCACCGACTCCACCTACCAGTTCTTCTACACGCTGTCGGCAGGCATGATCCTTCTGCCTTACCTGCTGTCGGCGGCCTACTTCGCCAAGGTGGCTTTCAAGGAGCCCGAGGCCTTCAAGGGACGTCTCTCCGCGCCCCTGTGGTTCTGGCGCATTCTGGGCGTGGTAGGCGTTATTTACAGCCTCTTCCTTTCCTGGGCGGCCGGCGCGTTGGGGCTCATCCTCATGTGCCTGCTGTACCTGCCCGGTGTGCTCATGTACATCTGGGGCAAGAAGGAGCGCGGTGAGAAGGTGTTCGAGAGCCTGGTGGACAAGGTGGTGCTCATTATCATCATCGCGGCGGCCTGCCTGTCCATCTATCTGCTGATCACTACGCCCGGTCTCGTGTAGCGCGGCGTTTGGCATCGCGCCTAGCCGAAAGGAACGGGGCCTTCTCTTGCGGGAGAAGGCCCCGTTTCAGGTTTCGGACGTCTTATGGCTCTAGAATGACGTTTCGGAAGACGGTTTCACTCGATCTGGCTCTGGATTGACGTTTTAGAACACGTTTCCCGGAAAAAGGGCGCGATTCGTCTTCCAAAACGTCATTCCGGAGCCAAAAGCCGGGATCAGTCGAGCGTGAGCGGGGCGGCGCTCTCGTCGTTGTAGAGCTTCAGGCACTCCTCGGACACCACGAAGCGCGAGGCCTCAGGCAGCATGCGCGCGGTGAATGGCGTGGTGGTGCCAGTGACCTCGCCGTCGTACTGCACGGCCAGCGGCGGGTCGGCCACCACGGTCACCTCGCGGCCGCGGAACACCTCCAGCGCATCGGGGCGGCCGGGGAAGTCGCCGGCGCGGTCGAGCACGCAGCTTAAGACCGAGGGGATGAGCCCCAGGGCGTCGTGGGTGTTCATGACCACGATGTCGAACATGCCGTCGCGGGGCAGGTTCTCGTGGACCAGCGATATGTCGAACTGCAGCTTCGAGAAGTTGATGACGAGCACGCCGACGCCCTGGGTCTCGATGGTCTCGCCGTCGATGGTGAGGGTGAGATGCGAGAACTGCGGCGTGGGGTTCGCGAAGGCCGAGGTGAAGTACGCCATGGGGCCGAGCAGGCTCTTTGCCTCTCGGGCGCCCTCCATGATGACGGCGTCGTAGCCGGCGCCGGCGATCATCGAGAAGCCCACGGCATCGCCGTTGGCCAGCTCCAGCTCGCCGATGTCGAAGTCCATGAGGCGCTGCTCGCGCATGAGCTTCGCCAGCGCGTGGGGCTCTGCCGGCGAGGCCAGGTTCGCGGCCAGCAGGTTCGCCGTGCCGGCGGGGAAGGGGAGCACCGGGATGCCCGTCTCGGCCAAAAGGTAGGCCACGGCGGCCACGGTGCCGTCGCCCCCGGCGGCGACCACCGCATCGAAGTTCTCGGCGTCGCTCAGAAGCTCGGCCACGTCGGTCTCGCCGTCGATGCAGCGCACGCACATCTCGTCGCCGTCGACGGCGAATGCGCGCATGAAGTCGTAGATGGCCCCGTCGCGAAAGCCCGAGGCGAGGTTGTTCACGATGAGCAGTTTCACAGAAGTCCTTTCCCTTTGCTATCATGGGATGGTACTACAAGCACCTCTCACTCAGACAGGGACGTCAGTGGAATACATTGCGAACCAAGAAAACCTCGAGGCCTTCGTGGCCCGGGCGGCCTCCTCGTCCGTGCTGGCTATCGACACCGAGTTCCTCCGCGAGAAGACCTACTACGCGAACCTCTGCCTCATCCAGCTCGCAACCGATACCGAGGTGGCGGTGGTGGATCCCTTCGCCATCGAGGATCTCTCGCCGCTGGCGGCGCTGATGACCGACCCCGCCATCATGAAGCTCTTCCACGCTGGCGGCCAGGATTTGGAGATTCTCTACCGCGAGCTGGGGTGCCTGCCCTCGCCCCTGTTCGACACCCAGGTGGCGGCCACGCTGCTCGGCCACACGCAGCAGATCGGCTACGGGCCGCTCGTGCACAGCCTGTGCGGCGTGAACCTGAAGAAGAGCGACTCGTTCACTGACTGGTCGCGCCGTCCGCTCACCGACTCGCAGATCGACTACGCCGCCGACGACGTCATCTACCTTCCGAAGATGTATCGCATCATGGTCGAGCGTCTTGAGGCGAAAGGGCGCCTGCACTGGCTCGACAACGATTTCGCCGCCATGGCCGACCCGGCCCATTACGAGAGCGACCCCTCCGAGCGCTACAAGCGGCTCAAGCGCGTCGGGCAGCTGTCGCGCCGCCAGCTTTCGGCTGCCCGCGAGGTGGCGCGCTGGCGCGAGGTGACCGCCCAGGAGCGCGACCTGCCGCGCAAGTGGGTCCTCACCGACGAACAGATCGTCGAGGCCTGCCGGCGCGAGTCGCGCACCATCGACGAGCTGTTCTTAGTGCGCGGGGTGCGCGAGAAGCTGAACACGCGGGACGCGCGACAGGTGGCCGGGCTTATCGTGCGCGGCCTCGATGCGCCGCCGGAGAGCTGGCCGGAGCTCGACAAGTCGCCGAAGAGCGAGCGCAACGTCGATGCCGAGCTCGATTTGATGGAGGCGCTCGTGCGCCTGCGCGCCAAGGAGAACGACATCGCCATGCAGACGCTGGCGAGCCGCTCGGAGCTGGCGGCCGTGGCCCGGGGCTACACCGACGAAAGCGACGTGCTGCGCGGATGGCGCCGCGCCATGGTGGGCGAAGAGCTGCTCGAGCTGCTCGCCGGCCGCCTGTCGCTGTCCCTGGGGCCAGAGGGCCTTGTGGTCACCACCGTTGGGGAGTGAGGCACTGTCTCACGGTTACGTATCTTTCACGCATTCGCTGGGCGGGGGAGGGCCGCCGCTTCCCTTTGGCTATAATGGCCTGCGAAAAACGAAGGCGATACGCCAAGGAGTGAGAGACATGTACATTTCCAACAGTTACCTGATGCTCGTCGTGGTGACCCTCATCATCGGCCTGGGTGCGCAGTGGTACGTGAACCACAAGCTGAAGACCTACAACCACGTGGCGAACTCCACGGGCCTTACCGGCGCCGAGGCCGCCCGTCAGATGCTCGCCTACTACGGCATCTCCCAGGTGCAGATCTTCCGCGGCGGCCCGGGACAGGACTACTTCGACCCGCGCAGCAACTCGGTGACGCTGTCGCCGGAGGCCTACGACGGCCGCACGATTACCGCCACGGCCACCGCCTGCCACGAGGTGGGCCATGCCTGCCAGTACGCCCAGGACTACACCCCCATGAAGATACGCGGCGCCATCGTGCCGGCGGTGAACCTGGCGTCCAACGCCTGGATCTTCCTGCTCATGGCCGGCATCTTCCTGAACATCGCAGGCCTTACCACCGCCGCCATCATCATGTACGCCGTGGTGGTGCTCTTCCAAATCGTCACGCTGCCGGTGGAGTTCAACGCCTCCCAGCGCGCCATGGTCTACATGGGCCAGATCGGCCTTCCCGCCCAGGAGCGCAAGGGCGCCTTCGACGTGCTGCGCGCCTGCGCCTTCACCTACCTGGCCGCGGCGCTCACCTCCATCCTGCAGCTGCTGTGGCTGCTGAACCAGCGCCAGGACTAACCGCCCATGGAGCATCAAGAACCCCCGGAGGCATCGGAGGAAGAGAAGGCCCCGGCCCTGTCGGTATCGGCGGCCATGGGGCTGGCGAAGGACGCCCTGGAATCGGTGGTCGTGAGGCTTGTGGGCGAGGTGTCCGAGGTGAACGACAAGCCAGGCTACAAGGCCGTGTACTTCACGGTGAAGGACGAGAAGGCCTCGCTTCCCTGCATGATGTGGATGAATCGCTACCAGGCCTCGGGCGTGCAGCTGTACGTGGGGGCGCTCGTGGAGCTGACCGGCCGCTTCTCGCTGTACGCGGCGAAGGGCCGCATGAACTTCGACGTGTTCTCGGTGTCGCTGGCCGGCGAGGGCCAGCTGCGCCTGCAGGTGGCGAACCTGGCGCGCGAGCTTGAGGCCATGGGGCTCATGGACCCGGCCCGCAAGCGGCCGCTGCCGGCCTATCCGTCCACCATCGGGCTGGTTACCTCACCTCGCGGCGATGCGGTCCACGACGTGCTGCGCACCCTGCGGCGGCGCTACCCCCTTGCCCGGGTGCTTCTGGCCGGCGTGCCCGTGGAAGGGCCCAAGGCGGCCGACGGCATGGTGGACGCCCTGGCCAAAGTGGTGTTCTCGGGCGCCGAGGTGGTGCTGCTCGTACGCGGCGGCGGCTCCTTCGAGGATCTGATGCCCTTCAACGACCGCCGGCTCGCCCGCACCATCGCCGCGTGCCCCGTGCCCGTGGTCACCGGCATCGGGCACGAGCCGGACACCTCCATCGCCGACATGGTGGCCGATGTGCGCGCAAGCACGCCCACGGCGGCGGCCGAGGCGGTGGCTCCCTCCCGCGAGCAGACCAATGCCCTCCTTGCCTCCCTGGGCGATCGGGCGACGGGCGCGGTGGAGCGCCGTTTGCGCGATGCGGCGCTGACCGTCGAGCGCTTGGCGGGCAAGCCCCTGTTCCAAGAGCCGGAGCGCCTCTTCGACGCCGAGGCGCTGGCCCTCGACGACTTGGCCGGTCGCCTGGGCCGGGCGCTGCCGGAGTCGCTGCGGGAGAACCGCCACCGCATCGCCCTTCTGCGCGAGACGCTGCGGCGCTCGCTGCCGAACCTGCTTGCGATCCCAAAGGCTTCCGTGCATGCGGCGAAGGGCCGCCTCGTCTTTGCCGGTGCGCATTTCGGGCAGCCCGAGAAGCGCGCACTCGAGGGCTCCCGAGAGCGCCTGGTGCGGCTGGGGGAGGGCATCATGCAACCGCGGCGCGCCGAGGTGGTGGTCAGTGCGGCGCGCCTGCACGACCTCTCGCCGCTGGCCGTCATAGGGCGCGGCTACGCCATCGCCCGCACCGACGGGGGCGAGGTAATCCGCTCGGTCGCCCAGGCGCCGGCGGGCAGCACGGTGAGCGTCACCGTGGCCGATGGCGAGCTCGCCTGCACGGTGAGCGAGGCGGTGCGCATCGAGTCGTCGGTAGAGCCCTGGAACTAAACGAGGAAAGGAAGCATCGTGGCAGATAACGAGATGAAGCCCGTGGAGGAACTGACCTTCCGCGAGGCGCTGGCGGAGCTGGAGTCCATCGTGTCGGTGCTCGAGAGCAATACCCTCGAACTTGAGGAGAGCCTCGCGCGCTACGAGCGCGGCGTGGTGCTGCTGGGATCGCTGCAGAAGCGCCTGGGCGCCGCCGAGCAGCAGGTGGAGGTGCTCATGGGCGAGCTCGTAGCCGCCCCCGACGACGCCACCCAGGACACCACGCTCTCTTAGGGGCACAGTCCCACCACCACCACTCGCCGACGGAGCGGTTCTGGTTTCAGGAGGTAGGGCTCCACTGGCCGAATGGGGGCCCGGCGCGGGGCAAAGTCGTCCAGCGCACTCCTACAATGGGTCAATGCTATTGATTAGGAGGTAAGTCATTGAACGTCCTCGTCCTGAATGCCGGTTCCTCTTCGCTGAAGTACCAGCTCATCAATGTTGAGACCCAGGAAGTCCTCGCCAAGGGAATCTGCGAGCGCGTCGGGTCTGAAGAAGCCTTCCACAAGCATGGCATCGATGAGAACGAAGTGGTGCACGACACCCCCATGCCCGACCACAACGCCGCCATGGCCCTCGTGCTCGACGCCCTCACCTCCGGCCCCACCAAGGCCATCGACTCTCTCGACGATATCGACGCTGTGGGCCACCGCGTGGTTCAGGGCGGCAAGTACTTCGACCGCTCGGTGCTCATCGACGACGACGTCATCGCGAAGATCGACGAGCTGGCCGAGCTGGCGCCGCTGCACAACAAGGCCGCCCTCATGGGTATCGAGGCCTGCCGCGAGCAGATGCCCGGCAAGCCCATGGTGGCCGTGTTCGACACCTCGTTCTTCCAGACGCTGCAGCCGAAGTCCTACATGTACCCGCTGCCCTACGAGCTCTACGAGAAGCACGCCATCCGCAAGTACGGCGCCCACGGCACGAGCCACCGCTACATCTCCGAGCGCGCCGCCGCCTTCATGGACGAGCCGCTGGAAGATTTGAAGCTCATTACCTGCCACTTGGGCAACGGCTGCTCGGTCTCCGCCATCGACCACGGTGTGGCGGTCGATACCTCCATGGGCCTCACGCCCCTCGACGGCTTGATGATGGGTACCCGCTGCGGCGCCATCGACCCGGCCATCGTCCCCTTCATCATGGACAAGGAGAACCTCACCGCCGACGAGGTGAACGACCTCATGAACAAGAAGAGCGGGCTTCTGGGCATTTCCGGCATCTCCAACGACCTGCGCAGCGTGCGCCAGGCCTCGGAGGAGGGCGACGAGCGCGCCCAGCTCGCCTACGATATGTACTCGAACTCGGTGAAGAAGTACATCGGCCAGTACATCGCCGTCATGGGCGGGGTCGATGCCATCGTGCTCACTGCCGGCGTGGGCGAGAACTGCGACAAGATGCGCCGCATGATCTTCGCCGGCCTGCAGCCCCTGGGCATCAAGATCGATCTTGAGAAGAACAAGCTGCGCGGCCATGAGCGCGAGATCTCCACCGACGACTCTACCGTCCGTATCGTGATCATCCCCACCAACGAGGAGTACATGATCGCCCGAGACACCTACCAAATAGTCAAAGAAGACGGCATGGGCCTGTAAAGACCCCCGAAAGATAGCGACAAAACAAAAGGCCCCGAGGGGCCTTTTGTTTTGGAGTCATCATTCAGCAAAGGTAAAGAAGGGGGCGGGCCGGGTGGAGGGGGTGCCGCGCGCAGTTCGTTGAAGTGTGACGGAGTCTGCCACAACCCATGGCGAGAACTCACCACACTTCAACGCTGTCTGAGCACGGCACTCCCTCCACCCGGCCCGCCCCCGGACAGAAAGAACTACTTCCCCTGGGCCTGCACCGCAGTAATGGCCACCACACCGACGATGTCGTCGGCTGAGCAACCTCGGGACAAGTCGTTCACCGGAGCGGCAATGCCCTGCAGGATGGGCCCGTAGGCCTCGGCCTTCGCCAGGCGCTGCACGAGCTTGTAGCCGATGTTGCCGGCGTCGATGTCGGGGAACACGAGCACGTTGGCGCGTCCCGCCACGGGGGAATCGGGCGCCTTCGCCGCGCCGATCTCGGGCACGATAGCCGCGTCGAGCTGCAGCTCGCCGTCGACCAGCAACTCCGGCGCCAGCGCCTTCACCTTCGCCGTGGCCTCCACCACCTTGTTGGCGTCGTCGTTCTTGGCCGAGCCGTAGGAGGAGTGGGAGAGCATGGCGATGGCCGGCTCGGCGTCGTCGATAAGCGAGCGCCACGCCGCCTCGGCATTGAGGGCGATCTGCGCCAGGCGGTCGGCATCGGGCTGCACCTCCAGGCCGCAGTCGCTGAACAGGAAGGTGCCCTTATGCCCCAGCTCGCAGTCGGGCACGCCCATGATGAAGAACGAGCTCACCATCTGCGCCCCCGGCGCCGTCTTCAGAATCTGCAGGGCCGGGCGCAGCACGTCTCCGGTGGAATGGCAGGCGCCCGATACCAGGCCATCGGCCTCGCCCATCTTCACCATCATCATGCCGAAGTAGAGCTCGTTGTCCATAAGCTCGAGCGCCTGGTCGAGCGTCATGCCCTTGGCCGCGCGCAGTTCGGCCAGCTTCTCGGCGTAGGGCTCGCGCAGGTCCGAGGTGCGGAAGTCGACGATGCGGGCGCCGTCGAGCTGATAGCCCGAGGCGGCAATCTCGTCAGCATCGCCCAAGATGACGAGGTCGGCCAAACCCTCGGCGAGGATCTTCTCGGCCGCCTCCAGCGTGCGCACGTCGTTGCCCTCGGGCAGCACGATGGTCTTCTTGTCGGCCTTGGCCCGGGCGATCATGGAATCGAGGAAGGTGCTCATAGGACGGTTCCTTTCTGCGTACCTTGCGTAAACGCCTCCTATGATAGGGCACGCGGGGCTCGCTCGCGTCCATGGCTGACCTTGCAGGTTCAATTATTCGGTTTATATGGGGTTTGCCCGCGGCGCACGCCCCTCTCGGTACAATAGCGCGGGGCCAGGCGCCATGGCGCGGCCCGTGCTGTGATATCGAATTTAGGAGAGATCCTCTATGGCAGTCAACTATGCCGATTTCCGCGACATCGTTCCCGCCGACTACGACGCGCTCATCGTGGGCTCGGGCTTCGCCGGCGCCGTTACCGCCCGCGAGCTGGCCGAGCGCGGCGGGATGAAGGTGCTCGTCATTGAGAAGCGTCCGCACATCGCCGGCAACATGTACGACGAGTATGACGAGGCGGGCATCCTCGTGCACCGTTACGGCCCGCACATCTTCCATACGAACAACAAGCAGGCCTACGACTACCTGGCCCGCTTCACCACCTGGTCGGCCTACCAGCACTGCGTGCTCGCCGACTGGTACGGGACTTATATGCCCGTGCCCTTCAACAAGAACTCCATGGAGATCGCCTTCGGCGACGAGAAGGCCGCGCGCCTCATCCAGAAGCTCGTGGACACCTTCGGCGACGAGCGCAAGGTGACCATCAACGAGCTGCGCGCCCAAAGCGACCCGGAGCTGCAGGAGATCGCCGACTTCATCTACCAGAACGTGTTTCTGTACTACACGCAGAAGCAGTGGGGACTCACCCCCGACGAGGTGGACCCGTCGGTGACGGCGCGCGTGCCCGTGTTCGTCTCGCGCGATAACCGCTATTTCCAGGACGCCTACCAGGGCATGCCCGAGTCGGGCTACACCGAGCTGTTCGCCAATATGCTCGGCCACGAGAACATCACCGTGTGCCTGAACACCGAGGCCGAAAGCGTGTTCGACCTGGTATTTGCCGGACGTGACGAGGATGCTCCGCTTGCTGAGATCCGCCTGAAGGACGAGGCGTTTACGGGCCCCATCGTCTACACCGGCCCCCTCGACGAGCTGTTCCTGGGCCGCTTCGGACGGCTGCCCTACCGCTCCCTCGACTTCGTCTACGAGACGTTCCAGGAAGACTACCACCTGCCCTGCGGCACGGTGAACTACACGGTGACCGAGGACTACACGCGCATCACCGAGTTCAAGTGGCTCACCGGCCAGCGCGGCGACGTGACCACCATCATGAGGGAGTACTCGCGCGCCTACGAGGACCCGGCCACGCAGATTCCCTATTACGCCATCATCAACGACGAGAACGACGCGCTCTACGAGCGCTACCGCCGCCTCACCGACAACTTGGAGAACTTCCATCCGCTGGGGCGCTTGGCCGAGTACCGCTACTTCAACATGGACAAGGTGGTGACCGACGCCCTGGCCGCCTCCGAGCGCATCCTCGCCGCCCGCGAGGGGCGCGAGGCCGTCGATGCCGCAAGCGGCGCCACCCCCGAAGCCCGCTAGGAGGCCCCCGTGAAGACGATCACCTTCGCCGTACCCTGCTACAACTCCGCCGCCTACATGGACCACTGCGTGGAGACCATCCTGAAGTGCGGAACCGACATTGAGATCCTGCTCGTGGACGACGGCTCCACCAAGGACGACACGGCGGCCATCGCCGATAGATGGCAGGCCGAATACCCTGACATCGTGCGCGCCATCCACCAGCCCAACAAGGGCCATGGCGGCGCGGTGAACACGGGGCTTGCGAACGCGACGGGCTTCTACTTCAAGGTGGTCGACTCCGACGACTGGCTCGATGTGGACGCCATGGCCCCGCTCATGGACTATATGCGCACCCAGGTGGAGGCGCCGGTGCCCTGCGACATGGTGGTGGCCAACTACGTCTACGAGAAGGTGGACGAGAACGTTCAGAAGGTGATGAGCTACGCCAACGTGTTCCCCGAGGGCTACGAGTTCGGCTGGGACGAGGTGGGCACCTTCCTGCCGTCGCAGTACCTGCTCATGCACTCGGTGTACTACCGGACCGAGATGCTGCGCAAGATGCACCTCGAGCTGCCGGAGCACACCTTCTACGTGGACAACATCTTCGTCTACGAGCCGCTCGTCTACGTGCGCACCATGCGCTACTTCAACGTGGACGCCTACCGCTACTTCATCGGGCGCGAGGACCAGTCGGTCAACGAGAAGGTGATGATGGGCCGCATGGATCAGCAGCTGCGCGTCACCCGCCAGATGATCGACAACGTGGACCCGCAGGCCATTCGCAACCGCCACCTGCGCCATTACCTGCGCAACTACCTCTCCATGATGATGTGCATCTGCTCGGTGTTCCTGCGCATGCGCGGGGGAGAGCAGGACGAGGCCGACCTGCAGGGCATTTGGGACTATCTGAAGGAACAGAACCCGTCGCTCTACCGCCGCGTGCGCACCAACGTCCTGAACATCGGCACGAACCTGCCCACCACCCTCGGCGGCAAAATAGGCCTCAAGGGCTACCACATAGCCCAGAAGATTTTCAAATTCAACTAGGGCAATGTTTGGAAGGAGAGGGGAGCGGAACGGCCTTGCGCGTCTGCGGAAGAGGCGAGAGGAGCCGTGCTCGTCCGCGGAAGAGGCGGCAGAATCGTTGTCCGAGTACCCGCTCCGCTGTTCGGCCTTCGGCCTCAGGCGCTCCGCTCCCTCATGCTTTTATGAAGCGACCTTCGGTCGCGAATAGAAGGTGTTCAGAGAACTCGGCCAACGACCCCGCCGCCCCTTCCGCTACGTTGCCAACAATGCAGCGCCCACTATCCGTAGGGCAAGGGCCATGCCCTTGCCGCTCTAGAGAAGGAAAGCTCATGGCTCGAACCGTTGAAAAGCGCGTCGCCCAAGACTTCGTGGATCGATGGAAGAACACCGAAGGCAACGAGGATCGTGAAGCGCGCAGCTTCATCATCGAGTTCCTGACAGATGTGCTGGGCGTAGAGAACCCAACTCGCGTAATCGACTTCGAGCGTCGGGTGAAAGGCCGCAAGATCGACGCTTTTTACGAAGACATGGGGATTCTCATAGAAGCAAAGTCCCGTAAGCCCGGCATTCTTGATGAGCAACGCAACAATGGCAGGTACGGAAACGAGACGCCGTACCAGCAGGCGAAGTGGTACGCGAATGAGCTGCCTTCCAGTCTGAAGCCCCGGTGGATCATCGTCACCGACTTCGATGAGTTTCGCATTCACGACTTGAACCTCGAATATCCCGAGCGCGACTTCATCTCCGTTAAGTTGGAGGATTTGCCTGAGCAAAGTTACCTTTTCGATTTCTTCTTCGACAAAACGCAGTCACGCCTAGTTAAGGAAAAGGAGCTTTCTGTTGAGGCTGGCGAGATTGTGGGAAGACTCTACGATGCATTTGCTGTGCAGTATCTGAACCTCCAGGAGAGCAAGGAAGAGCAGCGCAGCCTGAATGTGCTGATTGTGCGTCTCGTGTTTCTGCTGTATGCCGAGGATGCGGATCTTTTCCATGAGCATCAGGCGTTTTACAAGTATATGAAGGGTTTCGATGCCAGGCAGTCTAGGCAAGCCCTTCTCGACTTATTCAAGATTCTCGACACGCCGGAGGACGAGCGCGATCCCTACGCCGATCCTGCATTACTTGAATTTCCCTACGTGAACGGTTCTCTCTTCAGCGATGAGAGCATTATTGTTCCGCAGTTCACTGACGATTTGAGGCACGATCTTCTCCTGAATGCGTCTCGAGGCTTTGATTGGAGAAGCATCAGCCCGACAATTTTTGGCGCCGTGTTCGAGAGTACGTTGAATCCGGAGACACGCCGTGCGGGAGGAATGCACTACACCTCCGTCGAGAACATCCATAAGGTAATTGATCCGCTGTTCCTCAACGATCTGAAGGACGAGCTGGCTCGCATCGAGGGAGAGAAGGTGGCGCGTAAGCGCATGTTCGAGCTGCGCGAATTCCAGAATAAGCTCGCCAGTCTGAATATCTTCGATCCCGCCTGCGGGAGCGGTAACTTTCTGACCGAGAGCTACATCAGCCTCCGTCGTCTAGAGAATCGCGTGCTGGAAGGAATCCAGGGGGAAGGGCAGACGTCGCTCGGTTTTGAGGGTGAAGCAGACGCAGTGAAGGTCTCCATTAAGCAGTTCTACGGAATCGAGATCAACGACTTCGCTGTCAGCGTTGCGAAGACAGCACTCTGGATTGCCGAGAGCCAGATGCTGACAGAAACCCAAAACATCGTGCAGAAGTATATCGACTATTTCCCGTTGACAACGAACGCTCACGTGGTAGAAGGCAACGCGCTGAAAATGCCATGGGGGGGGGGTACTCCCTGCAAAAGAATGCAGCTACATCGTCGGCAATCCTCCGTTCAACGGTTCGTCAATGTGCTCATCCTTGCAAAAGCAGGAAATTGTCGACCTGTACGGAAAGATTAAGCTAGCAAATTCGCTCGATTACGTATCGGGTTGGTATTACAAGGCTTGCGAAATGATGCGTCAGAACAATGCAATCCATTCGGCTTTCGTTTCGACGAATTCTATATGCCAAGGAGAACAAGTCTATCCGATTTGGAACACTCTGATTGAACGATTCGGCGTCCGTATTGACTTCGCATGGACCACTTTTATCTGGGACAGCGAGGCCTCAAACAGGGCGCATGTTCATTGCGTGATAATCGGATTCTCGATTGGAGCATCCGAAAATTCGAGTGTAAAGACTCTTTTTAACCCGTCAACAGGCAAAGCCGCGGAATGCGGAAACATATCCCCTTACTTGATAGACTCACCGACTGTTATTGTCTCATCTTCCTCGAAACCAATAGACCCAGGACATCCCGTGATGAAGAACGGCTCTAAGCCTACGGACGGCGGATGGTATCTTTTCACTCCTGAGGAAAAGGCGGAGTTCATCAAAAAGGAGCCTGCAAGCGAGAAGCTATTTCGACCATGGGTCGGCTCTGAGGAGTTCATCAATGCTAAGGAGCGTTGGTGCTTATACCTTGGCGACGTCGAGTCGCAAGATATCGAAGAGATGCCGCTTGTCCTTGCGCGAGTAAACAATGTGCGCAAGGTTCGATTAGGTGAAGGGCCTAATCGCAAGGGCAAGATCGCGGGGAAGAAACCGCCGGCACCCACCATCAAATCCGCTGATACACCGATGAGATTCTTCTGCGACAACGTACAGACTGATCCATATCTCATCATTCCGAATGTCTCATCAGAGAGACGTCATTATGTTCCCATCGGATTCATGAATCCTGAGGTAATCGCTTCGAACCTTGTCGCTACAGCCGAGCATGCCTCGCTCTATGACTTTGGCATCCTCACGAGTCAATTCCATAATGCTTGGATGCGTGTTGTCGCAGGAAGACTAAAGAGCGACTACAGATACACGCCGGGACTCGTTTACAATACCTTCGTATGGCCCGACCCTGCTCTTGACCAAACGCATGCAATCGAGCAGGCTGCGCAAGCGGTGCTCGATGCCCGCGACGCACATCCTAATTGTTCGCTTGCGCAACTCTACGACCCAAACAAGATGCCGAGTGACTTGCTAGCTGCTCATAAGGCACTAGATAAGGCGGTCGAGGAAGCATACGACGTTGACTTTGACGGCGATGAGGAGAAGATCGTCGCCCATCTGTTCAAGCTCTATGCGGAGGCTATCGAGTCACGAGAGTAAGCGTCAAGAACTTACTCTTGCCTAACTGTTGCAAATAGTCTCTAGAAGTTTCATAATGGTGAGACTTCTTGAGACTATTGTTTGTTTGGGGTGAGACGTTGTGGGGGTTTACGATTTTGATCTGGAGGCCTTTGTGGCCTTGGCCCGGAAGCTTGGGGGAGACACTGAGCGGGTCGAGGTGAAATCGGCTGCTGGGGGAGTGCCGAAGGGCCTTGCGGAGACACTCAGCAGCTTCTCGAATACCTCGGGCGGCACGGTGGTGCTCGGTCTCTCTGAGAAGGCGGGGTTTAAACCGGCTGTAGGATTCGATGCTCGGGCAGTGGCTGATGGGCTGGCGCAGATGTGCGGCGAGAAGCTGGAACCGCCGGTTCGAGCGTCGATCGATGTTGTCGAATTCGAGGGAGCCCCCGTTGTGGTGGCGACGGTTCCGGAACTGCCTGCGAATCTGAAGCCGTGCTATGTGAAGGCGCGGGGACTGTACCAGGGCACTTACGTGCGAGTCGGCGACGGCGACCGCCGCGTGAGCCCCTACGAAGTCGACCGTCTTTTGGAGGGATGCCACGAGGCGCAGTACGACCGTGCCGTGGTTTCGGAGTCTTCTGCGAGCGACTTTGACGACGAGCTGGTCGAGCGGTTCCTCGTGCGCCTTCGCAGGGTTCATCCGCGCGCGTTTCGCGGCATGGCCGATGAGGATCTTCTGCGGGCCATGGGCGCGATGGGCGCCGACGAGGAGGGCGAACTGCATCCTACGGTGGCCGGCCTCTTGGCACTGGGGCGCTATCCGCAACAATACCTTACGCGGGCTCATGTGTCGTTCACGGTGTACCCGGGTCGGTCGAAGGGTGAGGTGACAGACGAGAACCTGCGGTTCCTCGACTCCCGAGAAATCGTCGGCTCTATCCCCGTTATGATTTCGGAGACCATGGTCGCCCTGCGGCGCAACATGCGGGTGTCCTCCCGTGTCGAGGGGGCTTTCCGCATGGACACACCCGACTACCCCGAAGACGCCATTCGCGAGGCCGTGGCCAATGCGCTTATCCACCGCGACTACTCGCCTGAGGGCTGTGCGAGCCAGGTGCAGGTGAACATGTACGATGACCGCATCGAGGTCATGAGCCCCGGCGGCCTGTCGCCGGCGATGACGGTAGATCGCCTGGGCGAGCTTGGGGTATCGGAACCGCGCAATCCCGTTCTCGCGAAAATCCTCGGCGAGGTGGAGTACGCTTCCGGCTACGCCGAGCAGGGCACGGTGGTAGAGAACAAGGGAACTGGCTACTTCCATATGCGGCAGGTGATGAGAAAGGCGGGCCATCCCGATCCGGTTCCCCAAGACCACCTTCTCGTCTTCGTGCTCAACCTCTACAAGAAGGGGGCGGAAAGCGAGGCCCGATGGGCGGCGGCGGGCGGTTTGCCCGAGGGCGATCGACAGCAGGCCCGGGAGAGAAAGCTGCTCGAGCGCTACCGCGACCCAGATCCTGCACGCCGCATCGTGCGTACGGTGACGGAGTGGCCCGAGGGTGCCGACCGCCCCATAACGATGCATATCGTAGCCCCGGGGACGGTCGACTGCGACATCATTGAGTTCCTGGAGGAGGCAGAGATGCCCGTCGGCTCCCAACGACTTATCGAGGCGCTGGGCAAATCGAAGGCTACGGTCAGCCGAGCGCTGAACCGATTAATGAACGAGGGGTTGATTGAGCGCTTGGGGCCCGGGCGCGGTCCTGGTGTCGTCTATCGGCTGAGCGAGGGCGTAGCCAGACCAGCCGACATAGTCTGATCTTCCTCGGCTAATGCACGCAGTGACGTTGCTTAGGGTCGGTTAGCGGTGGTTGAGGCGGTAGAGTTCTAGGAGGCCTCGGAGGGCGAGGGTTTGGTCGACGGTTACCTGGTGGGCGAGCAGGGCGGCTATGGATTCGGCGTCTTGGCCGACGAGGATCACCGGGCCGGTGCAGCAGGCCTCGGCCCAGATGAGGTCGATGAGGCCGTCGGCGCGGGCCACTTCCCCCATGACGATGCCCGCCTGCATGGCCTCGGCCGTGGTGCGCCCGAGCAGCGACTTCGGCGCGCGCACCTCGACGGCCGGCAGTTGGGCTGCGCCTTCGGCAAGGGCCGCCGCCCCCAGCTTCATGCCCGGGGCGATGATGCCGCCCTTGAAGGCGCCCTCCTCGTCGAGCAGCTCGAAGGTGGTGGAGGTACCCAAGTCGACAACAAGGCAGGGGCTTCCGTAGGTGGTCTTGGCGGCCACCATCTCGGCGACGCGGTCGGCACCCACTTGAGTGGGGTCGGAGAAGCCCATCTTGAGCCCTGTCTTCAGGCCGGGCCCCACGATAAGCGGCCGGCTGTTCGTAACGCGGCGAGCCGCCTCGAGCCACACGGAGGTAAGCGCCGGGGCTACCGAGGCGATGATGGCGCCGTCGGCAAGCGGCGCGGCTGAAGCGAGTTCAAGAGTGGTGGGAGCCTCGGGCTCCAGGGGCGCCAGGCCGCGCTCGAGGGCGTCGAAGAACTGCAGCACGCGGGCCACGGCCGCATCGGCGGTATCCATCGGGTCGGTGGGCACCGCCCACTGCGCCGCAAGCGCCCCGTCCACGGAAAGCCCGATGCGCGTGCGCCGGTTGCGTATGTCGATGGCGAGAACCGTTTCCACGTGTGCCTCCTTCTGGTAGCGTGCCTCCCATTGTAAGGCAGACGCTATTTGTAGTCCTCGAGGTTCTTGGAAGACGAGCCGGTGGTGTTGCCCTGGTTCCTCAGCTCGAAGCCGAAGCGGACGGTGTCGTCGCCGAACTTGTCCCGCAGGGCATCGGTGGCGGAAAGCAGGCGGCGGCGCTTGTCCTCGTCGGCGATGAGGGGCTCGGAAGGTGCGTTTGCGGTTGTATCGGAATCGGTAGTAAGCGCAGCCATCTCGTCCAAGGCAAACAGTGTCTCCTGCACCGGGGCATCCTCCTCCTCGAAGTGGGTGACGGCCACGCCGAGCAGGCGCACCTCGATCCCCGGCCCCCAGAGCGTCTTCGCCAGACGGTGGGCCACGGGCGCGAAGGCCAAATCGTCGTCGGTGGGGCGCTCCAAGGACTGCTGGGCCGAGCGGGTGGTGCGGTTGGCGTAGCGCATCTTCACGGCCACCGTGCGCCCGGCGAGCCCCTTGCGCCGCAGGCGCCGCCCCACTTTGGCGCAGATGGTGGAGAGCGCTGCCTCGATGTCGCCCCACTCGACGAGATCCTCGGCGAAGGTCACCTCGTTGGAGACCGACTTCACCTCGTCGTCCTCGGCTACGGGCGACCGGTCGCGGCCGAGGGCCCGCTCGCGCATCATCTCGCCGTTCTTGCCGAACACGCGGCGCAGCAGCCCGGCGTCGGCCGTGGCCATATCTCCCAGCGTCCGCACGCCGTGACTCACGAGCAGCTTCTCGGCCGCCGCCCCTACGCCCGACATCGCGCGCACGGGCAGGGGAGCGAGGAAGGACTGCTCAGTTCCTGGGAAGACCACGGTGAGGCCTCGGGGCTTGTCCATATCTGACGCGATCTTAGCCACCGACTTTGACACGCCCACGCCCACCGAGCAGGTGACGCCCAGGGCCGCCACGCGCTCCTGGATGCGCCGGGCGATGAGCACCGGGTGCTCCGGGTTCACGGCCGTGGGGGTGACATCCATGAAGGCCTCGTCGATGGAGACCTGCTGCACCGCCGGAGTCTCGTCGCGCAGGATACCCATGATCTGCGCCGACACCTCGCGGTAGCGGTGGAAATGGCCGCCCGTCCAAATGGCATCGGGGCACAGCTGCCGTGCGAGCGAGGCAGCCATGGCGCTTCGCACGCCGAAGGCCCGCGCCTCGTAGGAGCAGGTAGAGACGACGCCGTGGGCATCGGCATTGCCGCCGACGATGACCGGCTTGCCGCGCCAGGCCGGGTGGTCGAGCTGCTCCACCGAGGCGAAGAAGGCATCCAAATCCACCAGCAAGATGGCCGGGCCCTCCCACGGGGGCAGCGGTATGTTCGCGTCGTCGCTCATGGGTGCATTGTAGCGCAGCATCCCAGGCAATAAAACATCTGTTCTGAAACCAGGGAACAAAAAGGGCGGTCCGAAGACCGCCCGGGCAAGTAGGGTCCTAGCGCTCGCTGGCCAGGAAGAACAGCGCCATGGTGCCGGGGCCCGAGTGGGCGCCGATGACCGGATCGACCCAGTTGATCATGATGTCCTTGACCCCGAAGCGCTCGCGCACGAGCTCGGCCACGTACTCGGCGTCATCCAGGCAGTCGCCGTGGGTGATGAACACCGTCTGCGCGTCCACCGGCGCGTTCGCCGTCTGGGCCATGTGATCCACGAGCGCCTTCAGCGCCTTCTTGCGCCCGCGCACCTTCTCGAGCGGGATGAGGTGCCCTTCGTCGTCCACATGCATGACCGGCTTGATGTTCAGCAGCGTGCCGGCCCATGCGCTCGTGCGGGAGACGCGGCCGCCGCGGAACAGGAACATGAGGTCGTCTACGGTGAACCAGTGGGCCAGGTGCAGCTTGTTCGCCTCGACCCAGTCGTGCACCTCCTGAATGCCGGCGCCCTCGGCCCGCTTGTTGGCCGCGTACCACACGAGCAGCCCCTCGCCGCCGGAGGCCGCCAGCGTGTCCACGCTCATGACCGTACGCTCCGGGTAGGCGGCGGCAAGCTCGGCCAGAATAAGGTCGATGGCCTGGAAGGTGCCGGAAAGCCCGCTGGAGAAGCCCAGGTACAGCACGTCTTGGCCGTCCTTCAGCAGCCCTTCGATAAGCTCGCGGGACTCCTTCAGGTTCGGCAGCGACGTGGTGATGACCTTGCCCTCCCGCATCATGCGGTAGAACTGGGAGAGATCGGTCTTCTCGCCCTTCAGGTAGCTGTGGTACTCTTCGCCGTCCACCATGAAGGTAAGCGGCAGAATGTGCAGGTCGAACTGGTCGATGATCTCCTCGGTGAGGTTGCAGGAGGAATCGGTGACAATCGCGAAGGCCATAGGGTGGCTCCTTAACGGGTCGTGGCGCGGAGGCCTCCGCGCTCGGTGCGTGACTGGCGATCATTCTAGCGCAAGCGGCGCGCGAGGGCGGCGGCAAGGGGCGCTTTCGACCTTTCCTGAGAAAAACTTGTAACCAAAGCCAATGGCGGGGGAGGAGAGGGCGCCCATGCTCTATACTTTGCGAGATACGCATTCGCGCCCGGCCCTGCGCCGGGACGCTCCACGAAACATGAACCGAAGGCCAGCGAAGGAAGAAGAGGAGCACCGTGGCTAACTGCTATAAGGACACGATGAATCTGCCCGAGACCGATTTCCCCATGCGCGGCAACCTGCCCCAAAACGAGCCGAAGCGCCTGGAGAAGTGGCAGCAGGAGGACCTGTACCACCGCGTACTGGAGAAGAACAAGGATGGCAAGCCTTTCATCCTGCACGACGGGCCGCCCTACGCCAACGGCCCCATCCACATCGGCCACTCTTTCAACAAGATCCTCAAGGACTTCGTGGTGAAGAGCCACGCCCAGCGCGGGTACTTCACGCCCTATGTGCCCGGCTGGGACTGCCACGGCCAGCCCATCGAACACATGGTGGAAGTCACGCTCGGCCCCGAGAAGATGGCCGAGATCTCCCAGCCCGAGCTGCGCCAGGCCTGCCGCGAGTGGGCGGAGCGCTTCGTGGACATCCAGCGCGAGGGCTTCAAGCGCCTGGGCGTGAACGCCGAGTGGGACCGTCCCTACCTCACCTTCATTCCCAACTACGAGGCCGGCAACGTGGAAATCTTCAAGGACCTGTACCTGAAGGGCTCCATCTACCGCGGCCGCAAGCCCATCCACTGGTGCACCCACTGCCACACGGCGCTCGCCGAGGCGGAGATCGAGTACTCCGACGAGGTGTCGCCCTCCATCTACGTGAAGTTCAAGCTCGATGCCGTGCCGGGCATTTTCGAGGCGAACGGGGCCGCGGGCGATGCCTATGTGCTCATCTGGACCACCACGCCCTGGACGCTGCCGGCCAACACTGCCGTGTCCCTGGCGCCCGACGCCGACTACGTCATGGTGCAGGTGAATGGCGATAACCTCATCATGGCGAAGGAGCTGGTGGAAACCGTGGCCGAGGTGGCTGGCTGGGAGGACTACGGCTTCGTGTCCGACGCCGCCGGCGAGCCGGTGACCATCAAGGGCAAGCAGCTGTTCGGCCTCACCTACACCGCCCCCATTCGCCACGACATCAAGGGCACGGTCATCTACGGCGACCACGTCACCCTCGACACGGGCACCGGCGCCGTGCACACGGCTCCCGGCCACGGCCAGGACGACTACCTGGTGGCGCTCGAGTTCGACATCCCGCTGCTCATGCCCGTGGACGACAACGGCGTGTTCACCGACGAGGCGGGCCAGTTCGCCGGCCTTTCCACCGACGAGGCCAACCCGGTCATCATCGACTGGCTGCGCGAGCAGGGCACGCTCGTGGCCGAGAAGAAGATCAACCACTCCTACCCGCACTGCTGGCGCTGCCACGAGCCGGTCATCTTCCGCGCCACGGACCAGTGGTTCGTGTCCATGGACAAGAACTCCCTGCGCGAGGATGCCCTGCGTGCCATTAACAGCGAGGTGGAATGGGTGCCGGCCTGGGCGAAGAACCGCATCGGCGCCATGGTGGCCGACCGCCCCGACTGGTGCATCTCGCGCCAGCGCAGCTGGGGCGTGCCCATCCCCGTGTTCAAGTGCGCGAAGTGCGGGTCCACCGTGGCCACCGAGGAGACCTTTGACGCCGTCATCGAGCTCTTCAACACGAAGGGCGCTGACGCGTGGTTTACCGAGGCGCCTTCCGAGTACTTGCCCCGCGGCACCAAGTGCGAGGTGTGCGGCTGTACCGACCTTATTCCCGAGAAGGACATCCTCGACGTGTGGTGGGAGTCCGGCGTGAGCCACACCTCCGTGTGCCGCCACCGCTCCGAGGAGGACGGCCTGCGCTTCCCGGCCGACATGTACCTTGAGGGCTCCGACCAGCACCGTGGCTGGTTCCAGTCGTCGCTGCTCACCTCCATCGGCGCCTACGGCGTGCCGCCCTACAAGTCGGTCATGCACTGCGGTTTCACCGTGGACGAAGAGGGCCGCAAGATGTCGAAGTCGCTCGGCAACGGCATCGACCCGGTGGAGATGTGCGACAAGTTCGGCGCCGACGTGCTGCGCCTGTGGGTGTCCTCCTGCGACTACTCTCAGGACGTGTCCATCTCCGAGGGCATCCTGAAGCAGGTGTCCGACGCCTACCGCCGCTTCCGCAACACCTTCCGCTTCCTGCTCGGCAACCTGAACGATTTCGGGCCGAGCGATTTCGTTGAGAGCTGGGATGAGCTGGAGCCCTTGGACCAGTGGGCGCTCGTGCGCCTGACCGAGGTGCTCGCCGAGGTGGAGGCCGGCTACGAGAGCTACCGCTACAACGCCGTCTACCGCACGCTGTACGACTACGTGAACGAGATTTCCGCCATCTATATGGACGTGACGAAGGACCGCCTCTACGCCGAGGCGCCGAACTCGCCGCGCCGCCGCGCCGTGCAGACGGTGCTCATGAACATCCTGGAGGTGCTCGTGCGGGTCATGAGCCCCATCCTGTCGTTCACCACCGACGAGGTGTGGGAGTTCTACCCGCCGGCGTTCCGCGACCTGCCGGGCCGCGAGATCTCCGTGCAGCTGGCCGGCTGGCCGACCCTGCGCGACGTTACTCCGGCTCTGCCCGCCGATGCCGGCGCCCAGGTGGCGGCCTTCGGCGAGATGATGGCCGTGCGCGAGGTGGTCACCAAGGCGCTCGAGGACGCCCGCAACGCCAAGGTCATCGGCAAGAGCCAGGAGGCGGCCATCACCGTGTTCGCGCCCGCTGCCGTGGTGAAGACGGCCTCGGCCTTCGACCCGGCGGTCTTCGAGGAGCTGTTCATCGTGGCCGGCGTGACGTTTGTGGAAGGGGAGGGCGACGAGATTACCGCCGAGGTGGCCGTGGCCACGGGCGAGAAGTGCCCCCGCTGCTGGAACATCCGCGAGCTGGGCGGCGATACGCGCCACCCGGACGTCTGCGAGCGCTGTGCGGCGGCCCTCGAGGCCATCGGCTACGAGGCCGAGTAAATGGACGAGTCCGAAGTGACCGAAAACGCCACGCCATCTGAAGAGACCCGTAGGGAAGGGGCTCTGCCCCTTCCGCCCGAGCGGAACAACGTTGCAGGCTCTCCGGAACGGCAAGGGCATGGCCCTTGCCCTACGGACGGCTCGCCTGACCGGCGCCGGCGCAACGCTGCCATCTTCTTTCCGGTGGCAGCGCTGTGGCTCGTGCTCGACTTGGCCACGAAGGCGTTCTTCAACGGCTTTCCGCCGGGCACGGTGGTGACGGGCCCGATGCTCGGGCTCATCCAGTTCCGCGTGGCCCACAATACCGGGGCGGCCTGGGGCATGTTCGATCAGTCCACGATAGCGCTCGGCGTTATGTCGCTTGTGGTTTGCGCCGCGCTGACGGTGTACCTGTTCACGGCCGGGCGGCACGCCTCCGTCCCAGAGACTCTCGGTGTGGCCCTCATCGTGGCTGGCGGCATTGGCAACGCCGTCGACCGCTTCACCTTGGGCTACGTGGTGGACTTCATCGACACCGTCTTCATGAGCTTCCCCACGTTCAACATTGCCGACATCGGGGTGACCTGCGGGTTCGTGCTGTTCTTCGCGGGCCTGCTCTGGTCGACGAGAAGCAGCAAGGAACAATAGCCCGTTTGCGCTATGGGCTTGAACGCACGACAAGGATACCATGAGCCTATGCCCCGATCTCTCTGCCATATCGTAGACGCCGCCGACGCTGGATGCCGGCTCGATGCCCTGTGCGCCGCCCGCGGCCTGTACGCCAGCCGCTCGGCCGCCGCGCGCGCCATCGAGGAGGGCCGCGTGTTCGTGAACGGCGCCACCGTTTCCAAGAAGCACGCCGTGGCGGCGGGGGACACCGTCGTCTACGAGGTGGACGACGAGCCCGAGTCCGTGGTCGTCTACGGCGAGCCCATCGACTTGGACGTGCGCTACGAGGACGAGGATATGCTCGTTTTGTCGAAGCAGGTGGGGCTCGTGTGCCATCCGTCGGCAGACCACGCCCACGGCACCCTGGTGAACGCCCTTATCTGGCACTGCGGCGAGGAGAACCTCTGCAACGTGCAGGGGGAGGAGGCCGACCGTCTCGGCATCGTGCATCGGCTCGACCGCGACACCTCGGGGCTCATGCTGGCCGCGAAGACCGACGAGGCCGGCCGCGAGCTTATGGCGCAGATTCAGGATCGCGCCGTGGACCGCCACTACCTGGCCCTCGTCCACGGCATCATGGCCCACGACACCGGCATGATCGACGCCCCTATCGCCCGCTCGGCCGACGAGCGCTGCCGCATGGCCGTGCGCGATGTGCCCTCGGCCCGCGAGGCCATCACCACGTTCCGCGTGCTGGAGCGCTTCGAGGCCGGCCCCAAGGACGACGGCTACAGTCTCATCGAGTGCAAGCTGTTCACCGGGCGCACCCATCAGATCCGCGTGCACATGCAGTACACGCGCCATCCCATCGTGGGCGATCCCGTTTACAACGCCCACGGCCCCCGCGACGCCCGTGCCCAGCTGGGGCTTAAGCGCCAGTTCCTGCACTCCTACAGCATCGCCTTCGAGCACCCGATAACGGGCGCCCCCCTCGCCTTCGCCGACAACCTGCCGGCCGACCTGCGCCGCGCCCTGGCGGCCCTCGAGGATCGCTCCCTCGGCAAGACCGAGGCCGGCCTCGAGGTGGCCGAGCTTATGGCCGCATCTCCCTATCCCTCCGTTGAAGGCGAGGTTCCCCGTGACTGACAAGCGTCGCCGCGCCCAGCGCCGCTCCCGCGCCCCGAAGATCGGCGTCATCATCGCCAATACCGGAACGCCGGCGGCCCCTACGCGCAAGGCGGTGAAGAAGTACCTCTCGCAGTTCCTCATGGACCGGCGCATCTGCCCGATGCCGCGGCCGGTGTGGTGGGCGCTTTTGCACCTTCACATCCTGGGGAAGCGCTCGAAGGCCTCGGCCGAGAAGTACGAGCACATTTGGACGGCGGAGGGCTCGCCGCTCATTGCCTACACCGAGGCGCTCGAGCGCGGGCTTAACGACTACTATGCCGAGCAGGGCCTGCCGGTGGTGGTGCGCACGGGCATGAGCTACGGCAAGCCCTCCATCAAGCAGGCCGTGTGCGAGCTGAAGGAGGCCGGTTGCACGAAGCTCGTGGTGCTGCCCATGTACCCGCAGCCCGCGTTCTCCACCTTCGGCTCGGTGGCCGACGCTGCCGAGAAGGCCGTCCGGCGCGCCCGCTTCAAGGGCGAGGTCGCCTACGTGGAGGGCTACGCGGAAGACCCCGTCTACATCGGAGCCGTGGCCGCGAGCATCCGCAACGCCGGCTTCTCCGAGGAGGCGGGCGATCGCCTGCTGTTCTCGTTCCACTCCATCCCGCTTAAGGACATCGAGGCCGGCGACACCTACGAGCTTCAGACCGGCGCCACGAGCCTGGCCGTGGCCGGCGAGCTCGGCCTCGACCGCCGCAGTTGGACCATCAGCTACCAGAGCCGCTTCGACAAGGGCCGCACGTGGCTGTCTCCCTTCACCCGGCCGACGCTCGTGCGGCTCGCCCAGGCGGCGGGGGAGCAGGGGCGCCTGTTCATGGTGTGCCCGAACTTCTCGGTGGACTGCCTCGAGACCCTCTACGATATTCCCTTTGAGTTGGAGCCGCTGTACCTGGCGGCCCTTTCCGGCGCCGACGTGGATGCCGACGAGGAGCCTGGTGCCCTGGAGAACACCGGCCGTGCCGCCTCGCGTTGCGACGCGGCCCACGCCGACGTCGTGCGCACGGTGCGTCGCAAGCGGGCAGCCGCCGCCTATCGCGGGGCCCATGCGCCTTCCGACGACGACCCCTTCGTCTACGTTCCCTGCCTGAACAAATCCAAGGCGCACCTGCGGGTGCTCACCCATGTGCTCGGCCCCTATGTGGGCGACGCGCGCTAGCTTTGTGCATTCGCCCTACCCTCTGGTCAAAGGTCAGGGTTTGTCCCGACGGTAGTGCTACAATGCCGCATTAGGCTTGAATCTACCAGGAGGTTTCCGCATGCTCTCAGAGCGCCTGCTCACCACCGTCGTCCGCTCCATGACCGACAAAACGCTGAAGCTGCACCCCGTGCCCGAGGGCCAGCTGCCCGACCCCGTCGAGGGGCAGGCCTACACCCTCTACGTGCACGTGCCGTTCTGCGAGCGGCTGTGCCCCTACTGCTCGTTCAACCGCTTCCCCTACCGCGAGCAGCGCGCCCGCGACTATTTCAAGGCCCTGCGCGCCGAGATGCGCATGCTGGCCGATCAGGGCTACGACTTCGAGAGCGTCTACGTCGGCGGCGGCACCCCCACGGTGGACATCGACGAGCTGTGCGAGACCATCGATTTGTCCCGCGAGCTCTTCCACGTGAAGGAAGTGAACTCGGAGACGAACCCGAACCACCTCATTCCCGAGTACCTGGACAAGTTGCGCGGCCGCATCCAGCGCCTGTCCGTGGGTGTGCAGTCCTTCGACGACGGGCTTTTGCGCCAGATGGACCGCTACGAGAAGTACGGCAGCGGCGCGGAGATCTTCGAGCGCATCGGCGAGGCGGCCCCGTACTTCGAATCGCTTAACGTGGACATGATCTTCAACTTCCCCACGCAGACCGAGGATATCCTCATCGCCGACTGCGAGAAGATAGCGCTGTGCGGCTGCCACCAGACGACGTTCTCGCCGCTGTACCAGTCCCACGCCACCACCCGCAAGATGGAGGAAGTGCTCGGCCGCATGGACTACGACAAGGAGCGACGCTTCTACCATATCCTCGACGGCATTCTGGCCGGGGGAGAGAAGCCCTTCTTCGAGCGGCGCACCCTGTGGACGTTCAACCGGCTCGATGAGAACTGCGAGCGCAAGCAGCACCTGGAGGTGGACGAGTACGCCGTGTCCTACGAGGAGTGCGTCGGCATCGGTTCGGGGTCCATCACGCATTTGGGCGACAACCTCTTCGTGAACACGTTCAACCTTGAGGAGTACGGCGAGATGGTGCACGCCGGCATCACGCCGCTGCTCGGCAAGACCGACCTGCCGCGGCGCGACCTCATGCGCTACAAGTTCCTGCTGCAGCTCTACAGCCTGCGCTTCGACAAGCACGAGTTCGAGCGCGACTTCGGCGTGTCGGTGGAGCGCGGCCTTCCCGTGGAGATGGCCTTCATGCGCGCCAACGGGGCGTTTGCCACTGACAACGACGACGAGCTCACCCTCACGCCCGCGGGCCGCTACCTCACCGTGGTGCTCTACCGCCAGTACCTTGCCGGCCTGAACAACCTGCGCGAGCAGGCCCGCAGCCACCTCAAGGGCGAAGAGCACGACCTCCTCTTCGGCGACGGCACCGAGAAGTAGCACGCTCCGAACCGATCTTCCAGCACAAGAAGGCCCCGCAGCTTGCTTCGAGCTGCGGGGCCTTTTGGGATAACTCAGAGCTAGCATCACCGTTAATTCTGAGACTCGTAGCAATACCCGCAGCAAACCCCTTCGTTTTGCCACGTCTTGAGAAAGTCCGGCAATTTCGAGGGTCTTGCTGCGGTTTTCTGGCAAAATGCGGGGTTTTGCTGCGCTTGCCTCTTCGAAATCCGCAGCAAAACCCCTGAAATTGCCGGACTTTTCCAACGCAACGCTCTTGCGAATCCTTGATTGCGCTCTCGTCTCGACTTTGGTGTCGCGTTCAGCCAAGCGCCGAAGGGGGGCGCTGCCTTGCTGCCGTTGGCGAATTTGACGGAAAATTACCTCTTGCAAAGCGGGATGGGGAAGGGTACTATAAGCAAGCTGTTTGAGCGAGACTCGAACGTGCAACGGGTTGTGGCGCAGTTTGGTAGCGCACTTGACTGGGGGTCAAGGGGCCGCAGGTTCAAATCCTGTCAACCCGACCATGAAATTTAGCGGCCCTGCCGGGTGAACCTGGCAGGGCCGCTTCGCGTCCAGAGGATTTGAACCTGCGCAGGTTAGCTTCGCAAGTGTCCGCTGGACACTTGCTACGCACGCAAGGGTGCAAATCCTGTCAACCCGACCATGAACATTAACGGTCCTGCAGGGATACCCTTGCAGGATCGTTTCGCATTTGGGGTGAGACAGTGCCCCGCTTATCGCGCTCTCGCAAGCGGCGCTCGATGCCGCGAAAGCCTAACCTTCACCCGCCTCGACGGCGTTGCCTTCGCAGAAGAATTCTGCCCGGAGGCGCCATGCCCAGCAACCAAGAGCCTTCTTCTGCATTACCCAGCTTACCGTTGCGTGTCGTTTCGGCGCAGGCCCCGTAACCGACAACAACGCCGTGAATGGTATCCTGGATCCTCATCGAAAATAAAGGTGGAATACACCGCCCCCGCACGAGAGGTGCCGGGGGCGCGAGCGAGGAGGCAGCTGTGAACAAAGACGCGCTTGTGGTGGGCTTGGCGCTGTTCGCCATGTTCTTCGGGGCGGGCAACCTCATCTTCCCGCCGTATCTGGGCATGGAGAGCGGCTGGGAGTGGCCCCTGGGCGTCACGTGCTTCATCATCTTCGACGTGGTCATCTCCTGCGTTGGCGTCTACGCCATCAACGGCGCCGGCGGCTCGGTGCTGGCCGTGGAGGGGGCGCTCGGCAAGCGGGCTGGTCTCGTTCTGAACACGGCGGCCATCCTCTGCATCGGCATGCTCATCGCGCCGCCGCGCTGCGCCGCCACCACCTACGAGATGGCCATCGTCCCCTGGCTCGGTGACAGCATCGGCATCCTGCCGTTCTCCCTTGTGTTCTTCGCCGTGGTGCTGGCCCTTACCTTGCGCCCGACGCGCATCATCGACGTTATCGGCAAGATTCTCACGCCCCTGCTCGTGGTGGGCGTCATCGTCATGGTGGTCGCGGGTATAGCGGCCCCCTTGGGCCCTGTCGTCGCCCCCGAATCGCAGACGGTCGTTGCCGACGGCGTGCTGGCCGGCTATCAGACCATGGACATTCTCGCCGTGGCCGGCTTCGCCATTCTGGTGCAGGAGTCGGTGCGGGCCGCCGGCTACGCCGATCGGAAGAGCCAGATGCGCGTCACGGCCCGGGCGAGCCTCGTGGCCTGCGTGCTGCTCGCCGCCATCTACGCCGGGCTCACCTACTTGGGCGCCACGGCGGCCACGGTCATTCCCCACGACATAAGCCAGGCCGAGCTCATCACGATGATCGTCTGGCAGCTGATGGGGGAGCCCGGCGTGGCGGTGCTCGGCATTGTGGTGGGCCTCGCCTGCCTGACGACGGCCATTGGGCTCTGCGGCTCGGCGGCCGACTACCTGGAGCGCGTGACCGGCCGGCGCGTGAGCTACCAGCAGGCCCTCATCGCGGTGGTGGTCGTGTCGCTGCTCATCTGCAACTTGGGCCTTACGAGCATCATCCAGCTGGCGAGCCCCATTCTCTCGGTCATCTGCCCGCCGTTCATGACCACGGTGGTGCTGCTTCTGTTCCGCCGCCGCCTGCACGGCACCGCGGTGTTCAAGGGGGCGGCCGCGGGAGCGGTGGCCGCGAGCCTCGTCCTCACGGCACACGACCTGACCGGTGCCCTCGCCTTCGTCGAGGCCGCGCCCCTGTACGCCTACGGCTTCGCCTGGCTTCTACCTGCGGTTTTGGGCGGTGTCATTGGCGCGCTGTCAACAAAGATCGGCCTGCGGAAGCCGCCGGCCGATAAGCCCCTTACCGAACAATAGCGCCCAGCTTGAGCCGCCGGGCACTACCCCTTGTGCAACCTTTGCTAAGGTAGGGGCAAGATCTACGGGATCCCGCCCGCGCGCCGCCGCCAGTGCCGCAGCGCAGGGCCGACTAGAAGGGTAAGGAGGATCCTGCATGGAAACCAGCTTCGCGCTTATCGGCTTCCTCATCGTGTTCCCCCTCGTCGTGGCCGCGCTTCTGCTTGTGGTGCGTCCCGAAGGACCGCGCAAGGTCGTCGTGTGCATCTCGGCCGCGCTCATCGCCGTCGCCTCCGTGGCGCTCGTGCTCATGAACTTGGGGGCCTCGTGCACGCTGCTCGCCTTCGAAAGCGAGGCGCTCGACTTCGTCGGCACCGGCGTGAGCCTCGTGGTGGCCGCCGTGGTCATCGGGTTCGCCATCCGCTACCGCAACCTGTGGGCGGCGCTGCTCGCCGTGGTGCAAATCGCCGGCACGCTCGTGCTCGAGTTCGTCTTCGCCCACGAGATCGAGGTGCCCTACGGGCTCTACTTCGACTCGCTCTCGCTGCTGATGACCTTCATCATCGGCGTGGTGGGCAGCGGCATCTGCGTCTACGCCCTGGGCTACATGGAAGACTTCCAGGCCCACGAGCCCGCCGGCGCCAAGGACCGCCGCCCGACGTTCTTCGCGCTCATGTTCGTGTTCCTGTCGGCCATGTACGTCATCGTGTTCTCCAACAATATGGAGTGGATGTACACCGGCTGGGAGGTCACCACGCTCTGCTCGTTCCTCCTCATCGGCTACACGAAGACCGACGAGGCCATCAGGAACGCCTTCCGCCAGATCATCATGAACATGGCCGGCGGCATCGGCTTCCTCGTGGCCCTTTACGCCTGCGCGCTCACCATGGGCACGTTCTCGTTCTACGAGTTCCTCGTCATGGGCGCGAACAACCCGCAGCTGGCGGCGCTGGCCGTCACCGCGCTGGCCTTCGCCGGTATCACGAAGGCGGCGCAGATGCCGTTCCACACCTGGCTTCTGGGCGCTATGGTGGCCCCCACGCCGACGAGCGCCCTGCTGCACTCGTCCACGATGGTGAAGGCCGGCGTGTTCCTGCTCGTGAAGCTGGCGCCGGTGCTGCACGTGTCGCCGGCTCCCTCGGTCATGGTCATGCTCGTGGGCGGCATCACCTTCGTGCTCTGCTCATTCATGGCCATCTCCCAGAGCAACGCCAAGCGCGTGCTGGCCTACTCCACCATCGCCAACCTGGGCCTCATCGTGGCCTGCGCCGGCGTGGGCACCGCCGAGGCCGTTTGGGCCGCCTGCTTCCTCATCCTGTTCCACGCCATCGCGAAATCGCTGCTGTTCCTGTGCGTCGGCACCGCCGAGCACCACATCGGCAGCCGCGACATCGAGGACATGGACCTGCTGTTCGACCGCATGCCGCGCCTGGCCCGTTTCATGATGCTCGGCATCATGTGCATGTTCATCGCGCCCTTCGGCATGCTGCTGGCAAAGTGGGCCACCCTTGTGTCCTTCGTCGACACGCACCAGGTGGCGCTCATCATCATCCTGGCCTTCGGCAGCGCCGCCACCTTCATGTTCTGGGCCAAGTGGCTCGGCAAGCTGGCGGGCATCGCCGGCACGCCGGACAACGTGGAGGTCACGGTGAAGCCCACCGAGTGGGTGTCGCTTCTGCTCATGGCCTGCCTGCTTGTGCTCGCCTGCGTGTTTCTGCCCGTCATCTCGAACGTGCTCGTCGAGCCCTATGTGCTGTCGGTGTACAACCTGGCCGGCCAGGACATCTCGGCCGACAACCTGTGGCTCGCGTCCCTGTGCGTGATCGTGGTGGTTGTCGTGCTGTTCGCCGGGGTGGGGAAGAACCAGAAGAAGCGCAAGGTGAATGTGTATTTGGCCGGCGTCGGCCGCGACGACGACACGCGCTCGTTCCAGAACTCGCTGTCTGGCACCACCCAGGCCACCACGCGCAACTGGTACATGGAGTCGGTGTTCGGCGAGAAGCGCATCGCTCCGGTGGGCGTGGCGTTCAACTCGCTCATCATGGCGGCCACCTTCGTCATTTCCTACCTCGCGTCCCCGTTGTTCCTCTAGGAAGGGTGTGATTCCATGACTTTACTGACGACGCTCATCGGCACCCTCCTCTTCGCCATTCTGGGCCCCATCGTGGGGTGCCTGCTCGCCGGCCTCGACCGCATCATCTCGGCCCGCATGCAGGGCCGCGTAGGGCCGCCGCTTCTGCAGCCCTACTACGACGTACGCAAGCTCTTCGAGAAGGAGAGCGTGTCCGTGAACTCCGTCGAGAGCGTGTACGTGGCCTGCGCGCTGCTGTTCGCCGTGCTCGCCGGCGGCATCTTCTACTCCGGCGGCAACCTGCTCATGTGCGTGTTCGTCATCACGCTGTCGAGCCTGTTCTTCATCATGGCCGCCTATTCCACCCGCAGCCCCTACGCCGAGGTGGGCGCGGCCCGCGAGACGCTGCAGGTGATGTGCTACGAGCCCATGGTGCTGCTTATGGCCGTGGCCTTCTACCAGGCGGCGAACTCCTTCGACGTGGCTGAGGTGCTCAAGCTCACGCACCCGGTGGTGTGCACCATCTGGCTCGTGTTCCTGGGCCTGCTGTTCATCCTCACCATCAAGCTGCGCAAGTCGCCCTTCGATCTGTCCATGTCGCACCACGCCCACCAGGAGATCGTGCGCGGCATCACCACGGAGATGAGCGGGCCCACCCTCGGGCTCGTGGAGATCATGCACTGGTGCGAGAACGTGCTGTTCCTCGGCTGGGTGGGCATGTTCTTCGTGTGGGCGAACCCCGTCTCCATCGCCATCGCCGTGGTCATCGTGCTTGCCGTGTACTTCCTGGAAATCTGGATCGACAACAACTTCGCGCGCGTGAAGTGGCAGTTCATGTTCAAGTCGGCCTGGGTGGTCGCCCTCGTGGCCGGCGGCGTGAACGTGGCCGTGCTCGCGTTTCTGTAAGGAGGCCAAGCAATGGCATTTGCATCGAAATCGCCCTGGGTCATCCACTACGACGGCTCGAGCTGCAACGGCTGCGACATCGAGGTCTTAGCGACGCTGTGCCCCGGCTTCGACGGCGAGCGCTTCGGCGTGGTGAACACGGGCAACCCCAAGCACGCCGATATCTTCCTTGTCACCGGCAGCGTGAACGAGCAGAACATCGGCGTCATCCGCGAGATCTACGACCAGATGCTCGAGCCGAAGGTCGTGGTGGCCTGCGGCATCTGCGCCTGCTCCGGCGGCGTGTTCCACGACTGCTACAACGTCATCGGCGGCGTGGACAAGGCCATTCCCGTCGATGTGTACGCGCCGGGCTGCGCCGTGCGGCCCGAGCAGCTCATCGACGCCATCGTGGCCGGCGTGGCCGCCCTCGACGAGAAATCGGCGGCGCTCAAGGCCGCCAAGAAGGGAGCGTGAGGCACCCCATGGATATGTTCAAGCAAACCTTCGACGCCCTGCCGCTCGGGCGCGTGCACGACCTGGCGGCCGAGGTGAAGGACCAGGGCTGGCGCTATGTGCAGATCCTGGCCGTGAACACCGAGGACGGCGTCGATCTGGTGTACTCCTACATGAAGGACGGTCATCTGGCGAACTTCACCGTGAAGGGCGTCAAGGGCGGCGACGTGGTTCCTTCCATTACCGACCTGTACCTCGAGGCCTTCGTGTGCGAGAACGAGATCCACGATCTGTTCGACGTGGCCATCGAGGGCATCGCCATCGACTTCGGAGGCATGTTCTACCAGCTGGCCGAGAAGGCGCCCATGACCATCGTGAGCCCCGAGAAGCTGGCCGCCCAGGAGAAGGCCCGCAAGGTGGCCGCCGCCAAGGCCGCCAAGGAAGCGAAGGCCGCTGCGGCTGCCAAGGAAGCGGTGCCCGTTGAGGCCGCCGCACCTGCGCCCGCGCCGATGCCCGAGCCCGCCCCGGTCGCCGTGCCGGTAGAGGAGACCCCCGCTGCTCCCGCGGCAGCGCCGGAGCCCGCTGCTGTGGCCGTGGCCGTTGAGGCGCAGCCCGAGCCGGCTGCTGTGGCACCCGCTGTCGAAACACCGGCGGCCGCCCCTGCGGCAGCGCCTGCCCTCAGCGAGGCCGAGAAGCAGGAGCGCATCGCCAACCTCGACGCCGAGAAGGCGGCGAAGGTGCGCGCGGCCCTGCTCGCCAAGGCCAAGAAGGCCGCGGCCGAGAAGATGCAGGCCAAGGCCGCCGCAGCCGCCGAGGCAACGGCGGCTGCCAGCCAGCCTGCGGCCGCCCCGGCGCCCGAGCCGCCCGCGGCCCCTGTCGCGGTGCCTGCGCCCGAGCCGCCCGCGGCCCCTGTCGCGGTGCCTGCGCCCGAGCCGCCCGCTACTCCCGAGCCCGCCCCGGCACCCGAGCCTCCTGCGACGCCCGAGCCCGTGCGCGAGCACCACGGCTCCTCCATCGGGTCGCGCCCGACGGCCGCACCGACCGCCGTGGGCCTCACCGAAGAGGAGATCCAGGAGAAAATCGCCGGCCTCGAGCCGGAGAAGGCCATGAAAGTACGTATGGCGCTGCTCGCCAAGGCCAAGAAGGCCGCCGCAAGCGCCGATTCGGAGAAGGGAGAGTAGCATGAGCAAGGCGACTATCATTCCCTTCGGCCCCCAGCACCCCGTTCTGCCCGAGCCGCTGCACCTCGATCTGGTAGTGCAGGACGAGACCGTCGTCGACTGCATCCCGCAGATCGGCTTCGTGCACCGCGGCCTCGAGAAGCTCGTGGAGACCCGCGACTACAACCAGTTCATCTACATCGCCGAGCGCATCTGTGGCATCTGCGCCACGGGCCACTCGGTGGGCTACGCCGAGACCGTCGAGGCCCTCATGGGCGTCGAGATCCCCAAGCGCGCCGAGTACCTGCGCGTCATCTGGCACGAGCTGTCCCGTGTGCACTCGCACCTGCTGTGGCTGGGTCTCGCCGCCGACGCCTTCGGCTTCGAGTCGATGTTTATGCACTGCTGGCGTTTGCGCGAGCGCGTCCTCGACCTCTTCGAGAAGACCACCGGCGGCCGCGTCATCCTGTCGGTCGTGTCCGTGGGCGGCGTGGTGCGCGACATCGACGCCACCCAGATGGCCGAGATCATCTCGGTGCTCGACGGCATCAAGGACGACTACACCAAGATCATGAACACGCTGCTCACCGACACCTCGGTGAAGAACCGCACCGTGGGCGTGGGACACATCTCCACCGAGGACGCCGTGGCGCTGTCCATGGTGGGGCCCTTCGCCCGCGCCTCGAACCTGCCCTACGACGTGCGCTCCTTCGGCAAGGGGGCCTACGGCGACCTGTCCGACTTCCAGCCCATCGTCGATACCGCCGGCGACTGCTACGCCCGCGTGAAGGTGCGCTGCCTGGAGGTGCTCCAGTCCATCGACATCATCAAGGAGCTGGCGGCGAAGATGCCCGCAGGCGACATCGCCGTACCCGTGAAGGGCGCGCCGGCCGACGGCGCCGAGGCGTCCAACGTGCTCGAGCAGCCCCGCGGCGAGTGCTACTACTACGCGCGCGGCAACGGCACCAAGAACCTCGAGCGCATGCGCATCCGCACCCCAACCTCGCAGAACCTCGCCGGTATGACCGTGGCGCTCAAGGGCTGCGACCTGGCGGATGTGAACATGATCATCCTGACCATCGACCCCTGCATCAGCTGCACGGAAAGGTAGGCATTCCATGGGAAGCTTCAAACTGGGAGGCATGACCTTCGGCTCGCTGTTCAAGAAGCCCGAGACGCTGCTCTATCCGGCCGAGACCAAGCCCGCGCCCGCCGGCCTTAAGGGCCACATCGAGAACGACGTGAGCCTGTGCATCCTGTGCGGCATCTGCCAGAAGGCCTGCCCGGCCGACGCCATCGTGGTCGAGAAGAAGGAGCGCACCTGGGCCATCGACCCGTTCCGCTGCGTGCAGTGCGGCTCCTGCGTGCGCGCCTGCCCGAAGTCGTGCCTGCACATGCTGCCGAGCTACACCGCCATTGCCACGGCCCAAAGCTGCACCACGGTGCACGTGCCCGACCCGAAGGCCGCCGCCAAGGAGGCTGTGACGGAATCGTAAGAAACTCTGGCCCGTTAGTTTCAGGATGCCGCCGTGTGGCAGGGGGGCATCTGTTAGAATCGAAAACTTGAGGCATGAGACGCCGGACCTCCTCGGAGGTCCGGTTTTACTGAGAAGGACTGGGCAGAAGGCATGACGGCGAAGCAGGGGGGCGGCAAGGCGCCCGAGAACGTGACGAACGAGATTTTCACGGCGGCCAACGTCGTGTCGTTCGTGCGCCTGTGCCTCGTGCCGCTGTACCTGTACCTGCTGCTGTCCGGCTACAACCTGGCTGCCACGCTCGTGTTCGCGGCGGCGGCGGCCAGCGACTTCATCGACGGGCAGCTCGCCCGGCGCACCCACACGGTGTCGCGCCTTGGACAGATTCTGGACCCGGCGGTGGACCGCATTCTCATGGTCACCGGCGTTCTGGGCGTGTTCCTCGTGGGGCGCATCCCCTTGTGGGTCATCGTCGTGGTAGTCATCCGCGATGCCTACCTGCTTATCGGCGGCGGCTGGCTTCTGTCGCGCTACCACATCCGCGTGCCCGTCATCTATCCCGGGAAGTTCGCCACGACCTTCCTGTTCGTCGGCTTCGCGGGGCTCCTGCTTAACTGGCCGCTCATTCCGGGGCTCGGCTGGTGCGACCTCTCGTGGCTGCCCGGGTTCAACGGCGCGGCGGTGTCCTGGGGCATTTGGTTTGTCTATGCGGGGCTTGTGCTCTCGCTCGGCGTGACGGTGTACTACTCGGTGGCTGCGGCGCGCTCGCTGCGGGCGGCCCTTGCCGAGAAGCGCCGCGGGGCATCCGACCATGGTGCAGCGTAGGAACACCTCGCAGCAGGGGAGGGCCGAGCGCCGCAACCGGCCTGATGGGCGGCCACATCCCTCGTCGGCCCGCAACCATCGCGCCGACGCCCGCGAGGGCGCGCTCTCGATGCCGAGCCGGCGCTCCCGCCCTTCGAACCGCCCCTCCGTATCCCGCGAAACCGCACCGCGCACGCAGCAGGGCGATCGTCCCACGGCACGGAGGCAGCGGGCAACTGAACCGTCGGGCCAGATACCCGTCTCGCGGAGCCGCGCAACAGCCCAGCCGCGCCCCTCGGCCGCACGGCGCCCGCGGGCCGGCAGGTCGGGCAGCACCTCCTCGCACCCCATGCGGCCCCTGGCCACCCCCTCCCAGAAGCGCAAGCGCCATACCGTGCTGCGCGTCGCCTTGGCCCTCGGGCTGCTCGCGGCGCTGGTCGGCGGGGCCGCGGCCGCCATCGACGGCCTTATGAACGGCTCGCGCATCTACGAGGGCGTGACCGTGGGCGAGGTGGACGTGGCGGGCATGACGGTGGACGAGGCGCGCGTGGCCATCGCCGAGCATTACGGGCCCCGGGTGAAGGCCGGCCTCGGCCTCATCTTCACGAGCGAAGAGGACGCAGACTCCCTCGACGTCGATCAGGAGCTGGCCGAGGACGCCGCCCAGGCCGAGCAGCTCTCGCTCGAGGAGGCCCGGGCCAACCAGCGCCTCTGGGTGGCCGACGCGGGGGTGCTCGGCGCCGAGGTGCCGGCCCAGGAGCTGGCCGAGGAGGCCTTCGCCGTGGGCCGCGTCGGCGGTATCGCCGAGCGCGTGGACGCCGCCAGGGAGGGCCACAGCGTAAGCCCGCGCGTGGCCTTCGACGACGAGGCCCTCGAGGCCCTGGCCGCCTCCATCGACGAGGCCGGCGGCCAGCCCCGCATCGACTACGACGTGGCTGTCGCCGATGGCGTGGCCTCCGTAGTGGAGGGGAGCGAGGGCACCGCCGTCGACCGCGCCCTTCTGCAAGAGCGTCTCGAGGAGGGCTACCTCGCCGCCGATACGGACACCTTCACCGTCATCGCCGCCCCCGAGCCGGCGCCGCTGCGCATCGGGGCGGCCGAGGCCGAGGCGGCGCGCTCGCGCATCCAGGCGGCGCTCGATCGGGGCTGCCGAGTCTCCTTCGAGGGCGCCTCGTGGGACCTCAGCGGGTCGGAGATGGGCCCGTGGGTGCGCACGGCCGTCGTGGCCGACGGCGAGGGGTACGCGCTCGACGCCTCGCTGGACGAAACCGAGGCGGGGGCGGCCCTTCTGGGGCTCATCCGCCAGGCCGGCTTCACCTCCGGCGCCGCGGTGACCTTCCAAAACGACGGCACCGAGCTGTGGGTACGCACCAAGGAAGGGTCGCGCTACCCCCACACCGCCGAGGCGGTGCGCCAGCTCGACGAGGAGCTCTTCGGCGAGGGGGCGGCGGCGGCCGATACCCCGCAGATAGAAGTGGCCTGGGATGTCGCCCCGGCGAAGGTGCCCTTCGACGAGGCCGTGGAGCTGGGTCTTATCGGGGAGATTTCGTCCTACACCACCGAGTACAACGACAGCCCCGCAACGGCCAACCGCCGCCACAACATCCACCGCGCGGCTGACTTGCTCGACGGCTCCATAGCCCCTGCCGACGGGGGCGAGTGGTCGTTCAACGACACCGTGGGCGAGGCGAGCGAGGAGTCGGGCTTCCAGGCGGCCCACGCCATCGTCAACGGCGAGTACGACGACGCCATCGGCGGCGGCATCTGCCAGGTGGCCACTACCGTGTTCAACGCGGTCTACGAGGCCGGCTTCCCTGTGACCGAGCGGCGCAACCATTCCCTGTACATATCGAGCTATCCCACCGGGCGCGACGCGGCCATCGCCTATCCTACCCTTGACCTCACGTGGGTCAACGACAGTACTTCTGATGTTTTGATGCGCGCCCGTTACACCGATTCGACCATTACCGTTACACTGTACGGAGTCGACCCCGGCTACGTCGTCTCGACGCAGACGGGGGAGTGGGAGAAGGGCGAGCCGTTCAAGAAGCGCACGCAGGTCGATGAGGACGAGCCGACTGGCACCCGCTATGTGAAGACCGTCGGGGCCGACGGGCGCTCCGTCACCGTGCACCGCACCGTGCGCGACCGCGCCGGCAACGTGATCCACGAGGAGGATTTCGCGTCGAACTACGCCCCCATCGACGAGGTAACTATCGTCGGCCCCGATACGCCGACGTCCGATAACGAGGAAACGGAGGATGGCCGTGTACTTTCAGCCGGAAATTGAGACGATGCCCCGGGAGGAGCTCCGCGAGCTGCAGCTCGAGCGCATGCGCGAGTCGCTGCGCAACGCCTACGAGAACGTTGAATTGTACCGCGAGCGCTTCGACGAGGCGGGCGTGACCCCCGACGACCTCACCTGCCTGGAAGACCTGCAGAAGTTCCCCTTCGTCGTGAAGCAGGACATGCGCGACGCCTACCCCTTCGGCATGTTCGCCCGCGAGAATGCCGATGTGGCCCGCATCCACGCCTCCTCGGGCACCACGGGCCAGGCCACGGTGGTGGGGCACACCGCCGCCGATTTGAAGAACTGGGGCGACTGCTTCGCCCGCGGCATCGCCATGGTGGGGGGCACGAAGGACTCCACCGTGCAGGTATCCTACGGCTACGGCCTGTTCACCGGCGGTTTGGGCGCCCATGCCGGCGCCGAGGCCATGGGCTGCACCGTCATCCCCACCTCCTCGGGCAACACCAAGCGCCAGATTCAGATGATGAAGGACTGCAAGACCGACATTTTGTGCTGCACCCCCTCCTACGCTCTGCTCATCGCCGACACGGCCATCGAGATGGGCTACGACCCGGCCACCGAGTTCCCCATCTCCGGCGGCATCTTCGGCGCCGAGCCCTGCTCCGAGAACATGCGCGAGGAGATCGCCGAGAAGCTGGGCCTGCAGTACTGCGACGTGTACGGCCTCTCCGAGATCATGGGCCCCGGCGTGGCCATGGAATGCGCCGAGCGCGGCGGCCTGCACATCGCCGAGGACCAGTTCTACTGCGAGATCGTGGACCCCGAGACACTGGAGGTGCTGCCCGACGGCGAGGTGGGCGAGCTCGTCATCACGACGCTCACCCGTGAGTGCTCGCCGATGATCCGCTACCGCACCCGCGACGTCACCACCATCAACGCCGAGATGTGCGCCTGCGGCCGCACCCACCGCAAGATCGGACGTTTGCTCGGCCGTACCGACGACATGCTCATCATCCGCGGCGTGAACGTGTTCCCCTCCCAGATCGAGCAGGTCATCACCGACTTCCCCGAGATCGCCACCCAGTACCAGATTATCCTCACCACCCGCGGCCCCCTCGACCATGTGGAGCTGCAGGTGGAAACCGAGCCCGACTTCCCGATCGACGAGGTGCGCAAGCTCGAGGACCTGCGCAGCCGCCTGGCCGCCGCCCTGAAGAGCAACCTGCAGGTGGCCGTCGACATCAAGTTCGTCGAGCCCAAGACCATCGCGCGCTCCGAGGGCAAGGCCAAGCGCGTCATCGACCTGAGAGGGGAGACCAACTAATGATTTCACAGCTCACTGTTTTCCTCGCCAACGAGAAGGGGCGCCTGGCCGCCATCTGCCGGACGCTCGCCGACGCCGACATCAACATGAAGGCGCTCTTCATCGCCGATACCGCCGACTTCGGCATCGTGCGCATCTTCTGCGACACGCCGCGCCGGGCCACCGAGGTGCTCACCGAGGCCGGCTTCCGCGCCACCGTCACGCCGGTGATCGCCGTGTCCGTGGCCGACGAGCCGGGCACGCTGGCGCGCCTGGTCGGCTTCTGCGAGGACGCCTCCATGAACATCGAGTACGGCTACTGCTTCTCGGTGTCGGGCCAGACGGCCATCGACGTGTTGAAAATCGAGGAAGAGGGCGCCGAGGCGGTTCTGGCCGAGGCCGGGTTCAAGGTGCTCGCACCGGAAGAGGTCTACGAAGTTGATCCGTCCTAGCTTTACGAGCGCAAAGGGCCCGCGCCGCGGCGTTGTCGCGTGGGCCCTCGTCTGCGCGCTCGCGTTTTCCACCCTCGGCGCCCCGACGGCCTTCGCCGACGTGCGTGCCACCGACGAGATCCTCGGCGTGTCGGTGGAGGCCCGTGGCCTTCCCGCCGTGGCCTGCCCCAACGTGACGGCCACCTACGCCCTGGTGTCCGACGACGAGGGCACCGTGTTCTTTGCCCGCGACGCGCTGACGCAGACCCACATCGCCTCCATCACCAAGGTGATGACCGCCATCGTGGCCCTGGAGTCGGGACTGCCGCTGGACACCACGGTCACCGTCACCGAGGAGGCGGCGAAGATCGGCGAGTCGTCGGCCAATCTGCGCGCCGGTGACACGCTCACCCTGGAGGCGGCGCTCACGGGCCTTATGGTGTCGTCGGGCAACGACGCCGCCATCGCCATCGCCTCCACGGTGGGGGAGACGCTCAAGACCTCCGAGGGGCAGTCGGCCAACGAGGCCTTCGTGGCGGCCATGAACGCCAAGGCAGCCGAGCTCGGCATGACCGAGACGCTGTTCGCCAACCCCCACGGGCTCGATATCGGCGAGTACGACAACGAGATGTACAGCTGTGCCCGCGACGTGGCCCTCATGTGCGCCAAGGCCATGGAGAACGAGACGTTCCGCTCCATCGTGGCGAAGGAGACGGCCCAGATCACCGTCAAGCACGCCGACGGCACGCCCATGGTGATCGACCTCACATCCACCGATATCCTGCTCGGCACCTACGAGGGGGCCTGCGGCGTGAAGACCGGCTATACCGAGGCGGCGGGCAACTCGTTCGCCGGCGCCTGCAACCGGGGCGACGGCGACCTGTACGCCATCGTGCTCGGGTCGCCTTCCGAAAGCGCCCGCTTCGAGGATGCCGAGGCCCTGTTCAACTGGGTCTACGACAACCGCGTCAGCTACGCGCTGGCCCACAGCCCCGAATCGGCCACGCTCGAGACCGACGGCGCCACCGTGCCCGTCATCGCCCGCATTCCGCATACTGCCTGGCCCGACCGAACCGTAGCGGCCACGCTTGCCGACCCGAAGGCGGCCGTCGAGGTGTTCGCGCCCGAAGGCAACGTGAGCCAGGAGATCATCGCGAAGGATCTGGGCGGGGCCGTCTCGGCCGGCGACGTGGTGGGCACGGCCAACTTCTACCAGGGCAACGAGCTCATCGCCACCCAGGACCTCATCGCCGTCGCCGACGCGGCGGCGCCGAACCTGCTGGAGGGCATCGGCATCTGGTGGAACCGCCTGTGGGGCGGCGACGCGCCGGCATCCCTCGATATCGTCAACGAAACGCCGCTCATCTACAGCAAGTCGTCCACCCGCGACGGCAGCGCGAGCCTCGCCGAGATCGCCTCGGGCGACACGGCGCTGCCCGCCGCAACCGATCAGACCGACGGCGACGCCCAACCCGCGGGCGACGCCGCACCAACCCAGTAAGGAGACCCTATGACCGAACGCTGTCCCGTTTGCTCCCATGAAATACAGCCCGGAGACGCCGTCTGCCCCACCTGCGGCTTCCGTCTTTTGGGCGCCACCCAGGCCTTCAAGCCCCTCGTCATCGATGCGGAAGGGGGCGCGCCCGTGCCCGGCCCCAAGGTTACCGCGACGCTCAACGTGGTGCGCGGGCCCCAGGTGGGCATCACCTTCACCTTGCCGGAGGAGGCCATCACCATCGGCCGCAGTCCCCAGTGCGATATCTTCCTGAACGACATGACGGTGTCGCGCATGCATGCGACCATCGAGCCGGAGGCCGGCTGCTTCATCATCCGCGACGCCAACTCCTTCAACGGCGTGTGGGTGAACAACGAGTCGGTGGAGGCGCGCACCCTGCGTACCGGCGACTTCATCCAAATCGGCACCTTCTGCCTGCAGTACGAGGAGAACTAGGCCCGCAGCTGCGGACTGCGCAAGAGGAGAGATACATGGAACTGATGTCGGGAAACGAGGCCATCGCCCAGGGCGCCTGGGAAGCCGGCTGCACCATCGGCGTGGCCTACCCGGGCACGCCCTCCACCGAGACGTTGGAGGCCTTCGGCGCCAAGGAGGGCGTGTACGCCGAGTGGTGCGTGAACGAGAAGGTGGCGCTGGAAGTGGGCATCGGCGCCTCGGCTGCCGGCGCGCGCGTGCTCGTCACCATGAAGCACGTGGGCGTGAACGTGGCGGCCGACCCGCTGTTCACCGCCGCCTACACCGGCGTGGGGGGCGGTCTCGTGCTGCTGGCCGCCGACGACCCCGGCATGTACTCCTCGCAGAACGAGCAGGACTCCCACTACTACGCCCAGGCGGCCGGCGTTCCCTGCCTCGATCCGGCCGATTCTGCCGAGGCCCTGCGCTTCGCGCGGGAGGCCTACGAGATCTCCGAGCGCTTCGACGTGCCGGTCATGCTGCGTTCGAGCGTGCGCATCTCGCACACCAAGACGCCGGTGGAGCCGGGCGAGCGAACGGTCGCGCCGGCTGCGCCCTACGAGAAGAACCCCGCGAAATGGGTCATGATGCCCGCCTTCGCCAAGCCGCGTCGCCACGACCAGCTCGCGCGCATCGACGCGCTGCGCGCCTGGGTGGAGGAGTGCCCTTACAACGAGGTCGTCCGCCGCGGCGACGAGGTGGGCGTTGTCTGCGCCGGCGCCGCCTACCAGCACGTGGCCGAGGCGCTGCCCGAGGCGAGCCTGTTCAAGCTGGGCGTTACCTGGCCCGTGCCCACCGACGCGCTGCGCGCCTTCGCCGACTCCGTCGACCGCCTGTACGTCGTGGAGGAGGGCTCCACCTACCTGGCCGACGCCGTGCGGGCCTGCGGCGTTACCGTGAGCGACACCCCGCGCACCCTGCCGCGGGCCGGCGAGCTGAGCCCGTCTTTGGTGCGCGCCGCCTTCGGCTTCGAGGAGGCGCCCCATGCCGAGCCTGCGGCGGATCTTCCCGGCCGGCCGCCGGCGCTGTGCCCGGGCTGCCCCCACCGCCTCGTGTTCAAGGAGCTCTCGCGCATGCGGGCCATCGTCACCGGCGACATCGGCTGCTACACGCTGGGCGCCCTGCCGCCGCTCTCTGCCATGGACACCACGGTGGACATGGGCGCGTCGGTCTCGATGTCCCATGGGTTCGAGCTGGCCCTTGCCGGAACCGACCACAAGCCCGTCGTGGCAGTCATCGGCGATTCCACCTTCGCCCATTCGGGCTTAAGCTCGCTCATCTCCACCGTCTACAACCGCGGCGCGGGCACCGTCTGCGTGCTCGACAACCGCACCACGGCCATGACCGGTCGCCAGGGCAACCCCTTCAACGGCGTCACCCTGCAGAACCGCCCGAGCCGCGAGCTGAACATCGAGGCCGTCGTGGCGGCCATCGGCGTCGGGGACGTGCGCGTCGTGGACCCCAACGACGCCGAGGCCGTGCGCACGGCGCTCAAGGAGGCCACGGCCAACGAGGACATCTCGGTCATCGTCTTCCGCTCGCCCTGCGTGCTGCTGGAGCGCAAGCCGGCGAAGCCTTTGTGGGTCAACGGCAACTGCACCGGCTGCGGGTCCTGCATCTCGCTGGGCTGCCCGGCCCTCGGCCGCGATGGCGAAGGGCGCGCCTGTATCGACGCCGCGCTCTGCATCGGCTGCGGCCACTGCACCCAGTACTGCCGCTTCAACGCCATCGTTCCGGAATAGGGGAGGCACCATGCAAACGAAAACCATCCTATTGTGCGGCGTCGGCGGCCAGGGAACCATCCTCGCGGCCGACCTGCTTGCCTTCAGCTGTCTTGAGGCCGGCCTCGATGTGAAGGTGTCCGAGATCCACGGCATGGCCCAGCGCGGCGGCGCGGTCACCACGGTGGTGCGCGTGGGCAGCGCGGTCCAATCTATGGTGGCCGGCCCCGGCGAGGCGGATATCGTCATGGCCTTCGAGACCACCGAGGCCCTGCGCAACCTGCCCGACCTTAAGGAGGGCGGCTCGCTTATCGTGAACGACGTGGCCATCCGCCCGCTGCCCGTGCTCACCGGGGCGGCTCGCATGCCCGAGCGCGCCCGCGAGCGCCTTATCGAGGCCGGGGCGCTCCTTGTGCCCGCGGACGCCATCGCCCGCAGCGTCGGCAACGCCAAGTGCGCCAATGTCGTGCTCGTGGGGGCCCTCTCGGCGAGGATGGACGTGCCCGCCGAGGTGTGGGAGCAGGTGATCGCGCGCCGCGTGCCGCCGAAGACCGTCGAGGCGAACCTGGCCGCCTTCCGCGCCGGCCGCGCCTTCATCCTTGAGAGCGAGGAGATCTAGCATGACCGTTTCCCAGATCAGCGTATTCGCCCAGAGCAAGCCGGGCCACATGGTCCGCGTGCTCGACCTGTTCGAGGGTGCTGGCGTGAGCGTGCGCGGCTTCTCGGCCGCCGACACCGGCGAGTACGGCATCCTGCGCTTCGTGGTCGACAAGCCCCAGCAAGCCCTGGCGGCTCTCAAGGAGGCTGGCTGCGCCTGCGTGGAAACCCCGGTCATCTGCCTGAAGCTCGACGATGTGCCCGGCGAGCTGTCGCGGGTGATGGGCGTGCTCGCGAAATGCGACATCAACGTGCTGTACAGCTACTCCATGATCTCCACCTACATCGTGCTCTCCACCACAGACCCCGAGCGCGCCCGCGAGCTTCTGGCCGCCGAGCCGGTGGAGATGATCAGCCAAGACGACATCGCCCGCATCGTCGCGGAGCGTGCAGCGAAGGAGGCCTGAAGGTGAGCGGATGCGACGCCATCGATGTGACGGTGAAAGGTGCGGCCCTGGCCGCTGCCGAGGAGGGGCGCTTCGACGCCCTGCCCATCTACAAGCCCGAAATCGAGTGCGCGAGCCGCGAGGATATCCGCGCGCTCCAGCTTGAGAAGCTGCAGGAGACCGTCGCCTACGCTTACGAGCGGGTGCCCTACTACCGCGAGAAGATGGACGAGATGGGCGTGGCGCCTGAGGACATCAAGACCTTGGACGACGTGCGGCTCCTTCCCTTCACCGACAAGGCCGTCCTGCGCGACACGTTCCCCTTCGGGCTGTTCGCGGTGCCCTTGAGCGACATCCGCGAGCTGCACAGCTCGTCGGGCACCACGGGCAAGCCCGTGGTGGTGGGCTACACCGACGACGACATGGCCATGTGGAGCGAGTGCATCGCCCGCCTCGTGCAGATGGCCGGCGTGATGCCGGGAGACGTGGCCCAGATGGCCTTCGGCTACGGCATGTTCACCGGCGGCTTCGGGCTGCACTACGGCCTGCAGCGCCTCGGCTGCGCCATGATTCCCGCCGGCTCGGGCAACACCGAGCGCCATATCCAGATGATCGAGGATTATGGCACCACGGTGCTCGTGGCCACGCCCTCCTACGCAATGCACATCTGCGAGGTGGGGGAGGCCATGGGCTATGACTGGGAATCCTCGCCGTTGCGCGTGGGGCTGTTCGGCGGCGAGCCGTGCCCGCCGGGGCTCAAGGCCGAGATCGAGCGGCGTATGCACATCGTCTGCACCGACAACTACGGGCTCACCGAGGTCATGGGCCCGGGCGTGTCGGGTGAGTGCCTCGCCGAGCGCTTCCAGCAGCACATCGCCGAGGACCACTTCCTGTGGGAAGTGGTGGACCCCGAGACCGGCGAGCCGGTCGCCGAGGGAGAGATGGGCGAGCTCGTGCTGACGCCCCTCTGCAAGCAGGGCATTCCCGTGCTGCGCTACCGCACTCACGACCTCACCCGCGTCACCACCGAGCCCTGTGCCTGCGGACGCACCCTCGCCCGTATGGACAAGGTGCGCTCCCGTAGCGACGACATGCTCATCATCCGCGGCACCAACGTGTTCCCCTCGCAGATCGAGGATGTGCTCACCGGCATTCCCGAGGTCACGCCCCACTACCACATTATCGTGGAGTCCAAGGGCGGAATGGACGAGCTCATCGTGGAAACCGAGCTGCGCCCCGAGGCCTTCTCCGACTCGCTGCCGGCCATGGAGGCCCTGCGCGGGCGTATTGCCGAGACGCTCAAGGGCACGCTGCTCGTGGCGCCGAAGGTGCGCCTCGTGGAGCCCAGCGGCATCGAGCGCGCCATCGGCAAGGCCAAGCACGTCGACGACCGCCGCGGAAACTAGCGGCGCCTGCCCGTCACGGTTCCTCTCATGAGCACCCTCGGCGCCTCAGCTTCTGCCCCCGTCGGCCGGTTCGCGCCGTCGCCCACGGGGCGCATGCACGCGGGCAACATCTACGCGGCCCTTGCGGCGTGGCTCATCGTGAAGTCTCAGGGGGGCTCGATGGTGCTGCGCATCGAGGACCTCGACCGCGAGCGTTCGAAGCCGGCCTTCATCGACGGGGTTCAGCGCGATTTCGAGGCGCTGGGGCTTTACTGGGACCGCGGCCCCTACTTCCAACACGATCGCGACGAGGCCTACGCCGAGGCATTTCGCCTGCTTGAAGGGAAGGGGCTCACCTACCCCTGCTTCTGCAGCCGCGCCGATCTGCATGCCGCCTCGGCGCCCCATCGCGGCGAGAAGCTCGTCTACGCCGGCACCTGCCGCAATCTTTCCGATGCCGAGCGCCGCGAGCGCATGTCCTCGGGACGGGCGCCAGCACAGCGCCTGAGGGTTCCCGATGCGCGCTACGGCTTCACCGACCTCATCCAGGGTCCCTACGAGCAGAACCTCGCCGAGGAATGCGGCGACTTCCTCGTACGCCGCTCCGACGGCGCCTTCGCCTACCAGCTGGCGGTGGTGGTGGACGACGCGACCCAAGGCGTCACCTCGGTCACGCGCGGCGTCGACCTGCTCTGTTCGACGCCCCAGCAGATCTATCTGCAAGAGCTTCTAGGGTTGCCGACGCCCGAGTACGCCCATGTGCCCCTGCTGGTGGCCGAGTGCAACCGACGGCTCTCGAAGCGCGACAGAGATGCGGCGCTCGACGAGCTGCTCGCGCGCTTCGGCACGCCCGAAGGCGTTATCGGGCACATTGCCGGCATCACGGGCCTGGCGCCCACGAGCGATCCGGCAACCCCCGAGGAACTGCTGGAATCGTTTTCCCTCGAGCGATTCAGGGAGAACCTAGTCGACCCTGTGCAGATACTCTGGCACTAGCCCCGCGCGGGCCCGACGATCCTTTCCCGTCTACAGGAAGAGCGCGGCGGCGTAGAAGGCCCCCAGGGCCACGTTCACGCTGCAAATCTGCCCCATAGCGCCGATGCGGCTCGCCGGCGCCAGGGGGTTGAGCCACAGCGCCCGCATGAGCGGATAGGCTGCGAGTGCCATGAAGGGTAGCACGACAATGCCCCGGCTAAACCACACCGCCACGATGACGATGATGGCGACGGCCCATGTGATGAGCAACCCATGGTAGAGCGCCCGGGCCCGCGGACGGCCCAGCAAGACCGGCAGCGTCTTACGGGCTGCCTCGATGTCCTTCTCGATATCGCAAGTGTTGTTCGTCATCATGATGAGCCCCACGCCGATGATGGTGGGGATGGCCCACACCAGGGCGAGCGCCGTCAGCTCCCCGGTGAGCACCTGATAGCAGGCCAGCGGAATAAGGCCGCCCATCACGATGCCGCTGACGGCCTCGCCGATGGGAAGGTAGGAGATAGGGGTCTTCCCGCCCGAATAAGCCACGACGATAACCGCCCCCACCAGCGCGATGGCCAGCGGAACGGGCCCGGCGCAGTAAATAACGTAGATGCCCAGCAAGAACGCCGTCGCGAGGAACCCGATGGCCAGGGCTAGGGCCGCCTTCGGGTTCACGTTGTTGTACACGAGCACCGAATCGGACGCCTCCACATTGTCGTCGGCCGTGTCGGTGCCCTTCACGTAGTCGAAGTAGTCGTTGAAGGTGTTTACCGATGACTGCATGAGAATGCAGATCGCCAGCAAAAGCCAGGTCATAGGCACGTTCAAATGCCCGGTCATGCCCACTGCGCAGCCGGCGGCCACCAGCACGGGCAGAATAGCGGCTGGCCAAGTATGGGGAGCGGCCAGCTGCCAAGCCATAAGAGGGGAGAGACGCACCGTCGCTGTTTCATCAGTTTGTTCCATAAAAGTACCTATGTTCGTTTTTACCTTCACAAGAGGGGAGTGGGAGAGACCCATTATAAAAGACGGGCGCCCCTTGCGAGGCGCCCGTTACCCGTTGGCAAGACCGTCGGGTGAATTAATTGGTCATCAGCGCGGCGGCGATGTCGCCAGAAGTGGAAGAGGCCGGCTCCCAAGTGTTGTCAACCTTGGTGTAGTTGATGATGATGGGCTCGGTGGTGGCAAGGTCCACGCCGTTGAGCGAATCGATGACGATGCCGCCCACCATGTCGTTGATCTCGCTGTCGCTGCCGTTCACGGATGCGATCTTCTCGGGGTCAGAGGTGATCTCGTTCACCGCATCCTGCAGCGCCTGGGCATAAGCCGTGTAGCTCTTGCAGGTAAGCGTGATCTGAGCCTGGGCCGTGTCGCCGTTCACCTCGATGGAGTCGATGGTGTAGTCGAAGCCGTCGAGATAGGCCTTCATGAACTCGACGCCGTCGATGCCGTAGACCGACAGCTGGCTCATGTTGATGCTCTCGGAGAACTCGTTGACGAAGGAGTCGTCGATGTTCTTGATGCTGTCGAGCTCCTGGGAAAGCGAGGCGCGAATAACGTCTTCGTCCGACTGGCCGCCACCGCATCCGGGAAGCGCCACCATAACCGCCAGGGCAAGCAAAAGTGCCGCCGCACCTGAAAGGATCTTCTGTGTAGATACTCGATTGTTCAACTTTACATAACCCATATTATCAGCCTTTCTTGTCAATTCAGACACGCGAGCGTGTTGGTCTATTGTACTGGTTCGCGACTCGATAAGCCACCGTCTTAACGTACTGCTAGCCCCAGGCTCCGCCGCCCGTTGAGCCGGACGATGCTCCGTCTATGACGGCCCCTTCTCCGAGGATGGCCGTGTAATCACCCGTTTGCATGGCATCGAGCAGTATCGGCATCATAAGGGCCACGCCGATGCCGTTAATGACGAGGGCCACACCCGAGATAACCATGGCCATGATGGCCGATTGGCGCAGTGCCCGCACATAGGGTTTCAGATTGTCAGCCAGAAGCCGTTGGGCTCGGCGTACTTTCGTGAAGGCGACGATGGCGCAGACAAGGCCCACGGTGCTCAGCGCGACGCCGCCGATGATAAACGATACGGGGCCTGCGATGGTGGCCACCGTGGTAAGGGTTCGTGCCGACTTGAGCTCGAGCTCGGCTGAAGCTTGCTCCGGCGTGGGATCCGCGGGCTTCTGCTCGTCGGGTTGAGGTTGAAGGGACTCGCTCATAGCTGTGCTCTTTCTAGTGAACGCCGCTGCTGCCGAAGCCGCGCGCTCCCCGATCGGATTCTGGGAGCTCAGAAGTGTTATGTAAAGTAATATCTACAGTACGGATGATCATGAGTTGGGCAATTCGATCGCCCTTCTCGAACGTGAAGGCCTGCTTCCCGTCGAGATTGATGAGCGACACCATGATCTCGCCCCGGTAGCCGCTGTCGATGAGCCCCGGAGCATTCACGATGGAGATGCCGTGCTTGGCCGCCAAACCGCTGCGCGGTATCACGAGCCCGGCATAGCCGTCGGGAATGGCCAAAGCGAAGCCGCAAGGCACGAGCCGCCGCTCGAAGGGCTCGAGCGTGCCGCCGACCGCAGCCCGCAGGTCGAGCCCCGCATCGCCCGGATGGACATAGGCCGGAGCAGGCAACGTCTCATCGAGCTGCGTATAGGAAACGTCCACGATAAACTCCCTAGCTCAACTCGGTGAGGGCGCGCGAGAACTCCTCGATGCTCTGGAAGTCCTTATAGACGCTGGCGAAGCGGATGTAGGCCACATCGTCGAGCTTGGCCAAGCGCGCCAGCACCATATCGCCCAGGTCCTTCGATTTAATCTCCGTGCGCTGGGCAGCCCGCAGTTCGGCCTCGATGCTGGCAATGAGGCTGTCGATGCGCTCGGGAGAGATCGACCGCTTGGCGCAGGCGATGAGGAGGCCGCGCATGAGCTTCTCGCGGCTGAACACCTCGGAAGAGCCATCGGTCTTGATGACGAGAATGGGGTTCTCCGCCAGCCGCTCGTAGGTTGTGAAGCGGGCGCCGCATTCAAGGCACTCGCGCCGGCGTCGAATTGAGGTGCCCTCGTCGGCCGCGCGGGAATCTACGACTTTCGACTCTTGGTAGCCGCATGAAGGACAGCGCATGGTTCTCCTTCTCTCAGTAATTTACTCAGATACCCATGATACCTTATGCGCGCTGGCGGGAATCGCTCTCCAAAACATTGCTACGGTGCCGACACGTAGCGCCGGATGGCGCTAGCGTTGCCCGTGGACTCAGGCGAAGAAGATCACGAACGAGGCGAGCACGCTCAAGGTGAAGGCGATGGGAAATTCGAAACGTGCCATTTTTTCCTCCTGAAACTCTTGCGTAGAACCTTTGTTCGCAGTTATAATAGAGCGAACAAAGGTTCATGTCAACAAATATTTCAAACAAATGTACGTCTCTTCTGAAAGGATCCTCTATGGCTCAGAAAGTAACCAAGCGACAGCAGGCGGTTCTCGACTGCATCGAGGCGTGCATTCGCGAGAAGGGCTACGGTCCCACGGTACGCGAGGTCTGCCAGACCCTCGGGCTCTCCTCCCCTTCCACCGTCCATGTGCACCTGAAGGCCCTCGAGGACAAGGGCTACATCAAGCGCGACCCCTTGAAGTCCCGCTCCATCGCCCTTACCTACCCCATCGAGGAAGTCCCCTCCCCTGCCAGCGCCTTCGCCTCCGCCTTCAGCAAGCTCGTCAACGTGCCGCTCGTGGGCAACGTGGCCGCCGGCTCCCCCATCCTTGCCGAGGAGAACATCACCGACACCATCACCTTGCCCACCGACATCGTCGGCGACGCCCCGTCCTTCATGCTCTCAGTGCGCGGCGAATCGATGATCGAGGCGGGCATCAACGACGGCGACTATGTGGTCGTCAAGGAGCAGCCGGTGGCGAACAACGGCGATATCGTGGTGGCCATTATCGATGACGGCGCCACGGTCAAGCGCTTCTACCGCGAGAGCGACCACATTCGCCTTCAGCCGGAGAACAGCACCATGGAGCCCATCATCACCACCGATTGCGCCATCGCCGGCAAGGTGGTGGCCGTGTTCCGCCGCCTGTAGCCCCTCCTCGTTAGAACGATAACCGGGCCCGTCGCCAACCACGCGACGGGCCCGGTTTTTATGGGCTGTCTCATTTTCACAAGGGCGTTCTAGGCCTCGTCCTCCACGACGAAGGGGGCGAAGGCGCTGGCGAAGGCCGGAGCGGCGAGCATCTGCATGAGGGTGCCGTCGGCCCGATGCTCCTCGCTGACAAGATGGCAGCGTTCGTGGGCCAGCGAGACCAGGTCGCCCCGCTGGTAAGGAACGAGCACCGTGAGCTTCTCGTCCGACGCCGATGCGGCCTGGGAGAGCGCGTCGATGAGGGCTTCGGTGCCCTGGCCGGTTCGAGCCGACACGAACAGCGCGTGCGGGTAGCGGCGTCGCAGCCCGGCGAGCATGTCCTCATCGAGCAAGTCGCACTTGTTGAACACGTCCAGCGTGGCTATGGAGTGGGCGCCAATTTGGTCGAGCACATCGTGCACCGCATCGGCCTGCGACTCGAATTCCGGCGACGAGGCGTCTATCACATGCAGGATGAGGTCGGCGCCGGTTATCTCGTCCAGCGTCGACTTGAACGCCTCTACCAGCGTGGTGGGCAGCTTCTGGATGAAGCCGACGGTGTCGGTGGCCGTTACCTCGCGGCCCTCGGGCAGCTCGAACTTGCGCGTGGTGGAGTCCAGTGTGGCGAAGAGCTTGTCGTAGCTCAGCACATCGGACCCGGTGAGCCGGTTGAGCAGCGAGCTCTTCCCCGCATTGGTGTAGCCGGCCAGGGCCACCTTGAACATGCCGCTGCCGTAGCGGCTCTCGCGCTGCAGCGACCGCACATCGGCCAGATGGGCCAGCTCGCGCCGGATGGTGGTGATGCGCTTGCGCACCATGCGGCGGTCCACCTCCAGCTGGCTCTCGCCCTCGCCGAAGCGGGATCCGACGCCGCCGCCCATGCGGTTCGAGGCCAGATGGGCCCACATGCCGCGCAGGCGCGGGTACAGGTACTGGTTCTGCGCCAGGCGCACCTGCAGGCGCCCCTCCTTCGAGGTGGCGTGCAGGGCGAAGATGTCGAGGATGAGCGCGGTGCGGTCGATGACCTTCACCGACTTGTCCATAACCTTCTCGAGGTTGGCCTGCTGCGAGGGGGTGAGCTCGTCGTCGAAGATGACGAGGTCGGCCTCGTGGGCCCGTGCCAGATCGGCGATCTCCTCGGCCTTGCCGGTGCCCACGAAGGTGCGGGGATTGGGGGCATCGAGCTTCTGGGTGGTAACGGCCACAGTATCGGCGCCGGCGGTATCGGCCAGGCGCTCGAGCTCGGCAAGCGAAGAGTCGAGGGGCCATTCGAGGCCCGGACGGTCCACGCCCACCAGCACGGCGCGCTCGCGGCGCTCCTCGGCTACCGTAGCGGGCCCTTTTTGGATAACGGGGGAATAATCAGTCATAGCCATGCTCCTTTTCTCGTAACGACGGCATACCAAATGAAACGGTTGGCGAATAGTCGTTACAGGCGCATGAGCATCACTCCTTTAATCGGCACCTTGACGGCGCGAAACAAACGTTTCGTATGATAGCACAACGAAGGGAAATGACCAGACGGGTTTTCAGCTAGGCCGAAACGGTCTCAAGATGCGAGACAATGTCGCGGGCAATGCGCTCCGTGTCGCCGTCGTCGGCGTCGATCCAGCGGATGCGGTCGTCGCGCCTGAACCAGGTGCGCTGGCGTTTCGCATAGCGCCGCGTGGCCTGCTTGATGTCCTCGACGGCCTCCTCCAGCGTGCAACGGCCCTCAAGCGCCGCAACGATTTCCTTGTAGCCGATGGCCTGGGGTGCCGTCACGCCCTCGCGGAAACCCTCATCCAGAAGGCCGCGCACCTCGTCCACGAGCCCCGCGGCCACCATGGCATCGACCCGACGATTGATGCGCTCGTTCAACAGGGCCGGATCCACCGCCAGGCCGAACTGCACCGCAGGCAGGAAAGCGGGGATCTCGGAGAGGGCCTCTTTCTGCCGCGCGTAGGACTTCCCCTCTTCCAGAAGCTCGAAGGCGCGCACCACGCGACGCACGTTATGGGGGTGCACCACCGCCGCGCTGGCGGGGTCGCGCTCGTTCAGAAGGTCCCACAGCGCCTGGGCGCCCTCACGCTCGGCAAAGGCTGTATAGCGCTCGCGCACGGGGTTGTCCACCTGCTCGCCCTGGGGAAACTCGTAGTCGTCGATAACGGCGCGCACATAAAGTCCCGTGCCCCCGCACAGCACGGCGCGCTTGCCGCGGGCATCGAGGTCTTCCACGATACCGCGCGCATAGCTCTGGAACAGGGCCGCGGAAGAGGGCTCGCCGGGGTCGAGCAAGTCGAAGCCGTGGTGCGGCACGATCCGCTCGGAGGCGGGCAGCTTGCCCGTGCCGATATCCATGCCGGTGTAAATCTGCATAGAATCGGCGCTGATCACCTCACCGTCCAGAGCCTGGGCCACCAGCTGGGCCGCATCGGTCTTGCCGCTGGCCGTAGGGCCGACGATGGCGATAACCGGTGTTTTAAGCGTCTTCATCAACAACCGTGCCGGACAGATACCAGGTGCGCGCCTCGTCGATAGCCACATCCACCGTAGTGCCGATGATGTCATCGATGGCAACTCCCGCAGGCAGCGGGGCGTGGACCGTCTGGTTCTTCGGGCTGCGGCCCGCTAGAATCGACTCGTCGCGCTTCGAGGTACCCTCGACGAGCACCGGCACGACGCTCCCCTGCTCGTCCTGGTTGGCCTCGAAGGCCTTGCGCTGCACCAGGTCGACCAGGCGGTCGAAGCGATCCTGGATGACCTCGCGCGGGGTGTCATCGACCATGGCGGCGGCCGGCGTGCCCTCGCGCTTCGAGTAGATGAACGTGAACACCTGGTGGTAGCCGACCTCCTCCACCAGGCGGTAGGTTTCCATGAAGTCCTCTTCGGTCTCGCCGGGGAAGCCCACGATGATGTCGGTGGACAGGGCGATGTCGGGCACGACGGCGCGCAGCTTGCGCACAAGCTCGAGGTAATGCTCGCGGGTGTAGCGGCGGTTCATGGCCTCAAGGATGCGGTTCGAGCCGGACTGCACGGGCAGGTGCAGGGCCGACATGAGCGAGCGCAAGGTGCCGAAGCGCTCGATGACCTCGTCGGTGAGGTCCTTCGGATGGCTCGTGGCGAAGCGAAGGCGCTCGATGCCCGTGGCGTCCACGGCGTCGAGCACGTCGGCGAAGCGCGGCTCGCCGTAGAGGTCGCGCCCGTAGGAGTTCACGTTCTGGCCGAGCAGGGTGATCTCCCTGACGCCGGCATCTACGTAGCCCTGCGCCTCGCTGCGAATATCCTCGAGCGTGCGGGACTTCTCGCGGCCGCGCACATAGGGCACGATGCAGTAGGTGCAGAAGTTGTTGCAGCCCACGGTGATGGGCAGCCACGCCGCCCAGTTCTGCTCGCGATCGGTGGGCAGCGCCGAGGAGAACTCGTCCGAGGCATCGAGCACCTCGACGCGATGACCGCCCTCCTGGGCAGCGGCCGTCAGCAGCGACGGCAGCGACCCGAGGTTGTGGGTGCCGAAGACGACATCGAGGTGAGGAAGCTTCTCGGTGAGCTTCTCGCCGTCGCGCTGCCCGATGCAGCCGCCCACGGCGATAAGGCGCTTGGCAAACAGGCTTCCGTCGCGCACGGGAATGTTCTTCATGGAGGCGACCTGCCCGTAGAGGCGCGTGTCGGCCGCCTCGCGCACGCAGCAGGTCATGAAGGCGACGATGTCGGCCTCTTCGATGGTGTCGACGGGCAGCGCCCCCAGGCCCTCGAGCATGCCGGCGACGCGCTCGGAATCGTGCTTGTTCATCTGGCACCCGAAGGTGTGAATGCAGAAGGTGGCCCCCTCGAAAACCGTGCTCATAGAAGCCGGCCCTAGCGGATCGCGTCGGCGGCGACCGGCACCGGGGCGCCCTTGGGCTCTACGGCGAAGCGGATAGCCGTGCGGTACTCGCCGTCGATGACGATATCGGCGAACGAGGGAATGCAGCAGATCTCGATGCCCACCGGCGAGAGGAACCCGCGCGAGATGGCCACCGCCTTCACCGCCTGGTTCACCGCGCCGGCACCCACGGCCTGAATCTCCACGGAGGCGCCGTCCTTGATCATGCCGGCGATGGCTCCGGCCACCGAGGCCGGGGAAGATTTCGAAGATACTTTGAGGCAGCCGATGGTCGGCTTGGGTTCAGTGGTGGCTGGCACGGTCGCGATCCTTGTCGTTTACGGTGGGTTTCCTGGTTTATCTGAGGTGTGTTTGCTTGTTGAATCGGCGGCAGGCCGCCTGGTCGGTTTTGTCATTCTACCCGTTCGCCCAAACCCGCGCAAGGACAAGGGCGCCGCTAGCCCATCGTGCGGATGGGAACGGTGATGCGAATGGCCTCGGAGGTGGCGCTGATGTCGGCCTCCCCCACGGCCTCCAGGTAGTAGCGCTCGGCCACGGGCTCCAGCAGGCGGCCGACGCCCTGTCTGATCTCGGCGACGTCGTCGGCGGCCAGATGGAGCCTCTTGCCCGGACGCTGGCGGCGGGGGGCGCCGGCGCGGGCCGAGCGGGCGGGGAACGCCTCCTCAGCGAGACGGTCGGCCATGGAGGGCACGGGCCCAATGGCGCCGTCGAGGATGCGTCGCGCGGAGCGGGCCGAGAGCGCCAGACCCAAAGACTCGGCGCGGCGGCAGAAGTCGTCCGGGTCGGAAGCGAGGGCCAGGCTCTTCACGAGCGGCACTTCCCCCTCGGCGGCCCCGAAGGCCCGGGTGACGGGAGAGAGCGTCGCGACGCCGAGGGCGTAGAGCGAGGCAGCCATCTCGGTGGGGCTTCCGACGAAGAGGCTGCATTGGTCGCGGTGCTCGAGCGCGAACTCCGCGCAGGTGCGCAGGATGTTCTTCGGGCCGCGCATGGCCCAGGTCTTGTCCCCGGTAAGCTCGAAGGTGGGAAACGTCGACTGGTCGGTCTTCTCGCCGAGCGATGCGGTGTCGGTCTCCACGGCCAGTGCCGTACCCTGGCCCGGGAAGGAGCTGCGCACCGAGGCCGCCGTGGCGTTCACGGAGATGGAGTAGAGCGCCATGCCACGGCCGTGCATACCCCACTTGTCCATACGGGAGGTGTCGAGCTTCGAGGTGACGCGCGGCTCGAATATGCGCCGATGCTGCGCAGCGGGGATGCCTACGCCATCGTCGATGACTACGAGGGTGCGCATGTTGCCGCTCTTCTGGGTGGCAAGGAAGAGGTGGCGCGCCCCGGCGTCGCGGGAGTTGCGCAGAAGCTCGATGACGATGTCCTCGGAGGATCGAATATCCTGGGCCGCCTGGCGGCGCTCGGCCTCGGAGGACCGAAGACGGACGAAGCCGTCCCCGAGGTCGGCCTCGACCCGGAGACGGCTCTTTCCACAAACGTCGTCTATGAAATCGGTTAATGAATCGTCGGTCATGCTACTTCGCGTAGTCGACGGCGCGGCTCTCGCGGATGACCACGACCTTCACCTGGCCCGGATACTGCATCTCGTTCTCGATCTGCTGGGCGATGTCGTGGGCAAGCACCACCGAGGCGGCCTCGTCCACCACTTCGGGCTCCACCATGACGCGAACCTCGCGGCCGGCCTGGATGGCGTAGGTGCGCTCGACGCCCTCATGAGCGTTGGCGATCTCCTCGAGCTTCTCGAGGCGCTTCACGTAGGCGTCCAGCGTCTCCTTGCGGGCACCGGGGCGCGCCGCGGACACGGCGTCGGCAGCCTGGATGAGCACGTCGATGACGGAGTTGGGCTCGATGTCGTTGTGATGGGCCTCGATGGCGTGCACGATCTCGGGGCGCTCGCCGAAGCGGCGGGCCAGATCGGCGCCGATGACGGCATGGCTGCCCTCAACCTCATGGTCGACGGCCTTGCCTAAATCGTGCAGGAGGCCGGCGCGCTTCACGGGAATGGGGTCCAATCCAAGCTCGGAGGCCATCACCGAGGAGAGGTAGGCGACCTCGAGGGAGTGGTTGAGCACGTTCTGGCCGAAGGAGGTGCGGTAGCGCAGGCGGCCAAGGGTGTTCACGAGCTCGGGGTGCAGGTCGTGGATGCCAGCGTCGAAGGTGGCCTGCTCGCCGGCCTCCTGCACGCGCTGGTTCACGAGGCGCACCGCCTTGTCGTACATCTCCTCGATGCGCGCCGGGTGGATGCGCCCGTCGGCGATGAGGTTCTCCATGGTGACGCGGCCGATCTCGCGGCGGACCGGATCGAAGCAGGAGATGGTGACGCACTCGGGGGTGTCGTCGATGATGAGGTTCGTGCCGGTGAGCTGCTCGAAGGAGCGGATGTTGCGGCCCTCGCGGCCGATGATGCGGCCCTTCAGGTCATCGGAGGGGATGTGGATGGTGGAGACCGTGCTCTCGGCCGAGTGGTCGGCGGCCACGCGCTGGATGGCCAGGCTCAGAATCTCGCGGGCCTTCTTGTCGGCCTCGGCCTTGGTGCGCGTCTCGGCATCGCGAATAATGACGGCCGACTCGCGGGTCACTTCGTCGTGGATAGTCTCGAGCAGTTCCTCCTTGGCCTCCTGGGGGCTCATGCCCGCGGCGCGCTCGAGGGCCTGGTTGATTTCCACCTGGGCCTCGTCGCGGTGGCGCTGGATGGCGTTCTCGGCCTCCTCCACGTCGCGCTCGCGGCGCTCGACCTGGCCCTGCAGCGAGCTGAGCTGGTGCTCGCGGGCATCGAGCGACTCGACGCGGCGGTCGAGGGACTCCTCGCGCTGGGCCAGGGACTCTTCGCGCTGGGTGATGCGGCTCTCGGCCGAGCGCACCTCGCGCATGCGTTCCTTGTTCTCCTGCTCCATCTCCTGCTTGTAGCGAAGGGCCTCGTCCTTCGCCTCCACGGCGGCTTCACGTCGCAGCGTCTCGGCTTGCTTCTTCGCATCCTCGATCAGGGACGCGGCCTCGCGGGCCGCGTTCTGGGACGAGGAGTTAGCCATGAAACGGTTGACGATGAAACCGAGGGCAACGCCGGCGATGATGGCGATGACAATGAAGACGATCGTCATGGGATCCATCGGGGTTTCCTCCTTTCACCTGGGCCTTCACGCCCATTCGATGTCATAAAAAAAGCCCGTGGCCGGGCATGAGCATATGCTGGGAAAGACTCAAACTATTCGTTTCACCTATCGAGACCCTTGCGGGATACATTTGCTCGTTAAAGCCACGGGCCACAGTATAGCGCAAGGAGACCGCGGGGAACAGGCCGCAATAGGGCGACGGTACAGATTGCCCACGAGCCGCACCGTGAGACAGTGCCCCGGAGGGGTGTCTCATCTTCGGAAGCTCTCTGGGCGCTTTGCGCAGAAGGAGCAACTGAAGATGAGACACCCCTCCGGGGCACTGTCTCGCAGGCCACCGTCTCATTGGGAATCGTCCTACGAGGCGGCCTCCTCGGCCCAGAGGCGGGCGGCGGTGGCGGCGATATCGGTGCTGAAGCCCTGGCTCACCAGCTTGCGGAAGGACGCCTCCCGCACCTGCTTGGCCCGCGGGGGGCGCCGGCGGAGCAGAGCGAGGGCCCGATCGACCTCGACCTCGCGCCCCGCCTCGGCGTGCTCGACCCACGAGTCGAGGGAGGACGGATCGATGCCGAGCTCCTCGATCTCACGCTCGACGGGGCGCAGGCCCTTGCCGGCGGCCAGGCGCATGCGCACGAGAGCGTCGGCGTAACGGCGGTCGTCGACGGCGCGAACCCGGCAGGCGCGCTCGACGGCCTCCTCGACCGCCTCGGCGGGAAACTCGTCCTTTAAAAGGCGCTCGCGCACGTAGGCCGTCGAGCGCTCGCGCACTGACACCCAGCGCAATATCTTCTGGAAGGCGGCATCGGCCGTCTTAGGCGGTCCGTCGGTGCCGCCGTCTTTCATCTGGTCATCACTGGTGGTGGGGCCTGCGGCGAGGAAAGACTCCTCTGCCGTGCGGCCGCGCATTCTCGCTGCGCTGCGCGCGGAGCCCTTTCGCTGGGGGGCGACGCCGCAGGCACCCCACTCCCCTTCGGCCCCCGAAGCATCGGGGCCCGAAGCATCGTCGCGCTCGATGGCGGCGATGGAGGCCTTCAGGTCGGCGAGGATATCGGCCTTCGATGCCACCGTGAACTACTTCTTCTTCGGCGCCTTGGGCGCAGGATTGAAGGTGTCCTCTTCCCCGCTGCGTTCGATGACGGGGATCTCGAAGGCCTCGCGGACCTTGTTCTCGATCTCCTCGCGCAGCTCGGGGTTCTCCCTGAGCGTCTGCTTAGCGGCCTCGCGACCCTGGCCCAGGCGCTCCTCGCCGTAGGTGTACCAGGCGCCGGACTTCTTGGCCACGCCGCACTCGACGGCCATATCGACGATGCAGCCCTCGCGCGAGATGCCCTCGCCGTACATGAGGTCGAACTCCGCCTGGCGGAAGGGCGGGGCCACCTTGTTCTTCACGACCTTGGCGCGCACGCGGTTGCCGACCACATCGCCGTTCTGCTTGATGGAGTCGATACGACGGATGTCGATGCGCACGCTGGAGAAGAACTTGAGGGCGCGGCCGCCGGTGGTAGTTTCGGGGTTGCCGAACATGACGCCGATCTTCTCGCGCAGCTGGTTGATGAAGATGCAGGTGGTATTCGACTTCGAGAGCGAGCCGGCGAGCTTGCGCAGGGCCTGGGACATGAGGCGCGCCTGGAGGCCCACCGTGGTGTCGCCCATCTCGCCCTCGATTTCGGCGCGGGGCACGAGCGCGGCCACGGAGTCGACGATGACGCAGTCGATGGCGCCGCTGCGCACGAGCATGTCGCAGATTTCCAGCGCCTGCTCGCCGGTATCGGGCTGGGAGATGAGCACCTCGTCGATGTCGACGCCGATGCGGGCCGCGTAGACCGGGTCGAGCGCGTGCTCGGCGTCGATGAAGGCCACGATGCCGCCGAGAGCCTGGGCCTCGGCGAGGATCTGCAGGGCGAGGGTCGTCTTGCCGCTAGACTCGGGGCCGTAGATCTCGATGATACGGCCGCGGGGCACGCCCCCGATACCGAGGGCCGCGTCGAGCGGCAGCGCGCCGGTGGGAATGACGCCGATGTTCAGATCGGCCCCGCCCTCGCCCAGGGTCATGATGGAGCCCTTGCCAAACTTCTTCTCAATCTCATCGGTGGTGAGCTTGAGCATCTTTTCCTTTTCGTCGTTCATCGAGACTCCTTGTCCTTCATCTATGACGAACAAATGACCTATTTCTCCTTATTATACGAACAAGCGTATGAACGTCAAGGGGAAATTCGTATATTTGTTCGCTAACTTAGCCTGCCAGAGCCATCATAGCTGCGCAGAACCGTCAAAACGTCGGGGGGATTTCCCGTTTTCAGCCGTCCGCAAACCGTCAGCGCGCCGTCGCGGCGTCCCCCTTACAGCCGTCGCGGAGCCGTAGCGCCGTCCCGTTTCGGCGCGAGGCAGCCTAGCGACCGGTTCCCTCCTCGACGATGCGGCCCACCGCCGCCTCCAAGGCTGCCAAGGCCGCGGCCACCGTCTGAAGGCGCACCGCCTCGCGGCCGCCCTCGAAGTGATGGCAGACCGCCTCGGTTCCCTTGGCCGTGGCGCAGCCCACCCACACGGTGCCCACCGGCTTTCCCGGCTCGGCTCCCCCGGGCCCGGCGATGCCCGTCACCGACACGGCGACATCGGCTGCCAGCTCGCGCAGGGCACCCCGCGCCATCTGGAGCGCCACCAGCTCGTCGACGGCCCCCTGGCGCGAGAGCACGTCACCCGAAACGCCCAGGACCTCCTCCTTCACCTCGCTCGCGTAGCTGACGATACCGCCCCGCACCGAGGCCGAGGAGCCGGGCACCGAGGTGAGCATCGCGCAGATGAGGCCGCCGGTGAGGCTCTCGGCCGTCGCCAGGGCAAGCCCGGACGCGCCCGCCTTCTCCACCACCGAGCGAGCCGCCTCGTCCACCGCCCGCTGCAGGGCGGCAATCTCGTTGGGGGCCACGGGCGACTCCGGCTCTTCCGCCGCCGCCCGCGACACGGACCCGCGCAGCAGGTGGCGCGCCTTCACCAGGTAGTCGAGCATCGACATGACCGTCAGGATAAGCGCGATGACCATGACCGCCCAGGAGATGACGAACATGGGGTTGCTGAAGGCCCCGGCCGCCGACGTGAAGGTCAGCGAGTCCTTCAGGAGGAACAGCACGATGGCGATGATCTGGAACACCGTCTTGGCCTTGCCGTACCAGCTGGCGGCGATGACGGTGCCCTTGCTGGCCGCCACCATGCGCACGCCGGAGACGATGAACTCGCGCCCGAGGATGATGAGCACGGGCCAGCCCGGCAGCACCGCCAGCTCCACCAGGGCGATGAGCGCGGCGGTGACAAGGATCTTGTCCGCCAGCGGGTCCATGAACTTCCCGAAATCGGTCACCTCGCCGCGGCTGCGGGCCAGATACCCGTCGAGCCAGTCGGTGCAGGATATGAGGATGAAGATGCCGGCGGCGATGACGCACTTCGCCTCCATGGTGATGCCGGGCAGCCCCACCCACTCGGGCCACGGACTCAAAATGGCGAGCACGAACACCGGCACCAGGCAGATGCGGATGAGCGTGACGATGTTGGCCGGCGTCCACAGCTTCTCGGGGGAAGTCGGCTGGATGGTGGTGGTCATGGGCTACTCGCCTTCCATCTCGTAAAGCAGCGTGTCGGCGATGACCGTATCGACGATATCGCCGGGCTCGCCGTGGCTCACATAGGTGACGCCGTCCACGTCCGGCGCCTGGCACTGGGCCCGGCCGAAGCGCTGGCCGTCTTCCTCGGCGCCCTCGACGAGCACGCGCGCGGCACCCCCGATGCGCTCGGCGATGCGCGGGGCACAGGCGGCATCGGCCGCATCGCGCAGAATCTGGGCTCGCTCGGCCTTCTCCTCCTCATCGAGCTGGCCGGGCAGCTTGTAGGCGCGGGTTCCCTCCTCACGGGAGTAGGGAAACACGCCGATGTAGTGGAACAGCCCCTCGGAGACGAAGTCGAGCAGCTCCTCGAACTGCTCCTCGGTCTCGCCGGGGAAGCCCGCGATGAGGGTCGTGCGCAGGGTCACCCCGGGCACCGCCGCCTCGATGCGCTCGATGAGCGTGCGGAACTCGTCGGCGTTGCCCGTGCGGTTCATGGCCCGCAGGATGCCGTCGTCCACGTGCTGCAGCGGAATGTCGAGGTACGAGCACACGTTCTCGCGGGCGGCCATGACGGAGAGCAGTCGGTCGGTCACGCCCTCGGGCTGCAGGTACATGACGCGCAGCCACGTGTTGGGGAACTCATCGGCCAGGGTGTCCACGAGCCACGCCAGGTCGCGGCCGCCCTCCAAATCGTCGCCCCAGCGGCCAGTGTCCTGGGCGATGAGCACGATCTCGCGGGTGCCCGCGGCCACCTCGCGCGCCACCTCGGCGCGGATATCCTCGTAGGGGAAGCTGCGGTAGCGACCGCGGATGAAGGGAATGGTGCAGTAGGAGCAGAAGCGGTCGCAGCCGTCCGAAATCTTCACGTAGGCAAACGTGCGAGCCGGCTCTGCCTCCTCGGGCGCCGCGGCGCCTACAGGCCCGGCCGGCCCCACAAGGCCCTCCACCACAGCGACGATATCGTCCTCGCGGCTGCAGGGCACAAACGCCCGGGCCTCAGTAAGCTCCTCGGACAGGTCGTCCCCGTAGCGGGCCGGCATGCACCCGGCCACGATAAGGGCGGCGCTCCCCTCCTCCATACGGGGAAGGGACGCAGCCTCGAAGATGGCCTCAATGCTCTCCTCGGTGGCGGACTGGATGAACGAGCAGGTGTTCACGATGACGGCGTCGGCCTCGGCGGCATCGTCGGCCATGCGGTAGCCGGCCGCCTTCAGGGAGCGCGCCATCGAGGCGGAGTCCACCTCGTTCTTCGCGCACCCCATGGTGAGGATGAAAACCGAAGGGGCTGACTTCGCGCTGGTAGCGGACAAGGGGGCTCCTAGCGGTAGTTGACGTACTGAAGGGGCTGGCCGTAGTCCTGGCCCTTCAGAAAGGCGATGACCTCCTGCAGCGTGTCGCGCGAGGGCGAGCTCACGCGCAGCTTGTCGCCCTCGATGGTCACCTTGCACTTGAGCTTCTGGGCCTTGATGTCCTTGTTGATCTTGCCGGCGGTCTCCTTGTCGATGCCGTCGACGATGGTGGCCACGCGGCGCACGCCGTCGCCGGAGGCCGGCTGCGGGTCGCCCCACTTCACGGCGGAAAGCTCGATGCCGCGCTTGATGAGCTTGCTGCCCATGACGTCGATGACCTGGCCAGCCACGAAGTCGGCCGGGGCCGTGACGGTAAGGGTGCCCTTCGCCTTGTCCAGCGCGATCTCGGCGCCCGAGTCCTTCAGGTCGTAGCGCTGGGAAAGCTCCTTGCGCGCCTGCTGGAACGCGTTGTCGACCTCTTGCATGTCGACAGTGGAGACAACGTCGAAGCTGGATTCCTTGGCCATGGTAAGCCGCCTTTCTCTCATCGGTGGGTAGGCGCCGCAAAGGGGCGCATCGGCCGGCATGTCCGGCCGCACGTCGGTTTAGTTGGTGGTGTCGCTGTCGTCGGAGGACGATTCCCCGTCGCTGTCGGCATCGCTGTCGCCGTCAGAGCCGCCCTGCTCCCCTTCGCCGGAGGCAGTGTCGTCCCCAGAGGAGCCCGTGGAAACGCCGTTCTCGCGCTTCCAGTCCTCGAGCACCTCCTCGAAGTCGACGGTGTAGGTGTACACGCCGCGGCCGTTCTGGTCCACCGGTTCCACCTTCTCGCCGTCGACGGTGAGCTCCACGTCCTCGGGGTTGCCGGACAGGATGAACTTGAGCTTGTCGGTGACGGAGTACTCGGCGTTCTTGGGGCCCGTGACGTTGCCGGCCTCGAGGGTCTTGCCGTCTTGAACCACCTCGATGTACACCTCCTTGCCGTCGGCCACCGTGTAGGTGAACTTGGCCGAGGTGGGAGCCACCGGCGACACCGTGGGCGTCGAGGCGCCGTCGGTTCCCTCGGCGCTCTGGCCGGTTGCGCCCGTATCGGTTCCCGCCGGGTTCGGCAGGCCCGAGATGGGCACCGTGGGCGTATCCTGCTCGGGGGCGGCGCGGTTGCCGAAGGCCAGCACGATGACGAGCACGAGCAGGCCGACGATGACGGCGCCCACCACGATGAGCGGAAGCATGGAGCCCAGGCTGGCCGCGATGCCGGGGGCCTGGCGCCCCTGGACGAGGTTCGTGTACTGGGGCTGCGGTGCCGCCGTGCGGCCCCGCGACGCTCCGTAGCCACCGCGCGACGAGCGCGTCGTCCCCCGCTCCTCGCGGCCGGATGCGCGCGAGGCGCCTCCGCGGGCGCTCGGCATGGTAAGGGCGCGGGAATCGCCCCGCATGCGGGAATCACGGCCCGCGGCCGGGCGGCGCCCCGTCTCGAACTGGTAGGCCTCGTCGCGGTAGGCGCGGGTGACCTCAGTGGGGTTCAGCCCCACCAGCCGCGCGTAGGCGCTCACCATGTTGGTCGTGTAGCCGCGCGGGGGCATGCGGGCGAAGTCGCCTTCCTCGATGGCCCGCAGAATGTCGGGCCGTATGCGCAACTTGCGGGCGGCGGTGGAAAGATCAAGGCCCTTGCGCTCGCGGGCGGCCGCGAGCATGTCGCCGAATGATGTCTGTCTCGCCACTATGGTCTCCTCGGGGTCATTGCGACGGGCGCGAGCACCCGCTCTATTCCAAATCGTCGTTGGCCTCGAAGGCCTTCAACGTCTCAAGTTCCATTGCATCGACAAGGACCTCGCGGGGGCGGCTGCCGTTGGCAGGTCCCACGATGCCCTTCTCTTCCAACTGATCCATTATACGACCAGCGCGAGCGTATCCGACCTTCAGGCGGCGCTGAAGATTGCTCGTGGAGCCCAAATCGCTTGAAACCACCACATCGGCGGCCTCCCACAGCAGCGGATCGTCGGCCTCGGAGCCGCCGTCGCCCGCAGGGGACGAGTCGCCCAAGGTGACCACGTTGGTCTTCAGGATCTCGGAATGGTAGTCCGGCTCGCCCTGAGACTTCAGGTGCGCCACCACCGCGGCGATCTCGTCATCGGGAATCCAGGGGCCCTGCACGCGCACCGGCTTGGGGTACTCAGGCTTGGCGATGAGCAAGTCGCCCCGGCCGATGAGGTTCTCGGCGCCCGTAGAGTCGAGGATGACGCGGGAGTCGATGCCGGAGGCCACGGTAAGGCCGATGCGGCAGGTGATGTTCGCCTTGATGAGGCCCGTGACCACGTTGGTGGAGGGGCGCTGGGTGGCAATGATGAGGTGGATGCCGGCCGCGCGCGCCAGCTGGGCGATGCGGCTGATGGAGAACTCCACCTCCTTGCCGACGTTCATCATGAGGTCGGCCAGCTCGTCGATGACGATGACGATATAGGGAATGGGCTCGCCGTAGGGGTTCTCCGGCGGCTCGATGCCCTGCTTCTCGGCCATGGACGCCTCACCGGCCGCCGCGCGCGCCTTCTCGTTGAACGAGACGATGTTGCGCACGCCGCACTTCGAGAACATCTTCAGGCGCCGCTCCATCTCGGCCACGGCCCAGGAAAGGGCGCTCGAGGCCTCGCGGCACTCGGTGACCACGGGCACGTACAGGTGCGGAATGCCCTCGTAGGGAGCGAACTCCACCCGTTTCGGGTCGATCATGATGAAGCGCACCTCCGAGGGCGTGGCCCGCAGGAGGATGGACATGATCATCGAGTTCACCTCGACGGACTTGCCCGAGCCGGTGGTGCCGGCGATGAGCACGTGGGGCATCTTCGCCAGGTCGTGCACGATGGCGTGGCCCTCCACGTCCTCGCCGATGGCCACCTGGAGGGGGCCGGCGGGCGCGTTGGCCAGCACATCGGGCAGGTACACCATCTGGCGCGTGCGGTTGGGCACCTCGATGCCCACGTAGTTCGTGCCGGGAATAGGGGCGAAGATGCGCACGCCGGGGGCGGCCAGCGCGAGCGCGATGTCGTCGGTGAGGTTCGTCACCTTGCTCACGCGCACGCCCGAGGGCAGATCGACCTTGAACAGGGTAACCGTGGGACCCTCCACCCAGCCAACCACCTCGGCCATGACGCCGAAGTCCTCCAGCGTGCCCTGCAGCTCGGCGGCCACCTCACGCAGCTCCTCGTCTGTGGAGCCGCGGCGCGCCCCTCCGGCGGTCAGAAGGTCCATGGAGGGCAGCTGGAAGCCGTCGGCGGACACCGGCGGGGGCGTAACCTTCTTCTTCGCGAACGCCTTCTTACGGGCGGGCTTGGCTGCGGCCGGAGCGGGCGGCTCGGGTGCCGGGGCGTTCTTCTTGCCCAGCTTGCGGGTCATGGGCGCCGCCGGGGCCGCCGCCGAGATGTCGCCGATCTCGGCCACCTCGCGCGGGTCGGGGGCGGCGGGAGCAGGGGCCTGGGGGCGCAGTACCGTGGTCACACCGGGCTCCGGGGCTATCTGCTGCGTCTTCGCGCGGTCGTTCAGCGCCGCGGTGCGCGGGCGCCGGGGCTGCTCGCCGAGGGAGATGCGGGCCGTGGCGGCCTCGGGGCGCGCCGGCGGGTTGCTGCCAAGCCGGCGCACGGAATCGGCGGGAAGGCTTCCTCCCCCGCGCTTGATGGACCCGGCGAAGCCGTCGGGAATGAGCGAGGAAAGCCCCTCGCCGTCGGGGTTGTAGCGCAGGCGCACCTTCTCGATGAACGCCGACACCGAGAACCCGATGACGATAAGGCCGGCAAGCGCCACGCCGATAAGCAGGATACCGGTGATGACGGGCCCGAACAGCGTGAGCCCCACCCAGGCGAGCGCGCCACCGACGTAGCCGCCGTGGGTGACCAGCGCCGTCCGCTCGAAGAGCGACGCCGGGCCGCTTGCGTCCAACGGCGTGAACAGCGCGATGATGCCGAGCAGCGCCACGAGCACGAGGGAGAGCCCCAGCGTGATGCGCAGCGAGATGCGCTCGGTCTGCATGCGGTAGAGCACCGTGGCGCCGATGGCCACGAGGAAGAACGGCATGATGTAGCAACCCACGCCGAAGACGAGGTGCAGCGACTCGGAGAGGAAATCGGTCACGACGGCCCCGGCCGGCGCGGCCGCAGCCACGAACAGCACGATGCCGGCGATGATAAACGCCACGCCCACGATGTCGCGGCGCGTGCGGTCATCCAAGATGCGCGGGGCCTCCTCCACCGGGCGCGAGCGGTGCTCCACCGGCTTGCGGGTGCCGCTCTTCGACGTGGCCTCCGAGGCCTTCTTGGCGCTCGCGGCGCCCTTCTTCGTTGTTCCTGCGTTGCGGGCCACGGCTAACCTAGACCTCCAGCAGGTTCACGACAACCATCGGGCGCTGCTTGGTGCGCTCCCACAGAAGCGACAGCAGCGCGTCGCGGGCCGCCTTGCGCAGCTCCTTGATGCCGCCGTCCTTCGACAGGCACTTGCGCAGGGCGTTCGTCACCGTGGAGGCGGCCTCGTCGGCCAGGTAGCGGTCGTCGCCGCCAGTGATGCCGTGCATGGACACCTGTACCTCGCCCACCACCTTGCGGCTCTTCATGTTCACAGCGGCCGCCACCGAGGCGAAGCCCTGGTTACCCAGCGTGTTGCGCTCGTCGAGCACGTCCTGGGAGGTGTCGCCCACCGACAGCCCGTCCACGTACACGATGCCCGAGGGCACGCCCTCGCCACGGGCCACGCCGCGGGCGGAAAGCTCCAGTGAGTCGCCGTTCTCCAGAATGTAGATGTTGTCCGGGTCCACGCCGGTGGCCTCGGCCAACCGGGCGTGGGCGCGCAGGTGCGTGGCCTCGCCGTGGACCGGCATGAAGTTCTTCGGCTTGGCGATGGAGAGCATGATCTTCAGCTCCTCGGCCCCGGCATGGCCCGACACGTGCACGCGGGCGCGGCTCTTGTCGTACACGTCGGCGCCGATCTTCGCCAGCTGGTTGATGACGCGGGTGACGGCCTTCTCGTTGCCGGGAACCGGCGTGGCCGAGATGATGACGGTGTCGCCCTGCTCGATCTCGATGGTCTTGTGCTCGCCGTTGGCGATGCGGGCCAAAGCCGACAGGGGCTCGCCCTGGCTGCCCGTGCACATGATGACCACCTGCTCGGGCGGGATGCCCCTCAAATCGTAGGCGTCGATGAGGTTGTCGTCCGAGATGTTCAGGTAGCCTAGGCGCCGGGCGATATCGGTGTTCTGGATCATGGAGCGCCCGGTGACGACCACCTTGCGGCCGTTCTTCACCGCCGCGTCGCAAATCTGCTGCATGCGGTGGATGTGGCTGGCGAACGAAGCGATGATGACGCGGCCCTTGGCCTGCGAGATGATCTGCTCGAGGGTCTTGCCCACCTCGGCCTCCGACGGCGTGAAGTTGGGGTTCGTGGCGTTGGTGGAGTCGCTCATCATGAGGTCGATGCCCACGTCCGAGTAGCGGGCCAGGGCGCCGAAGTCGGTGGTGATGCCGTCGATGGGCGTCTGATCCAGCTTGAAGTCGCCGGTGTGCAGCACGTTGCCGGCCGGCGTCTGGATGAACAGGCCCACCGCGCCGGGGATGGAGTGGTTCACCGCGAAGAAGTCGACCTTGAAGCAGCCGAGCTTGATCTCGTCGCCGGGCTTGATTTCGATGAGCTTCGCGTTCTTCACGCGGTGCTCGGCGAACTTGCCCTCGATAAGGCCCAGGGTGAGCTTCGTGGCGTAGATGTTCACCGTGCGGTCGAGGTCCTTCAGCAGGTAGGGCAGCGAGCCGGTGTGGTCCTCGTGGCCGTGGGTGACCACGATGCCGCGCAGCTTGTCGGCGTTTTCCAGCACGTAGGTGTAGTCGGGCAGGATGAGGTCGATGCCCGGATGGTCGTCGTCGGGGAACATCAGGCCCGCGTCGTCGAGGATCATGTCGCCGTCGCACTCGAAGGCGGTCATGTTCTTGCCGATGGCGTCAAGGCCGCCCAGCGGGATGATCTTGAGCTTCTTGTTCGGGTCCTTCGCGTTCTGCGAGCCGCGGCGCGACTGCTTGGCACGGCCGTCGCCGCCCTTCTGGGCCTCGGCCGCCTCGCCGCGCGAGAGCTGCGGGCGCTTGCGCTCGAGGTTCACGCGCTTGTAGGAGGTGTTGTTCTTCCGCCTGTCGTTGCGGCGGCTGCTGTTCTGGCCCTTGCCCGAGCCCGACCCGTTGTCGGACTTAGGCGAGCTCTTCGGTTGGTTTTCCTTGGTCATTGCGTTCCTCTTTCTATGGTTGAATGCGCAAAAACGCCGACCCGACCGTATGTCGGACCGGCGTCGTCTTATCGGTTCGGCCGCTCGTTAGTCAAGAACGCCCACCTCGCGCATGGTGGCGGCCAGGCGCTTCGACTGCTCGGGCGTGGCGTCCACCAGCGGCAGGCGCACGCCGCCCACGGGGAAGCCCGCAAGCGCGAGGGCCTCTTTCACGAGGATGGGGTTCGAGGTTTCGAACAGCCCGGTCATCAGCGGCAGCAGCGCCGCGTTGGCCTCCTCGGCTGCGTCCCACTCGCCGCGGGCGGCCATGTCAACGATGGCCTTCATGCGGTCGGGGGCCACGTTGCCGATGGTGGAGATGACGCCCACGCCGCCCAGGCGCATGATGTCGAGGGTAGCGGAGTCGTCGCCGGAATACACGTCGAAGCCGTCGGGGGCGTTGTCGATGATGAACTTGATCTGCTCCATGTTGCCCGAGGCCTCCTTGATGGCGACGATGTTGTCGCAGTTGTGGGCCAGGCGCAGGGTGGTTTCGGCATCCATGTTGATGGAGCAGCGGCCGGGGATGTTGTACAGGATGATGGGAATGTCCGTGGAGTCGGCGATGGTCTTGAAGTGGCGGTACAGGCCCTCCTGCGGGGGCTTGTTGTAGTAGGGAGCCACGCACATGAAGCCGTCGACCCCGAGCTTGGCGGCGTCCTGGGCGAAGTACACCGTATCCGCCGTGCAGTTGTCACCCACGTTCGCGATGACAGGCACCCGCCCGTTCACGGCCTTCACCACGGCGCGGAACAGCTCGAGCTTCTGCGGGTAGAACACCGTAGGGCTCTCGCCGGTGGTGCCGCAGACGATGATGGCGTCGCTGCCGCCGCGCACGAGGCGGTCGGCCAGCTGCTGGGCGCGGTCGAGATCGAGTTCGAGATCCTGGTTGAAGGGGGTGACCATGGCCGGAATCATGCGGCCGAAGCGGGGATCGCGCTTGAACTCCATGGAAGTGTCTCCTTAAACATACCTGGTCGGGCGCGTGCGCGCCCACATGCTCCGCTATTATGCCACTGATGTTCGCCCGAGAAAACAGCACGCCCCATAAGTACGCCAAACCCACAAGCCAACGGCGAGTTGCCATCCCGCCCACAAACAAAGGGAGCGCCCCTCTCGGGACGCTCCCCTGCTGTTGCGTGTTTGCGCTCCCCTACCAGCGGCGGGTGGCGCGTCTGCGCTCGGCGCGATTGCGGCGCAGGGCCACGATCAGCAACGCGAACGCTCCAGCCGCCATGACGGCGAGGCTCGCCAGCGCCGTGCCATTCTCGTCGCCGGTCTTGGCGAGCTTGGTCTTCGAGGCGATGGTCTTCTTGCCGTCGCCCTTGCCCGACCCGTCGCCGGCTCCGGAGCCGTCTCCATCGGCGGCAGCCAGCACGCCGCCCTTGGCGTCGGTGCCGGCCGGGTAGGCCGCCTCCGCGTTGGAGACTCCGGCCCCCTGGTTCTCACGGAAGAAGGCATCCCATCCCCTATCCGGCGTGAAGGGCGCGCCGGGAGTCGGACGTGAGGCCGAATCGCCGACCACACCGCTCGGGTCGGCCTCGGAGGGCTTCGTGCCGTAGGCGGTTGCCGTGTTTCCGATGTCCGCGCCGATGGCATCCTCGGTCACAAGTGCGTCGAAGACGAGCACCGCCGAGCGCTCGCCGGCAAGGTCACCTGCCTCCACGGCGAGGATGCGGGTGGACGGGTCGTAGGCCTCGTCGGGCACCTCGCGCTCCACGCCGTCGGGCCCGGTCACGCGAATGGTGCCGGCCACCGGTTCCATACCCTTGGGCAACTCGTCTACGAACACGGCGCCGTACCACATGGAATGGGGCTTGGCGTTCGCCAGCGTCACCGTGTAGCGGATAACATCGCCCACGTGGGTCTCTTCTTCCTCGCGGCTCGTGTTCGCTGCCATCTTCGTTACGGTGATGTCGGCCTCAGGGCCTCCCACCACTGGGTCCTTCGGCAGCACCGGCAGCGCGCCGGGATCGGTGGAAGGCGGCGTGACGATGAGCTCCTCGTCGCCGTCACCGTCCGTCGGCACGTAAGGCGTACCGGGTTCAGGCTTGTCATAGGGTTCCTCGCCGCCGTCCGGTCCATTAGGATGCGTCTTGTCGTACTCGCCGGAAGGCGTGCCGCCCTGGGTGCTTCCCCCGATCGGGAAGTCGTCGGGACGCCCGGAGCCGCCGGGGTTGGAGGGGTCGTCCGGGTCTTCGCCGTTCCCATCGTCCCCGTCCCCGCCATCAGGCGGTCGCGTGTCCTTGGTGGAGGTGATCTCCACCTCGAAGGTGAGCTCGGCGCTCTCGCCGCCGTAAAGATCGCCGATGTTCACGGCCACGGTGCCCGTCTTCGGGTCATAGGCAGAATCGGGCACCTCGTGCACGTTGCCCTCGGCGTCGGTGAGCTTGATGGTACCGCCCTTGAGCTCGGCGCCCTTGGGCAGTGTCACCTTGATGACGCCGTCGACGAGCTTGGAATCCGGCGCGTTGTTGGTGCTCGTGGCCGTCACCTTCAGCGTATCGCCCACCAGCACGCGGTCGGGCTCGTGGGTGACCTCAGTACCGATAAGCTCGGTCTTCACCTCCGTGGAGATGTCGGCCGCCGTCGGATCCTTCGGGAGTACCTCAGTTTTGCTGCCCTTGTCGGGGTCGACGGGATCGGTCGGGTTGTCTGGGTTCGTGCCGCCGTCGCCCACGAACACGATGTCCTCGCCGGGCTTGAGGGGCTGCGGGTTGGTCACTTCCTCGCCGGGCTGCGTTTCGGGCTTGCCGAAGCCGCCGCCGCCCTCGGGTACCGTCTCGATGGTGGGAACCTTCCCGTTCTCGGGTCGGTCGCCCGTGCCCTCGGCCACGGTGGCCTGGAAGCGCACCGAGGTGGACTGGCCGCCGTAGACGTTGCCGATGAGCTTTGAGAGCGTCTGGGCCGAGAACGTGTAGTCCGAGGACTTCACGTCGCTCCAGGGCAGCGAGGCCCAGTCGAAATCGCGGTAGAACTCCGTCGTGCCGAGGGAGTACTGCCGAGAATGGGTCGGGTAGTTCGCCGCGAGCTCCACGCTGCTGGGGTCGAACACGAGGTTCTGGCCGATGGCGTCCTTGAGCTCGGCCGCCTGCCAGGAGGAGCCGTCCGTGAGGTTCAGGCCCGTGACCGTGTACTCCATCACGTCGCCGGGGCGCGGGGGCAGGCTCGCCCGGTCGCTCGTCGCCTGGGCCGCCGGCACCGCCGCGAGGGGCGCCGCAACCGGCAGGACCGCCTCGGCGATGCGCGCCACCGCCGGGGCTCCGGCCTCGGCGAGCGCCGTCAGGTTGCGGGAGGTCAGGCGGATCTGCACTTTGGGCCGCAACGCCGGGTCCGGCGTCACGTTCACCGTGAGAATGTAGGTGATACCGGTGTAGAGCGCGTTGGCCTTCTGGGTCACCGTGATGACCGAAGTGCCGCAGCTGTTCACCTGCAGCTTCAGCTTGCCGTCCGCATCAAGCCCGATGTCGCCGTCCTCGCCGCGGACGATGTCGGCCACGGCGCTGTTGGAAACGCTGAACTCCGGCTTCACCGAGGAGGTCGACTTCACGGCCACGCTGAAGAAGTCGGCCACCTCCTCGTCCACGCTGTGGAACTTGCTGTAGTCGACGCTGATGGTCTTGCGGATGACCGTGGTCTTGTTGGCCGGCGCGCTCGGGTCGGTCGGCTTGTTCGGATCCACGTAGTCCGGGTCGCCGGGCTGCGGCTTCGGGTTCGGCGTGTCCTCGATGACCACCTTGTCCTTGTCGGCGTCGTCCGGCTTCACCTCGCCCTTGGGCGGCACCGGCACGATGAACGTGTCGTCCTCCCCAGCGTTGTCGGGGTTCTTGTCAACACCCTCGATGTAGTTCTTGTCGGGAATGTACTCGATGTTCACCTTGTGCTCGCCACCGTTGCCGGCCAGCTCCAGAAGATCCAGCAGACCGTCGCGGTTCGTCGGGTCCAGGTAGTAGGTGACCACGGTGGCGTTGCGCTTCTCGGTGCCGCCGGTGGTCGTGGGGGCATCTACCTGTTGCTGCGCGATGGTCGACCACTTCGACGCCTGGAACGCGGCCTCGGTCAGCGGGATGGGGTCGCCCACGTTCTTCCCGTCGATTTTCACCTGGAAGCTGCCTGTAGGCGCTGCGCAGGTGGTCGCCGTGGTGTTGGCACCGCGGATGTCGAAGGTGAGCTTCAGGCGGTTGCCCGCCTCGCCGGCGTCCACCTGGTCCTGGGTGATCTGGCTCCAGGCGCCGGTGGCCTCGTTGAGGTAGCCCCACTCCACACCCTCGAGATCGAGAACAGCAGGGACCGGCGTGATCTCGGCCCAGCCGGTGATGCGGTGACCCCAGTAGCTGTTACCGAAGTCACCGGTCGCATACTGGCTCGACACGAACTGCACGCGGAAAATGCCAGTATCGGCGGGCATCGTGTTGTCCGAGACCGAGTCCCCGACGGGATTGCCGTCTACGGCATCGTATTGTTGGTACGTGACCGACACCTTCGTGGGGTCGTTGAGCGTCTTGCCCACGGCCTCGAACTGCGTGGTGTCAATGGGGTTCTTCGCAATGTCGAAGGGCGCGAGCGTCTTGCCGTCGTACTCCTTCTTCAGGCTGTGGAAGTAGTCCTTCGTCTCCTCGGGAAGCTTCTCGACGTCGATGTCGATGTAGCGCTTCAGGGTAGAGCCGCTGGAACCGCCCACTTCTTCCACATAGAGGGGCTCGATGTTTTTCTCCACGCCGTTGGCGTCCAAATACGACATGGTGACGGTCACGTTCTTGCCCGTAGCCGAGGACGGCACCCACACGTAGGCCTTGCCCTTGTCCAGATAGGTGGGCGCGCCGTAGTCGTAGACCTTGTTGTCGATCTTCAGCTCCCACTTGGTGACAGTTACCTTGTCGGGCACCTTGCCGTCGGCCTTCACATCCTCGCTGAGGTTGATCTCGAGCATCTGCACCTTGTCACCGTCGGGCAGCTTCTTGCCCGTGTAGCCAGCATCAGAAACCGGGTCTCCCTCGGCCACACGCACGACGTCATCCCAAGTAGTGACACCCAGCGTGTTGTACGCCGTGCCACCGAGGCCCTGGAAGAGCACCTTGCCGTTATAGGCAGAAGAAGTTCCCTTCTGAACGTACACCGAACCACCAGTCACAATGGTGTAACCAAGCCGGGCGCCGATACCGAACATATAGGGATTGGTGTTTCCGGGTGTTTGCGATTCAGAAACTACTGTACCGCCAGTAATGCGGATGATGTGCCCACGGTTTGTGTTGGGACCGTGCCCGCAGCTCTGTCCGATGGCGTTACCATGGATGCCTGATTTCGCGTAGACATAGCCGCCGTTAATGGTGATGTCGCCAGCCACGGTATGCGAGCTGACCGTGGTGCCCGTCTGCACATTGCTGTTAGCGAGGTCGTCGGTGCCGTTCGCGCTGTAGGTGTACGGAGCCTTCGACACCGCCCAAAAGCTATAGCCCGAAGAAAGAGCATAGGAGTTGATGGACGTCGGCACACCGATGGCATCGGCTTTGAACGTTGACCCATTATGGCCGGCCGTATGGTATCCAAATCCTGCGCCAATGGCAGTCCCGCAGCCAGCTCCATAGGCTTTGATATCACCACCGTTGATAGTGATGACCGTACCCGACCCATTACCGCCGCCACCAATAGCTGAACCGTTGAACACGTAGTCGTTCAAAGACATTTTTGCCGTAATATCGCCACCATTGATAATGAGCGTACCGGCGTTCTCGGAAGGGCCAGAACCGATGCCCGCTGAATGCAGACCTCCCTGCGCCACCAACACGCCGGGCTTAGACGGAGACATCTTCCCTATCGCATCGCCAGCCTTCAAGACGGTGCCACCGAGAAGCGTTTGGTCGGATCCGATCAAGCCGTTTACGGGTGTAACTATATCCTCGAGGTTGAACTTGGAACCGCCCGCCTTGACGTTGGCGATGGAGTCGTCGATCACGAGCACCGACCCCCAACCGCAGCGGATACCAGGCCAACCGGTGCTTGCCGTAGTATCTGTGCGGGTGAACAGGAGATTGTTGGTCGTGCCGTCGGCGATGGTCAGGTAGAGCATCGTCTTGTTGCGGATCTGGTCGGCATGGGTCGCCTTCACCTTCGATCCTTCGGGCTTGCCGTCGTTCTCGGCGATGTCGTACACGTTGGTGATCATGTTGATGGGCGAGCGAACCGTCGTGGAGATGTTGACGCCGGCCAGGGTAAGGTCAGCCTTCACGCCCTGATCGATGTCGATAGTCTGGGCCGTGGAGGCCTTGCCGTCGGCCATCTTCACCGTCAGAGGCTTACTGGACTGGATGTGGAGGATCGCTCCGTCATGGTAGTAGTCCCCCGAGCCGGACTCCGTGCCGGCGGTGCCGCCCTGCACCTGGAAGTCGCCGACGACCGTCCAGCCATCGGCCTGAGGCGCGGGGGCCGCTGCAGCAAGGGCCGCCGCCGGATTGGCAACGGCCTCGTAGGAGGCCACCGTACTTGCTACATGGGCCACGACGGCGTGGACGGTGTTGGTTTTCTCCTCGGCTTTTCCGTCCTCAACCGAATCATCGGCAGCAGGCGCGGCGTCGGCGTCCACAGCCTCGCCGGCTTCCTCCTCGGAAGCAGGAGCATCCACGCTCGCCCCCTCCCCTACCTCGGTGTCGAAGTCGGTGGACGATCCAGCGGTGCCCTCGGCGGCTTCGGCGGCCGGGGCATCGTTCGGTTCGTCGGCCCAGGCGGTAAGGCCCGTGGTGGGCAGCATGAGCCCGCAGGCGAGAACAGCGGCGAGGGCGCCGTTGAAGATCCTGCGCTTGATTCCTTGGGTTCTCATGGTTGGCTCTTCTTTCTATGGTTCAATGCCAGCGCATCTAACGGGCGCGGTACGGACGAGAGTCGCGGCGGCTGCGGCGCGCGGACACGACGAGCACGACGAGGGCCGCGACGCCGGCAAGGGCGAGGCTCGCCACAGCCGTGGCGTTCTCGTCGCCGGTCTTGGCGAGCTTGGTCTTCGAGGCGATGGTCTTCTTGCCGTCGCCCTTGCCCGACCCGTCGCCGGCTCCGGAGCCGTCTCCATCGGCGGCAGCCAGCACGCCGCCCTTGGCGTCGGTGCCGGCCGGGTAGGCCGCCTCGGCGTTGGAGACGCCCTTGCCGCGGTTGCCCGCCAGGAAGGAGTCCAGGCCGCCGTCGGGGTTGAACAGGCCGCCGGCCGCCGGGCGGTTGGCACCGCCGGTCACCGCGCCGGGGTCGGCCTCGGAGGGCTTCGTGCCGTAGGCGGTGGCCGTGTTGCCGATGTCGGCGCCGATGGCGTCCTCCGTCACGAGCGCGTCGAAAACGAGCGTCGCGTGGGTGCCTCCGGCCACATCGCCGGCGCGCACGGCCAGCGTGCGGGTGGCGGCGTCATAGGCCTCGTCGGCCACCTCGTGCTCCACGCCGTCGGGCCCGTTCACGCGGATGGTGCCCGCCACAGGCTCCATGCCCTTGGGCACCACGTCCACGAACACAGCGTCGTACCACATGGAGTGCAGCCTCGAGTTCGACAGCGTCACCGTGTAGCGGACGATGTCGCCCACATGGGTCTCCTCTTCCTCGCGGCTCGTGTTGTCGGCCGTCTTCACCACCTTGATGTCCGCGTCGGGCCCCTCGACCACCGGGTCCTTCGGCAGCACCGGCAGCGCGCCGGGGTCGGTGGAAGGCGGTGTGACGATGAGCTCCTCGCCGTCGCCCTCCGTCGGCTCATGGGGCGTGCCGGGCTTGGGCTTGTCGTAGGGCTCCTCGCCGCCATCCGGCCCGTCAGGATGAGTCTTGTCGTACTCGCCAGAAGGCGTGCCGCCCTGGGTGGAGCCGCCGATCGGGAAGTCGTCGGGGCGCGACGGGTCGTAGCCGCCCTCCGGCGCATCCGGGTCCTCGCCGTCCGGCGGGCGCGTGTCCTTCGTGGACGTCACCTCCACTTCGAAGGTGAGCTCGGCGCTCTCGCCGCCGTACAGGTCGCCGGCGTTCACGGCCACGGTGCCCGTCTTCGGGTCGTAGGCGGAGTCGGGAACGTCGTAGGTGTTGCCCTCGGCGTCGGTGAGCTTGATGGTGCCGGGCTTGAGCTCGGCCCCCTTGGGCAGCGTCACCTTGATGACGGCGTCGACCAGCTTTGAGTCCGGCTTGGTGTTCGTCGAGGTGGCGGTCACCTTCAGGGTGTCGCCCACCACGACACGATCGGGCTCGTGGGTCGTCTCGGTGCCGATCAGGTCCACCTTGACGCTGGTCTCGATATCGCCCGCCGCCGGATCCTTCGGCAGCACCTCGGTCTTCCCGTCCTTGCCGGGGTCGATGGGATCAGTCGGGTCATCCGGGTTCGTGCCGTCCTCGCCCACGAACACGATGTCCTCGCCGGGCGTAAGGGGCTTCGGATTGGTCACCTCCTCGCCAGGCTGCGTTTCGGGCTTGCCGAAGCCGCCCTCGCCGGAGGGCGTCGTGTTGATGGTCGGCGTCTTGCCGTCCTCGGGGCGATCGCCCGTGCCGTCGGCCACGGTGGCCTGGAAGCGCACGGAAGTGGACTGGCCGCCGTAGACGTTGCCGATGAGCTTGGAGAGCGTCTGAGCGCTGAACGTGTAGTCCTTGCCCGCCACATCGACCCAGTCGAGCCCGTCCCAGTTGAAGCCCTGGTAGAAGGCAGAGGTGCCGAGCGAGTACTGGTTCGAGTGGGTCGGGTAGTTGGCCGCGAGCTCCACGCTTTCCGGATCGAACACGAGGTTCTGGCCGATGGCGTCCTTGAGCTCGGCCGCCTGCCAGGAGGAGCCATCCGTGAGGTTCAGGCCCGTGACGGTGTACTCCATCACGTCGCCGGGCCGCGGGGGCATGCTCGCCCGGTCGGCCGTGGCGCGCACCGCAGCGGCGGGCTCGGCCATCGCCGGCAGCACAGCCGCCAAGGCGCTCGCCACCGCCGGCGCCCCCGCCTCGGCCAAGGCCGTCAGGTTGCGGGAGGTCATACGGATCTGCACCTTGGGCCGAAGCGCCGGATCCGGCGATACATTCACCGTGAGGATGTAAGTGATGCCGGTGTAGAGGGCATTCGCATCCTGTTTCACCGTGATGACCGAGGTGCCGCAGCTGTTCACCTGCACCTTGAGCTTGCCGTCCTCAATGCCGAGCACGTCGGCCACGGCCGGGTTCGACACCGACGGCTGGTGGGCCATGGAGGTGGACGACTTCAGCGCCATGCTGAAGAAGTCAGCGATCTCCTCGTCGTTCTTATGGAAGCTGCCGTAGCTCGTGTTGATGGTCTTGCGGATGACCGTCTCCTGGCTCGTGGTGGCACCGGGGTTGGACGGATCCACGTAATCCGGGTCGCCGGGCTGCGGGGTCGGGTTCTTGGTGTCCTCCACCGTCAGCTCGTCGTCGCCCAAATCGCCCTTGTCCAGCTCCACATCGCCAGTGGGTTTCACCGGCACGATGTAGGTGGGCTGGGAAGCCTCGGTCTTCTCCTCGTCCGGAGACTCCTCGGTGCCTTCCACGTAGTTCTTGTCGGGGATGTACTTCACGGTCACCTTGTGCTCGCGGTTCTGGCCGCCCGTGGTGAGGACGTCCAGTTCCCCGTCGAGGTTCGTCGGGTCCAGGTAGTAGACGACATGGGTGGTCTCGCGGCCCTCCTCGCCGGACACGATGGCGAACTCGGAGCCGGCCGAAGCCTCCACCGCCTCCTCGGTGAGCGCAATGGGCTTGCCCACCGGTTGATCGTCGATGAACACCTGGAACTCGCCCGTCGGCGCCTTGCACGTAGTGGCCGTGCCCTTGGCCGAGCGGATGTCGAAGGCGACGCGCAGGCGGTTGCCCGGTTCGGTATCGGTCTCCTTCACCACTTCGTAGCCGTAGGTCTTGCTGCCGTCGGTGCCCGTCTCCTCCTTAAGACGCACCCAGGCCGTCCCGTCCTTCTCCGCGATCTTCAGCACCGCGGGAACCGGCGTCACGGAAGCCCAGCCGGTAATGCGGTGCCCCCAGTAGTTCTTGCCGAAATCGGTATTGGGTTTGGCGTACTGCTTGGAGACGAGCTCGAACTTGTAGATGCCCGTATCGGCCGGCATGTGGCCTTCCTTGATGACGGAGCTACCGGGTTTCGGCGACTCGTCTCCCTTGTTCAGGTACTCTTGATAGCTCACTTCCACATCGCTTTGGACGTTCAGAATCTTGCCGTTAGCCTCGAAGGGTGCGGTGTTAATGGGATTCTTCGTCACATCAAGCGTCTCGAAGGGAATACCGTCGTAGGGCTTGGTCAGTCCAGCGAAATAGTCCTGCTGGCTCGCATCAAGCTTGTCGATGTCGATGTCGATGTAGCGCTTGAGGGTGGAACCCTGATCGCCGCCGACCTCCTCGACGTACATCGGCTCGATATGGTGCTCGACGCCGTCGCTGTCGCGATAGGACATGGTCACGGTAACGTTCTTGCCCGATGCGGTATCGGGAAGCCACAGGTACACTTGGCCGTTGTTGAGATAGGAGGGGGCGCCGTAATTCTGCACCTGGTTGTCGACCTTCAGCTCCCATTTGGTGATGGGCACCGTCTTGTTCTCGTCAGCCTGGAATTCGCTTGAGAGGTCGATTTCAATCATCTGGACCTTATGCTTGTCAGGCAGTTGATCGATATTATTCTCGCTCAGATAGTTCTCCACATCGTCCCAGTTGCCGATGCCCTCAGTATTGTAGGCCGTACCGCCGATGCCCTGGAAGGCAGGCTTGCCATTAGCCTTCGTCTGCAGCTGCACCGAACCGCCCGTGACGATGGTGTAGCCATGAGCGGCACCGAGCGAGGCCCGAGGGGGGTCAGTGCTGTTGATAGACTGAGTCGAAGTGACCAGCGTGCCGCCCGTCACCCGTATGACGTGGTTGTGGTTCGAGGAGGGCCCATGGGCGCAGCTTTGACCAAACGCGTTGCCATGGGCGCCGCTGTTCGCGCGGATGAAGCCGCCGTTGACCGTGATGTCACCCGCAACAGACAGGTAATGGGCGGACGTGCCGGCTTGGAGGTTGTGAATCCCATCAGGGCAGTTCCCCGACGCGATGCAGCAGAACCAGGAAACATTGAGGGGCACGGCAAAGAAGCTGTAGCCGCCAGCGTCTTCCTCGGTTGTGGGAATGGAGATCGCGTCGCTCTTAGGCGTGCCCCAGTGGCTGTTATGGTAGTAGCCGAGGGCCGATCCGATGCCGGCGCCACATGAGGTAGCTGTTGCCGTCACATCCCCTCCGTTGAAGATCATGACTGTGCCCGATCCCCCAGCGCCAGAACCGATACCAGCGCCATTGGAAGGACCGTAGTTGCCGAGCGTGGGCCATGCGTGGGAGTTGATCGTGGCGCCGTTGAACACGAGGGTTCCAGCATTCTCGGCAGGACCGGATCCAATACCAGCCGAGAAACCGCCAGCCGTCGCAAAAAGCTGACCCGGATTCTTCGGCTCCATATCGACCAGCGGAGCACCCGCCTTGAGCTTGGTTCCGTCAAGCAACGTCACATCGGCACCGATCATGCCGTTCTCCGGCGTAACGATATCGTCGAGATTGAACTTCGAGCCACCCTGCTTGACGTTAGTCACCGAGTCGTCGATGACGAGGACAGAGCCCCAGCCGCAGCGAATTCCCGGCGAGCCGCTCACTCCGCCATCGGTGCAGGTTAAGCGATTGACCGTGCCGTCGGCGACCGTGAGATACAACATCGTCTTGTCTTTAATCTGGTTGGCGTTCTTTACCTTCACGCCATCCCCGTCCTCATCGGAGTTGGTGACAAGGTTAATGGGGGCAAGAGTCGTGCTAATAGTGACCCCCGCAAGGGTGAGGTCGGCCTTCACGCCGGCGTTCACCTCAATATTGTGAGCTGTCTGAGCGGCCGTGCTGATGGTGAGCGGTGTGGAGGTAAGAATATGGAGCGTGGTGCCATCAAAGAAGTAGTCACCGTTGTTAGCCGTCTGGCTCGTTGCGGCTTTTCCGCCGCTTACCGTAAATCCACCGGCTGCTTGCCCGTCGGCCTGGGCGGCGGGGACACCTTCCGATGCCGTCTGGGCGGCAGGAGCAGAGACCCCGTAAGATGCCACGGTGCTGGCCACGTGGGCCACCACGGCGTGCACTACGTTCTCGGAGCCATTACTTGGCGCCTCATCGGCGGATTCGGCGGCCGCCTCATCGTCCCCGGCGGGTTGTTCGGCTGATTCGCTGTCTTCTTCTCCAGTCATGGAGCCATCGCCGACAGACGGTACTTGCTCAGAGCCTGTGTTGTCTCCGGCGGGGCTCTCCCCCACTTTGCCATCAAAGCTCGTCGAGGGGCTTGCGGCATCGCCGGACGTTTCGGCAGCTGCGGCGTCTGAAGGCTCATCGGCCCAGGCACTCAGGCCAGTAGTGGGCAGCATCAGCCCGCAAGCGAGTATGACGGCGAAAGCGCCGTTGACGAGCTTGCTCAGAGTTCCCTGTGTTCTCATGGTCTGCTCTTTTCTATCTTCAGGCAATTGAGCCCTAGCGAATGCGTCGATGAGCCACCTGCCCGCGGTTGCGGCGCAGGGCCACTACGAGCAGGACGAGCGCCCCTGCGGCCATGATGCCGAGGCTCGCCAGCGCCGTGCCGTTCTCGTCGCCGGTCTTGGCGAGCTTGTGCTTCGAGGCGATGGTCTTCTTGCCGTCGCCGTTACCCGCACCCGCTCCCGATCCGTCGGCGGTGCCGGGGCCGTCTCCGTCGACAGCGGCCAGCACACCACCCTTCGCATCGGTGCCGGCCGGGTAGGCCGCGTCTGCGTTGGAGACGCCGCTCCCCTGGTTCTCGCGGAAGAAGCCGTCCCAGCCCTTGTCCGGCGTGAAGGGCGCGCCGGGGGTCGGACGGGCCGCCGAGCCGCCGGACACCGCACCGGGGTCGGCCTCGGAGGGCTTCGTGCCATAGGCGGTGGCCGTGTTGCCGATGTCGGCGCCAATGGCGTCCTCGGTCACGAGCGCGTCGAAGACGAGCACGGAGAAGCGGCCGCCGGCCACATCGCCCGCATGGGCGGACAGGATGCGGGTCTGAGGATCGTAGGCGTCATCCGGCACCTCGCGCTCCACGCCGTCGGGTCCGGTCACACGGATGGTTCCGGCCACCGGCTCGATGCCCTTGGGCAGCGTGTCCACGAACACGGCGTCGTACCACATGGAGTGCTCGCCGGAGTTCGAGAGCGTCACGCGGTAGCGGATGACGTCGCCCACGTGGGTCTCCTCTTCCTCGCGGCTCGTGTTCTCGGCCGTCTTCGTCACCTTGATGTCCGGATCGTCGCCGTCAGTCACAGGATCCTTCGGCAGCACGGGGGCCGCGTCGGGGTCGGTGCCGTCCGGGCCGGTGATGACGGCATCCTCCTCGCCAGGCGTGGGCACATGCGGCGTGCCGGGCTTCGGCTTGTCGTAGGGGTCGTCGCCGTTGTCGGGCCCGTCGGGATGGGTCTTGTCCCACTCGTCGGTAGGCGTGCCTCCCTGGGTGCTGCCCTTGATCGGGAAGTCGTCGGGGCGTCCGGAGCCGCCGCCCGGGTTGGACGGATCGTCCGGATCGCCGGGGTTGTCCGGGTCGTCGCCGTCTTCGCCATCCCCGTTCCCGTCATCCGGCGGGCGCGTATCCTTCGTGGAAGTGACCTCCACCTCGAAGGTGAGCTCGGCGCTCTCGCCGCCGTACAGGTCGCCGGCGTTCACGGCCACGGTGCCCGTCTTCGGATCGTAGGCGCTATCGGGCACCTCGTAGGTGTTGCCCTCGGCATCGGTGAGCTTGATGGTGCCGGGCTTGAGCTCGGCACCCTTGGGCAGCGTCACCTTGATGACGCCGTCGACGAGCTTCGTGTCCGGCTTCGTGTTGGTGCTCGTGGCCGTCACCTTTAGGGTGTCGCCCACCAGCACACGGTCGGGCTCATGGGTGACCTCGGTGCCAATGAGCTCCACGTCCACCTCGGTCACGATGTCGCCTGCCGCCGGGTCCTTCGGAATCACCGGCGTATCGGGAATCGGGTCGGCGTCCACCGGCTTGGTGGGATCGTCCGGCTCGGTGCCGCCGTCGCCGATGACGAAGATATCGGCCCCGGGCACCAGGTCGGTCGGGGGCACCGGCTTCTCACCGGGGGCGAGGTCCTCCTCGTTCTTGCCGTAGCCGCCCGACCCCGTGGGGTCGTTCTTGATGACGGGCTCGGGATCCTTGTCGCTCGGACGGTTGCCCGTACCCTCGGCCACGGTGGCCTGGAAGCGCACAGAGGTGGACTGGCCGCCGTAGACGCTGCCGATGGCTTTGGAAAGCGTCTGGGCGCTGAAGGTGTAGTCGCCGGTCTTCACGTCCTGCCAGCCGAGACCGTCCCAGTTGAAGCCGCGGTAGAACTCGCTCGTTCCCTTGGTGTACTCGGTGCTGTGGGTCGGGTAGTTGGCGGCCAGCTCGACGCTATCGGAGTCGAAATTGAGGTTCTGGTCGATGGCGTCCTTGAGTTCCGCCGCCTGCCAGGAGGAGCCGGGCGTGAGGTTCAGGCCCGTGACCGTGTATTCCATCACATCGCCCGGGCGCGGCGGCAGACTCGTGCGGTCGGCCGTGGCGCGAGCAGCGAAGGCCACCGCATCCTCGGCCCCGGGAATGGTCGCCGCGGCGGCCTGGGCCACCTGCGTGCCGGCCAGCTCGGCCAGAGCGGTCAGGTTGCGCGAGGTCAGGCGAATCTGCACCTGGGGCTTGATGGAGGGGTCGGGAAGCACCACAACAGTGAGGATGTACTTCGAGCCGGTGTAGAGAGCGTTGCCCTTCTGCTCCACGGTAATGACCGAGGTGCCGCAGCTGTTCACGCGCACCGGCAGCTTGCCGTCGGCGTCCAGCGAAAGGCTTCCGTCCGCGTTGGGGATGATGTCGGCCACGGCAGGGTTCGACACGTTGAAGGAGAGCTTCATGGAGGAGGCAGAGTCGATCTTCAGCTTGAACGAGTCCTCCAGTTCCTGATCCTTCTTGTGGAAGTCGCCGTAGGAGGCCGTGATGGTTCGCCGAACGACCGTTATGTGATCCGGAGTATCGTCCGAGTCGTCCGGATTATCGGGGTCATCGGGGTCGTCAGTCTCCTCGATCTTCACCGGGCCGTCCGGAGTCACGTCGCCCTCGGGCTTCACCGGCACGATAGTGGTGGGCTTGGAGGCCTCGTTCTCGGGGTTGGCTTCCGTGCCCTCCACATAGTTCTTATCCGGCTGATACTGAACGGTCACTTCGTGCTCGTTGCCCTGGCCGGCCGTCTCCAACACGTCCAGCGCGCCGTCGAGGCGAGTCGGGTCGAGGTAGTACACCACGCGAACGGTCTCGCGATCCTCTTCACCCTTCACAACCTCGTAGGTAGATCCGATGGACTTCTCGATGGCCTCTTCCGTCAGCTCAATGGGATCGCCCACGGGCTGGCCGTCGATCATCACCTGGAATTTGCCCGTCGGCGCCTTGCAGGTGGTCGCCGTGCCCCGCGCCGATCGGATGTCGAAGGCCACACGCAGGCGGTTGCCGGGCTCGGTGTCCTCCTTCTGCACGAGCTCATAGGACGACCCGTCCTCGGCCAGACGCACCCAGGCGGTGCCATCGTGGTCGGAGATCTTCACCACGGCCGGCACCGGCGTGATCTCACACCAGCCGTAGGCGCGGTGACCGTAGTAGCTCGTCTTGTAGTCGTCATGATCGGAGTACTGGGTAGAAGTCATCGTGAAACGCGTGAGCCCGGTATCCGTGGGCATGGTGTCAGAAGGATGCTCCACCCCGAGCGTGCCCGTCTTCGCATCGTAGAGCTGGCCCAGATAGGAGATGTCCTCCCAGATGGGCTTGTTGTCGTCGCCGCCGGAGTTGATGGAGTTGTCCTCTCCGGTCAACTCGCGCACATGGTAGGGCAAGCCGTCGTAGGCCTTCTTCAGAACGGGCACCTTCACATTGCCGTTCTCATCTACCAAATCCTTGTACTTCTTCTGCTCGTAGCTGCTGAGGGAGTCGTAGGACACGGTCGCCTCGCCAGTCTCGCCGCCTTGCTGGTCGAAGAAATCCTCCTGCAGATCGAAGAACACATAGCGCTTGAGATTCGTGTCGCCGTTCGTTGAGCCGGCGGGGCGATACAAAGGCTCCACGGGAACCGGCTTGCCGTCGTTGCCCGCATAGGTGAGTCTCACCTCGACCTGCTGGGCCGCCTGCTCGGGAGAGAGCCAGAGGTAGAGCTTGCCGTTATCGAACTGGGCAGGAGCGCCGTAGTCGGCCTGTTCACCGCCCACGAGAATATCCCAGGAAGTGATGGTGCGATTCGTGTCCACGGTCTGCCCTTCAGGCGTGAGCGCCGTGAGATCGGCGGTGAGGTCGATGGTGATGGGCACCACCTGGGACGTTTCGTTGATCGAAATGGTGCCGTCGGCGTTTTCCGTAAAGGAACCGTAGGCGATTCCGTCGAATCGGTAGGTTCCGGCGCTGGCGTTCCTGACGCCCACGTACACGGAACCACCAGAGATGCACACATGGGCGGCTAGGGTGGGATCGGTGTATCCCGACGAGGATGTCTGGGTTCCGGATCCGCCGAGGTCCATGCCCCACTCGCCCAGGTTCGTTCCGCCCTTGGGAATCATGGTGCCGCCGGTGATGAGGATGGTGTAATCGCGGTTGTCGCAGTATTTGCGGTTACCGTAGCAGCCGCGCCCGAAGCCGTTGCCGTCGTTGCCGCCATTGGAGAGGATGAAGCCGCCGTTAATGCGGATATTTCCCGTGCCGGCGGGATGCTTCGAGAGCGTGAGCGCCGGAGTGGCCGAAGCTACGGCCGCATCGCCCGTGTTCCAGCCGCCGCCGATGCCGGCGCCATGGAAGGCGGCATTGGCCGTAATGCGGCCACCGTTGATGGTGATCCACTCAGTGGGAGACGTGCCGGCGGCATTCTGGCCACCGCCGATACCGGCACCGGCGCAGTTTCCACCGGAATTCGTAGGACCGCTTCCGTTGTTAACTACAATGGTGCCGCCGTTGAAGGTCATGCTCCCGCCGTCTTCGCCACGGGCTCCGCCTAAGCCGGCTCCCAGGCCGCCTCCCTTCACGTTCAGCGTGCCGGGGGTCGCAGAATCCAGGTTAATGAGAGGGTCCCCGGTACTCGTGCGAGTTGCGCCTGTTTTATCCGTATAGACCGTACCGGCTGGAATTCGGCCTTTGACGGGCGTGATCAGGTTACCGCTCGCATCCACATTGGCCACGGAGTCATCGATGGTAAGCGTAGCTCCCGTACCGCAATGGATTCCCGGGAAATCGGCGCTGGTGCTCGTGAAAGAATTCGTCTTATTATCTGCAAGAACAATATTGGCAACGCCCGTCGCCTTGATGTCGAAGGCGATGGCGGCCGAAGTGGTCACACCGTCCAAAACGAGGTTCGCCGTTTGCCCCGCCGGCACCAAAAGACCCACGGAGGTCGAACCGCCTGACACCGTCACTGGCGTCGAGGTGTTGATGGCGAGTTGCGTGGTGCCGGAGAGCGTGAAGTCGCCGTCGCCGATTCCCTCACCAGTGAAGGTGTAACCACTCTTGGTGACGGTTTCGACCGCCAAGGGGGCGGCGCCGCTCTCAGAGGCGGGGGCCGCCTCGGCCTCGGCAGCCGCCGGGACAGCGGTCGCGTCGTAGGCGGCAACTGTGCTGGCCACGTGGGCCACTACGGCGTGGACGACGTTCTCGGGCTTCTCGGCCGCATCGTCGGAGGCGGCCTCGTTTTCGGGCGCTCCCTGATCGGGGGCCGGCTCCTCGGCCGCGTCGCCCGCAGGGACACTCTCCTCGGCGGGCTTCTCCCCTACCGCATCGTCGAAGTTGGCGTCGCCCTCGGCCGAATCTACAATTTCAGCGAGGGGGGGGGTAGGCTCCATTTCCTCGTCGGCCCATGCCGCCACGCCGGTGGCGGGCACGGTCATGCCGCAGGCGAGGACGACCGCGAGCGCGGTTCGGAGGAGCCGGTGCGTTTTCGCTTGCTTCCTCATGGTCTTCTCCTGGCTCTCTATACAGGGCAACGGCCCCTGATGCCGTCACCAACCCATTGCCTATCTGTTGGCAAATTGTTTCTATTGTACAGGGTGTCACCAGGAAAGAAAAGTAACGCTTTTGCTGGGCGTTCGCTGATTCTTGAGGTCAGGTTTAGTGAATGTCGACTAGTCCATGAAGGACTCGAGGCCCACTATGAGGCCCTCACGATCCCCTACGCTGCGGATGCCGAGGAGGACGCCGGGCATGTAGGAGGTGCGGTCCCAGGAATCGTGGCGGATGGTGAGCGTCTGGCCGAGGGAGCCGAAGATCACTTCCTGGCTGGCCACGTAGCCCATGGAGCGTACCGAATGCACGGGCACTCCCTCGATGAGCGCGCCACGGGCACCCTCGGCGCCGGCGATTTCGGTTTCCGAACCGGGAGCCTCGCTCACGCGGGGGGCGCGGGCCTCGGCGATGATCTCGGCCGTGCGCACGGCGGTGCCGGAGGGGGCGTCCTTCTTGTTGCAGTGATGGAACTCGATGACCTCGGCCTCGGGGAAGTACGGGGCGGCTGCCTTCGCGAACTCCATCATGAGCACGGCGCCTGTGGTGAAGTTCGGCGCGTAGAACAGACAGGTGCCCGGGGCGGCGCTGGCCGCAAGGCCCTCGAGGGTCTCGCCGGAAAGGCCCGTGGTGCCTACCACGCAGTCGACCCCGCGGGGCAGCGCCTGGGAGAGGTTTCCGGCCACCACACCGGGCTGGGTGAAGTCGACGAGCACGTCCACCTCCATGGCGTCGAGCGCCTCGGCGAGCGTTCCGAACACCGGGAAGGGGGCATCCTTGGCGTTCGGGTCGATACCGCAGGCCACCGTCATGTCGTCGACGGCCGTCACCGCGTCCACCACCGCCGAGCCCATGCGCCCGGCATACCCCGCCACTGCAACCTTGATCATAGGAATCCTCCTAAATGCATAGCCAACGTATGAGCCGATTATAGTAGGGAAAGGGCTCTGCCCTTTCCGCCCGCCCGAGGAAGTCAGTCTAACCCCGCCGAGCGGCAAGGGCAGAGCCCTTGCCCTACGGAGTGAGCCCCTCCCCGTGAGACAAAAGAAGAGCCGCTCGCGAGCGGCTCTTCCTTCTTGATGCTTTGTTGCCGTTGGCTACTCGGCGGTGTGGCGGCGGCGGGGGGTGCGGCCGGCGCGGCCGGGACGGTTGTCCTGCTTCTCGCCGTCGTCGCGACGCTCGCGAGGCTTGCGGTCGCCGCGGTCGTTGTTGCGGCGCTCGGGGGCGGAGCCAGCCGGGGCATCCGGCTTGTCCAGGCGATCGAGCGAGATCTTGCCCGTCTTCGGATCCACTTCCAGAACGACGACCTTGATGACGTCGCCCAGGTTCAGCACGTCCTCAACCTTGCCCACGCGGCCGTTGGCCACGCGGCTGATGTGCAGCAGGCCGTCCTTACCGGGGGTGAGTTTCACGAAGGCACCGAAGTCCTTGATGCCGACGACCTCGCCCTCGAACTCCTCGCCCACCTCGGGCTCCTTCACAATGCCGAGGATCATGTCCTTGGCGGCCTGCATGGCGGTGCCAGATACGGCGCCCACGTGGATGGTGCCGTCCTCCTGGATGTCGATGGAGGCGCCGGTCTCCTCCTGGATGCCGCGGACCACCTTGCCGCCGCTTCCGATGACGTCGCGGATCTTGTCCACGGGAATCTTGATGGTCTCGATGCGCGGCGCGGTGTCCTTCATCTCGGCACGCGGGCCGTCGATGGTCTCGAGCATGGCGTCCAGAATGAACTTGCGACCCTCGTGGGCCTGCTTCAGCGCGCGGGCCAGGATGTCGACGGACAGACCCTTGGCCTTGTTGTCCATCTGCAGGGCCGTGATGCCGTTGGGGGTACCGCACACCTTGAAGTCCATGTCACCGAGGAAGTCCTCGATGCCCTGGATGTCGGAGAGGATGACCACGTCGTCGCCCTCCTTGATGAGGCCCATGGCCACGCCGGACACCGGAGCCGAAATCGGCACGCCAGCATCCATCAGCGCCAGGCAGCTGCCACAGGTGGAGGCCATCGACGACGAGCCGTTGGACTCGAGCACCTCGGAGACCACGCGGATGGCGTAGGGGAAGGTGTCGGTGTCGGGCAGCACAGGCAGGATGGCGCGCTCGGCCAGGGCACCGTGGCCGATCTCGCGGCGCTTCGGGGCGCCCATGCGGCCGGTCTCGCCGGTGCAGTAGGGCGGGAAGTTGTACTGGTGCATGTAGCGCTTGCCCTCTTCGGGCCAGATGGTGTCAAGGCGCTGCCACTCGTTCAGCATCCCGAGGGTGCACACCGAGAGCACCTGGGTCTGGCCGCGCTGGAACAGGCCCGAGCCGTGCACGCGGGGCAGGTAGCCCGGCACGATGTAGAGCGGACGGATTTCCTCAGGCGTGCGGCCGTCGGCACGCTCGCCGGTCTCGATGATCATCTGGCGCATGGCGCGCTTCTCGAGCGCCTTCAGGGCCGCCTTGATATCGCTTCCCCAGGCCGCGCGCTCCTCGTCGGTGAACTGCTCCTCGATGATGCGGGCCTTCAGCTCCTCCACCTTCTGCATGCGGGAGGCCTTGTCGGCGTCGCGCAGGGCGGCGGACATGTCGGCGAGGAAGGGGTCGACCTTCTCGGCGATGGAGGGATCGGCGGCGTGGATGGTGTACTCCATGGGCGTCGGGTTCACCTTGGCGATGAACTCAGCCTGCTTCTCGCAGAAGGCGGCGATGGCCTCCTGGCCGAAGGTCATGGCGGCCAGCATGTCCTCCTCGGTGATCTCGGCGGCGCCGGCCTCAACCATGGAGATGTAATCGGCGGTGCCGGCGATGGTGAGCTCGAGGTCGGAGTTCTCCTCTTCCTCGGTGGTGGGGTTCACGATGAACTCGCCGGTCTCGACGTTGCGGCCGATGCGCACGCAGGCGGCCGGCCCGTCGAAGGGGGCGCCGCCCACGAGCAGGGCCGCGCTGGCGCCGGCCACGCAGATGGTGTCGGGCGGGTTCTGGCCGTCCACCACGAGCGGCGTGCACACGATGTGCACCTCGTTCTTGTAGCCGTCCGGGAAGCCCGGGCGAACGGGACGGTCCACCATGCGGGCCACGAGCGTGCCGTGGTCCGACGGCTTCGTCTCGCGCTTCAGGTAGCCGCCGGGGATGCGGCCGACCGAGTACATCTTCTCGATGTAGTCGACGGTCAGGGGGAAGAAGTCGTAGTCCTTCTCCTGGCTGGAGACGACGGCGGTCACGAGCACGCTGGTCTCTCCGCAGGTGACGAGCACCGCGCCCGTAGCCTGCTTGGCCAGTTCGCCCGTCTCCAGGCGATAGCTCTTGCCGTACAGCTCGAATTCTTCGACGATCTTGGTCATGCTTATCATGCTTTCTCTTCACTCCCCGCGCCTCATTGCCGGGGACTTCTTCGGAGCCGGGTACTTAGGATTCCCCTGCCCCGCGACCGGTTGCGCCTCATGCGCTCACGGCCGCACTATCAGAAAACGGGGCCCCGCAGGGCCCCGTAGCTGAACCGTTTAGATGTTGTCGCGGATACCGAGCTTCTTGATGAGCTCGCGGTACTCGTCGATGTTGCGGTTCTTGATGTACTTCAGCATACCGCGGCGCTTACCGATGAGCATCATGAGGCCGCGACGAGTGTGGTTGTCCTTCTTGTGCGTCTTCAGGTGCTCGGTGAGGTTGCGGATGCGCTCCGAGAGGATGGCCACCTGAACCTCGGCAGAGCCGGAGTCCTGGTCGTTCTTGCCGAACTCCTTGATGAGTTCCGCGGTGCGCTCCTTGGAGATGCTGTCCTTGTTGGCCATGATGGTCCACCTTTCTTCTGGGGCGGCCGCCCCGTCTTCGCCGCCTTGTGCGGCCCTACGCCTTCCATCCGCCCTGAGTAGCCAAGGAAGTGGTCCTTGCGAAACCAAGCGCGAATGATGCTGCCGAAAAACACAGCCTGCCCAGTATAGGCCACAAGAAGCCCCCGCCCGCGGGCTTTCCGCGAGCGTCACGTTTTCTGCACAGGCGGCGCAGTTCGCAGAACGGCACAATCTCGCTAGAACAAGCCACTGGTGAAGAGGAACTCGAGGCTTTTGAGGGGGCTGCCGATGTGGGCTCGCACGAGGGACTGCACGAGGTGCAGCACGGCGAAGCTGGCGGTGAGGTCGGCCGGACCGGCGGCGATGGCGTCGAAGGGGGTCGCGAGGAACCACTGGGCCCAGCACAGGGTGGACGCCTCGACAAGCTCGGTCTCGAAGGCCGTGCGGCAGGCCTCGCACACGATACCGCCCTCGATGGCGGAAAACGGCAGGCGCTCCCCCTCCCGCAGATCGATGGGCGCGCCGCACCCCACACACACCTCCAGGCTCGGGCGCAGGCCGGCGAAGGCGAGGGTCTTCACAAGGTGGGCGCAGGCCACGGCCAGGCGGTGGGCATCGTCGGCACCGTCCATCACCTCCAGCGCGCGCGCCGTGGCCTGGAACAGACGGGGGTTCTCCAGATCGCGCTGGGCCACGCGGCCGACGAGCTCGGCCATGGGCGCGGCGGCCGAGGCCGCCTCCAGGTTCGTGCGCAGGGCGTCGTGGGCCGCTACCAGCCGCGCCTCCTTCAGAATGTCGAGGCTGCGGCCCCGGGCGCACAGCAGGTCCACCACGCAGAACGGCTCGGTACGCGCCGCGAACGAGCTCTTCGGCTTGCGGGCCCCTTTGGCCACCACGCGCGACTCGCTGCCGTCGTCGGCGAGCAGCGTGAGAATAAGGTCGCTCTCCCCCAGCTTCGTGCGGCGCAGCACCACCGCGCGCTGGGTGTAGGTCGGACTCGCCACGGCGGGCGCCTAGGAATAGCTGATGGACGGGTCGGCCGTGGTCACCTCGTTGTCGCTGTCGAAGGTGAGGGTGCCCTCGAGGGTCTCCTGCTTGGTGTCCTCGTAGCGCTGGGTGCCCAGGCCGAAGGGCAGCGTCACGTCCTCGTACTTGTGGGCGATGCAGGTGTACTTCACCACGTCGTCGCCGGCGTATTCGACCGACTTCACCTCGTCGATGATGTAGCGGTCGTCGCCGCTTTTCAGCCGGGCGCCAGGAAGGATCTCGCTCGCGCGGGCCACCAGCTCGTTGGCGCGGGACTTCGCCAGGTACACGACGACTTCTTGGCCGGTGTCGTACTCGGTGCCGGCCTCGGGCTCGGTGTAGAGGACGGTGCCCTCCTCGACGTCTTCGGAATAGCTCCAGTGGGTGTCCACCGTGTAGCCCTCGGCCTCCAGCGCGTCGGTGGCGTCCGACTTGCCGAGCCCGGTCACGTCGGGCACCGTGTAGGGCACCGCCACCGTGAGCGTGATCTCGTCGGTGGAGAGCACCTCGGTGCCGGCCTCGGGGGCGACGGAGAGCACCGTGCCCTCGGCATCGTTCGACTTCTGCTCGATCACGCTGATGGCGCCCAGGCCCTCGGCGGCGAGCGCATCGGCCGCCTCCTGCTGGGTGAGGCCGAGCACTTCCGGCACCACATGGGGCACGGCCACGGTAAGCGACACCGTGCTGCCCTCGGCCGCGCGCGTTCCCTGATCGGGCGAGGCGGCCAGCACCGTACCCGGCGCCATGTCCGACTTCTCGTCGGCGGCCTCCACGGCGAAGCCGCGCTCGCCCAGGGCGGCCGTGGCCTCTTCCTGGGAAAGGCCTACGACATCGGGAATGGTCTTGCCGCCCCAGATCTCGGCGTTGTAGGTGCCCCAAGCCGTGCCGGCGACCGCCAGCGCGAGCACCACGCAGGCTGCGGCGATGAGGGGGGCGCGGCGCATTGCGGGGCGGCCGGACGATTTCGCCGCCTTGCTCTTCTTCGCAGACTTATCCTTCTTCGCGGCCTTTTCACCTGCCCCGTTGCCCTTGGCGGAGGCGAATGCCGTCGTGGCAGCGGCAGAGGCGGCGGCTTTGCGCGTTCCCGATTTCTCGGAAGGCTCGGCAGAAGCAGGCGCCGAGGCATCGGTGGTCGCGCTCGCGGCCTCGCGGGTCTTCAGCACGGCGGTCTCCCCCGCCGAAGCGGCCGTCGCGGCAGAGGCCAGCTCGCCGGCGCCCGCCGTCTCGAGGGCCACGCCCTCCCGCGGCGCCAGGGCCACCTCGCCCGTCTCGCCAGTTGCGGCCTCGGCTGCGGTGAGCGCCGCCTGGTCGCGCACGACGATGGCCGAGGCGCCCTCGATAAGCGCGTCCTCGGCACCCTCGGGCCCCGGAACGGAAGCCGCGCTCGCCAGCACGAGCCCGGCAGCCACGGCCGTCGCATCGTCGTCGGCCGGCGCCTGGTCGGCCCGGGCCGCCGCGGCCTCGGCCCGCAGGCGCTCCTTCTCGGCCTTGAGGGCCTCCTTGGCGCGGCGCATCTCCTCCTTCTCCTGCATACGGGAGAACTTCTTCGCCATCTTCTTCTGCTGGCGGTCGCGCCGGCGCAGCTCCTTCTCGGTAAGCCCCATGGCGTAGCTGCGGGCCCGGGGCACGTAATCGCCGGTAATGCGGGGAATTTCGGCGGTGTCGCCGGCCTGGGACACCGCGGGGGGAACGTAGCTGGAATCCACTAGGCGCTCGAAGCCGGAGAAGTCGGGCTCGGCGGGCGCCTCGGGCACGGGGCGCACCAGATCGGCCACCGTCGAGTGGTGCGGCTTGGGCGCGGGCTCGGTGCTAATATCGGGCACCTTCAGCACGGGCGGCACGTCCGAGAGCACTTCCCCGCGCACCTCGGGGTCGGTGGAAGGGGTCTTCACCTCGGGAATATCGATAACGGGCACCTCGGCCGTGGCGCCGCGCGCCGGCGCGGCAACGGCGGGAAACACCTCGCCGCAGTTCTCGCAGAACGCGGCGCCGTCTTCGTTTTCAAATGAGCACTGGGGGCATTTCATCGGCGTTTTCTCCTGGAGGGGTGTTCATTTCCTAGGAATTGTACCCCAAGTGGGGCCGGTTGGGCCCAGGCGCGCCCGCTCCCCCGCCAACAAAACAGGAACAAAGTGCCAGAGGCAGTCGCCCTAGGCTCCCTCGCCGTAGCCGAAGCGGCGAATCTGGTTGGCGTCGCGGCGCCAGTTCTTCCGCACCTTCACGGAAAGGTCCAGAAACACCTTCGAGCCCAGCAGCAGCTCCAGGTCGCGACGGGCTTCCGAGCCGATCTGCTTGATAGCCGCGCCGCGCTTGCCGATGATGATGCCCTTCTGGCTGTCGCGCTCCACGTAGATGACGGCGTAGATGCGGTAGAGGTTCGGTTTCTCGAACTCCATCTCCTCTACGGCGACACCGATAGCGTGGGGCACCTCGTCGAAGAAGTTGCGCAGCACCTTCTCGCGGATGAACTCGGCCACCATGACCTCGAGCGGTTGGTCGGTCTCCATGTCGGCGGGGAACCACGCCGGGCCCTCGGGCAGCAGGAACTGCACCTCCTCCACGAAGGCGTCCACGTTGCGGCCGGTCTCGGAGGAGAGGGCCACCATGGCGTCCCACTCGAGCAGCTTCTCGGCGGCCTCGCGCTGGGCGGAAATTTGGGCGTCGGAGGCCAGGTCGGTCTTGGAGAGGACGCAGATCTTCGCGGAGCCCTTCGCGGCGCGCACCTGGGCGGCCACCCACTCGTCGCCCTTGCCGATGGGCTTCGAGGAATCGATGAGCATGGCCACCACGTCCACGTCCTCGAGCGCCTTGATGGCACTCGTGTTCAACTCCTCGCCGAGGGCGTCGTGGGGCTTGTGCAGGCCGGGAGTGTCCACGATGATCATCTGCATGGCATCGGTGGTGTACACCGCGCGGAAGCGGTGGCGGGTGGTTTGGGCCGTGTTCGAGGTGATGGCGATCTTCTTGCCCATGATGGCGTTCAGAAGCGTCGACTTGCCGGCGTTGGGACGGCCCACGAGGGTCACGAACCCGCTCTTGAAGTCGGGGTTGGTGGGAAACGAGCCCCCCATGGGGTTCTCAGCGAAGTAGGCGTCCAAATCCATGATGCTCCTTAGAACAATGCTGCTATACGAGGGACGAACACGATGAGGGCCACGACGACCGAGCCGGCCGAGGCCAGAAGCACCGCTCCGGCGCCGGCGTCCTTCGCGGCCCGGGCTAGTTCGTGCCACTCGGGCGAGGCGAGGTCCACCACTGACTCGATGGCGGTGTTCACCACCTCGGCCACGGACACCACCATGATGCAGAGCACGATGGCGAGCCACTCCGCCCGCCCGATGCCGAAGGCGAACCCGGCCGCCACGGCGGCCACGGCCAGTGCCAGCTGGATCTTCAAGTTGCGCTGGGAGGTGAAAGCGTACGCGACGCCGCGGCCGGCGCAGCGGAAGGCGCAGGCCAGCGGGAACGCGCCGTCCCCGCAGCGGCGACTGTCGGCGGCCGTGCGGGCAAGGCGGCCATCGTCGCGGGCACCGGCCCGCGCGCCGCCTTCGCGCCCCTCGCCTTCCACGTTCTCTTCCGCTTGTCGCGCCAAGGCGGGCCCTAGCGGTTCTCGTCCATGGGCGGCAGGCCGCGCTCGGCCCATTCCGTCAGAAGCTCGCGCTCGCGGGCCTCCATGACCTCGGCCTCGGCGTCCTCGATGTGGTCGTAGCCGCACAGGTGCAGAAGGCCGTGCACGAGCAGAAGGCTCATCTCCTGCTCGAAGGAGTTGCCGAATTCCGAGCTCTGCGCCTCGGCCACGTCCGGCGCGATGATGACGTCGCCCAGCTCGTAGAGCGGGCAGGCCGGGCCGTCGGCCGCCGTGATGCTGTCGGCGATGTTGTCGCACTCGAAGGACAGCACGTCGGTGGGGCCCTCCATGTTGCGGAAACGCCCGTTCAGCTCGGCGATGGTGTCGTTGTCCACCAGGCTCACCGACACTTCCGTGTTCACCGGCTTGCCCTCGCGCTCGAGCACGAACTGCGCGAGCTCGCGCAGGGGCATGGGGGCCACGTCGTCTTCGCGGTGGTTGTAGGTGATGAGGATTTCCATGGGCTAGCGTGCCTTTCCCGCCGCGCGCTCGTAGGCCGCCACAATGGTGGCCACCAGCGAGTGCCGCACGACGTCTTTGCCAGACAGATCGCAGAACGCGATGTCGTCGATGCCTTCCAGAATGCCGCGCACCTGCACAAGGCCGCTCTCGCCCCGCGGCAGGTCGATCTGCGAGATGTCGCCCGTCACCACGATCTTCGAGCCGAAGCCGAGGCGGGTGAGCGCCATCTTCATCTGCTCGGGGGTGGTGTTCTGGGCCTCGTCAAGTATGATGAACGCGTCGTTCAAGGTGCGCCCGCGCATGAACGCCAGCGGCGCGATCTCGATGATGCCGTTGTCGATGAGCGCGTTCGCGCGCTCCTGGTCGAACATGGAGTAGAGCGCGTCGTAGAGCGGGCGAATGTAGGGGTCCACCTTCTCGAACAGGGTGCCCGGCAGAAAGCCGAGGTTTTCGCCGGCCTCCACGATGGGGCGCGACAGCACGATGCGGCCCACTTCCTTGCGCTTGAGCGCCGCCACCGCCATGGCCATGGCCAGGTAGGTCTTGCCCGTGCCGGCCGGCCCTATGGCGAAGGTGACGGTGTGGTCGCGGATGGCGTCCACGTAGTGCTTCTGGCCGGCGGTCTTCGGGCGGATGGCCCGGCCGCGGTAGGTGAGCAGCACGTCGTCGCGCAGAACGGAGGGGGCGAACTCGCCGCGGCGCAAAAGCTCGATGGAGTGGCGCAGCGAGTCCACATCGGGGGTGCCGCCCTCCTGCACCGTCTTGAACAAGTCGGTGGCCAGAGCCGTCAGTTGCTGGACCTCGATGGGGTCGCCCTCGAAGGAGATGGCATCGCCACGCACGGTGATGCGGGCGTCGAAGGCCTCTTCCATGGCATGGAGCACCTCGTCAGCCGCCCCCACCACCAGCGCCATATCGACCCCGGCCGGAGCCGTGAGCGTCGTCTGGATCGTTTCTTCGGTATCAGTCATAGCCGCCATTGTACCCCATCTTGCGCACCCGCTCCAAAACCGCGACGAAATGTTAGATAGGACGCCGGCGCGACTTTGCGGCATCCCGGCATCTCCAACCTTCAGGTACCGCGAAAGGGCTTGCTGGCAGGTAGCCTACAGCAGGGACTCCTGGCCGTAGCAGGTGCCGAAGCGGAAGCTTCGGTCGCGGGGGTCGCCGGTGCCGCGGTGGTCTGTCAGGCGGTCGGCCTCAGGGTCGATGGCGCCGCAGAGCAAGGTTCCGGCCGGGTCGCAACTGCTGAGCGCTTTCGCTATCTCGGTCGGCCCGCTGGTGGCGTAGCAGTAGGCGCAGCGGCCTTGGCAGGTGTTGGGCCAGCCGATGTCGATGCTTTCCACGCATCCGCAGTCCGCCCGCTGCGACCGGTCCTTCCCCAGCTCCTCGTAGCGGTTGGCCCGCCGGGAGAGCTTGAAGCCGCCTATCTCCTCCAGCAGGCGCGCGTCCACGCAGCGGCCGTGCTCCACGCCGTACTTCGAGAGGTTCGCGATTTCCGCGCACGTCTCCACGACCATGCCGCGCTCGCGGGCGATTTCCGCAAAGGAGGCCGCCAGGCGCCGCTGGGACTCCAGCGGCACCCCGCCGGTGCCCACCGTCTGGAACACCTTGCGGTTCCCGAAGGCGTAGTCGTCGATGAAGCTGATAACGACCCGCCTCGTGCAGCCGCGCAGCTGCGCCGAGAGGGCGTCGAACGCCTCGGTGAGCCAATCGACGGTATAGCGCCGGTTCAGCAGCAGCGGGTCGAACCGCCAGACGACGCGCTCGGGCCCCAGACGGCGCGAGAGTTGCTTGAACGTCTCCACCAGCGCGTCCTTGTCGCGCAGGCCCGGCTCGAGGTCACGGCCGTAGGGCGTGAGCGTGAACTGGAAGTAGTAGGGATAGGCCTCGAAATGGCGCAGTTTTTCGAGGAAGGGCTCGGGATCCTTGGTCCAGAAGACGATGCCGTCCACCTTGTGCGGGTCCAGGCTGTAGCGGCTCACCTGCGTCGGGAACATCGCGTTGCGCACGTCCACGAAGCCCGCGCGAACGCGGTTGACCATCCACTCGCCATGGAACTGCGGGATATCCGTCCTGCGACTCGCGCTGATAATCACCTCGGCCCCTTCCTCGCCCGCGCGAACCACGCCGCGTCCCTTTCCGATGCCTTTGATGTGGCCTCCATTATGCACGAGAACGCCGCCGGCTGGCCGTGCGAACTTCAAGCAGTGGACAGCCTCAGCGGCACGAGGGAGCCAATCACGGCGCCTTCGGGCGGGGCCACTTCCAGGTAACTTTCCGTTGTCGCGCGGTCCGGAGTCTCCACCAGGGCCAGCTCGGTGGCACCGGCGCGGGCGGCTCGGTCGGCGGCGGCCAGCTCGTCGGAGAGGGCACGCAGGCGGGCGGCACGGGCAGCCTTCACGTCGGGGGCCACCTGGTCGGGGCGGGCGGCAGCCGGGGTACCCTCGCGGCGGGAGTACGGGAAGACGTGGATCTTGCTGAAGTCGCAGTGGCGCGCGAGCTCGCAGGTGTCTTTGAAATCCTCGTCGGTCTCGCCGGGGAAGCCCACGATGATGTCGGTGGTCAGCGCCACCTCCGGCACCATGGCGCGCAGGTAGTCCACCAGCTGGCGGAACTCCTGGGCGTCGTAGGGGCGCGCCATCTCGCGCAGTACCTTCGAGCTGCCGGACTGCAGGGGCAGGTGCAGGTGGCGGCAGAGGCGCCCCTCCGCCTCGGCGAGCAGGGCGACGAACTCCATGGAGACGTCCATGGGCTCGACCGACCCGATGCGGAAGCGGCAGGGCGGCTCATCGGGGCCGTGGAAGTCGGCGGTCTCATCCAGCAGGCGGCGGCAGAGGTCGGCCAAATCGCGGCCATCGTCGTCGTAGGAGCCGAGATTGATACCCGTGAGCACGATCTCGCGCACACCAGCCCGGGCAAGCGCGACGGCTTCCGCCACCACCTCGTCGGCCGGCCGACTCACCGCCCGGCCCCGGGCCACATGCACAATACAGTAGGTGCACGCGTTGTCGCACCCGTCCTGCACCTTGATCCCGATGCGGGTACGGCCATCAAGCAGGGGAGGCGGTTCGCAGCCTTGGGCCCCAGCACCACCAAAGGAGACATCCATCCGGGAAGAATCCAGGGACGCATCCGTAGGGAAAGGGCCATGCCCTTTCCGCTCAAGCACGGTTGATCCACCCGAACGAAGCGGCAAAGGCATGGCCTTTGCCCTACGGAGGGAATCGGCCTCGAACTGTTCGGCTAGGTAGAGGGCGGCTTCGGCCTTGGGCACCACGGTGACGCGCTCGTCCATGGCCTCGTAGGTCGCCCGGTCGATTTCCGTGGCGCAGCCGGTGACGACGACCGCGGCCTGCGCGTTGGCGCCCAGGGCGTGGCGCACGGCCTTGCGGGTCTTCTTCTCCGCCTCGCCGGTTACCGTGCACGTGTTCACCACGATGAGGTTCGCATCGCCCTCGACCGCAGGCACGCCCCCGCGCTCGACGAGCAGCCGCTCGAACCCGTCGGCCTCGACCCGGTTCACCTTGCAGCCGAGGTTCACGACGCAGAAGGAGAAGCTACTCATCGCCATTCTCCGGGGCAGCGAACATCGCGTCGAAGGCTACGGCGGCGAGGGGCGCCTCAGATATGGGCGGCTCCGCCATCTCGGCATCTACCTCCGGCCCGCGCTGCCGGTTCCCCATGCCGCCCAGCTCGTAGAGCGCCAGCGCCGGGGCCACGATGCCGGCCGTCTCGGTGCGCAGAATAGAAGGCCCCAGCGTCACGAGCGAGGCACGGGGGTTGCTGGCCAGCAGCGTGCTCACCTCCGCCTCGGTCAGGCCCCCCTCGGGCCCCACGACCACCGCGATGCGGGCATCGGCCGCCGGTATGAGCGTCTCCGCGAGCGCCCCCTGGATCGCCTCGTGCAGCGACGCCGTCTGGGGCGCCTCCTCCCAGCACACGAGCACCGCCGTGGCACCGACGAGCGCGCCCGCAGCCTCCTTCACGCCGACCGGCTCGCCCACTTCGGGAATGCGCGGCTGGCCCGACTGCATGGCGGCGCTCTTCGCGATAGCCCGCCACCGCTCCGTCTTCGCCGCGGCCTTCTTCCCGTCGAGCTTCACCACGGACCGCGCGCAGGCCAGCGGCACGAAGGCTGAAACCCCCACCTCGGTGGCATGGCGGATGACCGTCTCCATCTTGTCGCCCTTGGCGAGCCCCTGCAGCAGAATCACCTGCGGCCCGCTTGCGGCCGCCTCCTCGTGGCGCGCGATGCGCACGAGCGGCAGCCCGTCGGCAATGTCGACGATCTCGCATTCGAAGTAGTCCTGATCGGCATCGATGACGGCGATATGCTCCCCCGCCGCCAGCCGCAGCACCTTCGCATGCCGCGCGTCGTCGGCCGAAAGCCGCAGCGGAAACACCGCCTCAGCCTCGGCAGCCAGCACCTGGTTATCCAAAAAGAACCTGTGTAGTGACATGGCTATTCGAAAATATCCCTGAGCTTCTGCAGGGGCGAGCGCTTTTCCTCGTTCACGTCCTCGCCCATCTCGGCGGCCAGTTCTTCCAGAAGCTCGCGCTCGCGCTTCGAGAGCTTCGTGGGCACCTCCACGGCCACGTGGGCGAACAAGTCGCCGCGGGCATCGGTCTTCAGCCGCGGCATGCCGGCGCCCTTCACCTTCACGATCTGGTCGTTCTGGCAACCTTCGGGAATCTTCACGAGCACCTTCTCGTCCTCGAAGATACCGTCGATCTCGATGTCGGCGCCGAGGGCCGCCTGCACCATGGGCACCACGAGCTTGCAGTGCAGGTTGTCGCCGTCGCGCTCGAAGAACTCGTCGGGGGCGATGCGCACCGTGACGATGAGGTCGCCGGCCGGCGCACCCTGCATGCCGGCCTCGCCGAAGTCGTGGATGCGCAGCTGCTGGCCGTCGCGGATGCCAGCGGGGATGTCGATGGACACGCGCTGGCGGTCGGGCACACGGCCCTGGCCCTCGCATTCCGGGCACGGGTCCTCGATGATGGTACCGGTGCCGTGGCAGTGGGGGCACGTGGTAGCCGACTGCATATCGCCGAGGAAGGTGTGCTGCACGGTGACGATGCGGCCGGAGCCGTTGCAGTCGGGGCAGGTAACTTCCTTGCCATCAGGCCCGAGGCCGGTACCGCCGCAATCGGGGCACGGCGCCAGGCGGTCGTAGACGATCTCCTTCTTCTCGCCGGTAGCCGCCTCCTTCAGCGTGATGCGAATGCCCACGCCCATGTCGCGGCCGTCCTTGCGCACCTGGCGCGCGCCGCCGGCCGCAGCGCCGCCGAAGAAGGTGGAGAAGATGTCGCCCATGCCGCCGAAGCCGCCGCCGAACAGATCCTCGAAGTCGATGCCGACGCCGCCGTAGGGGCCCGCGCCCCCGGCCGCACCCGGAATGGTGCCGAAGCGGTCGTAGGCGGCCTTCTTCTGCGGGTCGGAGAGCACGTCGTAGGCCTCGTTCAACTCCTTGAACTGGTCTTCGGCATCGGGCGCCTTGTTCACGTCGGGGTGCAGCTCGCGCGCCTTGTGGCGGAACGCCTTCTTGATATCGGCTTCGGAGGCGTCCCGGGAGACGCCGAGGATTTCGTAGAGGTCCTTGGATGCGGCCATGACGGAATATCGTGCCTTTCTTCTTTTCGCTTCGAACGGGTTACTCGCCGTGGAGCACGCACTGGGCGGCGCGCACGGCGCGGATGACATTGCTGTAATTCATGCGCGTGGGGCCGATGACCGCCACCACGCCCTCGGCGTCGCCCCGCCCGTAGGGGCAGGCGACCACCGACACGCCGGCCAGCGCCTCGCCGGGGTTCTCGTGCCCGATGCGCACCATGACCGGCCCCTCGCCTTCCACGGTGTCGTCGAAGGTGTGCAACAGCACGCGGTCGTCCTCGAGCACCTCCATGACCGGCAGCAGCGCCTTGGAATCGCTGAACTCCGGCTGGCGCAGCAGCGAGGAGATGCCCAGGGAATGGGCGCGGGCGGTGTCGGACTCGCCGAGGCATTCCACCACCTCGTCGATGATGAGCTGCACGAGCGGGTCGCGCAGGGCCTCGATGGTGTCGGCGTCGAGGCTGCGGCGCACGTCGCGGGCCGTACGGCCGACGAGCACGCGGTTCAGCAGGTTCTGGGCCGCCGCCAGCTCGTCGCAGGTGACCTCGTCGGCGAAGGTGACCGTGCGGTTGGCCACCTGACCGTCTTCCGCCACCACGATGACGATAGCCTGGTAGTTGGAAAGCGACACCAGCGTGAGCTGCCGGATGCGGCCGGAGAACACCGACGGCGCCATGACGATGGAGAGGCAGTCGGTGAGCCGCGCGAGCGCCGCTGAAGTCCGATCCATAAGCGCGTCGAGCTCAGTGGCCGAGGCGCGCAGCTCCTCGACGAGCGAGGGGTGCGGGCGCTCCTCGTCGGCCAGGCCAGAGGACAGCAGCTCGTCCACGAAGGCGCGGTAGCCCGCGTCGGTGGGCATGCGGCCGGCGGAGGTGTGGGGCTGCTGGATGAAGCCGGCGCCTTCCAGGGCGGACAGGTCGTTGCGCACCGTGGCCGGGCTCACGCCCAGGCGGTGCCGCTCGGTCAGCGTGCGCGAGCCCACGGGCAGCGCGTACTCGATGTAGTCCTCGATAAGCGCGCGCAGCACGCGCTGTCGCCTCTCAGAAAGCACGAGCCTCTCCTTCCCGTGGCCGCTACCGTTATTGACGCTATTTTAGCAACCAAGGAGCCCGAGTGCTAACTCTCAACGCAAGCGACACAACAACCCAGGCAGAAGGCGAAGGATTGCATCCTACGGGGCCAGGTCGAGCAGGCGGCCGTAGAGCTCGTTGCCGCAGAGCCAGCCGAGGTCGGTGGGACGCCAGCGGCCGTTCTCGTGCGCGACCAGCCCGAGGGCGGCTAACTCCTCGAAAGCCCCCGCGACCTCCGGCCCGATAACACCGCGCGCCCGTTCCACCTGGGCGTCTTCCACGCCGCGCGCCATGCGCATGGCCAGCATGAGGTCCTCGGCGGCCATCTGGCGCGCGTCCAGATCGTCGATCACCTGCCCGTCCTGCACGCGCATGCGCCGTTCGGCGTTCTGGGTCATGGTGACGGCGAACCGCCCCAGCCCCAGGTAGGGCGCGCCGGTCCAGTAGGCGGTGTTGTGGCGGCTCTCGAACCCGGGCCGCGCGTAGCTCGCCACCTCGTAGCGGCAGAAACCCGCGCCTTCAAGCACCTCGCGGGCCGCTTCCATGGCCTCGGCCTCCGCGTCGTCGTCGGGTTCGGGCATCTCCCCGCGCAGAACGGCGCGGTCAAAGGGGGTGCCAGGCTCGATGGTGAGCGGGTACACCGACACATGGGTCGCGCCGAGTGCCACGGCCTCCTCCACGCTGCGGCGGAACGACTCGGCGCTCTGCCCGGGAATGCCGCACATAAGGTCCACCGACACGTTCTCGAACCGCGTCTGGGCCGCTGCCACCGCGCGCCGCGCCCCGTCGGCGTCGTGGGCGCGCCCGAGCACGGCCAGCACCTCGTCATCGAAGGACTGCACGCCGATCGACAGCCGGTTCACCCCGAGCGCCCAGATATCGCGCACCATGGGCTCGGTGAGGCTTTCCGGGTTCGCCTCCATGGTGCATTCCACCTCGGGCGTCAGGTGCATGGAAAGCGAGAGCGCGTACAGAAGGCTCGAGAGGCGCGACATCCCCAGGTAGCTCGGCGTGCCGCCGCCAAGGTAGACAGTCTCGAGTGCCCCCAGCTCCCCCTCGCGCGAGGTCCGGCGGATGTCCATCACGAGCGATTCCACGTACTCGTCCATAACTGGCGAATCGCGCTCCACCGCACTCGTAGCGAAATCGCAGTACCCGCACCGCCGAACGCAAAACGGAATATGCAAATAAAGCGCCTTGTAAGGATCATGAGGCATGGGATCTCGCTATCTCAAGGAGGTCGTCGAAGACGGTGTCGAAGTCTTCTGGGGTGGTGCAGTAGTTGATGCGGCCGCGGGCGGCGGCGGCGCCGGGGAGGCCGGCCAGGTACCACATGGCGTGCTTGCGCATGCGCACGATGTTGCGTCCCTCGCGCCGGGGCAGCAGCCGCGCGTGGCGGCGCGCCATGGCGATGCGCTCGTCGATGGTGGGAGCCGCTGGCGCCTCCGCTCCCGCCAGAGCCGCCTGCACGTCGGCGAAGATCCACGGGTTGCCCTCAGCACCCCGGGCGATCATCACCGCGTCGCAGCCGGTGCGCTCGGCCATGGCCACGGCATCGGCGCCGCAGCGGATGTCGCCGTTGCCCACGACGGGCACCGACACCGCCTCGCGCACCCGGGCGATGACGTCCCAGTCGGCCGACCCGCGGTAGAGCTGCTCGGCGAAGCGCCCGTGCACGGCCACGGCATCGGCGCCGGCCGCCTCCATGGCCCGGGCGAAGGCCGGCGCCGTCTCGTCGCCCTCGGCCCAGCCGCGGCGAAACTTCACCGTCACCGGGCATGCCACGGCTTCCTTCACCGCGCTCACGATGGCCGCTGCGCTGGCGGGGTCCTTCATGAGCGCCGAGCCGTCCCCCTTCGACACGATCTTGCGGGCGGGACAGCCCATGTTGATGTCCAGGTAGGCCAGCGTGTCGCCCATCTCCTGCTCGATCCAGGCGGCTTGGGAGGCCATGACCTCGGGCTCGTGGCCGAACAGCTGCACGGCCACCTGATCCTCGCCCTCGGCTAGGGCAAGCAGGTGCCGCGTCTTCTCGTTGGCGAACGAGAGCCCCTTGGCCGAGACCATCTCGGTGAAGGCCATGTCGGCCCCGGCCTCGCGGCACAGGGTTCGGAACGCGATGTCGGTCACGCCGGCCATGGGCGCGAGCAGCATGCGGTATTTCCCGAAGAGCCCCTCCACGCTACACCGCCAGGCCGAAGGTGAACGTGCAGGCCACGGCGAACATCGCCACGATGGAAAGCAGCGCGGCAACGACAAGGGCGCCCAGAAGCACCGTGTAAATCGGGAACGAGCCTCGCATGGCGGCCTACAGAATCCCGAAGAGAAGCAGCCCCAGCATGGCGAAGAGCCCGATGACGAACAGCAGGCACCCGATGCCGGCGGCCGCCTTCGACGCGCCGGACATGCCCAGGCGCTCCTGCTCCTCGGCGATCTTCTTCTCGTCGAACGGGTCGTTCAACCAGTCGTATGTTTCCTTGTCGGCCTTGGCCATGCTGCTCACCTTCGCGGTCGGTTTGTGGCGATCAGTTTACTTGAAGCATCGTGCCCTGTGCGCCCATTTCGCAAGAGGTCTATAATCTCCGCGGACACGTTTTGGCGAGACAGGAGTTGTCAGATGAAAGTACTGCTCATCAACGGAAGTCCCCGCATGAAGGGGAACACGAACCGCGCGCTGGAGGAGGTGGCCCGCACCCTCAACGAGGAGGGCGTGGAAACCGAGATCGCCTGGATCACCAACAAGCCCATCCGCGGCTGCATCGCTTGCGGCATCTGCTCGCGCACCGGCGACAATCGCTGCGTATTCGACGAGGACTGCTGCAACGAGCTCATTCAGAAGGCGGCCGAGGCCGACGGCATCATCGTGGGGACGCCGGTGTACTACGCCGGGGCCTCGGGCGAGATTCGTAGCCTCATGGACCGCATGTTCTACGCCGGCGGATCGCTGCTGCGCTTCAAGCCGGCGGCTGGTATCGCCGTGGCTCGTCGTGCCGGCACCATCGAGGCCGTCGACCAGATCAACAAGTATTTCCAGATCAACTGCATGCCCGTGGTGTCCAGCACCTACTGGGGCCTCAGCTACGGCCGCGAGCCGGGAGAAACCGCCCGCGACGGCGAGGGCATGCACACCATGCGCACTCTGGGCCGCAACATGTCCTGGCTGCTGAAGAGCCTGGAAGCGGCCCGCGCCGCCGGCATCAACCCGCCCGAGGTAGAGCCCAAGGCCTGGACCCACGTCGTACGCGAGGACCTGGCTGAGGGGTAGAACCAAGCGGCAAGGGCGTGGCCCTTGCTCTACGGGGAGGGACCGGAAGGAGCGCTTTCCTACTCGTCTACCTTTAGGATGGCCATGAAGGCCTCTTGGGGCACTTCTACGTTGCCGATGGCCTTCATGCGCTTCTTGCCGGCCTTCTGCTTCTCCAGAAGCTTGCGCTTTCGCGTGATGTCGCCGCCGTAGCACTTCGCCAGCACGTCCTTGCGCTTGGCCTTCACCGTCTGGCGCGCCAGCACGCGGCCGCCGATGGCCGCCTGGATGGGCACCTCGAACATCTGGCGCGGGATGATCTCCTTCAGCTTGTCGCAGAGCACGCGCCCGCGGTCGTAGGCCTTGTCCTTGTGCACGATGAACGACAGCGCGTCGATGGGCTTGCCCGACAGCAGGATGTCCAACTTCACAAGCTGAGAGGGCTTGTAGCCGTCCATCTCGTAGTCGAGCGACGCGTAGCCCTTCGTATTCGACTTCAGCTTGTCGAAGAAGTCCAGAATGAGTTCGGAGAGCGGAATCTCCCAGAGCATCTCCACCGTGGTCGGCGACAGGTAGTTCATGGTGAGGAAGTTGCCGCGCCGGCCCACGGCCAGATCCATGACGGCGCCCACGTAATCGGGCGGCACGAGGATCTTCGCCTTCAGGTAGGGCTCCTCCACCCGCTCGATGGAACCGGGGTCGGGCATTTCCTGGGGCGAGTGCAGCGACACCATCTCGCCGCCCTTCAGGTACACGTGGTACTCCACCGAGGGGGCCGTGGCCAGAAGGTCCAGCCCGAACTCGCGCTCGAGGCGCTCCTTGATGACCTCCATGTGCAGAAGGCCCAGAAAGCCGGTGCGGAAGCCGAAGCCGAGGGCGTGGGAGGTCTCGGGCTCCCACACAAGCGCCGGGTCGTTCAGCGACAGCTTCTCAAGCGCCTCCTTCAACGGCTCGTACTGATCGCCGTCGATGGGGAACAGGCCGGTGAACACCATAGGCTTGGCCTCGCGGTAGCCGGGCAGGGGCTCATCCGAGCCGCCCTCGGCGGTGGTGATGGTGTCGCCCACCTTCACAAGGCTTACGTCCTTGAGCCCCGTGACAAGGTAGCCCACCTCGCCGACGAACAGCGCCGGCTCGGCCACCTCCTGGGGGTGGCGCGCGCCCACCTCCTCCACGAGGGTCTCGGTGCCCGTGGCCATCATGCGGATCTTGTCGCCCTTCTTGATCTGGCCGTCCACCACACGGATGAGGGCCACCACGCCGCGGTAGGGGTCGAAGTAGCTGTCGAAGATGAGCGCGCGCAGCGGGGCCGCCCCGTCGCCCTCCGGCGCCGGGATGTTGTAGACCACGGCCTCGAGCAAGTCGTGGATGCCCGCGCCGGTCTTGCCCGAGCCGATGACCGCGTCGTCGGCAGGAATGGCCAGGCCGTCCTCGATCTCCGCCTTCACCCGCTCGGGCTCGGCGGCCGGCAGGTCGATCTTGTTGATGAACGGGATGATCTCCAGGTTCGCGTTCATGGCGAGCATGGCGTTGGCCACGGTCTGCGCCTCGACGCCCTGGGTGGCGTCCACCACGAGCACGGCGCCGTCGCAGGCGGCCAGGCTGCGGGACACCTCGTAGGTGAAGTCCACGTGCCCCGGCGTGTCGATGAGGTTCAGCTGGTATACCTCGCCGTCGTCGGCGGTGTAGCTCACGCGCACAGCCTGGCTCTTGATGGTGATGCCGCGCTCGCGCTCGATGTCCATGGAGTCGAGCAGCTGGGCCTGCATGTCGCGGGCGGCCACGGTGCCGGTCATCTCCAGGATGCGGTCGGAGATGGTCGACTTGCCGTGGTCGATGTGGGCGATGATCGAGAAGTTGCGGATATGGGACAGCTCGTGGGTCACGGGGCCTCTTTCATATGTGTACGTCTCGCGAAGAATTCCACCGCCTCGGCAAAAAACCTTCGCGTCATCGGACAAACCTTTGGTATTCTATCGCATTGTGTATCCAGCGATACGTACGCGCGGGAATTCCCGCGCCAAATCTGCAGACGTGGCTGCGTAAGAAGATTGCTATTGCTGGCGGCCGGACGGGGCACTTCCCCGCGGCTGAGAAAGCGGGCAAATCCCGCCGCTTTCCGTCTCGCACGTTGGCCCGCGGGCACATCCCGCTGCGCGTTCGTGTCGTTGGATACCATGGGAATTTGGAACGACGATACGAAAGGTTTGCATTTCATGGCTAACATCAAGTCCCAGAAGAAGCGCATCATCACCAACGAGAAGGCTCGTATGCGCAATCGCGCCGTTAAGGCCGAGCTGAAGACCGCCATCCGCCACGTGAAGGACGCCGTGGCCGCCGAGGACGGCAAAGCTGCCTACGCCTTCGCCTGCGAGGCCTGCCGCCTCATGGACAAGGCCGTTTCCAAGGGCGTCATCCACAAGAACCAGGCCGCCAACCGCAAGAGCGGCATCATGCACCTGGCCAACACCGTGGTGACCCCGGCCGACATCGAGGCCTACGAGAAGATGGCCCCGAAGGCCCCGAAGACCGGCTCCAAGAAGGCCGAGGCCCGCGCCGCCCGCAAGGCCGCCATGGCTGAGGCTTCCGAGGAGAAGGCCAAGCGCCGCGAGAAGCAGCTGAAGGAAGAGGAGAAGGCCGCCAAGCGCAAGGCCAAGGAGGCCGAGGAGGCCGCCAAGGCCGAGGCCGAGGCTGCTGCCGCCGCTGCCGCCGAGGAAGCCGCTGGCGAAGAGGCTCCTGCCGAGGAGGCCGCCGAGTAGGCGACGCGCGACATATCGCGAACACGAGGGCGCCCCGAATTCTGAACTAGACCCCAAAAGCGGGACGGTTTAATAAAGTTCTCAAGCGGCCCTTAT
>CAJUSP010000009.1 GCA_910589165.1 uncultured Adlercreutzia sp.
CAATGAAAGCCTGGGCCAGTTCGGGCGTGGTGATGCGCTCCATGGATTCGGGTCGAACGTTGCTGTCCATTGAGAACCTCCTGGGTGTGGTCGCCGGATTTTCCGTTGAGGGAATTATAGCGAAGGTTGCCGTCCTTTTACGGGAGGCTTACAGGGTGCGGAAGGGACGGCTCGCTCGACGCCGACGCTCGCATAATGATGACCGAACTACGTGGGCTTTCTGGGCAGCTCGCGCACGCAATCGTCCCAGGAGAAGTCATGCAAGCACTGGAATTCTCGCTCATCATATTGGCCTGTGTCATTGGGTCGGCCGTTCTGTGCCAGGTGGTGCGGCGCCTGTCGCTGCCGCTCGTGCAAATTGCCGTCGGCTGCGTGGCGGCGCTGCTCGTGCCCGCGGTGAGCGACGTGCATATGCCCTCGGAGCTGTTCCTCGTGCTGTTCATCGCGCCGCTGCTGTTCAACGAAGCGCGCAACACGGCACCTCGTGAGCTTTGGGAGAACAAAGGGTCCATCTTGTCGCTGGCCGTGGGGCTCGTGCTGCTGACGGTGCTCGTGGTGGGCTTCGTGCTGAACTGGTTCGTGCCCTCCATCCCGCTGGCGGCCGCCTTCGCCTGCGCCGCCGCGCTCGCCCCAACCGATGCCGCCGCCGTGGGCGCGCTCGGTTCCAGCGTGAGCCTGAAGAAGCGCCAGAGTACGCTGCTTTCCGGCGAGTCTCTCATCAACGACGCCTCGGGCGTGGTAGCCTTCCAGTTCGCCAGCGCCGCCGCAGTGACCGGCGCGTTCTCGCTGGTAGAAGCGGGCGAGTCGTTCCTCATCCTGTTCTTCGGCGGCATCGGCGTGGGCGCGGCCCTGGGCGCTGCGGGCAAGTACTTCGTGCGCGCGCTGCGGCGCCTCGGCTACGAAAGCACTACGGTGCACGTGCTCTACGAGGTGTTCTCGCCGTTCTTCGTGTTCCTGTTCGCCGAGTGGCTGCAGGTGAGCGGCATCCTCGCCGTGGTAGCAGCGGGCCTCGTGATGGCCGAGCGCGAACAGCGCCTCACCTCGTCGGCTGCGGCCCAGCGCCAACTCGTGTCCAACGGGTTCTGGCGCATCATCGTATTCCTCATCAACTCGGTGGTGTTCATCTTGCTGGGCGTGCAGCTGCCCCAGGCCTTCGCCCCGGCCATCGCCGACCAGTTCTCGTTCCCGTTTTTGCTCGGTGTGGTGGCCCTGACGACGGCGCTTATCGTGGCGTGCCGATTCGCCTGGGTGTTGGTGATGGAAATCGTGCATCGCGTGGGCCTGCGTCGCCAGCGCGGCCACAAGGGGCACAAGCACGCCTCGTCGCTGAAGGTGTGCGAGCCGAACACGCCCTCGCCCACGCCGCACCTCGTGCAGAAGCGCCCTCACTGGAAGGAGCGCGTCGGCAGCCTGCTGCGCAACGCCCTGGTGCTTACCATCGGCGGTCCGAAGGGCGCGGTCACGCTTTCCATCATCTTCACGCTGCCCATGGAAGTGGCCGACGGAAGCGCCTTCCCCAACCGCGACCTCATCATCTTTCTGACAGCCGCCGTCATTCTGTGCACGCTGCTTCTGGCCGACTTCCTTCTGCCGCTGCTGGCCCCGCGCGAAAGCGATCCCACCAGCGAGAAGGAAGTGCGGGCCGCCACCATCAAGGTGTTGGAGGGCACCCTCGCCGAGCTGCAGTCGATGCTCGCGCGCGACGACAACCCCCAGTACGACCCGGCGCTGCGGCTGACCATCGCCCACTACCGCGTGCGCCTCATGCACGAGCGCGAGGCGGCCGACAACACCTGCAGTCACGCCTTCGAGGCGCTGAACGCCGAGGTGCGCCGTGTGCAAGAGGAGAAGGCGGCCCAAATTCACCAGGAGGGCGGCTACGACGTCAGCGACCTCACGCCCTACTACGCCATGTTGCGCCGCGTGCGCCAGTCGGTCGGCTACGCGGGCACCGACGTGAAGGTGGGCTCGCGCTTCCGCACGGTGCGCGGGCGGCTGGCGCTTCTGTGGCAGCGCACCAAGCCCGGCGAGGTAACCGACGACGCCGAAGAGCGCATCTACTACGACACCTGCCTGTTCGCCATATCGCTGGAGCATGCGGCCATCGACTATCTGCAGGGCGTGGTGGCGGAAAACGACGAGCGGTGCCACGCGGCGCAGATTCTGCTGGAAGAGCACCGCACCGCGTTGAACTCGCTGTGGAACCGCATCAACTATGGGCAGGACGTGAAGCAGGAAGACCGCACCGACCTTACGCTCGATCACCATTTCAGTCTGCCCGAGGGTATGCGACCGCTGTTCGGGAAGCAGTTCGCCGAGGCGGCCCGCTATGCCGATGCGGTCGACGCCGACGCTCTGACCACCGAGCTCGACCAAATTCGCCACCTGCAGGAGCACGGCGAAATCAGCCTGCCCGTGGCCAACGAGCTGCGCCAGCGGGTCTACGTGCTGCAGATGAGCCTCGGCGACTAGGCCTCGCGATCGAGCGCCCGCACCGAGCGCGGCAAGTAGAGAGCCAGGCCCAAAGCAAGGCAGGCCAAGCCGTCGACCAGGAAGAACGGCGCAATGCCGACAGCCTCGGCCAGCGCCCCGCCCGCCGCCACGCCCAAAGGCGCGGAAAGGCCGGTCAGCGCGAAGAACAGCCCCATGGCGCGACCCATTTTCTCATCGGGCACGTGGCGCTGCATGAGCGTGAGCAAAGGGCCGTTGAACCAGGCGCAGGCCACGGCCATGACGCCCATCAGCACCACGAAGGCGGGGAAGGCGCTCGGCGGCAGCAGTCCGCAGGCGGCGGTGGCGGCGCCGACGATGGCGGCCGCCATGGCAATGAGCCCAGCCAGGTGCTTACCGCCGCCCCACACCATCAGGATCGACGAGCCTACCAACATGCCGATGCCGAAGGCCGCCTCGCCCAGGGCCGCCATGTAGCCGTCGCCTTGGAAATAGTCGTAGGTCATCAGCGGACACAGGGCCGAAAGGGGCCCGAAGATGAACATGCCCAGGGTGACGCCGCCGATGAGCAGAAGCAGGCCGCGGGTTTTCGCCACGGCGTGCCAGCCATCGCGCAGGTTGGCCCACACGTGCTGGTGGGCCGCTTCCGGATCCACCACCGTGGGCACTTTGGCCAGCAGCAGCCCCAGCACCGCCACGCAGGCGCCGAGGAAGTCGAGGAACATGACGGCGGCGAACCCCAAGGTGGTGTACAGGAAGATGCCGAAAGCCGGCGCCCCGATGGAGGCGATGGAGGCCAGCAGCTGGTCGAGGGTGTTGATGCGCAGCAGATGCTTGTCGGGCACCAACATGGGCATGGCGGCCATCATGGCCGGGCTGTGGAAGGCCTGCCCCACCGATCGGGCGATGCACAGGGCCAGCAGTAGGGGAAGCGAGACATCGCCTGCCAGAATGAGCAGGCCGGCTGCCAGCGAGATGAGCCCCACGGCGCCATCGGCCACAATCATGATGAGCTTGCGGTTGTGCTTGTCGGCCACAATGCCCCCGAAGGGCGAGAGCAGTCCGATGGGCAGCATGGCGCACATATTCATGGCAGCCAGGGCCAGGGCGCTGCCGGTGCTTTCGGTGACGTACCACACGATGGCATAGCCGGCGGCGAAGCTGGTGATCATAGAAGCCGCCTGGCCTGCCCAGATGAAGGAGATGATGGCGAGCCAGTTTTTAGCCAGCGGAAGCCCGGCGGCACTCAGGCCGGGGGTGTCGATGTCGCAGTCGCGGCTGGACGCGGCTTCGGGCGCGGAAGGTTGCGGGTGGTCGTTCTGAGTCATAGGTGCTCCTTGGAAAGACAAGCGCCGAGGGGCGCGGAATGCGGTCAGGTGCAAGAGTGCGGTTGCGACGGCCGTTGCGCCACCGCTTTTGGGTTGCAAAAGGAACTGGCCGACGCATCGGGTTGCGGGCGCGCAAAAAACAGTTGCCCTCAGGGGCAACCGGCGCATTGCGGCAACGCGGCTATGTTAGAGGTAAAGCACTCCGGCCATCAAAACACCTGTCCTTGGGCACAGGGCCCGATAGGTTTCCAAGTTTGACCAGTGTAAGGGGAGAAAGCGGAAGCGTCAACTGTCTTGCGGTGGGTCGGGAAGGGATCAAAGGGAAGGCCCAGCGTGTCGGGTGTCGAGAAGATTGCGCTCCTCTCGGGTTTTGCGCTGCTATTCCTGGTGATGCTGGCCGTGGCGTTGGCCGTGACCGGATCCGGCGCCTTGGCCCTGGCCGTTGCCGCTGCTTGAGCCTACGCCGTGGCCGTTGCCACTACCTGAGCCGGATCCGTGGTCGTGGGACTCGTCTTCGCAGAGGTGGTCGATGGCGTCGTGCAGTTCGCGCATGGTCATGGAGGCGCAGTCGTCCACGGTTACGGAGTCGTCGAGCTCGGTCAGCTCGCAGGCGGCGCGGTAGCGGCCGACGCCCATGCCGGCGGCTGCGGCGGCTTCGCGAGTGGCCTCGTCGGCATGGTGGCAGGCGCCCTGGTAGGGATGGCTCGCAAGCACGGCGTCGCTTTGAGCCTGCAGCTCGGAAGACAACGCGGCGTTGTCGGAGGTAATGTTCACGTCCACGAAGGCGTCCTCGGCCAGGTACGGCGCCATGGCCTCGCTTTCCATGAGCGCGTTGAAGGCCTCACCGTAGGACTTACCTTCCAAGGAAAGGGCATCCAGCACCGCGGCGCCGTCGTCGTTGATGGCGGTGGCGGCCACCACGCGGTCGAAGTTGTTGACCGTCAGCTCCAGAGAAGGGTTCACGTCTACGCCCACAAAGGCGGCCGGCTGCTGCCACAGGTGCCAGCCGGCGGCGCCCAGGATGCCGACCAGTAGGAGGCAGGCGGCTGCAGCCAGGGGTGCCCACCGACGGCGTCGCCGGAGCGAACGGGCGACGGGGGCAGCGGGGGCTGGCGAGCCTGCGGAATTGGGTTCGGCTGGGGTCACCGCAGCGGGGCCTGACGTTGAAGGGGCGGTCGTCGCCTTGGCCGCCTCGCCCTGCCGCGCCGCCTCAATGGCGGCCAGGGCGCGCTCTTTCGCTGCCGTGGGGGCCTTCACCTGCAGAAGCGCCTCGCGCACGTCGCGCTCGAAGTGGTCGTTGGCCGGGTGCGTCATGAGAGCACCTCCCTCAAGTATTTCTTGCCCCGCGCGATCCACGAGTACACCGTGTTCACGGGCGCATCAAGAAGCTGGGCAATTTCCGGGGCCGTGTATTCCTCGCACAGCGCCAGGTAAAGCGGCGTGCGCGGCGGGTCGTCCAGGGCCTGCAGCGCGTCCACCACTTCGCTGGTGAAAGAGCCCGGTTGGTCGAAGGCTTTCGGTGCGAGGTCGCCGGGCGCTGGTGTTGCGTGGCTCTGTCGGCTTTCGGCCTCTTCCAGGGCCACTTCGCCCGCGACGGTGCGCCTGCGGTTCGCCGCTTTTAGCATATCGAGGCAGCGGGTGCGCGCCACGCGGATAAGCCACGCCTTGCGGTGCTCGTCGTCGGCGAAGGTGGTGCCGTCGGCCAGGGCGTAGCGCAGGAACGTTTCCTGGAAGGCATCTTGGCAGTCGGCCTTGCAGGGGAAGTACAGCAGGCAGACGCGCCACACCGCATCGGCATGGCGCTCCATGGTCTGTTCTATGTCGGGGGCAGGGCGCATCGGGCGCGACGGCCGAAAAGGTTGGAACTCGACGGTGCGCTAGCGCCGACAGCCGTGACCGGCCCCGTTACCGCAGCCGTGGCCGCTGCCGTGGTGGCCCGTGCGCGGGCAATTCCAAGCGTCATCGGCGTTTTCGGCGCGGGAGTCAGTGGTGGCGTCGGGAACGGTAGCTGCGTTAGGGCAGGCATCTCCATGTCGGGGGCAGTTGAGCCCGTTGGCCGGGCAGGTGCCATTCGGGCAGGCATCCCCGTGCTGGGGGCAGTTGAGCCCGTCGGCCGGGCATGCCTCGCTGCGCGGGCAGGTGCCGTCTTCGTAGCGGTTGCACGGGCCGTCGCCGTCGGCGTCAACGTAGCCGCCGCCGAGGGAGCCGTGCATCTGGGTGGCGCAGCCGGCGATGCTCTGAAGCAAGGGCTGGGCGAAGGCCGTCGGGCACACAACACGGTGCAGCCCCGCCGCGCATCCCGCGCACGCACCGCCCGTCGCCACCGGCACCACCGCCGACGCGAACGCCGCTCCCGGAGCCAGGGCCACAGCCAGGGCCAACGCCCACGCAACCATCAATTTCCGCATAGTTCTTCCTCTCTCGCAAAAACGAATCTACCAGAAAAACGATCGAGCCACCCGAATCCTTGCAAGAATTTTCAGCGAGTCGGGAAGACGGCCTAGGGCTGTCCGTAGCTTTACGGGAGGGATGGGCTTTCGGGAGCCACTGGCGGCGGGGAGTGCTACCATGGTCGAATGCGGTTTTCTAGGAGGCGCATGGGAGGCGCCTGCGGGGCCGCATCTGGGGATGGCTGGCGACGGGAAGGCTGGACTATGGCGGCATTTCAATGCGCAGAGTGCGAGGGCGGCGAGGCATTCGAGGGCAGCGCAGGGCAGACTTGCGGCCACGACGAGCTGGTGCGCGCCAACGAGCGCCTGGAAATCCTCACGGCCCTTTCCAACGATATCGTCTTCGACATCGACTGCGCCTCGGGCGACGCCCAGGTGTTCGGCGACTTCGAGGGCCGCTTCGGCCGCGCCCCCGAGCAAGGGGATTTCGTGGTGCACCGCCGCTGCCAGAAGCCTTGTGAGCTGACCATCACCTCCCACGACCTCACCGACCTGATTGCCAACGTGAGCCCCGAGAGTCTCGTCGATTTCGAAACCTCCACGGAAGGCCCCGATGGCGAGCGCATTTGGTACCGCTACCAGTCGGTGGTGCTCTACGACGCCGAGGGCAACCCCGTGCGCCACGTGGGCCGACTGCTGGACACCAGCGAGGCGGCCCAGCGCGAGAGCCAGTTTCGCCGCAAGGCCGAGCGCGACAGCCTCACGGGGCTCTACAACCGCGCGGCAGCCATCGATCGCATTCACACGGCGCTCAACACCGAAGCGCGCCCCTGCACGTTCATTATTGTGGACGTGGACGACTTCAAGGCGGTGAACGACACCTACGGGCACCCCGAGGGCGACCATGTGCTCAAGCAGCTGGCGCTGTTCCTGACCCAGGTCATGCGCAAGGAGGACATCGTGGCGCGCCTGGGCGGCGACGAGTTCGCCATCTTCGCGCCCGGGTTGGCGCCGGGCCCGGCTGTGGACCGCATTCTGGAGCATCTTTCCCGCGGGCCCTTCGCCTCGCAGCGCGCCACTGACGGGCGGCGGGTGTCGGATGGCATCGTGCACCGCGCGGCGCCCACCATCAGCATCGGCGCGTCTTGCTGCATGGCGCCTCCGGTCGATTTCGATTTGCTCTACGAAACGGCCGACGCCACGCTCTACCGTTCGAAGGAAGACGGAAAGGCCCGCTACAACGTCACCGTCATCGGCTAGCCACCCGCAGGCGCGCGGGTGAGACCGTGCCCCCGGGGCGCTGTCTCACCACCAGTCGCTATCAGCCCATCTGCTGCAGGAGGGCTCCTTCGCAGCGGGCTTGCGGGCGCTCGTCGGCGGTGGCCGCCAGGTGCGCCAGCTCGGCGACGCTGGCGGGGAAGTGGCAGCGATCCAAGTCGCACTGGTCGAAGAAGCGGTGTTCCACCATGGTTTCCAAAAACACCCGTAGCGGCTCGTAGAAGCCGTTGACGTTCAGAAGGAAGCACTCGTGCGGGCCCAAATCGAGCCGCACGCGGGTGATGATCTCGGAAATCTCCTCCAGGGTGCCCACGCCGCCGGGCAGCGCCACGAACATATCGCCCCGCTCGATCATCTGGGCTTTGCGCTCGCCCATGGTTTCCACCACCACCAGCTCGGTCAGCTCGTGCTGGGCCACGCCAGCCTCGATGAAGAACTCCGGCTCGATGCCGATAACCGGCGCCCCGCCCTCGATGGCCGCGCGCGACACGTCGCCCATAAGCCCCACGGAGCTTCCGCCATACACCAGGGTGTGGCCGGCTCGGGCGATCCAGACTCCCAGCTCGCGGGCGGCGTTGGCAAAGGCGGGGTCGTCGCCGGGGTTCGACCCGCAGTACACGGTAACGTTCATAAGATTCTCCTCTTCGATGCGTTTTCAGTGTTCGGAGAAGCAGCAAGCATAGCACAAAACCCTATCTTACGAGAGCCGAGCGCTTCGCTTACTTTGCTGTCACAAATGCTGCGGTGCCCCGTACCTCCCGCTATGCTTGGGGCCAAAAGCAACGAGGCGAAAGGATGTGTCGTGGGTGCGGTGAAGGGATTCCTGGCGAACTACAGCGGCAACTTGCAGGCGGCGCTTGTGCTGTGGCCAGTGTTTTCCGCCATGCTGACCTTGCCTATTCTGGCCTACCTGTATCATCGCGACGGACGCCTGCGCTTCGGGTCGGTGGTGGCCACCTATCTGGCGGTGCTGTACGTGCTGGGCATTGGCTGCTTCACGCTGTGGCCCCTGCCCGACGGCGATGTGGGCCCGGGTATCACCTATGGCGTGCCGGCGAACTTCAACCCGCTGAACTTCATCGGCGATATTCAGAAGGACGGCCTGCGCGCCGTGTTCCAGCTGCTGTTCAACGTGGTGTTCTTCGTGCCGCTGGGCTTTATTGCCGGGCGCCTTCTGCGTATGCGGTTCTGGCCTACGGTGCTTGTTGCGCTGGGCACCTCGGTGCTCGTGGAAACGGCCCAGTACACCGGGCTGTTCGGCCTGTACGATTTCGCCTACCGCTGCTGCGATGTCGACGACGTTATCACCAATACGCTCGGCGGCGCGGTGGGATGGATGCTGGCGGCCGCCTTCACCATGGTTATGCCGCAGAAGATGGAGGCGGTGGATATCACCGAGCACCCCGGCTTCCTGCGCCGGTGCGTGGCGCTGTGGATCGACCTAACCATCATCCAGCTGGGAACGCTGCTGGTATGGCTTGTCATCAGCGGCGGCTGGCAGCTGGCAACGGGCGCGCTGCCCCAACTGCCCGGTCTCGACAGCCAGCAAACCAACGAGTTGGCGGCAGGCGTCATAGCGGCGGTGCTGTTCCTTGTAGTGGAAGTGGTCGTGCCCTGGCGCCACGACGGCAGCACGCCCGGGGGCTCGTTCGTGCGCATGACCTGCGAGAGCCACCCGCGCACCACTGGCTACCGCATAGCGTTCTACGTCGCCCGCACCCTTACCCTGGCTGCGGCGCTGTACGTTCCCTTCGTCGCCGTGCCCTTCCTGCTCGTGTTCTACCTGATCGCTCGCCGCATGCCCTACGACTACGTACCGTGAGGCGCTGTCTCACGCTCGGCGCATTCGCGCAGAGAGATCGCCCGAAGATGAGACGCCCCTCCGGGGCACTGCCTCACAGCTCCTTCCAGAAATCCTGGATGAGGGCCTGGCGGTTCTCGCAGCCGGTTTTCTGCAGCAGGCGGTGCACGTACACCTTTACCGTGGAAGGCGCGATGGTCATTGCCGAGGCGATGTTCTGGTTGTCCTTGCCCTGCAGAATGAGGCGCAGCACCTCGCGCTCGCGTTCGGTAAGGCCGTGGCGGTTGCCGTAAAGCGCCAGGTTGTCGCCGATGCGCGAGGCCCGCAGCTCGTCCTCGTCGGCCGGAGGCGCGGTGAAACGCAGCGCCAGCGAGCGGCCCGCATAGGCGATGGCCAGCAGCGAGCAGGCCAGCATGAGCACGTTCTCGGCATAGTTGCGCTCGGCGGAAATGACGATGGGCCCCCACGCCCACTCATCTACCCGCAGCACGAGGAACATAAGGGCGTCCTCGGCAATCACGAGGGCGCACAGCGCGGCCACGACGATGAAGGCGACCCGGCCTCGCGCCAGGCGTGTCCGCTCGGCGCTGTCGTGGCAGGCCAGGTAGCGCACGAGGGCGTAGCCCAGAATCCACAGCACGTAGACCATGCGCAGCGAATAGAACCAGAAGCGGCCCTCGGGCGTGGTGGCCTCCATAAGCAGCGCCAGACTGACCAGCAAAAACAGCACGGGCGGCGCTCCCTTCACGAAGGTGCTGCGCTCGCCGATGAAGTTGCAGACCAGCAGCCAGAAGAACGTGAGACAGGCGTCGCCGATGGCGATGGTGGCCACGCTGCGCATGAGCAGGTAGGTCGGGTCGGTGGCGGTGCCCAGCACCACGGCGGCGATGCTGTCCTGCAGCATGAAAGCAACGTCGATGAAGTAGCACAGAAAGCCGCCGAAGGCGAGGATCATCGCCCGCGACCGCGACGCCAGAAATGCCGAGAAGCAGGTGGCGGCGGCCAGCACCGCAGCCAGCATGACCAAGAGCGTGAAGTAGTACGTGGCGAATTCCAAGGGTACCAGCTTTCGTCTCGGGGGAGGCGGCTCTGGCGCGGTTGCCCGCAGGGCGCCGCGCCGACTCTTGCAGGGTCTAAGTTTACGCTACCTCCGGCGCACCTGCGATGAAAAAAATGACCAGGTTTGTCGTCTAGCTTCGCAGGTCACGCCGATGACGTGCGGTTTAACGGAGATATATACGGCTATACCCTGAGTTTACGACTCATTGTTTACTTCCGATACACCTCTCTGTCGGCTGGGCGGAGCGGCCACTCTTCGCCATAGTGTGTCTTGCGGAGGCTGCGCGCTTCTGCTTTCAGGTCCGTTATGGGAGAGGACCGCACAACGAGGCCGCGACTGCCATGGGCGGCCTCCTTTGGGGAAGACGGGTGCTGCGGCGCCCGTGAGCATAGGCAAGAGAAGGGAATCTCATGGAAGAGAAGGAAACGGGAAAGAAGGGCATCGGGTTCATCGGCCTTATCGGCATGGTGGTCAGCTCGTGCATCGGCACCGGCGTGTTCGCCATCACCGGCCAGCTGGCCAACGTGGCCTCGCCTGGCGCGGTGCTTATCGGCTGGCTCATCGTGGGCATCGGCTTTCTGGCGCTGGCGTTCTCGCTGAACAACCTCACCGAGAAGCGCAGCGACCTGCACGGCATTTTCTCCTACGCCGATGCCGGCTGGGGGCCGCTCGCCGGCTTCATCTCCGGCTGGGGCTACTGGCTGTCGGCGTGGCTCGGCAACGTGGCCTTCGCCACGATGATGATGTCCACGGTAGGGTATTTCTTCCCGGCGTTTCTGCCGGGCAACACCATCCCGTGCATCATCATCGCGTCACTGGTCATGTGGGGCATCACGCTGCTTGTCATCCGCGGCGTGGAAAGCGCGGCGTTCCTGAACGCCATCGTCATGGTGTGCAAGGTGGCCGCCATCGCTGTCACCCTCGTGTTCGGCATTTTCCTGTTCAACGCCGGTATTCTGACCGCTGACTTCTGGGGTAACGTGTACAACAACGCAGTGGCAGCTGGCGAGTACGGCCCCGACGCCGTAGGCATTGGCGATGTGGGCACGCAGATCTTCAACTGCATGATCATCATGATGTGGTGCTTCGTGGGCATCGAGGGCGCGTCCGTCGTGTCGGCCCGCGCCGCCCGCAAGTCCGACGTCGGCAAGGCCACGCTCATCGGCTTCATCTGCCTGATGGCCATTTACATCGGCGCCTCGGTGCTGCCCTTCGGCTACATGCCCTACACCGAAATCGCCGCACTCGACTACCCGGCGCTGCTCTACGTGTTCGAGTCCATGGCTCCCGGTTGGGGCGGCCCGTTCATCTCCATCGCCATCATCATCTCCATCCTGGGATCGTGGCTGTCCTTCACCATCCTGCCGGCGGAAACCACGTCTGAGATGGCCGACTACAAGCTGCTGCCCGCTTCCTGGGGCAAGCTGAACGAGAAGGGCGCCCCGCAGTTCTCGCTCATCATCGTGGGTGCCTGCATCCAGGTGTTCCTCGTGATCCTGCTGTTCTCGGCCGACGCCTACGACTTCGCGTTCTCCATGTGCACCGTGGCCATCGTGATCACCTGGGCCTTCGCCGCCGCCTACCAGGCGAAGTGGGGCCTGCAGAACAAGAACGTCGTGCAGGCGGCCATCGGTTTCGTGGCTGTGGCGTTCCAGGTCATCGGCGTGCTGTTCAACGGCTGGTCGTTCTTGCTGCTCACCTGCGTGGGCTACATTCCCGGCTTCTTCATCTACGTGAAGGCGCGCAAGGACTACGGCCACGCTGTGACCACGGGCGAGAAGGTGTGCATGGGGGTCATCTGCGCCCTGGGTGTGCTGTCCCTCGTTCTCCTGGGCATGGGCGTTATCGGAATCTAGTCCGGACTCCTCGCCCGTCGGAGCCAGCGGGTATTCCGATTCGCTCAGACAGTCCTCGCTTGGTGGAAATGTCCACTGGACATTTCGGCTCGTGCGGAACTCGCTCGGTTGGAACACCCGCTGTCTCCTCTGCAACGCAAGCTTGTTGAAAGAGATCAAGGAGCGCATGAATGGACATTAAGACTATTGGCGTTGAGGATTGGCTCAACGTTTGGGAGAAGTCGGCTACCTACGACATTGCGCAGTCGACGATTGCCTCGCTGACCATGGGCGAGATTCTGGAGCTGGACGGCCAGGCGGGCGCCACGTTCTACGAGCGCTTGAACGGCGAGAAGATGAACTACGGGTGGATCGAGGGCTCGCCGGAGTTCAAGGCCGAGGTGGCGAAGCTGTACCGCAGCGACATCGACCCCGACTGCATTCTGCAGACCAACGGCACCACGGGCGCGAACCTCATGGCGCTCATGCAGTTGGTGGAGCCGGGCGACCATGTGATTGCTGAATACCCCACGTACGACCCGCTCTACGAGATTCCCGCCACGCTGGGCGCCGAGGTGGAGTACTGGCACCTGCGCGAGGAGAACGCGTGGCAGCCGAGCATCGACGAGCTGCGTGCGCTGGTACGCCCCGATACGAAGCTCATCTGCATCAACAACGCCTCGAACCCGCTGGGCACGGTGCTTTCCAAGGAAACCCTCGAGCAGATTGCCGAGATTGCCCGCGAAGTGGGCGCCTACGTGCTCTCCGACGAGGTGTACCTGCCGCTGGAGAACACGGAGAACTTCTGGTCTATGATCGACCTGTACGAGAAGGCGGTCGTGACCAATTCCGTGTCGAAGACCTACTCGGTGCCCGGCGCGCGCATCGGCTGGTCGGTGTCCAGCAAGGAGCTGGCCGACAAGTTCCGCGTGTACCGCGACTACACCATGATCTGCTGCGGCGAGTTCAACGACGCCCTGGCCACCTATGTGCTGGCCAACCGCGAAGCCATCCTCAAGCGCAATCGCGCCATTATCGAGCGCAACCGCGCCATCGTGCAGGAGTGGATCGACGGCGAGCCCCGCGTGCGCTGGCAGGCGCCGAAGGGCGTGTCGGTGGCCTACATCCAGTGGGACATTCCCATGGATGACGAGGAGTTCTGCATCAAGCTGCTGAAGGAAGAGGGCGTGCTGCTGGTGCCGGGCAGCCGCTTCAACCTGCCCGGCGGCGCGCGCCTAGGCTACTGCGCCCCCGAGGCCACCCTGCGCGAAGGCCTTGCCCGCCTGAGCAAAGCACTTCGCCAGTTCGACTAACCTGTCCGCCCTCCCGCGCTACTTCTTCGGCATATGCTCGCGGAGCCATTGGGCGAGGACGACGGCTTGGTTCTCTTTCTCGTCCTTGGCTCCGTAGAGCAGGGTGACGCGCGGGTAGTGGGCCAGCGTGGGCTCGGTCAGCTTCTCGGCGAAGGCGGCGGCTTCGGGGTTGGCGTTCAGCTCGGCGGTGTACTGCGCGACGAAGGCGTCCCAATGCGCCGGGTTGTGGCCGAAGGCCTTGCGCACGGCGGTTGAGGGGGCCAGGAACTTCGCCCACTCGTCGTAATGCACGCGGGCCTTGGTAAGGCCGCGCGGCCACAGGCGGTCTACCAGCACGCGGTAGCCGTCGCTTTGCTCATAGGGTTCATAGACCCGCTTCGTGACAATTTCCATGGAAGGCCTCCTTCGGTTCGCGCCTATTGTCAGGCAGCTGTGTCGCGCCGAACCCAAGAGAAGCCCCTCGTAAACAAATCGCCCCCGCCTCGTAACGAGCCAGGGGCGATTTTCGCGTCGGTGTTTGTGCGCTGCGGCATACAGTGCGTTTGAACGAGCCGGTTCCCGAGCGCCTCGTAGGGCAAGGGCCATGCCCTTGCCGCCGAATCCGCCTCAACCCGCCCGACAAAAACGGAAGGGGCATGGCCCCTTCCCTACGGTGTTCGTTCGCGAGCGCTACAGTGCCAGCTTGTAGATTTCTGCGGCGTCTTCCAGGGTCAGCTTCTTGAAGCTGCCGAAGGGGACGCCCTTGTTCTGGGCCAGCGTCGGCAGCATCTTCGGGATGTCCTCCTCTTCCACGCCCAGCTCGGCCAGGGTGGTGGGCATGCCGAGGCTCGCGAAGAATGAGCGCGTCTCGTCGATGGCCGAGAGCGCATCGGCTACTACGTCGCCGGTGGGCGTGAGGCCGAACACTGCCTGGCCGTAGAAGGCGAAGCGAGCCGGGTTCTCCGCGTACACATATTCCATCCAAGCGGGGAACATGACCGCCAGGCCCGCGCCGTGGGTGATGGCCGGGTCGAGCGCCGATAGCTCGTGCTCGAGCCCGTGGGTGGCCCAATCCTCGTGACGGCCCACGCCGGCCAGGCCCTGGTGGCACAGCATGCCAGCCCACATGATGTTCGCGCGGGCGTCGTAGTTGTCAGGGTCGGCCAGCACGCGCGGCGCCTCGGCGCGAATGGTGTTCATGAGCGACAGGTTCAGGTTGTCGGTCACGGGCACGGCGCCCACGTCGTCGAAGAAGCGCTCCAGCAGGTGGCAGTACATGTCCGTGAGGCCCGCCGCCGTCTGGAAGGGCGGCAGGGTGAAGGTGAGCTCGGGGTTCATGAAGGCGAACTTCGGGCGCTGGGCGTTGTTGGCGTAACCGGTCTTGCGCCCCAGCTCGTCGTTGGACACCACGGTGTTCTTCGATGCCTCGGAACCCGCCGCTGGAATGGTAAGCACCACGGCGATGGGCAGCACGTCGTGGTCGAGGGCCTTCGTCTCGAACAGCTCCCACACGTCGCATTCCACGCAGGCACCGTTGGCGATGGCCTTGGCGGAATCGATGACGGAGCCCCCGCCCACGGCCAGAATCCAGTCAACGCCGGCCTCCTTGCACAGCTTCACCCCTTCGCGCACGAGCGTGATCTCGGGGTTCGGGCGCACGCCGCCTAGCTCCAGATGCTCGATGCCCGCCGCGTCCAGCGAGTCGCACACGCGGTCGATGAGTCCCGACTTGCGGGCGCTCTCGCCGCCGAAGTGCACGAGCACGCGCTGAGCGCCGGCAGCGGCCAGCTTCGCGCCGACCTCGGTTTCAACGCCGCGACCGAACACGAAGTGAGTGGGCGAGACGAATTCGAAATTCTCCATGGGAATCCTTTCCTCCGGCAACGGCGCCGGCCGCCAACCCGCAGCCCCACGCGCCATCTGCTGCGCCCAGTATAGCGCGAAAGCGTAGAATGGAAGCGACCAAGAGAAAGGGGAGTCATGACGGTTCTGTTTGTTAATGCGTGCCTGCGCGGCGACGAGTCGCGGACGCTTGCGCTGTGCCGCGAGTATCTGGAAGGTATGGAAGACGTCAAGGAAGTAAACCTGGCCGAGCTGAAGCTGGAGCCTTACTACGCGGGCCCGGTGGCGTTCCGCGCGCAGCTGGAGGCCAACGGCAACTTCAGCGACGGGTTGTTCGATTTGGCGAAGGACTTCGCCGAGGCCGACGAGATCGTCATCGGCACACCCTACTGGGATCTGTCGTTCCCGGCGGCGCTGAAGGTGTACGTCGAGCACGTGTGCGCCATGGGCATCACCTTCCATTACACCGAGCAAGGGGCGTGCGAGGGCCTGTGCAAGGCCGGGCGCCTCACCTACCTCACCACCTGCGGCGGCCGCGTGGAAGGCATGAACTTCGGCTACGAGTACTTCTGCGGCATCGCGAAGATGTTCGGCATCCCCGAGACCCGCTTCGTGGCCGCCGAGAACCTGGATGTGGTAGGCAACGACAACGAAGCCAGCATGGCCGCCGCCCGCCAGCAAATAGCCAAGCTCCGCGCCGAGGGGTAGAAGAAATCTCTAGAAAGTGAAATAAGGGTAGCCGCAATGGCAGCCTTATTTCAGAAAGTGGCTTGAAACAGAAATAAGGGTGGTTTGGTTTGGCTACTTATTTCATAAATAGGCTTGAAAGTGAAATAAGCTAGCATTGTCGAATGCCGTGTCGATTCGTAGGGAAGGGGCCATGCCCCTTCCGCTTTTGTCGCGCGGGTCGGTTCGGGCCCCGGCGGCAAGGGCAGAGCCCTCGCCCTACGGAGCGTTTGACACGACCGTTGGCCCGTGGGTTTAGTCGGTCAGTTCCTGGGCGAGGTACTTGCCGGTGATGCTTTGGGGACAGGCGGCTACTTGGGCGGGGGTGCCTTCGCAGACCACCGTTCCGCCTTGCTCGCCGCCGCCGGGGCCCATGTCGATGAGGTAGTCGGCGTTGGCGATCATGTCCAGGTCGTGTTCGATGACCACCACGGTGGCGCCGTGCTCGATGAGCTTCTGCAGCACCGCGATGAGGGTTTCCACGTCCAGCGGGTGCAGCCCGATGGTGGGCTCGTCGAACACGAAGAGGGTGTCTTCCTGGTCGCGGCGCATTTCGCTGGCCAGCTTCAGGCGCTGGGCCTCGCCGCCGGACAGCGCCGGCGTGGCCTCGCCCAAGGTGAGGTAGCCGAGCCCCAGGTTGTGCAGGGTCTGCAGCTTGCTGTGCACCTTTTTCAGGTGCGGAAGGGCCGCCAGGGCCTGATCGACGGTAAGCGAGAGCATTTCCGGCAGCGACAACGTGTGTACGGGCGCGAAATCGTCATCGTGTGAGACAGTGCCCCGGAGGGGCGTCTCGTGTTCAGCAGACGTTGCGGCATCCGGGGCCTCCTCGGAACATGAGACGCCCCTCCGGGGCACTGTCTCACCTTCCACGGTCATCTGGATGGCGTAGGCGTCTTTGCCGTAGCGGCTGCCGTGGCAGTCGGGGCAGGGGATGTCCACATCGGGCAAGAACTGCACGTCCAGGGAGATTTGCCCCGTGCCGTCGCAGGTGGGGCAGCGCAGGCTGCCGGTGTTGTAGGAGAACGCACCGGCCTTGAGCCCCGCCGCCTTCGCCTCGGGCAGCTTCGCGAATTCCCGGCGCAGCTCGTCGAGCACGCCGGAGTAGGTGCCCACGGTAGAGCGCACGTTCACGCCGATGGGGGTGGCGTCTACCAAGTCCACGCGGCTGATGCCGGGCGCGTCAATATCGTGCACATGGCCGGGCAGCGCGCGGCCGGCAAGGGCGGCTTTCAAGCCAAGCACCAGGCTTTCCAGCACGAGCGTGGTCTTGCCCGAGCCGGACACGCCGGTCACTACGGTCAGGCGTCCCTTTGGAATGCGCACCTCCAGCGGCTGCACGGTATGGATAGCGCCCGTTTCCAGACGAATAGCTCCTTCGTCGAACAGGTGCTCGGCTGCCACAGGCGTGCGCACCCGCACCTTCGCCGTGCCGGCCAGGAACGGCCCGATGCGCGAGGCGGGGTTGGCCTCCACCTGGGCCACCGACCCTTGGGCGATAACGCGCCCGCCGTCGGCGCCCGACCCCGGCCCAATCTCAATCAGATGGTTCGCATGGCGCAGCACGGCCACGTCGTGATCCACCATCACCACGGAGTTTCCGTCGGAGAGCAGGTCGTCCATGACGCCGAGCAGCCCCTCGATGTTCGCGGGGTGCAGCCCGATGGAGGGCTCGTCCAGCACGTAGAGCACGCCGGTGGCGCGGCTGCGCACGGCGCGGGTTAGCTGCACGCGCTGGCGCTCGCCGTTGGAGAGCGTTTCGCTGGCGCGGTCGAGGGTCAGATACCCCAGCCCCAGTTGCTCAAGGCGCTGGATGGGCTCGGTCATTTCCGCGGTAATCTGGTCGCACATGGGCCGCATGTCGGCGGGCAGCCACGGGGCCACGGTGGGAATCCAGTCGCGCAGGTCGTCCAGCGACAGCGCCGTCACCTGGGCTAAGTTCTGCCCGTCGATGGTGGACGAGCGCGCCTTCTCGGACAGGCGCGTGCCATGGCAGGACGGGCACACGTCTTCGGTGAGGAACTTCGCCACGCGGGCCATGCCCTTCTCGTCCTTCACCTTTGCCAGGGCGTTCTTCACGGTGTTCACGGCGCTGTAGTAGGTGAAGTCCAGCTCCGCCGCGTGGCTCTTGTTCTTCGGCACGTACAGGATGTGCTTCTTCTCCATGGGGCCGTGCAGCACAATGTCCTTTTCCTCGGGGGTCAGGTCTTCGTAGGGCACATCGATGCGCACGCCCATCTCCTTTGCCACTTCGGGCATGAGCGACCACATGAGATTGCGCCAGGGCGCTACGGCGCCTTCCTCGATGGTGAGCGTCGGGTCGGCGATGAGCGTGCTCTCGTCGATGGTGCGCACGACGCCGGTGCCTCCGCACTCGGGGCAGGCGCCGCCGCTGTTGAAGGCCAGGTCCTCGGCGGAGGGGCCGTAGAATTCCACGCCGCAGGTGGAGCAGGTGATGGGCAGCTCGGCGGCCACATTGAGGGTAGGCGCGTTCACGTGGCCGTTCGGACACACGTGGCAGCCCAGGCGTGAGAACATGAGGCGCAGGTAGTTAAGCAGCTCCGTGGAGGTGCCGAAGGTGGAGTGCACGCCGGGAATGCCCGGGCGCTGGCGTAGGGCCAGGGCCGCCGGCACGTGCAGCACCTCGTCCACCGTGGCGCGCCCGGCCTGGGAAATGCGCCGCCGCGTGTAGGTGGAAAGCGCCTCCAGGTAGCGGCGCGACCCTTCCGCATACAACACGCCCAAGGCCAGCGAGCTTTTTCCCGAACCCGACACGCCGGCAATGCCCACCAGCTGGCGCAGCGGCACTTCTAGCGAGATGTTCTTCAGGTTGTGCACCCGCGCCCCGCGCACCTCAATGGCGGTGGGCTCGTGAAAGTGCAGCGGCTCGCCAGCGTCGTGCGGCGTGTCGTGCGGGGCGGAATGGGGCTCAGATGCCGATGTGCTCATAGTGATACCTTCGCGAAGGGAATTGCTTTCGGCATCCTATTTTCGGTGTTTTCGCACGAGGTCGCAACAGCGGCGGTTGTTCGCTGCTGTTTTGTCAGGGAGGGCGGCGTCGCTTGAGTTTTCGGGGAAGAGCGGCGCCCCCAGCCGCGCGATTCCTAAGAAGCCTGCGCTGCGGCGAAGGTGGCGAACGCCTCGCGATGGTTGAGGCGCCCCCAGTTTGCAAGAACGCAACCATCGCTGGTGGGCAGGAAGAAGCCGCTTTCTGAAAGCACGTCGGCCAGGGCAGCCGTCATAGGCGCCGCTTCTCCGCGCCAGAGCGCCGCGAGCTGACATCGCAGGCGCTGTTGCGTCTCGTCAAGCGCGACGACGCTTTCTGTGGTCACGTCCGGGGCGCCGCGGGAAGCAAGGTAGGCGTCGATGTCGCCGGTGTTCGTCCATATCATGCCATCGAGGCACGAAACCGAGGACACCCCCAAACTGAGAGTCCCCACGGCCTCGCCGGAGTTCGTTCCGTAGAAGTCGAGCACGTAAGGATCGGTCGAGCCGTTGCGGCTGAAGTGCAGGGGCCGCTCCTCGACAAACTCACGGTCGGCGAGCCACCGACGCGCGACTTCGTAGAGAGCAAGAAGCTCTTCCCGAGCGGCTCTTGCCTCGGGGCGCGGCAGCACCAGGCGGTAGCGTTGCACGGTGGAGCGTAGTGCCTTGCGCAGGGTGGTTTCCAGCGATCGCGGCGTTTGCTCGCGGTAGCCTAAAGCCACCTCGATGCCGATGTCGGTCATGCCTGCTTGCTCGAGCAGCACATCCATCTTGCTCATTTCCACTTCCCCTGCAGGCAGTCCCAGCGGATCAGCCTGGGCGCTATCCGCCGCAAGGTAGCGGAACGTCGGTCGTGCAATACCCGTTTCTCGCAGGCGGTTAGCCTGACCAATTGTCAGAAGGCCGGGGTCGAACGTCGCGTAGAGGGGAATATCGGCGCCTAGTCCGAAGCACTGCTTCAGGCCTCGTAGAAGCCGACCGAGCTCTTCTTCGGGCACCGTGCTCACCGAGCCACCGCCCAGGGTAAGGCTGCGCACGTCCAGGGACTCGCTAGCAAACCCGTCCGCCTCGGCTAGAAGGGCCTCAAAGTAGGCTCGCTTCACTGCCGGCGCCGTATGCTCGTAGACGTTCTCGGCAAACTGGCTTCCCCCGTTTACGAAGGGGATGTTCACGAAAAGATTGCAGGATGTCATAGGGCCTCCTCCTAAAGATTGAAGCCAGCCTAGCACTTGTCGGCTCCCCCTAAACGGGTGGTTTTCCTTCCCCTGGCCGTGCTAGCCGCGCCGCGCGTCTACCAGGTCGATCAGTTGCTGGCGCGAGTGAATATGCAACTTCTTGTAGATGTTCTTCACATGCTCGCGCACGGTGTTCTCCGATACGAACAGCTTTTTGGCGATGGCGGCGCGCGTGTGCCCTTGGGCGAGCAACGCGAACACCTCCGATTCGCGAGCGGAAAGCTTGTAGAAAGCCGCGAGACGCTCGCAGGGGTCGGCTTCGGACCCCTCGGATGCGGCGAGGGCTGCTTTCTCGACAATGCGGCTGGCGGCCCGCTCGGCCGGATCGCTTAGGGCTGGGGCCGGCAGTATGATCGGCTGTGGTTTTGCGGGCCTCTCAAGCATTCCGCCCAGTTGGAAGGACAGACGGCTCGAAAACAGAAAGACGCTTGCTACCACGGCGACGGAGGCCACTGCGACGATGCTGTTCGTAATGGCCTGCGTGTCGTCCGGCGAGCCGGGGAAGACGGTTTGGCCCAGCAGGACGCCGAGCCCGTAGCCGCCCCACAATACCGCCCAAACAGCGGGGAAGGCCATCGGGAGGCTGAGAATGCGCGCCCGATCTACGGCGACTACCACCAAAGACAGCCCGATGAGAAGGAAGGGCCATGCGAACAGCGTCAGGGTGAGCCATTGGTTGGCTTGGGAGAAGTCGACCACGTTGGCGAGCATGACGAGAATAACGGCGGGAACGAGCACTTTCAGCAAGCCCATAGGTTCTACGTAGCGGGGCACGAGGGCGCAGCCGGCGAACGCGAGCCCCGATACGATGAGGCCGGTCTGCGCCAGTCCGGTGTTAACGGCGGCGGCCGATTCCATGGAGCTTACATCGGCTGTGGTGCCTCCCACGATACCGAGGGCAACGGCGAACAGCGTCGCCCCGATGCCGAAGGCCATGAAATCACGGCTGTTGCGCGGTCGAATGAGAACAGGGCGCTGGGTGCAGTCGGTGGCATGCAGGAGCCGAACGAGGCAGGCGCACGAGGCGGCAAGGAACAGCGTGAGGGCCGCGGCGATGCCCCAGCCGCTCAGCCCCATGACCACGTAGTCGAGGGCCGATGCCAGAAACAGCGCGAGCATTGCGGAGGGCACGTTGCGTCCATCAGCCGCCCCCGCGAAGGCCATGGCCCACACAAACGCGAGGGCGGCCGTCGAAAACCCGAGAATGGCGGCGGCCGCGTAGGCTCCCCAAGACGGCAGGTGCCCCGAGGCGACGAGCAGATTCGCAACGACGGCCGCGATGGTGGCGGCTCCTGCCAGCGCGCACGTCCAGCGGAACGTGAAGGAGCCCGCGTCGGTCCGGTAGCTGTACCAGCAGAAGGCGATGAGCGCCACCGCTCCCATGCAGCAGGCGAACAGGGGCGAGATATCGTGGTGGGCCGATGCGGGGAAGAGCAGCGAGAGGGCTGCCATGGCCCAGGCAATGAATAGGGCGAGCCCGACGGTACGCAGACCGCGGGGAGGAATGGCGCCTGAATCGGCGGCCTGCGAAAGCCCCTCACCCGTTTGTGGGAGGGTGGAAGGCGTGGTGGTTGGCATGACGTTCCCCTCCTCAAGAAAACAAGCTCTGTCCAGCGATTTTGCCAGTATAGATCAAAACCACCCGTTTCTGGTGAGCCGTTACCCGCTAGATTTTACGGCGTCCGAGAGAGGAACTCGGGCCAACCTGCAAGCACTGTTGCATTAGGAGGGACCACTTATGACAGAACAGACCCCGAACGTCTCGCGCCGCTCGTTTCTGCGCGGAGCCGCCTTGGCCGGAGCGGGCATGGCCGCTGCCGGCATGATCGCCGGCTGCGCTCCCGAGCAGAAGTCCGACATGGCTTCCACGGGCGCCGACACCGCCGCTGAGGGCGCAAGCGCCAGCGGCAATCCCGCGTGGCTCGGCGACGCCCCTGTGGTGAACGAGGACGAGGTGACTTCCACTATCGACACCGAGCTGCTTGTCATCGGCGGCGGCGAGTCCGGCGTGTGCGCCGCCCGCCGTGCGGCCGAGCTGGGCATGAAGGTTGTCGTGATGGAGAAGCAGCCCGAGGACACATGGGCGCCCATCGGCTGCGACGTGGGCACCATCAATTCCCAGACGTACCTGAACACCGGTGCTGAGGCGGTGGACGAGATGCAGGTGCTCAACGAGTGGCAGCTGCGCAGCTACTGCCGCACTATGCCGTCGGTGGCCAAGATGTACGCCACCCGCTCGGGAGAGGTGTACGACTGGGTGTGCGAGCTGGCTCCGCAGGAGGAGCTTGACGAGTTCCAGGTGTTCTACAGCTTCCCCAACGGTCGCAACAAGGTGGCCGTTAACCACAGCGGCTACACGTCATTCCCCGGCACCGTGTCGCACCGCGACTTCAACGACACGCTGGGAAACGGTGCCAATCAGCCTGCTTGGGGCCCCATCATGCGTTACAGCATCGAGAAGTCCCAGGAGTTGGGTGCCGAATGGCTGTTCGGCACATCGGCCATCGTCCTTATTCAAGATGAGGAAGGCGGCGTCACTGGCGCTTATGGCGAGAATTCCGATGGCATTGTGCGCGTGAATGCCGAGGCCGTGCTTCTGGCCTGCGGCGACTTCTCGGGCAACGGCGAGATGGTGCTCGCCCTCAACGACGAGGTTCGCGAGCTGGCCGAGTCGTCCGACATCGACACGTCCGACCCGTCGTCGTTCATGGGCATGGGCCAGGACGGCATGGGGCACAAGCTGGCCTGCTGGGCTGGCGGTGTGATGGAGCCGGGCCCCCGTGCAGCCATGAACTTCGGCAACGGCATGGGCGCGCCCGCCCTGGAGTCCATCGGCAACTACCCGGTGTTCGGCGGCGACGGCAAGCGCTTCTACAATGACGCGCAGCTGCAGTTCGGCGGTCTAGGCTTCTTCGCCCGTCGTCCCCGCGGCGAGCGCTGCTGCACCATCGCCGATGGCAAGTGGGAAGAGAACATCATGAACCAGGGCTACGAGCACAACATGTCGTCTACGACGTGCGCCCGCGAGTGGGATCTGGTGAAGCAGGATCTGGCGAACTACACGACGGGCCCCGACGGCTTCGAGGTGTACGGCTTCACGGGCTACGGCATGAACAAGGGCCGCATGTACGCCGCCGAAACCCTCGATGAGCTGGCCGACATCCTCGGTTACGAGGGCGAGGCCAAGCAGGGCCTGCTGGATGAGATCGCCCACTACAACGAGATGTGTGCTGCCGGCAAGGACACCGACTGGGGTCGCGACGCCGATCTCATGAACCCTATCGACACGCCGCCGTTCTTCGGCATCAGCGGCCAGGGCGATAAGGGACGCGTGTCCAGCGGCATGGTGCAGATGTCCGGCGTGCTCGTGACCGACAATCATGAGGTGCGTCGCGTCGACGACAGCATCATCAAGGGCCTGTACGCCTGCGGCAACACCGCTGGCGGTCGCTACGCCATCCAGTACCACACGCTGCTGGCTGGCAATTCCGTGGGCCTCGCCATTACCCAGGGCTACTGCGCCGGCGAGCACATCGCGCAGAACCTGCAGGCCGACAAGGCAGCCGCCGACGAGTACTCGCAGCTTCTGGCCGAGCTGGCCGAGGCGCGCGCGAATGCTCCGGTTGCTGGCCCCCCGATGTAAGACAATTCCGCAGGCCGCGCCGTCCCTCCCCGGCGCGGCCACCTTCCGCCGAGCTCTGTCTCGGCCTAACGCCTCGCTTAGCGGGGCGTTTTGTCATTCTTGCTGAAGCACGAATTGCGGTTGCTTTTATCTGCCGGGATGTTGGTTTCAAGGGCCCGGTAGTACTGCGTTCTCGAGCTCAACATGCCTTTTGGTGGCCGATGGCCCCTGGGGGGCGAATTGTATGTTGACAATACTTGGATATCAAAGTAAATTTGCCGCAGCACGTTGGCTGGAAGGAAGAAAAGTGGTTGAAGCACTCTCTTGGGAACGGCAGGTGCAGGAAATTCCCTACGGGAATGCCCTGAGCCAGATGTCTCGCACCTTGGGGGCGGCCAACCGCTACCTAAGCGAGCTCCTGGCGGAATCGGGCATCGAGGGTCTGGTGCCTTCCCACGGCGATATCCTCCTGCAGCTGTTCGCCCACGAGGCTCTTCCTATGGCGACTTTGGCCGCGGCCATCGGAAGGGATCCTTCGACGGTAACGGCCCTGATCAAGAAGCTTATCAGCGCGGGCTATGTTGAAACGGCGAAGAGCGCGGTCGACAAGCGCGTCACCGAGGTGCGCCTGACCGAGCAAGGACGCGCCTTGGGCGCCCGTATTGCCGCCATCAACCAACAGCTCCTGCATGTTATGGCGCAGGGTGTGTCCAAGGAAGAACTGAGCGCTATGGTCAAGACGCTGGCAACGGTGCGAGCAAATTTCGAGAAAGCGAGCGGCAAATGAAGCATTGGGAAAACGGGAAGCGCAGCGCAGAGGTCGTGCGGCGGGGTGTCGCGAAGGAAGGCGCCGCAAGCTTGTCGGCGACGTCTGCGGCTGGCCTCTTTCGGCTGGCGGTTTTGGTCGCCGCGTTGGGCTTGGCGCTCGTCGTTGCGTTGAGCGGCTGTGCGGGAAGCGGCGAAGGCGCGACGGATTCGGCCGCCAACGCCGAGGGCGGCAAAACGCTGCGCGTGGCTATGGAGCTTGCGTACCCGCCGTTCGAGACCAAGGACGATGCGGGCAACCCCGAGGGACTGGCGGTGGATTTCATTCGCGACTTCGGCGCCGCCTACGGGTACGACGTGCGCATTGAGAACACGGCGTGGGATGGCCTTATTCCGTCGCTGCAATCGGGTCAGGCCGATCTGGTTATCAGCTCCATGACCATCACCGACGAGCGCAAGCAGTCGGTGGATTTCAGCGACCCCTACGCTATGGCGCAGCTGGCCATTCTGGCCAACGCCGAATCGGGCGTTCAGTCCATCGACGACTTGAACCAGTCGGGGAAGAAAGTGGCCGTGAAAACGGGCTCTACGGGCGATGTGTACGCCACGAAAAACCTCCCCAACGCCGAGATTGTGCGGCTGGCCGACGAAAGCGCCTGCGTCACCGAGGTGGTGCAGGGTAAGGCCGACGGCTTCCTATACGACCAGCTGACCATCTATCGCAACCATGCGGCCAACCCCGATACCACCGAGGCCGTGTTCATTCCCTTCCAAGACCCCGAGGCGTGGGGCATTGCAGTGAAGAAGGGCGATACCGAGCTGCTCGACCAGCTGAACGCCTTCATTGCCCAGTCTAAGACCGATGGCGAGTTCGATCGCTTGACCGAGAAGTACCTGGCAGAAGAGAAGAAGGCCTTCGACGAGTACGGGTTCAAGTGGTTCTTCGACTTCGAATAGGCTAAGGGGATGGCTATGGTTGGCTCTCTTTTCACGGCCTCGGGCGAGGGGCGGGTTGGCGCAGCCAAGGCGGCGCTGAACTACCTGCTGGTGTGCTGTGCCGTGGTGGCCGTGGTGTGGGCTTCGCTGGCCATGGCCGGCATCTCGCTCAACTTCGATTTCGTGGCTCAGTACCGCGTGCGCATTTGGGACGGCTTCTGCATGACCGTGGGCATTTCGGCAGCCAGCTTGGTGCTGAGCATGCTCATCGGCGTGCCCGTGGCTCTGGGCCAGGGCTCCCGCGTGCTGCCGGTACGCTACCTGTGCGACTTGTACGTGAAGATCATTCGCGGCACGCCGCTTATCGTGCAGGTGTATTTCTTCTACTACATCATCGGCACGGCTTGGGGCATCGACAACCGCATAGTGGCGGGCATTGTCATCCTGTCGCTCTTCTCGGGTGCCTATCTGGCCGAAATTGTGCGCGGCGGCCTTATGTCCATCGACCGCGGGCAGCTTGAGGCGGCGCGGGCCGTCGGCTTTACCCGCGCGCAGACGCTGCGCTATGTGGTGGCGCCCCAGATGGTGGCCCGCACGCTCCCGGCGCTGACGGGCCAGGTGGCCTCTATTATCAAGGACTCGTCGCTGCTGTCGGTGATCGCCGTTATCGAGCTCACGCAAACCATGCGCGAGATTACCGCCACGAACTACAACTTCTTCGGCGGCTTCCTGCTGCTGGGGGCGCTGTACCTGGTCCTTACGCTGCCCCTTATGTTCGTTAGCCGCCAGTTCGAAAAGAGGCTCGACTATGAGCACTAAGCCTTTGGCCGTACGGCTCTCCCATATCACGCGCTCCTTTGACGGCGTCGAGGTGCTGCGCGACGTAACGTTTGAGGAGGAGGTAACCGCCTTGGCCATTATCGGGCCGTCGGGCGGCGGAAAGTCGACGCTGCTGCGCATCTTGGGCGGCTTGCTGCCTCCTTCGTCGGGCACCCTGGCCGTGGGCGGCAAGGCGGTGCCGACCGACGAGGCGGGTTTGCGTGCCTATCGCGCCCAGCTGGGATTCGTGTTCCAAGACGGCGGTTTGTTCCATCACCTGACGGCGTTGGAAAACGTGGCGCTGCCGTTGCGAGTAGTCCACGGCGTTGAGGAAAGCGAGGCGACCGATCGCGCTGAGGAGCTGCTGGCGCGTTTGGGGTTGAAGGGCGAAGCAGGGAAGCGCCCGGCTCAGTTGTCCGGCGGCCAGAAGCAGCGCGTGGCTATAGCGCGGGCTCTGGCGGCGCGGCCGGAGCTGCTGCTGCTCGACGAGCCCACCAGCGCCCTTGACCCTGAGTACACCACGGAAGTGCTCGACGTCATTCGCGATCTGAAAGAGGCAGGCACACGCTTCGTCATTGTGACTCACGAGATGGGTTTCGCCCGCCATGCTTGCGATGATGTGGCCTTTCTCTGTGAGGGGCGCCTTATGGAGTACGGGCCGAGCGCCCATATCTTCGACGACCCGCAAACCCCCGAGCTGCAGCGCTTCCTAGGGCGCTTACTGGAATGGAGCATGTAATGGCGAAGACGCCGCGCCGCTCCGCAGCTCCGTGACGCTTCGGCGCAGTTGACCGTTGGGCGCGCGGGGCTCCGCGCCTTCCGTGGTACACTGGGGCAACTGGAACAAGACTCTTTCGCGGAAAGTGAACCTATGGCTGATTTCATCGAAGGCAAGCGCCCGGTGGTAGAGGCGCTGCGTACGAGCGTGCCCCTGAAGTACATTCTCATGGCCGATAACCTGAGCCAGGCCGACAGTCTCGTGCGCGACATCCAGCGCAAGGCGAAGAACCTGAACGTGCCCATCAAGAAGGTGTCGAAGAAGAAGCTCGACGAGATTTCCGAGCGCGGCAGCCACCAGGGCGTCATGGCCGAGGCGGCGCCGTTCAACTATGTGAACGTCACCACCATTCTGGAGGCGGCGGCGAAGTCGGCCGAGGAGCACGACGGCCGCGCCCTCATCGTGGTGCTCGACCACATCACCGATGCCGGCAATTTGGGCGCCATCGCCCGTTCCGCCGAATCGGTGGGGGCGGTCGGCATCATCATTCCCAACAAGCGCGCGGCGCGGGTGACAGCGGCCACCTACAAAAGCTCCGCCGGCGCCATCTCGCACATTCCTGTGAGCCAGGTGGCCAACATCGTAAGCTGCCTGGAGCGCCTGAAGGATGAGGGCTTCTGGGTGGCGGCGGCCACCGAGCACGCGAGCGATATCATTTGGAATGCGAACCTGAAGGGTAAGATCGTGCTCGTCATGGGCAACGAGGGCGATGGCGTATCGCGCCTCGTGCTCGAAAACTGCGACTTCGGCGTGAAGCTGCCCCAGGTAGGCGAGATTTCCTCGCTGAACGTGGCCCAGGCCTCCACGGCCTGCATGTACGAATGGCTGCGCCAGAACTGGTAGATTCCGGGTTTGCCATGGGAAAGACGCGGAAGAAACTGCTGATCGTTGACGGGTACAACGTGCTGCGCAGCGGCAGCCGGTATCGCCGCCTGCCCGAAACCGCCGAGGACTACACCGACGACTGGTGGAACGCGGCGCGCGACCGGCTCATCAACGACGTGATCAACTACGCGGGCAACGACATGGGCGCCATCGTCGTGTTCGACGGCGGCGGCAACGAGTTTTCCGAAGGCAAGCGACAGAAGATCGGCGGTATCCAGATTATGTTCTCGCCGGCGGGGCAGTCGGCCGACAAGATTATCGAGAAGCTGGCCTACGACGCGGGCACGCGCGGCATCGAGACCATGGTGGTCACAAGCGACGCCACCATTCAGGACACCGTGTTCGGCGGCGGCGTGGACCGCATGAGTGCCGACGGGTTCTCCCACGAGGTGGGGGAGTACTACTTGGAAGCGCGGCTCGACGACTCGCCGAAAATCGCGCGGAAGAACACGGTGGCCGACCGCATTCCCGCCGACACGCTGGCGAAGCTGAAGGCGCTGCGGGACGCATAAACGGGCCGGGGCGGCAAGGGCATAGTCGTTGTCCTACGGGGTTCTTGGAGAGTTTTCCCAGTTGAAAGTGGCCGCAACCAATAATTGCGGGAAATGACAACGGGAATTGGTTCCGTGGCAAGCGGCGTTTCGGTAACCTCGAAGGCGTACGAGAGGATACGCAGAAGAAAGGCAGCATCATGAACGTGGAGATCGCCGAGCGTCTGGCCGCCCGACGGAAAATGGCGGGGCTATCGCAGGAGGCACTGGCGGAAAAGCTGGGGGTGTCGCGCCAGGCTGTTTCCAAATGGGAGCGGTCGGAATCGTCCCCCGATACCGACAACCTTATCGCTCTGGCTAAGCTCTATGGCGTGTCGCTCGACGAGTTGCTCTACGTGGACGAGTCCATCGAAGACGACGTGGCCTTCGAAGCCGCCGACCGCGCGGTTGGGCAGCGTGGGGAAGGCGCAGCGGGTTTTGGCTCTATTAACGGCGGCGCGGGGCCGGCGGCTTCCGGCGAGAAGGTGCCTTCCCCTGACGGTGCAGCCTCTTCCGAAGACGACGACGCTTCTTCCGAACAGGGCGACAAAGACAAAGTGCACATTGGCCTCGACGGCATTCATGTAGAAGACGGCAAGGATCACGTACACGTATCTTGGGCCGAGGGCGTCCATGTGATCGATCGCCATGGAGAAGAGGTTCACGTAGGCTGGGACGGCGTGCGGGTGAACAGTTCCAATCCGGATCTGGCCGACCATATCTTCTCGCGAGGAATGCATCCTGCGAAGTTCGACGGCGCCTTCGCGAAGCGCTGGCTGAAGTTTCCGTTCTGGGCTATCGTGCTCGTGCTGTACCTGTTCCTCGGCATGATCAGCGGCGGAACCCTGTGGGGGCCGGGCTTGTTCCTGCTGTTCCTTATTCCCGCCTACTATATTGTGGGGGCGGCCATCGCGTCGCGGCGCATCGCTCCCATGCTCTGCGCCCTGTATCCCCTTGGTGCCATCGCCTGGTTCTTCTGGATGATTTTCATGGAGCCTAACTGGCACGCTCCGGCGTGGGTCATCTTCCTCACCATTCCGCTGGTCGAAGTCATCATCGTAAAAACCTCCGAATGGTGGCACCGCCGCAAGGCCGAGGCGGACGCGTAGCCGAAAGGCCGCATCTTTCCCTGGTCAGACGCGGGGCAACTGTTGGTTGTCGTGGGTGGGTGCGTTCGTTTCTGGTAAATTGACCACATAAGGTGCTGGCGCAACGGGTGTGGAAACCATAGGGTGAAAGGCGTGACGTGACGAAGAAGACGCGAAAGGGAACCGTGATGAACGTCGAGATCGCCCAACGCCTTGCCGAGCTGCGCCGCGAGCGCGGCTTTTCCCAGGAGGACTTGGCGAACCAGCTGGGGCTGTCGCGCCAGGCTGTGTCGAAGTGGGAGCGCGCCGAGTCGGCGCCGGACATGGGCAACCTTATTGCCCTGGCCGACCTGTACGAGGTGACCATCGACGAGCTTTTGCGCGTGAGCCCGGAAGTGGAAGAGGACATGCGCTACGAGTCGCAGGTACTTGCTGAATCGGCCGAAGCGGAGGCCGCGGTAGCTGCGGCGGCGGCCCAGGAGGCGGCGAACCGCGCCGAATCGGCGGCTGCTGAGGCGGCGGCCCGGGCGGCCAAAGAGTCGGCCGACCCGGCGAAGGTGGTCGTGGAAGTGAGCACGCCTCAGCCTGTACCGCCGACGCGCCCCGCCAATGCGGCCCCGTGGCCACCGGCGGCAGGAGCGCCGGCTTATGGAGCGCCGCCGGTCGGCGGAGCCCCGGGGCCGATGCCGCCGTTCGCGACGGGCGTTCCCTACGGGGCATCGCAGCCTGTCGCGCCCATTCCGCCCGCTGTTCCCGTGGCGTCGGCGCCTCCAGCGCCGAAAGACCCGTTGCGCAGCTTCCCCTATCCGCTTTTGTGCGCCGTCATCTTCCTGCTGGTCGGCTTCTGCTTCGGCTGGTGGCATCCGGCGTGGGTCATCTTCCTCACCATTCCGTTCTACTATTGGATTGTAGGCGTGCTGGAGGCCGATCCGGGGTTTCAGGAATGGAGGGCCGAGCGTGCCGAGCGTGCTGCGGCGGTGGCTAGGCCCCCTGCCTCGGCTGTCAACGCGCCATCCCCGGAGCCAGCCGGGCGTGCCGTGTCCTCCTCTGATGAGGGGAGTGTCCAATGAAGCTGGCAAAGAGCACGTGGGTGAAGATAGGCCTCATTCTGCTGCTGTGTGTGCTGGTGTGCGCGTGGCTCGGCGGTTGCCTGCGTTTTCGTGACAACGACGGGCACGGTTTCTCGCTGCTGCCCGCGGGCGGCGTGTTGGGATGTATGGCCACGGATGCCGCGTTCGATGTGGTCGATGGGATTGTGGACGCCGAGTTTCCCGACGCGCCCGAGGCTCCCGAGGCACCCGAGCCCCCTACGGCCCCGGCATCGCCGGCCACGACCGATTGGGCCTTGGGCGACTTCGAAGTTGAGGCTTCCCGGGTGTCGGCTATCGAGCTGAATTGGCTTGCCGGCAAGGTAAACGTCCGCGTGGTGCCCGATGAGGAAACCGGCGGCGCGATCCGCGCCACCGAGACGCTGAGCGGCCGAGCGCCTCAAATGCGGTGGGAGCTGTCCAGCGGCGGCGTGCTCTCCATCAACTACATGGACGGCATGCGGGGCTTCAACGGCCTTTCCGGCTGCAGCAATGCCACCATGGGCAGCAAAGAGCTTGAGCTGCTCATTCCCGATTCGATGCAATCCGATTTGCAACGGTTCGAACTGGAGGCGGCATCGGGCGAGTACACCATCGACGGTGGCGGGAACGGGGTGCTGTGCTCGATGCTAGAACTCGGCGTTGCCTCTGGGTCGGTGTATGTGAACGACGTCATGGTGAACGATCTGGACGTGACGCTGGCGAGCGGTTACGTGACCTTCGGGGGCTATGTGGCGCAGTCGCTGAACATTGAGCAAGCCTCCGGTGAGTTCACGTTCGGTGGCTGCTTGCCGGCGCCGGAGCGCATCGCCGGCTCCATGGCCTCCGGCCATATCGTGTTGGAGCTTCCCGCCGACACCTCCCTTGCGGCCAAGGTGGACAAGACCTCGGGCAATTTCCGCAACGACTTCGAAGGCATGCGGGGCGACAGCCAGTTTCCCTGCGACCTTGATTTCGAAATCCTCAGCGGCAATCTTGAGGTGATCGCGGCATAGAAAAAGGGAGGCAGCCCCTGATGCTGCCTCCCTGTAAGCGGGGATGGTGTCTCGCGTGGCCTAGCGACCGCCGAACAGGTCGTCCAGGTTCAGGCCGCGGCCGTTGCCGTAACCGTCGCCATAGCCGTAGTCGTTACCGTCGCCGTAACCGTACTGGTCGCCCCAGCCGTAGCCGTAGTCGTTGCCGTCGCCGTATCCGCGCTGGTCGCCGTAACCGTAGCCCTCGTCGCCCTCAGGCATCTGGCCCCAGTCGTCGCCCTCACCGTTCTCAGGCGTCTGCTGCTCCTGCTCGGCCTTCTGCGCCTGGGTGGCGGAGTCATCGCCCAGGGTTACCTGGATGTCCTGGGTCTGGCCGTTGCGGTTCACCGTCAGGGTCACCGTGTCGCCGGGCTGCTTGCCGCGCACGGCCAGCATGAGGTCGGAGGCACCTTCCACAGTCTCGCCGTCGAAGGCGGTGATGACGTCGCCCTCCTGGATGCCCGCGGCGGCAGCGCCCGAGCCCTCGGAGACGGCGGCCACGAGCGCGCCCTCATCGGCGCCGAGCCCGTAGGTCTGGGCCGTCTGGGCATTCACCGTGGACAGGCTCACGCCGAGCTGGGCGTGAGTGGGGTTCTGGCCGTCGATGATCTGGTTGGCCAGGTTCACCGCGTAGTTCACCGGAATGGCGAAGCCGACGCCGGAGTAGTTGCCGGAATAGGACGTGATCAGCGTGTTGATGCCGATGAGGCGTCCCTGGCTGTCCACCAGCGCGCCGCCGGAGTTGCCCGGGTTGATGGCCGCGTCAGTTTGAATCATGTTCGGGTAGATGGTGGTTTCGCCGGTGCCGCCCGACTGCATCGACTCGGTGGCGTCCATGATCTGCGAGCGGCTCGTGGCCGACACGATGCCCGTGGCCACGGACTGCTCAAGGCCGAAGGGGGAACCCAGGGTCATAACCCACTCGCCGATGGTCAGGTCGTCGGAATCGCCCAGCTCCATGACGGTAAGGCCGCTTGCGTCCTTCGCCTTCAGCACCGCCACGTCGGAGGACGGGTCGGCGCCCACCAACTCGGCATCGTAGGTCTCGCCGCCGACGGTCACCTTGTAGGCGTCGCCGCCTTCCACCACATGGTTGTTGGTGATGATGTAGCCGTCCTGCGACAGTACCACGCCCGAGCCCTGGGAGTAGGCAGTCAGCTCGTCACCGGCGCCCTGGCTCTGCTGGCCCATGCCGTACTGGCTCATAGTATTCATGGAAGAGGCGTTCACGTACACGTCCACGGCCACTACCGAAGGCAGGCACTTGGCGGCCACGGCCTCGGGCAGCGTCACGTCGTCGCTCGTGTTGATGACGGTCTGGGAGGTGGGGGCGTCGTTGCCCGTGGCCTCGGCGAGCGTCGGGCTGATGACGGCGCCCTGCACGCCGAAGGCCAGCACGCAGGCCAGTGCTGCGCCGGTGAAGCCCATGAGGAACGAGCGACGGCCCATCTTCGGCTTGCTGCCGGGGATGGCATCCACGGTGCTCGCCACCGAGCCGTCGATGTCGAACTCGTAGGTGGAAGCCGGGGTCTCCTTCACAGAACCGGTCAGGTAGGAACGGTTGTCGAAGGGGTTCGGGAAGTTGTTCTGGTTGGTCATGAGTATCTCCTTGATTTGAAGGGGTTTGCTCTGTGCTGGTGCGAACAGTATCACGGCCAAGCACGGCTTTAAGGGCGCGGCAACCCCCAATCATGGGTCGCGCACGGAGATACATCAATGGGAGTAGTCTTCAGGTTGTAGCCCCAGGTGAGACCGTGCCCAGAGCACGGTCGCGGGCCCTACTCTTCTTCCAAGACGATGCGGTTGATGCGGTCGGCCAGGTCGCCGCCACGCTCGTAGAACTGGAGGTTCTGGTTGTGGGCGAAGTAGCGGTCCGACCCGTGGTCGTTGATGAAGGTCATGCCGGCGCGGCTCACAGACAAATCCGTCACCAGCATGAGCATCTCCTGGCCTTCGCCGAAGGCGGCCTCCACGAAGCGGAACACGTTGTCCAGCGCCGTCGCCCCGCGCTCAATGGCCGCATCCAGCGCGTCCAGCGTCTCGCCGAACAGCTGGCGCACGAGCGAGAAGGTGACGCCGCCGGGCAGCTCGGCCCCCAAGCGGCTGGCGGTGTCCAAAAGTGCGATGGTGCGCTCGTAGGCGCGGTAGGTCTCCTCGGACAGCAGGCTGTTGTCCCGCTCGATATCGCGCTTGCGGCCCAGCTCCAGCGAGGTGGACTGCACGAGCGTGGCGATGTCGTCGTCCTCGGAAAGCCCCACGGCCTCTACGTCGCGCTTCATGGTGGACAGCGCCTCATGGGTGAACGCCGCCGCCTTCTCTTCCAAAACCGCCTCGCGCAGCACGCCCACGGTGGCATCCACGATGAGCCCCATGACGGCTACACGCTCGTCGAAGGGCGCGCGCCGGGCCCGCTCGGCGAGCATCGGATCGGCGGTGCCTTCCAGAATGCGGTCGATCTGGTAATCGGAGCGGTACTTCGTGAACAGGTCGTAGTACAGGGCGAACCGCCGCGCGATCTCCCCGTTCTGCACGTACTGCTGCACGAGCAGCTCGTCGACGGCCAGCCCCCGCGCCTCATAGAGTTTGATCATGGCCGACAGGTCGTCCCAGCCGCGGGCCGTCACGAACGAGGCCCCGTCGGGCGTGGCCTCCACGGCGTAGAAGTGGGCCTGTTCGATATCCAGGTAGGTGATGACGGCCGGGTGCACCTCGGCGGAAACGGCGTACTCGCGCCACACGTCGTAGTCCGGCTCCACATCGATGCGCTTCAGGCGGTCGAGCGTGGCAATGTCGAAGTCGTGGGCCGTGCGGTTGTACTCGGGCGGGTTGCCGGCGGTTACCACAATCCATCCGTCGGGCACGGCGTGGCGGCCGAACACCTTGTACTGCAGAAACTGCAGCATGGCCGGCGTGAGCGTCTCGGACACGCAGTTGATCTCGTCGAGGAACAGAATGCCCTCCACGCGCCCGGTTTCCTCCATCGATTCGTACACCGACGCGATGATCTCGCTCATGGTGTATTCCGAGACCTGGAACTCGTGGCCGCCGTAGGTTTTCGTGGCAATGAACGGCAGGCCCAGCGCGCTTTGGCGGGTGTGGTGGGTCATGGAATAGGCGACGAAGCCCACTTCCAACTCGCGGGCGATTTGCTCCATGATGGCCGTCTTGCCGATGCCCGGCGCGCCGATGAGGAACACCGGCCGCTGGCGCTCCGGTGGCAGAAGGTAGTTGCCGAACTCGTCCTTGGTGAAGTAGGCTACCATGGCGTTTTTGATCTGCTGCTTCGCTTCGCGGATGTTCATAGGGGCTCCTCTTCTAGCACGAAGGTCTCGTCCAGTACTACTTTCATGGCCCACGGGGGCACGGGCGCGGCACAGGCGGCGTCGTCGGAATCGAGGAAGACGAAGGCGGTCTCGTAGGCCGGGCGTCGCTTGGGGTAGGTGCCCTGGCCGTCGGTGAAGTAGATGAGGCCGCCCAAATCGTCCAGCTCGCCGGCGGCTAGGGCCGCGTCCACGTAATCGAAGACGGGGCGGAAGTCGGTGCCGCCCAGGCCGCGGATTTCCAGATCGTCCAGGTAGCGGTCCAAATCGCGCAGGCTGCGGATGCGCGCCACATGGGTGATGGCGGCGTCGCACTGGATGATGAGCACGTTCATCTCCGAGAAGAAGCTCGTCTCGTCGGCCAGGATGGAGTAGGTGCGCTCGATGAACCGCCGCACGAGGCCGTCTTTGGTGGAGGCCGAGGTGTCGATGGCGATAACGAAGTCGCGAATGCGTTTTTCCTCGGCGAACTCCACCGGCTCCACGAGTGGCAGGTTGCCATAGAGCGAGAGCCCGTAGGTGTAGAAAACGTAGTCGAACTCGTCGTTGTTCACGCGGATCTGCTCGCCCATGCGCGCGAACTTGCGCAGGAAGGCCCGGTAGTCGTGTTTTTCGCGGGTGACCTTGCGCAGGTTCATGGCAAGGTTGGCGCCCTCGATGCCCCACAGCCGCGCGTAGGCGTCCAGCTGGATGCCCATTTCCAGGGCGGCGTTCTCCCACTGCTCGCGGGAGCGATCCAGCTGCACGGTGTCGGCCAGGCGCGGCCCCGCGGCGACGGCGGCGTTTTGCGGCGCCTGCTTCTGGGTGATGTCGGCCTCGGCCATGGCGCGGTGGGCCTTGTGGGCATAGGGGGCGTCGGCGGCTTCCTCGGGAATGTCCATATCGGTGCCCGAGGTGGCGGCGGCGCCTGCCGGGGCAGCTCGTCGCCCGTCGCCTTCGGCGGCTTCGCCCTCTTCGATTGCCGCGCTGCCTTCGTCGATGCGCACGGCGTGCCAGGGGCTGTGATCGTCCACGTAGAAGCGGGCGGCCAGGCGGGCCAGCTCGTCTTCGCTTGCACCTGCGGCGCGACGCTCCCGCAGGGCGGCGTAGACGCGCTCGGCGGTCATGAGGCCCGCCTCCTCGGCCATGCGCTCCAGCTCAGGGCGCGATGCGACGGCCAGGGGGGTGCGCGTGGCCGGCAGGTCCAGCTGGTCGATGACCGATTCCACCACCATGTCGCAGGCGATGTCCCACAGGTCGGGCTCGATGCCCTCGCCAGGGTAAAGGTGCAGGAACACGTTGTGCAGGACCACGTGCAGGTAGGCGCGGGAGGCCTCGGCAGTATCGCGGGCGTATAGGCGCGCCCACCAAGCCGGGTCGAAGCGCAGGTGGGCGCCGTCGGTGGCGAAGGTGGTGCCCGGAAGGGGAAGGGGCGTCAGGCGCGCGAAGGCGGTGCTCATGAAGCGCAGGTTCACAAGCAGCCCGTTCTGCACCAGCGCCAAGGCGTCAAGGGCCAGCGGCTTTATGTCGGCGGCACTGCCCATGTGGTTTCCCTGCGCTCCTTCAACCGGTTGCACTCGAACTCAGGCGTAGTGTAGCATGGCGGCAAGGGGCGGCGAAGCCGAGATTGAAGCGTTTTGGGAAGGTGCACAAAAGTTATGGGTGAACATTACCTGGTACGACGCGACGGCGCTACACCGCTGGAGGATGTCATCGCGCAAGCGCAACAGCACCCGGTTGCGTTGGCTCTCGATGAGGTGACAGTAGAGGTGCCGGGGCGGCCTATCGAGGGCGAGAACTGGGCGCCGCAGCTTGCGCCCTACCAGCCCTGGGTGCACGACGCCGCGCTCGACGAGACCGATGAGATCGACGGAGCCGATGGCGACCTTCTTATCGTAGGCGCGCTGGGCATGGGCATCAGCGACGAGGAGCGCCAGTCGCTTATCGGCGATGCGGTGCGAGGGGCCGATGGCGAGGAGCCTGGGCGCGGGTCGTCCGCGACGGCCATGACGCCGCACCAGTTGTGGGAAGCCGGGCTCACGCCGCCATGGCGGGGAGCCGCAGAGGATGCGACAGCTGCGGCCACGGGCGTGTGTGAAGCATCGAAAAGCCGTGAAACACAGGAAGCGACCCGTGAAACACTCGAATTCGACCGTGAAACATCCGATGATGAGTGCTTCGCCCTGAACGTGCCGCTGACGGTGCGCGAAGACGGGGAAGGCTGGGCGGTGTCCGCCGTGCATCTGTCGGTGCTGGCCGAGCATGGGCTGCCGGCCGACAACCTCGTGGTGGTCGTACCGTCGCTTATCGGGGGTAAGCCGGTGGTTCGCGTTACCTCCGAGGCTTTCGCCCGCCGTTTCACGAGCGGCGCGCAGGTGCGGCTTCTCGTGGTGCCCGACACCGTGGAGACCATCGGTGCCCAGGCGTTCGGCTCGGTGTGCGCCGAAACCATTTGGCTGGGCCGTGGTTTGCAGACTTACGACCCGGCTCCGCTCGATCTGGCGCTGCCCTCGCCGCGTTTGGATACTCGCCGCTACGAGGTGCACCCCGGCAATGGGCGCTTCCTGGTGGAAGACGGTTGCCTGAAGGAGCGTCTGCACGGGGCCGCAGGCGAGGCGGTAGGGAAGGAGTCGGCCGAGAAAGAAGGGGGGCGCAAGGGCGATGCTTGCGAAAGCGGTGACCCGCGTGCCGTTCCGACGCGGCTGCTTTTCTGCGCGGCGCCCTATGGGGAGCGCGTTGCCATACCGGAGGGCGTGCGCGTCATAGGCGCGGCCGCCTTCGCGAAGGGCTGGCCGCCCCCGCGCGTGCTCGATGTGCCGCCTTCACTTACGCGGGTGGACGGCTCCGTCAGCGCGGAGACGCTTTGGCGGTCGGAAGACCCGCAGGCCACGGCCCGCATCGTCGCTCGCTGCGGCGGCCGCGTGACCGACTTCAACGCTGTGGAGCGCGACGGATGCTGGTACGGATTCTCGGAGGAGGCCCGGAAGGGAAGTCCGGCGGAAGACGAGACGCCGGCCCTGCGCGTGGCGCACCTGGTGGCCGGCCCGCCTGCGCCCGATTCGGTGTCGCGGCGCTTCTCGGCAGCGGCCCATGCGCGCGTCCGCGGCGAAGCGGCCCCGTCGCCGCGCGAGGTGGCAGCCACGGTGGCCAGCGCCATGGTGGCGCCGGTTTCCACGGAAGATCGGCTGGCGCTGCCCCGTGAAGTAGAAGGCGCGCCGCTGACGCGCCTTGCCGAGCGGGCCCTCATCACCGCGCCGGCCACGCTTGCCATCCCCGAGACCGTGCGCACCATCGCCGACGGCAATGCCGCGAAAGGCTGCCGCAAGCTCATGCTGGCCGAGGGCCTGCGCGCCATCGGCGCTCACTGCTTCTGCTCGCGCACGCTGGCAGGCCCGGTGCTCATTCCGGCGAGCGTCACAAGCATCGGCGAGGGAAGCTTCGAATACGCGGTGGTGCGCCTGGCCGCAGCCGATGCCGTGGTGCACATCACATCCGACCAGCTCATCAGCTGCTTTCTGGCCGATGCACCCGATGGCATCCCCTTCGATTTCGAGCGCTATGACGCGCAGCTCATCGCCGGTCGAGGTCTGCCAGACCACACGGGCGCCCTGCTGCACCGCCTCGCCTCGCCGTTTCGCCTGGAAGGCGCCGCGGCCACCCACATCGTGGAGGCCCTGCGCGACCGGGCGCTCGATGCCATAGCCGCAGCGGCCCGCGAGGGCGATATCGCTGTGGTGCGCGCCCTGGCCGAGCACGGCTTTCTCGACGACGCCCAGCTTTTCGACCGCCAAATCGAGCGCCTCCGCGCCAGCAACCGCACCGACTGCGTCCTCTACCTCATGAACTGGCACCGCAACCGCACCGCCGCTAGCAGCGCAATCGCCCCCAAACGAGCCCGCGACCGCTTCGCGCTGTAAAGAACGAGCATCAAGGCGCGAGCGTTAAGCAGTACGCAGTAAGCAGCGAGCGACGGCGCCGCCTCAGCACGCTTCCGGATCCAGCCGGTAGCCTATGCCCCAAACGGTCTCGATAATCCGGGGTTCAGTGGGATCGTCCTCAATCTTCGCGCGAAGCTTCTTGATGAACACCGTGATGGAGCTCGTCTCGCCGACGAACTCGCGCCCCCAAGCCTCCTCCACCAGCTGCTCGCGAGAAAGCACGATGCCGGGATCACGCGCCAACGCCGCCAGTATTTTGAACTCCTTGGGCGTGAGCGGTACGTGGACGCCGTCTTTGGTAAGGCGATGCTGGCCGGTATCAAGTACGAGCCGCCCGACGGTGATCACCTCGCCGGTCGCCACGGCAGGTGCAGGCCGCATGCTCGCCCGCCGAAGGTGCGCCTCAATGTGCATCAGCAGCTCACGCGGGTCGAAGGGCTTCACCATGTAGTCGTCGCCCCCGGCGGCAAACCCCACGCCCTTGTCTACGATGTCGCCCTTAGCCGACAGGAAGATGATCGGACAGGTGACGCCGCGGGCCCGCAGTTCGCGGCAGGCGGCAAAGCCGTCCATCTTCGGCATCATCACGTCCATGATGATGAGGTCGGGCGCCTCGCGCGGCACCACCGCAAGCGCCTCGGCGCCATTCTCGGCATAAGCGAACTCGTAGCCAGCGTCGCGCACCAGCTCGCCCACGAGTCGCTCGATACGCGGCTCGTCATCAACAAGCAGGATCTTCATCGTCTTCCTCCTCATCGACGGGTAGGTAGGGAATGCTCACGGTGAAGGTGCTGCCCTTCTTCACCGCGCTTTTCACGGATACGGCGCCGCCGTGCAGCTCGGTCAGGTCGCGTACCACGGCGAGCCCGAGCCCCGTGCCCCGGTAGCGGCGGTTGGCCGACTGGCCAGCTTGCTTGTACAGTTCGAAGATCTGCTCTTGGTCTTCGGGGGCAATGCCCATACCGTCGTCAGTTACGGTCATGACGATGACGCCGTGCTCGAAGGCGTCTTCGCCCGTTGCGCCATCTGCTGTGCCGTCCAGCGCCGACGTTTCGTGTGGGCCTTCGAAAGCGATGGCCAGTTTCACGAATCCGCCTCGGTGGGTGTACTTGATGGCGTTGTTCACCAGGTTCTCCAGAATGCGCCGCAGCTTCTCCCAGTCGGCCAGGGAGAGCGGCACGTCGGCAGCTACCGAGCACGTCAACGCGATGTCCTTGGCGGCTGCCAGCGGGTCTAGGCTCTTTTTCACGAACCCGGCCAGATCCACGAAGTCCACGGGTTCCAGCAGAAGCTCGTCTTTTTGGGCGGCGTGCTTGGAAATAGTTAAGATGTTGTTCACCATTTCCAGGAGCAGGCTCGCGTTGGTTTCTATCTCGCTCACGGCGTCGCGAGTCTTACGATCCAGCTTCCCGTTATCGGCCAGAATGCGTGCGTAGGCGAGGATGCTCGTCAGCGGCGTGCGTAGCTCGTGGCTTACGATGGCGAAGAACTCGTTCTTGTAGGCCACCTCCTCGCCCAGGCGGTCGAGCGCGATCTTCAGCTCGCGCTTCTGGTAGTTGAGCAGGTCGTTGAGGGCCATGAGGTCGTCGGTTTTCGATCGCACTTGGCCTTCCAAATCCTCGTAGAGCGCTTGAAGATCGCGGGCCATGGAATCGAAATCGCTCGTGAGCTCGGTAATTTCGTCAGGGCCGCCCAAGGCTGGCTGAATAGACACCGGTTTGTAGCTGAAATCGCCCTCGCCTACCGAGGCTGCCGCCCGGCGTAACGCATCGATGGGCCGCAGCACGAGCCGACTCGTCACCAGGTATACGGCGGCGAAGGCGGCCAGCATCATGCACAGCACCATAATCACCTGCTGGACGACCGAGGACTGCACGCCCGTCTCATATATGTCCATGGGTTCGGTGATGGACATGGCACCGCCTACCTGCCCAAGCTGCATGCCCTCCTTGGGGTAGCCGTATTGGTCGGGCTCGCCGACCGGTTCGCCGTGGCATTCCAGGCACGACTCAGTGACGGGCAAAGGCTCCAGGTATCGGAACACCTTCACGCCGTCAGCGTTCTCGTCCACGGCATAGTAGGCCTTCAGGGTGGGATCGGCATTGAAGGCGGCCAGGGCTTCGGTTTCGAAGTCGTCGGGCGCGTTGGCCTGCTGGCGCGGCGTCTCGTTGGTGAAGCGGATGGAGTAGTCGGTTTCCGTGGTGAACAGCATGGAAATGGACTTCGCCGCCACAACGCAAACCAGGTGCTTCGTGCGGAACGAGCCGTCTTCCGCACGGTTGATGACATTCTGGTTCATGTCGACGAAATCCCAGGCCGCACGCATTTCGGCAGCAAGCACCTCGGCCTTTTCGCGGGCCTCATTTTGGGCTTGAGAGGTTTGCAGGTAAAGGTTCCACGCCGTATCAACGCCCATGAGCACCACCATAATAATGCCAATGGACAGCGCGATTTTAAATCGCACGCCATAGCGAAATGATGGTTTACGTGCCTCGTCGGTCATGGATCCCCTCCGCTTTTCCATCCTGCTATTATCGCCGATGATCGGCGGCTTCGGGGCATTCGCGGGGCAAGGTAATTCTTTTTTAATATTTGTCCCGGATTCTTAATACAAAGTTCCGTTTGGTTCCATTGCGGTGACGAAGAGTCAGCGGCAGAATGGGGGCTAAGCCCCACGGGTTTCGGCTGCGAGGAAGCCGCCCGGTCTGCAGGTTGAGCTGCGGGGCTGTAAGAGAGGGAACGATCAAGAGGAGGGAGCGTTCTATGACGGAACATTCCAACATCGCCGACTCGAAGTTGACGCGCCGCGCCTTCGTGGGTGCCGCCGCAGCCACCGCCGCGGCCGCCAGCCTAGCCGGCTGCGCCCCGACCGCCGAGCCGGCTGCCGACGCGCCGGCCGAAGAGGGCCTGCCGGTAACGGGCGAAGACCCCTTTGCCAACGCCGAGGTCTTCTATTCCACCTGCCCGCCGGAGTGCCAGCACCACAACCTGAAGGGCTATGTGGTCGATGGCAAGCTGGTAAAGGTGGAGTCGTCCGAGCTGAACGACTGCGCGGCCTGCGCCCGCGGTATCGCCCGCGCCTACATGACCAACGACCCCGAGCGTCTCACGGTGCCGCTGCTGCGCGACGGCGAGAAGGGCGACGGCAAGTTCAAGGAAATCACCTGGGATGAGGCGTTCGATCTCATTCAGGAGAAATTCGATGACGCGATTGCCACCGATGGCGTTCAGTCCATTTGCTACGTGACCGGCTCGGGCAACTTCGGAGCCATGCACGGCCCCGTGGCAACGGCGTTCTTCAACTACCTGGGCGGCGCTTCCACCACGGTGGGCAGCCTCTGCTGCGCCGGCACCACGGCCGCCATCACGCCTATTTACGGCCAGCGCTTCCTCGACTGCCGCAACCAAATTGAGAACAGCACCTACTGCATCATCTGGGGCAACAACCCGGCCATTTCCAAGCAGGGCTATTTCCAGCGTTTCGAGAAGGTCGTCGAGAACGGCGGCAAGCTCGTGGTGATCGACCCGATTTACACCGAGTCGGCTGCGAAGGCCACCGACCACTTGGCACCGTGGCCCGGTACCGATGCGGCTCTCGGCCTTGCCATGCTGAAGACCATCGTGGACGAGAAGCTCTACGACGAGACCTTCCTGCTCGAGCATACCTGCGCGCCGTGCCTGGTGGACAAGGCCGCCGGCGAGCCGGTGTTGCTGGATGCCGAGGATCCGGCATCCTTCGCCGTGCTTGATACCGCCTCTGGTCAGATCGTTCGCCACGACACCGCTGGCGCCACGCCGGCGCTGACGCTGGAGGGCACCCCCGAGGCCGACAAGTACAACACCGAGTTCGAGCTCATCGTCGCCAATGCCGCCCCCTGGACCGCCGAAGCTGCCGAGGCCGAGTGCGGTGTTCCTGCAGCCGATATCCAGCGTATCGCCCGCGAGTACGCAGGGGCCGAGCACGCCATGATCATCCAGAACATGGGCGGCTTCATGCGCACGGAGAACGGCACCTACGCCACGGCTGTGGGTGCGTACCTCGCCGCGTTCTGCGGGCAGGTGGGCCATATCGGTGACGGCGTGTCCGACGCCGGCGGCATGAACGAGGTGAAGACCGGTGCCCCCATCGAGGTGCCAAAGCTCGACCACGAGGTACCCGCCATTCCGCGCTTCAAGTTCGGCGAGGCTATTCTGAACGAAGACCCGCTGAAGGTGAACGTGCTGTGGTCCATGACCGGCAGCCCCATGACCCAGTGGCCCAACACCAACATGGTACGCGAGGCCCTGAAGAAGATTCCCTTCGTGGTGACCGTCGAGCACTACCTGACTTCCACGGCGCTTTACTCTGATTTGGTGCTTCCCTGCACCGGTATGTTCGAGATGGAGGGCGTTCTGGCCAATGCCCGTTCCCACTGGATTCAGCTGGTAGAGAAGGCGGTGGACGGCCCCGGCGAGTCCAAGAGCGATCTGGAGATCTTTACCGAGCTGGCCAAGCGCTATGGTTTCGGCGATGCCTTCGACGTGCCCATGGACACCCTTATTTCCAACGTGCTCGAGCCCACCGGCGTCACGCTCGAGGAGCTGAAGGAGAAGAAGGCCGTCGACGTGGTCGGGCCGGACTACATCCCCTATAAGGACGGCAAGTTCCTGACCGCCTCCGAAAAGGCCGAGTTCTGGGTGCCGGCGTGGAAGGCCGAGGGCTTCGACCCCATCGTCACCTACGCCCGCTCCGAGGAGGACGCGCGCAACGACAACGAGCTGGCGGCGAAGTATCCGCTGTTCAGCGTGCAGCAGAAGACCTACCGCGGCGTGCATTCCACCTTCCACGCGCTGCCCTGGATGGATGAGATTTGCGACACCGAGCCCCACATCCTCATCAACACCGAGGATGCGGCGGCCCGCGGCATTGCCGAAGGCGACAAGGTGGTCGTGTTCAACGATCGCGGCGAGCATCGCGGTGTGGCCCGCGTGAACGGCCTCATCAAGCAGGGTGTGGTTGGCTTGCAGAACGGATGGTGGGAGCAGCAGGGCGGATCATCGTCCCATGTGACCAACGACAAGTGGAAGACCCTCGGAGGCACCCACTGCTGCAACCAGACCCTCGTCGATGTGAAGAAGGAGGCGTAAACCATGGCCATCGGATTCTGGATCAACAACAAGAACTGCTACGGATGCAAAACCTGCTCCATCGCCTGCAAAAGCGAGAAGCAGCTGAACAACGGCGTGCTGCTGCGCGAGGTGACGACGGTTCGCCAGGACGAGCCGAAGGCGTTCTCCTTCGTGTCCATGGCGTGTAACCACTGCGAGGAGCCGGCCTGTCTGGAGAACTGCCCGGTTGGCGCCTATGTGAAGGCGGAGGACGGCACGGTCATTCAAGATCATGACAAGTGCATCGGATGCCAGACCTGCGTGAGCGCGTGCCCCTATGGCGCCCCGTGCTACGACGAAACGACGAGCACGACCTTCAAGTGCGATGGCTGCTACGACCGCCGCCAGCGCGGTGAGATGCCTGCCTGTGTGGCGGCCTGTCCCGGCGCGAATCTGGCGCTGGACGACATGGAGTCGCTGCAGAGCGCACACGTGGCCGACATCGTCTCCGATGAAGCGTCGGGTACCAAGCCGAACTTCGTGATCACGGCTGATCCGGCGCTCACCACCGAGCCCGACGACGCCGTCATCGCCGAGCTGGCGTAGCGGAGGTCACATAGGCTTTCCGAGGCGGCGCGTTCCCAGCGCTTAGCCCTCCCATACGGCCCGGAGTCCCTTTGTGGGCTCCGGGTTTTTACGTTCACGAGAATCCGCTAGCGTGGACTGCTGGGACGTTATCCTTGCGAGTTTGCTTCACTCCTCGTTGGGCGCGAGCATGCCCTTGGCGTGGAAGAGCTCGGCGGCCGCCATGTCTCGGTTGCGGTAGGGGAAGGGGCGGTTTTCCAGCAGGCAGACGATGAACTCGTCGATGAACTTCGGCTCCGGAGCCACGCCCAGCGGCACGTTACGGTAGCTGGCGCGCACGAGCGCGTTGCGGAAGTTGAGCGAGCGCTCCTCGAAGGCCGTGTTGTCGATGTCCGAGAAGCCGTGGCTGCGAAGCAGCTTGATGAGGAAGACCGCCATGGTGCGCGTGTTGCCCTCAGCGAAGGGGTGGATCTGCCATAGCCGGGTAACAAGGGCCGCGACGCTGGCGGTGTAGGAAGCCCCTCCGTCGGGCGCGAAGGGGGCAGGTGCAAACTCGTCCAGTGCACTTTGAAGGTCGGCTGCGAGCGTCGCGCAGTCGCCGTACTCGACCGATTCGCGGGCAAGCACGAATTCCTTCTTTGTCATGTTGAAGTCGCGGAAGTTGCGCTCGTAGTAAGGATCGTGCATGAGCCCTGCAAACAGCTGGCCGTGGATGCCCTGCAACTGGGGCACCGAGAGCGTGAATCCGTTAGTGCCCAATTGCTCGCAGATACGGGCGCTCACCTGGTCGGCTTCTTGGGAATAGCGCTCGACGCCGCGCGTCACCTTCTGGTCGTAATAGTCGTCCACGAGGTCACGCAGCTGAGTGGCGGAGATCTCGCCTTCCACGTAGCGCTGGGCTGGCTCATCGAAGGCGGCGCTTGTGGTTAGCCCATCGACGGCCTGCAAGCCGCGCGCAGCTCGAACGCGCCGATCGCGCACTTCGTAATCGTAGGGCTCTTTATAGCGCTCGTATGCGTAGCCGTCTTCCACCTGTGCTCCTTTCTGCAGGGCATTGTAGCATGGGGGCAGTGCTGCCAAAGATCTTTTAGTAGCTAAAATGACACTACTGCGACCCTTGATTGCGCGGCGGGGAATCGGTATGGTCGGGGGACGGATCGACGAAGGAGGTTCCCGTGGAATATGCCGATGACGACGTGCAGCGGTTCGCGCAGGCCCAGGGCGGCGGCGTGTACGAGGAGGCGCTGGCCGAGCTGCGCGACGGCTGCAAGCTGGGCCACTGGATGTGGTTCGTGTTCCCGCAGGTCCGCGGGCTCGGATTCAGCCCGATGGCGGACTACTTCGGTATCGGCAGCTGGGAGGAGGCCGAGGCCTATGTGGCCGACGAGGTGCTCGGCCCGCGGCTTGTCGAGGCGGCCGAGGCGCTGCTCAGGCTCGAGGGGTCCGACCCGGTTGCGGTGCTGGGCTCCATCGACGCGCTGAAGCTCCGCTCGTCCATGACCCTGTTCGAGCGGGTATCCGACAACCCAGCCTTCCCCGCCGTCCTCGACCGCTATTACCAAGGCGAACGCGATCCGCTAACCCTCAAGATAGTGGAGAGCTTTCCCGATAGCAAGACGGCAAGCTATGCGGAAGAGCATCATCTGGACGAGGCAGCCCTCGATGAGCGGGCTACCCCTTACGATTCTGACGAGGCATTTGCTAAGCTGGGGATCTCCATTAAGGATGCGGAGCCGATCCCTCTCGCCGAGCTCAAGGAGCAGGCCTATCGCGATCGTTGGGAAGAACGGGACTTGCTGTGACCATCGCATATAATCGAAGGCTCAGCTGCTTGGGTCAAGCTGATCCCCTATGAAGCGTACTGCGGTAGCGAGCGGCTCCCGATGCGATGATCGACGGTTCTCATTTGGACGTGGTGGGTGAGAAACACTAATATGGGTGCCGTGAAAGAGCGGCTGAACCGGGCGGTGCGGGAGTTTTGGGAGGGACCGATGGAAAGAGACGTGCAGTTTAATGCTAAAGCTGAGCTGGCAGCTTTCTACGAGCGCCATTTCGACGAGCTGGTCGAGTCGTGTCTGGCGGCTTCATCGTCGCAGTTTCAATGGTCGCCGCTGAATACGCTCGACCAGGAGGAGCGCACACTGTGGGTCGCCGTGGGATTCCGCCACATCATTCGCACGATGCTTGGGGAGGACGTTGAGCCCCATGGCCGGGTCTACTATCCGCGCGTTTCGGATCTGACGGATACCTCGCAGCTTTTCGGTATAGCCGATGTCATCGACAGCTGCGAATGCGCGCTTCTTCCCGATGAGGGCATTCTGCCGCTGCTCTGGCAAGACTACGGTGACCGGCCGGATGAGCTTCTCCCTCTTGTCATGGAATTCCGCGCCGCCCAAAACAATATGACCAAGGCACATATGCGCCAGCAGATGAAGGATATCGAAAGCCACATCGAGTTTGCAAAGAACCTAGCCGTGAACGAGCAGCGCATCGCCTTGGAAGGAAGTATTTACGAGCGCTTTTATCTGGCACTGCGCGCTCTGCGCGATAAGACGAGCGATTTGTACGAGCTGCTTGGCGAATGCGACGACGTGGAGCGCCTTCGTACTGAGGTAACGCAGCTGAAGATGATGGAGGCCGACCTGCTGGCCGAGGTGTTTCGCATCAATCCCGATATGGACTCGGGGCATCGCCAGCCCGAGGCGCGTCCCGAGCGCAGCGGCTTTAAGGCCGCCTCCGATGCGGCGGGGTTGACCGATCGGGAGCGGGAGATCGCTTCCTATGTGGCGCGGGGCTACTCGAACAGGGATATTGCGGAGCGTTCCGGTTTGGCCGAGAGCACGGTGAAGAACTACCTCAGCAACATCTTGACGAAACTAGGCAAGGGTAGCCGTGCTCAAATTGTCGTATTCGCCGCCGAGAATGGCTACTTTGCGGAGGGCGCGGGGGCTTGAGGAGCCCCTGAAGGTACTTTAGTCCCTACTCGGGTGAATTCTCGAGGGCATTTCGTACTAAATACCAGATGGGATTGGAACGCAATCAACACGGAGGATCAACCTGCCGAATCTAGGAGGCCCATTTCGCTACATCTACTATTTCCCTTGTCTCTAATCGCATTGAGGAAAAGGGGAAATGATGAAAAAAGACGCAATGAGCCGCCGCGGGTTCGTGACCAGCCTGGCGGCCTTGGGAATGGCCACCGTGGGTCTGGCCGGCTGTGCGCCAAAGGAGACGTCTTCGCCGGCGGCGGATCCTGCCCTGTCGTCCACTGGCGGCAGCTTGCCCCAGAAGTGGGATATGGAGGCCGATGTGGTCATTCTGGGCGGGGGTGGCGCCGGCGTGGCGGCGGCCTGCACGGCGAAGGAAGCTGGAGCTTCGGTTCTCGTGCTGGAGAAAGCCAATGTCATCGGGGGCGATACGGCGCTTTCGGGACAGAGCATGCTGGGGCCGTGGCCCGAGCAGCAGAAGGCGGTGGCTGGCATCGACGACTCCATCGAGGAATATATCGCCGATATGAAGAATAGCTACAAGTGGGGCGCGTTCGCGGAGCAGGGACGCGAGTTTCCAGCGGAGTACCCCTTCACTCAGCTGCAGTGCGACCTTACGCCGGATATGATGGAATGGACAAGCGATGTCATCGGCGTGGGCTGGGCTCCTTCCGGCACAGCTGACGATCCGGTGACCGAGGGCGTGCTGCCTCAGCCTACGTGGGACACTAAGAACTGCCGCACATGGATGGCCATGAATCCGGAGAATTCCGTCATGACCGCTTTCGGGGCAGCCTGCGATTCCATGGGCGTGGACATTCGCCTGCGCACCGAGGCAGACCGCCTGATCGTAGACAGCGGCGGTCGCGTCGTGGGCGTTTACGCCTACGACGAGAACGACGAGCTCATTGCCGTGAAGGCCGCGAAAGCGGTAGTTGTTGCCACGGGATCCTTCAGCGGGAATCGCGGCATGATGGAGCGGTACCTGCCCATCACCAAGGGCATTCAGGGCGGTGGCTGCTACGGCGTGACCGGCGACGGTATGCGTATGATTCGCGCCATCGGCGGCTCGCTTTCCGAGATGGATCTTGGCGTTCACTGGTATCCCTTCGAAGCGGGAACCAACTCCGGTCAGTTCAGCACCACGCTCATTCTATTCGGCGGCTCCGAGGGCAAGGTTCCGGGTAGCCAGCAACCGGGCATTATGTTGAATTACGACGGCGAGCGCTTTGTCTCCGAATCGAACGGCTACCACCTCATCGGCCGCGCGACGGCGCAGCAGCCCTGCCAGGAGGCCTGGTACGTCTTCGACAGCCACCCTGGCGTTCCGGATCTCATTCTGCACGCCATACCCTATAACAATCGCGTCGTCCAGGCGGATACCGTAGAGGAGCTGTGCACGATCCTGCGCTTGCCCGCAGATACGGTGAAGGAGCAGATTGCCGCCTACAACGCGTCTATTGAGGCTGGCAGCGATGAGGCGTTCGGCAAGTTGCTGGACGGCTGCGCCCCCATCGACCAGGGGCCGTTCTACGCGCTGAACATTCGGCCGCGTCCCTATGCGACCTATGGTGGCGTAGACACTGATCTTGAGGCTCGCGTACTGGATGCGCAGGGGCAGGTCATTCCCGGCCTCTACGCGGCGGGTATCGTGACCGGCAGCTATGCCGCGCGCGAGGGGTTCTACTACAACGGCGGCCTTGCCCAGGCGCTCATCTTCGGGCGGCTGGCCGGCAAGAACGCTGCAGCCGACGAGGCGTGGGAAGAGGCCCAGCCCACTGGTGCGGAATCCGAGCGGCAGGACGTGATGACGGTGGTTTCCTGCACCGACTGCCACGGCGATAATCGCGCTCCTGGCGAGCCGAACTACCACAACTTCTAGAGCCAGCTTCGCTTCAAGCCCTCCCTCAACCGGCCCGCTCCATGCGGGTCGGTTTGCATGTCGGGCCTTTTATTAGGAGAGGGAAGGTGCCAGAACGTATTAGCCTTGCTCGATGAGGCGCTGGAGCTTTTTGTCGAAGGTGAGGACGGGGACTCCTTCGACGAAATGCTTGGCCGCCAGGATGCAGTCGGCGAAATCGAGCTTATGCTCTTGGAAGAGGGCGAGGGCGCAGCGCATGGTGGCTTCGTGTTCGCAGGCGACGTCGTCGAGAAGCGCCTCCATGGTGACGGCCACATCGCGTCGACTGAAGCCGTAGACCGTTCCCGCCAGCACGTAGACGCACTCCGCAATGAATTCCGGTGACGTGCAGGCGCCGCGTTCGACCTGTTCGCGCACGATTTCGAACTGCGCCTCGTTGTCGGCGAGCAGGTAGCGCAGAAGGCAGTTCGTATCAAGGAACGTCGACATACTTCGCCTCCAGTGCTTCCAGGTAGGAGGCTTTCTCCCGACTTCTGGCGACGCGGGGGATCCTGCCCGCCAAGGCGCCAGCGGCCTTGAGCTGCTTCGGCGCCGGCTTCGGCAACGGAACGATCATGGCGCAAGGCCGGTTGCGAACGGTCACGATGAATTCGGCGCCCGACTCATCGACGCGCCGAACGACTGACGAAAAGTTCGCCTTCGCCTCAGCAAGGGCAATGGTGGCAGCCATGGGAAGTCCCTTCAGATAAAGGCTATCTAACGGCACCAGTATAACAGCGAAATGGTTAAGTGACTAGTCAAGTAGTCAAATAAGGCTAACGGATCCAAGCCTGCGAATCCCTGCTTTCGTGGGGATCGGGGATGGGTATAATAGGCGCGGGGAGATGGATGTGAGAAGGAACGAGGGGACATGGAAATAAGTCTGCTGCGTGAGTTCATCATACTCTCACAGACACTTAATTACACGAAGGCGGCCGAGATACTGCACCTGACCCAGCCGACGCTGAGCAAACACATCGTGGCCATGGAGAAGGAGCTGGGCTGCTCGCTGCTCGAGCGCGATCGGCGCCGGGTGGAGCTCACCGAGGCGGGAAACGTCTTCGCCGCGGCGGCGCTGCAGATGATGGATACCTACGACAACGCCCGTGATACCATCCACGAGATACAGACCCATACGCCTTTGAAGGTGACCGGCGTCATGTCCGACAGCGCGATAGCCTCTATTGCCTCCATCGCATCGACCTTCCTCGACGCCGAGGGGGAGCCGCCTATCGTTTACACGCCCATCTCCGAGACGAGCTACCTTGAGAGCCTTCTCAACGACGAGTTCGATATCGCCCTGGCATCCGCCGACTTGGACGTGCTCGACGACATGGGGCTTGCCTACGCGCCGCTCATCCGCTCGCCGTTCGTGGCGCTTGTGAGTTTGGATAACCCGCTCTCTTCCCTCAAGCGGGTGACCATGGACGATTTACGCAACTACCGGTTCGTCAAGTTCGCCGACACCTACGCGCTGGGCGGCTGGGCCAACATTGAGCGCGTGTGCCAAAGCCACGGCTACACCCCGCGGACGCGCACGGTGCTCGGTCGTACCCACATGAACTACTGCACCGTGCCCCTAGGCGTTGAAGACGTGATGATCCTGCAGGCGAGCACCCCGCAGCTGCGCTACCTGAGCGACTTCGCGAAGGTGGCGGTGCTGCCCGTAGTGGACGACGACGCCACCTTCCGGCTTTACGCGCTGTACAAGAAGGACAACTACGAGCGCGTTCGCGCGGCCCTGGACGCCTACGGCCGCGCCCGCAAGATCATCATCGGGCACGGCAAGGGCGGCGCCCTCGTGGAAAGCGACTAGGCCTCGGAGGCGTCCGACGGAGCGCCCTCGCGAATCTCGCGGCGGCGGCGCTCACGGTCGAGGGCATAGGAGCGCCGCCGCGCCACGTCCCCCGTTTTCACTTTGGCCTGGGGCTCCTGCAGCGTGTCCACCTTCATGAAGCGGGCCATGCGCGTGGCGATGGCGTCCTCTTGCCCGGGGTTCCATCCCACAGGAAGCATGGTGAAGCGGAACTTCTTTCCCGAAAGGAACTCATCGAGGCTGACGGTGTCCGACACGGTGATCGCCTGCTCGGGGCAGATGGTCTCGCACATGCGGCACTGCATACACAGGGCGCTGCGATGTTCCACGCCGAATGCGCCGTCGCCGGCATCGAAGCGGGCGATGGCACCGGTCGGGCAGAAGACCGTGCACATGCGGCAGGACCTGCACAGCTCCTCGTCGAGAGATACCTGGCCCCACAGGCGCGTGGACACTTCGGCTTCCCGAGCCTCTCCCAGAGCCTTCAGGCTGTTGAAAAGGCGCAGGCGCCGCTCGGGAACGAAGTGCGGCAGCGTGCCGTCGGCCTGCACGTGGGGAAAGACGCTCGTGAAATCCTTGGAGGCCCCGGGTACGAGCGCGGTGCGTGCGCCCGCTACGGCGCGGGGTCGGGGAGCGGGGTCATCCGACGGAGCTTTGGCGCTCTCGCTGCTGTCGATAGGGGCGACGCGCGGGGAAACCGTGGGCGGCACGAGGTGCACCTCGTCGACGGTGAGGCGCTTGAAGGGCGCGGGCGCTCCCATGGCCGCAAGCAGGCGCGATGCCGATCGAACGACATCGTCGCAGAGCTTGCCGCCGCGGTGGTGCTCGCAGGTGGCGCAGTGGCCGCTGATGAGCTGTATCGAGGCGGCCCCCCGCGCGGCGGCTTCCACCAGCAGCGACTCGTCTATACGTCCCAGGCAGGTAACGCCGATGACGTTGATGGCCCCGTGTAGCGACCCGACGGCCTCTCCGGGAGCGTTGCACCCCAGGGCCTGCTCGCAGGCGAAGGCGACGGCATGCTCCGGAAGGGCCAGGGCCCGCTGCGTGATGTCGAAGAGCTGCTCGTCGGTTGGCGAGGCGGCCTCGAGGCAGCCCGTCGGGCAGCTTGAGGCGCAGGTGCCGCAGCCGATGCACCGATCGGGCTGAACGCAGATGCCCTTGTCGTTGAGGGAGATGGCCCCGGCAGGACAAACGTCGGCGCAGTGCAGGCAGTTCGCATTGCGGTTGCGCACCAGCATGCAGCGCTCGGGGTGCACGCGAAGCTTGGGCGATGCCATATCGCCGATGATATCGATCATCTTGCCGTGGCGGTAGTTAGTCATGGTAGTACACCCCCGTGATGGTTCGAATGGCCTCGCTGGGGGATAGGGCGCACATGCGCCGCCCCTCCTTCAGGCGCACTCGGTTGATTTTCAGGGAAAGCTTTTCGGCGGTGGGCAGCGGCGCCTCGTCGAAATAGGACAAGACGAGGTTCTGGCGCGCGGCCCCCATAGCGGCGTAGAGGCGCCGCTGGGCGCGGGCGAGCAGGGCCGGCCGCTTGTCGCGCTCGACCTGGGCCGGATCGAAATAGCTCCGTTGGGGAAGCAGGCCGCCCACAAGTCCTGCAATCATCATCGTGGGGAAGGCGAGTCCGGCGAAGTCGTCGATGACGCCCACGAGGATGCCGTCGCCGACGAAGTGCGGATGGCTCGCGGCCCAGGCGAGGGCCTCTGCGAGGTGCGCGGCGTCGGCCGCCTCGCCGAGTGCCTCGGGGATAAGCTGGCGCAGGGGCTCCATCAGGGCCTCGACCTTAGCGCCCGTGGCGCGACAGGCTTCCTCGAGGAGCGCGACCCCGCGTAGCGGCTTGAGCGCCGCCGTCAACTCGCGTGCCTCGGCCAGGGCCGCCCGGGCCCGCTCTGCCTCTTGGCGCAGGAGGGGAGAGGCGCTTTCATCCAGGGGCGCGATATCGGAGTCAAGGCTGAGGCGCCCCCCTTGGGCGCTGAGCGCCGCGAACAGCCCGCTGTTGGCAAGGTGATCGCCGAAGCCGCACCAGCTGCGTACCGCCACGGGGTCTTCTGGGTCGGCAACGAGCTTCAAAAGCGTTACCGCCCGGGCCTCGGCGCAGGTGGCGTAGGAGCGGAAATCGCCGCGAAGCGCCAGCCGCACGTAGGGAGAAACCGAAAGCCCGAGGCCGGCCAGGGCGGCCTGGAGGTTGCGGGCCCACACGGGTTTCGTGCCAGCCACGGCAACGCTTTCAGGGGCCGCGCCGGCACCCATAAGCGCCTCGGCACGGCGCGCAATGCCCTCGAATTCCTCTTCGGGCCCCGAAAAGCACGGCACCTCCAGGCTGCCGGCCTCGCCGCTCTCGCAGGTCAGTGGTGAGGCGGCCCCAAGGGTCTCATCGGAGGCCAGCTGATTGAGGGCACCGGCTACGGCCTCGCTTCCTTGGAAGGTTTCCAGAACAACGCGGGGGCTCCCGCTGTGGGCACGGGCCAGCTTGGCGAGCCCCTGAGGATAGGGGAACTCCTCGGCTGCGGGGGCCCCGGCCAGCGGATCGCCCGCCACGGTCAGGGTCTCGCGCGCCAGGGCGCAGGCGACGGACTGGGAAGCGCGGGAGAGCAGCGTGAAATCGTCGACGAGCACATGGGCGAGCGCAGGGGTGCCTGCGGACCGGACGCCCTGCGTCAGCACCTCCCAGGCGCGCCGGGCAACCTCCGCCTCAAGGTAGGCCCGGCGGTAAGCCAGGTTCTGCTCGAGGCAGGCATACACGCGCTCCTCTTCCTCGTTGTAGAACCAATCGCCTTCCATGGGCTCCAAATCGGCCCAGCTCTTGTAGAAGAAGCGCAGCATGGCGCCCAGGCGCTTGGGGGCAACCCGCGTCGTCTTCAAATCCTCAAGCAGCAGGGCCTCCTCGAATTCCAGAAGCACCGTCCCGCGGCGTCCCGTAGCGGCCTGCACAGCAGGCAGCCCGAGAAGCGCGAGCTCCGCGTCGCGCAGGGTGCCCACATGAGGAAGTGGGGCCACGTCACCCAGGCGCCGACGCAGCCGATCCGTCAGCTGCCGGCAGGCGTCATAGGTGGCTCCGAACAGGGCGATAGAACCCGCGTCGCAGCCCTGCTCTACGAGCTCAGCGGCCCGCGCCACCAGCGCCTCGGTCTTGCCGGTTCCGGCGCGCCCCTCGATGAGGGAAACGCGCGCCTCGGTCGCCCAGGGTGTGCTTTCCATGGCTCTCTCACTCCTCTTCGGAGGAAAGCAGCGCGGACAAAAGCGCCCCGTCTTCCTCCAAGAAGCCCTCGGTGAGGTTGACCAGGCCCTGGTAGAACAGGGTGTCGGCGAAACGGCGGGCCTCGGCGGTGAACACGGGCACCCAATTCGCCAGGTGATCCTCCAGGAAGTTGCGCTGGGTGGCAAGCTGCGAGAACGCCTGCTCCTCGTTGCCGGCACGCAGCGACGCGGCGGTGCGCTGGGCCAGCACGCGCATGAACTCGAGCTCGACGGCCAAATGGTCTTCGCCCACGGTCCACGACTCGGCCTTATCGAGCCCGCAGGACCGGTAGATGGCGAGCACTTCGTCGCGCGCCCCTTGCATGAGCAGGCGCTTCTCGGAGGTGTAAACGCTCTCGAAGGGGTAGGCCGCCGAATAGGAATCGATGCCGGAGCCAAGGAAGGCCTTCGTGTAGTCGATGGAGAGCTTCATCAGAGGGTCGACCCAGGCGTTGGAGAGGTGCTTGGCTATCTGGTAGTAGCCCTCGTCCATCAAGGCGTTGCCCGAGGTGACGGGGTAGTCCGTCACCATGAGCCGGTCGAACAGCTCCTGATCCACCTCTTCGCGGAACAGGCGGGCCAACAGCTCGTAGGTGGCCGCGCGATCGTCGCAGATCAGCGCCAGCTCCTCGGGTGTCATCTCGTCGGTTTCCTCCGCCTGCGGCTCCATCGTCGTCAGTTCGCTCATCGGATCCCCCTATCGATCGCTGAGGCTGGCCAGGTACTCCCGACCGGCATCGGTTATGGTCCAACTTCCGCGCCACTCCACGGCACCGGCATGCTCGAGCTTGTCGATGAAGTACATGGCGTAGCGCTTGGGGCTCTGCAGCACCGGCTCGTCGTCGATCACGTCGCCCAGCGCCTTCAGGCTCTCTCCCCCCTCTCGCCCGCACAGCTCGAGGCAGGTGGTGAAGATGTCGGCATACTGGGGCTCGGCGGCATAGCAGGCGCCGATAAGCTCCAAGGGCCGGTAGGAATCGCGCTGGGCGCGCCCCTCGTCGGTCAGCGACCAGTACACCTCCGGCGCCGGGGCGGGGCGCCAGAACTCGACGCCCTCCACATCGACGCGCAAAGGCTCTTGCTCCGTTGCGGCCAGAAGCGTGCCCTCGGCGTCGGTTTGAACGATGGCGCCGGCGCGCTCCAGCAGGCTGCAGAGGGTCAGCGGCTCGTACACGGAGTGATGGTGGCGCTTCAGCTCTTGAATGCGCGCCTCAAGATCGGCGGTGGCGACGGGTGTGTCGCAGGCGTCCAGAATGGCGAACAGCAGACGCTGCATCGTGGGCATTTGGTCGAACAGCGCCTCAATGCGCTCGCCGGCGGTCTCGCCGTTCTCGAAGGAGACGAGGTTGCGCTGGAATTCGGGAACTGCGTCGGGGTTGGGCGGGCTGTAGGGGCCTTCAGCCAGCACCCCGGCCACCTCTTCTTCTTCGTCGTCGAAGGAGAACGACGCGAGTGGGTCGAAGCTGGGCGCCTCCTCCTCGCCGAACGCGTAGCGGTCGTTTCCATCTGCGTGACTCATGGTCTCACTCCCGTCCTCGTCGTCTCCCCGACGGGCGTCGGGGCTTTTGCGGTGGCCGACGGCGCCCTGCCCAGTGCCGTCCTCGTACCCCTCGGGCGGCGCGAGCGTGCGGTGCGGCGCGTTCGGCATCTAAAGCATAGGAGTGGCCATGACGGCGCGTCAAGCCTGTTCAGAGCCATAACGTCATGATGATTTGGCACCCGTGATGCGCGGGCGACATGCTGTTATTCCGATTCTTCATGCGAGTGTCGCGGCTCTTGACAGCGCGCCAAAGCCCTCGCCTATACTGGGGCCACGCGACGCCCCGCCCGGGGCCTTCCAAGAAGGGGGATGCCATGCTGCCGAAACCATCGCTCGTACTGCAGGTGAAACTTGTGCCGTCGCAGTACTCCGAGGCCGCTGCGGCCGAAATCAAGCGCAGCTTCATGTACCAGGCCCAGTCCATCGTCTCGGAAGCCCCTGAGCCCGAGCAGGCCGAGGGCAACGTGATGCGCCTGTCCATCCGCCTGATGAAGCCCTACTGGAACCGCGAGGAAGTGGGAGCCGAGGAACTGTGGCGCGCCTCGTTCATGCCGTGGCTCACCAACATTACGCGCAACATGTCCACGGCCATGCACAACTTCAACACCGTGGCCCATCCAGCGGGCAGCGGAAACGTGACCTACGAGTGGGCCGATTACGACTTCGGGCCCCACGGCATTCTGCGCGTGAAGGTGGACGACGAGAACCGCCTGCCCTCCTGCGCGCCCCAGCTGTGCGACCGCCTGCGCGACCTGGCGGCATCCGGCGAGCTCGGCGACGAGGTGGCCCTGGTGCGCGCCCCGTCACGCGAGAGCCTGGAGGCCCAAAGGCGCGCCTACGCCGATGAGCTGGCAGCCTACGAGGAGGCTAAAGCTGCCTACGACGAGGCCCTGGCCGCCGCAGAGGCCGAGGAGGCCTGCGCCGACGATGACGCGGCCGCAAGCCTTGAGGCCCCCGTGCCCCCGGCGCCCTTCGCCCTGAATTACGACGAGTGGGCCATCGAGCGCACCGACGGCACCGTGAGCCTTCTTCATTCCCAACGCGCCTAACCCTTCGCCTCTTCCCTCTTGTGACGCAGCCCGGCACCCCCTCCCGCCGGGCTGCGTCTTTTTGGCGGTGACCAGGCAAGAGGGAATCGCTCTCTTCTTATGCCGCTGTGGAATAACCCATGCCAAACCGTTATTGCCGCCCTGTCAAACGGGCATCTTTGGAAATTCCTTATGCCGCCGCCGCACCGTAATCTGGTACACGGAGCGTTCCCGAGGAAGGCCCCGCAACAAACAGGGGATCTCGGAAACGAAAGAGAGCGTTGAAGAGAAGAAGGAGGATGAAATGGGCAAGCTGAACATGACGCGTCGGTCGTTCGTGAAGACCGCCATGGCCTCGGCCGCCGCCGCTGCTGCAGTGGGTGCAGCCAGCCCGGTCGTCGCCCTTGCCGAGAACGAGGGTGCCGCCACCGCGGAATCCACGGTCACGCGCATCCGCTCCTGCTGCCGCGGCTGCGGCAAGGTGGAGTGCGGCGTGTGGGTGTACGTTCAGGACGGCAAGGTCATTCGCACCGAGGGCGACGCCGATTGCTATCTGACCATGGGCAACCACTGCGCCAAGGGCCAGGCGTCCATTCAGGCGGCGTACCACCCCGACCGCATCAAGTACCCCATGAAGCGCACGAACCCCAAGGGCGACGACGATCCCGGTTGGGTGCGCATCTCGTGGGACGAGGCCTACCAGACCATCGCCGACAATATTCTGGAAATCACCGAGAAATACGGCAACGAGTCCACCTTCACCTGGTGCGGCACGGGCCGTCAGTGGTGCATGCAGTCCGACGCCGGCATGGCGCTTCTGCTGTTCGGCACGCCGAACATCGTGGCGGCTTATCAGGTGTGCAAGGGCCCGCGCCACTTCGCCAGCCGTATCGACAACGTGCAGGCCTGGTCGTGGTCCGAGCTCATCAACCACTCCACGAAGTTCGTGCAGTGGGCTACCGAGCAGTCGCAGTCGAACTACGACGACGCGGCCCGTACCGTGGTGGATGTGGCCCGCTGCGCCGACGCGTTCATCTCGGTTGACCCGCGTCAGACCAACCTGGGCCGTACGGCCAAGTACTGGCTGCCTCTGCGCCCCGGCACCGACAATGCGCTCGCGCTCGGCTGGTGCCATCTCATTCTGAAGAACGACCTGTGCGACTGGCAGTTCCTGAAGCGCTGGTCGAATTCTCCCTTCATCGTGGTGCCGGATATGGACCCCACGGGTTACGAGGAACACGTGCAGAACGGCGGCTATCCCTACACCTACCAGACGCGCCTGCTCACCGAGGCCGACATCGACCCCGCCATGGTGGATTGGGAGATCGAAGGCGACGGCGACCCGCAGCGCTACCTGGTGTTCGACCAGCTGAACAACCGCTGGACCTACTGGCAGGCGCATCCCGAGGTGGGCGAGGCCCACTGGGAGGGCGAGACCTGGCAGAAGTCCACGTCCTACTTCGATCAGGATCTCTCGCGCCTGCGCGACGACGAGTCGAAGAAGCCCGGCAAGGTGTACGACCTGTCCGAGTTCGACCCGCTCATCGACCCGGCTATGTACGGCGAGTTCGAGGTGAAGCTGAAGGACGGCACCACCCATAAGGGGCGCCCGGTGTGGGACATCTGGGCCGAGTACCTGGAGGGCTTCACCCCCGAGAAGGTATCCGAGATCACCGAGGTGGACGCCGACCTCATCGAGGCCGCCTGCCTGGAATGGGCCACCCGCGACGACCCGCGCATTCCCAACGGCGGCATCAACTACGGTCTGGCCATCGAGCATCACGGCCATTCCACCCAGAACTGCCGCACCATCATGGCCGCCTGCGCCATGGTGGGCGCCATCGACACCCCCGGCGGCCAGCGCGGCGCCACCAACGGTTGGACCACCCAGTCGGGCCCCACGTCCATGTACCCCGGTGCCGACGGTGGCTCCAACCCCGCCTCCTTCGTGCGCGCCCCGTTCTTCGGCCTGTACAACCGCATCGCCGGCTACGAGAAGTTCCCCATGCTGTACTGGTACGCCGTGTGGGCCGACTGCAACTCGGTTATGGAGTACGCGCACCGCGATGAGAACGCCCCTTATGCCATCCATGCCGGCATGATCGGCTCCGGCGACCACATGAACATGGCGAATGCATCTTACAACTGGGAGGCCCTGCTGAACCTCGACTTCCTCTTCGAGGCCAACCTGTGGCATTCCCCGACCTCCGGCGCGGCCGACGTCCTTTTGCCGGTGTGCCACTGGATCGAGATGAACGCCCAGCGTATCGCTCAGGGCTCCGGCGGCTCCTTCAGCCTGTGCGTGAAGGCCGTCGACCCTCCGGGAGAGTGCAAGTCCGACCCGCTGTACTTCCTGGAGATGGGCCCCTACTTCGGCGTTCCCTTCTCCACCGACCCGGAGGACCCCTATTGGGAGAAGCTGTCGGCCGAGACCGGCAAGCCGGTGGACATCCTCGCGCTCGAGTACGAGTGCCTCGACGCCGAGCACGGCGGCGGCTGCGCTCCCTACGATTCCTGGGAGGAGTTCGCGGCGGCCTATCAGGAGCACGGCACCTGGAACATGAAGGAAGTGTTCCCGGACGACTGGGGTTCCTACCGCCGCTTTGAGATCGGCCAAGCCTACCGCAAGGCGCCGCATCAGCAGCCGGTCAAGCTCGACATCAACATTCCGGGCTTCCCCACCCCCACCATGAAGCACGAGCTGTGGGCCACCACCATCGAGTCGCACTTCCCCAACGGCACCGACGGCCCCGAGGTGACGCCCGGCTTCCAGACCGAGGCTCTGCCCTACTACGTTGAGGGCATCCACTCCCGCGTGCGCGACGCCGCCACCTACGAGGAGTACCCGATCCTGTGCATCACGGGCCGCCGTATCCCGGTGTACTTCCACTCCGAGCATCGCCAGCTGCCCTGGTGTCGCGAGCTGTGGCCGGTGCCCCGCATGGAGATCAACCCGGAGACGGCCGCCGAGCTCGGCCTCGAGCAGGGCGACTGGGCCTGGATCGAGAGCCCCTGGGGCAAGGTGCGCCAGACCGTCGACCTGTACTACGGCATCGCGCCGGGCACCATCAACTGCGAGCATCAGTGGTGGTATCCGGAACTGGCCCAGGCCGACAAGGGCTTCAAGCTCTCCTGCATCAACTGCATCACCGACCGCACGGCCCAGGACAAGTACAACGGCTCGTCCACGGTGCGCGGCTATCCGGTGAAGGTGTACAAGGCGACCCCCGAGAACAGCCCGTTCGGCAACCCCGTGCCCTGCGGAAACGACGGCACCGAGATCATCCATGACTCGTCCGACCCGCGCCTGAAGCTATGGGCCATCGGCGCCGAGGGCATTCACCCCGACAAGTTCGACGAATAGAAAGGAGTGGGAATCATGACACAGCTAGCTATTTGCACCGATCTGGATCGTTGCGTCGGCTGCCTCGCCTGCAGCGTGGCCTGCAAGGTGGTCAACGGTGTGCCCATCGGCAACTTCTGGAACAAGACGTTGCGCGTGGGCCCCACCCCCAAGGAGGGCGGCAGCGGCCACTTCCCCGATATCGAGACCTACTTCCTGAACGTCCAGTGCCAGCACTGCGAGAACCCGGAATGCGTGTCGGTATGCCCGACCGAGGCGTCCCACAAGCTGCCCGACGGCACCATCCAAATTGACAAGTCGAAATGCATCGGCTGCCAGTTCTGCGTGATGAGCTGCCCCTACGGCGTGCGCTACCTGAACGAGGAAGAGGGCGTGGTCGAGAAGTGCACCCTGTGCGCCCAGCGCACCGCCCAAGGCGAGCTGCCCCAGTGCGTGAGCCAGTGCTGCGGCATGGCCCGCTGGTACGGCGACGCCGAGCAGGGCATCGAGACGTTTCAGGGGCCGCGCGGCGAGGTGCTCGGCGACTTCCTGAACGACTTCACCGAAGACCAGGTGTACCAGCTGACCGACGTGGGCAACGGGCCCAGCATGTTCTACATCATGCGCGACATCAAGTGGCAGGGGGTTGAGTAAGCATGGAAATCCAGATTCCTCTGGTTATCTTCACGAGCTTTCTGGCTTGGGCCGCGGGCATCTTCGGCACCCAGTGCGTGCTGGCGCTGAAGAAGCAGGGCGGCGAGGTGCAACTTCCGGCGCTGATCACCTCGGTGGTGCTTCTGGCCGTGGGCGGCATTGCCGTCGTGTTCCACCTGACGCACCCCTTCAACCTGTTCAACGGCTTTGGCCACATCACCTCGGGCATTACCCAGGAGCTTATCGCTATCGTGCTTCTGGCCGTGGCCATGGTGCTGTTCTTCCTCATGCTGCGCCGCAGCGGCGATAAGACGGTGCCGCAGTGGCTGGCCGTGGTGGGCATCGTGCTTGTGCTCGTGCTCATCTTCGCCATGGGCCACAGCTACATGATGGCATCGCTGCCCGCCTGGGATACGGTGCTGCAGATGCTGTCGCTTCTGGGCGCGGCCTGCGTCATGGGCCCGGCCACGGTGGCCTTCATCGCCTCGCTGCGCGGGGTGGACATCAAGGGCATCGGCCTTATGACCATCATCGGCACCGCGGTGAATGCCGTGCTGTCGGCGGCCTATATGTTCGCCATGGAGGCCTCCAGCGCGTCGTTCCAGTCCTTCGCCTACTACTTCGACCCGACCCATCCCAACCACGCCATCGCGTCCGCTGACAACGTGTCGCTGTTCACGGGCGACTCCACGACGGCGCTCGTGGTGGCGGTCATCGCCATCGTGGTGACCTTCGTGGGCGCCTTCGTCGGCAAGAAGCAGGGCGATTGGAAGGTGTGGGGCGCGGTGGTTGCCATCGCCGGCCTGGTTTGCGCGGTGGCCCTGCGCGTCATGATGTACACCATGGGCGAGACCCTGTTCATGCTGTACTAAGCGGAGGCGGCCGGCCGCTTCGGGCGATGCGCCCCGCGGCCGGCACCCCTCCTTCCTTCAGGGATACATCTGAGAATGGAGGTTCCCATGCGCGGAACAGTAAAGAAAGCCGGCGTTGCCCTGGCAGCCGGCGCCCTGGTGGTCTCTCTGGCGGGCTGCGCGACGCAGACGGCACCCGTCAGCGACCCCGCTAAGGGCGATAACACCCTGCTCGCCTACACCGGCGCCAACAGCGCCGACGAGCAGACCTTCGAGAAGGTGAGTTTCGGCTCTTACCCGCAGTCGGGTGCGACGCCCGAGGCCATCAGCTGGCTGAAGCTGGCCGAGCAGGATGGCAAGACGCTGCTCATCAGCGAGTACGTGCTCGATGCGGTGCCCTACAGCGACCTGGATGTGGGTTACGGCTGGTCGACGACCTCGCCGCGCCCCACGACCGATGTGAACTGGGCCGACAGCTCTATGCGCGCCTGGCTGAACGACGAGTTCCTGAAAACCGCGTTCACGGCCGACGAGCAGGGGGCCATTGCCACGGTCACCAACGAGAACCCGAAGAGCAACGTGCCCCATACCGCCGCCAACGGCGCCGATGCCTCGATCCACGATGCCGGTACCACCGATGACGCGGTGTTCCTGCTGAGCGTTGCCGAGGCCAAGCAGTACTTCAGCAACGATGCGGCCCGCTTGGCCCATCCGACTGAGTACGCCCTGTCCCAGGGCGTGTACACCGGTACGTCCTCGGCTGCGGACCAGCCCGAGGGGGCGGCCGTGTGGTGGCTGCGCTCCAACGGCTACTACGGCGGTTACGAATCGGTGGTGACCGACGACGGCTACGTGCACGGCGCCGGCTACCGCGTGAACGGCGAGCTGCACGACGGCTTCGAGGATCACGGTGCCGAGGCGAGCGCGCTCGGCGGCAACGTCGGCGTCCGTCCCTGCATCTGGGTCGAGACGAGCGCCCTGTCCTAGGGTTTTTGCCAGGGGCCCGACCGTTCGAGCGGACGGTCGGGCCCGCTGAAGCGGCAACGTTGCATTCCCAATCCATCTCCCCAAGGTAGTGCGGGAATGCAACATTGCCGTTATCAGAACCGCTGATAGTGCGAGAGGGGAGAAGTGTGGCCATGAGTAATTCCATGACGCGTCGCACGCTGTGCATCGGCGTGGGCGCCACCGCTGCCATGGTGGGGCTGGGAGCCCTTCGCTATGCCGGCAGCGCGCCGCTGGTGCGTCCGCCCGGAGGCCAGGACGAGGAGAACCTGGTGTCCCGTTGCGTGCACTGCTACCGATGCATCGAGGCATGTCCCGAGAAGGTTATTGTGGCAGCCCCCCTCGATGCGGGCCTGCTGAACATGCGCACGCCCCAGATGGAGTTCTCCGACTGCTATCCCGGGCAGCTCGATGACTTCCGCTACTGCGATTTCTGCGCCGAGCGCAACGGAGGGGTGCCCCAGTGCGTGGCCGCCTGCCCCTCGGGGGCCCTTCAGCTGCCCGTAGATTACGACGCGGCCCGCGAGGTTATCGGCGTGGCCGAGCTCGACCAGAACCTGTGCATCGCCTACCGCAGCAGCTTCTGCGCCTTCTGCCACGACGTCTGCCAGCAGGTGCGGGGCGAGGAGAACGCCGCCATCTACTACCAGAACGCCGATGAGGCCGGTCCCGATGACACGCGGTTGCCGGTGGTCGATCCAACGAAGTGCAACGGCTGCGGCGCCTGCGAGGCGGTGTGCGTTTCCACGCAGGTGGGCTCGACGCTCGATGCGGCCCATCGGGCCATTGTCGTGAAGCCGTTGGAAGGCTAGGTGGTTGCCGTGAAGTTCAAGCAAGGGAGAACGGCCGTTGCCGCGGTGGCCCTGGCCGCGGTGGGTGTCTGCCTGGCGGCTGGGGTGCTCGTGGGTACCGGATGCGGGTTCGGCCCGGGCGACATTGCCCTTTTGTGTCCCGTGGGTGCCCTTCTGTCCATGGTGGCGGCCAAGACGCTTATTCCCCGCGCCGTGATCAGCCTTGTGCTGGTGGTGGCCGCCGTACTGCTCATAGGCCGGGCGTTCTGCGGCTGGCTGTGCCCGGTGACGCTGTGGCGCCGGGTGAAGGAGTTCTTCTCGCCAGTTGCTAAGCGCGAGGCGCGGGAGGCCGCCCGGTCGGACGAGAACCAGGCCCTTGCCGCTGGCGAGATTGCGGCGGCGAAGGCGGCGTCCGAGGCGCCCTCGGGGGCGCAGGGCCACAGCTGCGCGTCCTGCGGCGCGTGCGGCGGCAAGCGCAACGCCTCCTTCGACTCGCGCCACGCGGTGCTGGGCGGCGCGCTGGTTACGACGGCGGTTTTCGGCTTCCCGGTGTTCTGCCTCATCTGCCCCGTGGGCCTGTCCTTCGCGGCCATCGCGCTGGTTATCAGCCTGTTCGGCGCGGGCGACTTGAACTGGGGGCTCGTGTTCGTTCCGGCCATGCTCGTCATCGAGCTGGTGTTTCTGCGCAAATGGTGCGGACGCTTCTGTCCCATTTCCGCCTTCATGAGCCTTTTCTCGCGGTTCAGCCGCACGGGCATGCCGGCTATCGACAATGAGAAGTGCCTGGAAACCGCCAAGGGCGTCGCCTGCAGCCGCTGCGCCACGGTGTGCACCTTCGACGTGAACCTGCGCCACCCCGACCTGGGCGAGCTGCCGCTCCACGACTGCGCCCGCTGCGGCGACTGCGTCGATGCGTGCCCCACCCAGGCCATCAGCCTGCGCGTGCTCAACGAGAAGCCCCAAAGCTTCGCCGAGGCATTCCGGAAGGCACGCTCCGGCGGCGAGGCGAAGCTCGATCGCAACGAAAGCGGCCCCACGCCCATCATCCCCGACCTCGACGAAGCCCCCTGCACCGAGGAGGCCTAAGGGGCGTAGCTTCCCTCGCGAGGAGCCGGCGCGTCTGCTTTGGGAAAAGGTAGGTGCCCGTCTCCCCCTGGCGCCGTTCCCCCTCTGCCCTATCTGCCTCTTCTAGTGCTCCCTGTCGGCCCGCCCCGTGCGGGCCGCTTTTTCCTTCTGCTAGAGCGCGTAGCAGTGACGGCCTGTCCGCAAAATGACGGTTCTGCTTAAGGGGCGCAGCGGGGGAACGGCGAAATGGTCAGAAATTGTCGGTTCTGCTTAATATACGCGGCGCCTGGGGCATCTTCGGGGGCTGTTGTGGCCCGAGAATCACGGTTCTGCGTAACAGCGGGGTGGCCGGAATAAGCAGAACCGTCAATTCGCGGCCAACGGGCGGAGGTTCCCCCGCGCACATTAAGCAGAACCGACAATTTAGGGCCACGGCAATTGGTGCTCCTGCTTAACGGCGGCGAGGCGGTTTCAGAGCTCGGGAATCCCCGCTTTCGTGGTGGCCAAAGGCTGTCGGCGTGGCGAGCCCGTAAGTCAGTTGACCTCGAAGTGCTCGACGGCATCGAGGAGTTCTTGGCGACTGCCTACGCCGGCCTTGGCGTAGATGTGGCGCACATGGGTCTTGATGGTGCCCGTGGTGACGAACAACTCGTTGGCGACGTAGGGAAGGCTGCGCCCGCGCACGAGGTAGCCGAGGATTTCCGCCTCGCGCGCAGTGAGCCCGTACGCGTGCGAAAAGTCCTCGAGGTGCGAGTCGGTTGTGGGCTCGCTGGTGGCTTGTGCGCCTACGACAGGCGGGACGCCTTTGCCCTGAAGGCTCGACTGCGCAAGTTCCGCCGTCTTGTCGCGGCAGGGGTTAGGCATACTGGCGAGAACTGGTCGGGCGTGCTCCTGGGCCTTCTCACCCGCCGCCGCCTCAGAACGTGCCGTCTCATGCCGCGAAACCTGGGCCACCACCATGAAGAAAAGTGCCAGCAGGCCGATGCCGCACACGGCGTTCAGCACAAAGGCGCTCGATCCGCCTACCAGGAACAGCTGCTTCCCCAAAAGATTGCCCGCAAGGAGAATGCCCGCAATGACAGCCTGTCCCACGCCGAACGAAAGCAGAGGCGATAGCCCCTCGGCACGGGTGCTGCGCGTCACCACGACATAAATAAGGGCCTGCAGAAACATGGCGCATCCCTGTACCAGCGCACCGCCCATGGCAAGGCCGCTCTGGCCGAGCACCATGATGAGCACGAGCCCGACCGCGGTGAACGTGATGGTCACGCGGTACAGCTGCGCGACGGTGAAGGCCTCGTGATCGGCCGTAAGGGGAATAAGCGCCATCAGCACAATGCAGCTGCACACTACCAGTCCGCCGGGGAAGAGGCTGTCGGCCCCCTCGTAAGACGCCCCCATGATAAGCGACGAGACCGTGTTGCCGATAAAGGACGCGACGACGATGACACCGATGGTGCGCCAAGGCAAAACGCGCGACTCCCAGACGCCCGCTGTCATCTCGCCGGGCATGGCATCGGCGCCCTTGGAGGCGGGAAGCGGGAACACCTCGGTGGACACCCCGTGGCGCGCCGAGGCATCGGTGAGCCAGAGAATCCAAGATGCCACGGGAAGCACGACAACGATCGCCCTTGCGAAAGGTGGCGGCACGAGGTAAACAGTGCCGAGGTAGATGCCGTAGGCCACGAAGAAGGAAAGCAGAACGATGCCGGATACGTCGCGCGGCTCCAGCGAATAGCGGGCACCCCAAGCGGCGCTGAGAAAGGTCGCGGCCGCTCCGCAGACGATGCTGCAACCAACGACGGCGCCGAGGTTGTGCGCAACGAGGGCCCCGGGAATCAGCAGCGTGGCTCCCGTAAGGGCAAGGGCGCAAAGGAGCAGGGCGCCTCGGCCCACCAAAAGAGGGCGCTTGCGCGACAGGAGCAGAAGCACCGCCACCAGCGCCACGACGGTGCCTTGCGACACGAAGAAGCCGATTTCCAGCCCCGAGCTTTCCGAGCCGAGGCTCGCGGGTATGAGCGCGGGGCTGAGAAAAGCAAGAAAGCCCCAGGCCCACAGGGCCGCCGAGCCGATGACGACCGGTGCCCACGAGCGCGATGTTGTACGGCCGCCAAGGCCGGTGCGTTGCTTGTCCATAAGCCAATCCTCCCTGCGATCATGGTAGCGTACACGCGGCCTGTTCCCCCTGACGTTTTTTCGGTACCGTAAGGCTATGAACAGGGAAGATGCGAATATCTACCGTTTCGGTAGATGCAGCAGGACGCGGGCGGATGCCACAATGCGCCTCATTGCGGCTGCGGGGTACGACAAGGCGCCCCGGCAAGAAGCCGCCCGATTTGGAGGGAGTATTCAATGACCAAAGAACAGGCAACTGAAGTGCAGACGGTTCGCGGCGTGAGCCGTCGCAACTTTCTGGCCGGCGCCGCTGTGGCTGCTGGTGCGGCGGTGGCCGCGGGCATGGCCGGCTGCGCCCCGGCAACGCAGTCGGAGGTGAACGCCGCCACGGTGGCCGCCGACGATGCCGCCGCGAACGGCGCCATGCAGACCACCGATCCCGCCAAGGCCGTGTGGCCCGTGGTTGAAGAGGTGGAAGTGGGCTCGGCCGGCGAGGGTGTTATCGCCTTTGTGGCCGACCCGATTCCGGCTGAGGAGATCGTCGCTACCCATGACGTGGACGTCGTGGTGTGCGGCCTGGGACCGGCGGGAGACGCGGCCGCGCTGGCCTGCGCCGAGCAGGGGCTCAAGACCGTGGCCGTGGAGAAGCAGAACCGCGGCAACTACAACTCCGCCACCATTGGCGGCACCGATTCCGAGCTCCACAAGTTCTGGGGCATGGAATACGACACCACCGAGTGGATGTCTGACGCCATGATCGGCTGCTCGTTCCAGGCCGACATGGAGCTGTACCAGCACTACCTCGAGAACAACGGCGAGGCTGTGAACTGGTACATCAGCCACTTCGATAACCAGGACTTCAACGATTACCCGCTCACCTTCGCCGCCGGCGACTTCCCGGACTTCCGCGAGCAGTACGACCCCACGGCGCTCAGCCGCTCGTGGAACACGTCGCTGAACCTGCCCTATCCCCCGGGCGAGCTGGCCGACATTCTGGCGGGCTTTCTCACCGATGCCGGCGTGGAAATCCGCTACGAGACCCCGGCCTGCCAGCTGGTGACCGACGACGCCGGCAAGGTGACCGGCGTCGTCGTGAAGAGCGCCGACGGCTACGAGCAGTACAACTGCGCCAAGGGCGTCGTGCTGGCCACGGGCGGCTACGAGTTCAACCAGCAGATGCTGAAGGAGCGCTGTCGTCCGCGCGGTGTGCCGGGTGCGTGGCTTACGGGCGCGTTCGGCAACACGGGTGACGGCCTGCAGATGGGCGTCGCCGTGGGTGCGGCCGAGGACGAGTTCCCGCAGCCCATCATGCTCGACCCCGAGCAGCTCATGCCCTTTGTGCGCGTGAACAACCTGGGCAAGCGTTTCACGCCGGAGTACGACCCTTACGGGCAGCTGGCCATGGCCATCCAGTACCAGCCCGGCACCTACGACTTCTACATCGTTGACAGCGCGCTGGACACCAAGATCGACAAGATTTGGACGCCGAGCTCGTCGTGCTACGGCCCCAAGGAAATATGGATCGCCGCCGCTCAGAGCGAGAACGCCTTCAAGGCCGACACCCTGGAGGAGCTCGCCGAGCTCATGGGCGTCGATGCCGACACGTTTGTGGAGACCATCAACCACTGGAACGAGATGTGTGCTGCCGGCAAGGATACCGATTTCGATATGCCTGGCAATATGATGATGACCATCGATACGCCGCCGTTCTACGCCACCAAGGAGTATGCCGACGGCCTGTGCACCGCGGGCGGCCTGCTGGTTAACACCGACTGTCAGGTGCTGAAGCTCGACCGCCAGCCCATCGAGGGACTGTACGCGGCCGGCATTGTGTCGGGCGGCATGTTCTACAACACCTACCCGCACAACCTGAACTGCCTGTCCCACACCCGCAACTGCCTGATGGGCTACACCATCGGCAAGGTGCTCGGGGGCAAGTAGGCATCAGCTTTTCGAGCTATCCCCCTGGGGCGGCGCTTCCCTCCCTGCGTCGCCCCTCGGCGGCCCGCCCCGTGCGGGCCGCTTTTGCTTTCCCAGCCGGTGCGCATCATGCGAGGCGGTAGCGCGTGGCCGTAAAGCGACGATTCTGCTTAGGGGGCGTAGCTTTCTACGAGTTCTATGAGTTCTTGGCGCTTGTGGATGTCCAGTTTGGCGTAAATGCGCTTGGAATGGGTGCGGATGGTGTTCTCACTCACCACAAGCATCTCGGCGATGCGGGCTACGGAGTTGCCGCGGGCGATGAGCTCGGCCACCTCGGTCTCGCGGGCCGACAGGCCGTAGGCCTCGCGCACCATGGCCATCTGCTTCGAGAACCGGTCGCGGTAGTCGCCTCCGTCGAGCGGGACGGCGAAGGGGGCAGGCGCGGGAAGGGGCTCCGTAAAAGGTGCGTCAGCGTGGGCCCCGGAAGGTTTCGTTTGGGGCCGTGCCGGCTCTTTCGGCGAAGGTTGCGGCCTCCCTACCGCCAAGGGCTGCGAGGCTTCCACAGCGGGAAGCGCCTGCGAAGGCGCCGCGCCGGCCAGGGGCTTCTCGGGTGCCGCCGGCCGGGTGAGGGCCATGAGCTCGATTTCGTCGGCGGTGCTGGCACCCACGGCCGATCGGAAGCCGCCCTGGCCCACGAAGTACATGAGCCCCAGCAGCCACAGCGCCACGAGCGCCACCAGCACCAGCGACGGAATGCCCAGCACCGACAGCGACTCCACGAAGTGCCCCCCGGCGAACCCCACGTCGTGCAGGGCGTACACGATGCCCCCGAACACGCCGTAGGTGAACACCGGGTTGATGCCCCCGTCTCGCGATATTTGGGCGCACTGAATCATCATGAGCATGATGGCCACGCTCCACAGCGCGTACAGCACCGCCGCCAGCCCCCGGGCATAGGCGGCTCCGGCCAGGGGCAGCAGCAGAAGCGCCGTGGTCACCAGCGGGAAGAACAGCCGATAGGCGGCGCTCACGCTGAAGCGCACGTTCTTCACCGTCCAAGCGGCTAGAAGCGCCACCGCCGCCACCAGGGTGGCCGCCATGGAAAGCACGTTCACGAGAGCCCCCACCGAGGGGTCGGCCACGGCGAGCGAGCGCATGATGCCCGCGCAGAACCCCAAAGCGCCGATGGCCAAAGCCGGCCGCCACAGGTGGCTCACAATGTGGCGGTAGGTGCGCGGGTGCTCGCGCGGGGCGTCTTCGAACATGGGCTGATCCAGGTCGATGGTGCGGCTCTTCAGCACCACGGCCAGCCCGAACAGCGGCAGGAACACAAGGGGAATGAGGTAGGCGGTCACGGCCACGGGAATGAGGTACAGCGCGAAGTACAGCAGGGCGGCCCAGGCGGTGCCGGCAATGAGGTCGCGGTTGCCCTGGGCGGCGTCTTGGCTGGCGAACAGGCGCTGCCACAGCATATAGAACCCAGCCGACCCGAGCCCCAGGCACGCGCCACCGCCCGTAGCCAAAGGCAGCGCCGCCCCGGGCAGGTAGATGCCGGCGATGAGCAGGCACCATCCCAGCATGTAGGGGGTCACGACGATTTTCACAAGGAACCGGCGCGTCTGCTCGGGGAAAAGGTAGGTACCGGCCGCGCTGGCGAAGAAGCTGAGGGTGAACACAAGCGATTGGGCCAGGAAGAACCCGAGCATCACCGTGGGCGTTTGGAAGCCGACGGGCAGGAAGGGGAACGTGCCGCCCCACACGCTGGCGGCGTTGATGGCAAGGAAGAGCCCGTAGCCCAGCGAGGCCACATTCGGCCTCAGCGCCTTGAGCAATGGATGGTCTAACACGTTGGTCCCCCTGGCATTCATTCCCCGCGTTTGCTCGCCCCCGCACCTGTCTTCGCAGCCTTCCGGCGTAGGTCCGCGCTGACGCTCGAAGGTGCGCCATGCGACCCGTCGGCACCCGCCGGGATGGCGGCCCGCGGGGTCTCTCCTCTATAATAAGTATAGCGTCTCGCCGACGGGCTTCTGGGGGAAATCCGTCGGCATGAAGCGGTGTCACCCTCGCATGAACTGGGGAAATGCGAAATTCACATGAGTTATGTGACACGGCGTTCTCGCCAAGTGCCTAGAATGCGGCCTATCGACGGCCCGTTCACAAGGCGCCGTCGGCGAGCAAGATGCGAGAGAAGAGGAAACGGAGGGACCATGACCAACCATGAGGAGATGGCCTTGTCGCGTCGCACGTTCGTAAAGGGTTCGGCCTTGGCCGGTTTGGGTGCCGCTGCCGTGGGCACGACATCGCTGTTCGGCTGCGCGCCGGCTACCGAGGGCGGCGAGGACCTGGCCGCCACGGGCGAGGGAGCCGCGCCGGCCGACGAGAAGATCGTCTGGACTCACTGCCATGTGAACTGCGGCGGCGCCTGCGTGCTGCAGTGCCACGTGGCCGACGACGAGATCACCTATGTAGAATCCGACAACACCGGCGACGCCAGCTTCGGCGGCTTCCAGGCCCGCGCCTGCCTGCGCGGCCGTTCCATCCGCCGCTGGATCAACGGCGCCGACCGCCTGAACTACCCCATGCGCCGCGTGGCCGGCACCAAGCGCGGCGACGGCCAGTACGAGCAGATCAGCTGGGACGAGGCCCTCGACACCATCGCGGCCGAGTTCAAGCGCATCACCGAGACCTACGGCAACGAGTCGGTGTTCGTCCAGGAATGCTCGGGCGTCGAGCAGAACGTCATGATGAACAACCCGTTCTTCCGCCTGTTCAACCTGTGCGGCGGTGTGGTCACCCGCTACGGCAACTACTCCAACGGCGCCCTCACCTTCGGCGCCCAGCCCTTCACCTACGGCGGCGGCTGGGGCAAGCGCTCCTACAAGACGCTTGAGGAAGGCGAGCTGGTGGTGCTGTTCGGCAACGCTCCCTGCGACACCCGCATGGCCGGCGACGGCCACGGCTACGACCTATCGGTGGCCATCGAGCAGAAGGGCGTGCGCGTCATCTGCATCGACCCGCGCCGCAGCGAGATTGCCACGAACCACGACGTGGAGTGGATTCCCATCATGCCCGGCACCGACGCGGCACTCGTGGCTGGCATTGCCCATGAGCTCATCGCGGCCGACCTGGTGGATGTGGACTTCCTGCACACCTACTGCGTGGGCTACGACGAAGAGACCCTGCCCGAGGGCGCGCCGGCGAACAGCTCCTACTACGCCTACGTTATGGGCACCGGCTACGACATGGTGGAGAAGACCCCTGCGTGGGCCGCGGCCATCACGAAGATCCCCGAGGCTCGCATTATCCAGCTGGCCCACGAGATCGGTGAGGCGAAGCCCTGCTTCATCGTCCAGGGCTGGGGCCCGCAGCGCCGCACCAACGGCGAGACGGCGGCCCGCGCCATCGCCCTGCTTCCGCAGCTCGTCGGCCAGGTGGGCAAGCCCTCTACCAACTCCGGTCTGCGCGAGGGCAACGGCGGTTTCGAGCTGCCGAGCCTGCCCACCGGCGACAACCCCATCGAGGTCAAGTTCCCGAACTACCTGTGGCCCGAGGCCATTCGCGACGGGCAGAAGCTCACGGCACTGAACGCCGGCATCCAGGGCGGCGACGCGCTGCCCGCGCCTATCAAGATGATGATCAACTACGGCAACAACATGCCGGCCAATCAGAACGGCGACATCAACACCACCACCGACATCCTGCGCGACGAGAGCCTCTGCGAGTTCATCGTCTGCTACGACGTGGTCATGACCGATTCCGCCAACTACGCCGACATCATCCTGCCGGACCTGACGCCTCAGGAAACCTGGACCCTTTCCACCCAGGGCGAGAACAACGATTCGAAGGGCATCTGGTTCGGCCAGCCCACCACCTCGGCGAAGTTCGAGCGCCGCGAGGTGTACGAGGTGTGCGCCGACCTGGCCGAGCGCCTTGGCGTGGCCGACGAGTACACCGACGGCGGCAAGACCCGCGAGGACTGGTGCCGCGCGCTCTACGAGGAGTGGCGCGCCGAGAACCCGCAGGCTCCCACCTGGGAAGAGGGCCTGGCCATGGGTATCTACAAGGAGGACATCGAGGTCGAAAACGACACCGACCCCTTCATCGAGGATCCCGAGGCCAACCCGCTGGAAACCGCCACGGGCAAGATTCAGGTGTACGCGCCGGAACTGGCTGAGATGGCGGCCACCTGGGAGCTTCCCGAGGGCGACGTCATCATGCCCATCCCCGCCTACGTGCCCGGCTTCAACGGGCCCGATGCGGCGACCGAGGCCTACCCGCTGCACTTCACCGGCTACCACACCAAGGCCCACACCCATTCCAGCTACGCGAACAACCAGATCATCCAGGACGCCCATCGCCACAACGTGTGGGTGAACCCGCTGGATGCCGAGGAGCGCGGCATTAAGAACGGCGACACCGTGCGCGTGTTCAACGAGCAGGGCGAGATTCTCATCGAGGCCCGCGTGACCGACCGCATCATGCCCGGCGTGGCGGCCATCCCCCAGGGCTCCTGGCACAGCGCCGACATGAACGGCGACCGCGTGGACAAGGGCGGCTGCATCAACACGCTGACGAGCCGCCACTGCACGCCCGTGGCCAAGGCCACCGGCCAGCACACCTTCATCGGTCAGATCGCGAAAGCTTAAGGGAGGGGTTAAACCATGACTCAGTACGGTTTCCATTTCGACGGCACGCGCTGCACCGGCTGCAAGACCTGCGTGCTGGCCTGCAAGGACAAGAACAACCTGCCGAGCGAGATCAACTACCGCAACGTGCAGGAGTACGGCGGCGGCACCTGGACGGCCGACGCGGCCGGCTGCTGGTCCCACGACACGTTCACCTACCATGTGTCGGTGGCCTGCAACCACTGCGAATTCCCCGTGTGCCTGGGCAAGTGCCCCCAGGGCGCCATTCAGAAGGACGACGAGACGGGGCGCGTGTGGTCCGACCCCGAGAAGTGCATCGGCTGCGGCACCTGCGCCATGGCCTGCCCCTACGGCGCCCCGAAGGTGGACAAGGAGCAGATGAAGTCCGTGAAGTGCGACATGTGCGCAGACCGCGTCGCCGAGGGCAAGCAGCCCATCTGCGTGGAGGCCTGCCCCCTGCGCGCCCTGGACTTCGGCGACATCGACGAGCTGCGCGCCACCTACGGCGACCTGGCCGAGATCGCGCCTCTGCCCGCGGCCAGCGAAACGACGCCCTGCCTGGTGATTACGGCGCCGGCGGCGGCCAAGCCGGCCGGGGACGCCTCGGGCACGGTCGTGAACGAGAGCGAGATCTGTTAGAAGCGGGGGCGTCCGTGATAGGATAGCCGCGAAACGAACGCTTCGGGGAAGGCGGGGCCAGCTGGTTCCGCCTTCCGTGGTTGCCGGGCGCCGCTTGGGGCGAGCGCTGCGGCCAGGGGAAAGGGGGCCTTGTGCAGTACGGATTCCATTTCGACGGCGCGCGCTGCACCGGCTGCAAGACCTGCATGCTGGCCTGCAAGGACTACCACGGGCTGCCGAGTTCCCTTGCGTTTCGCCAGGTGTACGAGTACGGCGGCGGCTCGTGGACGCGCCACGACGACGGCACCGTTTCCCACGACACCTTCGCCTACCATCTTTCCGGCGCCTGCAACCATTGCGCGAACCCCGTCTGCGTGCGTGTGTGCCCCACCGGCGCCATGCACAAGGACGATCGCGGCCTGGTCAGCGTTAATGCGGCCCGGTGCATCGGCTGCGGCTACTGCGCGCTTTCGTGCCCTTACCGGGCGCCGAAGGTCGATCGCGAGGCCGGCCATTCCGTGAAGTGCGACGGATGCGCGGGGCGGCTGGACGAGGGCCGTGAGCCGGTGTGCGTGGAAGCGTGCCCCTTGCGGGTGCTCAGCTTCGGGCCCATCGACGAGCTGCGGGAGCAGTTCGGGAAAGCGGCCGATTTGGCGCCGCTGCCGCCGTCGGACGTGACGGCGCCCAGCCTGGCGCTTACGCTGCCGGCCTTCGCCCGCGAGCATCCCGACCGTGTGGCCGCCGAGGGGCACGTGCTGAACGGAAACGAGATTGTGTGACGGACGTCTCGCCGGTGCGGCTGGCGAGGGAAAGCGGAAGGATGCGTCATGAGTGAGGCTGTGCCGTGGGCACCGGGCGAGTTGGAGGGCCTGGCCTTCGCCGCGTCGGCGTTGGCGCCGTTTTTCTTGGAAGACCCGGCGACGGGCCGGGCGGCGTCCTCGTTTGCGGCCATGGCGGCCCTGTCGGTTGACGAGGCGGCCGACCAGTGGCCTTTCGCCGCGCCCGACGAGGTGCGTCCGGCTCTGGCGCGTATGCAGGAGGGGCTCGCTGCCGGCACCGGTGACGAAGCCCTCGCGCGGGAGTACCGCCGGCTGTTCGTGGGGCCTCAGGCCCTGCCGGCGCCGCCGTGGGGCTCGGTGTACACCGACCGCGACAGCATCATGTTCGGGGAATCGACGCTGGCGCTGCGGGCCTGGATGCGCGCCCATGGGGTAGCGCGCACCTCCGACGCGCGCACGCCCGAGGACCATATCGGCCTCATGTTGGCGCTGGCGGCCTACGTGGCCGAGGTGCGTCCGGAACTGACCAACGAGCTGCTGCGCGACCACGTGCTCACCTGGGCGCCCCATTACCTCGGGCTGTTGGAAGAGGCGGCCGCGCACCCCTTCTACCAGGGGCTCGCCCGCCTGACGGGAGCGACCCTGCAGGGCGTTCAGGCCACGCGCGGGCTTGAGATCGTGCGTCCCCGCTACTACCGCTAGGAGCCCCATGGACGGATTTGCCACCGCTTTCAGCGAAATCACGCTCGTGCTGTTCACCACGCTGGCGCCCTCCGGCGCGGTCGGCTATGTGCTGATGAGCCTGCCGGTGCTGCTGGAGTGGGCAACCGGCGAGGCGCGCGTGCGCCTCAATCGGCTCTCGTGTTTGCCCCTGGGCGTTGCCATGGTGGGGCTCATCGCCTCGGCCACGCATCTGGGCAACCCGGCCAACGCGCTCTACGTGTTCACCGGGGTGGGGCGCAGCCCGCTTTCCACCGAGGTGTTCTGCGCGGTGGTGTTCCTGTTTCTGGCGGGTGTGTTCTGGCTGTACGCCTTCGCCGAGAAGCCCCGCACGGGGCTGCAGCGGGCGCTTCTGGTGCTCATCGACGGGGCGGCCCTCGTGTTCGTCGCCGGGGTGGCCTTCGCCTACCAGGTGGACACCATCATCAGCTGGAGTCTGCCGCTGGTGCCCGCGACGTTGGCGCTGGGTGCCTTCATGGGAGGACCGATGGTGGCACTGGCGGGCTGGAAGGCGGCGAACTGTGCCGAGGTGCCCGGTTGCAAGAGCGCGGCGAAGGGGCTCGTGGCCGTGGCGACGGCAGCCTTCGCGCTGAGCCTGGTTGCCTACGGCGTGCTGAGCGTCCAGCTCGGCGCCCTTTCCAACGAACTGGCCGCCATGGCCGACCTCGTGCCGTCCTACGGGGCGTTCATCGTTGTCTTCGCCGTAGTCGGAGCAGCCGGCCTCGTAGCGGCGGCCCGTGCCGTAGCGGCCGACTTGGCGCCGCGCCCGGTGGCCTGCGCCTGCATCCTCGTTTTCACTGCTCTCTTTGTTATGCGCTTCGCCTTCTACGCCACCCACCTCACTGTAGGTTTGGGGGTGTAGGCGAGAGACCTGGGCGGCTGTCGAGGGGAATCTGCTGCCTTTTTGTTAGTCGTAGGACCTCAGCAGCGCGAGCATATCCGTTGGATCGAGGGTGGCTACCGCGCCCTTTCTCAGGAGTTTACGATCGGTAGTGACGAGGTAGTCGACTTGAGCCCGCTTGCAGGCAGCCAGCACCAGGTCATCTTCGAGGTCGGCATGAACCTCGTGGAACCTCCGCGCCTCTACGATGTCGGGAAAATCCATCGGCACAAGCGTGGCGCATTCCGCCATATTGAGTACGCTTTTCCAAGCGATCTGCTCAATAGCCCGAGCCGCGCTTTCGGTGACCTCCTCACCAGAGTCGCGCAAATCCGCTTTGAGGAAAGCGCCGATGCGGTAGTAGATGTCCTTCATTGAGGGAATGCTCACGAAGAGATCCACGTCTGTCCCTAGGCAGTAGTCGATCAGCTCGCGGGACTGGGTGAGTGCACCCCGTGCGCCAAGGTAGTTATCCACCCAGATGTTGGTATCGAGCAGCAGCCGCTGCGGGCGGCCGCTCATCGGAACCCTTCTTCACTCAAGGAGTCCAAGGTTTCCTGCTCGCGGAGAAAGGCAAGATGGTCGTCGAGATCCTCAAAGCTGCGCGAGGGGTCGCGCTCTATTTGGTACGTTTCGTAGAACGCGTCGACAAGGCCTCGCGTTTTTTCGAGGGCATGCAGCTTGGCTGTTGCGTCGCTAGGTTCCTCCACGGCGTCTTCGTCGCCAAGGAGGGCGCTCAGCGTCTGCAATGATTGCATGTCGTGCTCGTGCTCGGCACCGTAGCGCCAGAGCGAGCGAGCCATCTCCGACGGCGTTTTCCCAATCCTTGCCCAGGCACGATCGCCGTCGCGCTTGAGTCGTTCCTTGATCCGCAGATTCATCTGCACAGTTCTATCGATCGTCGGGGCCTTTGCGAGTGCCGTTCCCATAAGATCACCTCGAAGTGTATAGCGTATAGCGTAAAGAGAGTGTAGCACATCGACGATGCAAGTTCGAGTGTGAATGCGTGATGCTCTAAGGCAGGTGGAACTGGTGCGCGATGGAAGAGAATGCGGTCCCCCGAACGCATGAGGCGTTCGGGGGACCGCAGGGGGAGGGCTAAGGGTGGTCGAGATGCTGCAGGGAGTTTTTAGATGAGCTCGTCTTTCAGCATGGCCTTGGGAAGGTCGTAGCCGAACGTGAGGCAGCGACCATGGCTAATGCCGGGAATGATGAGAGGATAGTCGAGGGCAAAGAAGTTTCCTTGCATATTACCGATGGCGTAAAGGCCCTCAATCGGCTTGTCGTCTTTGTCGCAAACGCGGGAATGCGAATCGCAGTTCAATCCGTAGATGATGACCATGTTTGCCTGGGGATTGAAAGAAGCGTAATAAGGCGGCGTCGAGAGATCCGAAAGGCGATCTGCGGGGAGCATCATGTCTGTGTCGTTCCCGTTGCCTACCAACTCATTCCAGCGATCGACCGTACTTCGCAGGGTAGCAGGATCAGCGCCGATTTGGCTGGCTAGCTCCTCAATGGTGTCGGCGGTGAAGCACATGCCATTTTGTGCTGCGACGGCATCGTCGATTGTCTGCTGGGTGTTGTCGTCAATGATCGGCGCGCCTGAGATGCCGATATTTTCAGGGCAGATCTTCAAAATCTTATCGGCGTAATCTGCGTCGAAAATAGTGTAGGAAATACCACCGGGCTGATTGAGGCGAGCGTTAGCCATGCCAGGAGTGTTGTTTACTTCTACGGTATAGCGTTCTCCCTCTCGATTAACGCAGAGGAATCCCAGGCCCTCTCCTCCCTGACCGAAGGGGCCGCCCTCTCCCATAGGGTGAATCATAGGCGCCGCGGGGCCATGCTGCACGTCGGCCCCTACCCAAAGGCCCATCTTCACGCCGTCGCCCGTGTTGGCTCCGGCAGGAGTGTAGACGTTAGCTCCGGTGCGTAAGGCCAGGGGACACCAGGCCTCGAGCATCTCGTCGTTGCCGCCGATGTCGCCACACGCGAGAATGACGCCCTTGGAGGCATTGACCTGAACGAACCCGCTCTTCGATTCTCCGATAACTCCCGTCACGGCTCCTGCGTCGTTGGTGACGAGCTGCACGGCCGGGGTCTCGTAGCGGAAATCAGCACCCAGGTCAGCCGCCCATTGCGCCACCTTATTCACAATGCCCTGCATCCACCAGTTTCCGTCCTCGTCGTACCATCCGTATCCGAACTGGAGGCACGTAGGCAGTTCGCGATAGTACTCGCTGGCGTTGTAGCGATCGGCGGGTGCCGTGGCGCTCATGGAGACATCGTACCCGTAGGTCTTTTGCATATAGTCGGCGAGATGGTCGAAGGCGACACCAGAATGCTGCGCCCAGTACCTGAAGAGCAGACGATTGACATTGCTGTGGGAGAATTCGTAGTAGATTCGCTCCGCATCGGCGGCGTCGTGATATTGCGTAAACTCAGGATGGTCATTGAACCACGTGGCGCCAAAGTTGCCGATGTCCAAACCGCGGCCATTGGCTTGGGCGGTCTTCTCCAGAACGACAACTGTGGCTCCCTCTTCAGCTGCACTCTGAGCGGCGCATACGCCCGCGAAGCCGGCGCCGACAACAACGATATCGGCCTGAATAGTCTCTGCTATATCCGTAATGGGCTCAGGCGCAATGTCCCAAGACCATCGGGCGCTCCCTGAGGGAGAGGTCGACGACGAGCCGGTGTTTGCCGTCTGGGTATTTTGGGGCGCGCAGCCCGAAAACCCTGCTGCGGCCAAGGCTCCTGCTCCAAGTGCGAGCGTCCCCTTCAAAAATTCGCGTCGTTCCATGATGTCCTCCTTCGTGATGGTTCGCTTCCTTCTGAAAGCAAGAAAAACGTACCTCTCAAAGCAGGAAAACATATCGACCCTAGGGGGTGATATTGGTGCTGATTACCTTTTTTCGCGGCGGGACTCATCGGCTAGGTCAAGAAGCTCCTGCTGACTGTGCACCCCGATCTTCTCGTAGATATGTCGAACATGGGTCTTTACCGTGCTTTTGGAAAGCACGAGTTCTTGCTCGATGCGGTTCCTGGTGCGCCCAGCTAGAAGAAGCGCGAGAATTTCGGACTCGCGGGGGGTTAGTCCGAAGCGTTCAGAGAGGGCGTCTAGCGGAGAAGCGCTTGCTGCCGAGGAGGGTTGGGACGGGCTAGCGGCTTGTGTTGGGCCGTTTTCAAGTCCTAGAACATTGAGCTTCCCCAGCGTGGCCGTTGAGGCGGCGACGAGGAACACGACGGTAACGAGAGGGGCGATGGACGAATTGAAAGGATGCGATTGGGCCCAGGTTCCCAGGAGCGCCCCAAGTAGCATTCCCGTATGAGAGCAGGTTAGCAAGAGCCCGAAGGAGACAACAGGGGATATTCGGGTTCGCACGGTGACAGAAGTGGTGAGGATCCAAGCGCTGAGGTCGAAGCAAACGAAACCGCATCCAAGCAGAAACGCTGCTATTGTTGTTCCTGCGGCGTGGCTCAGCATCAAAAAGAGCATGGCGGCGGTTGTTATAGGCAAGATTGATTTGTAGACCGTCGTCATGCTTAAAGATGAAGACAAGACTTTGTCCGCGAGAGCGAGAGCCAAGGCGCCCGTTCCCATGCCCGCAAAGAAAACCATGCTTCCAACTTTCGGGTTGACGCTTATGCCCTCAAACAGCATGCCGCGAAAGCACCCCAAGGCAACTCCGTAAGCAAGGATGGAGAGAAGGAACCACTTGAGCGAGAGGCCTACTTTCAAAGGAGAGACAGATCGAATCCGCAAGGCTTGCGAAGAGATTTGGCAAGGGGAGGGGAGAAGGAGCCCGGAGGCAAGCGGAAGGATTATCGTTGCAGCGAGTATCGCCTGAGGTGGGATAAGGTGCCCTGCTAGGACCAATGAAGCGGTGATAACGCAAGCCCAGGGAAGCAGGCTTTTTGCGAACCCTACACCAGAACGGACAAGAAAAAGACCCCAGCAGAGGGGGAGTATCGAGCTGCTAGCTCCCGACAAGATGCCGATGAGGACGCGTCCGATTGGGAAGGGAAGAGCGATGGGCATGCAGAGCGTAGAGATGGAGAGCAAAGCGCACGACGCAACAACGAAGAAACGGGACTCGAGCAGCTTCAACAGGTGCTGGTACGCTGTCAGCAGGGCAGTCGTTGTAAGCGCTACCGCCAGCAGCGAAACGAGATAGCACATATTCAATTGCGCGTTAGTTCCTTGCGCTCCAAGGACTGCTGGCGTGTGGAAGGCGAGATAGCCCCATGTCCACATTGCGCCGCAGCCAAAAATGCTTCGCGCAAAGATACTCATATTCCCTCCCCTTAGTTGACAAGTTTGGCCAGGCGGCAGACCTATGATTGGACGTTACCAGCGTGGCTCGACTAAAAGAGGATAGGCTTTAGGGGCTCGGCTGTCCATCGCGGTCTACTTCTCGAGCAGTACTTTGCCGTCGAGGTTTTCTATGGTGGTGTGCAGGATGCGGCCGTCTTCTACGTCCATTTTCGCGATGGTGCGGCCGAAGTCGCTGCGGGGGCGGTAGACGGCGCCGGGGCACAGGTACACCGCCGCGGGACGCGCGTCGGGTCCTGTTTTCAGCTCGGGCACGTGGGTGTGGCCGTGGATGATAACGTCGGGGATGGGATCGCCCGGAGCCAGCGCCGCCGAGCCCGAGAAGCTCACGCGCACATCGCCCGGCTTGTGGCCCACGAGGAAGCGCACGCCATCGATGACCGGGTGGGCGAAGTGGCCCACCGCGCTGCCGTACTCGTCGAAGTCGTTGTTGCCGAGCACCGCCGTGACCGGCGCCAGGGTTTCCAGCTCGCGCAGAATGGCCGGGCCGCCGATGTCGCCGGCGTGAATGATGTGGTCGCAGTCGGCCAGCGCCGCGTAGGCGCGCGGGTCCAGGCTGCCGTGGGTGTCGGAGATAATGCCGATGCGTGTCATGAAGGTTCCATTCGAGTCGTGGGGCCGTTTTCGTAGAATTCTCCCACAAATCGTTTCCGGGCGCGCCGCGACGTTCAAGAAAGCGCTTCTGCCGGCGGCCCCCTGCCGGGCGTGCACCCTGGCGCGTAGCTTGCGCCCTCTGCCCGCTCTTCCGCGCGGTTTGCCCGGCGCTGCCCTTATAATCGACCAATCCTAGGTAGACGCGATCCCGAGAGGACGTTTCATGGCAGTGAAGATCGGCTTGGTGGGCACCGGCACCGTCGGCGGCGGGTGCATCGATATTATCCAGAAGCACGCAGAGGCGTTCCATCGCCACTTCGGCGTCGATATCGAGCTGGCCCGCGTGTGCTCGCGCGACATCGCCCAGGCCGAGGCCCGCGGCGTGGCCGACCGGTTCACTTACGATTTCCACGACATCCTCGCCGACCCCGACATCGACATCGTGGTGGAGCTCATCGGCGGCACCACCGTGGCGCGCGAGGTGGTGCTCGGCGCCCTGGCGGCGGGCAAGAACGTCGTCACGGCGAACAAGGCGCTCATGGCCACTTACGGCAAAGAGGTTATGGAGGCGGCCGAGGCGGCGGGCAAGGAACTCGCCTTCGAGGCGTCCGTGGGCGGCGGCATTCCCATCATCGACCCGCTGAAGCACTCGCTCATCGCCAACGAGATTCAGTCGGTCATGGGCATTGTGAACGGCACCACCAACTACATGCTCACCCGCATGGCCGACAACGGCCTGTCCTACGACGACGCCTTGCGCGAGGCCCAGGAGAAGGGCTTCGCTGAGGCCAACCCGTCGGCCGATGTGGACGGCTTCGACGCCGCCGCGAAGATTGCCATCCTGTCCTCCATCGCCTTCAACTCGCGCGTGACCTTGGACGACGTGTTCACCGACGGTATCACCAACATCAGCCCGGTGGATATCGAGGCCGCCCGCGACATGGGCTACGTCATCAAGCTTCTGGCCATCGCCCACCGCAAGGAAGACGGCATCGACGTGCGCGTGCATCCCACGATGATCCCGGCCGACCACCAGCTGGCCACGGTGAACGGGGTCTTCAACGCCATCTACGTGGTGGGCGACTTCGTGGGCGAGACGATGTTCTTCGGCGAAGGGGCCGGTGCCGGTGCTGCGGCCAGCGCCGTCATGGGTGACGTGCTGGAAGTGGCGCGCCACGTGCAGCAGGGCGTGGGCCCCATTGTGGGCTGCACCTGCACCGATGCGCTGCCCATTCTGCCCATGGACGAGCTGGTCATGCGCTACTACCTGCGCTTCTCGGTAACCGATCGCCCCGGCGTGCTGGAAACCATGGCCGGCGTGTTCGCGCGCCACAACATCTCGGTGAAGTCCATCGTGCAGCGCGGCCATTCCGGCGCCGAGAAGGTGGACCAGGTGGTGGTGACGCACCGCTGCCGCGAACGCGACATCCGCGAGGCTCTGGAAGAGGCCCTGGCGCTCGACGGCGTCGTGCTGGGCGAACCGAGCGTCATTCGCGTAGAGGAATAGCGAGCTGTCCGGGCGCGGCCCGGGCGGAGGGGGCGCCGTGCTCAGGCAGATGCGAGCGGCGCCCTCCCTGCCTTGGTTGGGGCTGGGTGCTGCGCCACTCGCATAACTGCGCGCGGACCCCCTCCGCCCGGCCCGCGCCCTACGTTATCTGGCGAGAGAGGTTTTCATGCACTCCGAGATCGGCATCATATTCGACTGCGATGGGACGCTCGTGGATTCTATGGGCGCGTGGCACGATGTGGATCGCACGTTGTGCGCCGAGGCGGGCATTCAGCTGACGGAGGCCGACGCCGACGCCATCACGACGATGTCGCTGGAAGAGGCGAGCGCGTATTTGCACGAGCAGTGCGGGCTGGGGGAGAGCACGGCCGCCGTGATGGACCTCATCTTCGAGCGCATGCGCGCCTTCTACGCTAACGACGTGGAAGCGAAGCCTGGGGCGCTTGCCTTTGTGCGGGCGCTTCACGAGCGCGGCGTGCCCATGGCGGTGGCGTCGTCCACCTCGCCGGACATGCTGCGCACCTGCCTGGACCGCTGCGGGTTCACGCCGTATTTGCGCGCCATCGTGTCCGTGGACGACCTGAACACCAGCAAGCGCGAGCCCGCGGTGTACGACTACGCCCGCAGCTTCCTTGGCACCGAGCGCGCGAACACCTGGGGCTTCGAGGACGCCGCCTACGCCCTGGACACCCTGCGCGACGCCGGCTACCGCACCGCCGCCATCTACGACAACGACATCTCCGGCACCCGCGAGGCCCTCATCGCCCGCGCCGATTTCCTCATCCCCACCTTCGAAGCCCTCGACCCGGAGACCTTCCTCGCCAAGGCCCGCGCGTAAAACGTTCCGTATTCGGAATAGTTTATTCCAAGATATGCTCCCGAAAACTATTCCGAATGCGGTATAGTTTTCGGGAGTTCATTTTTTGCGGAAGGGAACCCATGCTCACCACCAAGGAAGCGGCCCAGCGCCTGGGCATTAGTCCGCGTCGGGTGACGGCGCTCATTGAAGCCGGCGCCCTGAAGGCCGAGAAGTTCGGGCGCAGCTGGATGATCGACGAGGCGGCGGTGCAAACGCGACTGAATGCCGCGCCTCAGCCCGGGCGCCCCGACGCCAAGGCCTCCGACGGGCACGACCGTTTCCGCTACACCCTCATGAGCCGCACGCATCCCGTGCTCGATTTCACCTACAACTTCCGCACGGGCGAGGCAACGGGCCTCGAGCCGCGCGAGGGGCTGGCGTTCAAGCCCCTCGGCATCGGGCGGCTCGATCGCGCGCCGAACCGCTACGACCTGGCCCAATGGATTCGCAGCCGGGCCATTCCGGGCGTGCGCCCCAACCTGCCGCGCGCCTTGCGTGAGATGGCCGTCAGCTCGCCGGCAGCGCTCATGTTCGAATCCTTGGGGCTCAGCCTGAGCGATCCCTACTGGTTCAAACCCGAAGGCCTCGCAGTTGAGTGGGTCGACGTGAACTACTTCGACAACGGCTACGAGGAAACGCTCGGCGACCTGATGCTGGACGGCACGGTGCCGGCGGGGAAGCAGGGCGCCGAAGACACCGCCGCGGGCGGTCGCGGGCCGGCCATCACCCATTCGCCCGATACCGCCACCAACGGCATGTTGGGGAAGACGTGGGTGCGCCGCGGGGGCACCGACTACCTCATCAAGGGAGGCATGGGCAACGAGAATCGCGAGCCGTTCAACGAGAAGCTGGCCACGCGCCTGATCGCGCGGCTGCTGCCGACCGACGAGTTCGTCGCCTACGAGGTGGTGGAGCGCCGCGGCCGCGCGTACTCGTCCTGCGCCAATATGGTGACGGCCGACACCGAGCTCATTCCCGCGCAGGACGTGCTGACCGCGTTCGCCGTGACGGAAGGGCGCGACCTGCACGGGGGGTACCGGCGCGCCTTGGCGGAGCTTGGGGTGCCCCACGGGCAGGCGCTCATCGACAAGATGATCGTCGTCGACCACCTCATGGCCAACTTCGATCGCCACACCCACAACTTCGGGCTTATCCGGAACGCGGCAACCCTCGACGGCTATCGGGTGGCGCCGCTGTTCGACCACGGCTGCGGCTTCTACAGCCGCGCGACGACGGCCGAGCTGGAGGCCCGTCCCTACAGCTGGGAGAGCCATCCGTTTCGCGAGTACCCCTCTCAGCAGCTGGCGCTGGTGGAAGACCTGTCGTGGTACGACCCGGCAGCGTTGGAAGGCTTCATGGACGACATCGCCGGGGTGCTGGGCGAGAATCCGGAGATTGACGAGCGCTTCATCGCCGCCGTGCAGCGCCAGACGGCCCGGCAGATTAATGCGGTGAATGCGCTGGCGGCCGAGCGCGGCATCGTGGTGGCGGGGTGGTAGCGCGATGACGTTGGGGCTTTGGGGCAAGCTGCGGGGGCGCGGCGGGCGCGAGGTGTTTCCGACGATGTTCGGAGAGGCGGCGGTGTACGCCATGCCGGCCGAGGACGGCTCGCTCGTGCGCATGCTGAACGTGGGCGGTGTGCTGCAATCAGCCACGTATCTGGACGAGCGCTGGGCCGTGTGCCCCTTCGCGTACCTGCGTTCCTTCGACCATATGTTTGAGGCGGCCGGGCTGGCCGTGCGGCGCGTGCTTATGATAGGCGGGGCCGGGTTCGCCTACCCGAAACAGTTGCTGACCGAGCACCCGGGCGTGAAGCTCGATGCGGTGGAAATCGACCCGGCCATGGTGGCCATTGCCCGCTCGCACTTCTTCCTCGATCGCCTGGAAGCGCAGCTGGCCGCCGAGGGCCGCGCCGACGACCTGCGCATTTTCACGGAGGACGGCGCCGCGTTCCTGCGGGAGGGCGCCCGCAGCGCCTGCGCCCAGCATGCGGAAGCGAAAGCGGCGGAAAGCACCTCGGCCGAAGCGGCGGAAAGCACCCAGGCCGAAGCGACGGCTGACGGCTACGGTGGTCACGTACCGCACGGATTTTCCGCCTACGACGTTATCGTCATCGATGCCTTCGTCGGCCGCGATGCTGTGCCGTTCTTCGCCAGCGACGAGGGCATCGCGGCCGCCAAGGCGCGCCTGACGCCGGGTGGCCTGCTTATGGCCAACTGCGTGGCCGAGTTCACCGGCGACGCCATGTACCGCCTGTTCTCCCAGGTGGAACGCCTGCGCGACCACTTCGCCGAGGTATACGTCATCGATGCCTCCGACGAAGAATTCGGCGGCGCCGACAACTACCTCCTCATAGCCACCGACACCCCCTACCCCTTCACCGGCGTCATCCCTTACGGCAACTAGTCAATCGAGTAGGGCTCAGAATAGGCCGGCATCGGCGGCATGATGGCGTCGGCATAAACGTTGGCGGCTTCGTCAGCGTAGGGGAATGGCTCGTCTGTCTTGCCCAGGAGCACGCCGTAGGCGACGTCGATTCGCGACTTCCCCGCCTTCATCGCTTCTGCGCTGTAGCGCTCGTAGGGCTCTGCGAGTGCCGTGCCATCGTCGTTGGCCACGAATCCCTCTCGGCGCACCTCGACAACTTGGGTCTCGCAGGAGCCATCATCGAAGGTGGCGGTGATGGTGAGAATCGAGCCGTTAACGCTGTTGGCTGGCTTGTTGAGGCCGTTGGCAAAGTGGTTGTCCGACATCCAGTTGAGCTCCCCAGGATCCTCCGTGTTGGCCGTGTCCAAGTAGCCGAACTGAATGTCTCGAGTGCCGACGCGCGAATCGTCCTCCTTGCTGAGGTCGATAATCTTCCCCATGCGCTTCATGCGGAACACATCCTGCACGGTGTACCAGTGGCCTTCGTCGTTTTGCACGATCCGATCGTAGGTGCCAAGAGCGTCGCAATCCTGGTAGCCGGCCAGGCTGCCGCGAAGTCGCGGGTCGAGCAGCCGCAGGCCCACTTTGTATATGCCATGCACGTCGCGGTCGATGGTCTGGCGGTACAGCTCGCCTTGGGAAACGTGGATCTGCACGCGTGCGATGTTGGATCCTTCCACGGTGAAGGTGTCGGGCCAGAACACCGCCGTGGTGACCGAGCCGTCCTCTTCGGGCCACATGGTGTCCGAACCGCTTCCGCTTGCGCCGTTCGGGTAGAAGAGGGCGACGGTGGGATTCTCGCCAGCGTAGGGGTCTCCCCACGAAGAAGTCATGTCCCTGGTCCACGGCGGAAGCTCGCCCTCGGTTTCCGTCGTATCGGAGGGGAGCGCGAGTTCGCTGCCGTCGGCGGCGTAGGCGCGCAGGGTGAGCCCGGGGCCGGCGGGCGTGGTGTCTTCGATGGGAGAGGAGGTGCCGGAGGTTTGCCCGTCGGGGGCGGCCGAGTCGCCTGTCGCCCCCTCTGTCTCGGTGTTCATGCCCTCGGCATCGCCCGACTCCGATTCGCCGGGAGTCGCCGAAGGCCGCAGTGCGTCTTCAAGGGCGGGGAGAGCGACCGGCGCCACGAGCGCAAAGGCAATGGCGGCTGCCAGGCAAGCACCTCCGACGGCGATCCAACGACGGGTGTGGCTGACGCGTGGGGCGAAGGCCCGCGAAGACGTTCTGTGGGAAGGCGCCATCGGCGTGCGTTCCCCGTCGCCGTCGCAACAGGCCGTTTCGGTGCGAACCGTCTTCAGCGTGCGGTCGGCCAGCCCTGCAGGAACCCCTTCGTCTTCCACGGCTTCCCGGTAGGCGCGGGCGAAATTGTCATCGAAGCTCATAGCTGGCCTCCTAGCAGAGTTCGTAGGGTTTTGCGGGCACGTCGCAGGTGCGAGCGCACGGTGGAGGGCCGCTCGCCGGTCGCTGCCGCAATTTCTTCGCCGGCGAGCCCTTCGAAGTAGAACAGGTGCACAACAGTGCGCTGCTTCTCGGTGAGCGCCTCCATGGCCTCGGCGATGCGCGCCGCCGATTCGCTGCGGTTCGCTTGTTCCTCCCGCTGCCGCATCGCCTGGCGGTCGAGGGTGCGCTCGGCGGCCTCTCGGGCGCGTTCGCCGCCAAGAACGTTCCGCCGCCATGCCGAGCGATGCACGTCGTTGCAGCAGTTCACGGTAGCGCGCAAGAGCCACGCGCGCTCGTGGTCCGCATCACGAAAGGCGGGGTCGGCGCGGAAAAGCCGCAGGAACACGGTCTGACACACGTCCTCCGCATCGGCCCCGTTGCGCAGACGGCTGAACGCCAGGCGGTAAACCATGGCGCTCTGGCGGCGGACGATGTCTTCGAATTCCTCGCGCACGGCGGCAGCTCCTTTCCCTCTGCATCATAAAACGGGGCTTCTCTCGAAAATGTTGCAGCACGAGGGATATTTTCTCGAAACGCCTTTCGCAGCCGTTCGATCCTTTTGCCAGAATTCGCCTGCCTGCACTCTGACCAGCAATTATCTATGATGTTACTCATCGTTGCTTGCTTGGGGCGGTGGTTGTGTTAGCGTGGAGGTGCCGCAGTGAAGACGTGAGACGGGAGCAGCTATGCTGAAGGACAACATCAAGCGGCTGCGCCAAGAGCGCGGCATGAGTCAGGGCGACCTAGCCGACCGCGTCCACGTCGTCCGCCAAACCGTCTCCAAATGGGAACGCGGCGCTTCCGTTCCCGATGCAGAGTTCCTGCGCGCTCTTGCCCGCGAGCTCGGGACGACCCCCAATGACCTGCTTGGGGAGGCTGTGGAAGTCGTTCGGGCCTCTGCCCCGGATTCTTCTGACGGGGTTTGCGTCGATGGCGATTCGCTACTTCTGACCGCGGGCTTGCTGCAGACTCGCGTGATTCAGCGGGACCGTATGGAGACCATCTACCGTTGGACTATCGCGATTGTCGCCATTGCCTGTGTCGCGGCGCTTGCGATCGCAATTGCCTTCACGATCAGCCAGCAGGTGAGCAAATTCACCCAGGGTTTTGAGCATGGCTTCGAGCTGGAAGGCAGCTACAGATGTGTGGTTGAGAGCAAGCCTCCAATTTACGCATCGTTCGGCTTCACGGAGCCAAGCGTCGGCTTGTGGCAGCTTGCTGACTTCAGCACCGAAAATCCTATTAACGGACGTTTTGTAGCTACGGCTGATCCTAATCTCTACGAGCTGCAGGACGAGGCCGGGGAGTCGGTAGGTTGGGCAAGCCTCGCCTATGCGGGATCGTTGGCTGGCAAGATGACGGGGCTCATCTATGTGCAATACGGAGGCGAGTCGTTTCGCTTAGAAAAGTTCGATCGAGGAACGACGCATTACGGCAGGAACTTCACGGCTATGACGGTTACCCACCTCGATGTTCTGGGCCCCGTCGAGCAGCGTGGCGCTCTTGCTGAGGAATATCCCGAGTCCGATGATTGGGCTGAGGAGTGGTTCGACCTAGATTTCGCTGACGATTGGTCAGACGAAGCCGGGGAGGAAGTCGAGGGAGGAGGTGCGTCCGAAAGCGGATCGGCGGCCTAAACAAGAGCGCATTGACCGAGTGGTCACAAACTCGGCCGCAGCTGAACTTTTTGCGCCCAAGCACGGCATTTTGGTCACGAAACACGCCTCAGCTGAAGTCCGAATTCAGGAAATATCAGCTGAGAGGCAAAACGTGACCAAATCCGGCCCCGCCAGCAAACAAGAAGCTGCAAAAGTTCAGGCCAGAGCCATTTTGTGACCAAATTCCAAAGCGACAAAAACGTAAGGTGCGTGCAACGTGGGGGTAAGTGGGGGCTGCCATGATAGGGACATCGAGAAAATCAGCGGACGGAAGGGGCTGATGGCAATGATGTCGATGATTCTGGGCGCGCTCATGATGGTGGTGGCCGTGGCGGCGCTAGCGGGGTGCATCGCAACCTGCGGGCTGTAGCGGCGATAGGCGGCGCGCCAACGCGGCCGCGCCGCCTGCAGCTGAGGTGAAGTCTGCGTAACGAAAGGGGGCGCGCGGGAAAGACCTGCTACAATGGCTCCATTCGACCTGACTTTCGAGGAGGACTCAATGGACTTCGACTTCACCACTATGGGCATGGGCGGCAACGAACTGCTCGTCCTCGCTATTCCGGCGGCCGTGGCGCTGGTGTCCATGATCATCATGCTGGTGATCTTCTATCTCATCATCAAGCGCGCCGTGTACGCCGGCTTCAAGAAGTTCTACCGCGAAGCCCAGCAGAACGAGCAGGCCGCCGCCCAGGCCAAGGCCCAGGCCGCGCAGAACCCGCCCGCGCAAAGCTAGGCGCTCATCTGCATCTTTCGTGAAGTTCCCCTTCCGCTTGCAACAAACGGCCCCGCAAAACCGTCTTAAAGGTAGAGGCGCGGCCCGCGCGAACGGAAGGGGTTTTTCATGCACAAATTCAGCGATACCATGGCGGTTATCGGCCTGGCCATTGTCTTCATAGCCATCGCCATGATGATCGCCTGCTGGGGCTAGGACGCACGATCCGACGGCGTGGGTTTCCCTTCCGCCGTCGCCGCGCCGTGGCGTTGTCCGAAAAATTCTGCCACCGTGTCACACGGGGCATGCCGAAGCTCGTCAAAGGAAGAAACGTCGAACGGAAGGACAGCCTGTGACGGGAATTCGGGAAAGACGATGGGTGCGTCAGGCCCAGGCGGGCGATGAGCGCGCCTTCGAGCGGCTGGCGGCGAAGGTGCAGCCGTCGCTGCGTCGGGTGGCCCTCGGCTATTTGGCGGGCAACGAGGCCGAGGCGGCCGACGCCGTGCAGGAAACGCTCGTGTCTGCGTGGAAGAACATCGGGGGCGTGCGTGAGCCCCGTTACTTCAGAACCTGGATCACCCGCATCTGCATCAACGCCTGCCGCGATCTGCAACGGCGGCGAACGCCCGAGCCTTTGGGCGATGCGGCGGCGGACCGGCCCGACCCGCGCGCATCGGCCGACAAGGCGCTGCTGGCCCGGGCGGGGTTCGAGACCCTTACCGCGGCCGCCGGTGCCTCGAACGCGCCGGCCATCGCACTCTTCTACGGAGAAGGCTATTCCACGGAGGAGATTGCCGCGCTGCTGGATGTGTCGCCAGATGTGGTGCGCCAGCGCCTGTCGCGGGGACGCAAGGCCATCACGAAGACATTCAGCCGCACTGGCCTGGTGGTGGCGCTTGTGGTTGCGGCGCTTCTGGCGGTGGGCACGGCCTGCGCGGCGGTCATCGCCGGGCTTACGATGGATCAGACCGACGCGCACCAGGTGGCGGTAACTCCCACCTTGCCAGAGGGCGAGGGCGTCGCGCCCCTGGCCGAGGGCGAATCCATTCCCGAATATGCGCTGAACTTCTCGTACCTGCCCTCGACGCTCACCGATAAAACCATAGGTTCTCAGTCGGCCACGTTCTACGAGCCGGGTTACGAGCGATGGTCGCAGCTTGCGCCATCGATCTTTTGCGATGTGTATTATGTTGACACCGACGAGGCGGCTCCTTTCGCGAGCGTTGAGAACGGCCAGCTTCTCGACATCAGAGGTCATCAAGCGGTGCTGCTGGAATTCGATTACGGCTACCGCTTCAGCAAGCGCCGAGTAGAATGCCGACTGTTCATAGCCTTTCCCGAAGAGCGGCGCATTGTGAGGCTGCAGACTTTTGATGAGTCGCTGAAAGACGAGCTGATGCGCATGGCCGAGAGCATGAGCCTGGAAGCGACGGGCGGGAAAGTGCCTCCAGAGGAGCAACTTCTCTGGAGTCAGCAGATCCAGGAAGCGCAGTGGGACGCGGCGGACATGGCGCAGCGCTACCGCAACGAGTTCGAATACCCGAGCGGCGCCCTGGCCGAGCCGGTGTCGGCGGAGGCTATGGGGAATATGCTTGCGGTTGACGACGTTTTCCATCCTGGCGGCAACGAGAACGTGGAAGCGCGGGTTGCGGCACTCTCGTTCTCCGACGACGCGAGTGCGCTGGAAGGCTTCGACTTCCTCCTGGGCTGGCAGTGGCTCATCGGTAAGGACGGTCGCTTCGAAAGCGACACGATTTCCTTCATCCGCTACGGGGACGGCGTTGCCACAGCCGACGAGCTGGTGGAGCAGCGCGAGTCGCCCCTGCTGCTCGTGCAGGTGGACATGGCCTACACGAACACAGGCAGCGAGCCCCAGGCCAGTGTGCCAGTCACCCTGGCGCTGGAAAGCGCGGTGCTCGACGGGGATACGTGGCGGCAGTACCGGCGCCTCGACGAGGTGCCCGAGGCCGACGAGGTGCAGAACAGCCTCAGCGTGAACGACCACTACGGCCTGACGAGGCGTGTTGTCGAAGGCGACGCGCATCTCCAGAGCGATGCCGGCTATTTTCTCGACGAGTTGCAGCCGGGGGAGACGGCGGTGGTGCGGTACTTTTGGCTGGTAAACGCCGATGAAGCTGATAAACTTCTGCTTGATGTGAACCCCGACGGTTACCCCGAGCCGGAGGAGGGCGCCTACGGGCAGCGGCTGATGGACATTCGACAGTAAGGAGGCACGGCGATGCGGAAGATGCAGAAGCGAGTGTGGCGGCAGGCGGCAGCGTGTTTGATGCTGGCGACGGCGGCTGTCGGGTGGGGTTGCGCGGCGCCCGAGGCGGCTCCGTCGAGCGAGGGCGCTGAAGCGTCGGCCAGCGCCGACGAGGCGTCGGCCGCCGCCGAGGAGGATTTTATCTACATCGGCACCGTGCAGACCAACGAGGCGGGGCAGACCTACGGCACGTCGGCGGCGGCCGATGCCGAAGGGGTCGAGCTAGATCTTATGGCCGCCGAGGCCACCAACGGACGCAGCGGCTACGTGTACGTCGACGAGCTGGAAGAAGTTGGGAGCGGCGGCGTGACCAATCCCGACGAGGCCGTCGCCTATATGGAGCAGCGCGAGACGCGGGGCAGCGAGGCCCTGGCGAAGCACCTGACCGCCGCCCTTCCCGAGGGCGTGACCGTAACACCGGCCCAGGCGCGGGTATTCCTCGATGAGCTGTCGGTGGGCTCCGCCGACGTGGGCGCCGATTTGGCCGCCGGTCTAGCCGACCGCGGCAAGCGAGCGACCGTGGCGCTGGCCGAGGAGACGGGCATTCCCGAAGCCGACATGGTCGCCGTCCTGGAAGACGCCTACTTCGCCGCTAACGACGAGGTGGCAGACCGCATCCCCGTCTACGAATCCGACGGCAAAACCCAAATAGGCGAATTCGCCATGAACGGCCTGTAGGAGAACGGCCGCACGCTCCTTTCCTTTTTTTCCTATTTTTTCCTTTCTTTCCTATTTGTCAGGGGAAATAAAGGGCAACGGTGGGTCGTATTCCCAGGCTGCTCTTCAACCGCTGTGCAACGGGGGCGTTGCGGGTTGGCGTACGTTGGGTTTAGCGGTCATCTTTTCCTTGCGGGGTTCCTATACTGCTGAATGAATAGGAATCTGCGGGAGGAGCAGCCATGTCTCACCGTGAAAAGCATAGCGAGAAGCCGACGCCGGAAACCCCGGGGCAGCCAGAGGCCGAAGGGCGTCTGGAAAAGGCCGAGCATCTGGCGAAAGAGGCGGTCGAGAAAGTGGAAGACGGCCTGAAGCGGGCCGTGGAGTTCGAGCGGGCCGATATTGCCGAGACGGGCCAGGAGTGGCACGACCAGTGGCACAACGACACCGCCGAGCTGAAAGCCGACGTGGCCCGCGACAAGGAGAAGCTGCGCGAGGCCGCCGACGACGTGCGCCACCCAGAGCGCATCGCCGAGGCCGTGGAGGCCAAGCTCGAGCACGCCGCCGACGAGACCCTCGCCACGGTGCATGCCGTGGAGCACCCCAGCGAGATCGTCGCCGACGCCAAGCGCGACATTGCCGCCAAGAAGCAGGCCTTCGACGAAACCACCGCCACCATCGCCGCCGAGTTCACGAGCCCCGTGGACCAAAAGCGCCTGCCGGTGATTCTGCGTGTGTTCGGCGTGCTGCTTATCGTGGGCTCCGGCGCGGCGCTGCCCGGCATCGCGAAATCTATCTACAAGGCCGTCACCATGTTCGGCAGCGGCGGCATGGCCGGCGAGGGCACCTCCACGGTGGTGGTCACGTTCCTGCACCTGGCCGTGCTTGTGGCGCTTGCCATCACGCTTATCATCTTCGGCGTGCGCATGTTCCAGAACAAGCGGCGCTGGGCGGCCCTCATTTCCTACGGGCTGTACGTGCTCATCATTTTGGGCGGGCTGTGCTCCATCATGCTGAACGGCATGAGCGTCGATTTGTACTTCTACCTGGTGGCGCTTGTGGTCACCATCGCCCTGCAAAGCTACCTGGACCCCTCGCTTCTGGAAGAGCGTCGCCGCCATCGCCAGGAACGCGAGGCCGAGGAGCACAAGGAGGGCGAGGCCGGCACCCTCGGGCGCGACCTGTCGGGCAAGGGCTATATTACCCTGAACTTCTTCAACCTGTTCTGGATTTTCGTGGTGGCCAGCATCCTCGGGCTGCTCATGGAGGAGATCGTCCACTTCCTGTTCGTGGTGCCGGGCCAGTGGCAAGATCGCGCGGGGCTGCTGTTCGGGCCGTTCTCGCCCATTTACGGCTGCGGCGCGGTGCTCATGACCATTTTCCTGAACCGCTTCCACAAGAGCAACTTCGTGGTCATCTTCCTGGTGGCGGCCGTCATCGGCGGTGCCTTCGAGGCGTTCACGAGCCTGTTCATGCAGTATGCGTTCGGCGCGGTGGCCTGGGATTACTCCAACATGCCGGGGTCGCTGTTCGGCGGCCGCACCAGCATCCCGTTCATGTGCTGCTGGGGCCTCCTCGGTGTGGTGTGGATCAAGCTGCTGCTGCCCTTCATGCTGCGGCTCGTGAACTTCATCCCGTGGAACTGGCGCTACGTGCTTACCACCGTGGCGGCCGCGTTCATGCTGGTGGACGCCGTCATGACGCTGCAATCGCTCGACTGCTGGTACGAGCGCCTGTCGGGCGACCCGGTGGGCACGCCCATCCAGCAGTTCTACGACCACGAGTTCGACGACCACTACATGGCCGACCGCTTCCAGTCCATGACCATCAACCCCTCCGACGCCGTCCGCGGGAAGTAGGTATCTCTCGGGAGTTGGTTGCGAGGCATGAGAGCTATTTCTGGGGAGGCAGTCCGCAGGTTCCCGTGGCTGCTTTCCGCTTTTTCGATGGCAGCGGGGCGGAAGTTCCTATGGTTCGTGGCCGATGGGGGCCTTGGGGTGCGGCACGGCGGTTCCTATAATAGGGAAACTCAAACGACCGAACACCCCGCGATCAAGGAGCCCCTATGACCGAGTCCATTGGAACCACCTGCGTGCAGGGCGGCTGGCGTCCCGGCGACGGCGAGCCGCGCCAGGTGCCCATCTACCAGAACACCACCTGGAAGTACGACACTTCCGAGCACATGGGGCGCTTGTTCGACTTGGAGGAGTCGGGTTACTTCTACACGCGCCTGGCGAACCCCACCAACGACGCCGTGGCTGCGAAGATTGCCGCACTGGAGGGCGGCACCGCGGCCATGCTCACGTCGTCGGGTCAGGCGGCGAACTTCTTCGCGGTATTCAACATCGCCGGCGCGGGCGACCACGTGGTGGCGTCGTCGGCCATTTACGGGGGCACCTACAACCTGCTCGCCCACACCATGGGGCGCATGGGGCTGGAATGCACCTTCGTGGACCCGCACTGCACGGACGAGGAGCTGGCGGCTGCGTTCCGGCCGAACACCAAGTGCGTGTTCGGCGAGACCATCGCGAACCCGGCGCTTTCCGTGCTCGACATCGAGCGCTTCGCTGCGGCGGCCCACGCCCACGGGGTACCGCTTATCGTGGACAACACCTTCCCCACGCCGGTGCTGTGCCGGCCCATCGAGTGGGGCGCCGACATTGTGACCCATTCCACCACCAAGTACATGGACGGCCACGGCACTTCCGTCGGCGGCGTCATTGTGGATTCCGGGCGCTTCGACTGGACGGCCCACCCCGACAAGTTTCCCGGCCTGTGCGAGCCCGACGAGAGCTACCACGGCGTGGTGTACACCGAGCGCTTCGGGCTGGAAGGCGCCTACATCACCAAGGCGACGGCCCAGCTCATGCGCGATTTGGGCTCCATCCAGTCGCCGCAGAACGCCTTCCTCATCAACCTGGGGCTGGAAAGCCTGCATTTGCGCATGGCCCGTCATGCGGAAAACGGTCGCGCGGTGGCCGAGCACTTGGCGGCCCATCCGAAGGTGGCCTGGGTGCGCCACCCCTCGCTTGAGGGCGATGCCGAGGCCGCGCTGGCGGCGAAGTACTTGCCTGACGGTTCCTGCGGCGTGGTCAGCTTCGGCGTGGCTGGCGGGCGCGCGGCAGCTGAGACGTTCATGGCGAACCTGAAGCTCGCGCAGATTGCCACCCACGTGGCTGACGCCCGCACCTGCGTGCTTCACCCGGCCAACGCCACGCACCGCCAGATGAACGACGAGGAGCTGGCCGCCGCCGGCATCGGTGCCGATCTCATCCGCCTGTCCTGCGGCATCGAGGACGCCGCCGACCTCATCGCCGACATCGACCAGGCCCTGGCCTGCGTGGAGTAGGGGAGGCCGCCATGCCCATTCGCATTCCCGATTCGCTGCCGGCCACAGCGGCCCTTGAGAGCGAGAACATCTTCGTCATGACGGAGTATCGCGCCATGCACCAGGACATTCGCCCGCTGCGCGTGCTGCTGCTGAACCTCATGCCCACGAAGATCACCACCGAGACGCAAATTCTGCGGAAGCTGTCGAACACGCCCATCCAGGTGGAGGTGGAGCTGCTGCAAACCGCCAGCCACGATTCCAAGAACACCGCCGCCGAGCACCTGGAGAACTTCTACACCACCTTCGACGAGGTGCGCCACGAGCATTTCGACGGGCTCATCATCACCGGCGCGCCCGTGGAGCGGCTGGAGTTCGAGGACGTGGACTACTGGCCCGAGCTCTGCGAGATCATGGAGTGGTCGAAGACCCACGTGCATTCAACGCTGCACATTTGCTGGGGCGCCCAGGCCGGCATCTACTACCACTACGGCGTGCCGAAGCGCGCGCTGCCCGAGAAGATGTTCGGCGTGTTCCCGCACCAGGTGGTGAAGCGCACGAGCCCGCTGGTGCGCGGCTTCGACGACGTGTTCTGCGCGCCGCACTCGCGGTTCACCGAGGTGACGGCAGCCGACATTGAGGCGCACCCCGCGCTCGAGCTGATTGCCGTGTCCGACGAGGCGGGGGTGTACGTGGCGAAGTCCACCGACTCGCAGAACTTCTTCGTGTTCGGCCATCCGGAGTACGACCGCGACACGCTGCGGGCGGAATACGACCGCGATGTGGCCAAGGGCATGGATATCGCCGTGCCGGCCCACTACTTCCCCGACGACGACCCGTCGCGCGAGCCGGTGTCTAGCTGGTTCTCGCATGCGCAGTTGCTGTACACTAACTGGCTGAACTACTACGTGTACCAGACCACCCCCTACGACATCACCCAAGCCGGCCGCGAGGAGTAGGGGCGCTGTCTCACGGGACGAAAGGAGGCCGCCATGGCCATCGATCCGACGCGCGACCCCTATGCGCGCATTGTGACCAAGCCCCTGCCAAGCCAGGTGCGCGCAGCCGCCGCGGCCCAGAAAGGGGAGGGGGCAACTGAGGACGACCCGTTTCTCCGTGCGGAAAACGAGGACGACGACGGCTACGACCCCTATTCCGACCGCCCAGCCCCTCGCGAGCCCCTCTTCCAAGAGGATCCCTGGGCTTAGTCGGCCCCGCGCAAGCAATTCGACCGAAAATGCAGTGGGAGCACGATTTTGCGAGTTGCGACTGCGGTGAGTGCAGCGAGAGCGCGATTTTGCGAGTGATTTCGGCCCAATTCAGGCGCAAATTGTCGAGCTCAACCGTTGCCAACTCGCAAAAACGTGCTGTCGCTGCAAAAAGGCCCCAAGCCTTTGCCTGAAGGGCAACTCAGGAATCGAGAACGTATGCGCTAGCATGATGAGCGATTTGGTAAGCGTTTGAGGTCGCTGAACTGCGATTTGTTACCGACGGCGCGTTGATAAGTTGCCGCCAATCTGTCATAATCTCGTTACTTTAGCAAGCAAGAACTGGCGTTTTCGAAACTCTCGCTGTGCGACGACGGCCGTCGCACCCGCATCAGGGGCGGAGGAGGGTTGTCGAGGACGCCCGTTGTGTCTTCGGAAGAAACGAGGTATCCCATGAGGAACATCGTGAGTAAGCGTACCAAGGCGGCATCGCTATTCCTATCGCTGGCCCTGGTCGTGGGCCTCACGCCTAGCGGCGCAGTCGCTTTTGCCGAAACCTCGCACGGGGGGGGGTCTTACGAGACTGACCTAGCCCAGGCCACGGAATTCGACGAAGCCGTCAACGATGGCGCGGCCGAGAGCGCCGGGGCTGTCGAGGCCCCCGCCCCGGATGCGAGCGCTGCTGAGGCGATCACCGAGGGAGCCGTCGAAGGAGAGTCGGTTCCGGCGGAAGGGGCCGCGGAAGACCCGACGGCGCAGTCCGCCCCCGCTTCGTCTGAGGTCGCCGTGCCCGAAAGCGTGACCCCGAAGGCCCGCGCCTTCGTAGCTCCGCAGCTGTGGAGCGTGCCCGTGGCCGACCCCCTGGCCGCTCCCGCCACCGCCACCATCGAAGACGCCGCCACCCCGCTGGCCACCACGCCTACCCTCGGCGGGTACAGCGCTGTGGCCAAAACTTATCTGAAAGATATTGGCACCCCGAACGGCGCCATTACCTATGTGCAGGACAGTTTTGGCGACAACTCGGTGCCGGGCGCTTACACCTCGATGGTTGGCTCTTACCAATTCAATATTGCTGGCAATACGGTTGTGCGCGGCAAACCGGACACCGAGCAAGGCACCCCGCTCCACAGCTCGGTCGACCCCAATGCCGAAGTGGAAGCTGGATACAAGCTTGCTAAGATGACAACTCCGGCCGTTAATGTTGGCGGTGAACTCGAGGATCCCCCACGTACGAACTCGAGCTCGTCCGTTTTGGAGGCACCGACGAATGGCAACACCCGTATCGTTAAGGCGTTCCTCGTCGTGACGGCAACCCAGACAACAAGCATTATCAACGCTGAAAACTCTCCTATGGGAACTTATGGTGCCGCAACACTCAAAGGCCCCCAGGGCGGTATGATTCGATGCTGGCCATCGCATATTTTTTATGACAGCGGCCATCAGCGCACCTCCACGTTTTTCGAAGTGACCGACTTTGCCAAGGAACAGGGTTACGGGCTCTACACAGGCATCAATATTCCTGTTACGCCTATGACCGCCGCGCCACTCAGCGGCGCTGATTATTTCGGTGCGTGGAAGCTTATCGTCATCGAGGAAAATACTGATTTGTCGGTGCGCATGCTGCGCATGCGCTTGGGTGGTACGACCGTAAGCACGGCCACTAAAACGGAAGTCACCATCAGCGGCGAAGGGCTTTCGGTGGCAGAGCATGCCACGGGTGAGCTGATCGTTTCCATGGACGGTTCCGACTACATGGATAGCACCCAGAACCTTCAGTACCGCACAAGCACAAACGGAACATTAACGAACATCGGGAGTCCGCTTCACCCTGCCGACACTTTCTATTCCCTCAATGTCGATCGCAAAGGCAAGCGATTGCTTGTAGACCCTGCCGCGAAGAACGGCAATTCGTCTGTTTGCGTCAACAAGAAGACGACTTGGCCGCAGATGAATACCGATTTGTGCGTTATGGATGTGAACGATGCCGGCAATCAGAGCAGCCTCAAGCTTAATGGTGGTGAATCCAGCGTTACGCTCAAGGCGTACACGAGTAATGCGCCGACAGTATTAAGTGCTCTCGGTCTGACGCTCGACATTGTGGCGCCGGTATTCGAAACCAAGCTCACCATTGCGAACCTCGACCAGCACTATTCGACGGCCGATGTGGGCTACGAGAACAAGGTGGGCGGTCAGTACGTGCAGACGGCCCAGGAGGGTGATACGCTGCGTGCGACGATGGTCTGCGAGAACAAGAGCGATTCCAAGAAGTTCATTGGCCTGCAGGATCCTGTGGTCACCATGCGCATCGGCTCCTTCAAGGACATTGACGAGAGTTCGCTTACGGCGTATTTCTACCCCGGTCTTTACCGGGCCGACAGCTCCGAGCGTCCGGAAAGCGAGGGAAAGATCATCCTCGACCAGGTGAAGGTCACCAAGAATGATGACGGCACCTATAACATTATTTGCAAGTCGAGCGCATCGGAGAAGATTCAGGAGAAGGGCTATTTCGAAGTCGCTTTCACCGGTACGGCCAACGACAGCATCGATTACGTGGAATACGAGAACTACGCTGCGGTAGAGGGCGAGTACGTTGACGAAAAGGATTCGAAGCACGACTTCCACATGGCGGCCCTGGGCGCTACGTACACCACTACGGCTTCCGACAAGCCAAAGTATCAGCTGACGGTGACGGGCGTGGGGCCGGGCCAGGTGCAGGGCACGGGCAAGTACTACAACGGCGACACGCCCACCATTTCCTGGGAGGCCGATAGCGACGCCCGTGTGACCTCGGTGTTCGAGGATTCCTCGGTACGCGACGACTTGGTGGCGCTTTCCAATCCTGACGACGAGGCTGCGGCGGCTTCTATCCAGGCTTTCGCCGCCCGCGCCGACCTGGCGAACAAGACGACCGTTTCCATGGGCGCCGAGTCCAAGGAGGTCATCGTGGTGTTCAAGGCCGATTCCGCCGACGACGACGCTGACGAGCCGGGTCAGGCCACCCAGGACGACACCTGCTCGGTGAAGACCATCGCCGACGGCGGCGTGGCCACCATGACCGACAGCGGCACCGTAGCCAAGGGCAGCGACTACGCTATCAACTGGTCGGTGAAGCCGGGCTACCGCATCACGTCAGTTGAGGTGGACGGCGTGGCCGTGCCCTTCGACGAGGGCACCACGTCCATCGACTTCAGCGAAATCGGCGCGAACCACACGGTGAAGGTGCTCACCCAGCGTGTGGCCTCCGACGGGGCCGATGGCACCTGGATCGTGGCCACCACCATCAGCGGGCCGGGCACCATTTCTCCCACCAAGGCCGTGAAGGCCGGCGAGAGCTACACGGTAGACTGGAAGGCGCTGGCCAGTTCGGAAGACGCCGTCCTGTCGCTGGTGAAGGTGGATGGCGAGGTGGTTTACGACGAGTACCTGAACAACCCGAAGACCGATACCGCCAACGCAGCGTCCAAGGACAAGCTGAGCCAGGCCTTCACCAACATCCAGGGCAACCATTCCGTGGAAGTGGTGTACCGCGGCACCAAGACCGACGACAAGAACACCTACGCCGCCGACCACACGGTGTCTACCGCCATCAGCGGCGGCTTGGGCACCATCTCGCCGTCGGTGACGGTGCCGGAGGATTCCACCACCGACGTGTCCATTACCGTGACCCCTGAGGGAGGCAGCGAGGTGGAAGGGCTCTACCTCGTGCGCGGCTCGGTGCGCCAGAAGCTGGAAGATGGCAAGAACGGCGTGAAGATCACCACCGATGCCGACGGCAAGGTGACCGTGACGCTGCCGCGCGACCTGATCGATTCCGACTACACCGTTGAAGCGGCGCTCACGGCGCCCGGCGATGGCTCGGGCGAGGGCGGATCGGGCGGCCCTGGCGGTACGAACCCAGGCGCGACCTATGAGATTTCCACGGCCATCGACGGCGGGTCCGGCGGCAAGATCACGGCGAGCCAGATTGGCATCGCCGCGGGCGAGAGCCGCCAGATCAAGTGGGAGGCCGAAGAGGGCCGCCACGTGATCGCCGTCATGGTGGACGGGCATATGCGCGACGATCTGCTGTCTCAGGGCAGCGTGACCTTCAACGACATTGCCGCCGACCATACGGTGAAGGTGTACGTGTCCGAAAAGCAGACGGACGGCCCCGGCGGCGGTTCCGGCGAGGGTGGCTCGGGTGGCGATCCGAACGACCCCGACAACCCCTACAACCCCGATGGCCACGACCCGAACCCGGTGGACCCGACGAACCCGAACAACCCCGGCACGCCGGGCAACCCGGGCGGCGTGAACAAGCAGCCGGGCGATGAGAACTACCTGTACGTGAACGTGACGACGGTGGGCGCCGGCAGCGCCACGCCCTCGGTGTCCGCGAAGGTGGGCGGCGCGGCCCAGGTGTCGTGGGCCGCTGCCTGGGGCCACAAGGTGAAGTCGGTGACGGTGGACGGCATCGAGCGCTTGGACCTCATGCAGGAGGCCGCGCGCGGGTCGCTGTCTTTCGAGGGGCTGATGCGCTCCCATACCGTCGTCGTCACCTTCGAGGAGAACCCCGATTTCGACCCCGACCGCGACGGCCCGGTGAACCCAGATGACCCGGATGACGTGTACGACCCGGACGACCCGCGTGACGACGTGAATGTGGAGGACCCGGCGGGCTACTCGCTGGTGACCACCAAGGTCATCGGCGGCGCCGGCTCCATCACCGGCACGACCTACAATGCCGATGGCAGCAACCGCGTGGTCACCTGGGCGCCGGCTGAGGGCTACTTCGTGAAAGCGGTTTACGTCGACGGCAAGGAAATTACTCTGGAGCCGGGCCAGACGAGCTACGAGTTCGCCGACCTGGCCGGCGGGGTGCACCACTCCGTCGAGGTGCGCATGGAGCCCCTGACGCCCGACCCGGGCGATCCGGATGATCCCGACGGTCCTAATGGTTCCGACGACCCGAACGGCGATGACGATCCCACCAAGCCCGAGGTGGTCATCGACGACCGTGTCGACATCCCGCTCACGCCCGGCGGCATCGTGACGCCCGATGATATTCTCGATTTCATCGAGGAGAAGTACGGCGACGACCCGCGCCTGCCCAAGGGCGAGCCGGTGGTGGTCATCACTAAAGACGGCGAAGTCGTCGACGCCATCGACCAGACCAAGCCGGGCACCTACGTGATCGAGGTGACCTACACCGACGAGGACGGCACGAAGCGCGTGGTGCGTCTCACCTACACGGTGGGCGACGAGAACGGCGGCGGCGCCATCAAGAAGGTCGGCCCCATCGCCCAAACCAAGGGCGACGGCAAAACGCGCCTGGCCCAAACGGGCGACGAGCTGTTCCGCAGCATGGGAAGCCTCGCAGCTGTCGCCCTGCTAGCCGGAGCCGCCCTCATAGCCGGTCGACGCCGCCTCCGCGACTAGCTTCCCTGAGTTAGCTGTGATTGCGCTCAACGGGCCCGCCTAGGCGGGCCCGTCTTCGTCTCTGGGAATGGTTGGCGCGCTCGAGGTGGTGCTTCGAAGGCTCCTAAATGAAGATCATGAACATGCCCAGCAGCAGGCCCACCATCACGGCGAAGGCGGGGAGCTTCGACCGGTAGATGAGGTAGGCCTCGGGCAGGATTTCGCCGAACACCACGTAGAGCATGGCGCCGGAGGCGAAGCCGAGGGACATGGTAAGGCCCAAGGGGCCGATGTCGCCGAGCCAGAAGCCGAGCCACGCGCCCAGCACCGTGGGCAGCCCACAGGCGGCGGTCAGCAGCGTGGCCTTTACGCGCCCGGTGCCGCCGGAGATGAGCGGCACGGCCACGGCCATGCCCTCGGGAATGTTGTGCAGGCCGATGAGCACCGCCATAATCATGCCCGTGCCCCACATAAGATCGTCGGATACGGCGAAGCTGGCGCCGATGGTCATGCCCTCGGGAATATTGTGCAGGGCGATGGCGCAAGCCATGACGATGCCGGCCACGAACAGTGACAGCTTCGAATCGTTGTGGCGCTTGTGCATGTTCAGGTGGTCGGCGTGAATGAGCTCGTCGATGTCGTCGTGGGTTTCCGGGTGGTCCGCGTCGGCGGTGTGTGACACCTCGGCGCGGGTCTTGCGGTCGATGAGGTAGTTCAGCAGGTACACCACGGCCACGCCCAGCACCACGGCGCCGATGACGATGAGTACGCCCAAATCGGTTAAGGTCTTCGCCGCCTCCACGGCCTCGGCCAGAAGATCGAAGCACACCATGGCGGTCATCACGCCACCGGCGAACGCCAGAAGCAGGCTGATGGTACGGTTCGACTCGCTCTTGAACAGGGCGCCGATAAGGCCGCCGAGCCCCGTGCCTCCCGCGCCTGAAATAAGGGTGACCAGGGTGATGAAGGCGAAGGGCGAGAGAGTTTCCATGAGGGAGCCTAACTAAGGTGCGAGGTTGACTATCAGGTGAGCTCTATTGTCCCGCAACTTCGCCAGAAGGCAACCCTGGGCAACTTCACCGTAAGGGAATAGCCATCCAGCGGGCCCGAGGCGCTGGCTGCGGGGCTTTAGGCAAATTGGGAGGCCAGGCCGGCGCCGAGGCGGTCGTAGTATTCCTCCATCATGGCGCAGTAGCCGTCCTTGTGGGCCAGGTCGCCGAAGGCGTACAGCGAGCGGGCCCGGCAACCGCCTCCGCACAGCTGTCGATGGCGGCAGTCGCGGCAGTCCTCGATGGCGGCGGCGTCCAGGGTGGCCAGCGTGCGAGCGCGCTCGCCCTGCAGCAGGTCGGCCAGGGGCTCTTCGAACACGTTGCCCAGGGCCCATTCGGCGCGGTGCAGCATATGGCAGGGGTACACCGTGCCGTCGGCGGCCACGGAAAGCTCCTTGCAGCCGGCGCCGCAGCTGCGCTTCACATCGAGGTTCACGCCGAAGGGGCCGCTCGTGCTCTGGCGGGGCGAGGCGCCCAGGGCCAGGAGGCCCCGGGCGAGCTCGCGCAGCTCGTTGTCGCCCGGCAGCAGGTGGGCCAGCGCGTCGCAGGCCTCGCAGGAAAGCAGGCTGTAGTTCATGGTGGCACCCAAAGCGTCGCCCATTTCCACGTAGCGGGGCAAATCGTCGTAGTTCAGCGCGTGAATGGTGGGCACGATGTGGGCCTTCATCCCCGCGGCTTGAATGCGGCGCACGGTGTCGGCCAGCTGGTCGTAGCGCTGCTCGCTGCGGATGTGGGCCGGGCAGTCGGCCGACCAGCCGTCCACGGACACGGCCACGGTGTCGGCCCAAGGGGCGAGCGCGGCCAGCACCTCGTCGGTGGTACAGGTGCCGTTGGTGATAACCGTGACGGCGGTGATGCCCGCTTCCTTGGCGCGCTGCACTAGCTGAGGTAGATCCGCGCGCAGGAACGGCTCGCCGCCGGACACGATGAGCGTGCGCACGCCGGCGCCCGCCAGCTCGTCGATGGCGCGGGCCATGGCTTCGAAGGGGGCGTCGGCCAGGCTGTTGCGGTCGTCGTCCAGCGAATAGCACCCTTTGCAGTCCAGGTTGCAGCGCTGAGTCACGTGCAGGTAGGCGGAAGCCGGGGCCGCGGCGCGCTCGGCAGCATCTTCGAAAAAGCGCCCGGCCACAAGGAAGTTCACCAGGTTCTCGTCGACGGCGCGGGCCTCCTCTTCGGCAACGTCCTCGCGCGCCAGGCGCTCGCACAGCGCCGCCCCCTCGGGCGTCAGCCCCGCCACGGCCCCCGAGTCCATATTCCCCACCATGGGAATTCCCGCCAACGAAAACAGTTCAACCGAATCCCCAAACCGCATACCGCCACCTTTCCGCTTCTGAGGAAAGCCCTCATACTTCATTTCGTATATCTTAAAAGTAAATCATGATAGATCAATTCAAATAGATGATCATTGGCAAGAATCTTCGATAGGGGGATGTTCCGGAGTTGGCTGCTTCGCAACGGTTTGCGGACGGCTCTATTACGGCCCTAGGACGGTTTGCGGGAGAATCGGATGCGGCTTCGCGACGGTTTGCGGACGGTCCGAAACGGGAAATCCCCCCGACGTTTTGACGGTTCTGCGCGAGTAGGCTAGGAAGGCAACCTACACGCGGAAGGACATCACCATGGAAGAGATTCGCAACCTCAGATTCAGCGAGTGGCCCATGTTTAACAGAGTTATGGAGGACGACCCGGAGGTGTGCCGGCGGCTTCTCGAGGTAGTGCTCGGCGAACCGGTGGAGCGGGTGGAAAACCTGACGACGGAACGCGCTTTGGAGCCTCACCTCGGAGCCAGAGGCATTCGCATGGACGTGCTTATGCGGGCCGGCGGGAAAGTCTACGACGTGGAAATGCAAGCATCCCCCGCGCGGAAGCTCGGGCGTCGCATGCGCTACTGTCAGGCCACGATGGACACGCGGGAGCTTAAGAAGGGGAGGGACTACGATGCGCTCCCCGACAGCTTCATTGTGTTTATCTGCATGCGGGACGAGATTGGCGCCGGCTTGCCGATTTACCATTTGAACATGAGGTGCGATGAGGGCGAGGACATCGCGGTAGACCATGGGTTCCAGTGGATCGTTTTAAATGCCTCTGCCTGGGATAAGGCCTCCGCTGGATCGCTGCGCAGTTTGTTACAATATGTGGCCAATGGCAAGACGAACGACGATGGGCTCGTTCGCGAGATCGATGCCCTCGTTGCATCGGCTAATGCCGATGCAATCTGGAGGGCTCAAGGGGTTGCTATGCTGACATACATCGACGAAGCAAGAATCCAAGCACGCATTGCTCGAGAAGAGGCACGAGAAGAAGGCCTTGCGGAAGGCCGGGCCGAGGGTCTCGCCAAGGGACGAGCGGAGGGCCAGGCCGAAGGTCGTGCAGAAGGTCGTGCAGAAGGCGAGGAACATCTAGGCGCGCTCATTGCCCGCCTTCTGGCCGAGGGACGCTCCGATGATGCCGCTGCGGCGGCGGTTGACGCCGAGCGCCGCCAGGAGTTTTTTGCAGAATTCGGTCTCTAGGGGTAGTTTGCGAAAGGCGCTGGCTGTCTACGCAAATTTTCAAAAGTGAAAAAAATTCCGCCTCTGATTCGTGTTGTGGGTGAAGGGCGAAGGAATTCGCAAGGTACCTGCGACGAGGAAGAGGCGCGATGACGGAGCGCGGGGCATATATCGATTCGCTTGTGCGCGAGCACGGGCGCATGCTGGTGCGCTTGGCGGCCACGCGGCTCGATGCGGTGGCCGACGCCGAAGACGCGGTGCAGGATGTGTTTTGCACGGTGGTGGCGAAGCGCATCGTGTTCCGCGACGACGAGCACGCCCGGGCGTGGCTTGTGCGGGCGACGATAAACCGCGCAGCCGATCTACGGCGCCGGGCCGCACGGCGCAATGTGTCGCTTGACGAGGCGGCCGTGGAGGGCCCGTCGGCGCCCACCGCTGTGGATGCCGCGGCCGCCGCCGAGATGCTCGAGGCGCTGCGCTCCCTTCCCGAGAAGTATTCCTCGGTCCTTCATCTGCATTACTACGAAGGCTACACCGCGCGTGAGATCGGCGAAATGTTCGGCGTTCCCGCGGCGACGGTGGGAACGCGCCTGGCGCGCGGTCGGTCTCGGCTTGCGAAGGCGCTTAAGGAGGATATGCAATGAACTGGGATAAGTATCGGCAGGCCATGGACGAGCTGCCGATTTCCGAAGATTTCGAACGCCGAGTGAACGCCGCGGTGCAGGAACAGCGGGGGCGCATGGCGCGCAACGGCCGATGTCTCGCGCGTCAGAAGCGACAAGTGCGTGGTCCCGCCGCACGTTTTGGCGCTGTGGGAAAGGCGGCGGCAGCAGCGGCGATCTGCATTACGCTTGGCGGTACGGCCTTCGCGGCTGCCTCTCTTGGCGATTTAGCCGACATTGCGCGAGATGCTGAGCAGGAGCAGCTGGCCGATGCCTTCGCCCAGGGCAACGGGGCGCGCATCGACGAGACCCAACAGGTGGGTGATTTCGATATCACGCTGCTCGGTATCGCCTCGGGCCAGAACCTGGGGACATTCTTCGAGGCTCCAGCGACCGATCGCACTTACGCGGTCCTCTCCCTAACGTGCTCTGATGGCACGCCTCTCGACGAAGCCTACTGTGCGCGCTCCTCCGAGCGCTGGTTGGAAAGCGGCATCGTCCAGGAAGATGGTTCGGTAGAGGTTGACGTTTCGGCTCTTCCCCGGGACGAGGAGGGCTTCGACGCTGAAACGTTCTTGATCGAGAACGTGTGCCTGACCCCGATAGTAGCAACAAGCGATGGGGTTCTGGAAGCGCGAGGAGAACTTGGCTACACGATGTTCACGAAAGATGGAGCAATGTACCTTGTCGCGGATCTGCCAGCGACCCAAGGGGAAAGCGCCGTTAACTACCTGGCCGTTTGGCTCGGCACCTATGCAGGCAGCGACCTTCCGGGAAACCGCTTCGAGGACCATATCGTCGTCGGCGCGCAAGGCGTTCCAACCTTCGCCGAAGGCACTGCCGGCGCGCTCTTTGAATTGCCGGCGATGTAACCAGTGCTTCAGGACGGCGCCCCGGCCACGCTAGTGCGGTGAGGGCTGGTGCGGCCGGAACTGGTAGAAGGGTTCTGATGGGAGCCTCTAGCGGGAAAGTTTTGACGATTCCTCGCATTTCGCGGGCGGGTGCGTTGACATTCGCCGCCCTTCGCGTGAGAATGCAAAAGTTCGCTTTCAAAAGCCCCGTAAACGTATGCCTTTGAAGAAGCGCAACCGCCAAGGGAGTCCAGGCCCAAGGCACCGCGCGTCGGCGTAGGAAACCGGCATCGGAGAAGCATGCACTTTTGAAAACAAACACCTCTGCAAGGCGGACCGAACCCTGCGCGCAGCCCTCGGGCCGAACGCGGGCGAGGAGCTTCAGCCGCCGAACAGAACCTGCAATCTATTGGAGGAAGACAGTGAAGACGTACTATGCAAAGCCCGGCGAGGTTGAGCGCGAGTGGCTCATCATCGACGCCGAGGACCAGGTTCTCGGTCGCGTGGCCGCTAAGGCCGCCCAGCTTCTGAAGGGCAAGCACAAGCCGCAGTACACCCCCCATGTGGACACCGGCGACTTTGTCATCATCATCAATGCTGACAAGATCAAGGTGACCGGCGCCAAGGCGACCGACAAGGTCTACTCGCGCCACAGCGGTTTCCCGGGCGGTCTCAAGCAGGAGACCTTCACCGAGGCCATGGCCAAGCACCCCGAGCGCGTCATCGAGCATGCCGTCAAGGGCATGCTGCCGAAGAACACGCTGGGCCGTGCGATGGGCAAGAAGCTGAAGGTGTACGTTGGTGCGGAGCATCCCCATGCTGCGCAGCAGCCCCGTAAGATCGAACTGGAGGGTTAATCATGGCAGATGAGGCTTTGTACTACGGCACCGGCCGCCGCAAGGATGCGGTGGCGCGCGTCCGTCTCGTTCCCGGCACTGGCAAGGTGACCATCAACGGTCGCGAGGGCCAGGAGTACTTCGGTCGCGAGGCGCTGTTCAACTACGCGATGACCCCCTTCAAGGTGACTGACACCGCTGGTCACTTCGACGTGATCGCCCGCATCAACGGCGGCGGCGTGTCCGGCCAGGCCGGCGCTCTGCGTCACGGCATCTCCCGCGCTCTGCTGGAGGCCGGCGACTACCGCGCCGAGCTGAAGCGCGCCGGTTACCTCACGCGCGACGCCCGTATGGTCGAGCGCAAGAAGTACGGTCTGAAGAAGGCCCGCAAGCGCCCGCAGTTCTCCAAGCGCTAGTTTGGAAGGCGGCGATCCGCTCCGGCGGATTCGCGCTGCGACTTCATCGCAATCAAAAGAGGCTCGCTCCCGTTGGGGCGAGCCTCTTTTTGTGAGTGGCGCTTCGAGCAGAGGGCTCGTGCAAATGGATGGCCGGTTTTTGCAGCGGGAAGACGTTTGTGCGAGGGGGCTCGTCGGAGCCGGCGGCCGTCCAGCCTCCAAAGCTCGCATAAACGCGCTCCCGCTGCGTTTAGAAGCGTGGGCGACTCGCATAAACGCGCCGGCGCTGCAATTTCAGCTATTTCTCATGCGTGGAAAGGGAGATGGCGCGGGTGGGGCAGTGCTCGCGGCAGTCGAGACAGAGCGTGCAGTCCTCCAAATCGTGCGCATCGGCCGTGGCGGCGCTGATGTTCTCGGGGCATACCGTGGCGCACACGTTGCAGCCCTCGGAATGCAGGCAGGCGCTTTTGCGCACGCGCGGGTCGGGCAAAAACGTCAGGCGCGAGCGGGCCTTCGCCAGAAGCCCGAAGAAGAAGCCGAGCGGACAGATGGCAGAGCACCAGCGGCGCAGCACGAACACCTCCAGCAGCAGCATGGCGGGAAACACCAGAAGCTCCCAGCCCGGCTGCCAGGTAACGAGCAGACGGCTGGCCGCGAACAGCGTGCCGAACACGAGCCCGATGGGGCAGATGAGGCAGAACACCGGGAAGTGCACGCCGAACGACACCACCAGTAACACCGCCAGTACGATGCCCTGGGAGGCAAGGTTGTTACGGGTGCGCGCGGCGTTGGGGTTTGCGACGGCGTTGCCGTGTGACGCCGACTCTTCGCGGTGCCCGGTTTCGCTTTCGCTGCTGACTTCGGCCTCGGCCGCGCCATGGCTGCGGGCGCAGCCGGCGCAGGTGCCCGTCTGCCCCGTAAGCCCGCGCGGGGTTCGGCCGCCGAACAGGTTGCGCAAAAGGCTCGTGGGGCACACCCACGAGCAGAACACGCGGCCCAGCAGGAACACCACGGCCAGCAGCACCAGCACGCCGGGCAGTAGCTCCCAGGGTACCGCGCCGCTTGCCACGGTCAGCTCGGCGAAGCCGACGGGGCACAGGGCGCACAGGGTGCCCACGGGCACGTGGGCCACCGTGCAGGCGAACACCGCCACCAGCACGGCCAGGGCCGCGCCGATGCGAAGGTAGCGCATCTTATTCATGGCCGGCCTCCTTTCGGTGGAGCGCCTCATACTCGGCCGAGGTGAGCGCGCCCGGCACCGCAGCCGCCGCACTTTGGCGGCTCGCCACGTAAATGCCCTTGGGAAGGGTGGCCGGATCGTAGGCACGCAGCGACGGCGCGGGGCATTCCAGCTCGCACAGGCCGCAGCCGTTGCAGCGAGCCTCGTCTACGTGGGGGCGCCCGTGCTCATCAAGGGTGACCGTGTCCTCCACGGGGCACACGTCGGCGCACACGGTGCAGCCGCCCCAATCCCACGCCACGCAGGCATCGCTGATGAGCTTCGCCACGCCGATGTTCTCGGCCGTGGGCGCCTCGTAGCTGAGGGCGCCGGTGGGGCACACGTCGACGCACAGCATGCAGAAGTCGCAGTAGCCCTCGCGGAAAATGAGCTCGGGGGTGCCCACGGTGGGGAAGTCCCAGGAAAGCGGCCGGGGCTGCACCAGGTTGTAGGGGCAGGCCTGCACGCAGCGCTGGCAGCGGTCGCATCGGGCCAGCAGGTGCGCTTCGCTCGCGGCACCGGGCGGTCGCAGGTACACCTCGCCGCCAGCCGCCCGCGCCGCCGCGCCCGTACCGCCCAGGGCTGCCACCACTGCGGCTGCGCCCCCGGCAGCGCAGAACTGGCGACGGGTTACCTCGCTGCTCATAGCATCTCTTCCAGAAGGGCGGCATCCTCTTCCACGAAGCGCGTGGTGAAGGTGGCCAGGGCCACATAGAAGCCGTTCTCGCCGTCCGGCGCCGCCGCCAAGGTCAGCTCGCCGCAGAAGCGGTCGATCCAATTCAGCAAGTGGGCCTGGGCGAAGGCGAGGGACTGCCGCACGGTTTCCGTGGCCGCCTCGTCGCCAGCCTCGTCGCCAGCGGAAAGGAACGTGCAGGCACGATCAGCCAGGGTGGCCATGAAGGCCAGCTCCACGGCCAGGTGATCCTCCGGCTCGGTGAACGCGGGATCTTTGGCCAGGGCCTGCTCGCGATAGGCGCGGGCCACGCTTGTGTAGGCCTCCTGCATCATAATGCCCCGGTCCGATGTGTACACCGACTCGTAGGGGAAGGCGTGGCGGGCCGTCAGCGGACCCATGCCGAAAAACACGCGGTCGAAGGTGACGGCCAGAAGCTCGAGGGCTTCCTCGTCGGCGCCGTCCAGGGCGACGCGCATGGCGGCCAGGGCCTCGTTCAGCGCCGCATCGTCGCTTTCGAAGGAAAACTCGTTGGCAAGCTCGCGGGCGAAGGCGGCATCCACTTCGGTGCGATAGCTACGGGACAGCACCTGGTACACGTGGGCGCGGCTCTCCATCAGGCCCATGAGGGCTGCGCGGGTCTCGGAATCCATGAGGTTCTCGCTCACGGGGACCTCCTTTGCGGTTAGGCGGGCGGCTGCCCGCGATGGATACGGGAAAGCAAGCGGCGCCCCGAGGACGTGACGTCTGCGGGGCGCCGAGGAGGCTGCCAAGCCAAAGGAAAGGGGGGAAGGCGGGCAGCCTCGGGAGAGCGCCGCGGTTCGGGCGCGGGCGCTTAGTAGATCAGCGACTCCACCGACGTGGCCACGGCATACATGATGGTGCGCAGCACCACGCTGCCGACGATAAGGCCCACCAGGGCGAAGCCCAAGTAGCCGACCCCCTGCTTCAGCAGGGCAGCTTCACCGCTGGCGCCGGCCTTCGGGCCGCGTTTGGCGGCCAGGGCCACCAGCGCCGCCGGCACCACCATGCCCAGCAGCACCACGCCGACCCAGAACTCGACGGCCAGGGTGCCGTGGGTCAGGCGCGCCAGGGAGCGGCTCTCATGGCCGAAGGGGGCGAAGGCGATGGCCGCCACATAGGCCGCCATGGTCACGATGGAGCACGCCACCCCGATGATGGCCACGCGCAGGGCCAGCGGCGCGTCTTCGGCATCGCCCTTCAGGTATACCACCACCGCCGCCAGCACAAACCCCATGCCGAGGCCCGTGCCCAGGTACATGAGCGGCAGCGTGAAGCTGTCCCAGGCGGGGCGCGCCGGCATCATGAACGAGGCGCCGGCGGTCAGCGGCAGCACGATGCCCGCGATAAACGCCAGAATGCCCAGCACCTTCGAAGCGCCTGGGTAGTCCTTGCGGGCGAGCACCGCGTACACCAGCGTCACCACGCCGGCGAAGGCCACGGCGAACAGCTCGCGGGAAAGCCCGGAGGCCATGTTGCCCAGAATGTGGAAGGCTCGGTCGATGTGCCCCAAATGGAAGGTGGAGGCAATGCCGCCGGCCGCCAGAAGCACCAGGGCCGTGACGGCCAGCGCGAAGCGCACCTTCTTGAAAGCGCCCTTCAGCTCGCCGATGCCGATGAACACCAAGAGCCCCGATCCCATGCCCAGAAGAACGCTGAAAATCAGCAAAGGCCACTGTACGTCCATGTTAGTTACTTCCTTTCCACTCGCACTTGTCCAAGCCGAAGGTCACCGAGGGCGCGTTGCCCACGTCGGTGAGCTTGTGGGTCTGCTTGGACGCGATCATCTTGCTCACATCGCTCTCGGGGTCGTCCAAGTCGCCGAACAGGCGCGCCTGGCCCGGGCAGTGCCGCACGCAGGCCGGCACCTTGCCGTCGTCCACCAGGTGGGCGCACAGCGTGCACTTCTCGATGACGCCCTTGTCGCGGTCGTTGTCGTAGGCGCGCACGCCGTAGGGGCATGCCATGACGCAGTACTGGCAGCCGATGCACTTCGAATGATCCACCAGCACGATGCCGTCCTCGCGCTTGTAGCTGGCGCCGGTGGGGCACACGGTCACGCACTGGGGGTTGTCGCAGTGCTGGCAGGCCACGGGCAGGTAGTACATCTCAAGGTCGGGGTAGGTGCCCGACGGGCCGATGGTCAGCACCTTGCTGTAGAAGGTGCCCAGCCCCACGTTGTTCTCTTGCTTGCAGACAACGGCACAGGAATGGCATCCGATGCAGCTGTCCAAATCAATCGCCATAGTGTAGCGGGTCATGGCTTAGGCCTCCTTCCAAGTTGCCACGGTGGTAATACCGTTCTCCTGGCCGTCCTGGGCCAGCTGCTCGCGGGTAAGCGGCAGGAACACGC
>CAJUSP010000010.1 GCA_910589165.1 uncultured Adlercreutzia sp.
TGCCGAAAGCGTCGATGTACACCAGGTCGGTCGTGGGAAGCATCGACCAGGGGTTATCTTCCGGCGCCGTGGGGCAGGGCAGCTGCTTCTGGCTGGAAATGGGCACGTGGCGCGGGCCCATGCCGCCGATGTTCACCATGGCAGACGATCCGCCAGGGCCGCCGTTCCAGCAGAAGGTAACGGGGCGGTCGGACTTGTCCTCGAGGTCGGTCACGTAGGACAGCGCGAACATGTGGCCCACAAGCGTGCCGTCGTCGGTATGCACCGGCAGCATCTCGGCGGTGGTTTCGTAGGTAAGGGTTTCCTTGCCGTTTGTCCAGGTGCGGGTCACCGATGCCGGCTCGGGGACCGCAGGCTCGGGCTTTTCATCCTTCGCACCGTTCAGCGTCACGGTGAAGGACTGAGCAGTTTCAGCCATGATGAGCTCCTTAGGTTGCGTTTTTCCCTGTTCAGGGTTCAGTTCGCACCCTACGCCCCAAATGTGGGGCCTTCCATGGAGAAGCCTCCCCCGTCACGAAAGCAGGGGCCAGCCGAAACGCCGTCGTTACCCGCGCGGGGCTCCCATATTTCGCCGTACGCAAGAATTTCGGCGGTTCTGGGGCAAATTCGTGCGTACGACGAAATTCTCCCGCTGATAAAACCTACAAATGCTTCTAGTATTTTCGGAAAATCCCTTTTAGAATAAAACCTAGAAGCATTTATAGGTTTTTGGAGGCAGCCATGTTCGACACCACCGTTCATGAGGCAAGCACGCTGCTCGGCGTAAGCGTAGGCCGCGTGCACCAGCTCATCAAAAGCGGCCAGCTTCCCGCCGAGCAGCTGGCGGGCATTTGGCTCATCGACCGCAACAGCGTGCTGACGCGGGCTGCCAACAAGCCCCAGCCTGGCCGCCCCTCCGACCCGTCGGGCTTCCGCCGTGCCGCCCGCTTTCTGCTGATGAACCGGACCCACGAGGTGCTCTCCTTCAAGTTCGACGCCTCCACCGGCGAGTTCTTCGAAGCCGACGAGATCATCGATGCCGCCCGCGCGCCCCTGTCGGTTATGTCGCCGAGGGGAACGCGCGCCTCGAAGGTGGCCCTCTCCTACTGGTGGGCCCACCGCACGATCCCGAAGGCACGCACCGGCATCGAGGAGAAACTGCGCGAGCTCGGTATCGCCGACACCTACGACCTGCCCTTCCGCAGCCTCGGCCTCTCGCTTTCCGACCAGTACTGGGTGAAGCCCTACGACAGCGATCTGCGCTGGGAGGACGTCAACTTCTTCCAGAACGATTTCGCCGAAACCGAAGCCGGCGACTGGCTGGCCGAGGTCGGGCTCGACTCCCCCGACAACACCTCCGACGGCGTGCTCTCGAAGCGCTGGATCTGCGAGGATGGCAAGCGGGTGCTCCTGAAAGGGGGGACTCTGCTCGAGCAGGAGCCCTTCAACGAGGCCATTGCCACTGAGCTGCACCGCCGCCTGCTCACGTCGGGGGAATACGTGCCCTACGAGCTGCGCCAATGGAACGACTCCTACGTGAGCGCCTGCCCGAACTTCCTCAGCTCCACCGAGGAGCTCATACCGGCCTATTACGTCAACGAGGTGCGACCGAGGGATGATCGCGCCAATAGCTACCGCCATTACGTCGACTGCTGCCACGCCCTGGGTGTAGAAAACATCGAGGATGCCCTGGGGAAGATGATCGTCTGCGACTACCTGGTGGCCAATACCGACCGACACTGGCGCAACTTCGGCCTTGTGCGCGACGTGGAGACCCTCGAGTACCGTCCGGCCCCGCTGTTCGATTCCGGCTCGAGCCTCTGGTGCCGCGTACCCACCCGCGAGCTGCAGTACACCCCCTTCGTCTTCGACACGCGCCCGTTCTTCGACGATTCGAGCCGGCAGCTGCGCCTGGTGGACGATGCCTCCTGGCTCGATTGCGACCAACTGGCCGGCTTTGCCGAATGGGCCACCGACTTCCTCGACGAGAACGTCTCGATGTACGGCCGCACCGATTTCGTCTTCGAGGGCATTCAGTCGCTGGTCGACCATGTGGTGGCGGTATTCGGGTAAAACGCAGTACGCCGAGCCCCTCGGCGAGGTTTAACGTGTTGGAAACGCGGGGGCGGGGGCGCTCCGCTAGACTTACGCGCAATTACTTCCCCGCAGAAAGGATTGCCCTATGGCTCTGGTAGAAGGAAAGGTGGCCATCGTCACCGGCGGCACCCGCGGCATCGGCTTCACCATCGCGCGCGAATTCCTGAAGAACGGCGCGAAGGTGGCGCTGGCCGGCTCCCGCGAGGAGACGGTGAACGAGGCGCTCGCGAAGCTCGCCGAGGAGGGCCTGGCCGACAACGTCATGGGCATCGCGCCGAAGCTGACCGACCCGGAATCCGTCAAGGAGGCCTTCGACGCCGTGGTGGCCCGCTTCGGGCGCATCGATGTGCTGTGCAACAACGCCGGCATCAGCTCGCGCACGCCGCTGGTTGACTACACGCTCGACGAGTTCGAGAAGGTCATGGACCTGAACGTGAACGCCGTGTTCGTGTGCACCCAGGCCGCCGTGCGCATCATGATCGAGCAGGGCGAGGGCGGTGCCGTCATCAACACGAGCTCCATGGTGGGCAAGCACGGCCAGCCCTCCGGTTCGGCCTACCCCACCTCGAAGTTCGCCGTGAACGGGCTTACGCTGTCGCTGGCCCGCGAGCTGGCGCCGCACCGCATCCGCGTGAACGCCGTGGCCCCGGGCGTTACCCACACCGACATGGTGGACGCGCTGCCCGACTCGGTCATCAAGCCGCTTATTGCCTCTATTCCGCTGGGCCGCATGGGCGAGCCCGAGGACATCGCGAACGCCTATTTGTTCCTGGCTTCCGACATGGCCGACTACATCTCCGGCGCCGTGCTGCCGGTAGACGGCCTCTCGCGGCCGTAGCGCCTCGGCTCCTTCAACTGCGCAAGCCGCATCTTCGGGTGCGGCTTTTTCTTTGCCCGCGCCACCGCGCCCTACCCCAGGGCCACGTCCAAAATCATCATGAGCACGAAGCCGAAGGCCACGCCGATGGTGCCGATGTTCGTGTGGTGCCCCAGTTGCGTCTGGGGAATGAGCTCTTCCACCACCACGTACATCATGGCACCGGCCGCGAAGGCCAGCACGTAGGGCAGAATGGGGGTGGCAAGCCCGGTAATGGCCAGCATGAGTAGCGCGCCCACCGGCTCCACCGCGCCGCAGCCGGTGCCCATGATGAACGCGCGCGGGCGCGAGATGCCCGTGGATACCAGCGGCAGCGACACGATGGCCCCCTCGGGCACGTTCTGGATGGCGATGCCGATGGACAGCGCCGTTACCGAGGCGAGCGTGATGGTGGGGTCGCCCGCCAGAAAGCCGGCGAGCACCACACCCACGGCCATGCCCTCGGGCAGGTTGTGGATGGCCAGCGCCATAAGCATCATCGTGGGCTTCTTCAGCGTGGAGGGAGCCCCTTCCGGCTCCTCGGAGCCCACGTGCAAATGGGGCGTGAAGTGATCGATAACCAGCAGCAACAGCATGCCCGAGAGGAAGCCGGCCGTCGCTGGCACCCAAGCGGGCACCGGGCCCTCCTCAGCCGCCTCGAGCGCCGGAATGAGCAGGCTCCACACGCTGGCGGCAATCATCACGCCGGCCGCGAAGCCCAAAAGCGCCTTCGTGAAGCGCTCGGACATGCCGCGGCGCAAGAACAGCACAAGCGACGCGCCCGCCGTGTTCCCCAGAAACGGCACGATCAGCGCAATGGCCAAGGCGGCAGCAACGGCACTTTCCACGAGTCTTCCCTCCAGCCGGTTCCGAATGTTCGTCGCACGACGCCCATTATGGCCGAAAACCCGCGGACGGCCGCAGTCATCTTCACGTTGCAACGAGAGCGAAACCTTGAGCGACACCTCAGAGGCGTCTGCTGCCGCCCCTGAACCAAACTATTCTCCGACTGTAACTATTTCGAAATGAGGATGAACGACTTTTTCGGCTATGGTGAGCCTACGCGTCCGCACGGGCGCGTGACAGAAAGGAAGCACCTATGGATATTCAGAAGGTTACCGTTGCCGGCGGCGGCGTGCTGGGCAGCCAGATTGCCCTGCAGAGCGCCTACAAGGGATTCGACGTTACCATTTGGCTGCGCAGCGAGGGCTCCATCGAGCGCGCGAAGCCGAAGCTCGAGCGTCTGCGCGGCATTTACAAGAGCACGCTGGAGGCGCTGAAGACCGACCCCTCTGCCTGGTGCCGTGGCCTGACCGATTCGGCCGACGTGCCCGCCGAGAAGATCGACGAGCTTATTGCCCAGGTAGATGCCGCCTGCGATTCCATCAAGCTCACCTGCAGCTACGATGAGGCCTTCGGCGATGCCGACCTGGTCATCGAGGCCATCGCCGAGGTGCTTACGGAAAAGGAGGCCTTCTATGCCGAGGCCTGCCCCCATATGCCCGAGCGCACCATCGTCTGCACGAATTCCTCTACCCTCCTGCCGAGCGCCATCGTGGGCTACACCGACCGCCCCGGCAAGTTCCTGGCACTGCACTTCGCCAACAACATCTGGAAGAACAACACCGCCGAGGTGATGGGCCAGCCGGCCACGAGCCCCGAGGCCTATCAGGCCGTGGTGCAGTTCTCCCGCGCCATCGGCATGATTCCGCTCGAGCTGAAGAAGGAGCAGCCGGGCTACCTGCTGAACTCCATGCTGGTGCCGTTCCTCAATTCCGCCGAGGCGCTGCTGGCCAACGATGTGGCCGACGTGGAGACCATCGACAAGGCCTGGATGCTGGGCACGGGCGCGCCCTTGGGCCCCTTCCGCATTCTGGACATTGTGGGCCTGAACACGGCCTACAACATTGTGGCTGCGAGTCCCGACGCCGCCGACCCCAATACCATCGCCGGCAAGATTGCCGCCACGCTGAAGGGCTACATCGACGCCGGCAAGACCGGCGTGAACGCCGGCGAGGGCTTCTACAAGTACAACTAGCCGCATCAGCCAAAACTCACCGCTAAAGCCCGGGAGCCAAAAAGGACCCGGGCTTTTTGCTTGCGGGCCCGCTCGGCAGGCCACCCCCTAGTAAGAAAGCGCGTGGGGGATGAACAGCCGCTGGTAGGTGGCCGTGGCGAAGCGGTCGGTCATGCCGGCGATGTAGTCGGTCACCGCGCGCAAATCGTCGCCCTCGGCAATGGCGCGGTAATCCTCCGGCACCTCGTCCAGATGGTCCACGTAGTAGTCGAACAGGTCGGCGAGCAGGTGGGTGGCCTTCTCCACCTCGGCCATAACCACCGGCGCGGTGTACACGTTGGCGAACAGGAACGCCCGCAGCTCCATCATGGCGTCCCACACCGCCTCGCTCATGGCGATGTCCCCCGTGGCCGCCGAGGTGCGCACCATGTCCCAGACCAGCGTCTCGATGCGGGCGGAGTGGTTCTCGCCCAGCACCCGGTGGGTCGATTCTGGCAGGTCGGCCTCGCGCAGAATACCGGCCCGGATGGCGTCGTCGATGTCGTGGTTCACATAGGCGATGCGGTCGGCGGTGCCCACGATGCGCCCCTCCAGGGTTTCGGCGCGCAAATCGCCCGTATGGTTCAGAATGCCGTCGCGCACCTCGAAGGTGAGGTTCAGGCCCGCGCCGCCGTTCTCGATGCGCTCCACCACCCGCACCGACTGCTCGTTGTGGCGGTAGAGAGCCGCGGCCTCGGGCGAGGCCGGGTTGATGCCCCGGTGCCGCGCGATGCTTCCCGCGAGCGCCGCCTCGCCGGTGTGGCCGAAGGGGGTGTGACCCAAATCGTGGCCGAGCGCGATGGCCTCGGTGAGATCCTCGTTCAGGCCGAGGGCGCGCGTGATGGTGCGCGCAATCTGCGCCACCTCAAGCGTGTGAGTCAGCCGCGTGCGGAAGTGGTCGCCCTCAGAGGCCAAAAACACCTGGGTCTTGTGGGACAGCCGGCGAAACGACTTCGAATGCAGAATCTTGTCGCGGTCGCGCTGGTATTCCGTGCGCAGCGCGTCGGCATCGGCCGAGCGCGCCCGCCCCTCGCTTTCAGCCGCGCGGGCGGCGTCTTCGGCCAGCTCGTCCCGCTCGCGCCGCTCCTGATCCTCCCGATGCACGATGCGCATGGGGCCTCCTTCCGTCATCGTGCCCCCAGTGTAGCAAAACGGACGGCGACCGCGCACCGCGAACCCCCTCGGTCAACAAGGCGGCAACGGTGAGTTAAATCCTGAGAAATAAGGTCGAGCTGCACCCCGCCCGCCGCGCGCCGGCGGAGTAGGCTTGGGCCAATGACCGTTCAAGAGAAGAAGCTTCTCATGGCATTTCTTAGAATACGAAAGCTTACCGAACACGACGAGATCGGCTACTTCGCGCCCAAAACCTGGGAGTTCTGGCGCGCGCTGGCCGTGTGCTTCTGCCTGTGCTGCATTATCGGGCACTGGCTCGAGATGCCCTACTGCTTCTTCATGGACAAGTTCTTCGGCATTGTGGACGCCGACTACGCCGTGTGGACCGACCCGTGGTACCACCCCTACTGGGTCTACGGCTTCGGCGCCGTGTTCATGACGCTGCTCATTGAGCCTCTGAAGGAGCACTTCATCATGCGCCGCAAGACGCTGTGGGGCGCGTTTCTGGAATGCTTCGTGGCCGCCATCCTCATCGCCATGGTGCTGGAGCTGGTCATGGGCTGGCTCGTGAACCAGCCCGACCCCGTCACCGGCGAGTACCCCTTCTGGGACAACTCGCAGCTGCCCGGCAACGTGCTCGGCCAGGCGTGGCTCGTGAACGACTTCTTCATCGGGCTCGTGGCCATGCTGTACGTGTGGGTCGTCTTCCCCCTTGTCTGCGAGGGCTTCATGCACCTGAGCCCGAAGGCGGCCAACGTCGTGTTCGCGCTGATCATCGTCGGCTTCGGGCTGTGCTGTCTGGCCTCGTACCTGGAGCTGGCCCTGTGGGAGAAGTACTAGGCGCGCCCCTCCAGCAGCTCGCGCAGGGCGGCGATGCGAGCCTCTTGGCTCTCGATTTTGTTGGTGTCGCTGAGGGCCTGCAGTCGGCGGCAGCCCAGAATCTCGCGGCGCTCGGCCACAATGTCGGCGCCCGCCACGGCGGCCTCGCGGCTGGCGAGCGGCTCGTTGGCATCGAGGAACAGGCCCTGGGCGCACGACACGAGCGTGAAACCGGCCAGACCCGTCGTCTTCTGGTAGGCCGCCGACCAGCCGCCGTCGATGCAGATGACGCGGCCGCCAGCTTTCACCGGGTCTTCCCCGTCCTTCACCTTCACCGGCACGTGCCCGCACACGATACGCGAGGTGCACGGGTTCATGCCGAAGTCCCGGAAGATGCCGTCAAGGGCGTCCTCGTCGTCGAGCAGGCGGTAGAAGGCATTCTTCTCCTCTTTGCGCGCCACCTTGTCGGCGATGAGGTACAGCTCGAAGGTGGCCATCTTGCTTTTGGCGAACAGCGGCGAGCCGGGGCCGAGCCACAGGTACCACAGCATGTCGAGGCCCTGGCGGCGCGCCTCGCCCTCGGCGTCGAAGGCCTCGCGCACGCAGCGGTCCACCTTGTCGTAGAGGCTTTTGCCGCGGTAGGTCTCGCCGAAGAGCTCCACCTCCATGAGGCTGCCGTCGGGGTTCAGCGGCACGCAAGCGTGCAGGGCGAGGATACCCTCGTCTTCCCGGTAGAGGCTGCCGTGGTCGAGCAGGAAGCGCACGTGGCGCTGCAGCTTCTCAGAGCGCTGGAAGGCGGCGCACAAGTGGCCGATGACGGCCTGCTCGCCGGGGGTGAGGGCGTAGGGGTCGTCCCAGTCCACCGTGGGGAAGACGGTATCAACCAGCTCGTATTCCACGCCGTCGACCACCACGGTGCCGCGCTCGCGGTCGATGCGGTGCAGCAGGTTGCGGTCGTCAAGCCCGAAGCCGGGGTTCGCCGCAATGAGGGCCGCCTCCACCTTGAACTGGATGAGGGCCATGGCCTTCTGGATTTTCACGGCGAGCTCCGCTTCGGCGTCGGTGAGACCCGTGCGGTCCTTCAGGCCGAAGGCGACGCAGGGGTCCTCGGCGTAGGCCTGGGCGGCGAAGGCGGCCAGCGGGCGCAGGTTGATGCCGTAGGCGTCTTCCAGAATGGACAGGTTGCCGTAGCGGGCGCAGATGCGCACCACGTTGGCCACCGACCCGGGCTGGCCGGCTGCGGCGCCCATCCACAGAATGTCGTGATTGCCCCACTGAACATCGACGTTGGGGAAGGCCATGACCTCTTCCATAATAAGGTCGGGGGCCGGGCCGCGATCGAAGACGTCGCCCACCAGGTGCAGGCGGTTCACCACGAGGTGCTGGATGAGCGTGCCCAAGGCGCAGGCCAAATCGGCGCCGGCGCCCAGCTTCCCGTACTCCTCGACAATCTCCCAGCGGTACCAGTAGTTCTCCTCGGTTGCCTGGGCGCAGACGACCTCTTCCAGAATGCCGAAGCCCTCGGGCAGCAGGGCGCGCACCCGATAGAGCGGATAGCGAGCCGCCGCCAAGCGTGCCACGGCCACCATGGCTCGCAGGTAGCGGGCCGTTGCCTCGGCGCCCTCGTCGGCCGCAAGCGCCGCCCACTTCTCGCGCGGGTACAGGATGAGCGAGCGCAGGGTGTCGCCGTCAAGCGGCTCGCCCTCGGCGCGCTCGCCTTCGGCCAGCGCCTTCTCCACCAGCGCCCGCACGGCGCCCGACCCGCCGCGCAGCACGTGGGAGAACGCGTTGTACTCGCCGTGGATGTCGGACATGAACAGCTCGGTATCAACGAGCAGCGCCCCTTGGGCCAGAAGCTCCACGCAGGCCTCTAGCGTTTCCGCACGATTCTCGCGGCCCTCAGCCGCCAGCTCGCGCCAGCCCTGCTCTACCATCGCCTGCTTATCCACGGACGCCTCCTTATCCTGTGACGGTTTTGCTCCATTGTAACGGGACGGCGGCATCTTCGTCCGTTTTCTTTCAGGGAATTCTCGCTTCCTCAATGAGTTGCGCCTACGGCCCCTCATCGTCGAGCCGCGCGGTAAGGTTTTTCCAACGCGCCGAGGCCTGAGCCTGCCCGGGCGCCGTTATCGATGGAACCGATGGAAGAGAAGTGGTAGCCATGGGAAAAGCTTTCAGGAACACAACTTCGGTGGTAGCGGCGGTTCTGCTGTCGCTCTATTTGGTGCCGACGGCGGCCTTCGCCGCGGATAATGACGCCGCGCAGGACGCCGCCCCCGCCGCGCAGGCGACCGCCACCGTAGCCACCGTCACCGCCCCTGATGGAAAGACGACCTCCTACGACACCTTGGCCACCGCGGTGGCTGCAGCAGTGGAGGGTTCCACCATCACGCTGCAGAGCGACCTCGACCTGCCGGCGGGTGCCGCGGGCACCGCCCCGGCGGCCCTCGATTTGAAGGCGGGCGTCACCCTTGACGGCGCCGGTCACACCCTCACGGTGCACGGTCGCGGGGTCTACCTTTACGGTGGCGACGACGAGGCCCACAGCGCCGCCTTCGTTCTGAAGAACATCACCGTCACGAACCCCGATGCCTACGGCCGCACGCTTTCGACCCGCGACGGATACAAGAGCCTGCGCCTTGAGGACGCGGTGCTCACCACCACGGGCGCCGGCAACACCCAGGTGCTCACTATCGGAGGCAATACGCCACAAACCACGACCATCGACATCGTGGCCAGCACCCTGACCGCCTCTCAGGCCGGCTACGGCATCATCACCTTCAACCCGGTGGATCTTACCATCGCCGACAGCCAGATCAGCGGGTACGCGGCCCTGTACATGAAGGGACCCGATGCCTCGGCTGGCTCTTCTGATTCGAAGGTGACCATTTCCGACGGGTCGGTGCTCACGGGCAAGGGCATTGCCGGGCCCACCAATTCCTTCGGCACCATCGTGCTGCAGCAGTGCGACGATGTGACTGTGGACGTAACGGACGCGACCATCAACGCCGAGGGCGCCCCCGACGATTCGGCCGACGCCGCCACGCAGTCGGCCGTGCTCTTCTCGACCTACGGCCTTGAGGACGACACCGCGGCGAAGAGCAACGCCGTCACCATCGGCGAGGGCACCACCGTGAACGCCACGGGCGAGCACAGCGCGCTCGCCTCGGTCATCGGCCGCGACAACCAGGTAAAGGCCGAGGACGGCACCTACCATCTTGAGGGCGCCGTCGTAGAGGCTGCCACCACCACCGCTAAGCCCGCCGAGAGTCTGGTGGTAACCGGCGGCAACTGGAACAAGGACGTGGCCGAGTACGCCCCCGAGGGCTACGCCGAAACGCGCACCGGCGGCGACGGCGATGCGCCGTTCACCATCGACAAGGCCACGCCGGAGAAGCCGGATACGCCCACCGAGCCCACCGACCCCGACACGCCCGACACGCCGACGACTCCCGATGAGCCGACCAACCCCGACACTCCGGGCGCCGGCGACGATGCCGACAACCATGCCACCGAGGGCGACAACGCCGAGGGCACGGCCAACGATGACGGCACCGACAAGGACGCGGCCGGCGCTACGGAAGGCACCACCCACAGCGGCGGCTCCAACGCCACCTCGGGCACGACAACCCCGCACCGCACCACGACAGGCACCAGCACCGCAAAGCGCTACGCGAGCATTCCGCAGACGAGCGACGACAACCCGCTTCTGCCCTTTGCCCTGGGCGCGGCCACCACATCCCTTATCGTGCTTGCCGCCCTGCTCGTCTACCGCAAGCGCGCCAGCCACCTGCGCTAAGGCGGCCGTCGACTTTCCTCGTCGCCCGCGCGGCGCCCTTCCCTTCCTTCGCCCCCGGCTTTCCCGGCCGGGGGCTTTTTCATCCAAAGGCCGTGCGCCTGCACCCCCAAATCGCCCGTCCCATAGCCTGGGAAGTTTTTGTTCACCCGCCCTACGCCGCTTGCGAGGCGCCCCCTTCCGACGAGGACGAAAATTCCCCGCGCTAAAGCGCGCTCCATGGGCTACACTGCAACCCTGCCCATAGGCGAGCCGACGAGAAGGGGTGGTTTGGTTTTGCGAGTCAATGACGAGGTTCCCCTCGCGGAATACGACCTGTTCCCCCCTACCCCGCCCGAGGATTCCCTTAGGCATCTGCGCAAAAGCAAGATCAGTGCGCTGGGCATCGCCTTCATGCTGTTCTGCCTCGTCTCCGCCGGCGCCTTCGGCATTGAGGAAATCATCCCCGCCGCCGGCCCCGGCCTCACCCTTATCATTCTTATCGTGCTTCCCATCGTGTGGGCGCGCCCCATCAGCCGACTCGTGGCCGAGGCCAACGCCGTGCTGCCCCGCGAGGGCGGCATTTACGCCTGGGCCAAGGAAACCTTCGGCGAGTTCTGGGGCTTTCAGGCCGGCTGGTGGACCTCCATGGACACCTACATTTCCTCGGGCGCCTACATTGCCATGGTGGGCGGCTACACCTCCCAGCTGCTGGCGCTCGACGACGCGGGCACCTTCGCCGTGAAGTTCCTCGTCGTGGCCAGCTTCACCGTCATCAATTTGGTGGGCCTCGTTGAGGTGGAGCGCATCAGCTCGTTTTTCTCGGTGCTCATCATCATCGTGTTCGGCATGGCCACGGTGTTCGGCTTCATGAACTGGCAGACGAACCCCTTCGACCCGGTGTTCGCCACCCCCGAATCGCCCATGACGGGCATCGCCGAATCCATCAGCCTGGGTATTTGGATGTACTGCGGCTACGAGTGCATTGCCGCCATGTCCGGGGAATACGAGGACTCCTCCCACAACGTCGCCCGGGGCTTCCGCATCGCGCTGCCGCTTATCGCGCTGTCCTACATTCTGCCGACGCTCGCCTGCCTGGCCGCCTACCCGGCCGGCAGCTGGACGCAGTGGGGCATCGACGGCGGCTTTTCCGCGGACGTGCTCGGCTACGGCACCATCTTCTCCATGGTGCTCGGGCGCACGGGCGTGGTGCTGTTCCTGGTCATCGCCATCATGAGCCAGTGCACCATCTACAACACCTACCTGGCTTCCGGCTCGCGCTCGTTCTGGGTGCTGTCCGAGGACAACCTGTTCCCCAAGTTCATCCGCAAGGTCGACCGCGCGGGCCGCAGCCCCTACGTGGGCGTGCTCACCATCGCCGTATCGTCGCTTGTGTTCTCGCAGTTCGATTTCGTGGCCATCATCGAGATGAACATCGTGTTCATTCTGGCCCGCTACATGTTCCTCGGATTCATCGTTATGAAGCTGCGGAAGATGTACCCGGTGGCCGAGCGGCCGACCGACGTGTACACCATCGGCGGCGGCCGCTGGGGCGTGGTGGCGTACTCGGCGCTGGCCTTCGGCATTGCCACTTTCGCGCTGTGCTTGACGCCAGTGGAGGGCTTCTTCGCCACGGTGCTGTTTTTGGCCTCGGGCGTGGTGGCCTATATCGTGTTCAAGCGCGTGTACGGAGGCCTCACCGTCGACCGCCCCGAGGAGCATCCGCTCGACCCGCGCACCGGCCTGGCCGTGGGCGACACGCGCCGCATCGGCCTGTTCGTGCTCATCGTTGCAGGCCTGTTCCTGCTGAACCTGCTGATGAACGTCCTGTTCCTGTGAGGCCGCAGTCCTCGGGTGAGACAGTGCCCCACACCCTATTCCACGACAACGAGCGAGAGCACTTCCGCGTCGGTTACCTCGGCCAGCAGCGGGCGCGGACTCAGGAAGGCGAGCTCCATGAAGAACGCGAGCCCCGCCAAGCGGGCGCCGCTGCGCTCCACGAGCTTCACCATAGCCACCGCCGTGCCGCCCGTGGCGATGAGGTCGTCTACGATAAGCACCACGTCGTCGGAAGACAGGGCGTCCTCGTGCAGCTCGAGGGAATTCGTGCCGTATTCCAGCTCGTAGTCCTCGCTGATGGTGGCGCGGGGCAGCTTGCCCGGCTTGCGCGCCGGCACGAACCCGGCTCCCAGCTTGTAGGCCACGGCGGCCCCGAACAGAAAGCCGCGGGCCTCGGCGCCCACCACCTTGGTAATGCCCGCATCGGCAAAAGCAGCCGCAAGATCGTCCACCACCGCGGCGAAGGCCTCGGCATCGGCCAGCACCGGCGTGATGTCCTTGAACACGACCCCCGGCTCGGGGTAATCGGGAATGCTGACAATAAGATCTTCGTAGCAGCGGGCCATAGCGCATCCTTTCTGTCTGCAGGCAGCTTTCCTCGCATCTGCCCGCCTCATTTTCGCTCACTTTGCCGAGAAGCGCCAGGCTGATACGGCTCATTCGAAAAGATTGGCAAAATGCGTCGGTTTGCTGCGGATTTTCAGCCCCGAACCGCAGCAAACCGCCTGAAAATGTCGCGACAACCGCAGCAAACCGCCCCATTTTGTCGCTTTTTCTTGAAGCCATGGCAAAACGGCGGGGTTTGCTGCGGAATGCCCCGGGGGCCGCTCATCAACCGCCAAGTTATTTCAGCGTCGCGCCCTGAATGCCGACCAAGCAGGTTACAATAAGCCCCGTCAGCTACCCGGGGAACAGGAGCGCCCATGGAGGAGTTCTTCAAGATCAAGCAGCGCGGCTCGTCGGTGCGCACGGAAGTCATCGGCGGCCTGACCACCTTCCTGGCCATGGCTTACATCGTGGCCGTGAACCCCGCCATTCTGGCCGACGCCGGCATTCCCTTCGAGGCGGCACTTACGGCCACCTGCTTCGGTGCCGCCGTGGCCACCATCGCCATGGGCATCTTCGCCAACCGTCCCATCGCCCTGGCCTCGGGCATGGGCATCAACGCTGTCGTGGCGTACGGCATGTGCGGCTCTTTGGGTATCGACTGGCGCGTGGCCATGGCCGTCGTCATGCTGGAGGGCGTCGTTATCCTGGGGCTTGTGCTCGGCGGCCTGCGCAAGGCCGTCATGGACGCCATTCCCCTCGACCTGCGCCAGGCCATCGGCATCGGCATCGGCCTGCTTATCACGTTCATCGGGCTGAAGGGCGCCGGGCTCATCGTCGCCGACGACTCTACCTATATCGCCTTGGGATCGCTCACCGACCCCACCGCTATCGTGGCCATTATGGCGCTGGCTTCAGCTGTTATCCTCACCTTCATGCAGGTGCCTGGGGCACTGCTTATCTCCATCATCGTGGCCGTGGTGGTGGGCCTGCCCCTGGGCGTTACCCCCGTGCCCACCTCTTGGAGCCTGGGGATCGATTTCTCCGCCTTCGCGGCACCCTTCCAAGAGGTGGACGGCACCATGGCCATCGTGCAGGTTATTCTGCAGCCGGCCCTGTGGCTGTTCGTGTTCAGCCTGCTTATGAGCGACTTCTTCGACACGCTGGGCACCGCCGTGGCCATCGCCAAGGAAGGCGACTTCATCGACGAGAACGGCGACGTCAAGGACATCAAAGCCATCCTCACGGTCGACTCCACCGCCGCCATCGTCGGCGGCTTCTTCGGCGCCAGCTCCATCACGTGCTTCTTGGAATCGGCCTCGGGCGTAGCGGCCGGCGCGCGGACGGGTTTCTCGAACCTGGTGGTGGGCCTGCTGTTCATCGTCTGCGCCTTCCTCTCGCCGCTGTTCGGCATGGTTACCGGTGCCGCTACCTGCGGCGCCCTCGTGGTGGTGGGCTTCCTCATCATGTCGGAAGTGGGCTCCATCAACTGGCACACGCCCGAGGTGGCCTTCCCGGCGTTCCTCATCATCGTGGGCATCCCGTTCACCTACTCCATCACCAACGGCATCGGCCTGGGCTTCATCGCCTATGTGCTGCTGATGGTGGCGCGCCGCCAGACCCGCGAGGTCAAGCCCCTCATGTGGGTGGCCGCCGCGGCCTTCCTGTGCATGTTCCTATTCGTGTAGTGTTCACCGCACAAGCCGAATCGCCCCGTAACGCGCCCCTTTCCGGGGCGCTTTTTTCTGCACGTTCCCTCTTGACTTCCCGGGGATGCAATATATACTTTGCAAATGTAAGGTATATTTTACATTCGTCGTGTGGCGCCCGAGCTCAGCGATGCGCGATGGAACCCGACCCCGCCAATTAAGCAAAGGAGCGCCATGGGCGACAACGCCGAGAAGAACCTGCGCCTGAAGACGGCACGCATGGAAGCCGGTCTCTCGCAGACCGACCTGGCTGAACGCGTCGGCGCCACGCGACAGACCATCGGGCTTATCGAGGCCGGCCGTTACAATCCCACGCTGAAGCTGTGCACCGCCATCTGCAAAGCGCTGGGGAAAACGCTGAACGACCTGTTCTGGGAATAGACGCGATTGTCGCCGCGGCCGCCGCTTCAGCCGTCCCCTTCCCCGCTGAAGCAATCCCTCGAACCGCGTCACCCCCCTCACCGCATCAAGGCGGCACGATGACCCCCGTGCCACCTGAAAGGAGCACCTCATGAACCTCATAGAACGATGGAACGCCGCCATGGGTCCCAAAGACGAGCGCATCGACGCCGAGATGAACCGCTGCAACACGCGGGGCTACTACGTGCTGCTCGCCGGCACCGCGCTTGTCGCCTACTACGGCCTCATGCTGAACCAGGTGTCCGACACCACCGACACACCCATCTACACCGCCGTCGGCCAGTCGCTCGTCTCGCCGAGCGGGCTGCTCATCTTCGTCATCTTGGCGAGCGCCCTTGTCACCTTGTGGCTGGAAGTGCGTGCAGGCATCACCGACAACCACACCCGCATGGCCACGGTGGATACGGTGCCGTGGGACTTCTGCGTCATCGTCGGCCTCATTTCCGGGGCGGCCCTCGGTATCGTTACTACGCTCACGCGCATTGTCGCCGAGTTGCAAATCGTAGGCATCGATTACGTCACCTGGGGCGGCGATGTGGCCATGGGCATCGTCTACTTCCTGCTGGCGTTCGTCATCGGCACCTTCGCCACCGCCGGCGTCTTCAGCGCCGCTATCCGCCGCCGCCAAGAACTCGAGCGCGAGCTGGACGAGGAGGCATAGCTTTCGGCATTCTCGCCAGTGCAACAACAGGGCACCAATCCCAACGTTTTCGCCCTTTTTCGCCCTCAACGCCTTCGCGGTAGGCGACAATAGCCCTACCGCGAAGGCGCGACCCTTGAGGAGGGCCCATGATCGTTTTAGTAGTGAACGCCGGCAGTTCGTCGCTGAAGAGCCAGCTCATTGAAACCGACGGCAAGGTGGCGCTAATGAAGTGCCTGGCCGAGAAAGTGGGCACGCCCGAGGCGTACATGAACGTGTCCTTCGCCCCCGACTTCCAGAAGGTCACCTACAACGTGGCGAACCTGACCGTGGCGGAGTGCCTGGCGAAGCTTCTGGAAGTGCTGGTCGACGACCCCGAGTCGCCCATCAGCGGGCTCAATCAGATCGACGCTATCGGCAACCGCATTGTGGCCGGCGGCGAGTACTTCACGAAGTCGGTGGTCATCGACGACGACGCTCGCGAGAAGTTGGCCGTCTGCGAAGAGCTGGCCCCGCTGCACAACCCGCCGGCCGACGCCTGCATCGACATGATGCGCGAGCTCATGCCCGAGGTGCCCCAGGTCGCCGTGTTCGACACCGCCTTCCACGCCACCATGCCCCCGAAGGCCTACATGTACCCGCTGCCCCGCGAGTACTACGACACCTACCGTATCCGCCGTTACGGCGCCCACGGCACGAGCCACCGCTACGCCGCCCAGCAGGCCGCGAACCTATTGGGGCGTCCCCTGCGCGATTTGGGCCTGATCACCTGCCACTTGGGCAACGGCGGCTCTATCACCGCCGTGAATCACGGCAAGTCCATCGACACCTCCATGGGCTTCACCCCGCTGGAGGGACTCATGATGGGCACGCGGTCCGGCTCCATCGACCCAGCCATCGTCACCTACCTCATGCGCCGCGAGCACAAGTCCTTCGACGAGATGGATGCCATCCTGAACAAGCAGAGCGGCATTCTGGGCGTGTCCGGCGTGTCGGCCGACATGCGCGACGTGCTGGAGGCGGCCGCCGCGGGCAACGAGCTTGCGGAGCTGGCCATCGACATGTACGTGTACCGCGTGCAGAAGACCATCGGCGGCTACTACGCGGCCATGACCCGCACCGACGCCGTGGTCATGACCGCCGGCATCGGCGAGAACTCCGCCGAGCTGCGCGAGCGCATCTTCTCGGGCCTGGCCCACATGGGCATGATCCTCGACCACGAGCGCAACAACGTGACCGGCCAAATTGGCGTGAACCGCATCGTCTCCATCGACGACTCTCCCATCAAAATCTGCGTCGTCACCACCGACGAGGAAATGCGCATAGCCCGAGAAACCGACAACCTGGTCAGCCAGCTGTAGCCTAGTTGAGATAGGGGCGCAGGTAGCCGTAGCCCTCGGCCTCCAGTTGAGCGAGGGGAATGAAACGCAGGGCCGAGCCATTGATGCAGTAGCGCTGGCCTCCCAGTTCTTGCGGTCCATCGGGAAATACATGGCCCAAATGGCTGTCGCCTCGGGCGCTGCGTACTTCCACCCGGGGCATGCCAGGCAGCGTCACGTCCACCGACTCGATAATGCTCGACTCCGCCAGCGGGCGCGAAAATGACGGCCAGCCGCAGCCTGCGTCAAACTTGTCTCGCGAGCTAAACAGCGGCTCGCCAGACACGGCGTCCACGTAGATGCCCTCTTCGAACAGCTGGTCGTAGGGGTGCCCGTGCGGCCGGTCGGTAGCGGCCCGCTGGGTGACCTCGTACACCTGCGGGCCCAGCGCCTCGGGCGTCTTCTGTTCGGGTGCCACCTCGTAGCTCTGCTGCGCGATGGCGAAGTCGGCGGCGTGCTCGGTGGCGAAGGCTCGCGCGTCGGCTAAGTTCACGTGGCAGTAGCCGAAGGGGTTACGGCCCAGGTAGTCCTGGTGATAAGCCTCGGCTGGGTAGAAGTTCTTCAGAGGGCCGCATTCCACGCGCGGCGCTTTGCCCGCCGTGCGCGCCACGCTTACGAGCGCCGATGCCACCGCCGTCTCGTCGGTCGGGTCCGTCCAGTAGATGCCCGTGCGGTACTGCGTGCCCCGATCGTTGCCCTGGCGGTTGAGCGAGAACGGGTCGATAGTGCGCAGATACGCCTTCAACAACAACGGCAGCGGGATCACGTCGGCATCGTAAACCACCCGCACCGCCTCGGCCGCGCCGGTTTCGCCGGAGCACACCCCTTCGTAGGTCGGCTCAAGCGCAGCGCTGTTCACATAGCCCACCTCGGTCGCCAGCACCCCGGGCAACCGCTTCATATAGGCCTCCGTGCCCCAAAAGCACCCGCCAGCCAGATAGATCTCGCGCTTATCCACAACGGCTCCTTTCCTGTTTTGCGCCATCCTAGCAAACCGACTTGGTTTCTTTCGAAAACGCCACCGTTCTGCGACTTTCGAATCGCCGATCACCCAATCTGCTACCCTAATCCGAAACATCTTCGGAAGGAGCCCCTATGGACGGAAAAGTCATTCATCGCTGCCTGCATGTGCTGGATTTGGAAAAGTCGCTCGCCTTCTACGAGCGCGCGCTAGGCATGACCGTCATCCGGCAGATGGGGCCGGAAGACGGGTCGTGGTCGAACACCTTCATCGGCAACGACACCACGGGTTTCCAGCTGGAGCTCACGTGGAACCGCGGGCGCATCGAGCCCTACGACAACGGCGGCCGCGACACCCACATCGCCTGCACGGTGCCCGATTTCGAGGCGGCCCACGCCCTGCACGAGCAGATGGGCTGTATCTGCCACGAGAACGCCGCCATGGGGCTCTACTTCATTGAAGACCCCGATGGCTGCTGGATTGAGATTCTGCCCGAGGCGCCGCGCTTCACGGTGCAGGCGGGAGTCGATGTGCTGGCGGCCATGCGACGTCGGCGCAGCGTGCGGCGCTATTCCGGCGAGGCGGTGCCCGACGAGCTGCTGGATCGCATTCTGGAGGCCGGCCTGCTGGCGCCTTCGGGGCGCGGGCAGCGGCCCTGGGAGCTCGTCGTCGTGCGCGAACGGGCGACCCTGGACGCCCTGGCCGGAAGCCGTGACCGCGGGGCCGACATGCTGCGCGAGGCCGATGCCGCCGTCGTCGTCATGGCCGACGCCGCCCGTTCCGACACCTGGATAGAGGACTGCGCCCTCGTCATGGCGAACATGCACCTGGAGGCATCGGCCTCGGGCGTAGCCAGCTGCTGGGTGCAGGTGCGCAACCGCACCACCGCCCAGGGCCAGACCTCGCGCGAATACGTGCTGCAAACCCTCGGCGCCCCCGAGAACTGGGAAGTCGAGGCCATCCTCTCCCTCGGCATGCCCGAGAAAGCCACGCCTGCGCGCCCCTTCGACGAGGCGCTGCGAGCCAAAGTGCACCGCGAAACCCTCTAGACAAGGAGCTCCCTATGACTTCCCCCGAACCGGCGCAGAACGCGCCGAAGATCCTGCTCATCTACACCGGCGGCACCATCGGCATGATCGAGGATGCCCACACCGGCGCGCTCGTGCCCTTCGACCTGGCCCACCTTATGGAGAACGTGCCGAAAATCGGCCGCCTCGGCTACGACATCAGCCACGAGCAGTTTAACCCGCCCATCGACTCGTCGAACATGAACCCGGCGCACTGGAAGGCGCTCGCCACCATGATCGCCGAGGGCTACGACGCCTACGACGCCTTCGTGGTGCTGCACGGCACCGACACCATGGCCTACACCGCCAGCGCCCTGTCCTTCATGCTGCAGAACCTGGCGAAGCCGGTCATTATCACCGGCAGCCAGCTGCCCATAGGCGAGATTCGCGAGGACGGCACCGAGAACCTTATCACCGCCCTGCAGATTGCCGCCGCCCGCGACGCATCCGGCGCACCGCGCGTGCAAGAGGTGGCCATCTCCTTCGGGCGGCACCTGTGGCGCGGCAACTGCTCCACCAAGGTGAGCTCCACGAACTTCGGCGCCTTCCGCTCGTTCAACTTCCCCGCCCTGGCCGACATGGACTTGCACATCACCTACCATGACAAGTTCCTGCTGCGCCCCGAGCCTGGTACCGCCTTCAAGCTGGAAGCGGCCATGGACGATGCCGTAGGCGTCATCTGGCTGTACCCCGGCATCACCGAGAACGTCCTGCGCGCCCAGCTGGAAAACGAGCACGCCAAGGGCTTCGTCCTGCGCACCTTCGGCGCCGGGAATGCGCCGACGGAAACCTGGTTCACGAGCGCCCTGGCCGATGCCGTGCGCGCCGGCAAGCTCATCGTGAACGTAACCCAGTGCCCCGCGGGCGGCGTGGAAGAGAAGCGCTACGCCACCGGCGACGCCCTGGCCCAGGCCGGCGTGGTATCCGGCTACGACATGACCTGCGAGGCCGCCCTCACCAAGATGATGCACCTCTTCGGCCAGGGGCTTACCGCCGCCGACGTCGCCCAGCAGATGCAGGCTCCCCTCGCCGGAGAACTGACGCGCCCGTAGGCAATTCTCTCCGAGCGCATCAGTACGATACCGAAAGCGGCCCCGCCTTCAGACGGGGCCGCTTCTTCGCTTGCCGAATAATGCCGCAGGCTATTCGCAGCCTTCGAACTGGGCGTTGTAGAGCTCGGCGTAGAAGCCGTTCTCGGCCAGCAGCTCCTCGTGGGTGCCCTTCTCGACGATGTCGCCGTCGCGCAGCACCAGGATGACGCTCGCGCGCTTGATGGTGGACAGCCGGTGCGCGATGACAAAGCTCGTGCGGTCGGCCATGAGGTCGTCCATGGCGTCTTGGATGAGCACCTCGGTGCGCGTGTCCACGTTCGAGGTAGCCTCGTCTAGGATGAGCGCCGGCCGGTCGGCCAGCACGGCGCGGGCGATGGTGATGAGCTGGCGCTGTCCCTGACTGATGTTCGACGCCTCCTCGTTGATGCGGAAGTCGTAGCCGCCGGGCAGCGTGGCAATGAACTCGTCGCAGCGGGCCACGCGGGCGGCTCGCTCCACTTCCTCATCGGTGGCATCGAGGCGCCCGTAACGGATGTTCTCGCGGATAGTGCCCTCGAACAGCCACGAGTCCTGCAGCACCATGGCGAAGTCCTCGCGCAGCTCGCGGCGCTCCCAATCGCGCACATCGATGCCCTCCACGCAAATGGAGCCCGCCTGCACGTCGTAGAAGCGCAGCAGAAGCTTCATGAGCGTGGTCTTGCCGGCGCCGGTGGGCCCGACGATGGCCACAGTGGAGCCCGGTTCCACCTTGCAGCTGAAGTCCTTGATGACCGGCAGGTCGGGGTCGTAGCCGAAGCGCACGTGGCTGAAGCTCACACGCCCGGTGCGAGCCGCGGGCAATTCCGGCGCGGCGGGCTCGCTCTCCTCGGGGGCGGCCAGAAACTCGAAGACGCGCTCGGCAGCGGCGGCCATGGACTGCAGCGTGGTGGACACGTTGGCCAGCTGGGTAATGGGCTGGGTGAAGTTCTGCACGTACTGCATGAACGCCGAGATGGTGCCGATAGTGGCGACGCCGGCCACAGTAAGAAGTGAGCCCACCATAACCACGGCCACATAGCCCATATTCGACACGAGGCGCATGAGCGGCGGCATGAGGCCCGACAGGAACTGGCTCTTCCACGCGCTTTCGTAAAGCTCGTCGTTCTCTTTCTCAAAGCGGTCGACCGCGCCGTCTACCTGGTCGAACAGCTGAATGACGTTCTGACCCGAGAAGTCTTCCTCCACGATGCCGTTCACCACGCCCAGCTGGCTCTGCTGCTTCACGAACCACTTCTGGGAAAGGCGCACGACGATCATGACCACCACGAGCGACACCGGCACGGTGAGCAGCGTGACGAGCGCCAACGGCCACGAGAGCACGAGCATCATGATGGTGACGCCGACCACCTGGGTGGCCGAGGTGATGAGCTGGGTGGCGCTTTGGTTGAGCGTCTGTGAGAGGGTGTCAACATCGTTGGTGATACGCGAGAGCACGTCGCCCTTGGCGTGGTTGTCGAAGTAGGACAGGGGCACCTTGGCGATTTTGGCGGCGATGCGCCCGCGCAGCTCGAAGCAGAGGCGCTGGGTGACGCCGGTCATGAGGAAGCCCTGGGCCAGCTGGGCGGCCGACGAGGCCAGGTACAGTCCCAAGAGCACCAGGAGCACCCGCCCGACGGCACCGAAGTCGATGGCGCCCGTGCCGTTCACTTGGGCCAAGAGTCCGTCGGACACCATGGTAATCACCTGGCCGAGCACCGCCGGCCCCACCACGTTGAAGGCGATGGCGGCAATGGCGCACAGCACCGCGCCGATAAGCGCGGGCAGGTGCGGGCGCAAGAACCCGAGCAGCTGGCGCAAGGTGCCCTTGAAGTCTTTCACCTTCGGCGCCGGGCCGCGCATGGGGCCGCGACCCATAGGGCCGTGCCCCATAGGTCCAGGGCCCATGGCAGGACGCGAAGAATTGGTCGTTTCCGTACGTGCCATTACGCCTCACCTCCCTTCGGAGCGGCGTCTTCTTCGGCAATGGCCCCCATCTCGCGCTGCGTTTCGGCCACCAGGGGCGTATCCTCGATACCCAGCTCCTCAGCGGAAAGCTGCGACAGCGCGATCTCGCGGTAGGCGTCGCAGGTGCGCAGAAGGTCGTGATGGGTGCCACGGCCCACAATGCGGCCTGATTCCAGAACCAGAATCTCATCCGCCTCCATAATGGTGGCCACGCGCTGGGCCACCACGACGACGGCCGCATCGCCGGAGCCGTCGCGCAGGGCGCGCCGCAGCCGGGCATCGGTGGCATAGTCCAAAGCCGAGAAGGCATCGTCGAAGACGAGAATTTCCGGCTCAGCCGCCAGCGCACGAGCGATAGAGAGCCGCTGGCGCTGGCCACCAGACACGTTGGTGCCTTTCTGGGCGATAGGCGTGGCGTAGCCCTCTGGCTCCTCGTCGATGAACTCGGTCGCCTGGGCCACTTCGGCGGCGTGCACCATGCGCGCGTCGTCCATGGCCTCATCGGCGAACTTGATGTTCGACTCGATAGTGCCCGAGAAGAGGAAGCCCTGCTGGGGTACGAAGCCGATACGACGGCGCACGTCGGACACGTCCATGGCGCGTACATCCACCCCGTCGATGAGCACCGAGCCCTCCGTGGCGTCGTAGAGCCGCGGGATGAGCTTCACCACGGTGGACTTGCCCGATCCCGTGGACCCAATGAGCCCCAGGGTTTTGCCAGCGGCGGTGGTGAAGCTGATGTCGCTTATGACCGGCCGTTCCGCATCGGGGTAAGAGAACGACACGTTGCGGAACTCCACCTGGCCGCGGGGCGCGTCCGACGCGGGAGCTGCCGGTGCAGCGGGGCTCTCGATGGAGGGCGGGCAGTCCAGCACCTCCCACACACGCTCCGCCGATACCTGGGCGCGGGGCAGCATAACGGCCACCATGCCGAGGATCATGAAGCTCATGACAATCTGCATGGCGTAAGTGATGAAGGCCATCATCGTGCCCACCTGCATGGTGCCCACGGCCACCCCCTGAGTGCCCACCCACACGATGAGCAGCGTGATGAGGTTCATGACCAGCATGATGACGGGCATCATGAAAGCCATGGCGCGGTTCACGAACAGCTGGGTGCGCATGAGGTCGGCCGAGGCGTCGTTGAAGCGGTTCACCTCGAAGGCCTCGCGGCCGAAGGCGCGAATGGGCATGAGGCCGTCGAGCATGTCGCGCGAGACCAAGTTCAAGCGGTCCACCAGCGACTGCACGATTTTGAACTTCGGCATAGTAAGCCCGAAGAGCACGCCGAGGGCGGCGAGAATGGCGATAATGGCCACGCCGATGATCCACTCCATACCACTGCGCGTGGCCGTCACCTGCAGGAAAGCTACCACGCCCATGATGGGCGCCATCATAATCATGCGCATCATCATGACGGTGACCATCTGTATCTGCTGCAAATCGTTGGTCGTGCGCGTAATAAGCGAGGCTTGGCTGAACTTCCCCACCTCGGCCGGCGAGAAGCTCATCACGCGCCGGAACAGCTTCTTGCGCGTATCACGGGCGATGGAGGCCGCCGTGCGCGCCGCCACGAAGCCCGAGGCGATGGTGGTCACGAGCGTGCCCAGGCACAGCGCGAACATAAGGGCCGCCGTACGCAGCAGATAGGCGTTTTGAATGTCGCCGAGGTTCTGGCCCGAGGCCTCAAGCTGGGCGCGCTTGGCATCGACGGCCTTCTGCACCGCTAGGGCATCATCGTCGGCACCGTAGGGGGCCACCTCCTCGGCGGTCACCTCGATGCCGCCCTGCATAAGGCCCACATCCACGATATCGCTCATAAGGTTCGGCAGCGACAGCTCCAGGTTGGCCTGAACGACAAGCAGGGCAGCGCACAGAAGGAAGGCGCCAACGTGCCCCTTGAAGAATCGGAAGAGCTTCATCGCGCCTCCTTGCCGTTGGCACCCGGCGCTTCCGCGCCTTCGCACGGGGGGAAAGGTGCGCCCGCTTCCATAATGTCGGCAAGATGACCCAGGATGCGAACAGCATCGCGGGCATCGCGCGGGCCCAGCTGGCGGAGAATGGCGGCAGTGTGGCCGACCATGGCCTGCTCGTGGGCATCGGTGAACGCGCGGCCCTTGTCCGTCAGGATAACGACCACGCTGCGGGCGTCTTGCGGGGCCGGCGCCTTCTCCACATAGCCCTTCGCCTCGAGCGAGCGGACGATGTTCGAGACGCGGCCCTTGCTCAGCCCCGAAAGTTCGCAGAGCTTGCCCGGGGTGGCCGAGCCGCCCTCATGCCCCAGAAACGCCAGAACGATAGGCGTGCCGCGGCTCGCATCGCGCAGATCGCTGGGGAAAGGCGGCCGAGGGTCGGGGTGCGCGCCGTCTTTACCAAGCTGCCCAACAGGGGGCACCGAATGACCCCTCTTCCCACAGCAGCCGGGGCCCGGCCCTTCTGGAGGCGGACCGGGGTGAGGTCGGCGCAGCCCTGCCATAAGGCGTACCACCTGCCGGGCCAGCGCCTCGTAGTCAACGGCTTCGGAGCCTTGGGTACGTGCGGGCGAAGCCTCTTCAATGTTCTCGCTCATAGCAAACTCGTTTCTACTGGAAACTACCTGTCCGAGCGAATAGTATCGTATAGAAACTACTTCTGCAACCCCCGTTCTCAACCTGAGGGGAAATATCTACCGTCGCGACATCGTAGCCCCGTCGACGGCGTCGATGCGGGCCACTTGCAGCGCCCCCAAAACAAAGCGGCTCCCCGCCACCATGGGGGGAGCCGCTTCTCAGCAAGTCGATCTCGACGGTTTTACCAGGTGCGCGACGCCATGGCGCGGAACTGGGCCACGGTGGGCACATGGGAGTTCATGCCGCCGTCGACGGTGACCACCTGGCCGGTGAAGTATGCGCTCTCGTCCGACCCCAGGTACACGCACATGGCCGCGATGTCGTCGGGGCAGCCGTAGCGGGTGACCTCGATGTTCGACAGGAAGATCTCCTTCAGCGCATCGGGCACGCGCGCCTCGTTCTCGGGCGTCACGATAAGGCCCGGGCGCACGCAGTTGCAGCGGATGTTCTCCTTGCCGTACTGCAGGGCCGTGTACTTCGTGAGCATGTCGACGCCGGCCTTGGCGCAAGCGTAGGCCGTCGTGCCCAAATCGCCCCCGCACGAGGCCATCGAGCCGATGTTCACAATGGAGCCGCCGCCGTTCTTCTGCAGGTAGGGCAGCACGGTCTTGATGCAGTAGAAGGTGCTGCGAATGTCGCTCGCGAACACGGCGTCCCAGTCCTCCAGGGAAATCTCGTCGACGCGGCCGTCCTTCAGGGCCATGCCAGCGGCGTTGTTCACCATGATGTCGATCTTGCCCCAGGCCTCGGCTGTATCCGCAATGAGGGCCTCCACCGTCTCGGGCTTCGTGATGTCGAGGAAGTGGAACATGGCCTCGCCGCCGGCCTCTTTGATGGCGTCGACGACGGCCTGGCCCTTTTCCTCGCGGCGGCCGCAGACGACCACCTTCGCGCCCTCGACCGCATACATCTTCGCAATGCCGATGCCGATACCGCTAGTGGAACCCGTGACGATAGCAACCTTGTCCTTCAAGCGATCCATAGGACCGTCCTTTCTCGCTGTTCCCTCGAGTCCTTCCCGAGCGTAAACGATATAACTTTACCCAAGTTAACACGATAGGCCGAGATGCGTCCGATCAAGGGGGCCATATGCCACGTCAAGGGCCGGTTGCCCCGCATCGGAAACGTGTTCGGGCCCTCGTCAGTTCGATACCGCCGTGATGAGCGTGCCCGTCTCGCCGCGCAGGCCCTCGGCCGCATGGCCGAGCGAGGTAATGAGGGCCTGGCCGCCCGGGTGGGCCTCGACGAACTTGATGCAGGCCTGCACCTTCGGCAGCATACTGCCAGGCGCGAACTGGCCCTCATCGCAGTACTGGCGCGCCTCCTCGGTGGTCATGACATCGATGGGGCGCTGGTCGGGCTTGTTGAAGTTCAGATACACCTTCTCCACCGCGGTCAGGATGATGAGCATGTCGGCATGGATACGCCAGGCCAGAATGGAGCTGACCAGGTCTTTGTCGATGACGGCATCCACGGCCTCGTAGGCCCCGTCCTTCATGACCACGGGCACGCCACCGCCGCCCGCGGCCACGGTCACACAGCCGTCCTCCATGAGGTCGCGAATAGTTTCCAGCTCCACAATGTCCTGGGGCACGGGGCTCGGAACCATACGGCGCCAACCGCGGCCGGAATCAGGTCCCACCTGGCAACCCGTGGCCTTGGCGAAAGCCTTGGCCGCCTCTTCGGTCATGAAGGCGCCGATGGGCTTCTGGTAATGTTTGAACGCCGGGTCGTCGGCGTCCACCACCACATGGGTGGGCACATCGGCCACATTGCGCATGATGTCCTGGGCACGGAACTCGTTCATAAGCGCGCAGGTAAGCTGTGCGCCGATGTAGCCCTGGCTCATGGCGTTGCAATCGGCCAGGGGCATAAAGGGCACCTGGGCTTTCTTATCCTTGCTGGCCAGCACGAAGGCCTCGTCGATGATGCCCACCTGCGGCCCGTTGCCATGGGTGACCACCACGTTGATGCCCTCTTTCACCATGTGGGCCAGGTTCTTCGCCGTGCCATCGAGCAGCTTCAACTGCTCCTCCGGCGTGTCGCCCAGCGCATTGCCGCCCAGCGCCACCACCACCCGCTTGCCGTCCAGTTCCTTCTGTAACATATCAACCTCCCGAGTTAGTATTCGTGAACCCAGCATACGCCCGCATTGCACGACACAGCCCTCGGGTAACGCCACTGCTTCCCATCGGTTACCCCGCTTGGCCTTTCGAACCACAGGCGCCGATGGCGAAGACGGGCGCCTCGACACCTCCGTCGAGCCCGATGCGCTACACTACGGCTCACAAGCAAAGCATTCGCCCAAGGAGGCCCTATGGAACGTATTGCCAGTTTTTGCGTCGATCACAATGTGCTGGAACCTGGCGTGTACGTGTCGCGCAGCGATGCCGACCGTGCCACCGGCTGCGTGACCACTACCTTCGATTTGCGCATGACCGCGCCGAACCGCGAGCCGGTGATGGACACCGCCGCCGTGCATGCCCTGGAGCACTTGGGCGCCACCTTCCTGCGCAACGATGCGGAATGGGCCGACGACGTCATCTACTTCGGGCCCATGGGATGCCGTACGGGCTTCTACCTCGTGGTCTTCGGCGATCGCACGCCGGCCGACGTGGCCCCGCTCGTCACGCGCCTGTTCGAGTTCGCCCGCGATTTCGAAGGCGAGATTCCCGGCGCCAAGCCCGAGGAGTGCGGCAACTACCACGATTCCGATCTCGCCCAGGCGCAGTGGTGGGCGCGTCGCTATGTGGCCGATACGCTGAGCTGCCTCGATGAGGCCCACACCACCTACCCGGCCCTGCTGAGCTAGGAGCGTCCATGGAAACCTACGGCATCATCGGCGCCATGGACGTGGAAGTGGCGCTGTGGCGCGAGGCGCTTGCGCAGCGCACCGACACCGCCATCGGCGACCGCCTGTTCAGCGAGGGATTCCTCGGCGATGCTCGCTGCGTCGTCGTGCAGTGCGGGGTGGGCATGGTGAACGCCGCCGCCTGCACCCAGGCGCTTATCGACCGCTTCGCTGTCAGTTGCGTCATCAACACCGGCATCGCCGGGTCGCTGGACGCCTCCATCGATATCGGGGACGTGGTCGTGGCCACCGATGCGGTGAACTGGGTGATGGACGTGCAGAACCTAGGCTACGCCGCAGGGCAGACGCCCGGCCTGCCGCAAGCCGCCCTCGTCGCCGACGCTCGCCTGCGCGAGGCCGCCCTTAAGGCCGCCTGCACCGCCGGCGCCCGGGCCCATGAGGGGCGCGTGGCCTCGGGCGACCTGTTCGTGCGCCGCAACGCCGACAAGAGCCGCATCGCCGAGACCTTCGGCGCCCGCTGCTGCGAGATGGAAGGGGCTGCGGTGGCCCAGGTGTGCACCGTGAACCACGTGCCCTTCGCCATCGTACGCGCCATCTCCGACAAGGCCGACGGCTCCGCCGCCGTGGACTACCCCACCTTCGAGGCCCAAGCGGCCCACGACTGCGCCGCTCTCACCCAGGCCATGGTAGCCCTTTTGGCGACCTCGGCGCACGCTACCGACCATCGCTAAACCACGAGGCCCGGTAGCGTGCCTATACTCGCCTCTTAGAAGGGAGGGGCGGCAAGCATAGGCGCGCTACCGGGCCTCAGACAGAAATTCTAGGCCGCGCAAGAAGCGCACTCATCGAAATCGAGGGGCAGGGATTGCAGCATGCGAATGTCCCAATTGACGAACATCCATAACATTTGAACCAGCTGCTGATAGACGCCTGGCCTGCTACAAGCTCGCATATCCCCTGCATAGAGACCCAGCCAACGCAGCAGATGCTCGTTCACGAACCGCACCTGGGCATCGTGCAGCTCTGTGTCAAGCTCTCCATCGAGCCAAGAAGCAAGGCTCTTCTTAGCCAAAGCGCGCATGAAATCCAGCTCATAGACGAGCGTATCGTCTGGCTCTACCGCATGCTCATCCGCGCCAAAGCCCCAGCGTGCATACTCCCGCCGCACCGACAGCGTATGCTTCGAGAGAAACGACCCCTCGCTGTCGCGATAGTACGATTCGCTCGGGGGAGCCTCCAGCCTTCCGGGGCCAAAGAAAAGCGCCGTGTAGTCGTCTTTCATACCGCTCAACACCTCCGACGGAGATACAGCGTAGCGCTCGGCAAGCCTATCGAGCTCCGTCAGGTAATCTCGGAACGCACCGCGTCCTGCCTCGCTCTCAGGGACAACGGAAAGCAAAACTCTGCTCTCCTCCCCGGTCAGCACTTGGATAAGCGCATCATTGGGCTCGCAGCCCAATGCGCGGTGAAACAGCGCATACAGAGCTTCCCGGGTAGACAGCAACAACTCGACGTCTTCCCTTTTCACCTTATCCACGAAAAACCTCCTGGCAACATGGCGGCGCCCGTCAAGCGCCGCCATCTAACTTGCAGCTACCCCCGCGATGAATGCCTACAGGCACTTCTCGACGGGCTCCCCGTTCAACGCGCTTTCGCGAGAGCGAATGAGAGTCGAAGGCTCGGTATGGGATGCCTCCGGAATAAAGGGCAGCTCGCGTACTAAGCCGCTGCCGTACTTAGCCTCGAGTTCCTCAACGTCACCGAAATCGAGAGCACGCGTCCAGCACGTAGCTACACAGGCAGGCTTCTCCCCTGCTTGGCGTAGATCGATGCAGCCGTCGCACTTGCGCGCGATGCCCGCCTCCTCAATGAACACCGGAACCGAGTACGGACAGCTCTTCACGCAAGACTGGCATCCGATGCACTCGTCATCATTATGCTGCACCGTGCCACCATCGACGTCATCGATGTACATGGCCCCTGTCGGACAATTTGCCACGCAGGCCGGGCTCGAACAGTGGTTACACGCCGCTGAATGATGGAAACGGTCGGCCGTAGGATACACGCCTGTCTCATAGGTGGATACCCGCCGGAACAGCACACCAATGTCCAAATCGTTCTTATCCTTGCAAGCAACCTGGCACGACCGGCAGCCACAGCACGAGGCGTTGTCGAAATAAAAGCCGTACTTAGCCATGGGAAATTCCTCCTTTACACTTCGGGGGTGGTGACGGTAAGCTCATGGTAGGGAGCAAGGGGCTCTCCGTCGTATTTTTCGAAATTGATGAGCGTGGTGTTGTAGCCCGTCAGCGGGAAAGTGCCGCGAGAGTGGCCTATGAGCACATTCTCGTTGCCGCCGCGATCAATCCCGTTTTCTTCGTCGAAGTCGACCCATCCGCCATGGGGCAAGGACACACATCCCGGCATGATGCAGTTCGAAACGCTGGCGATACGCAAGACCTTGCCGTTGTCGTTGTAGAACAGAACGGTATCGCCGTCCTTGATACCTTTCTCCTCGGCATCTTGAGCGTTAATGAAGCCCGGGCTGATAAACGCCTCGCGTACCTGCTTCATTTGCGTCAGGTCGTTGTGGCAACGACCGATGTAATGAGGAGTGAACATCTGGAACGGATACTCCCCCTTCGTCTTGGTCTCCCAATCGGCAAACGAGCTTTCGTAGCCGCTGTGGGCCGGATAGTACGTCGGATAGGGCTTGATTACGCGATCCATGAACCCGATCGCATTGAACTTGTCTGCCTTTACCTGGCAGTACACCTCTTGCTTGCCGCTCTCCGACTGACGGGGGTTGTTTTCGGGATCCTCGCGGAACTCTGCATAGCCGATGTAGCCGTAATTGTCGTCATCGGACAGCTCGACTTGATACGAGCCTTTGTCTATAAGCTCCTGCAAGCCGATCTTCCCCTCTTGCTCGGGCCACTCAGCACCCCACGCAGCAGCATCTTCCTTGGTGATGGTCACGAGAGGCGACACCGTTACTCCGTCGGGCTCGAGAATCGTCGCACCGGCGAGGGTGTAGAAGTAGCGCTCCTTTTCATCGCACGGGAAATACACCATCGGATCGATGCCAAGGCGGGTCATGAGATCCTTCACGATGTCCTGATCGAGTCGCGTCTCGTACATCGGCTCCATGACGCGCGAGGGAACTTTGAAGCACTCGCGGTCGCCGCCGCTTGCGCCCACATAGCGCTCCCATTTGCTGGGCACGGGCAGGATAATGTCGGAATACTTCGCCGCTGTGGAGAACACATAATCGATGGTCACGACGAAATCGACTTTTCGCAGCACCTCAACCTGAGTTCCCACATCCGGCAGCTTCTCTGCGCCATGGAAGTCATACCAAACCATATGGATGTCTATATCTCGCCATTCACCCGGAACGAGCGTGTCCAATGTTCCGGCAGACGAAGCCGTGTTGCCGCAGTAGTGGTACTTGCCATCCAAAACCGACTGCCAGATATTGTGAGCAGGGATAGCCTCGTCAATAGGGTTGGGCGTGAAGGTGGAAATAGGGGATCCGTCCGCCTTCGTTCCGCCCCCATTAATGAGATAGGGGCCCTCATTGCCGGCCATGAGCAGGTAGGCGCCTAGACCGCACGAATGGCCAGGCTTGCCGTAATGCCCGCCCATAGCACCGATGGTCATAAGAAGCTGGTGGAAATCTTCCGAGTCGTTCGTGCGCCCAGCGGCATAGCTGAAGTGAATCGAAACCTTGCGGTCCTTGCGAATGGCGTTCGCATACCATTCGATGTCCTCAACCGGCGTTCCGCAAATTTCAGTCGCCCATTCTGGCGTCTTGGGAATTCCGTCGTACTTGCCCATCACGTAGTCGGCAAAATTTTCGTCAACAGAAGCGTTCTCAGGCATATTTCCGTCATAGAAACCGATGGTGCAGCGGTCGATGTAATCCCAGTCGATAATCGGGTTCGCGTCCGGGTCGTCAGTCGTCAGCATAACGTACGCCACCGAAAGCAGGAAAGCGATATCCGTGCCAGGACGAACGCGGATCCATCGCGCTTGCAGCGTAGAAGCCGTCACGTTGTAATCGGGGCCAACGTAGACGATCTCGGCGCCGGCATTCTTCGCCTGCATATACCAGTAAGTCGGGTTGCCAGCCGCCGCCCATGAGGGGTTGCAGCCATACAGCACGATAGTTTCGGAGTTGAGCAGATCGCGACGGTCGTTCACGGTCATGCCGCCAAACGCGCCACCGGCGTTATAGGTGAAGCCCGTGCCGATAGTCAGCGGGCCCAATGCGAAGGAGCCGCACGAAGCCGTATCCTGGATGTAGCAGAAGCCGCCGAGGGCATTCAGCAGGTGATACGACTCGTTCGCCCCGCCGTAGCCCGCGTGCAGCATCGAGCGAGGGCCGTAGTTCTCGTAAAGCTTGCGCAGCTCTTCGGCCACATAGTCAAGCGCCTCATCCCAGGAAATGCGCTCCCACTCGTCCACGCCGCGCTTTTCGCCGTTCGGGTTGTCGGGACTCCAACCCTTGCGCTTCATGGGATACTTCAGACGGTGGGGGCCCAGCACGTTGTGCCTCATCGATCGTCCGCGTGCGCAACCGCGACGCTGCGGATACTCGGGGCTATCCTCATGAGTGTCATCGGTTTTCTGGCGCAGGGGAACACCGTCCACCACATACACCTTGTTTACGCAAGGGCCACCTCCGCAGCCCTTGTTGTTGCACTCACATGAGATCCACGTCCCCTCCGCTTCTGTAGAAGGAAGCGGCGCGTCCACCGCAGCTTCCTGCAAGGCCGGCGCGCAACCAGCGAGCGAGACCGAAGCCGACACAGCCGCTACCGAGCTCAGCAGCGTTCGCCGGTCGACGGTGATTTCGCCGATGTTGCCAAAGAGACCGTCCATAAAAACCTCCTCTTCTGGATTAACAGACAAGGAGCATTATCGAAGGCCCTCCCTCGGTCACTTTCGCAAATAAACGGTTGCGCGATCTGATCTGTCTTCCCTATACTTGCACAAACGATCGGTAATTAAGATTTCTTATCAGCAGGGGGGCATTGTGGAGCTGCGATATCTTGAGGAGTTCATTCTCCTCGCCCAACACAACAACTTTCACCGCGCTGCCGAAAAGCTCTTCATCACCCAGCCCACCCTCAGCAATCATATCCGCTCCCTCGAGAGCGAACTGGGATTCGAGCTCATCGACCGACGCAACGGCAATCGGCTCACCCAGGCGGGGGCGATCTTCTATTGGGACGCCACTAAAGCGGTAGACATCATCAACGAGAGCATTGAGCAATGCGCGAAGGTCGCTAATTCGAACACCGAACCAGACAGCACTCCCCTGCGAATCGTCGCAAGTCCTCTTTACGAGTTTCGCCAGCACCTGCAAGAACAAGCGCTCATAACCAATCGCGCATTGTCCATCGAGTTCGTAGATTACGACCTCACACGGCCGGTCTTGGCTCCTCTCATCAATGGCGAGGTAGACATAGTCGCCATCTATGACGTTCCAGAAATCCGCAAGGAGGCAGCCCGACACGACTTGCTGTGCCGAACCCATGGCGTTGAGCACTACGCCGTATTTTTCTCGACCGACAACCCAATCGCCTCATCCGACCTGACAAAGGAAACTGTTTCGGCAGCAACCGTTGCCGAGCATAGGCAATTCGCAGTGGGCCCGTGGAAAACGGCAATCTGCGACATGCTCGGAAAAGACATACCTATAAGGGTGCTCGATGATTCCTCCAATGATGAGACATGGGAGGGTGACATGGACGGGAACCTCGGAGTCGGAACCCTGCAATCCACCATCGCCATCTGCGAGAAGAATCCCGATATCACCTATCGCACAACCCTCGATGGCAAGCCAATTTCTCACGCCATGATGCTTGTCTACAACCCTGAAGCTATTCCCAGTTACGCAATCGATTTTATCGACAGTCTTCCTTCTACGTAATGCGTGCCGCCGCCCCGCGCGACCGACCGGGGCGGCGGCGCACTTTCCCATGGTCAGATTACGATTTCCAAACACTTTTCCCCTCGCGCACTATATAATGGCAGCAAACGAGACCGACCTGCAGGTTTGCTCCTTCAGGGCCGTAGCAAACGACCGTTCACAGGATAGGGGGACTGACCACATGAGCAGTGCCGAATTCCGCCGCCAAACGCGCAACCTCATCATCGCCGCCATTGCCGCCGTTCTCGTGCTGGTGGCCACGCTTTTCTTGTTCATGAGCGCGAACACCGACCGCATCGTCACGCAGAACGGCCAGTACCTGGAAAGCTCCGCCGGCCAGACCGCGCGTCGCATCGACGACGTCCTCACCAGCTCGCTGAAGAACATTCAGACCGCTGCCGCCATTTACGAGCAGTCGCTCACCGGCCCCAACGTCGACCCGGAGGAAGCGGTGAACGTACTCGATCTCTCGCAGTTCGACCACACCTTCTTCATCACCGTTGACGGCATCGCCTACAACCGCGACGGCCGCACCGCCGAGGCCACCGGGCGCCAGTACTACACCGAAGGCATCAAGGGCGAGAGCGGCACCTGCTTCATCGACAACGCCATCTTCGACGGGCAGAACGTCGTGGCCTTCTACGCGCCGGTAACCTACGAGGGGCAGGTCGTGGGCGTCATGGTGTCGGTGTACCGCGAGGACACGCTCACCGACCTCATGACCACGCAGTTCTACGGCGACCCCACGCCCACCTACCTGTGCCTGGCCGACGGCACCATCATCGCCAAGGCCGGCTCCCCCGACGAAGACGCCGCCAACATCGACGAGGTCTTCTCGGCCCACGAGCTTGAGGGCATCTCGCTCAGCACCCTGGACAGCGACATCGCCAGCGGCAACACGGCCAGCTTCACCTACCACACCTCCGAGAGCATGGGGAATACGTACCTCATGAAGCTGCCCTCCTACGACTGGGTGCTCGTGCGGTCGTTCCCGCCCGCCATCACCAACGGCATGATCTCCCGCGCCAACCTTTCCGGCGGCATCGTGGTCGGCGGCGTAGCCGTGGCGGCCGTCATCGTCGTGGGCGTGCTCATGGCCCAGGCGCGCCGCAAGAACAAGGAGCTGCTGCTTGAGCGCCAGGAGGCCACCCGCATCATCGACGCCTCCACCAACCTGTTCAACAGCCTCGTCTCCGTCGATTTGGTCCGGGGCACCTACGAGTACCTGAAGAACGACGACGACCAGGAGACGCTGCCCTCCAACGGCACCTACGCGCAGCTGCGCGCCTATCTGGAGAGCATCGCCGCCGGCGGCGAAGAGGAAGCCGACGCCTTGGTCTTCCTCGACCCCGCGGCCGTGCGCGAGGCCCTGCGCCCCGGCACCCCCTTCATCCAGCAGGAATGGAAGGCCCAGCGTAACGGCGTCGCCTGCTGGTATCAGGTGTCCACCCTGTGCCTGGCCCGCGATGCTGAAGGCGACCCCACCGACGTGCTGGTCACCGTGCAGGACGTCACCGAGGTGAAGGAGCAGGAGATCGCCTCGCGCGTGGCCCTGGAGGATGCCTTCCAGGCCGCCGAGCACGCCTCGCAGGCCAAGAGCGACTTTTTGAATTCCATGTCCCACGACATCCGCACGCCCATGAACTCCATCATGGGGCTCACCGCCATTGCCGGCATGCACGTGAACGACCCGGAGCGCGTGCGCGAGTGCCTGGGCAACATCACCTCGGCCAGCAAGCATTTGCTGGGGCTTATCAACGAGGTGCTCGATATGGCGAAGATCGAGTCGGGCACCATCGGCCTTTCCGAAGAGCCCTTCGATTTGCCCGAGTCGGTGGAGAACCTCATCACCATCATGAACCCGCAAATTGCCGCGAAGGGCCAGAACCTCGACGTGCAGCTGGTGGACATCAAGCATGAGCATGTCATCGGCGACCCCACGCGCCTGCAGCAGGTGTTCGTGAACATTATGGGCAACTCCATCAAGTTCACCCCGGAGGGCGGCTCCATCGGCCTGCGCATCACCGAGCTGCAAAGCCGCATCCCCGGCAGCGGCTGCTACGAGTTCGTGTTCAGCGACACCGGCTGCGGCATGAGCCCCGAGTTCCTGAAGACGGTGTTCGAGCCGTTCACCCGCGCCAACGACTCCCGCACCACCAAGGTGGAGGGCACGGGCCTCGGCATGGCCATCGTGAAGAGCGTGGTCACCCTGATGAGCGGCAGCATCGACGTCGATTCCGTGGAAGGCGAGGGCACCACGTTCACCGTGGTGGTGCACCTGAAGCTGCGCGACGGCGCGCGGGAGGATTTGTCCGACCTCGAGGGCATCCGCGTGCTCGTGGTGGACGACGACCCGGTGGCCTGCGAGGGCGCCTGCATCCTGCTGGACGACATCGGCATGCGCTCGGCCTTCGAGTTGTCCGGGCAGGCCGGCATCGACGCGGTGCAGCACGCTTGCGAGGGCAGCGACCCGTTCCGCGCCGTTATCCTCGATTGGCGCATGCCCGAGATGAGCGGCCTCGAGGCAGCCAAGCGCATCCGCGAGGTGGCCGGCGAGAACGTGCCCATCATCATCCTGTCGGCCTACGACTGGTCCATGATCGAGCAGGAGGCCCGCGAGGTGGGCGTGGATGCGTTCATTTCCAAGCCGCTGTTCCGCAGCCGCCTCGTGCAGGTGATGAAGGAGCTGCTCACTGGCGAGGTGAAGACGATCATCGACGAGAAGGCCATGCTCGAGGGGCTCACCTATGAGGGGCGCCGCGTGCTGCTGACCGAGGACAACATGATGGCCGCCGCCATCGCCGAGGAGCTTATCGGCATGACCGGCGCCGATGTGGAGCATGCCGAGAACGGCAAGTTGGCGCTGGACATGCTGCTTGAGCGCGACCCGGGCTACTACGACATCGTGCTCATGGACATTCAGATGCCGGTGATGAACGGTTACGAGGCCGCCACGGCCATCCGCGCCGAGGCCGGCGGGCGCCCAGATTTGGGCGATATCCCCATCGTGGCGCTTTCGGCCGACGCCTTCGCCGAGGACATCCGCCACGCCCACGCCTCGGGCATGAACGACCACATGTCGAAGCCGCTGGAAATTGAGACGCTGGTGCGCATGCTCCAGAAGTGGATGAAGTAGCACACGCGTCCAAGACGGGGGCGTCCGTCGCTCCCCTTCGCCAACAAGGCGGCAACGGACTTCTGACGTTCGTTGCCGCCTTTGCATTTCATCTGCGGTAACGGGTCTACCATGGGCCCTATGAGCAAGCAGCAACATACCCCGGCCACGCCCGCGTCTCGCGACGAGGGAGGCCTTCGCGGCTGGCGCCTGATGGCGGTGTTCCTTGGGCTGGCCATCGGCATGTTCGTCAGCTCGCTTTCCGAGACCATCGCCTCTACGGCCCTGCCCACCATCGTGGGCGATTTGGGCGGCGTGGAAATCATGCAGTGGGTATCGACCACCTACATTCTGGCGTCTACCGTGGTCATGCCGTTCTACGGGCGTATGGGCGACCGCATCGGCCGCAAGCACCTGCTGGTGGCGGCGCTGGGGCTCTACGGCGCCGGCAAGTTCATCTGCGGCATCACGCCGAATATGGCCGGACTCATTCTCGGCCGCGCGGTGTCGGGCGTGGGCGGCGGCGGCCTGGTCATTCTCTCCCAGGCCATTCTCGCCGACGTGGTGTCGGCGCGTGCCCGTGGCAAGTACATGGGGGCCATTGGCGCGGTGTTCGCCGTGTCCAACGTGCTGGGGCCCGTGCTCGGCGGCTGGTTCGTGCAGGTGACGGGCTGGCGCATGATCTTCTGGTTCACCATTCCGCTGGCCATTATCGCCATGATCGTTACCGGCATCTTCATCCCGCGCGACGCCCACCGCCGCGCCGGCGAGAAGACCGACGTGTGGGGCATCATGTTCTCGAGCACCTTCGTCGTGGCCCTTGTGCTCGCCTGCTCGTGGGGCGGCGACACCTACCCCTGGCTCTCCTGGCAGATTCTGGGGCTCTTCGGCCTGGCCGCAGCGTGCTTCGCCGCCTTCATCGTGGCCGAGAAGCGCGCCACCTCCCCGGTGCTGCCGCTGTCGCTGTGGAAGAACCGCAACTTCACCCTGTGCACCCTGTGCGGCATGCTCATCTACGGCTGCTTCGACGGCATGGTGAACTATATGCCCACTTACCTGCAGATCGTCGACCACGAGACACCGGAAATCGCCGGCCTCATGATGATTCCCATGATGGCGGGCACCCTCATCACCACCACCGCCACCGGCTTCATCGCCAGCCGCACCGGGCGTGTGAAGTGGATGCCCATCGCCATGGGCGCCGTCACCGCCGGCGGCTTCTTCCTGATGACGACGCTGAGCGCCGCCTCGCCCGCGTGGCTTATCATGGCGTTCTTCTTCGTGGTGGGCTTCGGGCTGGGCACGGGCTCGCAGATTCTCGTGCTCATCGTGCAGAACGAGTTTCCCCACGCCATGGTGGGCACTGCCACGGCCGGCAACAACTTCTACCGGCAAATCGGTTCCACCCTGGGCACCGCCGTGGTGGGCTCGGTGTTCACCGCGCGGCTCACGGGCCTTCTGGCCGACAAGATTCCCGCGAATGCCCATGTGACGCTGGACACGCTTACCCCCTCGGTAGTGGACAAGCTGCCCAGCGCCCTGCAGGCCACCATCGCCGCCGGGTACTCCGATGCGCTTATTCCCATTATCGCCATCTTCGTGCCCGTGACCATTGTCTGCACCGTCATGATGTTCTTCCTGAAGAAGCACCCGCTGTCGACCGTTGTGGCAAACAAGGGCACCGCCGAAAGCCAGTCTTAGCAGAAAGAGGCGCGCCATGAGCCGCAGCGCACAGAAGGCACCGAAGCCGAAACCCCAGGCGTCGCACGAGGCCGCCGTCGCCTTGGCGGTGCTCGTGGCCGTCACGTTCTTCACCGCCCTGTACATGAAGGGCCTCAACAGCGGCATTCCGCTGTACTACGACAGTCTGGGCTACTCGGCCACCATCGGCGGCACCTTCGTGGCGGTGTTCACCTTGGCGAGCACCGTCATGCGCCTGGTCGGCGGCCAGGTGACCGACCACTTCCCCCACTACCGAGTGCTTATCGGCAGCCTGGCCGGGCTGTGTCTGGGCGTGGCGATTCCGGCCCTGTGCGATAACTTCTACGTGGTCATGGGCGCCCGCGTGCTGCAGGGCGCCAGCTTCGCGCTGGCCACCAACGTGATGACCGTAGCCGTTATGGGCTCGGCCTCGAAGAAGCACTTGGGGCGGCGCGTGGGCATCAAGGGGGCGGGCACGTCGCTGGGCACCATGCTGGGCGCGCTCGTGGCCACGTGGCTTTTAGATGGCGCAGGCTACCAGGGGTTCTACCTGTTCTACGCCGGCCTGATGGTGCTGGCCATCGCCGCCGTGGCCGTCCTGCATCGCCGGGAGAAGGCCCAGGCGAAACGGCTGGAGGCCGCGAGCGAGACCGCCTGCAAGGGCGACGCCGCTGCGAAGACACCCTCGCTCGACTCCGTCACCGTCAGCGCGACCAGCCCCAGCAGCACGGCAGCGCCGGCCGCCGCTTCAGCACCGAGCGCACCAGACGATGCAAGCGCTGCCGCCAACCCCGCTAAGCCTTCGCTCAAGCAGCGGGTTCGCGCGTTCATCGCGCCCTACCTATTCCCGCAAGTGGCCCCCTACCTGGCCATCTCCTTCGCGCGCCGTGTGCCCAAGGGGCTCTGCATCTCCTTCGTGCTGGTGTTCGCGAAGCATGCGGGCATTGCCATGGGCGCCGCCTTCTTTATTGCCGCCGGCGCCACGACGCTCGTCTGCCGCCTCTGCGGCGGGAAGCTCTTCGACAGCGACAAAACCTGGCTTCTGTGGCCGCTTCTCTCCGTGCAGATCATCGGGTTTGCCGCCCTGGCCTTCGCGCCCTCGTTCGCCACCTTGCTCGTAGCCGCCGTGGGCTACGGCATCTCGGTGGGCACGTCGTCGCCCTTCGTGAAGACCATCACCGCGAAGGCCACGCCGAAAGAGCACTGGGGCGTGGTGAATGGCGAAGTGTACTTCTTCGGCGATCTGGGGAAGGCCACCGGCGCTTTCGTCGGCGGCCTCATCATCGACGCCACCGCCAAAACCCTCTTGCCCGAAATCGCCCTCGGCTTCGCCCTGTTCACCAGCGCCGTGACCGGCATCGCCCTGCTCGTCGGCCGTCACCTGCAAGCCAAGCATACCGCATAGCCAAAATACTGTTCGCGGAACTTGTCGCCTGCGACCCCACGCCCCAGGCACCGCGCTACTGCGTTCGAAGGCGGCAACCCGAACCGTTGCGCTCGATGCGCCAATGCTGGCCCTCGAGGGAGTCCCGCAAGGACTCGTCGTGGGTCACCAGCAAAAACGCTCCCGGAAATTCCTCGAGCAGCGCAGCGAGCGCATCGATGGAGCCCATATCCAAGTGATTCGTCGGCTCGTCGAGCACGAGCAGGTTCGGATTCTCCACCAGCTGCTCGGCCAAAAGCAGTTTCTTGAGCTCGCCGGGGCTGATGTCGGCGCCGTCGACCAAGCGCTCCGGGTCGGAATTCAGGCCGCCCACCACAGCCAGTACGCGTCCTCGCTCGGCCGGCGGAAGCTGCGCCAGTTTGGCCAGCGCCTCCGCGCGAACGGCGTCACTGACCTCCTGGGGTACGGAAGCCACCTTCACGCCTTCACGCACCTCGCTTAGCAACTGGCGCACCAACAGGCTTTTCCCGTTTCCGTTGTCGCCGGTAAGCACCACATGATCGATGGGACCGAGCCACAACTCTGGCACGTCGAGCGCAAAATCGCCCGCGGACAGCATCCCCGCCTCGTGGTGGATCAGCGTCTTCGCGGGCGCCGCTTCGCCGTAGGATCGAAACCGACCGACGTAGCGCTTCCCTACCGTTGCGGCCTGTAGCGCCTCGTCGGCCTTCGCCACGCGGCCGGCCATGGACGCCGAGAGCTTGGTGGCCACGCCGTCCTTACCGGACACAATGGCGCGTCCGAGCCGCTCGCGGCCATCGCTGTCGTGCTTGTCCAGCTTGCGGGCGCTGCGTTTTGCCTGGGCGAGATCGGCCTCCACGCGACGCCGCGCCGCTTCCGCTTCCAAACGCTTCTTCTCCCGCTTCGCCTTGTCCCGCTCGCGCTGGAGCGTCTCGCACTCGACCGAAGCCTGGCCGCACGCTTGGGTATAGCTTCCCGGCCGCATGACGAAGCGGCCGCCGGCAAACATCAGGCAATGCCCCACCAGGGCGTCCAACAGCGCGCGGTCGTGGGAGATGAGAAGTCCGATGCCGGAGAAGCCCGCAAGCGCCTCGGTCACCTGGCGGCGGGTCGTAGCGTCCAAATCGTTCGTCGGCTCGTCCATGACCAGGACATCCGGGCGACGCCACAGCGCACAGCCTATTTGGATGCGCTTCTGCTGGCCACCGGACAGCGTATCGTAGCGCCAGAGCCACTCATCCTCGATGCCCAACACGCGCCGCAACTCTTGCGCCTCGCGCCCCCAATCGGCAGCGAAATCCTCCAACTCGTTGGGCACCATCGATGAATCTTGCTGGCAGTACACCGAGAAAAGCTTCGGCGCCACCGTGCCCCCATCGGGGCGCACCAGGCCGCAGGCCAGCCGTGCGAGCGTGGTTTTGCCGCAGCCGTTGTCGCCCACAATGCCAGTCCAGCCCTGCGGAAACGTGGCCGTCACCGGCTCCACGGCGGGGTTCGATGCGCCGGGGTAGGTATAGGTGATGTTGGTGAGATTCAGTTGCATGGCAGTCCTCCTTAGCAGGAGGCCGCGCGGGCACGGGCAAAAGTGGAGTTCACCGTTGACGACAGCGGGCAAAAGCGCCCTTCGCGTACATATAAGGAAGCTTGTCCATCAGGACGAAAGCGGTACCGTCGGCGAACCAGAGAACGCAGCAATGCAGCACCCAGCGCGACCAGGGATGATCGGTCAGAATGAGGGTGCCCATCAGGGCATTGCTACATCTTCAACGCACCGCACCTTTCTCGAGGCGTCGCTTGCCAAAGGCTCCGCCGAAATATTGCAGGGGCATTGTACCTCAAATCGGGCACGGGGCAAACAGAAAGATCCAGGCCATCTACTTGCTGAAGCCCGATGGCCACGGCCCAATAATGGCGACGCGCGGCCTCTGACGAGTGCTCGCGCGCCGGTTCGTAGTCGAATATGTCCAGTTCCTCGGCGGTCATAGGGGGTATTGTACCTCACGACCGCTTCTCTTTCGTCGCTAGTGCACGTTGGCGTGGATGATGTCGCGCAGAAACTGCGTGGCGCCTTCTCCGCAGGCATCGTCGTAGTAGGCGATGAAGCGCGGATCGGCCAGGTAGCCGTCGGCCAGGGCGCGGTGCGCTTCGGGCGTGTAGGCGCCTTCGCCCCAGTGGACGCGGATCCACTGGGCGTGCATCTCGGCGCACATGCGGGCCGCCGGCGACGCGGGGTCACCCGTGGCCATGGCCGTTACCAGGGCTTCCTTGATGCGCTGCTCCAGTTCCTCCTTGGCATCCCAGGCCAGCTTGCTCATGGAGCGCATACGCTCGTTGGCTTCGTCGATGACCTCATCGCCGTAGAGCGCCCGCGATTCCTCACCGTACTCTTCCTCGAAGCGCTCGACCGCTTCCTGCTTCAGTTTCTCGAAACGCTGCTCGTCGTTCATATTCTTGAATTCCTCCAGTCCGTTTAAGGCTTGCTGGGTTACTCGTATGGTTTGGGCAAGTTCGGTGGCCTGGCGACGCAGGGCCAGCAAGTGGCCGCGCAGGTGCGACTCCAGGTCGAAGGTGGGCGTCACCAGGGCTTCGGCAATGTCGGCCAGGGGGAGACCGCAGGAGCGCAGCAGCAGGATATGCTGCAAGCGATGCATCTCTTCGGGGCCATAGCTGCGATAGCCGTTGGCGGCGCGCTGAGGCACCAGCAGGCCGATCTCGTCGTAGTAGCGCAGCGTGCGCACCGAAAGCCCCGCGGCCTTCGCCAGCTGCGACACCGAGTAGCGCTCCATGGGCACCGCCTCCTTCCAACCAGGCTTATAGGGAACGTTCCAACTGCCCGAGGTGCAGCATAAACCCTCCCGCGGCGTAAGGGTCAAGCAGATTGCACGAAATCACGCGTCCACTGGGGGCACTGGCCAGGATTCGCGCCTCTGCCGCCTTCGCCCTGGTGTAATCTTTTCGGTAAGCATAATGGGGCTGGATGCGAATCCGGCAGGCGAAGAAGCAAGGAGTTTGCCATGGGAATGTTCGACTTCATGCGAGGGCCCAGCATTGACGAGGGCGTTCGCGAATACCGCGACACCGAGGGAGCCGTGCTGCTGGACGTGCGGACGCCCCAGGAATTCGCCGAGGGCCATGTGCCCGGCAGCGTGAACATTCCGCTGCAGGAGCTCAACCGCGTTGCCGCCGCCGTGCCCGACCCGGCCACGCCGTTATTCGTCTACTGCCTCAGCGGCGGTCGCAGCGGGCAGGCCGTGGCCGCGCTGCAGCGCGCGGGCTACACGGCGGTGAAAAATATCGGCGGCATGAACGGCTATACGGGAGAGGTGGAGCGCTAATGAAGGTAGTCATTGTTGGTGGCGTCGCCGGCGGCGCCACGGCTGCGGCGCGTATTCGTCGCCTGGACGAGCAGGCCGACATCGTGGTGTTCGAGCGTTCGGGCTACATTTCCTACGCCAACTGCGGGCTGCCCTACTACATTGGCGGCGCCATCACCGACCCAGCGGCGCTGACGCTGCAGACCCCGGAAAGCTTCTTCTCGCGCTTCCGCATTGCCATGAACGTGCACCACGAGGTGACAGCCATCCATCCCGAGCGGAAAACCATCTCGGTGACGAACCTGGAAACCGGTGAGCAGTTCGAGGAAAGCTACGACAAGCTGCTGCTGTCCCCCGGCGCGAAGCCGACGCAGCCGAAGGTGGCCGGCGTGGGGCTCGACCACGTGTTCACCCTGCGCACCGTCGAGGACACCTTCCGCATCAAGGAGTACATCGAGGAGCACCACCCCCAATCGGCGGTGCTGGCCGGCGGCGGCTTCATCGGCCTGGAGCTGGCCGAGAACCTGCGCGAACTGGGGATGGACGTCACCATCGTCCAGCGTCCCAAGCAGCTGATGAACCCCTTCGATCCCGACATGGCCGCGTTCATCCACCACGAGGCGCGCAAGCACGGCATTCGGCTGGCGCTCGGCCACACCGTCGAGGGCTTCGAGGAAGTGGACGGCGGCGTGAACGTGCTGCTGAAGGACGAGCCCGCGCTGCATGCGGACATGGTGGTGCTGGCCATTGGCGTGACCCCCGACACGGCGCTGGCGAAGGAAGCGGGGCTTGAGCTGGGCCTTAAGGACAGTATTGTGGTGAACGAGCGGATGGAAACCTCCGCACCGGACATTTACGCCGTGGGCGATGCCGTCCAGGTGCAGCATGTGGTGACGAGGCTCGACAGTCTCATCTCCCTGGCGGGGCCGGCCAATCGACAGGGGCGCATTGCGGCCGACAACATCTGCGGGGGCGACAGCCGCTACCGCGGGTCGCTGGGCAGCAGCGTCATCAAGGTGTTCGACCTGACCGCGGCCACCACGGGCATCAACGAGGCCACGGCCCGCAAGGCGGGGCTCGAGGTGGACAAGGTGATCCTGTCCCCCATGAACCACGCCGGCTACTACCCCGGCGGGAAGTCGATGGTCATGAAGGTGGTGTTCGAGAAGGGCACCAACCGTCTGCTGGGCGCGCAGATTGTGGGCTACGACGGCGTCGACAAGCGCATCGACGTGCTGGCCTGCGCCATCCACAACGGCATGCTGGTCACCGACCTGCCCGAGCTGGATCTGGCCTACGCACCGCCGTACTCCTCGGCCAAGGACCCCGTGAACATGGCCGGCTTCATGGCTGAGAACATCGAGGAAGGCGTGCTTTCGCAGTGGTATCTGGAGGATCTGGACTCGCTGCCTCGCGACGGCAGCGTCACTTTGCTGGACGTGCGCACGCCTGGGGAATTCGCCGGCGGACACATCGACGGCTTCCGCAACATTCCCGTGGACGAGCTGCGCGATAGGCTCGGCGAGCTGGAGCCGGGCAAGCCGGTGTACGTCATGTGCCAGAGCGGCCTGCGCAGCTACATCGCCTGCCGCATCCTGGCCGGCCACGGCTTCGAGCCCTACAACTTCGCCGGCGGCTACCGCTACTACGAGGCCGTGACAACCGACCAAGCCCTCATCGAGTCCGCAGCCGCCGGAGCTGGAGCGCCCCTCGACAAAGCCACCACCCCCTGCGGAGCCCGGGCATAACGGCGGCAACAAGCGAAGGCCGCCCCACAGTATCCCGAAAGCAGAGCAACCTATGACCGCATCATCCACGACCACGCACGAGGCCTTTCCCGGGTTGAGCCCGCTGCGGCGGCGCATCAGCTATGCGCTTATTGTGCTGCTGGGGTTCTCGCTGGGCGTGTCCGAGTTCGTGGTCATCGGCATCGAGCCGGAGCTGGCCGAGCACTACCACAGCTCGCTCGCCCAAATCGGCGACCTCATCAGCTTCTTCGCCATCGCCTACGCCGTTGCCACGCCGTGCCTGGCCATTGCCACGGCGCGCTTCTCCCGGTCGCGGCTGCTGGCGGTGTACTTGGTCGTTTTCGTGGCGGCCAATTTCGCCGCCATGGTGGCCCCGAACCTGGCCATGATGCTGGCGTCCCGCGTGGTCATGGGCGCCGTGGCCGGAGCGCTGCTGGCCGTGGGCACCACTTATGTGTCCGACCTGCTGGGGCCATGGAAGTCGTCCATGGGCATCTCGGTGGTCTACGCGGCCTTCTCCATCGCGCTGGTGCTGGCCACGAGCGCGGGTCGCATGGTGGTGGCGCTGTGGTCGTGGCACGTGGCCCTGGCGGCCGCCTTCGCGTTCGCCGCCCTTACCGCTGCACTGCTGGTCGCCGTGCTGCCGAAGGACGGCGTCCGCAAACGGTCGGCCGAGCATGCCTCACCCCGGCATCAGGTAGGGCTCCTGAAGGAGCGTGCCGTCATCTTCGGCGTGCTGGTGTTCGTGTTCGGCGTGGGAGGCGTGTACGCGTTCTACGGATACGTGACGCCCTACCTGGAGACCGAGCTGGGGCTCACAAACGCGCAGTCGGGCGCCGTGCTGCTGGCCTACGGGTGCATCTGCTTCGTATCCGACCTGCTTTCCGGGTGGCTCGACGGAAAATACGGCATGAAGTCGCTGCCGCCGGTGTTCGTGGTGATGACCTGTGCACTGGCGGCCCTGTGGCTTGCGGGCCCCCATGTGGTGCCAGCCGTGACGGCCATGGCGTTCATCGCGCTGCTGATGTACGCGTTTTCCATTCAGGCCATCAGCATGTTCATGGAAATTGCGCGGCGACACCACCCCGGCGCCCTGGTGCTGGCCGCCTCCATCGAGCCTACCTCGTTCAACATCGGCATCGCCTTCGGCACCACCGTGGGCGGCGCCGCCGTGACGAACCTAGGCCTCGGAAGCGTCGGCCTAGTGGGTGCCGCGCTGTCGGCCGTGGCGTTGGTGTGCGCTGTGTTGGCGTTGCGGGCGTGGAAGCAGCGCCAGCAAGGTTAGTTGCCGTAAAACCTGCTACCATGAAAACGTCGTCGGGGTCGTTGCGGACGTAAGCCCAAGGGAGCCATCTGGCTAGCACGAGGCACCCGACCGATAACACCCGATTCCCACGCTGATGCGCCGGGAATCGGGCGCCCTAGTTCTTCTCTCCCTCCACCAACTCCCGGGCGTGGGCGATGGCGTCGTCGATGTTGGCTCGGAAGTGCTCCTCGCCCACGAGCTCCACGAAACCGGCGCGCCGCATGGTGCGCAGCGGTTGCTCGTTCACGTGCGAGAAGATGAGACGCACCCCGTGGGCAGTGCAGTACTCGTACAGGTTCTCCAGGGCGTTCATGCCCGTGGCGTCCAGCGAGGGCACGCCGCGCATGCGGATGATCAGGTACTTCGTGAACTCCTTCACCGAAATGTCGGCAATGCGGTCGGCCATGCCGAAGAACATCGGCCCGTTGATCTCGTACACACGCACGCTCTTCGGCAGCTCGCGCAAGTGCGTGACCTCGGAGTTCTCGTCGCCGTAGTAGCGCCAGCCCTTCACCTCGGTTTCCTCGCTGACCATCTTCATGAACAGCACCATGGTGATGAGCATGCCCGCGGCAATGGCAATGACCAGGTCGAACACCACCGTCAGCACGAACGTGAGCACCATGGTAGCCACCGCGCCCTTCGACGCCGTCTGGCACAGGTGCACGAAGTTGCGCCAGCCGCACATGTTGTAGGCCACGTACAGCAGAATGGCGGCGATGGTGGGCATGGGAATGAGCGCCGCGTAGGGCATGAGGAACGCGAGCACCGCCACCAGCACCAGCGCGTGAACCATACCCGAAATGGGCGTGCGGCCACCGGCCTTCACGTTGGCGGCCGTGCGCGCGATGGCGCCCGTGGCGGGGATGCCGCCGAACAGCACCGAGGCAATGTTGCCGACGCCCTGGGCCACCAGCTCGGTGTTGGCGCGGTGATGCGAGCTGATCATGGAGTCGGCCACCACGCAGGACAGCAGCGACTCGATGGCGGCCAGAATGGCGATGGTGGCGCCGTTGGCAATTTGGCTGCGGAAGAGCTCGAAGCTGAGCTGGGGCAGGTGGAAGGTGGGCAGCGCGCTGTCAATGACGTAGAGGTCGCCGATAGTGAGCACATCAAGGTTGAGTAGGGCCACGAGCGCGATACCGGCAAGCAGGGCCACCAGCGAGCTGGGGATTCTGGTGGTTACGCGCGGGAACAGGAACAGAATGAGCAGGCAGATAACGCCCACGATGCACGCCTGCAGGTTGAAGGTAGCGAAGTTAGCGCCGAGGGCGGCAATCTTGTCCACGGTTTCCACGGTGGCAGTGCCGGCCGGGTAGGTAAGCCCGAAGAAGTCCTTCAGCTGCCCGATGGTCAGCGTGACGGCGATGCCCGCCGTGAACCCAGTGGTGATAGTAAGCGGCACGAACCGAATGACCGCACCCAAGCGAAAGAAGCCCATGAGAATGAGCAGGATGCCAGCGATGATGGTGGCCGCGATGAGCCCATTCATGCCGTCGGTGGCCACAATGCCCGCCACAATGGTAGCGAAAGCGGCCGTAGGCCCCGAGATTTGCACGCGGCTGCCGCCCAGAAAGGCAATGAGGAAGCCCGCGATGATGGCGGTGTAGAGACCCTGCTCCGGCGAGACCCCCGAAGCAATACCGAGCGCGATAGAGAGCGGCAGGGCCACAACGGCTACCACAATGCCAGCGACAATGTCCTTGGGAATTTGCTCCTTAAGCTCCTCCTTGCTGGAGTGCTTGATGATACTGAAGAGAATAGGCTTAATCTTGTCGCGCTGTTGCATAGTCTCGGTTTCTCGTAGGCCAGATCGTCCCCGCTCTCCTCCGCTCATTGCAATATCGACTTCGTAAAACATAGAAAGCAATGCGCAGTGTTAGACTAATTGAGCAGGAAGGCGAGAGATCGTATTTTACCGCGAGGGAGCCGAAGGCGCTCGCCAAACTCTATGCCGACAGGTGAACGGCCCAGCTGAAGGAAGCCCCTCCAAGCAGACAAATCATTCGGCTACACATATGCAAAACAGAAGCCAGCCAAGCCGACTTGCCTGGCGCAAAAGCTTTTTCCCTTTTAGAATACTGCCCGGATCAAGGGTAATGCAATGAGCAATTACAGTGAAGCCAATCCAGCTAGATGGGTAAACATGGATTTGCCTATCGAGATGAAACTACCTTAGAACTCAATCACATAGAACTCAATTCCAACCCTATCGAGAGACGTTTCAATTAGATCTTTGTCGGGTTTTGTCATTACGCCTCGCGGCGTCACGCATTTTAATGCAACTGTCGGTCTAACTTCTTGCGTTTCTTTGGGCAGTTGAACGACATATTCTAGGGCTTTCCTTAACGCAGTCTCCCATTTAATGCATGTTCCAGTACTTATAACATAATATCTATAAGGTGGATCCTGCGTGCAATACAGCGAAACATCCGCGCTCCCACCGACCTTGCTGACCTCACCATGCTTGCTTTTGAGGAGCTCTTCGTCTGTGATTTTTTGTAATGCTCTGTTTCTCCAGTCTTTAGCGTATCGATTTAAAATTGCATCTTTAATATATGTTCTCATATCGCTCTTGGGCATGTAGTCCGAGAGCAATGCAACGATATTTGGATCCTCTGCAAGCTGCGAGATAAAGCGGCCATTATCAATACGTCCTTGGCTTAAGTATCCAACCGCATCTGCCTTCTCGTACACAGTTGCCCTGACAAGTTCACGCACGTTAGCAGGAAGGTTTTGGGTCATCTTCTATCCTAACCCCGGGAAATACAGCTCTTGGTGTTCATCGTATTCACTTGACGCAACATCCTCTAGCCAAGCATTCACGAATTCACCCATCTTCTCATTTGTGAAGGAAACAAGCGAGTCTCTAAATACAAGTGTTTCTTTGTCTTTCTCGCGTGCTTCATGGTCTATCTCAATAGCATAGGCGATTCTCCTTATATCAGATACATAATCGAGAACCACGGCTTTATCCTTGTTTTTAGAAAGACGCAGACCTCTCCCTAGCTGTTGAAGAAAAATTCTTCTCGAATGTGTTGCTCGGAGAAAGACTAGTATGTTTATGTCAGGTATATCGATACCCTCATTCAATACATCTACTGCTGTAACTGCGTTGATTTTCCCTGACGAAAATGCCAGGAGATTCGCCCGTCTCTGCACTTTTTCCACACCCGACAACGGGACGCAGTCAATACCTGATTGTGTGAGCATTTCCGCAAACCGCTGGCTATGCGTGATTGATGGAGAGAAGACAGCGATCCGAGGCGTTTCAAATTCCCTGCAAACCTCATGGATACCATCTATGATTGCATCGTCCCTTTGCGGCAGAAATAGCTTCTTGTTCAGATCCCGTATCGTCAATCTCTTTTTTGAGATTGACGGAATTTGCTCCCAGTCGATATTATCGCAGTATACGCGATAATCAACCCTTGCCAAGTACCCCATCTTCATGCCATCAACCAAAGAAATGCTATCAAGGGTTGTCCCGAATAAGAGTTCCAATTGCCGCCCATCTCCACGCCATGGAGTAGCGGTCATCCCAACAAGTAACCGAGGCTTTAGGTACCTCAAACACGTTGAAAAAGCGCTCGAAAGTGCATGGTGTGCCTCATCCACAATTACCACATCATAACTGTCAGAATCTAGACTTGGCAGCCAATTCTGCAGCGTCTGAAAGAGTCCAAATGCAACACCTTCTCTGGTGCTGGGCACAGCACCTTCATAAAATGTAGTAGTAGGCACGTCCTTGCCAAGTTGCGTCCAAAAACTCTGCTCAAGCTGCAACGCAAGATCTTGCAAGTGGCACAGCACCAAAATCCTTCGTGCCCCCTGCTCCCAGAAATACTGCGCTGCTGTAGCGGCAGTAACTGTTTTGCCCAAACCTGTCGCCATTATAAAAAGCGCTCTTCTCGCGTCCTCATTATAAACATTTTCGAGCTTATTTATCACCCTTTTTTGATAATTTAATGGATTCTTTCTTGATTTAGATAAGTAGGGAAGTTTGTCAAAAAGCTGCCTAAACCAAGCCCCATTCCAAAGCTTCACTTCAAAACCCTCGTTATTGAGTTCGTCTCTTCTTATCTTTGCGGAATGAGTGAAGTTCCCATTTGTCGCTATCGCAATGGCATCTGCGTTGTATGCACACATCGCATTAAGGGCTTCCTCAATTGCCGCATGGCCCACAAGCCTGTCACCTGTTACAGATTTTGCCTGAATAACCCAGGTTTTTCCGCTTGGATCAATGGCCAATATATCGCCGCCCTTATCTCCAGCTTCGCCTATTATTTGGATGTCACGCCAGCCAAGATGCGACAATACCCTTGCTGGCATTCGCTCGAATGCACGCCAGTCCCCTCCCGACATAATAACGTTGGTCAGAAATCCGCTCATTTCGACGTAGTCTTTTCGCCAAGCGATTCAAGACTGAGCGCTATTCTGTTAAGATCGTTTTTGGTAATGGAAGAGGTGGGGTTAGTTAATAGGAAAAGCACGTCCTTAAGGTATGAGACAACGCGATCGCTAACTCCGGCCTTTACTCTTTCCTCCAACTGCTTATCCTCGAATACGATGTCATTATACGAATAGTCGAACAGTTGACCATCGAAGACCCATTTAGGAAATCTCTCGATGAGCCTTACAAGCGTTTTATACGGAACGACCTCAATTAACTCGAGAGCTGTCGGCGACCCTTTCTTTATACGAGAATAGTCTACCCCTGCATTGACTGCAGTCGTAACCGCTTCTTCTACTTCACCAGATGCCTCATATATACATTCTATTGCTTTATCTCTATCGTTTAGAAGTAAATTCTTCAATGGCTCCCTCAGTGAATCGAAAAAAGCCTCCGCCCGCTCAGTGAGAGCAAGTGAGTCAATTCGCTTGTCTTTCATATATTTGAGAATCAACGCATAGTAAGTCTCGCCCAGATCGCTCAGCGAATCTCTGACTCGATACCTGTCGGCTAAATAACAGAAGAGAAGCTCCTCCGGCGAAATCGGATACTGCAGAAACAACTCATGATGAGGATCGTATACGAAATCACATTGCACCCCGCGGGAGCAAAACAGACAAGGTGCCTTCTTTCCTTTCCGCAATATATCGCCACCTACGAGCTTGTACGCCCTAACTTCAAATGCGTTACGCCCAGCTATCTCATACTTTCTCGACATGAGCACCTGATATTCCGATCGCTTCTTAAGGCCGTCTATGGTGTCATCGATTTCGCTCTCGGTGGCCCCACTTTCGACTGCACCTGTCCTGAGATCAGATACAACGCTGCGTTTTTCCGACTCGTCGTCACCCAAATAACCGTCTATGTCATCACTGGGCTCATCGCCTTCGTTGTTGGGGGGATTATTACCGCTCTGCTTCTCCTGATCGACTTCTTGTGCGGCCTTCCACCAAAGCCCGTCACTCTGATATTCAACTGCCCCTGCGTTAAACTCCCGGAGGTACTCCTTCGCCAGGTGCTTGGGCACAGCAAGATTCTTGGTTCCTGACTCGGTTCGTCGATATGCATCCACCAATAAACCCAGCGGCGTATCAGGAATCTCATCAAGCCCAAGATTTTTACGCTGCCTCGGAAGAAAAGGGCCGCTGCCCCGAAGAATACTCACGGTCTCATACCATGAACTGTCATATCGATCGAAATCGTTCTTCTGATACGTTGGTATAAGATAGTCAACGTGCAGCTGCCCGACGATTCTGCCTCCGACAGTTGTCCCTAGCTCAACAGGATACTGAAGAGAAGACTCACCTGTTACAGGATTTTCCCAAGTGAACAGCGATTTATCTTTAATAAGAATTTTGCGCCCGTTACGGACAAAATCAATTCCGTAATCATTTGTGTCAAAGTATCGCTGGACACCGATCCAACCATGGAGTCGCTTTTCCCTATAGCATAAGTGATCCGGGAGCTCTTCATTCGGAACTCCAGAATACTCGTCCTGCTCATTTGGGGAGAGATAAGCGTTTCTCTCCAAATCGAATAGTTCGCTACCTAGCACCTTGTCTATTTCATAAAACGCCTTAACCTGCATGCCCCTATAAAGAACAAACCTGTCCGCACTCCACACGCAAGGCTTTTTCGCATGGAGTATTTTCCCTTGGACATACAGGTCAATACTATTCTCCATCAACAGAGGAGCGTATATATTTTCCAAAGTTTTTCTTATATCGGACTCCTGCTGATACAACGATGCAGCAATTCCCGAATTGAGGGCAGTAATGACTATCTTGGTGCCCGGTTCATCACCTATTTCTTTTTTGCGCTCCAACAAGGGCGCCTGGAACGTGTTACCCCTCGCCAGCTCCCGAAAGTCAATTACAATGCCGTGCCAGCTTTCATCACTCTCCGTGGTCGACCAGATTTCAGTTCTCTCGCCCAATCTCGCAGTTGCGATATTAAAGCCCATACCGAATAGCCCTAGGTTATCGATTGGGTTATTGTTCGAATAGCCTGCTCTGACGGCATTGCGCATCTGCTCGAGCGTCATGCCGTCAGCGTTATCGGTGACCTCGATCGACCTCTCTTGCTCACCAACACTTTGTTTGGACCAGCTGACCCATACAGCTTTTTGCCTATCTGCCCTCTCGATAGTCGCAAGGTGGGCGTCAATGGAATTATCCATCAATTCCGCAAAGCATTGCCACGCTTGAAACGGTATCTCGCCAAGTATTCTCAAAGCCCTCGGAGATGGTGTTATGTCCACTGTCCTGGCGCTATTCTCTTGGCTGCTCATTTCAATCGCCCCCAACAATCGCGTCTAGATAATCGGCAATACTGCTAGCAACCCGATAAGCCAATACCGGCGGAACTGCATTGCCAATCTCAAACATACTCGTTGTCATTGAGTGAGGGAACTTAAAATCGTCGGGAAAGGTCTGAATCCTCGCGCACTCTCTAACGGTGAGTCTTCTCTCCAGATTATAGTGGAACTGCACGCGCGACTTCGGGTTAGCTCTTATCGTGTAGGCCGGCTCATCGGCCTTGTTCACCTCATCTCCTTGCCCGTTACCCTTCTTTGCCTTCGAAGCTTTAAAATACTGGCTCTGATTAGGCACAGATTCGTCTGTTATTCCTTCGAGATCACCAATAGCCCACTTAATCGACCTGGGTTTATTTGAAAAATCTGCTTCGGGCTTAATTGGATCCCCCTCAAGATCAGACCTTACTCCCACGAAAAATAATCGCTGTCTATTTTGCGGAACACCATAGTCCGGAGCGAACATGTTCCACACTTGAACCCTGTAGCCTGGACCTGCATGTTCCAAATCCTCAATTATCGTCTTTACAGCTTTGCCGCCATCAATTCGCAGTAGGTTGATAACATTTTCTCCGACAACCACCTTTGGCTCATGCTTGTCGATATAACGGATTAGCTCTTTGTATAGCTGCCCTCGCGCAGAAGTCAGTCCTTTTAGAGGGCCGCAGGACGAAAAGTCCTGGCAAGGGAAGCCACCGATCAGGACGCTTGCCTTTGGCAGATCATCCAGAGTCAGTTCTGTGACATCAGCCACATCTGCCTTGTGCGCAAAGTAATGGTTGTATGTCTCAATTGCCTTTTCGTTGTTGTCAAATGCCGCCTCGATGTCAAACGGAAGCTTCTTGTACGATTCACCCCCGTAGTTAAAGCCACCACAAAAGCCGAGATCAAGCCCTCCGCATCCACAAAAGTATGAAACCACAGAATATGACACAATACTCCAATCTGCTTCATGACCATAATAGTGGAGCGTTCACCTCCACGTTTCTTCTTCATAGAATCTATCAATGCCACGACACGGGCATGGGCTGCTTATCGACACGACTAGACAACAGCCTGCTCGTCCCTCATCAGACGCTTCCTTGCGACATGGAGGCGGAGCTAGAGGGCATGCACGGCAGCGACGCAAGGAGGGCCAAAGCTTTAGACGAGAACAAGAGGCTCCTCAACATCCACCACCAGTCATGCTCCAGCACAACAGTCGACCTCATGTTGTGCTATAGTGTCCTCGCTGCCCGGTTGGGTGGCCGATTTTATCCAGAGCGGGAGTAGAGAGTTGGCTCTTTGATCCCCGCACCAACCTAGCCTTGAGGCCAAGGTGGTAATGCCAACATCGATGAAAGGAGCCTGCTATGGCACACGTGGAATCCCACACCCTTCCCCAACACTTCGACGTCCCCCGCAGGGAGATGCACTATCTCCGGGAGCCGCATGGCTTCGCGGAGGGCACGGCCTGGGGCAACCTGGGCTACCAAATGGCCTACAGCGCGAAGGTGTTGGAGGAGCAGCTGGCCGAAGAGGGGCGCTTCTTCGTGCTGCAGCTGAACACGACGCGTGGCGGAGGCGGTGGCTGGAAGAACCCGACGGGCTGGCGGCTCTACGCTAACGGACGCAAGGTGGCCAGCGGAAGCGGCGAGTTTGCCCGCGAGTGCTTCTACGAGTCCGCCGAGAAGTTTATGGAGCAGTGCCGCGCGGCCATCGACGAATCGGGCGTACAGCCCGTCTGCGAGCACGACTACCAGCTGCTGAAGGCCGCCCAGCGCATCGCCGCCGTGGAGCCGTTCGATGACGGCGACAACATGCTCGGCAGCAGGGAGTGCCGCGTCTTTTAGATGAGAGGACACATCCGTCTCGGCACTTGCAGGTGTCGAGACGGATCCTGGGCCACCGAGGTAGCGCAGAGGCTGACGAGAATCACCTGTCATTCCCCGCCCGAGAGCCCGCAGGTGGCTCGTATGCTAAATCGCCCAAGCGGGGAACGCCCAGTTGTTGGCGCTGACGGGGAATGTATCGCCCACCATGCATACGAGAGTCCCGCAGCCTATTTCGCGCCTGAACATCGCTAGCGCCGGATCGGCCTCTGCGGCCACGGAAGCCAGAGCGCTGAAATTCTTGAGGTCGCGCACTTGCGGCGAAGCGGACTTCTTCACCTCGACGGGATAGAGCGTGCCATCTCGCTCGAGAAGCAGGTCTATCTCCTTGCGGTCGTTCGTCTTGAAGAAGAAGACAGGGGCGGTCTTCCCAGCGTTGCAGTAGCTTTTGTATATCTCGCCGAATACATGGGATTCAAAGACCAGGCCGCTCATGGCACCCGCCTCCAAGGTCTGCGGGCTTGTCCAACCAGCCAAATGGGCCGCAAGCCCCGCATCGGTAAAATGCATGATGGGCTGTTTACTCAGCCGCTTGATAAGGTTGTTCGAGTAAGGCTCGACGATTTTCACAAGATAGGAGCTAACAAGAAGCGATAGCCATGCCTTGGCGGTTTTCTGGTCGATATCGGCAGTGCGCGCAAGGTCGGCGTACACCACCGGCTTAGAGGTGAGCGCGGCGCAAGCCGCCATAAACCTACGAAATTTAAGTTCGTCTGCCACCTGGGCCAGATCGCGAATATCACGCATGAGATACGTGTCGATATATGAGTCGTAGGCGGCGCCGCGCACCTCGGGGGGCAGCTCGCGGATAGCCGGAAACGAGCTGGCACTGATGCGCTCGAACACCTCCGTCACTGTTTTTTCGGGCATTGTACCCACACGCCGCAAGTAATACTCGGGCGAAGGAGCAAAGGGCTCGGAAGGACGTTGCTGAATCTCGGCATCAGAAAGCCCCAACATCTCGACAACTCCCGCGCGCCCCGCCAGCGACTCCGACACGTGCCGCATCAGATGGAAAGGCTGCGAGCCTGTGAGCCAAAACAGGCCCTTCTGGTCGCTTTCGTCGACGACGATCTTAATAAACGGGAGCAATTCGGGGGCATATTGTATCTCGTCGATAAGAATCGGCGGCTGGTAGCGTTGCAGAAAGAGCGCCGGATCTTCTTTGGCGAGCATGCGCACAGAGGTGTTGTCGAGGGTAACGTAGGATCTTTGCGCTCCCTTTGCCGACTCTTCCTCCATCAGATGCTTGAGCATGGTGGTTTTGCCCACCTGGCGAGGGCCTGTAACAACCACTACTTTGAAGTAGTCCGAGTAAGTCTTCACCACCGACTCGAGAGCACGCTTGATATACATAGAAATCCTCTCAAAAATGGAATATGATTCCAGATTTGTGAAGTATACCACGATCTCCGGAAGGTGCTCGAAGGAAACTCACCCCCTAAACCGGCACACGCCCAGCCAGTATCTCCTCGTAGTCTGCCAGATTGTCGCGAAGGAGGCGCGGGATTTCCAGTTGGTAGGGGCAGCGGGTCATGCAGGCGCCGCATTCCGTGCAGTCGTTGATCTTGGCCATCTCGGCCTGCCAGTGCGGCGAGAGCCACGTCTCGCTGGGGGCGCGGCGCACCATGAGGCTCATGCGGGCGCACTGTTTGATGTCGATGCCCACCGAGCACGGCGCGCAGTACCCGCAGCCGCGGCAGAAGTTCCCCGCCAGCGCCTGGCGCTCTGCGGCGTAGAACGCCTCCATCTCGGGCGTCACTGTCGGCGTGTCGTCCATGTACGAGAGCCACTGGTCCAGCTCCTCGGGGCGCTGAATGCCCCAGATAGGAAGCACGTTGGGATACTGGGTCATGAACGCCATGGCCGCGCACGAGTTGGTAATGAGGCCGCCGGCGAGCCCCTTCATGGCGATGAAGCCGACGTTGTGCCGCGCGCAGCTTTCCACCAGGGACACATCGCGCTCTGTTGCCAGGTACGAAAAGGGGAACTGGAGCGTCTCGTACAGGCCGCTTTCCGCAATCTCTTCGGCCACAGCGACGAGGTGGGCCGTGATACCGATGTGACGGATCATCCCCTGGCGCTTCGCCTCAACCAGGCACTCGTGCATGCCCGTGCCGTCGTCGGGCCGATAGCACTGGGGGACGCAATGCAGCTGGTACAGATCAACATAGCTGGTGCCGAGCGTTTCAAGGGAAGTCTCCAGGTCGCGCCAGAAATCATCGGGGCAGCGCGCCATGGTCTTCGTGGCAATGAACACGTTCTCGCGCACGTCGCCCAGCGCCAGCCTCACGCGGTGCTCGCTGTTCGAATAGGCGCGGGCAGTGTCGAAGAAAGTCATGCCCCCGGCATAGGCGCGCCGCAGCAGCGCGACCGCCTCCTCTTCGGAGCAGCGCTGTAAGGGAAGCGCCCCGAACGCATTCTGCGGCGTCACAAATCCCGTTGCCCCAAGCGTAACTTCGTTCATGATCTCCCCTTTTCTGATTGATGGACTGGTGGATGGTGGATGAGCCTATTATACCGAGGCAGTTGGTGCATGCTGCAATTGCTGTGCGTCGCAGCTGCGCCCTCGGCTCGCGGCAAATGTAGCCCGGGGAGACGCCAGCATTCTAGGCGAAACGACTCAGCGGTCCGTCATCCTCTGGTATGCGCCGGGGGTTGTGCCGAGGCGCTGCTTGAAAGCGCGGGTCAAATGGGCTTGATCGGCGAAACCGACTTCTGCTGCCACGGCGGCGGGTTCCACGCCCTCCCGAAGCAGGCGACACGCGCATTCCACGCGAAGCGATGCCAAATGCCGCATGGGCGTGATGGCGAAACGACGCTTGTAGGCGCGAATGAGAGCGTAGGTGGAGAGACCTTCCTCAGCCGCAAGCTCCCCTAGCGATGCCGGCGAAGCCAGATGCCCACAGAAGTGCGCCATCGCACGCTGGGCCGCATCTTCGTAGAGGCCAGCCGACGGCAGGGTCCCAGCTGCGTCCGCTGGATCATCCTCCGCAGCCTCTTCCGCAACCAGAAGCTCGCACAAACGCAGCACGGCTTCAGCCATCTGGGTCGCAGCCCCGTCCTCGATGGCCCCCAACACTTCCCGAAAGGCTTCGACAGCTGCTGGATCGCTCATCTTCGGCCCCTTAAGCCGAACCCCGTCAAGAAGCTCAGTTGCCACCGCAATGCTATCGTAGGCGAACACGCCTCCATCGCTTTGCTCACAGCCATGGACGTCACCGGGGTTGAACACAGCCAGATCGCCCGGCACGAGCTCGAAAGCAGCCCCGTTGCAGACAAGCGAGCGTCGCCCCTCCTCCACAACGCCGATCACGTAATACCCATGGGAATGCGCCGCAAACGGCTGCACCACCCCACGGTACCGCCGCCTCTCTCCAATGCCGGGCAAAGGGACAACGATGCATTCGGGCGTTTTTAGATCTTTATGTGCCATGTCGAACGTTTTCATGCGTTTCAGCATACCGTGACAACCGGCTACAGCATTGAACCAAATTGCGCTCCAGAGCATTCAAGCACACTTGAAGGCATATACGAATTAGATTCACCCCTATTTTTAATTCTGCCAAGGCCGCAGCATTTTTATGGATTAAGTTTTAGGCCGGTCTCTCTTGTAGAAAAATTGCCAAGCAGCTAGCCAATCTCGCCTTCTAAGTACCCCAAAGACGATGAAACCACGGTCGAACACCTTGCAGGATCTACCTCACGCATTTGTTTCGTGAAGTAGATTGAATCGGCAAACTTTTCATATCCGGGATCAACCCGTTCTAAAAAGCTACAGAAGTCCACCTCGAACACCTCGGGCAAGTACGGAACAAGAACGAGATCATCTTCGAATATGCGATCAATGTATCGACTCTTTCCATTGATCGCGTATTCCAACCTGCAGTTAAACTCCCAGGCCTGATCAAGTGCCACAAAAGACAAAAAAATATAGTCTGTTTCGCCAGGAGCAATCTTGATTCGACTCCCACTTTCAAAGTAGTTCCCGTTCTTTTCAAATCGTCCACTCAAGCTAGACGAGACAAAGCAGCGCTCATCATCCAAACAAGCAAAGAGGCGAAGTGCAGAAGAGTCACCTTGGGGAATGGTCCTGACCCTGTATTTCAATTCGCTTTCAATGGGAGTCTTTGATATAGCGATATCAGTCAAATAAATTACATCATTTGACTTATTGGTGACTATCAAATTTATTTTGGCAAATCCGCAAAAAACAGCATTGTCCACAACCTCGTTTTCATATGCAAGACCCTGCTCTGGATCATCTGGCGGAAGATTATTAGTAGCAAACCACATTGGGGGCGTTCGAGACCGAACCACCTCAACACGAAGCGGATTTCTTCTTTTTGCACATCGCCTAGCTGAATCATATACAGCAGTGAAAATAACCCCAAATACCGCCCCGAGGATCAGGAGGACAAACTCCATTATTCGAATTCGATGGTCGCGGGGGGCTTGCTGGTGATGTCGTAGAAGACTCGGTTTACTCCTGGGACTTCGGCTACTATACGGCTGCTTATGCGGCCTAGGAGGTCGTAGGGTAGCTTCGCCCAGTCGGCGGTCATGGCGTCCGAGCTTTCCACGGCGCGCAGGATCACCGGGCGGGCGTAGGTGCGCTCGTCGCCCATGACGCCCACCGTGCGGATGTCGGGCAGGGCGGCGAAGTACTGCCACACGGAATGCTCGCTGTTGCGCTCACCGGTCTCGGCGAAGAGGCGCTCGTTGTAGGCATCCAGCTCCTCGCGCACGATAAGGTCGGCGTTCTTCAGAATCTCCAGCTTCTCAGCCGTCACCTCGCCGATGATGCGGATGGCCAAACCCGGCCCCGGAAAGGGCTGGCGGTGCACAATGTAGTCGGGCAGCCCCAGCGCCGTGCCCAGCGCGCGCACCTCGTCCTTGAAGAAGTGATCCAAGGGCTCAATCAGGTCGAAATGCACGCCCTCGGGGAAGGGAATGAGGTTGTGGTGGCTCTTGATGGTGCTTGCTTTGCCGCCGGTCTTGCGCGCGCCGCTCTCGATGATGTCGGGGTAAATAGTGCCCTGGGCCAAAAACTTCACGGGGCGCCCATCGTCGGCCAAGTCTTCGGCTACGGCGAAGAACTCCTTCCAGAACTGGGTGCCGATGATGCGGCGCTTCTCCTCGGGGTCGGTCACACCGGCGAGCAGCTCCAAGTAGCGCTCCTCGGCGTGCACGTGGATGAAGTCCACGTCGAACTGCTTCGTGAACACCTCTTCCACTTCTTCCGGCTCGCCCTTGCGCAAAAAGCCGTGGTTCACGAACACGCAGGTCAGCTGGCGGCCGATGGCCTTGGCGCACAGCGCCGCCACCACCGATGAATCCACGCCGCCGGAAAGGCCCAAAATGACGCGGCCCTCCCCCACTTCCTCGCGGATGGCCGCCACCGAGTCCTCGATAATGGAGTCCATGGTCCAATCGGGCGTAAGCTCGCACACGTTGAACAGGAAGTTGCGCAGCATGGTCTGGCCGAACTCGGTGTGGCGCACCTCGGGGTGGAACTGGGTGGCGTACAGCTTGCGCTCCGGATACTCCATGGAGGCCACGGGGCACACCTCGGTGCGCGAGCTCACCGTGAAGCCCTCGGGTACGCGGCTCACGGCGTCGCGGTGGCTCATCCACACGGTCTGCTCGCCCGGCGTGCCGTCGAACAGGGCCGACTCGCTCGCCCGCGTGATGAGCGCGGGGCCGTACTCGCCCTTCTCGGTGTGGCCCACCTCGCCGCCAAGGGCCACGGCCATGGCCTGCTGACCGTAGCAGAAGCCGAGCACCGGAATGCCCAGGGCCAGAATTTCAGGATCGATGGAGGGGGCGTCTTCCGCGTACACGCTGGCCGGGCCGCCAGACAGAATGATGGCCGCCGGCGCCATGGCGCGCACCTCGGCCGCCGTAATGTCGCAGGGCACGATTTCCGAGTACACGTGCAAGTCGCGCACGCGGCGGGCGATAAGCTGCCCGTACTGGGCGCCGAAATCGACGACGATGACCTTTTGCTCCGGGGTTGCGGACTCTGCCACGGTTCCTCCTTGGGTTGCGAACGTTTGCGAGAATTCTACACCCGAGCGCCGCGCCCGCAGGTTTCGTCTTGGGAAAATCGCTGAGGGGAAGGGGCGCCGTCAGGCTAGGTACTTCTCGCGGAGAGCCTGCTGCTTTTCTAGGCCGAAGTTCAGGCCCTCCGCCAGGTAGTTATCGAAGGAGCCGAACTGCTCGTCCACCGCGCTCATCGCGCACTCGTAGTAGTCGGCGAATGCGTAGAACAGCGAGTCCACCTCGGCGTCGAGCACCTTCAGCACGCCCAGCTTGCGGCTGATCTCGTCCAGCAGCCCCTCGGCGCGGTTGCGCACGAACAGGTTCGTGGCCAGGTAATCTTGCCGCACGTACTCCTCGGGCACGCCGAGCGCTCGCTCCACGATAACCGCCCCCAGGCCGGCCCGGTCCTTGCCCTCGGTGCAGTGCCACAGGTACGCGCCACCGTCGCCTTCCAGCAGCACGTCCATAAAGCTCGCGTAGGAGGCCAGGCCCGTCTTCCCCAGCAGCGCCTGGGGGTACACGTCCATCACCATCTGGTGCGGCGTGGCCGCGGCCGCCGAAAACGCCTTCATGTCCTCGGCCAGGCTCGCCCCATGGGTGATGCCCACGGTTTCCTCGTCGAAGGCCGGGAAGTCGTAGAACACCACGCCCTCCATGCGATCGCGCGGGTCGGGCTCCTTCTCGCGTTCGAGCGCCGTGCGGAAATCGACCACGCCCTCCAAATGGTAGTCGGCCAGAAGCCGCGCGATATCCTGCTCGCTCGCCTTATGCAGGCAGCCCGAGCGCAGCAGCTTGGCCGGGCGAACGCGACGCCCGTCGGCCGCGGGCAGGCCGCCCAAATCGCGGGTGTTGTGCAGGTGGTCGAAGGGAATGTGGCCGAACTCGTTGAAACCCGGCACCTCCTCGGGCAGCTGGGGCGCGCCCATCTCGTGGGCGTACTGCGCGCGCACCTCCCGAGCGTGCTCGCGCGCTTCCTTCCGCTGGCTCTTTCCCGCATCCTGGCTCATGGCTGGCCCCTTCCCGCTGCGACGATGTTGTTTGGTTCTATGGTAGCGAAGCCGAAAAAGGGCGCCTCGCAGGAAGCGCCCTTGTCACAGGATTGTCGCCGCGCAACCTCTAGGATGCCTTCGCGAACATCACCGACGAGCGCTCGATGGGCCGCGCCGGGTCGCTTGCCCAATCATTCATGCTGCCGGCGTACAGGTACAAATGGCCGTAGCCCTCGCTGGCCAAGTAGTCGCAGGCAATCTTCGCGTGCACGCCGATCTGACAGTACACGATGGCGGCATCGTCGGGGAAGATGCCGTTGTCCTGGAACATCTCGGCCAGCTCCTCGGCGGGGTCGTCGGAGGCGGCGGCCACATCGAGCCGAATGTTGATGGCGCTGGGAATGTGCCCCGTGTCGTAGCGCAGCGGCGGCCGCACGTCCACAATGGGCATGCGCCCGATTTCCCGTTTCACGAAGTCGGCATCGACGATTTGGTAGGCTCTCATGGCATTCACCTTTCAAAAAAACGCAGGCGCCGCCGCACGGTCGCGGGAGCGAATCGGCACCTTGGAACTGCCTGCTATGCTACCGCTTCGCCAAACCCCCGTGGCGACGGCCCCCTTACGGTTTCGCGGCTTTTGGTCACGTAACCCTTCCGTCTCTTTCGCCCTCTTGACAAAGCGGTGTCGGTGTCTATACTTATGAACAGTTGCTCATATGTTCACTATTTTGAAGGGAGGAACCATGAGCGAACCCACCGCCCTCGAGCGCGAAGCCGATGCCATCGTGGAAGGCGCCCGGGCCAGCCTTGTCGACTGCCCCTGCGGCTGCAACCGCGACGCTACCGCCCCGCTCTTCGAGGAAATGCCCAACGAGGAGCTTCTGTTCGACGTGGCCGACCTGTTCAAGGCCTTCTCGGACACCACCCGCATCAAAATCCTGTTCGCGCTGATGGGCCGCAACCTTTCCGTGAATGAGATCGCCGAGGCCGTCAGCTGCTCGCAAAGCGCCGTCAGCCACCAGCTGCGCACGCTGAAGCAGGCCCGCCTCGTCCGCGCCGAGCGCTCCGGCAAAAACGTCATCTACGCCCTGTCCGACGACCACGTGTACACCATGCTCGCCCAGGGCATGACCCACGTCTGCGAATAGCCCCCCCCCGAGAAAGGATTCCCCATGCGCAAGTCATTCAAGCTCGAGAACCTCGACTGCGCCAACTGCGCCGCCAAAATGGAAGCGGGCATCAACGAGCTGCCCGGCGTGAACAAGGCCACCATCTCGTTCATGACCAGCAAGCTGATAATTGACGCCGATGCCGCCAACGCCGACGAGCTGACCCCCATCCTCGATGCCGCCCAAGCCGTCTGCACCAGCTACGAAAAAGACTGCCGTATCATCCGCTAGCCCCAATTTCGGTATTGTAAGAGCAGCCGAGGGGGCGGGGGTGTGCTCACCAAGCGAGTTCCGCAGCGACGAAAACAGTCCAGTGGACTGTTTTCCAAAGCGAGGACTGTCTGAGCGACTGAGCATTCCCCCGCCCCCTCGGCGGACAAACAAGGAAGCATCATGAGCCCCAAGCAAAAGCGCCTCTTGACGCGCATCATCGTCGCCCTCGTGTTGTTCGCGGCCATTGAAGCCGCCAGCCTCACGGGCGCGCTGCACCGCCTGTTCGGCGACCCCGGCGCCGTCTACGCCGAGTTCGTCCTGTTTCTCATCCCCTACCTCATCGCCGGCTACGACGTCATCGGCGGCGCCCTGCGCGGCCTGGCCCACGGCCACGCTCTCGACGAGGACTTCCTCATGACCATCGCCACCTTCGGCGCCTTCGCCCTGGTATTCTTCCCCGACACCGACCCGCACATGGCCGAGGGCGCGGCAGTTATGCTGTTCTTCCAGGTGGGTGAGCTGTTCCAAAGCTACGCCGTGGACAAGTCCCGCAAATCCATCGCCGACATGATGGATATCGCGCCGGAATTCGCCAACGTCATGGTGGAGGGCAAGCTTCAGCAGGTGGACCCCTTCGAGCTGGCTCCCGACGACGAGTTCATCGTCATGCCCGGCGAGCGCATCCCGCTTGACGGCACCATCATCGTCGGCGAGAGCCAGGTGGACACCGCCGCGCTTACCGGCGAGTCGGTGCCGCGCATCGCGCGCCCCGGCGACGAGGTCATCTCCGGCTGCGTGAACATGACCGGCAAGCTGGTCGTGCGCGCGAGCAAGGCCTACGAGGACTCCACCGTCAGCCGCATTCTGGAACTGGTGGAGAACGCCGCCGAGAAGAAGGCCCGCACCGAGAACTTCATCACCCGCTTCGCCCGCGTGTACACCCCCGCCGTCGTCGGCGTGGCGGCGCTGCTAGCCATCGTGCCGCCACTCTTCTTCGGCGGCGAGTGGGCCGACTGGATTCTGCGCGGCCTCACGTTCCTCGTGGTGTCGTGCCCCTGCGCGCTCGTCATTTCCGTGCCGCTGTCGTTCTTCGGCGGCATCGGCGGGGCCTCGCGCCTGGGCATCCTGGTGAAGGGATCGAACTACCTTGAGGCCCTCGCTTCCACCGAGACCGTCGTCTTCGACAAGACCGGCACCCTCACCGACGGCACCTTCGCCGTCACGGAAGTTCGCCCCGCCGCCGGCTTAAGCGAGTGCGACCTCATCGCCACAGCCGCCCTGGCCGAGGCCTATTCCACCCACCCCATTGCCGCGTCGGTCCGCGCGGCCTTCGGCGCCGACATCGACCACGCCCGCATCGCGAAGGTGGAAGAAGTCAGCGGGCGCGGGGTTGCCGCGGAAATCGACGGCAAGCAGGTGTATGTGGGCAACGACAAACTTATGGCCGACCACGGCATCGCCTTCGAGGCGCCTAACGCCGTGGGCACCGTGCTGCATGTGGCCGTGGACGGCACTTACGCCGGCTCCATCGTCATCGCCGACACCATCAAGCCCACGGCCGTAGAGGCCATCACCGCCCTGCGCGACGCCGGCGTGCGCAAAACCGTCATGCTCACCGGCGACCGCACCGACGTGGCCCGCGCCGTGGCCGAGCGCCTGGGCATCGGCGAGGTGCGCGCCGAGCTACTTCCCCAGAACAAGGTAGAGGAAGTGGAGCGCCTGCTGCACGCCACCGCCGAGCAGACCCGCGGCAAGGGCAAGCTCGCCTTCGTGGGCGACGGCATCAACGATGCGCCCGTGCTCACCCGCGCTGACATCGGCATCGCCATGGGCGCCATGGGGTCGGATGCCGCCATCGAGGCGGCCGACGTGGTGCTCATGGACGACGACCCGCGCTCCATCGCCCGCGCCATCGCCGTGGCCCGCAAGACCATGGCCATCGTGTGGCAGAACATCGTGTTCGCCCTCGGTATCAAGTTCGCCGTGCTCATTCTGGCCGCCTTCGGCATCGCCAACATGTGGATGGCCGTGTTCGCCGACGTGGGCGTGGCCGTCATCGCCATCCTGAACGCCATGCGCGCCATGAAGGTGAGAAAGTAAATCAGCATTTCGGCAACCAGAAGTTCACAGACCCGCGCATAGCCCCCCGATTATCCGTCGGGGGGCTATGCTTTTCTCACGCGCTGCGAACGTAGCTGGCGGCCCTCCCAACCGGTCGAGGATGCGCCGACGCGCGGCACGCCATCTATTGGTTTCGACCACTTTGGAGGTTCGACATGAAAGACGAGAAGGAGACCCAGCGCCTCACCGATGAGAGCATTCACGTTATGGAGGGCTTCGACCCGTCCATCCTCGAGAACGTGACGGCCCCGGTGGTTTCGCTGTACATTCCCGTGCACCACACCGAGCGCGACGAGCGCCGCGCCGAATGGGACGCCGATATGTTCAAGGATCTGATGAAGGACGCCGAGCGCACGCTGGCCGAGTCCTACGACAAGGACGCCTACAAGGGCATCGAGAAGCGCGCCAAGTACCTGCTCGACCACGCCGACATGCCGCTGTGGCTGCACGCTGGCGAGGGCCTCGGGTTCCTGATGAACAACGACGCCGTGTACGTGTACAACCTGTCCTTCGCCCCCGATCCCATGGTGGCCGCCGGCGAGACCTACTTCGTGAAGCCGCTGCTGCGCAACTTCCAATACGGCACCGAGTACTACGTGCTGGAGCTGGGCAACGACCGCTTCAGCTGGGTGAAGGGCGACCGCACCCACGCCACGCGCCAGCAGCTGCCCAAGGAAGTGCACGACTACTTCAGCGAGCTGTTCGCTGACAGCGACGAGACCGAGGCCGACGTGCGCAAGCACGAGGAAGGCGCCCTGGACTTCGTGAGCCTTGAGGGCCACGATTCCCAGTACCACGATCGCAAGAGCCGCAACGAGGTGAAGAAGGAAGATGCCCAGCAGTGGTTCCGCTACGTGAACAAGGCCGTGGACGACTACCTGGTGCGCGACGACACCACCCCCATCATCCTGTGCTGCGACCCCGAGTACGTGAATGAGTTCCGCAAGATTTCCACCCTGCGCCACCTGCTGCCCGTCGGTATCGAGAAGGATCCGGCCGGCCTGAACGGCAAGGAGCTGCTTGAGGCGGCCCTCGGCGTCATGGACGGCATCCGCGACGCGAACATCAAGCAGGCCGCCGAGGAGTTCGCCGGAGATGCGGCCCACAACAAGGCCTCGGACGACTGGGACAACATCGGCATGGCCCTGGCCGAGCGCCGCGTGAAGGCCCTGTTCATGGTGAAGGGCAAGGTGCTGCCCGGCGGCTTCGACATCAACACCGGCACCGTCACCTTCGACCCCAACGCTAACCCGGTCGACGACGGCTACATCGATCCGGCCGCGCCTGACATCACAGACGCCTTCGCCAAGGCCGCCCTGGCCCAGGATGCCCACATCTACATCGTCGAGCAGGATCAGATGCCCACCGACCAGCCCATCGCCGCCCTGTACCGCTACGCCGAGTAACGCACCGCGCGCGCAAAGGCTTATACTGAAAGGGAGCTCTTCGGGGCTCCCTTTTTTCATGTCGAGAAAGCGTGATCCCATGCCCGAAGCATCCCAGAACGCACCAGCGCCAGCCCCCGATGCGTCAACGCGCCCCGTGCCCGACCCGGCGAGCCTTGCTATCAACCAGCCCGACGTGGCCCTCATCTTCGAAGGCGGCGGCATGCGCAACAGCTATACGGCACCCGTGGTGGTAGAGCTGCTCAAGCGCAACCTCAACTTCGGGAAGGTCTACGGCATTTCCGCAGGATCAAGCCACACGGTGAACTACCTGGTGCGCGACCCCGTGCGCGCCCGCGCCTCCTTCGTGGAGCTGGTACAGTACCCCCGCTTCGGCGGCTGGGGCAGCTTTCTGCGCGGCACCGGCTACTTCAACGGCCCCTACCTCTACGAGGAGCTCATCGAGACGGCGCCGCCCGACGACCCCATGCGCTTCGACTGGGACACTTTCCGCGCCAACCCCGCCGACCTGCACATCGAGGCCATGGACTGGGACACTGGCGAAACCGTCGCTTGGACCAAGGCCGACATGGTAAACGCCCACGACGTGGGGCTCATGGTGCGCGCGTCGTCCACCATGCCCATCTTCATGCCGCCTACTACCGTGGCCGGCCGCACCTATGTGGACGGCGGCATGGGCGACAGCTGGGGCATCCTGCTGAACGCCGCGCGCGCCGACGGCTTCGAGCGCTTCTGCATCATCCGCACTCAGCCCCGCGGCTACCGCAAGAAACCCATGGGTCGCGGCGCCCAGGCCCTGTTCCGCGCCGCCTTCCGCAAGCACCCCCTCGTAGCCGAGCGCACTATCGCCCGCTGGCAGCCCTACAACGAGCTGTGCGACGAAATCGAGCAGCTGGAGCAATCGGTCGCCGCCTGGGTGTTCTACCCCGACACCATGGAGGTCACCAACAAAACCACCGATTACCAGGCCCTCGTCAAATCCTACGAATCTGGCCAAACCCAAGCCCAACGCGACATCGAAAGTCTGCAGGAATGGCTCACCAACTAAAAGAACCCCCGCAAAAGCGGGGGTTCTTTGTTCGACGCCCATTGCTGGCAATGTCAGCGAGGGTCCGACAGGCGCCTGGAATTGCCCCGCCTTGGGGCCAAGTTGGCTTCGGCCAACGCCGTGCCCCAAACAAGGGGCAAGGCCAGGTGCCTGTCGGAGCCGCAGCGTCGAGTCGTTCGACGTTGCGTTAGCAACGGCGAAACAAACTACTTCAGGGTCACAGCGGCGCCGGCTTCCTCCAGCTTGCCCTTGATCTCCTCGGCCTTCTCCTTGTTCACGCCCTCGGCGACCGGCTTCGGAGCGCCCTCGACGACCTCCTTGGCCTCCTTCAGGCCCAGGCCGGTGATCTCGCGGACAACCTTGATGACGGCGATCTTGTTGTCGCCGAAGCCCTCGAGCACAACGTCGAAGTCGGACTTCTCCTCGGCAGCGCCGCCCTCAGCCGGAGCAGCACCAGCGGCAGCCACAGCCACGGGGGCAGCGGCGGACACGCCGAAGGTCTCCTCGATGTCCTTCACGAGCTCGGAAGCCTCGAGCAGGGACATCTCCTTCAGAGCCTCAAGAATCTCTTCACGGGTAACAGCCATGTTAGTTTCCTTTCAAAGGGGGCCGGCACCTCTTTGCGCCGACCGCAAGTTCGTTTGTCCTATGCGACCCGTCTCAGGCCGCGCGAGCTGTTAGGCAGCTTCCTTCTGATCGGCCACGGCCTTGACGACCTGGGCCATGCCGCGGGGCACGCCGTTGATGGCGGTAGCCAGACCACGGGCGACACCGGAAATGGCACCGGCGATCTGAGCCATGAGCTCCTCGCGAGAGGGCAGGGAAGCGATGGCCTCCACCTCGGCGGCGGAAACGGCAGCGCCTTCCATCAGACCACCCTTGATCTCCAGGTTCTCGTTGGCCTTCGCGAACGTCTTCACCGCCTTGGCGGAAGCGGCCACGTCGGCACCGGCGAACACGAAGGCGCTGGGGCCTTCCAGCAGATCGTCCAGGGTGGGCAGCTCGGCCTCGGAGAGGGCCAGGCGAACCAGCGTGTTCTTGTAGACCTTCAGGATAGAGCCAGTTTCGCGAATGTCGCGGCGCAGCTGCTGCATCTCCTTCACGGTCAGACCACGGTAGTCCACCACCCACATGGCGGAAACGCCGTCGAGATCCTCCTTGATTGCGGCGAGCATCTCTTTGTTCTGAGCATTGGGCATGTTGTACGTACACCTCCTTTTCAAGCACTCGGGTTCCGCCCTTCACGGGTGGGCCGCCTGCCTGAAAAGGAAACGGCCCCCGCCCATAAGACGGAGGCCGCACGAATTCACGGAAGCGAATCTTGTCGACCACCTCGGCGGGCCGCTGGCGCGATTAAACCGGCTGCGCTTCCCTTGCGGGGCGCTTTCGGTGCCTGCTGTCTTAAGTAGCGGAACAGGTTTGTTCGGTTGCCGCTCGTTTGAGCAGCTTGTCTATTGTAGGGCGGCGGCGCGCGCCGTCAAGAGGAAATTCCCAACATCTCGAAAAGTTCCTTGCGGGAATTCACGCCGGCCTTCTCGTAAATGTGCCGCGTGTGGGCCTTGAAGGTGCCCTCGGCGATGAACAGCTCCTGTTGCACCTGGCGCCCGGTTTTGCCGGCGGCCAGCAGCGCCAGCACCTCCTGCTCGCGGGGGCTCAGGCGGCAGGAGGCGGCCAGCTCCGCGACGCGCTCGGCCGTGCGCTCCTCCTCGGCAGAGCGCTCCACCAGGCCGCCCTGCTCCAGAATGTCCACGCCCCACTTGCTGGCCAGCTCCTTCTCGGAGAACAGCAGCACCGTGGAAGCCAGGATGAGCACGCTCACCACCGCGGTAATGACAAGGTTCTCGGTGGCCGCCGGCAGGCCCGCCAGCCCCAAAGCGCCCGTGGCCGCGCCGCCCAGAAGCTCGAAAAGCTGCTCGGCGTTCTTGATGGCCATGAACGCCACAATGGCCACGCCCAGCCGCTTCGAGATGTCATAGAGCAGAAACATCACCAGAAACGACATGAGCGAGAAGCTGATTGAAATCAGCCAGCTGGAGGCCGCCGCGCCCAGTAGGCTCTCAGCGGGGATGAGTAGAAAGCCGCACACCATGAGCACCACCGGCGATCGGTACAGAAGCCCGATGTTGAACCGCTGCGACGCGAAGTAGGCCGTGGCGAACAGCACCGCCATAAGGATGCCCGTGGAAAGCGACGAGTGCCGCCCGGCGCCGGCGGTCAGCTGGCTGGCGCGCATGCCGTAGGCGAAGGCGTACATGGCATACAGGGCGAACAGCTTCCACGGGTAGGAGAACTTCGGCACCCCGCGGCGAGGGCGGTCGGTCGCGGGCACGTGGGCGTAGCAGTTCTGCAGGTACAGGGCCGCCAGCACGGGAAGCACCAGCAGGATAACCTGGGCCTGGGCCGGCGCCATGCCCTGGCAGAAGAACGTGATGACCACGCCCAGCAGCTGGGCCGCCGCTAGAAACAGGAAGATGCGCAGCAGGTTGAAGGTCACCAGCACCTCGGCGGCCAGCAGCAGGAAGAGCCCGTAGCCCACGCCCGCCGCCAGCGAGCCTGCCACCATAAGGCCGAACGACGCGGCCGGCCACCACAGCGCGGCGGCGACGGCCACCGAGGCCGCCACCATGGCCGCAACGGCCACCGCGCGCAGGCCGCGGTTCTCGTTCAGCGGGACAAAGCGGCGAAACGCCAGGGCCAGAAGCAGGCTCACGGCAATGAAGGCCACGTCGAAAGTGATGTGCGGGTTGAAGCTCCACGAGGCCGCGTCGAGCACGGCCGAGCCGGCACCGGCTCCGGCGCCGGTGAACGTGAGCGTCGCCCAGGCCCGCGCGCAGCCATAGGCCACAATGTAGCGCCGCCCGCCCTCCATCAGCGCGCGGCGCTCTTCCTTGCTCTCCGGGGTTCCAGCCAGTTTGCGCCCCACGCGGCCCTCCCAACTCGATTCGGCACAGTTGCTGCCCATTCTACGGCAAAACCCCGCACGCAAGAAGGCCGACGACCCGAGAGTCGCCGGCCTTGAGGGAATCGGCCGGGCCTGGGGAGGGGCAGCCCGGCGTTCGGGAAAGCCTACAGCCCGGCCACGTAGCGGCCCGTGGCGTAGCCGGTGGTGATGGCGCGGCCCACCGACAGGCCCTCGATGTCCATCGGGTAGTTGCTGTTGCCGAAGAAGGGGCCCGAGGCGTTGCCCACGGCGAACAGGCCCTCGATCGGCTGCATGTCGGCGTCGAGGCACTGGAAGTTGCCGTCGCACCACAGGCCGTCCACCAGCGCGTCAATGTTGTTCGCGCCGCGCGGCACGGCGTAGCAGGGGGCCTCGATGGGCACCATATACTCGTCGCGCTTGCCGAAATCGGCGTCACCCTCGCCGGCGGCCACCAGCTCGTTGTAGCGGTTGATGGACTCCACGATGGCCTCCACGGTGTAGTCGTGGGCCCATTCCTGCTCGTCGGCGTAGGCGATCATGTTCGCAGCCAGCTCCTCCAGAGTGTCGCCCGCAATCCACGCCTCCGGGTCCACGTTGCGGTAGGCGTTGTGGATAGAGATGTCGGAGAAGTCCTTCCACTGCTCGTAGTGCTCTTCCCAGTTCGTGGGCACGATGGAGAAGAACTTCACGGCGGTGGAATCGGCGAAGTCAACCTCGGCCAGGTACTTGTTGGTGAACTCGTTCAGGTAGCCCATGCGGCAGCAGCCCTCGTCCATAAAGCGCTTGCCGTGGCGGTCCAGGAACAGGTAGGGCATCTCGAAGCGCACCTTCGGGCCCTCGCCGTGCACCATCTTGGTGTGCGAGGCCGGGCACATTTGGGCGCCCACCCACATGGCGGCCTTCAGGCCGGAGCCGTTGCGGAAGTCCACGGCCTGGTGCAGGCCCTTGGCGTCCGGCGTGTAGAACTCGAGCATCTCGGTGTCGCCCACGTAGTCGCCCGAGGCCATGATGACGCCCTTGGCGGCGCGCAGCAGCACATGGCTGCCGTCCTTGGTCTCGCCGATGGCGCCGGCCACGCGGCCGTCTTCCACATGCAGCTGCACGCAGGGGGTCTCGAAGAAGATCTCGGCGCCCTCGGCCTGCACGGCGTCGCCAATCACCAGCGCGCCCTTCTGGTGGCCCTCGTCATGGAAGTAGGTGTTGGCGTGGAAGTACACGTCGTGGCCGTTGCAGTTCACCACGTAGTCGTAGGGCTGCGACTCGCTGCCGCCCTGGGCTGCGGCCTCGGCCCACCAGGCCAGCGCCTCCTGGGAGTTGCGGGCCCAAGTTTCCACCTGGCCGAGGTTGGCGCGGTAGTCGCTCTTGTAGTTGATGTAGGACAGCGCCGCCTTGATGCCGGCCTCGCTCGTCTTGGTCAGGTCGATGGAGGCGCCCATGTTGCCGGCGGTCTGCACGATGGACAGGCTCTGCAGCACGCCCACGGTGGCACCGGCTTCAAGGGCAGAATGAATGGCGGCCAGGCCCGACTCGCCCGCGCCCACCACGACGACGTCGAAGTCGTGGGTCTCGGCGAAATCGGTGATGTCGGCCGGCTTGTTCAGGAAGCTCGGGCCCATGTAGGTGGTGCCGTCGTCGGCGGCAGCGTCGGCGCCCGTGCCGGCGAGCTTCGGCTGGCCGCAGCCGGCCAGCGTGCCAGCGGCGGCGATGCCGGCGGCAGCCAGGCCGCCGAACTTGAACAGGTCGCGACGAGAGACGTTCATTGCGTTGGTCATGATGGGTTCCCTTTCCCTCACGTTTTAGGTCGCCCCGCCCTCCGGGACGACCGCAGCCTCGGCTGCGCTTCTTGGCAGCACCCTCGCTGCGAGACGAACTATGCCGCCCCGGGAAATTCCACACATCGACCAAGCCGAAAAAAGAAGTTTAAACCTTTAAACCCCTCTATAAACCTAGGGATTGAACTGGGGAAACGCCTAGGGTCGACAGAAAGGGCATGGCCCTTTCCCTACGGGGCGCCTCTCGGATTCCGTAGGGCAAAGGCCATGCCTTTGCCGCCCGACCCGATTGTGCGTCCCGGAAACGAAGAGGACGACCCGTGGGTCGTCCTCTCTGGTAGGTGAGTTGTGTCAGCAGGGTTAGGCGGCTTTGCCTGCCTCGGGCTCCACGTTCGCTTTGGCGTCGCCATCCTGTGCGCCGTCGGCCGCAACAGCGGCATCCTGGGTGTCGGTGCCGGCGGCTACCTCCTCGGGGGTTTGGGCTGCGCCGTTGTCTTCCACCACATCGTCCTCGGGCTCGCCGGAGGCGTTCTCCGTCGCGCGGCCGTCGCCGCCCAGAATCTCGTAGGCGGGGCTCACGTTGGATCCGGCCGCTTCCACATAGGTGAAGTTGATCTCGTCGCCCACCTTGTAGCCCACAATGTCGAGCAGGCCCGGCAGCGCGAAGTCGAAGATGCTGCCGTCCTCCCCTTCCACAGTCAGGTAGAAGTGGGTGTTGCCGTCGATAACCGCCTGGTTCATGGAGCGGATGGTGCCCTTCACGGTGACCACGTCAGTGGTGCCGCCGTCGCCCTCGGCCACCACGCCGTTGGTAGCCAGCAGCGCCTCGTAGGCCTTCTGCGTGTCGGCCACGGTATCGCCCACGGCCACGTTCTGGTAGCGCTGGATGTCGATCATGGCGAACTTCTTCACCAGGCCCGCACCATCCTTCAACGCCATGAAGTACGTCGGCTGGTTCGACACGTTAATGAGCAGCGGGAACGTGGAGGTGTAGCGCAAGTTCTGCACCTGGCCCTCGGCCGAATCCATGGCCGAGTCCTCGGTCGCGCCCGACACGCTATAGAAGTGCGACTCCTGGGTACGCTGGTTCACCAGCACGAAGCCGATGATGGAGTTGTCGGCCGTGGCCGAGGTGACGCCGGTGTACACCCACACGTCATCGTCCTTGGCGATGTAGTTGTAGCCCAGCGTGCCATCGGTGCCCGGCGTGGTGCGCACCACGCCCTCCTGGCCGAGGAACGAATTGAACCAGCCATTATTGTAGGCGCCCCACCAGTTGTACTGCTGAATGAGCAGCTCGGCCGGGAACACGCGGTCCACCCATTCGGGGCACTCCTCCACGGCCAGGTCCTGGGTCTCGCCGGTGGTGGCGTCGCACAGCACCACGCGGCTGATGGTCTGGCCGCCGAACAGCCCAATGGTGAAGTCCTTCACGGGGCAGATCCACCAGGGGTGACCGTCCTCATCGATTTCGAAGGACTTCTCGTCGAACATGTAGAAGGGGTATTTCAGCTGCACGTGGCGGTCGATGTTGCGCACGAGCGGCTCGCTCTGCGAGTAGTAGATGGGGCTGTCGCCGAGGCGCACGATTTCCGCATCCTGGGTGGTCATGTTCACAAGCGCGTAGGCCGGAATGCCACCCTCACGGTTGGTGAACCACTTGAACAGGTCCGCGTAGCCCAGCGGGCTCACGCGCACCGGCGTGCCCTGGTAGTTGATCTGGGAATACAGGTTCGAAACCTCGAACTGGCTCACGTACTCGGGAATGGAGCCCATCTCGCGGTTGCCCAGCAGGATGGCCGAGTCGCGGTCGATGACGGGAATCTCGTTGTAGTTCACTTCCTTGATGTCCTGGGCGAACTCCAGCGTGTCGGTCTTCAGCACGTTGGAGTACTTTTCGGCGTTGCCGGGGAAGATGGCCATGGACATAACGGCGCCGATGGCCACCAGCACCACCACGGCGATGGGCACAAACGACAGCACACGCCAGGTTTTGGCCTTCCCCTCGTTCTTCACCACTTCCTTGGTGCCCGTGCGGTACTGCTTCTGCTTGACCCAGCACACCAGGAAGATGGGCAGCAAAATGACGATGAACACGAAGGTCCAGAAGTCCACGGAATGGATGTTGATGGCCGGATGGAACCACCAGTAGGCGCCCGCGATGATGACCAGAGCCAGCACAATGGTCAGCACGAGCCACTTCTTGGAGGGCAGGTGGAAGTCGTTGGTGAGGAACTCGAAGTTCACCGGGGTGGCACCGTCGCCGCCCGACCCGCCGTGGGACGAGCCGCCGCCCGCGCCGCCGTTGCCGGCACCGCCGAAGCCTCCGAACCCGCCGAACGGGAAGCCGCCGAAGCCGCCCACGCCGCCGCGCGAGCCCGAGGCCCCGCGGCTGCCGCCCGCGTTGGCCGAACCGCTGCCGGCCCCCGAGCCCGCGCCGGAGCCGCTCGAAGCCGCCCCGTCCGCGCCCGAGCCCACGCCGTCGGTGTTCATGCCCGACTGCTGCAGCGCCTCAAGCAAAGATTCCAAACCCGATTTCGCCACGAAACTCATCCTCTCTTGCGAAGGGCGCCACGCGGGCCGCCTTCGCGCTCACGGACAGCCCCTCGCTGCCCACAATGATTTCGTGACACCATACCAGAACCCCCGCGCACCCCCGCGAGTCCGTCAAATACCCGAAAGAAAACCGCAAGCGCCGGGCGCGCCTAGCCCTGCGGGGCTGATTCGCGGCGGCGCCAGAAGACCTGCTTCTTGCCGTGGAATTCCGTCAGGCACAGCCCCAGACCCACTAGCTTGTTCAAATCTTCGCGCGCCGTGGAAACCGCCGTGTCGAAGCGCTCGGCGTAGGCGGCCACGTCGGTAACCCGGCGCGGATCGTCCACCATGGCACATAGAAGCTGCTGTTGGCGATGGTTCAGCCGACCATCCGCCTCGATGGCGGCCTTCTCGCGTGCGTCCTCCGCATAAATGCGATCGACCTCGGCCCGCAGCCGCGCTACGCCCTCCTGCAGCAAATTCGCCATCACGATGAGGTACGGGGTGTTATCCACGCCAAAATCGCTCACAGCCACGGCCTCGCCGTAACGGAACGGCGCCACATCCGGCGCCATGAGCCCCATCTCCCAATCGAGCCGCAGCTTTGTTGCCGGCACTGCGCGCAAGGCCGGCACGCCAACATGACGCACGTAAACCCAACGCACAACCATTTCCATAAATTCATTGCAGTGCGGGAAGGGCCAGCGCCCCCAGATGATAGCCGAGTTCATGATAAGTCCCAACAAAGGCTGAGACCCCCAGCGCCCATCCACGACGAGACGCTCGGCCACCATATCGAAGGGTCGCTCGGTATCGCGCACGAACAGCTCGGCATAAGGCGTGGGCGGCAGTGCGCTGCGCCGACCAGAGAAGGTGTCGACACCCTCGACGATACGCCCGTACAGTGCCTGAAGGACTTCGCCAGTAAGAGGCCAGGCGAATCCGTCGACGTCCCTCAGCAACGATGCAGTATTGGCTACGATGCGCTCCTCGTCGCTCGCTGGCATGCGCTCGCCGCGAACAATTGCCCGAACGGTCTCGTAATCCAACGCAAGCCCATCGCGCACCGCCGAAGCATGCAGGTCTTCCACAATGGGTTTTTGCAAGCGCCCACGAGCCAAAAGCGGCTCCACATTATGCCACAGCTGCGAGGCAGCCCCGGTCTCGGCATAAAGCGCCCCCAGTATCTCTAGCGTGCGAGGCGGCGTGCACCAATGAGAGAGATCGAAAACGTCCTTGCCAGCCAACGGTACATACTCCCGCACCGAAGGAGAGGCCGACATACGCCGCATAAACGAGACGAGATCCCAGGCCGTCTCAGCGGCAATCCCACCGGGCACATCCTGGGCAAAAAAGCTCTCTTTGCTTGCATAGATGCCTGGCTGTTCCTGCATGAACACCATGAAGTCTTCGTCTCGTAACAGTTCCCGCAGCCATTGCTCGTGACCTCGCGACTCCTCCATGTCAGCCACCCCTTCCCCAAACGAGCCGACGCATTGGCAAAATCATAACGCAAGCGGCCGCGCAAGATCTCCTGAGCAAGTGTCGAAAACCGTCAGTTGAAGCCGAGTAATCGTTTCAACAGGCAAAACAAGTGATGAAAAGCGAAGTTTACCGACTATCTTTCCCGCCCCTAAACTGCGGGCTGCAAGGCAATTCCAAAGAGGAAATTCCGAACAAGGAGGGAACTATGACCGAAAACATGGAACGCCGCGATTTCCTGAAGGCCTCGACCCTGCTGGGCGCTGCCGCCCTGGGTGCTACCGCGCTCGCTGGCTGTGCGCCGCAGACCAAAGGCTCATCTGGCGGAGCCGGCTCCTTGGCGAGCACCGGTGGCGCCGATCCGTCTTCCATCGATTGGACGTACGAGACCGACGTAGTCATCATCGGTTCGGGCTCGGGCGGCACCTGCGCGGCCATCGAAGCGGCTCGAGCTGGGGCGGATGTCATCATCTTCGAGAAAGATCGTGCGCTTTTCGGCGGCGACTCAGCCCTTTGTGGAGGCTATATGCTGGCAGCCAACTGGTCAACCCAGGAAGAGCTCACTGGTTATGCGGGCGACACCGGAGAGGCCTTTGCCGATCAGATGATACGCTGGGCCCAAGGCTGCGCCAACGAAGAAATGATCCGTGAGGCCTGCATGCGCTCCGGCGAGGCCGTTGACTGGATGATCGAGACCGGCCGCGTTTACGAGGGCGCAAGCCCCCTGGCACCAGTCTGGTCTTGCGGCGACACTGAGGCTGACATCGTCCCTCGCTCTGTCTACAATCACAGCGCCTACGGTGCCGAAGCTGGGCATATGGCCACCTTGCGCAAGATCGTAGAAGAGACTGACAATATCCAGGTGGAAATGGATGCCGAAGTTGCTCACATCATCAAGAGCGCCTCGGGCGAAGTCATCGGCGTACAGCTAGCCAGCGGCGACTATGCCAAGGCCCGCAAGGGCGTTGTTATTGCCTGCGCCTCCGTGGACAACAACGCAGAAATGGCCCGCGACCTCGGCCTCATGCAAGATGTATGGGGCATGACGCTCGCTAATGCTGGACTGGCAAACCCAGGCAGCCCCGACGTTGACTCCAACACTGGTGACGGCATTCGCATGCTTCGCGAGATCGGCGCAGATCTGCTTATGCAGCAAGCTGTATGCATGAATGACGATATGTACGTGGGCGGCGTAAGCGATTGGGGTTACAGCGACCTCATCAACAAGGAAATCAACATTTACGAATCGACCAATCTTGACGCTATTCTCGTGGACAAGACTGGTCGGCGTTTCTGCCAGGACGATGCGATATGGGGCTATGTGATTCACGAGTGCTCCAATGCCGCTTGGCGCCAGGGCTTCAACCCTAACGACCCCAAAACCGGCTACATCTACTATATCTACGACGCGAGTGGCGCTCCCCTCTTTGAGCTGAAAGGGCATACGCCCGACCAGAATGAAACCACCTACACTGCGGACACCGTGGAGGGCCTAGCTGAGTTCATCGGCTGTAATCCCAAAATCCTCGCTAACGAGGTGTCCAAATGGAATGCCTACTGCGAAGGTGGCGAAGACCTCGATTTCGGCCGTCGCGCCAACTTAGCCCCCATCGTCACGCCGCCCTTCTACGCTGACGTAGTCAAGCCCGGCCCCATGGGCACCTTCGCCGGCGCGAAGTCAAACGTAGAAGCCGAAATCATCGGCCTCGATGGCAACCCGATTCCCCGCCTCTACGGCGCTGGCTGCATCATCGGCGGCAACTACTCCGGCCCGTTCTACGTGGGCTGCGGTTGGTCCATCACCAACACGGTGGTCTGGGGCCGCGAGGCCGGCCAGAACGTCGCCGCCCTCGAGAGTTGGGAGGCGTAAACCCCAAGTCATCCCCGAAAGGCGGCGCGGGATACGCCGACAGCGCTTCCCCTCCCCCGCTGAAAGCCTCCCGCTTCGCCTCCCCTCCCTCAGCCCCGACTCGCCCCGCGCGCGTCGGGGCGCTTTCTCTTCCCAACATGGCAGAAAATGCCGCCGACTATTTCTTCGAAGACGAGCCGCCCTGGCAATAACTTCGTTAATGCGTTGCAAAGAGGGCTAGCGGGAACCTCGTTCGCGTTTTTTGCGGCGGCGGGTTATGAGGCGGGTCCAGAGGAAGATGACGCCTAAGGTGGCCAGGGCCCAGAGCCAGTCCCAGGGGCAGAAACCCATGACCGCCAACGTGACGGCGGCCAGGGCCAGAAGCGCGTAGAGCATTTTGTCGAGCAGCGTCATTGCCAGGCTCCTTCCCCGAAGCGGGCAAGCTCCTCTTCCCACACGGCATCCAGGTCGCGTTGGCGACGCTGGCGGTCGCGGGCTGCCTCTTGGCGCAGGCGCATAAGGCCGTAGGCGCTAGCCAGCACCATCAGCAGCACGAACATGATGTGGATGGGGCAGCGCGCCAGCAAGTCGCCCGTCTGCGGAAGGCCTGTCAGCTTCGAGAGCCAGCTGGCGCTACCGTCGCCGGAGCCGCCCTTGCCCGCATCGCCCGACCCGTTCCCGGCCGTGCCGCTGCCGTTGCCGGCGCCAGAGCCCGCGCCGTTCCCGTCGTCGCCGATGCCTCCGTCCACAGAACCCTCGCGCACCAGGTAAGCCACGCGGATGGTGGTCGTATTGCCGGCAGAATCGGTGATCACCTGCTCGGCACGCCAGTCGCCGGGCGCCGAACGGTCGATGGCCTCCACCGCGTTCCCATCCGCGTCGAACAGGTGCACCGGGCCGTAGGAAAGCTGGCCGTCGGGCTGCGAAGAAGTTACCTCGTAGCGCTCGGCGAACAACTCGGCCATGGCCTCGGGGGTCATGGGCTCAGCGCTTGTGCCCGCGGTCAGCGTGTCCTCGATGGTCGCATGGGCAAGCCCCGTTTCCGGGTCGACCACCGTGGTGGCCGGCGGCAGCGGCTTCGGCGTACCGCCCGACCCGTCACCGGAGCCATCGCCCCCACCACCGCCTGGCTTCACCGCTACAGAAGGCGGCTTAGGCGTATCGGGCGGGGTGGGCTCGTCCGGCGGCTCGGCTTCAGCGTCCTTCACGCGGTAGCGCAAGTTCACCACCGTGGAATTGCCCTCGTCGTCGGCCACTTCGTAGCGAATGACGTACTCGCCGGGCCGCGAAAGATCGATGGCCTCCGCCGGCGCTCCGTCGGCCGCCGCAAGCTCAAGCCCCCGCTCGGTCACCCCTACGCCCACGGCTGTCGCAAACGTGTAGCGGCGCTCCATCAGCGCCCGCACATCGGTCAGGGAAAGCGACGCGCCCTCCTGCACCGGCACCACCATCTCGTCGTGCACCTCGGCATGGTGAGTGCCATCCGCATCTACCCACGGCGGATCCACCGGGTCAACCGGATAGGGCTTCGGGTTCAACGGGTCGTCGCCCGGCTGAGGGTTCGGGTTCGTGCCCGGGTCCGGGTGAGCCGTTACCGCCGGCGCCTTCGAAGGCACCAGATGGTAGATCAGCTTCACGGTCGTGGAATTGCCCGTGGCATCGGTAACCTCGTAGGTGATCAGGTAGTCGGCCGGCGTCGCCAGGTCGATGGACGACACCTCGGCGCCGGCCGCCGTCGCCAGCGACACCGTGCGCACCGACGCATCGGCCCCGTCGGTGGCCGTCAGCGCGAAGTGCCGCTTCAGCAGATCGACCGCCTCGGCTGCACCCATGGTGCCCTTCCGCACCAGCTCCGTCGCCTCGCAGGACAGCGTCGCGTGCTGCGTGCCGTCGGGGTCGGTAGTCACCGGGCCATCGGGCTCCAGCGCCTCGCCCGGCACCTTCGGCCCGTTCGGGTCGTCTGGGTCGGCCGGCTCCCACGGGCGCACCAGCGGGCAGTTGTCCTTGATGAGCCGGTAGGTGAGGTTGATGGTTGTCGTGTTCCCCTGGGCGTCGGTGGACACCTGGCGAATGAGGCACTCGCCCACCGCCGTCGTCGGCAGCGAGGTCAGCGGCGCGCCCATGGTGTCCAGCAGCTCTACCGTCGTGGTTACGGGCTCTGCCGCGGAATCCACCTGGTAGCGGTAGGCCATAAGCGCCTTGGCGTCGTCCAGCGTCAGCTCGCCGCCGAAGGGCGGGTTCGCCGCGTCGAGGAACTGCGTGACCGTCTCACTGATGACGGAATGCTTGAGCCCGATGTCATCCACTACAACCGTCGGGTCGGGCACTTTGTCATTGGGGTCGATAGGCGGCCCCACCGGCGTGGGCGGGTTCGGGTCGCCCGGCGTCACGATGCTCCCCGGCGGCCGCGTGACCGCGGGCGGGTCAGTCGTGCCCACGGTGAATACGTCGCTCAAGTTGCCTGCGGCATCCTCGGCCACGTAATACCCGTTAGCAATAGAAGCCACCGTCTGCGTAGCCGCCCCCGTGCCGCTCGTCAGCGGAAACGTCTTAAATGCTGCCCGAGCGGAAATGGCGCCATCGGCCCCCGTCCGGTACAACCGCCATACGCCAGAAGTAGCCTTGGAAGCATCGACAGATTTGTCGTTGATGGTGAGTGCCCCCAACGCGGGATCGACCGAGAGCCGCGGAATCGATGAGTCGATCTTGATTGTGTCAATCCTCTTGGTCGACGTATCACCCGTTATGGAATTGGCCGCACTTATCTCAACAGGGTAGCCCGCCGTGTCGCCCGCACGCACCCACGTCCCCTTGTCCGTCAACGTCCTCTCCGAATCGCCATTCGTTGGCTTAACCGTAAGGGAGTCGAAATCGCCCGCGAAGAATTGGACGGTAACGGGAGACGTATTCCATCCGTTGACATTCGGCTGCGGGAGTCGCGTGTAGTGATAGTCGGTACCCGCAGTTCCCCAACTGCTCGGATTGCTGGGGTCAACGTCAGGAGGCAACGGTTTCAATGATTGCTCTGCCACAAGCTCTGCCGTTGCGTACTGGCGACCCTGAAACGTGTCTTCAATTAACTCCTGGGAAAGAGCAACAGCGCTGCCCGACTCTCCGGAAACGGTAGCCCAGTACGACACCGTTGTGGGATTAGTACCCACCAGCGTAATGGGGACGCCATTGGCTCCCGTTACCGTGTTCGGCCCCGCGGATGTAGCGACCGTGGTGCCATTCACTTGCAGGGGATGAGAAGCATCGGCGAAAGGTGTAAGCCCTTTAGTGGGATAAGCCGCAGTGTTGGCAAGCTTCACGTGCATAGAATACTGCTCAGCGCCTGCGTATGTATACTTGTTGCGCACCACGCACTGCACCCGGACTCGATCGCCCGGCTCGACAATATCCTCTTTGCCGATACGCGTACCATCTTCGCGATAAAGAGCCACGTCTTCAATGACAGGATCCAAATGGGGAAGAGTAAGCGACTTGAAAGTCATTGTGCTCGTTAAATTCTGAGGGGGGCTTGCCACAGTCGCAGATCCATTCTGCCACCAAATGGTCTCCTGAATAAACAAATATGGAGTCTGGCCAAGCTTTGCAGGTATCGCATAGCTGAACGACTTGCCCGCAACCGTGAAGGTAGCGCGACGAGATGCCGACGTATACGAGAGCACGGCATCATAGGAGTCCAACGAGTCAACGCCTTGAGGCCCTTGAATGATGCCCGTAACAACGCCCCCGCTCATACTCGATATCTTTGCACTTGCGCTTTTTCCGCCCCCACGTGCCCAATCTCGGAGAACAATGCCTGCAAACCCTTCTGTTTTCGCCGGGTCCGATGTAGACGTAAGGCCGATTTGAAAATTAGCAGTAGTTGCATTCGAGCCAGCTCCGGCATTCGCCAAGGCAGGTTCTGCAAGATTGACTTGCACGCTCACCGTCCAATCGTGCAGAAGAGAGACCACCTTTTTACTGGTGAACACACTGCTGCTCATCCACCGATCGTCCCGGTACTCATAATCCCAGTTGTACACCGTCGATGCCCCGCGCAGCGTGTTCCCGCTAATCGACCCCGGCGAGCCTCCTCTGTCTCCAATTGTAAAGAAGTCCGCATAATTCGTCGTGCCTTCCAGCGCTTCCGCTCGATCCACTCCCGGCATCGCAGGCACTATCGGCAACAGCCCCGCCGCCAGCACAACAACCGACACGCCACGCAAAACCTTGCCGAAAAAAGAAAAACGCACCGACTTCGGTGCGTTGGGACGGGGCGCGGCGCTTCGGCTCCGATCCCGGAAGAATGGCCTTTGCTCCCCTCTTCTCAGCATGACGGCTCCTCCTTAGGCTCAGCCGGGCGTCGGGCGCCTCGGCACATGGGTGTAGTTATGCAAAAATGAATATCCGCCCAAGAAGAATTTCGGGTCACGCTTTTTGGCACCATGTCATTACCAACATAATACCTCCACATTTCCTAAAGCGCCCCCAAAAGAGTAGAGCCGCCCCCGCCAAACTGCGGAAGCGGCCCCTCGTTCACAATCCAACGTGTATTGTGAGGCGGCCCGCCGCTGCAACGGCGTCCCACCTGCCATTTATTCTAAGTCCCTCCCCACTCACCGTCAATGATTTTCTTGGCGCGTAAGAAGAAGTAGACTCGCCGCATTACGCGGAACTTCCGAAAATGTGTGGGTCACCCACGTAATTCCTTCCGAAAATGTGAGATCTATCACATTTTCGGAAGTTTTGAGGCAGAACTCATGTACCAGCGCATCCTGTGTCGGAAAATCACTTAGGCACAAGATTGGCTCACGAGCGAACATGCATGCGGGCTGCAATCCGCGGCTCTGCTACACTGGGGGCGCAATTGCTTGCAGAGACGCGGCTTCGCGCTCTGCGGCTTTCTGTATGCTACCTACCCCTTCGAATTGGGAAAGGCCTGCCATGCGCAACGACGATCGTTCTTACAAGCACCTCGCTCACCTGGTGAAACGTGCCCAGCGGGGCGATGCGGAGGCCTTCCGCGAGCTGTACGAGCGCACGGCTCAGGCGCAGTACTTCAACGTGGCGGCGAAGGTGGGCTACGCGGCGGCTGACGACATTCTGCAAGAGGCCTACCTGGTGGCGTGGAAGAACTTGGCCGACATTCGGCCGCGGGCCTTCATCGGGTACGTGCGCCGTGTGGCCGACACGCTGTGCCTGCAGTACTTCGAGCGCGGCAGCCACCCGCGCGAAACGTCCACCGACACCGACGATTTCGCCGTTATGGACACCTCGGCGAAGCTGCACGGGAGCGACCCGGACAAGGGCGACCCGGCCCCCGAGGTCGGCCGGCGCGACGCGACCCGCCGCCTGGCCCAAGCGCTCCGGGAAGAGCTGGACGAGCGCGAGCGCGAGACGCTGCTGCTGCGCTTCTATCAGGATATGAAGATCGACGAGATTGCCGAGACGCTGGAGGTGTCGCCGAGCACCGTGAAGCGCACCATCCGCGGCGCGCTGGACAAGCTGCGCGAGAAGCTGGGCGTGCTGCCTACCGGCGTTGTGTTCGCCGCCGCACTGCAGCGGGCCGTGGAAGACCCGTTGGCCGCGGGCGTATCCCCCAAGCCTGCGCCTTCGCGCGCAAGCTGGGCCGACCGCGCCGTGCCGGCCGTGGCGGCCCTGGCCGTTATCGGGGCCATCGGGTGCGTGGCCGTGGCGGCCGGGCTCCCCCGCGAGGCGCCGGCGGCGCCCGTGGACGAGTCGCAGGTTACGGCCGAGCCCGCGCCCGAACCGGCCCCGGCCCCTGAAGCCGGCGACACCGCCGCGCCCGAGCTGGCGTCGATGGTTACCGAACGCGGCGCCACCGTGCTCGCGTTCACCGACGAGTCCGCCGTGGCCGAGGTGCGCCTCACCGACGAGGCCGGTGCCACCTACGCCCCCGCTGAGGCCGACACCACCGACCCGACGCGCCCCGTCTTCCGCTTCCACGTGCCCTCCGGCACCTACCAGCTGCGCGCCACCGACGCGGTGGGCAACACCGCCTCCGGCGAGATAACCGTAACCCTCCCGCCCGAGGAACCTGTCTCCGTCGCCGGTTAAATAGCGGTAAGTACCCTTCGCCACTCATAGCAAAAGAAGCCGTGCTGGGCACGGCTTCTGAGTTGCGGAATGGTTGGCGATGGGCCGTGAGATGAGGCGCCTACAGGATCGCGCGGCCCATCTCGCCGACGACTTCTTCCAGGCGCACCTTGGCCTCGGTGTGAGTGCCCATGTCGCGCAGGGTCACCTCGCCGGCGGCCAGTTCGTCGGGGCCGAGCACGGCCACGCGGGCCGCGCCCAGCTTGTCAGCCAACTTGAACTGGCTCTTCAGGGAACGCTTCTGGTGGTCCATCTCGGTGACGAAACCGGCATCGCGGCACTCCTGCACGAGGGCGAAGGCCCGCGGGCGCACCGAGTCGTCCACGCAGGCCACGAACAGGTCGCACTTCTGGGCGCGCGGGAATTCCACGCCCGCCGCCTCCAGGGCCAGCACACAACGCTCGAAGCCGAGGGCGAACCCGAGGCCCGGCGTCGGGCGCCCGCCCACCTCTTCGGCCAGCTTGTCGTAACGCCCGCCGCCGCCGATGGCGTTCTGCGAGCCCATGCCGTTGTCCACCTGCACCTCGAACACCGTGCGGGTGTAGTAGTCGAGCCCGCGCACGAGCTTGTAGTCTTCCTCGTAGGCCACCCCCGCGCCGTCGAGCAGCGCCTTCACGGCATCGTAGTGTTCCAGGCACTCGTCGCACAGGTGGTCGGTGATGCGCGGGGCGCCTTCCATCACGGTGGCGCACTGGGGGTTCTTGCAGTCGAAGGCACGCAGCGGGTTCACCTTCGCGCGCTCGTTGCAGGTGTCGCACAGCTCGTCGGCGTGCTCGTCCATGTAGGCACGCACCAGGTCGCGATAGGCCGGGCGGCACTGCTCGCAGCCCATGGAGTTCAGCAGCAGCCGCATGCTCTCGCGCGGAATGCCCACCTTCTCGTAGAAGCGCATGAGCATGATGATGGCCTCGGCGTCGATAGTGGGCTCCTCGGCCCCCAGGCACTCCACGCCCACCTGGTTGAACTGGCGCTGGCGCCCCTTCTGCGGGCGCTCGGCGCGAAACATGGGGCCGGCGTACATGAGCTTCGCTGGCGCAGCCCCCTGGGGCACCAAGTCGTGCTGCACCACGGCGCGCACCACGCCGGCCGTGCCCTCGGGGCGAAGCGACAGGCGGCTTTTGGCCTTCGGCGCCTTCCCCTCTTCCACCCAGCGGCGCAGGTTCTCGCCGGAAATGGCCGTGAACATTTCCTTCGACACCACATCGGTGGCCTCGCCAATGCCGCGGACGAAGAGCTCGGTCTGCTCCATGATGGGCGTGTCGATAGGCAGATACCCGTAGGCGCCGAACACCTCGGCCGCCGTCTGCTTGAACTGGTTCCAGAACAGCGCCTCGTCGGGCAGAAGATCGCGGGTTCCCTCGGGTGCGTTAATGGCCATGTCGTGTCCTTCGTCGAATGCGGTGGCAAAGCGCGGGCGCGGCGGCCGGCAGGTTCCAGGCCGGTGCACCCTCGCCGATAAACTTCGGGTATTGTAACGCAGAAAGGGCGACGCCGTGCGCCGCCCTTTCCCAGTGGCTTTGCAGCCAACTCTTAGTGATGATGCTGACAGGCCTGGGAGGGGTCCATGATGGCAGCCTCGCCGGCGGCCACGGCCGCGGCGGCGTCGCCCACCACCGGGTGAGTGTTGTCGAAGTAGACGGTGATGCCCGCCTGGTTGAAGCCCATCAGCGGGCGTCCACCCATGCCGGCCGCCACGATGGCGTCCACGCCGGCGTCAGACAGCAGGCCCACCGGGCGCAGGCAGCCGCCGGCCTCGTGGGGCGGGTTCTCCACCACAGCGGTTTCCTCGGCCACCTTGCCGTCCTCGATGGTGACGATGGTGAAGCGGTCGCAGTGGCCGAAATGCCCCGCGCGCTGGGCGGACAGACCCGCCTCGCCCATGGTCGGCACGGCCAGTTTAATCGTGCTCATAACGTGCTCCTTCTCTCGGAATATATCCCCTCCATTGAACGGGAAGTCGCGCCCCACGTCAAGCGCACCCACGCAAACGGCACCATTGAAAAGGGCGCCCGAAGGCGCCCCCAATCGCAAAACAGCTCCGCACCTCTACAGGTGCGCGACTACGAAATCGCCCATGGCGGCCGTGCCGACCACATGATCGGCCGGAGTCTCGGCATCCTTGATGTCGCCGGTGCGCCAACCCTCGTCGAGCACCTCGGTCACCGCGCGGCGGATGTCGTCGGCGGCCTCGCCCGCGTCGAAGCTGTAGCGCAGCATCATCTCCACCGAGAGAATCTGCGCGAGCGGGTTGGCAATGCCGCGACCGGCGATGTCCGGCGCGCTGCCGTGGCTCGGCTCGTACAGCGCCACGCCGTCGCCCAGAGAAGCGCTCGCCAGCATACCCAGCGAGCCGGTGATCTGGGCGGCCTCGTCGGAGAGGATGTCGCCGAACATGTTCTCGGTTACCACCACGTCGAAGTCGGCCGGGCGGTTGATGAGCTGCATGGCGGTGTTGTCCACCAGCAGGTCTTCCAGCTCCACGTCAGCGTAGGCCTCATCGTGCACACGGTGGACGATCTCGCGCCACAGGCGGCTCGTCTCCAGCACGTTGGCCTTGTCCACGCTCGTCACCTTGTTGCGGCGCTTGCGGGCAATTTCGAAGGCCTGCCGTGCAATGCGCTCGATCTCGTATTCGGAGTACTCCAGGGTGTCGTAGGCGCGTTGGCCCGGGGCGCCGTCCACGCCGGCGGCCGGCTCGTCGTAGAAGCGCTCGCGACGGCCAAAGTACAAGCCGCCGGTCAGCTCGCGCACGATCATCATGTCCACGCCGTCCACGACCTCCGGTCGCAGCGTGCTCGCGTCAGCCAGAGCATTGAAAATCTGCACCGGGCGCAGGTTGGTGTAGAGCCCCAGCTCCTTGCGGATGCCGAGCAGCCCCTGCTCCGGGCGCGGAGCCGCGGGGTCGGTAGTGTCCCACTTCGGGCCGCCCACGGCCGCCAGCAACACCGCATCCGAGGCGCGGGCCGCGTCCAGCGTGGCGGCGGGCAACGGTTCGCCGGTCTCATCGATGGCAATGCCGCCGATAAGCGCGTCCGTGTACTCGAAGGCCATATCGTACTTCGCGCCCACGGCGTTCAGCACCTTCACGCCCTCGGAGATAATCTCCGGCCCGATGCCGTCGCCGGCCAGAAGGCAGATCTTGTAAGTCGTGGTCATGCTACGCGTCCTTTCCCAACTTCTGCTGCCAGCGCGCCACCAGGCCGCCGGCGTTGATGATCTCGGTGAGGAACTCCGGGAAGGGCTGGGCGGTGAACGTCTGGCCCGTGGTCTCGTCGGTGATGACGCCGGTGTCGGCATCCACGGACACCACATCGCCGTTGCTGATAGCGTCCACGGCCTCGGGGCATTCCATGATGGCCAGGCCCGTGTTGATGGCGTTGCGGTAGAAGATGCGGGCGAAGCTCTTGGCGATGACCACGTCTACGCCCGCCGCCTTGATGGCGATGGGGGCGTGCTCGCGGGAGCTTCCGCAGCCGAAGTTCTCGTCGGCCACGACGACATCTCCCGGCTGCACGTTGTTCACGAACTCTACGTCCAGATCCTCCATGCAGTGCTTCGCGAGCTCTGCCGGGTCGGAGGTGTTCAGGTAGCGGGCCGGAATGATGACGTCGGTGTCGATGTCGCGTCCGTAGCGGTGGACGGTTCCCTTGAATTGCATGGCGAAACCTCCCTAGTCCAAGTCTTCCGGCAGGCCGATGTGGCCGAGCACAGCCGAGGCGGCGGCCACGGCCGGCGAGGAGAGGTACACCTCGCTCGTGGGGTCGCCCATGCGGCCGACGAAGTTGCGGTTCGTGGTGGCGATGGCGCGCTCGCCAGCGGCCAGAATGCCCATGTAGCCGCCCAGGCACGGGCCGCAGGTGGGGGTAGACACGGCGCAGTGCGCGTTGATGAAGATGTCCATGAGCCCCTCGGTGATGCACTGCTGGTACACCTGCTGGGTGGCGGGAATGACGATGCAGCGCACATCCGGGTGCACAGTGCGGCCCTTCAGCACCGCCGCAGCCTGGCGCATGTCTTCCAAGCGGCCGTTAGTGCAGCTGCCGATGACCGCCTGGTCGATGCGCACGTCGCGGGCCTCGGCCACCGGGCGCGTGTTGCTCGGCAGATGTGGGAAGGCCACCGTGGGCACGATGTCGGCAGCGTCGATCTCGGTGACCTGGGCGAATTCCGCATCGTCGTCAGAATAGTAGGCAGTGTAGGGGCGCTCCACCCGGCCGTCCAGGTAGGCGCGGGTCACGTCGTCCACGGGAATGAGACCGGCCTTGCCACCCGCCTCGATGGCCATGTTCGAAATGGAGAGGCGCTCGTCCATGGGCATATTCGCGATGGCGCTGCCGGTGAACTCCATGGCCTTGTAGAGCGCGCCGTCGACCCCGATCATGCCGATGATGTGCAGGATGACGTCCTTGCCCGTAACGCCGGGGGCCAGCTCGCCGTCGATGACGAACTTGATGGTCTCAGGCACCTTGAACCAGGCCTTGCCCGTGGCCATGCCCACGCCGGCATCGGTGGAGCCCACGCCCGTGGAGAACGCGCCCACCGCGCCGTAGGTGCAGGTGTGGCTGTCGGCACCGATGATGAGGTCGCCGGCGCCCACGACGCCCTGCTCGGGCAGAAGCGCATGCTCCACGCCCATGCAGCCCACCTCGTAATAGTGGGTGATGCCCTGCTCGCGCACGAAGTCGCGCATGATCTTGGCCTGCTCGGCGCTCTTGATGTCCTTGTTGGGAACGTAGTGGTCCGGCACCAGCAGCACGCGCTGGGGGTCGAACACCTTATCGGTAATTTGGCGGGCGGTCTTAATGGCAATGGGGGCCGTCACGTCGTTGGCCAGCACCAAATCCAGGTCGCACTCGATCAGCTGCCCGGGGCTCACTTCGTCGAGACCGGCATGGGCGGCGAGAATCTTCTCGGCCATCGTCATGGGACGGGTCATGGACACTCCTCTCTTCTCGCACGGGAAAACAGCACTTTCAAGCGCGAGATTTTACCACTGCGTCAGAGAGTCGCCCCTTTATGGAGGCCCCAACGTGCCAAAAACAAGCGGAATGATGCAGAATTTATTCCTGCAGCGCCGAGCAAAGGGCGTCGAGCAGCGTGATGGCGTAGTGCTGGGCGGAACGCTCCGGGCCCGCCTCGAGCCACACCGTGCCCGGCAGCAGCACCGACACGCGGGGGCTGGGCGCCTCGCGAGCCGCATCCACCGCCGAAGCCAGGCGCAGGGCAAGCGTGTCTTCCGCCTCGTAGGAAACGAGCGGTACGCCCACTTCCGCATCCACCGCGCCAAGCAGCACGTGCACGAGGATCATCGTCTCGTCGGGGGGCACCGACAGGCTGTCGGCGCTGATGATCTTCGAGGCGGGGTTCGTGGCCTGCGACAGGTTCGACATGCGTGAGGCCACCGAGCGCGAGAACTCGTCGGTGCCGAACAGGCACACGGCGTTGCGCTCGAGCACGTCGGCGGCGCGGGCGAAGCCCAAATGACGCACGGGGCTGTGGGTGGCCTCCTTGCCCACCCACGAATGGGCGAGATTGCGAAGGGCCGCATAGGTGTAGGCGCCGGCAATACCGTCGGAGGGCAGCCCCAGGTTCATCTGGAAGCGGCGCAGGGCCTCCTCGGTGTGAGCGCCGAAGATGGCGTCGCGCTCGCCGTAGAAGAACCCGAGGGCGCCAAGGGCCTGCTGCAGCTCCAGCACGTCGTGGCCGTGGAAGTACGGCATGCGCAGATACAGCGTGCGGTCGCCCAAGTTGTAGGAGGCGTCCACCAGGGCCGCCCACACCTTCTCGGTCACCTCGTCGGCCGCCGGCAAAGAGGCCGCCGCGCAGAAGTCGACCAGGGCGCGCGCCGTAGCGTCGTCGAAGGTGCCCGTGATGCCCTCTTCGGGAAGGTGGCCGATACGGGCCAGGCGCTGCTGCACGTCCTCGACGGCGGCGCCGGTGTCGTTTCTCTTGATAGGCTCCATATTATTTCAACCTGTTCACGAACCAGTCGGCCATGGAAATCAGCAGATCGCGGTAGGGCGACGCGGGAACAGCCTGAACCAGGCGCTCCTTGGCGTTCTGGCTGAGGTCCTCGGCGTAGGCGCGGGCGTATTCGATGGAGCCCGCCTCCTCCATAAGGGCCACGGCCTCGGCCAGCACCTCCGGGTCGTGCTCTTTCGAGGAGAGGATCTCCACCAAGCGCTCGCGCGCCTCGGGCGCGGCGTTGGCCAGGGCGTGCACCACCACGAGCGTGCGCTTGCCCTCGGTAATATCACTGCGGAAATCCTTCTTCTTGGCCTCGTCGGTGCCAATGAGGTTCAGCAGATCGTCCTGAATCTGGAAGGCAAGGCCGGTGTCGAGCCCGTAACTGCGCAGTGCCTCCACCACCTCGTCGGAGGCGCCGCCCACAATGGCACCGATGGCCAGGGGCACCGCTCCCGAGTAGTGGGCCGTCTTGTGGATGGCCATGGTAAGGTAATCTTCGGGCGTGATGTCGTAGCGCCCGTCGCGCGCCCAGCCGATATCGAGCGCCTGTCCCTCCACCGTGCGGCGGGTCATGGCGATAAGCTCGCCGATAACGCGGACCTTGGCGGCGTCGTCGAGCAGCGGATCGTCGATAACGGTGCCGTTCACCTGGGAAAGAGCCAAATCGCCCATGTTGATGGCCAGCCCCAGCCCCTCGGTCAGGTGCAGGCAGGGCTCGCCCCGGCGCAGCTCCGCCTCGTCGGCAATGTCGTCGTGGATGAGCGCCGCCGAATGGAAGTGCTCGATAGCCGCAGCCGCCGAGGTGGCGCGATTCGGGTCGCCCCCGACCGCCAGGCACGCGGCGTAGCAGATGAGCGGGCGATGACGCTTGCCAGCGTTCTCGTTGTAGCGGTACAGCGGATCGTAGAGGTAACGATCCATATCGGGGTGCGTGCCCTGGGGAATGTAGCTGTTGATCAGCTCTCCCACCGGCTCGGCGTAGGTCACAAGGTAGTCTTCGAAGGTGGTGGGCGTCTCATCGACGCTCGCAAGGATTTCGGTGATGTTCTTCATAGCGCTTTCTTGCCGTTGGCGGGTGGGTTTTAGCATCGAACCATAATACCACGCCCCGCAAGCCCCCTCTCTTAGGTTCGCCCTACCGACAAGATTGTAAGATTGATGGCACCCGCGGAAGTGAGCTAGAGTCCGTACTCTTGGAACGCCCTGCTCCGGTATTGCTCATCCGCAGCGGCACGCGCGACATCGTCGACGCGGCCATCTTTCATGAGCGCCGCCACCAGCGCTCCAAACCGCTTCTCCCCCTCTTCTCTTCCTTCTTCTCTTCCTTCTTCTCTTCCTTCTTCTCTTCCTTCTTCTCTTCCTTCTTCCCATCGCTCCTGTTCGCGAAAGGCCATTTCCTGCTCGAGGGTATACACGCGATTCACCCACTTTCGATCCTCGTTGTACGAGGCGACCAGTTCGTCGATATCCCGAGACAGCGATCCCGTAGCACTGCCCGTTTCGACATAGTTTAGCAAATCGCCCAATTCTGAATCGGCGGCGCGCGCCCAGGCGCGGGCGTTAAGCGCCATCCAATGCGAATCATTGCCTACGGCAAGTTCGGGCGCTTCTAGGCATGTTCGCTCAATCGTATACACCGGCAAGCCAAGCCCAAAAGGATCGATGCAGCAAATAAAGAGGATGAAGGTTTCGCGCAATCCCCGATGATGGGCCCCCCGTTCAAGATCAGACCCGTCCAAAGTCGCCTGATAAAAGCGCATGCGCTTTCCCAGGTACTTCTCCTTTGCCACCTGGACTTCCAAATCAAAGGTGCGACCCGACGTTTTCGCCACCACATCCATGCGAACACCGCGATTATCAGGGCTCGGCTCATAACACTGCTCCGCATTGAGGTATTCAATTGTGTCAGCCTCGATGTCGAAGGCCGCCTTTATGACCCGCTTGCAAATGCGCTCCTGGCACATCACTCTATTAAACATCCACCGATCCGAGAATCGCAGCCGTTTTCCCGTCATGAGTGCGCCCTTCCGAAAAGATTTGTCTTCGGAATAAGCCTACTCGCGCAGAACCGTGAAAACGTCGGGGGGATTTCCCGTTTCCAGCCGCCCGCAAACCGTCGCAGCGCCGCATTAACGCCGTCCGCAAACCGCATTGGAGCCGTCGCGCAGCCGCCCTTCAGTCGTTACGCGACCGCATTTTACTGCCTTGACCCATATTTTCCCTTTCATGGCTCATTCTTTACCCTGTCATTTGGGTCAGAAATTATGAGTTGGGGGCTAGTCATTCTGACATTTTGTCAGTAAAGTACCCTTGAACACCGATGTAGGAATACTTGCGTGGTGGGAGTACTTACCTGCCTATCGAGGCGGGGGAACTTGCACTATGCGGGCAAGAAAGGAATCGATCGCGGTGAGTGTTGCCTCGTTCATGAAATCTCGGACGATTGCCGCAGGCCTCTGCCTGACCCTCGCAGCGAGCATGGGCGCCTTCAGCCTGAGCACGCCATCTGTCGCCTGGGCCGACGAATCTGAAACTTTCACCACGACCGTTATCTCCCAGGGCGTGTGCGAGGCGCTGTGGGTGGCATCCCATCAGGCCGACTCCCATGGCCAGGATTTCAGGACCGAAGTTACCCTGGCCGTCGCGCGCCAAAGCGATGCCGCCGCCGAGGAGCAGGCCCTTATCGACATCAACACCCGCGGTGAGCGCCACCGCCTTCTCGCTGCCGCCGCCGAGGCCCAGGCAGCCGAAGACGCCGCCGAGGAAACGGTTCCCGAGCCCGCACCCGCTTCCACCTACGCCGCACAGCTGATTCCCGAGGACGAAACCCCCATGGCCGCCGCACCCCAGAGCCAATCTGGCGGGGCATCCGTGAATGCTGGCACGTTGAGCTTCCTCGGCCATGAGGTGTCTTTCGCCCAGGGGTCTTGCTTCGACGCCACAGCCCCGAACGGCTACGCGAGCACCTGGCTCGGCGACGGAAGCGTCACCGACGGATCGAACACGTACTTCATCGGCCATAATCCGGGAGTATTCGCCCCCGTCATGGACTTGGCCATCGGCGACGTGATCACTGTATGCGACGAGGAGGGCTACACGCGCGACTACGTCGTGTTCGATGCCCTCATTCTGCCGAAGCGTTCGAACTACTTCGAATACGAGGGCCGCATCGCCCCCATGGGCGAGTCCATCACCCTGCAGACCTGCTGCCCCGGCGACACAAGCGTCCGCTGCGTCATGGCGCGCTAGGAAAACGTGCTATCATAGGCCCACTCATCGGGGGGCGTGGCGGAATTGGCATACGCAGCGGACTTAAAATCCGCCTCTTCGGATTGTGGGTTCGAGTCCCACCGCCCCTACCATTTCAAATCTTCCATTCCTCCCACGGCCTCAACCAGAGCAATCCTTCGTGTCCGCAGCGGGGCTCGAACCGCGAGGTGAAAACTGGGGCCTCTAGTCCTCCTTTGCCCCTGCGGCCTCGAAGATCATGCCATGGAGGATGTCGGATTCGCTGGCTGTATACGCGTCGGCACCGGCGAGCTTCAGCACTTCCTCCAAAATGATGAACCCGGCCACGATGACGCCAGCGCGCTTGGGGTCGAGCCCCACCGTCTCGCGCCGCTGCGCCAGCGTCTCAGACGCCAGACGAGCCTCAATGGCGGCAAGCTCGTCGGCCGTTACTCGAGCACGGTGAACCCGTGACGAGTCGTACACCGTCATGGCCTCCCGAATGCTCACCACGCTGGTGGCCGTGCCTGCCACCGCCACGACCCGCTCGATGGCAAACCCCGCCTGGGCCAATTCCGCGAAGTACGGCACCATAGTCTCGTGCACCCAGCCCCGGGCTGCGGCGATTTCCTCCGAGGTCGGCGGATCGCTGTGCAGGTAGCGCTCGGTCAGACGACGGCAGCCGATGTTGAAGGAGTGCGATGCCTGAGGCGCGCACCCGAAGCGCCCCGCCACCAACTCGGTGGAGCCGCCTCCGATATCTACTACCAGCAGGTTCTCGCCAGGAAAGTCGCCTGAGGCACCGTTGAAGGTAAGGGCCGCCTCACGCGCGCCAGGGATCACCGCCAGCTGCACCCCGTGCTCGGCCAGCTGACGAACGAAATCGGGGCCGTTCGCAGCATCGCGGGAGGCCGAGGTGGCCATGGCAATGAGCCGGCGAACAGGGTGCGCCTCGGTGTTGTGCCGGGCAAGCACCTCCTGGTAGCGGTCGACCGTGGCAAGCACGCGGTCGATGGCCTCCTGGGACAGACGCCCCGAGCTATCGACGCCCACGCCCAAATCGGTGATGGCGTATTCCTTGGCCACTTCAGTCAGGCGGCCGTCTTCCACGTCGGCCACCAGAAGGCGGCAGGTGACGGTTCCGATATCCAACGCCGCATAACGGCCATTCTCGCAGGTCATATCGCTCCTTCCCAAAGGTGAGACCGTGCCTCGGAGGGGTGTCTCACTCGACGCCGAACAGCGGATCGAGGATTCCCGAGTACCACGTCTCGGGCAGGGGAATATCCTCGGAGACGATATTGCCACGGAAGTTGTTCTCGGGCTCGTACTGCTCGAGGCCGCTGACCGACACCGCGTGCTCGCCCTCCTTCACCCAGCCGAACTGGGTGCGGGCGGCATCTTCCACGCCGGCCTCGGTGGAAAGCGCCTCCACCTGCGCCTCGATGGCCTCGTTGCGGTCGACTACGGCCTCGTACTCGGCCGCCAGCCGGTCGCGCTCGCGAATATCAACGTAGAGCTGCTGGGAGGGCCCGTACAAAAACAGCACGCCGAGCACCAGGCACGCAGCGACGGCACCCACCGCCATAAGGGGCCCGCGGAACGAGAACGAGTGCGACGATGACGCAAAGCCCCTCGACGAGCCCGAAACACCGGATTTCTGCTGCATGCGCGAAGAGCGGCGATGGCTCGCGCCCATCTCGCCCTTGTACACGGCGGCCCGGGGACCCGCCGTGGAGGCATCGGACGACTTCCCCGCCTCATACTGCTGGTAGTAGGCGCGGCCGGCCCGCTCCTTGGCACGCTGGCGCCGCTTGCGGCCGAACTTGGCCGTCAGGCGCCCGACCGGCCCCAGCGGGGCATCGAGCTCGTCCTCTTCCTGGGAGAGCTCCTCATCCCACGCGCCGCGCGATTCCAGCGAATCGGGGCCGCGGTGGGCATCGCGCATGGAAAGCGGTGCCGGACGCGCGCCGCGGGCCGTCGAAGAAGACGCCCGGCCGCCGCGCACCACCCCCACTTCGAAATCCGGGTCGTCGGCGAAGCGCCCCGCATGAACCCGCGCTCCCGATGTCGGCCGAGCGCCCGCGGGCACGGCACGGCCCGACACGGCACGGCGCGCCGCGTCGAAGGAGACGATGTTGCTCTGTCGGGACAAAGGGTGAAGCTTCCTTTCGCTACCGGGGTTCGTTTAAGGCAGGTTTAGCAGATCGAAAGTAACAGCGCCAGGCGGCCGGCGCTAAAGGTTGAGTTTGCGGACAAACGCCTCCCATTTCTCGAAAGACTCGTCGCTGATGGCGTGCTCCATCTGGCAAGCCTCCACCTCGGCCACCTCCGGATCGATGCCGACGGCCTTGGTAAGGAAGTCGGACAGCATGCGGTGACGGTCGAGCACGGCCTGTCCGTAGGCGTAGCCGGCCTCGGTCAGCGTGATGTCGCCGTAGTGGGGCTGCACGAGCAGCTCCTGCTCTTTCAGGGAGGAAACCGCCTTGTTCACCGACGCCTTCGAGACACCCAGCTTGTTGGCCACGTCCACCGAGCGCACGGGGGACGTAGTCGAGCCACCGAGCATGACGATGGCCTCAAGGTAATCCTCATGGGACATGGTTGTTTTTACCACAGCACCTCTCCTATCTCACAGGCTTCCCATGGTATCACGGTGCCCAGAAAAAACGAGGCTCGGAACGAAAAGTTCCGAGCCTGTTTCATAGAGTCTTCGCCGAGTGGAAAAGCGCTAGCGCTTCTCCCCCTCGTGAGAGCAGCATGAACCCTCGCCAGCTGCCTTGCCCATGGCCTTCACCATGTCCTCGGCCGCACCACAGCCGTGGCAGCCGGCGCAGCCCCCCTCGTCGCAGTGGTCGCCACAGTCGCAGAGCCCGCGACGGGTCATGCGGCGGACGGCAAGCACCGCCAGCGCCAGAAGGATCAGCAGCAGGATGACGGTGGGGACGTTGAGGGCCAGATCTTGCACGATTTCTCCTTACGCGTTGTCGGCCGCAGCCTCAAGCTTGGCGGCCTTCTTGCCCGGGGCCGGGCGGAAGATGAGGAATAGCATGCCCGCAGCCACGATGATGGCGAGACCGGTGAAGATGTTGAAGTTCACCTCGCCGGTGGCCACGCCCACGAACTGGTACAGCATCAGGCCCACGCACCAGGCGAAGATGCACATGTAGCCGATGGCGGCCCAAGTCCACTTAGCGCTCATCATCTGGCGACGAATGGTGCCGATGGCCGCGAAGCAGGGCGCGCACAGCAGGTTGAAGGCGCAGAAGGCCATAACCGCGGCGCTGGAGCCGCCGAGCATCGCCGAGAAGGACATCCACAGGGAGGGATCGGTCTCGCCGACCTCGCCGAGCGAGGTGATGATGCCCACCGTGGCGATAACGTTCTCCTTGGCCACCAGGCCGGTGATGGACGTGACCGTGGCCTCCCAGCTGCCGAACCCGAGCGGCACGAAGATCCACGACAGCAGGTTGCCGAGGCCCGCCATCAGGCTGTACTGGATGTAGTTGTCCACCTCGGGGTCGAGCAGGCCGAACTGGCCCTCGTACATGCCGAAGTTCATGAGGAACCAGATGACCATCGAGGACAGGAAGATGATGGTACCGGCTTTCACCACGTAGCTCTTAACGCGCTCCCACATGGACAGCAGCACGTTCTTCACCGTGGGCAGGTGGTACTGGGGCAGCTCCATGATGAAGGGGGCCACCTCGCCGGCGAAGGCCTTGAACTTCTTCAGGATAACGCAGGACACCACGATGGCGAACAGGCCCAGGAAGTAGAACAGGGGCCCCACCCACCAGGTGTTCTCGTAGTCGCCGCCGGCCAGGGCGCCGAAGACGAGCGCGATGATGGGCAGCTTCGCGCCGCAGGGGATCATCGTGGTGGTCATGATGGTCATGCGGCGGTCTTTCTCGTTCTCGATGGTCTTGGTGGCCATAACGGCGGGCACGCCGCAGCCGCTGGCGATGAGCATCGGGATGAAGGACTTGCCGGACAGGCCGAAGCGACGGAAGATGCGGTCCATGATGAAGGCGACGCGGGCCATGTAGCCGCAGCCCTCCAGAAAGCCCAGCAGCAGGAACAAGATGATGAGCTGCGGGATGAAGCCGATGACCGCACCCACGCCGGCGACGATGCCGTCGACGCAGAGGCTCACGACCCAGGGAGCTGCGCCCACCGACTCCAGCGCGTCGGTCACCACGGGCGTGAGACCGGGAATCCACAGGCCGAAGTCTGCCGGATCGGGCTCTTCCTCCTCGGCGGCAGCGATGGCCTCCTCGGAGGCGCCGGACTCTTCCAGAGCGGCAATGCCGTCCTCCCAGGTGCCGACGGCCTCTTCGTACTGCTCGCCGCCCGTGTAGAGCCAGCCGTCGCCCGAAATGCCGTCGTTGGCCCAGTCGGTCACGATGCTGCCACCAAGGCCGACGGCCAGGTAGTACACGAGGAACATGATCACGATGAAAATGGGCAGGCCCAAAATTCGGTTCGTGACGATGCGATCGATCTTCTGGGTGGTGGTCATGGCCTTGGGCGACTTCTTCACGCACTCGGCGCAGACGTCGGTGATGGCGTCGTAGCGGCCGTTGGTGATGAGGGACTCGGCGTCGTCGTCCTCGGCGTTCTCGAGCGCCTCGCGGATGGCGGCGATCTTCGAGAGGTCGGCGGCCGGCAGGTTCAGCTTGTCGATGGTAAGCTGCTCGCCCTCCAGAAGCTTGATGGCATACCAGCGGGCGTGGCGGCCGCTGATGCGGGAGCCGGCCACATCGATGACCTTCGCAAGGGCCTCCTCGATCTTCGGATCGAAGCCAAACTCGGTCGTGGGGGCGGCGCCCTTCTTGGCCTCCTCGATGGCGCAGTTCATGAGCTCTTCCATGCCGCGGCCCTTCAGGGCGGAGGTCTCCACTACCGGGCAGCCCAGGTGGCGGGAAAGCTCGGCCACGTTGATGGTGTCGCCGTTCTTCTCCACGAGGTCCATCATGTTCAGGGCGATGACCGTGGGGATGCCCAGGTCGATGATCTGGGTGGTGAGGTACAGGTTGCGCTCGAGGTTGGTGGCGTCCACCAGGTTCACCACCACATCGGGCTTGCCGCTCATGAGGTAGTCGCGGGTGACGATCTCCTCGGGCGTGTAGGGGGAAAGCGAGTACACGCCGGGCAGGTCGGTAACGGTGACGTCCTTGTTGCCGCGGTACTTGCCTTCCTTCTTCTCAACGGTCACGCCGGGCCAGTTTCCCACATACTGGTTCGCGCCGGTCAGATCGTTGAACATGGTTGTCTTGCCGCAATTGGGGTTGCCGGCAAGGGCGATGTTGATAGCCATATTCAGCCTTTCCTTCTCCAAAGTTGCGCCCCTTCGAAGTCTCTCTCACGCTCTCCCAAGGGCGCCTTCGAAAGGGAATTAAGTTAGTTGAAACTAACTGGTGGGGAGAAAAAATGCGCCGAAGCGCAGGGGCAACGCGATAGCTAGCCGACGAGCACGTTTACGGCCTCGTCCTTGCGAAGCGAGAGCTCGAAGCCGCGCACCGTCACCTCGATGGGATCGCCCAAAGGCGCTACCTTGCGCACGTAGACGTCGGTACCCTTGGTGATGCCCATGTCCATGATGCGGCGCTTGATGGCACCGTCGCCCACCAGGCGACGAACGGTGGCCGACTGCCCTACGGGCACATCGCGCAGGGTCTTGTCCTCTGCCATGGTCCTTCCTTTCTTCCTCTTCCGTTGTTCGCCGCATGGCGCTCCCCGCGCCGACGCAGTGCATGCGGGCATCGGTTTGCGGAACGTTTTGCGGCGAGGCGTCTAAGCGACGATGATCTTGGATGCCACCGATCGATCGAGCGCCACCTGGGCGCCCTTGATCTGCACGATGAAGTTTCCCGCCTGCTCGGAAACGACCGAAACTCGGGCTCCGTCGACGAACCCGAGGTTCTCGAGGTGATGGTGCACCTCGCCCTTTCCCCGCACACGGGTAACTTGAGCTGTGTCGCCGCTTTTCAGAAAGGTCAGCGGCATCGGCTGGCACATGGGGCCTGCGCTGTTGGCCGTGCAGCGGGCGCCCTCCATAACCATCGCATTGCTCATGATGACTCCTATCAGTGTTAGATGCATGCAACTTGGTATTGTAAACCTAAGCTAACCAAATGTGTAGAACGAAGCTAACTTTTTTCCAATCGTTGGAAAAGTTTTCCGCTTGCAACTAAACTGCGACCGTTCGGAGGGATGAGCCGCACAGCCGAATGAGTAACGGGGAAGGCGAGCCGAAATGGTACACTGGCCCCATTGTCCCCAAGAGAAAGACAGGTCATGGCGTATTCCCTCGACCGTGCCGAGCACTTCGGCCAGAACGGCTACCTCGATACGCGCGGCGTCGCCGAGACGGCGGTGCCCTTCACCCAAGCCGTGGTAGACGGGCTTGCCCAAGGCGGCGGCCTCTACGTTCCCGAGGCGCTGCCCACCCTCTCCCTCGACGATATCGCCGCGCTGGCGGAGATGCCCTACGCCCAGCGGGCCGCCGCGCTGTACAAGGCCTTCAACATCGATCTGCCCGACGAGGCCATCGACGAGCTCATGGCGCGCGCCTACGGCGACAACTTCGACGACGCCGCCATCTGCCCCATTACCTCGCTCGATGAGAACACCCATATCCTCGAGCTGTGGCACGGGCCCACGAGCGCCTTCAAGGACATGGCGCTGCAGTGCCTTCCCCACTTCTTCGGCGCCAGCGCGGCGAAGCTGCGTGAGGAAGGGACGCTCGACAACGAGTTCATGATCCTCGTCGCCACCTCCGGCGACACGGGCAAGGCCGCGCTCGAGGGCTTCAAGGGCGTCGAGGGCGTGTCCATCGGCGTGCTGTTCCCCGACGGCGGCGTAAGCGACATCCAGCGCAAGCAGATGGTCACCACCACCGGCGACAACGTGCAGGTGTGGGCCGTGCGCGGCAATTTCGACGACTGCCAAACCGGCGTCAAGCGCACCTTCGCCGACGAGGCCTTCGCGCGGCACCTCATTGAAGATCACCGCATCGCGCTGTCGAGCGCCAACTCCATCAACTGGGGGCGCCTCCTCCCGCAGGTAGTGTACTACCTCTCCAGCTACGCGGAGCTTGTCGCCGCGGGCCGCATCGAGCTTGGAGACCCCATCGACGTGTGCGTGCCCACGGGCAACTTCGGCAATATTCTGGCGGCCTGGTACGCCAAGCAGATCGGCGCGCCCATCGAGCGGCTCCTGTGCGCCAGCAACGACAACCGCGTGCTCACCGACTTCATCAACACCGGCACCTACGACATCTCCGACCGCGAGTTCATCCTCACCTCCTCCCCGTCGATGGACATCCTCGTCTCCTCGAACCTCGAGCGCCAGCTCTTCGAGCTGACCGGGCGCGACGGCGAGGCCATCAGCCGATGGATGGCCGACCTCAACGAGAAGCGCCGCTTCCGCATCGACGCCGACACTTTCGCCCGCGTGCGTGAGAACTTCAGCGCCGACTCCATCGACAACGACACCTGCCTCGCCACCATCCGCGAGGTGCTCGACGCCTACGACTACCTCATCGACCCGCACACCGCCGTGGCCTTTGCCGCCGCCCAGAACCTGCGGGGCGACAACCCGGTGCTCATCGCCTCCACCGCCCATTGGGCCAAGTTCGGCGACAACGTGTACCGCGCGCTGCACGGCCTGGCGCCCCACGAGGCGCTGCCCGCCGAAGTGGCCGCCCTTACCGGCTGCGAGCTCAACGGCCTCATTGCCGAGGAAACAGGCAAGGATCAGATTCCGGCCGGCCTTGCGCAACTCGATGCCATGGAGGTACGATTCACCGAAGTGATCGACAGCGGCACAGAGGCCATCGAAGAGGCTACCGACGCCTTCCTCTCCCGTTAGGCCGCCGAGAAAAGGACAGACCATGGGTCAGCTGCAGAAACTCAGCACGGTTGTGCGCATCAACGTGACCAACCCCGCCTCCGAGAACAAATCGGCGTTCGGGCCGGGCATCGCCGCGCTCTGCGAGGGCGTGCGCAACCAGGGCTCGCTCAATGCCGCGGCGAAATCGATGCGCATGGCCTACAGCAAGGCCTGGCGCATCATCAAGGACACCGAGGAGACCCTGGGCGTGCAGCTGCTTCTGCGCGATGGCGCCCACGGATCCACCCTTACCGAAGAGGGCAACCGGCTGCTCGACGCCTACCTGACGCTGCAGCAGCGCCTAGGCGAGGAGGCCGAGAAGCTGTACGCCGAGCTGGTTCGCTAGCCTGAAGCCCCTCAAACCCCACCGATTCCTCAGCTCGTTTCCGCAGAGCCGTCGCCGTACGTCGACGGCTCTATTTCTATGGTAAGCGATGTTTGGGCAGCCCCCGGGCCATCGGCGCGCACGCGCAGCCGCCACCCGGGCATCTGAAGCTCGCGCACGCAGGTGCCGCCCGCTCCTCCGTCGCCACCCTCCTGACCGCAGGCGCGAGTCACCAGCGGAAGCCGAAGCTCCCCATCGTCTCCGCGTTTCTCCCATCCTCCGTACGCGGAGGCCGTACCAATAGCGGGAGCCTCCGCGGGCCCCTCGCGCACCTCGGCGCGGCGCGCCTCAAGATCCGGATCGCTTCCGAACTGGTACAGGCATCCGAAGCAGATGGGCATATCATCGAACAGCGTGCTTGCGCACACGGGACACACCTTCACGGCGCAGCCTCCTCTCCAACCAGGGCCAGCTTCGGCCCTCTTCGATTCCCCGACAGCAGTCACCGGGCCGCAGCCAGGGGCCCGGGCGCGCGAAACGCTCGACGACCGCCCGTGCCTTTCGGTTCCTCAAGCGCCTTCCCGGAGGCACCTGGCGATGCACGCCCAGCACCCGTCCGCGCCGATCGAGAAAAGCGATGTCGAGCCCATGGCGCATCGTGATCGTGTGCACGTCGCGGCAGCGCGGGAACACGAGCGTCGTGGCATCGGGAGCGCGCCCCGCCAGGCCCCGCAGACGCATGAGGGGACGCGTCGCCACGACCCACGTTCCCCCGAAAGGAGCCTCCGCGCCATCCCTCAGGCGGAAGACTCGCCGGCCGGAACTTGAATGACCGTGCTCGACACGCCGCCGATATCGGTGCAGCTGAATGCTATCCACGAGAGCGCACCTCCTTCCTTCCATCCCGTCGCCATGCCAGAAGCGCCCGTCTCCAGCAAATGCCAGCCCCGGGCCTCCAGCCGCTCGACAAGCCGCGCCGACGCCTCCGAGGCTGCCCCTTCCTCCGCATAACCCACCACCGTCCAATCGTCCGTGGCACGAAGCTCCTGCGCGCCATCGGGCAGCCCGACTTCCTCGACAAACCAGGAAGGGGCCTCGTCGGCCGCGCGCTGGGCGCCTTCCATCAGCGGATCTCGCGCCCGTTCCACCACGCGCGCCCCTTCCTGGGCGACACCCGAGAGCGCCGCCCCCAGGACGAGCGCCGCTACGGCCAGAATGGCCCGGCGCAGTCGCCTTCGCTGCTCTGCGTCGCCCCTCATCGGATCACCACCCCCGGCGCATAGCAGTCGACCACCATCGTCGTCTCGTGGAGCAGCGGCGGCAGCGACACGCCGAACACCTCCGAGCGCAGCCCTAACCCGAACAGCGTGGGGGCGTAGCGCAGCTGGGCGCGGTAGCACTCCAGCCCGAGCGTCGTCGACTCCACCGTTACCGCCACCGACAGGTGAGGGGCGTCGAAGGCCGTCTGAAGCTCTTCCTCGAGCAGCGCGCGCACCTGCGCCGACCCCTGGCCCGCATCGGGCGCGGCCCCGTAGGCCACGGCCGTCTGGCGGGCCACGCGGTCGAACTCGGCGCAGGCGCCGAAGAACCCCAGGGCGTTCATCGCGATGACCGCCACGATGATAACCGCCGGAAACACCACGGCCAACTCGACGGTGGCCTGACCTCGATCGTTTCCTACTCCCACAGCCGGCCTCCTCCCGAGCTTTCCGTTACCGTATCGATGGCCGCCATCGCCTGCTCCACCAAGCCGGCGGCACCGGCAGCTACCGCAGGGGGAAGGGCGATAGTCACCGGCACCGAGAAGCCCGCGAAGGGCAGCTCTATCTCGGCGATGGTCACCTCGCTTCCCGCCAGGGCGTCGTAGGCCCCGCGCCCGAGGGCTCCCCCGAGAAGAGAGAAGCCTCCGGAGGCCGACGGATCGGCCATCACCTGGTCGTGCAGCGCCACAAAGCGCTCGGCGTAGTCACCCCCGCTGGCCCGGGCCACGCCGACCGAAGAGGCCAGGACCGGCTTCAACGGCGCCGTGGACGCCGGCTCAAGCCCCACCGCGCCCAGGCTCTCGCGCAGGGCATCGGCCGCCCACGATCCCAGGCCCGAGGAGCCTACCAGGGGCAAGCCGCCGATCACCTCCTCGACTCCCGTCATCAAGCCGTCCCACCCCTGCTCGTAGGAGTCGAGCAGCGAGCCCCAGCAGTTGAGCACCATCGAGCCGACGCCGGCCAGACCCACCTCGTCGGCCACCAGCCCGTCAAGGAGATCGCCCACCACCGAGGCCCCGTCGTCGCCGTCCTCGATGAGCGTGGCGCCAGAAACCGCCACGCGGGGCCCGAGCGACCCTCCCGCCGCGAACACGCCCGCCAAGGGGCCCGTGTCGGCCGAGCCGGGAGACACCACGACGGCCAGGCACCCGTCGGCGCCGGGCGGAGACACCTCGATGCGGAACGAGCCGGCATCCTTCAGCGCCGCCGCCACCTTGTCGAGCAGCCCCGCCGCCTCCTCCTTGACGACCTGGGCCGCAGGCGCGGCCTCGGCCCGCGCCTTCTGGTAGTCGGCTGCCGCCTCGGCGATGGCCGCGTAGTGGTACTCGAAACCGTTGTCGATAGAGGTAGAGGCCGAGGCCACGCTTCCCAGGGCGCTTGCCGAGAACTGGCAGGCAGGGCACACGGGGAAGTTGCCCTCCTCCATCGTCTTCACCGAGCCGTAGGAGTCGACGAGGCCGGCCTCGGTGCAGCCGTCCCAGGCATGCATGACCGACACGCCCTCCTCCACCGTCACCGGGTAGACCGGCTCGGTGTACAGGTCGGTACCGCGCATCTCGTCGGTGTTGCGCGGCAGCGAGGGGAAGTGCGCCTCGAAGGTGTTCTCCGTCTCGCGCACATAGCCCTCCCGAAGGGCGCGCACCGCGAAGGCGTAGAACCGCTTCCTCAGGGCGCTCTTCGCTTTGTCCCCCACCGAATCGGAGGCGGGCCGCTCGGCCAGCAGCCGTGCCGGGTAATAGGCGCGGGCCCGCTCGAGGGGCGCCGCGAACGACCAGCTGTCGGCCGACACGTACAGCGGGTTCTCGTCGAACCCCAGGGCCCCCAGACGAGAGGCCCGCTCGTAAAGACAGTAGGAGGGGTTGTCGCCGCAATCGCGGGCAAAGCCGCGCGCCTTGGCCTCGTCGGCGGCCCGAGCGGCCCTCTCGGCCTTCTGCGCCGCCTCCTCCAGAATATCCCGACGCTCGTCTACCGCCTGCTCAAGCGCCTCCTCGGCCTCCCCCTCCCCGACGACCACCTCTTCGGCGGTGCCGGGCAGCAGCAGGGCAAGGGCCAGGTACGCCGAGGACCGATTATCGCCGTTGGCAGCCGCCACGGCCGCCCCCCGCGCCGCCGCCGCGAAGGGGAGCGCCCGCTGCAGGGCATTGAGCGCCTCGGCGGCCTTGTCGGCGCAGGCATCCCGGGCCTTGAGGATCTTCTGCCCTGCTGAGACGAGCTGGGCGCCCACCTCAGCTGCCGGGGGAACGCAAAGCGCCACCACGCCAAGGCCGTAGGCGACGTCGCCCGTCACCGTGAGCGAGAACACGACGGCATCGCACACCCGGGCGGCCACCATGAACTCGGCGACTTGGTTCTCCGCTGCCATGGCAGCGGCATCGGCCACCTCCTGCACCTCGGCCGCCACGGTGTTGATGCGGTACACCTGGGCCGCCGAGAAGAGCAGCGACAGGCTCACGAGCAACGCCACGGCCATGCCGGCCGAGGTGAAACCCCGCTCGTCGCGCCAGAGTCTCTCAATCGCCATCGTTCCACTCTCCTGCCTTCTCGTCGGGCCGCGCCCCGTCGAGCGAGCGCTGGGCCCAGGCGGCCCGCGTGGGCACCTCGCAGGACACCTCGACAACCAAATTGCCGCGCTCGTTCACCAAGCCCAGCAGAGCCGCTCCGCCGTCGAGCAGCGGCAGCGGGCGCACCTCGGTGCGGATGCGCACGACGGCCCTGTCGGCGCTGCCGCCGCCCTCGCAGACGATGTCCCAGCTGCAGCCTCCTTCGTGTACGTGGAAGTTATCCTGCTGGGGAACCGTGCCCAAGCGGCGCCTAACGAAGGCCTCCGCCGCCGCGCTCGTACCGTCTCCCGTTGCCAGCAGGCGGCAGCCCTCGGCCGCAGCGTTCACCATGACCATGCGGTCGTACAGCACGATGCCCGGCTGCACAAGCAGAAGCACGAGCAGCATGATCACGGGCAGCGCGAAGGCCACCTCGACGGTCGCCTGGCCGCTGCTCTTCCGCAAGGCGCGGATTGCCCCCAAGCCCATAACTCCCTCCTTCCTAGAAGCTCAGCACATCGGCGAGCCAACCGGCCGCCCCCTGAACATGGTGGGAGGCGGCCAGCAGGCCCTTTTCAACGAATAGTCCCGACGACAGCGCCCGCCACAACGCCGCGCCGGCCGCAACAATGCAGATAAACGCCGCCGTTACCAAGGCATATTCCACCGTACCCTGGCCCCGCTCATCACCTAGAGGCTGTTGATGCCCGCAGCGATGGCGTCCCAAAGCTCCTGGAGCTTGGGGCGGAACAGCGTAATGGCGATGATGGCGATAACCACGAGCACGCCGACGAGGATGGCGTATTCCGTCGTGCCCTGGCCGCGCGTGTCCGCAAGCCTCTGCTGGGCGCCGATGAACCACGAGCGGCATCGCTGCTCGAAGGCGCGATTGAAACGCCTTGCGCGACGCGTGAGTCCTTTGATCTTCTCCATAGGGTGCATCCTTTCTCTTCTTCATAACGGTTTTCACAGGACAGCCCTCCTAAAACCCCGCGGCCAGTTCCAGCAGCACGGGCCCGAGCACGAGCATGAGCATGGCAGGTAGAATCAGGACGCCGGTGGGCACCATCATCTTCACCGGGGCCTTGGCCACCTCTTCCTGGCGCCGCGCCTTATAGTCGGCCCGAGCCTCTCGCGCCGCATCCTCGAGGTTGTCGGCCAAGGTGGCCCCGAAGCGCAGGGAGCGCACGATGTTCTCGACCACGCGCCCGAGCAAGGGCGAGGCATAGGAAGCCGCTACCGCCCGCAACGCGTCGGCCCGCGAGGCCAAGCCGCAGCTCCATTGACGCTCGGCCCCTTGGAATGCTCGGGCGAGGTGGTTCTTGAAGTAGCCGGTGTACAGCCCCAAGCTTCGCTCGAATGAGAGCCCGCTGCGCAGGCCGAGCGCTACCACCGAGAGCATCTCCGACAAGTCGCGCTCCATGGCCCGGGCCCGATCGTCGGCCTCGCGCCGAAGCGCCCACGGCAGAAGCTGCCATCCGGCGACGGCCCCCGCGCAGCCGAGCAGGCATCCCAGCTCACCGGAGACGAGCAAGCCCGCGACGCCCCCGGCCACCGCTCCGGCTGCCGCGAGCCTCACCCGGCTTTCCCAGAACCCGGCGCCGGTGAGGGCATCGGCCAGCCCCGCCGTGCACGCCAGGGCCTCGGGCCACGGCCGACCCCTCAGGGAAGGAGGTGCCAGCGGCCGGAACAGCGGGCTCTCCAGCCGCTTCGACACCCCGGTCGCAAAAGCGCATACCTGCGCCGCCGCACCTCCCTCTCTGCCATCGCCCCGATCATCTGAAGCGTCGCTTTCGCCGACCACGGCGAAGCGGTGGCGCTGACGGCGGCGCCACCGCCCGAAAGCGTTCCACAGAAGCCAGCCCAAGGCCCCGGCACTGGCCAGCGCGCCCAAGGCGAGCGCCTGCTGTCCCCACCATGCAGCCATAGTATCCACCCCCCTCAAGCCCTCAGCATACGATGGACTGCCGCCACCCCGGCCGCCTGCATGAGCAGTGCCACTGCAAGCAGCGCCATGCCCGGCACGCTGGCGAAGAACGGGTCGAGAAACCCGGGACTCATGAACGAGAAGAGCGCCACGAGCACGAAGGGCATAAGAGTGACGATGCGCGCCGAGAGCTTCGCCTGGGCGGTCTGCACCCGCAGAGACGTCTCCAGCTCGAGCTCGCTTTCCACCGACTCGCGGGCCGCAGCCAGTACTGGCGCCACGCTGCCGCCGCTGCGATGCTGCACGTCGAGGGCCACCGCCACAAAGGCGAGCTCGGGCACATCGGAGCGCTGGCGGAACACCGCGAGGGCCTCGGTGGAGGTGCCTCCGGTGTCCAGCACGAGTGCCGCCGATTGGAAGAGCGCCCCCAGAGGGCCCTTCATCTCGTGGGTCGTCTGCCGAAGCGTCTGGGACAGCGTCAGGCCGGCCCGGAAGCACACGCCAAGGGACCTCAGCGCGTCGGGCACCTCGCCGCGAAGACCGCTTTCCCGGCGCTCGGCCGCGCTCTTCGCGGCACCGCCTGCAGCCACGACAGCTGCCCCGGCCACCGCGATGCCGAACATGGGCGACCCCGCAAGAAGCCATCCGGCCACCACAACGGCTGCGCCGAGGGCTACCAGCGAGGAAAGCAGCCCGCTTGCCGTGGCGACGACGTGGCGCTCTTCCAGGCTCTGACACATCCAGCGGATATAGCGCGCCACCAGGGGCCTTCTCAGTAGAGACTGAGCCAGGGGCTCCAGCACGGCAACGCCGTGGGTGAGGCGCCACGCAAGCCACAGGGGAAGCTTCGACTCCCCCGCCTCGGGCGCCAGGGCCATCTGACGCAGGCGGCGGCGCTCGCGCCTTCCAGCCAGGTGATTGGCCAGGGCATAGCCGGCGCACCCCGACGAGACTACGCCGAGGGCCGCATAGGCAAGTGCTGCTTCCATTGCCGTACCTCCTTCTCGCTTGCCAAGCCCGCACGGGCCACTTCGTCTACCCAAGACGGGCAGTCGAGCCACACTCCCTGCTCATCGGCTCCCTCCCGACGATAGAGCGGCGTGATGGAGCAGCGGCGCCGTTCACGGTCGAAGCCGACGGACGCCAGCTCGGATATGCACCGGCTGCCGTCGGCGCGGCGCGTCGTCTGCACGACCAGATCGAAGGCATTGCCGATCTGAGCCTCGATGGCATCGAGAGGCAAGTCGACGGCATAGCGCACCATGGTGACGAGGCGGTCGACTGCTTCGTAGGGCGAATTCGCGTGAAGCGTCGTCAAAGAGCCGTCGTGGCCGGTATTCATGGCCTGCAGCATGTCGAGGGCCTCGGCGGCGCGGCATTCGCCGACGATGATGCGGTCGGGGCGCATGCGCAGGGCGTTCACCACCAGATCGCGGATGGTCACCTCGCCGGCTCCCTCGGCATTGGCCGCCCGCGCCTCGAGCCTCACCACGTGGGGATGCTCGTCGAACTTGAGCTCGGCCGCATCCTCGATGGTGATGATGCGCTCATCGGAGGCGATGTGCAGCGACAGGGCATTGAGCAGCGTCGTCTTGCCGCTGCCCGTGCCTCCCGCCACCGCCATGGACCTGCGCGCCCGCACGGCCCATACGAGGAACTGCCGAACCGCGCCGTCGAACGAGCCGCGCTCCTGCAGCTCGGCCAAGGACATGACGCGCCGGGCGAAGGAGCGAATCGTCACATGGGGGCCGTCGATGGCCACCGGCGGCAGGATGGCGTTCACGCGATGGCCCTGGGGCAAGCGCGCGCTGGCCATGGGCATCGACTCGTCGACACGGCGCCCCAGAGGACCGAGGATGCGGTCGATAAGGGCCCGCACCTGCTCGTCGCTCTCGAAGCGAACCGGCGCAGGCATAAGCCGCCCGTCCCGCTCCACGAACACGCTGCGGGCGCCGTTCACCATGATTTCCGTGATGGACTCGTCCGCAATGAGGTCTTCCAGGGGGCCGAGCCCGAACACCGAGCTGATGAGATCTTCCACAAGGTCGCGGTAGACCGTCGGATCGAGGGCGCGCCACGGATCGCGCAGGGCGAGCCGGCGGCAGGCCGCGCGAATCTCGTTGCGCGCCCGCTCCGGGTTCTCGGCCATGATAAGCGCCACCCGATCGAGGGGCAAAAACTCGCCGACCGCCGCGCGCAGAAGCTCGATGCCGATGCGCTGCTGCTCCTCATCTTCGTCGCGGCGCTGCCCCTCTACCACCTGAACACGCTCAAGCAGGCTCATGGACGGCCTCCTGACTCCTCGGCAGCGGCCTTCGCTGCAAGCCGACGCTCGGCCTTCTTGCGCTCGGTCTTGCGACGGTGGGGTCGGCCGGGGCGCAGGCTGAAGCGCGCCACCGATGCCTGCACCCCGGTGCGACGGGACGCCGAGGGCAGCAGCTCGTCGAGCACCTTCTCGATGCTCAGGCACAGCGGATTGCGGTCTTCCACCAGGCGATCGGCCATGCCGGCACCGAGCAGCTCTTCCACGACCGGGCCTCCGTCGGCCAGCTCGACCACGTGCATCCCGTTAAGGGCACTCGAGACGTCGATGGACGTGAAGGACGCCTGCCGCGTGCAGCGGTTGACTGCCACGAGCAGCGACCCTGTGGCAACGCCGCAGCGAAGGCACAGATCGAGGGCGTGGCGGCAGGCCCTGATGGACGAGGCGCGCTGATCTACCAGCAGAAGGGCGGCGGCACTGCGCTCGAGCAGGGCCAGATGCTGGTCGCTCCAGCTGCCGCCCGTGTTGACGACCACCAAATCGAACCGCGCGCTCAGCTCGTCGATCATCTCCTTGAACCCCGTAGCGACCACCTCGGATTGCTCGAGGGAGCGCGGGGCGGACACCAGCACGAGCGGCTCGCCCTCGACCTCGCCGAGACACGTCGCGTCGCCAGCGGCCTCCTCTATGGGCACCCGGGCGCACGAGCCGGCCAGCTCGGCCAAATCGCCGAACTGCAAATCGCCGTCGACCAGCGCCGTGCGCAGGCCGCGCTGAGCCCCCAGGCGCGCCGCCAACGTGGCTACGGTGCTCTTCCCCACGCCTCCGCCGCCGCTCATCACCGAGAGCACGAACCCCGCGCGAGACGCTGCTCGCTGAGGGGCCGCCTCCAACGCCTCGGACGTCACTTGCACCACAGCATCACTGTCGGAAGCGCGGCGCTTGGCTATATAGCCAGCCACATGGTCGGCGAACTTCTCGAGCGGCACCGCCTCCTCGATACCCGCAGCGCGCACCCGCGACGCCATGGAGCCCGTCTTGTCGGGCACCGCCAGAAACACCGTCAGGCGGGGATGGTCGGCCTTGAGGGCCGCGGCGAGGTTGATGGGGTCGACCGACGCGCAGTCCACCACCCACACAGCCTCAAGGTCGCGGTTCACCCGCGCCCGGGCCCGGGCCGCCGAGGCATCGGCGCACCATTCGATCTCGCCGACGACCGCCTCGGGCACGGGATGCGGAAGGATGGGGCATCCCGCATCATCGGCCCGGGCGCACACCATGAAGCGATAGCGACGCGTCATGAGGCCACCTCCTCGCCGGGAGCTGCGGCCGTTGGGGCCGGCGTCGCTTCGGGCGCTTGAGCAGCCTGGGGCTCAGGCTCTTCCGCGGCCGCAGGGGCGGCTTGCTCGGCCTCGCTTGGGGCTGTGGCACCATCGGACCCCTCGCCAGCTGGCACCTCCGATGCGCCCTCGGCGGGCAGCACGAAATACAGCTCCAGGTTCTGGGCCGCGGCCACCACCTCCTGCACGCGCTCGGGATCCACCGCAAGCGTGACCCACTCGCTGCCCGACGACCCTTCCCCCGAGGCGCTCGAAGCCAGCACAAGGGCGCTCCCGACGAGCTTCGTCGTGGACACGGGGCCGGTCGCGTACACGTCGACTTCCATGCCCGCCTCGATGGAGCCGCCGACGGCCTGCACGGCGCGGGCCGGTACGCTGATAGCCGCCTTGCCCGCCGGCACGCTGAGGGCGGAATCGGCCAGCTCGGTGCGCTGGGCGCAAATCACCTCTCCCTCGATAATGCTCGATCCCAGGCGCTTGCCCACGATCTGGGTCGGATCGCTTACCGCTCCGTCGGGCAGCAAATCGGCCACCCAGAGCTTCTGCACGATAGCCGCGGAGTCCACCGTCTCGCCGGCGGCCAAATCGCGCTTCGCCACGCACACCTCTACCTGGTCGCCGCCGTAGCGCTCGAGCGCCTCGGCGCGGGCCGCATCGACCTCGCCGCGCACGCTTGCCATATACAGGGCCACGCACAACGCGCAGCACACCCCGCACGCCACCCCGATCCATCGTTGTCGGTTGATTGCCATAATCGTCTCCTGCCTCACGAAAGCAAGAGCATTGTGCGCCCGCAGAACCGTCAAAACGTCGGGGGGATTTCCCGTTTGCGACCGCCCGCAAACCGTCGCCGCGCCGCAAAATGACCGTCCGCAAACCGTCGCAGCGCCGTCGCGAAGACGTCGCAGAGCCGCAGCGTATTCGCGATCTGGGGAAGAGCGGGCCCAGACGCCCGAGGGGGCCGCGCCTTCAGAACCTTCGTAAACGCCGCCTCGGGGGCACAGACGATATGAGTAGAACATTGTGAGCCCCTACTTCATGTCATCTTTTCGCA
>CAJUSP010000011.1 GCA_910589165.1 uncultured Adlercreutzia sp.
ACGGGTTTACAGCCCGTCCCCTTTAACCACTCGGGCACACGCCCATTTCGGCGCTGAATTCATGTGTACTTTTCAAGCTGCCACCCGCTTATCTCAGTTGCCTGCGAAAAGCGAGCGAACGGAATAATACGCTAGCGACGAAGTGGTGTCAACTCTTTACACGCCCCCGGGCGTGTCTCCATGATTCCTCCCCATCTGTCGCGGCCCACTCATATATATAGTGGGCCGCGATCACTCCCCTTCTTCCCCTATATAGTGAGGAAACGAAGGCTCTCTACCATATATGGGAGGCGGCCTGTCTCAACGCTTTCGCGGTTCGGCGCCGCAGGCCGCATCCTATTGTGAATCCCATCTGTACGGGTCGTGAAGACCCTCCTCGCGTGCTATGATACACGGACTAGTTTGCTCAAACGCACCAAATGCTCAACCAGGAGGATTCTTTTATGAGTGAGCATACCCGCTCCTTCAGCAGACGAGCCTTTGTCGGCAGCGCGGCCGCCTTCGGCATCACGCTGTGCCTGCCCGCGCTCAACCCCCCGAAGGCCTACGCCGTCACGGCCGCCGAGAAGCAGGCCGAGGCCAACGCCGCCTTGGAGAAGCTCAACGCCATGCAGGAGAAGCTCGACCGCGCCGAGGTGGCCTTCGTGACCGCCGAGGGCGAGCGCGACGACGCCCAGGCCCGCATGGACGAGGCCCAGGGGCGCATCGACGAGGCCTCCGGCCGCATCGGCGAGCTGCAGGACCAGCTCGGCACCCGCGCCCGCTCCATGTACCGCTCCGGATCCTCCACATTTTTGGACCTGCTTTTGGGCGCCACCACGTTCCAGGCCTTCGCCTCGAACTGGGACCTTCTGAACGACATGAACCAGAACGACGCCGACATGGTGGAGGAGACCAAGGCCCTGCGCGCCGAGGTGGAGTCCGAGAAGGCCGTGTACGCCGAGCAGCGCGACGTGGCCGACCAGAAGGCCCAGGAGGCCGAGGCCGTCAAGAACGAGGCCGAGGCCCTCGTCGAGCAGATGTCGGAAACCTACAACTCGCTCTCCGAGGAGGCCGCCCAGCTGCTGGCCGAGGAAGAGGCGGCCCGCGAGGCTGCCGCCCTGGCCGCGGCCCAGGCCGCCGAAGAGGAGGCCCGCCGCCAGGCCGAGGAGGAAGAGCGCCGCGCCCGAGCCAACAGCAACTCGGGGGGCGGCTCCAGCAGCAACGACGACGATGACGAGGGCGGAAGCTCGAACGGCGGCTCGGGTGGCGGCGGCTCCAGCTCCAACAATTCCAAGCCCCAAACCGTCGGCGGCACCGCGGTGGACCGCGCCTACGGCGAGCTCGGCAAGCCCTATTCCTGGGGCGCCGTGGGCCCGAACTCCTACGACTGCTCGGGCCTGGTGAGCTACTGCCTGCTCGGCCGCCACAGCCGCCTGGGCACCGCCGCCAGCTTCATGGGCTACACCCGCGTGTCGAACCCGCAGCCCGGCGACATCTGCTGCAACGACCACCACTGCGGCATCTACATCGGCAACGGCCAGATGATCCACGCGCCGCGCTCCGGCGATGTGGTGAAGATCTCCGCCGTGCACTCCGGCATGATCTACACGCGCTACTAGGCCGCAGGCCCAACCAACACGCCCAAGCCCCGCCCTCCCGGCGGGGCTTTTTTTCATCGGCGCCACTCCCCTGTATTCGGGGCCGCAGGGCCCTTAGCCACTTTGTGTTCCCCGTTTGTAAGGCCCGTGAAGAGGGGCCTTTCCGTGCTATCATCCCTCGAAACTTCGAAACCTGAACGTCCCCTTTCGAGAGGATTTACCTTTATGAGAACACCCGCCCGCCCCTTCAGCCGCCGCGCCTTCGTCGGAAGCGCCGCCGCTTTGGGCATCTCGCTGTGCCTGCCCGCGCTGGACCCGCAGCCGGCCCTCGCGGTGACCGCCGCCGAGAAGCAGGCCGAGGCCAACGCGGCCTTGGAGAAGCTGAACGCCCTGCAGGAGAAGCTCGACCAGGCCTCCGACACCTACTTCGACGCGCTGCAGACGCGCGACGACGCCCAGGCCCGCATGGACGAGGCCCAGGGGCGCATCGACGAGGCCTCCGGCCGCATCGGCGAGCTGCAGGACCAGCTCGGCACCCGCGCCCGCTCCATGTACCGCTCCGGATCCTCCACATTTTTGGACCTGCTTTTGGGCGCCACCACGTTCCAGGCCTTCGCCTCGAACTGGGACCTTCTGAACGACATGAACCAGAACGACGCCGACATGGTGGAGGAGACCAAGGCCCTGCGCGCCGAGGTTGAGTCCGAGAAGGCCGTCTACGAGGAGCAGCGCGACGTGGCCGACCAGAAGGCCCAGGAGGCCGAGGCGGCCCAGGCCGAGGCCGAGTCTCTCGTGGAGCAGACCCAGGCCGTCTACGACTCGCTCTCCGCCGAGGCGGCCGAGCTTCTGCGCCAGGAGGAAGAGGCCCGAGAGGCCGCGGCCCGCGAGGCGGCCCGACGCGCCGAGGAAGAGGCACGCCGCCAGGCCGAGGCCGAAGCGGCTGCCGCGGCGGCTGCAGCCGAGCGCGAGAACAGCAGCTCGTCGAGCAACTCCAGCTCGGGCGGTTCCTCCTCGAGCAGCTCTTCCGGCTCTTCCTCGGGCGGTTCTTCCAGCGGATCCTCCTCGAGCGGCAGCTCGAACAACTCGCGCCCGCAGAGCGTCTCGGGCAACACCGTGGTCGACCGCGCCTACGCGCAGCTCGGCAAGCCCTACAAATGGGGCGCCGCCGGTCCGAACTCCTTCGACTGCTCGGGCCTGGTGGGCTACTGCCTGACCGGCGAGATGGGCAACCACTGGTGCACCACCGGCACCATTTCCGGCTGGCCCCGCGTATCGAGCCCCAAGCCCGGCGACATCTGCATCCGCAGCGGCCACACGGGCGTCTATATCGGCGACGGCCAGATGATCCACGCCCCGCGCACCGGCGACGTGGTGAAGATCTCCGCCGTGCAGTCGAGCATGTGGTACGTCCGCTACTAGCAGCGCCGCCCCCTATAAAGCAACGCAGAACGGCTCCCCGAGGGGAGCCGTTCTACTTGAGGGGGATCTATGAGGCCAGGGGCGAGGGCAAAAGGGAGGGAGGAGGGGCGCCCTCGCCCCGGGTCAGCATAGGTTAGGCCGGGGCGCCGCCACCAGCCGGGGCGCCGCCGTCGGGAGCACCGTCGCCCGCAGGGGCACCGCCCTCGCCGCCAGCCGCGCCGTCGCCGGCCGGGGCACCGCCCTCGCCGCCGCCTTCGCCGCCTTCGCCTTCACCGCCGCCGCCCATGGGCGGGCCGGCCATGCCGTTCTCGGACTGCTTGATGTCGGCGTTGCCGGCACCGAGGGTGCAGTAGCGGTCGAAGTCCTCGGTGGCTAGGTACTCGCCGAGCGTGTAGCCCAGACACAGGCACATGCCGATGGACACGCCGTTCATGATGCCGTTGTAGCCCATGGGGAAGCGCCCGCCCGAGTTGTTGCCGCAGGCAAACAGGCCCTTGATGGGCTCGAAGCCCTGGCCCTGGACCTGCTGGCGCCCGGTGACAAGCAGGCCGGAGGTGGCCACAAGCGAGCCGCCGCCCACGCGCTTGCTGCAGGGATAGCCGTAGAAGGGGCCGTCCTTGATGGGCCACATGGTCTCCGGGTCGCGGCCGAACTCGGTGTCGATGCCGGCGTCGTGGGCCGCGTTCCATTTCTCGATAGCCGCGAGCGTGTTGGCCTTCACGCCCTCTTCCATGCCCATGTAGTCGCAGAGCTCCTCCAGGGTGTCGGCGCAGTAGAGGAACTTGCCCGAGGTGTCGTCACCCTCGGCACCCGAGCCCACGGCGGCCTCCATGGTGGCCTGCACGTTGGCGATGGTCTCGTCGTCCCACTCCTTGGGGGCCAAATGCCCCGCCAGCTGGTTCAGGAACACTTCCTTCCAGTCGTTGCCCCACACGAGGTAGGCGCGGTCGCCCGGCTCGCGGGCGCCGGCGCAACCGGAGAGCAGCGGGCCGCCGAAGGCCTCGTTGCAATAGCGCTCGCCGTACTTGTTGAGCCACAGGCACTCCACGCCCTCCATGGGGGACAGCGGAATGAAGGCGTGGCTTCCCATGTCGCCGCCCGTGGCGATTTCCACCTTGGCGCCGATGCGCATGGCCATGGCGATGCCGGAGCCGTCGCGGCCGGACATGGCGGAGCAGTCCTTGTACTCGCCCAGCTCGTAGTTCTCGCGGCAGATTGCGTTGTACATAGCCGAGTTGCTGCCGATGTCGCCGCAGGCGAGCACCACGGCGCGGCCGTTGTACTGCACGTAGTCGCCGGTGGAGCTGTCCTTGGCGATGACGCCAGTCACCTCAGTGCCGTCCTCGTTGTGCACGAGGCGCGTGGCGGCCTGGCCGAACACGAACTGGGCACCGGCGGCGCGGGCCTTGTCCTGGCTGCGCTTCACCGCGTCGGTCATGCCCACGGAACCGCCGAACTGGCAGGTGCCCACGTAGGAGGTGAAGGGGCCCTTCTTGTAGTTGTAGCCCTCCACCACCGGCCAGTTGAGCGGGATGAGCTCGTTCTTCTCATCCTCGGTGTAGCCGTCGATGAACCAGTCGAGCGCCTCGCCGGAGCGGTTGGCGAACTGCGAGAGCAGGGTCGGCTGCACACGGCCGGCGCCGTACATCTGGTACTCGTTCATGAAGTCGACGACGGAGTACTCCGGAATGCCCACGCGGTCGAGCTGCCACGAGGAGTTCAGGTGCCCGATGTCGTTGCCGAGAGCGCTGAAGGTGTCCTCGGGCTGCACCTCCACCACGATGACGCTCGCGCCCAGCTCGGCGGCGCGGCGGGCGACGGCGGTGCCGGCATGGCCCGCGCCGCAGACGATGATGTCGGCCTCCTGGGTCTGCGCGATCTCGTCGGCGGCAATTTCAGGCTCCTCGCCCAGCCAGCCGGCGCCAAGCACCTCGCCCATGGTCTTGCCCTCGTTGCCCGTGACCGCGGCGGCCTCGCCGGTGGCGGCCATGGCCTCGCCCGAACCCGACGGCGCGCCGGCGCCGCCCTCGGCCGGCGTCTGCGGGCTGCAGCCGGCGATCATGCCGGTGGCAGCGGCGCTGGCGGCCAGCACGCCCGCGCCCGCCAGGAAGTTGCGGCGGCTCAGCGGAATACGGCCGCGCAGCCCCGAGAGGTGCTCGACGAGCGCCTCGTTGTTGCGATGGTTCTCCATTCCCCATCCCCTTTCCATGCGTTGGTTCCTAGGTGCCGGCCTCTCGCCGGCGAAGCCCACTATGGGCCGCCGCGGCACGAGCCGTCCATACCCACGCCCTGGTGAAAGCGCCCGCAAACGCTTCACCACGAGAAGGTGAAATCGAAGTCTTCCCAGGTAGGAGCATCATGCTTTTTCGGGTTCTCCCGATACTCGGTCGTATAATAGGCACCGAACACGAACGAGGGCATGGGGAGGATGACGCGTGGTGTTGCAGGATAAGGAAGAACGCCGAACGCCGAATGCGGGCGGCGAAGGGGCCCAGGATGCCCCGGCTGCCAATCGCGCAGCCCCGTTTCTGGCCACCACGCTCGACAGCGCACGGGCACGCCTGCTCTTCGGGTTCGCCGCCTTTTCCGCCTGGGTGAACCTGCTCGTCTGCTTCGAGGGTTTTTTGCGGGATACCGTCATTTACGGCGGCGGCGTGGTGCACGACCCGTTCTTCATCGCCGCCATGGCCGTCGGGGGCATCGCGCTCATCGTGCTTTCGCAAACAACGCCGCGGACCGCGGGCGAATCGGAGGCGCGCTCGCTTGCCCTGTGCGTTCTCGGTTGCGTTGCGGGAGGCGGAGGCGCCGTCCTAAGCGCCGTGGCCACAAGCGCGAGCCCGGGGCTGGCCGTCGCCTCCGCGGCGCTCGGCGCGGCCTGCGGGATCTTCATAGCCCATGGAACCCTGCGCTGGGGCCTCATCATCACCTCGTTCGATATTCGCGAGATGGTGTTCGTCCTGTGCGCGGCCCTGTGCCTGCAATGGGTGCCCTTCATCGCCGATACCGCCTTCGGGGCCTCGGGCAAAATCGCCTTGGCCGTTCTGCTGCCCCTTGTTTCATGGTGGGGCCAGCGCGGGTTGCGCGAAGCCATCGGGGCAGCTGAGCAACCGCAGGCGGCCACAGGCGGCAGCCCTGCCGATCTTACGCGCATCGTCGCCCGTGTGGGCTCGGCGCTGTTCTGCTTCGCCTTCGCCGTCGAATTCGTCTGGGCGTCGAACGTGCTTATGACCGACACGCCCCTCGAGCAGACGCTGTTCTGGCTCGTGTACGTGTTCGTGCTCGGCGCCTCCACCGCTGTCATGATCTTCATCCTGCGGCTCATGGAGCGCTGGGGCGCCTATCGCATGGAGTTGTTCTACCGGGCCGCCTTCGCCTTCGGTGTCGCCGGTTCGGCGGCCCTGCCCTTAGCGCTCAACCACCTGTTCTTCTCCTATGCGGTCATCTACGTCGCCTACGCGCTCATCTGCGCCACCATGTGGATGCTCGCCTGGTCGGTGGTGTTTATGCGCCACGGGCCGGCACGCCGGGTGGTGGGCATCGTGTTCGGCCTGCAGAGCCTCGCCCTGCCGTGCGGATTCGCGGCCGCCAAGCTCATGCGCGCCCTGCTCGGCGGCACGGTAGCCGCTGCCGGCGCGCTTCCCTATGTGAGCTTCGCCGCTATCATCGTGCTCGTGGCCGCCTACGCGTTTCTGCTACCCGAGCGCACGCTGCTGCTGCTCTCCCCGCGCCTGCTGAAGCTCTCCCACGAATCGCTGGACGAGCGCTGCCGCGAGGTGGCCGCCCGTTACGGGCTCACCGAGCGCGAGACCGAGATCTTCGGCCTGCTCGCCCGCGGCCGCGACGTGGGCTACATCGAGAAAGAGCTGTTCATCTCTCGCAACACGGTGAATACCCACCGAAAGAACCTCTACCGCAAACTCGGCATCCACACCCAGCAAGAGCTGCTAAGCCTCATAGAAGACAGCCTCAGCTAGGTATTAGGGCAACCGCCCCAAAGCCACAGAAACCATACTTTTGCATATCTTTCTTGGCGAAAACGCCACGTTTCACGGCTTCGTGTACGGTTTCGTGCGAAAAAACCATGCAAAAGTACGGTTTTCGTGACGCGACGGCGACAGCGAAGACGACTCCACGTGGGACAGTGCCCCGGAGGGGCGTCTCATCTTCGCAGGCCCTTTCTGCGCGAACGCGCCGCACGACCATCGGAAGATGACGCGCCCCTCCGGGGCGCTGTCCCACGCCGCTTCCCTTCGCCGAGCGGGGTGCTCATGGTTGAGGGAGCGGGCGAAGTCGGGTATCATGCGGGCTGACCTCGCGTCCATAGGGGACGCGCGAGAGAAGGAGACCCATCATGAGAGAGAAGCGACGGGGGTCGCTTTTCCGCCTCGGGATGGCGGCCGTTCTGACCGTGGGACTAATTCCCGCCGCGGCCTTCGCCGACCCCGACACCGAATTCACTGAGACCCCCCCCCGATCGAGTTTTCTGAAGTCCTAGACGACGCCCCGGCCGATGCCGGCGGAACGGTTCCGGAAGGCTCACCCGACAGCGGCGCGACCGGAGACGATGCGCCCGCGACCGAGCCCGACCAGCCAGAAGAACCCGACGGGAAGAGCGATTCCCCCGGCGAGCCTCCCGCAGAGGCGGCGGACGACGGGGATACCACGAGCACTTCTTCCTCTTTCTCCTCCCTCATAAACTACGTGGCCTCGGCCCTCTCGGACCTGGGCGTTCCCGCCGCGGCCGAGAGCGGCACCTCGGCCGACGCGCAGCTGTCCGCCCAGGCGGCGGTTCCCTCGAGCGCGTTCACCCTGGCCGACTACACCATCTGGGGCGTCGACGGCGACGCGGTCTCCTCCTCTGACTTCAACTACAACGCTTCCGCGAAAACCATTACTATCAACACCGATAAGCGCTTTGCTATCCAAAACACCGACCAGGCCAAGGTGGCGACGGGCGACAACATCGGCCGCATCGCCAACCCCTCGGATATCTGCTTCGTCATACCTTCTGGCCGCAAAGTCTATATGGTCTTCGAGGGCATCGGCATCAAGGGAGCAGAACCAATTGACATTAATCCAGGAGGAGAGCTGACGCTCGTACTCGGCGATGACTCTATCAACGAGCTTGTCTGCAACAAAAACTGGAACTCCGTGATCCACTGTCCCGCAGGCTCCAAGCTCACCATTGACGACAGCGTCCTTAACCGTAAAGCCGACGGCACGCATCTCGTTCCAGAGAAGGGGCTCGTACCGGAGGACTGCACTCTGGAAAACGGTAGGACCGTTCACAAGGGCGACCCTCTTTCGAAATTGGAAAGCAGCAAACCTGGAAGTTTGATCGTCACTAACATATCCAGCGCTGAAGGGGCAGCGATCGGCGGAAAGTACTACGGTATTACAGAGACAGCTTCAAATTACTGCAAGGGAGACGCCGGCGGCACGATGACTTTTGATGGCGGCACCATCGAAGTGAAAAATGGTGGCAATGTAAGTGCTGGAACCATTAACACAGCTGCGGGTATCGGCGGCGGCCATATGGGCAACGGCACGGGGCCCAATGACTGGATCACCGTTAACGGCGGCCGCATCAAGACTACTGCAGCATGTCATGGTGCCGGCATTGGGGCTGCCTGGGGTGCAGCCTCAGGCAACATCTGCATCAATGGTGGGTTCGTGGAATCCGGCGGAGGCTCGCATTCCACAGGCTTCGGTGGCGCATGCATGGCTCAGGATAGTTCGCAGTTCCAGATCGTGCTCACAGGTGGAACCCTCATCCCCACAGGCGCCGGCGGAGTCTTCGATGACGTGGGAGCACCCGGACTCCAAGTTACTGTGACAGGAAGCTCTCTTGGTAACAACAAAGGTGCGGCCGGCTTTCGCTTTAGCGGCACCGCCAAGAACGACAAGGGCGAGCCGGTGCGCATGGTCGAGATCGACCTGACGGGCGACGTGGGGGCGAACGCCTACGCCATCACCGAGTGGCAGCTGCTCGTGGACGGCGTCCCCTACGACTACGGCGCGCCGGCCGAGTTCGACAAGGGCCACCTCTACCTGTGGCTGCCCGAGCGCGTGGTGCTCGAGAGCGAGGTGACCGTCGACCTCACGTACCTCAACACCGACAAGCTCGATCCCGACGGGAACCCGACCGAGGTCACCCCCGACGCGCTGTTCCGGCCGCCCGGGGAGTCCACCGACGGCAAGCTGCGCCGCTACGAGGACTTCGCGCTGCCGCCCGAGGCCGAGGCGGCGCTCACGAAGCCCTACGACGGGCTTCCCCTGGCTGGCTTCGACCTGGCCGCCTGCCCCATCGAGACCAAGGAGGACGGCAAGTACCTGGACGACCCCTCCGCCGTGGCCTACCGCTACCAGCCCTACGACCGCCGGGGCGGGGCGCCGCTCGGGCCCGAGGTGGACGACGCGGGACATCTCCCCACCGACGAGGGCGTGGCCAAGTTCGTCATGACGAGCACCCAGTACTCCGACGACACCGAGAGCGGCTTCTCCGAGAGCTACTGGGGCCACCGGGCCACGGGGTGGTGCGAGATCACGCCGGTGGCGTCGAGGGTGGCGGGCGTGACCGCGAAGTGGGCCGACGGGTCCGACGTGGCCGACGCGCAGCTTCCTGAGAAGGTTCTGGACGTGGAGGTCGACGTCACGAGCGGGGACGGGACGGCCGCGACCTGCAAGGCGCCCACGGGGAAAGTGCAGCTGTACGTCGACGGCGAGCCTGTCGGCGACCCGGTGGCCATCGACCTCGGGGCCGGCGGCAACGCGGCGGTGCGCGCCGACGCCGACGGGCGCGAGCACACGGTGGTGTCCTGGTCGTTCCCGGCCGGAGAGCTCATGGCCCCGGGCGCGAGGCATAAGATATCGGCGCGCTACATCCCGGCGATCAACTACCTGGAGAGCGCCGACCCCGCCGAGGGGGACGTGCCCGAGTCAGAGGTCGCCGTGCGGCCCGACCCGAAGATCGCGCCCGCGCTGAAGCTGGAGAAGTCGGTCGAGAACCTGACGCACCCGCAGGGGCCGACGCAGCCGGGAGACCGCCTGCGCTACACCGTCACGGCGGCCAACTCCGCCGCAGGGTCGCTCTGGACGGACGTCGTGCTGACCGACGCGCTGCCCAAGTGCCTGGAGCTGGATGCGTCGACTTTGCATCTGGAGAACGACTGGGAGGGCTTCTCCGGCGCGCCCGTCGCTGGCGACGGCAAGACCGAGGGCACCTGGGCCCTCTCGGCCCCGGGCGCCGACGGCCGCCGCACGCTCTCGGTCGGCGCGGGCGCGGTGGCGGGCGGCTCCTCGGCCGTCCTCACCTTCGAGTGCACGGTCTCCGAGCCCGACTTCGCCTCGGCATCGGAGGGCGACCTCGACCTGGCCAACACCGCGGAGGCCGACGGCACGCGCCCCGACCCGGCCGACCCGGACAACCCCATGCCCGACCCCGACGACCCCGGGAAGCCTCTTCCGGTCGCGCCCTCCCCGACCGGTCCCGTCACTCCTCCCGGCGGCGACAAAGTGGCGCCGTCGGACCCCGACGTGAGGGTGTCCAAGGCAGTCGAGAACATCACCAGCCCCGGAGCGAAGATGACGAAGGGGGGCGACACGCTGCGCTACGAGATCGTCCTGGAGAACAGGGGGCCCGCGTCCAGCTGCCTCCTTAACGCCGTCGTGTCCGACCCGCTGCCGGCGGGCATCGAGCCCGTGGCGGGGACGCTGCGCCTGACACTGGCCGACGGGACAGACGTCGCCGTGCCCGACTCAGCCTACGACTCCGCCAGCCGCACCGTCGCCGTGACCGCCGGCGACCTGTGGGGCGGGCAGAGGGTGGCGCTCACGTTCGACGCCGTCGTAGGCGAGGCCGCGCTGGGCACCGACGCGGCCAACATCGCGGACGCGCACGGCACCGTGCCCTCCGAGGAGCCCGGCGACGGCTCGCAGCCCGAGGATCCCGAGCCCGGCCTGCCTGCGCCGGTGCCGCCCGCGGGCGACGATCCGGTCGCCTCGTCGGACCCCGCCGTGCCTCCCGTCATCGTCGGGGACGACCCCGAGGAGGGCGATCTCTCCATCTCCAAGGAGGCCGAGAACCTGACGAGGCAGGACGGCACCACCCGTGTGGGCGACACCGTGCGCTACGCGATCATCCTCAAGAACAACGGCCCCGCCACCTCCTGGATGGACGCGGCCATCCGCGACGACGTGCCGGAGGGGCTCGAGCCGATCGCCGGCACCATCCGCATGGTGCTGCCCGACGGCGCCGAGCTGGAGGTGTCGGACGACGCCTACGACCACCGCACGCGCGTGCTCGCCGTCGCGGCCGGCAGCCTCCACGGGGGCCAGGCCGTCACCCTCGCCTTCGACGCCCTCGTGACCGAGGCGGCGCTTAGCGACGACATCGGCAACACGGCGCTGGCCTACGGCCAGCCGCCCTCGAGGTGGGACCCCGACGGCGAGCACCCGGAGCCCGGGACGCCGTTCGACCCACCCGAGGGCTGGGAGGAGTACGGTCGCACCCGCGAGGTCATCGAGTCCCCCGCGGCCTACCCGCCGGGGGTCACCCGGGACGGGGGCGTCCTCCCGGCCGACGGCCCTGTGGACGACTCGGCCACCATCTCGAGGACCCGCCTCGCCCAGACCGGCGACGCCCTGGGCCGCCTCGCCGGCACCCTGGCCGGCGCCGCGGCGGGATCGCTGCTAGTGGCCGGCGCCCTCGCCCTGGCTACCCGCCGCCGCGCGAGGACCGCGAGGTAAGGATCGCCGCGGCGGTGCCCCGACCGGCACCGCCGCGGCACCCTTGTACGGCAAGGCCCCCACCCTTTCCGCAGCCGCCGTCAGCCCAAGTCGTAATTGGCCAGAACGTACTGGTCGAAGAAGGGCAGAAGAATCCGCACGTAGCCGCGCTCGCCCCCGGAGATGACGCCCTTCCGCATGAGTCGCTGCCGGTAGGGGCTGAACTCGTTGGAGGTCATGTTGAGCAGCTCGCGGATCTCCGCGATGGAGCCGCTATGCACCTGCGCGATGCCGTACAACACCCGGCGGTCGCCGCGCGACAGCTCCGCCCAGATCTTCTCGTAGGCGTACTCGTCGAGATACTGGCGCGACAGCGCCTCCGCCTTGCAGGCATCGTCGGCCTCTTCCCATCGGAAATAGCCCAGCACCTGGAAGGCGAAGGAGTAGCCCCGGGTCTTCTTGGCCAACTCAAGCGCGTCGGCGTCGCCAAGACGGAAGGTGGCCTGGTAGTCGGAGGCGATGGTGCCGATGTTGAGCGGCCCCAGCTCAATCTTCGGAGCGCGGTAGAGGAACGTGAGACCCTCCACATTCTGCAGGGCGCTGATGTTCTCGTAGAGCCCCGTCATGAGAAGATACACCGGCAGATCCTGCCGGACGAGGATCTGGAACGCCTCTCTTCGAAGGGCTCTAGGGATAGTTTTACTCTCGTTTACTGTTTGAAAATCTTTTTACTGTCCTTTACTGTTTAAGACAGGTTCGTTTTTCATGGTGCACGGCTCTCCTTCCGTAGGGTAAGGGCACTGTCCCACGCCGCTTCCCTTCGCCGAGCGGAGAGTCGATCCCCCACTCGACCGTTTCAATACGCCTGACGCGCAAATTCCTTGTAGTAGGTCTTCTTAAAGCTCGATGATCCCCCGAAGAAGGCAGACTCGGACTTTGTCAAACCGCCCTCCCGGCGGCGTCTCTCGACAAGCTCCATCGTGCAGCACAGGTCGGCAACCTGGAAGAGCAGGTAGTCCTCGGGGGACACTACCCGGTGCTCGACATTGCTGAGCGAGGCCGAGAAGGCAACCCTCAGCGTGCGGCTCACTTCCTTCTGCCCCTTGTCGTAGTACACGACCACCTTGTCATAGGCTTGAAGACGCTCAATGTTCCCCCTGACGAACAGACCGAGTTCCCGCGCGACTCTCTCCTCGAGCGCCGTGCCGCTTCCGAACCAGCGCTTGTCGACGATGATCGACGCGTGGGATATGTCGCATCTCCTTGCAAACGCGAACAAAGCATCGAAAATGCGCCTGCGCTTCGCGCCGTCGAGGAATGCGTACGGGTACTCGCGGCGAATGAGCGGCGCCGTGTGAACCGGACCGTATCCGTCCCAGCCCTCGCGCCGCATCCTCTCGTTGAACTTCCCGATCTGATCCACAATGGACGCCGCCTGGTTGTGCAGCACGAGGCTGACGATATAGTAGGGACTGTGGCTCGAGAGAGATCCGAAATCCCCCGACTCGTCGACGAACACGCTAAGCTCCCCCATGCCCGCCCCCTCACGATAAAGAAAATGGCGGGGACTGTTCCCCGCCGATGGGTGGACCCGCTTGCGCGCGCCCAGCAGGATTATCTTATACCACGGGAGCAACAAGAACGTCAAGTGGCACTATGCAACAATTTTATCCGACCTTGCCGCCCGGGGCACTGTCCCGCACCGCTTCCCTTCGCCAAGCGGGGTGCTCATGGTTGCGGGAATCGGCGCGAACGGGTATATTTCAGGCTGACCTCGCGTCCATAGGGGACGCAGGAGAGAAGGAGACCCATCATGAGAGAGAAGCGACGGGGGTCGCTTTTCCGCCTCGGCTTGGCGGCCGTGCTCGCCGCGGGACTGGTGCCCGCCGCGGCCTTCGCCGACCCGGATGCTGAAATCACGGAGACCCCCCCCCATCGAGTTTTCTGACGTCCTAGACGACGCTCCCGCGTCCGGCGAATCTGCCGGCACAGCGGACGGGATGGATGGCGCATTCAGCGCGCCGGCACCCGATGAACCCGATGGTGAGAACGCTTCCTCTGGCGGCTCCCAATCCCCCGAAAGTAATCCCGATTCCAATACTGGCGCGCCCGAGGGCGCCGACTCCGTGCGCTCCGATGAGAACACCGACACGGCCGGGATCGAAGCTGACACGCCCAACGACGCCGCCTCGGCCTTCGCCGCCGCCATGGCGGAGCATTTGGCGAGCCTCCCCCTCTTAGCGGCCCAAAACTCCACAGACGCCCCCACTCCCCGGGCAGCTCGGTGGCAGGCTGCAGGAGACTTGCTCATCTCGGGAGGCACGCAAGGAACCGATTGGCGACTTGAGGACACAATCCTCCACATCATGAGTTCCACTCCCGTGACGATAAAAAACGCAGAGGACAAAGAAATTTCGTCGACCACTATCGAGATTGATGCCGGCACCCACGCTGACGTTACCTTTGACGGTGTCGTTATTGAGTCCCAATGGATACCCGTCAACATCGTTACCAACAAGACGGGCACAACCGACGGATCGCCGGCCACTGCGGGGTCTCAGATACTTCCCGAGAAGAGGACATCGCTTCACCTGACACTAGCCGACGGAAGCAGCAACAGCCTTAAAGCGCAATACTCCTCTGGCACCTATGCCGCACTGCGCTGCGGCGAGGGCTCCCTTCTCACCATCGACGACTCCGTGCGCAACGTTGACAGCGAGGGCAACGAGATTGTTCCCGAAAAGGGTGTTGTGCCCAGAGATGTGACCCTCGGCTCCGGAAAGTTCGTTAAAGGCGGCTCCAGCCTCTCGGAACTCGACAGTCCCAATCCAGGCTCCTTGTACGTTAAGTCGAAAAAAGAAGGAGCGGGCATTGGCGGTTGCGCCCGCGAGGCCGGAGGAACGATGACCTTCAACGGAGGAACCATCACCGTTGATAATAAACATTGCAACTCAAGCGCCGGCATCGGTGGCGGCGGAAACGCGAGTGGAACCGCTACCTTAATTGTCTTCAACGGCGGAAGGTACAATGTCAAAGGCGGCGAACACGGAGCTGGCGTGGGAGCTGGCGGCTGGGTAAACGCCTACGGCGGCCGTCCATCTCAACCCAGCGATTACATTCTTGACACCACTCCTGATACGAACGATATGGTTCCTGTAGGTGGCAACATCACCATTAATGGAGGGTACCTGATCTCGGAAGGCGGGGAGCACGGCGCAGGCTTCGGGGGCGCCTGCGGAGCGCCACCCTCTATAAAGGGCTGTACGATACGAATTACCGGTGGTACCCTTCTCCCGAAAGGGGCAGGAGCCGCCCCTGCCATGTCGGGCTACATTCTTCCCGATCTCGGCGGCCATGATGGCCATGTCATAATCGAAGGAGGATCCGTTTACGTCTCCCAGCAGTCAGCTTTCGTCGGAATTGGAGACACCGCCTGGGGCAACAGCGAATGCCTCATCCCCGGATACGACCCTGACGACCCTGACGATCCGAACAAGGTGTTCCTCATTACCGCCGATTTGTCCGAGGAATTGAAGAAAATCAATGCCGAAGCTGGCATCACAAGCGCAGACCTCAACAATTCCATTGTCAGCTGGGAACTCTCTATTGGGGGAAGAGTCTACCCCTACGGCGCTCCAGATTGCTTCGACAAAGGAAAGCTTTACCTCTGGCTTCCGAAAACCGCGAAAGAGGAGCGCGTATCCGTCACCCTCACCTATCGCGATAGCAAGGGCAACATCCGCGAAGTACTTCCTCTGTTCAGGGAACCGGGCCAGGCGGATGTGCTGAAACGCTATCAGGAATTCGAAGTCACCGACCCCGAGTACCTCGACCGGCTCAGGAAGCCTTACGACGGACTACCCCTCACGGCCTATGATCTTTCGGCAAGCCCCATTACCACAAATCCGCCCGACAACAAAGTACTCGACAAGATCGTCGACACGGCTGGGAAGCCGCTCGTTCGCTACTATTATCAGCCCTTCGACCATGTGCCCAACGGCACGGCCGACCCCGTGGCAACGGGTCCTGAGACGATGGCCAAGGAAGACGGCTCAGAGGTAATCCTCCCCTCCGATGAAGGAGCGGTGCTGCTCACCCTGATTTCTCGGCAATACTCCGATGAGAATAGCGCCGACGAGGAGACCCGAGAATTTGCCAAAAGCTACTGGGGGCACTGCGCCTACCTGTGGGGACAAATCACGCCTGTAGCGTCAAAAGTGGCAAGCGTAGGAGCGACATGGGCTGACGGATCGGATATATCGCTCCCTCAGCCTGCGACAAAAATCCTTCGCGTCTCCGTAGATGTAACGAGCGGCGACGATACAGCAACAACCTGCAAGGCCCCCACAGGGAAGATCCAGCTCTACGTGGACGGCGAGCCCGCTGGTGAGCCCGTGGAGATATTGTTCCAGGCTACAACGACAGAGGAAGGTGCATCGCTACCTGCCAACGCTCGGGTCACCAAGGGCGACGATGGACGCGAGCACAGTATCGTCAGCTGGTCATTCCCGGCGGGGAATCTTCTGAGCCCTGTCATCAAGCACACCGTGAGCGCCCGCTACCTGCCGGCGATTAACTATCTGGAAAGCGATGATCCGGCCGAGGAGGAAACACCTGAATCCACGGTCGTCGTTCAGCCTGATCCCAATGTGGCACCTGAGCCGAAACTGTCGAAGGCAGTTGAGAACCTAACGCACCCTGATGGCCCCACGCAGGCTGGCGACCGCTTGCGCTACACGGTGACGGCCTCCAACACGGCCACAGGGTCGCTCTGGACGAACGTCGTCGTTACGGATGCGCTCCCCGTGGGTCTCGAGCTTGACACCTCAACGCTCACTTTGTCCAACGCCTATCTCGGGCTGAATGGCCCGCTTTCAGCTGGCGACGGAAGCGCTGCAGGCACCTGGTCTCTCTCGACGCCAGGCAGCAACGGACGCCAGACTCTCTCCGTAGGTGCAGGCGACGTGGCCGGAGGATCCTCCGCAGTGCTGACATTCGAGTGCAAGGTAGCCGAGCCCGATTTCACCTCAGGTTCAGAAAACACCCAGGATCTCTCCAACATCGCAGAAGCGACCGGCACACGCCCTGATCCTGGCAATCCCGAACAACCGATGCCGGATCCCAGCGACCCTGGGAAGCCGCTGCCCGTTAACCCCTCCCCAACCGATCCCGTTACACCCCCTGGCGGCGGCAAAATAGTACCGCCAGATCCAGTAGTACGTATATCTAAATCAGTCAAAAACGTCACGGATCCTGGCTCGAAGATGACCAAGATCGGCGACACGCTGCGCTACACCATCGTGCTGGAAAACACGGGGGCAGCCAGTAGCTGTCTGCTCAATGCTGTAATATCCGATCCGCTTCCGACAGGAATAGAACCCAAGAACGGCACGCTGCAATTGACAACAGCCGACGGCGCTACGATCGCCGTACCCGATGCCGCCTACGATACCGGCACTCGCACCATCGCCGTAACCGCGGGTCACCTCCGGGGCGGACAAAAAGCAACGCTGACCTTTGATGCCATCGTCGGTGAGCAAGCACTCGGCACAAGCGTTGCCAACATCGCCTTCGTCCACGGGATCACCCCCTCCGAGGAACCCGATTTGAGCACCCATCCCACTGCCGTCACACCGGGCCAGCCAGCACCTATTCCCACCGCAGATGACGAACCGGACGCCTACTCTGCGCCTGCCGAGCCGACAATCATGGTTGGCGACGACCCCGACAACGGCGACCTGTCTGTTGCGAAAGACAGCGAGAATCTGACGCGTTCCGACGGCATCACGAGGGTGGGCGACACCGTGCGCTACACGATCGTCCTCAGGAACGAGGGCCCTGCGACCTCCTGGATGGACGCCGCCATCCGTGACGACGTGCCCGAGGGTCTGGAGCCCGTCGCTGGCTCGATCAAGATGGCCCTCTCCGACGGGACGGAGCTCGAAGTTTCCGACGACGCCTACGACCACCGCACCCGCGTGCTGGCCGTGGCGGCGGGGAGCCTCCACGGGGGCCAGTCGGTGACGCTCGCCTTCGACGCCCTCGTGACCGAGGCGGCATTGGATGCCGACATAGGCAACACCGCGCTCGCCTACGGCCAGCCGCCCTCCAAGTGGGACCCCGACGGCGAGCACCCCGAGCCCGGCACGCCGTTCGACCCGCCGGAGGGCTGGGAGGAGTACGGCCGCACCCGTGAGGTCATCGAGTCTCCTACGGCCTATCCGCCAGGTACTGACGAGAAAACGCCTCCTCTACCCGCCGAGGACGGTCAGCGCCCCAATGACTCGGCCACCATCGCCAAGACCCGCCTCGCCCAGACCGGCGACGCCCTCGGCCGCCTCGCCGGCACCCTGGCCGGCGCCGCCGCGGGCTCCCTCCTCGTCGCCGGCGCCTTGGCCCTGGCCACCCGCCGCCGCGCGAGGAGCGCGAGGTAACCCGACCCGGAACCGCCCCGTAGGGCAAGGGCCATGCCCTTGCCCTACGGGCCCGGGACGGCGCGCATGACAAAAGCGGAAGGGGCATGGCCCCTTCCCTACGGGGTAATTATTGAGGGCTACTGGGCGGCTTCGTGGAAGAGTTTTACGTAGTCTATGACGGCGTCATGCAGAGTGTTCAGGCCTTCCCCGTCTTCCACCCACTGGTGGGTGAAGGGGGCCTCGGGCAGGGTGAACTTGCAGCTTTCCAACGCCTGGTACACCTCGTTGGGGCCCATGGGCGCCCAGCCGTAGCTGCCGAAGGGAATGCCCACGCGGCCGGCCGGCGCAAGCCCGCGCATGTAGCACAAAAACGACGCCACCGTGGGCATCATGGTCTTGTTCAACGTCGGCGACCCCACGGCGATGTAACGGGCATTCAGCACCTCGGCCATGATGTCGGAAATGTGGTTCACCTTCAGGTCCAGCAGGCGCGCCGGGATACCGACCTCGATGAATGCCTCGACGATTTCCACGGCCATGGCCTCGGTGGTGTGCCACATGGAGTCGTAGACCACGAGCGCGTACTCTTCGGGAATGCCCGCCGCCCACTTCTGGTACATCTCCAGAATCTCGGGCACGTGCGAGCGCCAGATAATGCCGTGGGCCGGGGCAATCATATCGAAGGAGAGCCCTGAGAGAGCCTTCAGCGCTGCCTCCACGTTCTTGCCGTAGGGCATGACGATGTTCGCGTAGTACTTCTGCGCCTGCACCAGCACCTCGGGCAGGCCCACCTCGTCGTCGAAGCGCTTGGAGGAGGCGTAGTGCTGGCCGAAGGCGTCGTTGGAGAAGAGAATCTGGTCGTACTCGTCGTAGGTGACCATGGAATCGGGCCAGTGCACCATGGGGGTCTGCACGAAGGTGAGGGTGCGGCGGCCGATGTTCAGGGTGTCGCCGGTTTTCACGCCCTGAAGCGGCAGGTCGCCGCCGTAATGGGCCGTAAGCCCGGCCACGCCCTTGGGCGCACCGGTGACGATGGTGGCATTTGGCGCGATGGCGGCCAGCTCGGGCACACCGCCGGAGTGATCCATTTCCACATGGTTCGAAATAATGTAGTCGATGGAGGCCGGATCCACGATGTCGGCGATGCGGTCGACCAGCTCGCCCACGAACTCGCGCTTGCAGGTGTCGATGAGCGTGATCTTCTCATCCAAGATAAGGTAGGCGTTGTAGGTGGACCCGCGCTCGGTGGTGTAGCCGTGGAAGTTGCGCTCGTTCCAATCGATGCCGCCCACCCAGTAGACATCCGGCTTAATCTCGATGGCTTTCAGCATGCCGCTCTCCTGTTCCTCGCCCGTCAATTAGCTCTTCGCCATACTAGCCCAGCAAAGACAAGGCGCCCCAACCAGAGGCGCCCCGTTGCAAAAACGTTGTCGTGGCTCTTCGCCTACACATCCAGCTCCATGTAGGTGTCGAAGTCGTCGGTGACCTCCTTCGACGGCTCGGCGGTGAGCTTCGACACTACGATGATGACGATGAGCGCCAGCACGAAGCCGGGCAACAGCTCGTAGACCGCGAACCAGCCGCCGAGCGGCGCGACGAGGTTCTTCCACACCACCACGGTCACCGCGCCGGTGAGCATGCCGGCGATGGCACCGGGCAGGTTCGTGCGGCGCCAGTACAGCGAGCACAGCATGAGCGGGCCGAACGACGCGCCGAAGCCGGCCCAGGCGTAGGACACGATGTCGAAGATGGACGAGTTCTGGTCCATAGCCAGGAAGATGCCCAGCAGCAGGATGACCGTCAGCGTGATGCGGGCCACGATCATAACCTGGTTGTCGGTGGCGTCGCGCTTGATGAGGCCCTTGAAGATGTTCGTGGCCACAGCCGACCCGGAGATGAGCAGGTAGCTGGAAGAGGAGCTCATGGCCGCGGCGAAGATGCCGGAGACCACCAGACCGCAGAAGAAGCTCGGCAGCAGCATCTTCGACAGCACGATGAACACCGATTCGGCGGCCGACTGGGTGAGGAACTCCGTCGGGATGAACGCGCGGCCGATGAGGCCGATGCACACCGCCGAGGACAGCGACACCACGAGCCAGATCATGGCGATGATACGCGACTTCTTGATCTCGTCGGAATGGCGGATGGACATGAAGCGGATGAGCACCTGGGGCATGCCGAAGTAGCCGAGGCCCCAGGCCAGGCCGCTCACGATGGTGATGAGGCCGTAGGTGCCGGCGGGGCCGAACATGGGCTCGTTGCCCTCGATGAGCTGGTTGCCCGCCTCGTCAAGCAGGGGCGTGGCAATTTCGGTGCCCGAAAGGAAGCCGGGGATGTTCTGCAGGAAGGCGACAGTGTTCTCCACGCCGCCGGCGGCCGTCACCGAGCCGATGAACACGGTGGCCAGGGCGCAGAACATGAGCGTGCCCTGCACGAGGTCGGTGGTGCACACCGACAGGTAGCCGCCCATGAAGGTGTACAGGAACACGATGATGGCGCCGATGACCATCATGACGCCGTAGTCCCAGCCGAACAGCGTCGCGAACAGCTTGCCGACGGTCACGAAGCAGCTGGCCGTGTAGATGGTGAAGAACAGCAGGATGATGACCGCGGCGATGGTCATGAGGATGTGCTTGGTGTCGTGGAAGCGGTTGCTGAAGAAGTCGGGCACCGTGATGGCGTTGCCGGCCTTCTCCGAGTACTTGCGCAGGCGCTTCGCCACGAACTTCCAGTTCAGGTACGTGCCGATAGCCAGGCCGATGGCCGTCCACATGGCATCCGACGCGCCGGTGAAGTAGGCCACACCGGGCAGGCCCATGAGCAGCCAGCCGGACATGTCCGAGGCCTCAGCGGAAAGCGCCGTGAGCCAGGGGCCCAGGCCGCGGCCGCCGAGGAAGTACTCCTCCGACGACGAGTTGGAGCGCTTGGCGTAGATGAAGCCGATGACTACCACTACCACGAAGTAGAGCAGCATGGCTATGACTACTTGCATATCGCTTTCGATCATAGTGTGTCCCCCTTTCGGGCTTCGGGCTCCTCGAGGGCTGAGGTTGGCGAAGGGGCGCCGTGCTCAGACAGATGCGAAATGCGCCCTCCGCGTTCCCAATCGGAAATCGCCTGGCGCACTTCGCATAACTGCGCGCGGACCCTTTCGCCAATCTCAGCTCCGATCGTCGACTGATCGAAGTTAGGTGCCCTTCTCCTTCTTATTACTGACCTTTGGGATTATACTTTACTGCGATGGAGTGACGGGCTCGATATTGAGCGTATGAACGGTTTTACGGCGAAAGGATGCCCCATGGCGCGTTACGCGGATCTGTCGAAGGCGGAATTGGAAGAGGAGCTCAGCCGCGTGCGCGAACGCTACGTGGAGCTTCAGGCGCGCGACCTGGCCCTAAACATGGCCCGCGGCAAGCCCTCGGCGGCGCAGCTGGAGCTTTCCCTGCCGATGCTCGACCTGCTGGATTCTGCGGCCGACCTGCGCGCCGAAGACGGCACCGACTGCCGCAACTACGGCGTACTCGACGGCATTCCCGAGGCCAAGCGGCTCATGGCTGCGCTGCTGGACGATGCGCCCGAGAACGTCATCGTACTGGGCAACGCGTCGCTCACGGCCATGTACGATGCCATGGCGCGCTACTGGATGTTCGGCGCGCTGGGCAGCGAGCCCTGGGGGCGGCTTGACGAGGTGAAGTGGCTCTGCCCCGTGCCGGGTTACGACCGGCACTTCACCATCTGCGAGGCGCTGGGCATTCAGATGATCCCCGTGCCCATGGACGAGAACGGCCCCGACATGGACGAGGTCGAACGGCTTGTGGCCGCCGATCCGGCTATCAAGGGCATTTGGTGCGTGCCGAAGTACTCGAACCCCTCGGGCGTCACGTATTCCGATGACGTGGTGCGCCGCCTCGCTTCCATGGAAACCGCAGCCCCCGACTTCCGCATCTTCTGGGACAACGCCTACGCCGTGCACCATCTGTCGGACGACCCGGCCGAGCAGGACGCCGTGCTCGACATTGCCGCGGCCTGCGCCGAGGCCGGCAACCCCGACCGCTACCTGAAGTTCGGCTCCACCTCGAAGATCACCTTCCCCGGGGCCGGCGTGGCCGCTGTGGCCGGAAGCCCCGCCAACGTCGCCGAGATCAAGCGGCATATGAACGCCCAGGCCATCGGCCACGACAAGCTGAACCAGCTGCGCCACGCCCGCTTCCTCGACGAGGGCCGGGGCATCGCCGCCCACATGGCGCGCCATGGCGAGCTTATGAAGCCGAGATTCGATCTGGTGGTGCGTTGCCTGGACGATGAACTAGGCGAGGCCGACATCGCCACGTGGACGAACCCCCGCGGCGGCTACTTCGTCAGCTTCGACGGACCCGCGGGTACCGCCGAGCGCATCGTGGCCTTGGCGAAGGAGGCTGGCGTGGTCATGACCGGTGCCGGCGCCACCTGGCCCTACGGCAACGACCCCGCCGACGCCAACATCCGCATCGCCCCCTCGCTTCCGCCGCTCGAGGAGCTGGAAGCCGCCATGGAGGTGTTCTGCTGCTGCGTGAAGCTGGCGGCCTTGGAGCAGCTGCTGGAAGAGTAAGGGCGTTTCACCTGGTCTTTCTTCGTTGCGTTACGCTTTTCGCCTTACGTTTATTTAGCCCTCCTTACCTTTTCTTAAGCAAATGCTATGGGAAGCGTAAAGGGGGCTTTTTCTATCATCGTTCCCGAGAGAAATTCCCCACGAGCCCTCGGGAGATGAGCGTTATGGACACAACGAGCGAGTTTCTGCCGGTTATTCTGGGCGGCGACATTGGCGCCTACAGCCTGGCGCGGGCCTTTCACGAGGAGTACGGCGTAGTCTCGCTCGTCGTGAGCCAGCGCTCCTCGCACCTGTGCGGCGATTCCACCATTCTTGTGAACCAGGTGGTGCCAGGCATCGAGGATCGCGAAACCCTGCGCGCCACTTTGCTCGACATCGCCGAAACCCACGGGCACCGTCCCCTGCTGCTGCTCGCCTGCGGCGATTGGTACGTGCGCATGATCGTGGAGATGCGGGGCGACCTGGAAGGCGCCTACCTCATCCCCTACATCGACGAGGGCCTGCTGAACAAGCTCGTGCTGAAGGACAGCTTCTACGCTCTGTGTGCCGAAGTCGGCGTGCCCGTGCCGCACACGGTCGTCTATCGCACCGCCGACGATCCGTCGGCTCTGGCGCTTCCCTTCGACTTCCCCGTGGTGGCCAAGCCCGCTTCCTCGGCGGCCTACCATTACGCCGACTTCCCCGAGAAGCGAAAAGTGTTCTTCTGCGACAACCGCGTCGAGCTGGAACGGGTGCTGAACGCCGTGCGGGGGAGCACCTACGACGGCGCGTTCCTCGTACAGGAGCGCATTCCGGGCAACGACACCACCATGCGCATCCTCACTACCTACTCCGACCGCACTGGCCGCGTGCGCTTCGCCGCGTTCGGACAGACGCTGCTGGAAGACCCGCGGCCCTTCGGCGTGGGCAACCCGCTGGCCATCGTGAGCCGCACCGACGAGACGGTGGTCGCCGAGGCCACCCGCCTGCTCGAGGCGGTGGGCTACACCGGCTTCGCCAACTTCGACATCAAGGTGGACCCGCGCGACGGCAGCCACCGCTTCCTCGAGATAAACACGCGGCTGGGGCGCAGCAACTTTTACGTCACCGCCGCCGGGCACAACGTGGCGAAATGGCTTGTGGAAGACCTCGTGCAGCAGCGCTCCTTCGCCGGCCCGTGCACCGTGGCCCGCGGGCGCGAGAGCCTGTACGCCGTAGCGCCGAAGCCGACGGTGCTGGCCGCCATCCACGAGGAGTCCCTGCGGGCCGAGGTGCGCGACCTGTACGAGTTCGGTTGCGACGCCGACCCGCTGGCCTACAGCGCCGAGCGGCGGCTGCGGCGCAAGCTGTACCCCTACTGGTTTGCTATTAAGCAGTGGCGCGCACTGCGGCCCTACCTTAAGAAGGCGCGGTGCCCGGCCCACGCGGCCCCCGGCGCGTCGCCATCGTGGGGCGCTGATGCGGTGCTGGGAGCGGCGCTGTGACGGCGCGGCTCGTCGGCGTGCTGGGCGGTGCCGGGCCGGGAGCCACGGCCTACTTCCTGCAGCGGCTCGTCGCCCGCACCGAGGCCCGTTGCGACCAGGAGCACATTCGCACCCTCGCCTTCAACGACACGGCCATTCCCGACCGCACCGACTTCCTGCTGGGTCGCAGCGCGCGCTCGCCCCTAGACGCCCTGGTTGAGGATGGGCAGCTGCTTGCCGCCTGCGGGTGCGATCTTCTGGCGCTGCCCTGCAACACGGCCCACAGCTTCTTCGACGAGCTGCAGCGCCAGGTGCCCGTGCCCGTGGTGCACATGGTGCGCGAGACCGTCGAGCGGGCGCGGGCGCTGGGAGTGCGCCGCCTGGGGGTGCTGGGCACGCTGGGCACGGTCGCCAGCAGAGTGTACGCCGCCGAGGCGGAGCGCGCCGGGTTGGAATGCGCTTACCCGGGCCCCGCCACCCAGCACGAGGTCAGCCGCATCATCTTCGACGAGGTGAAGGCCGGGCGCGCGGTCGATCCAGCGACTCTTGAAAGGCTGACGGCCTCCCTGGAGGCCCTCGGCTGCGACGCCGCGGTGCTCGCCTGTACCGAGCTCTCCCTCGCCTTCGGCCAGGCGACCCGCACAGCGACAACCATACCCGTCGTCGATGCCCTGGACGTGCTGGCCGACGCCGTCATCGAGCGTACGGGGCATCGAAGGAGAGAAGAGCCATGTGCGGTTTCGTAGGGTTTGTCGACGAGGAGCGCGGCTACGACCGTCTGTCCGTGCTGCAGGCGATGGCGGCCGCCATTGCCCACCGCGGGCCCGATGCCGAGGGCCTTTTCGACGACGGCCGCTGCGCCCTTGGCTTCCGCCGGCTGGCCATCATCGACCTGGAGGGCGCGAACCAGCCGCTTCTCAACGAGGACGGCAGCCTCGTGCTCGTGTTCAACGGCGAGATATACAACTACCGCGAGCTGCGCCGCCGCCTTACGGCCGCCGGGCACGTGTTCTCGACGGAGGGCGATGGCGAGGTGCTGGTTCACGGCTGGGAGCAGTGGGGGCCGAAGCTCCTGGACCAACTTCGCGGCATGTTCGCCTTCGCTCTGTACAACCGCGCAACCGGCGAGCTTTTCTGCGCCCGCGACGCCTTCGGCATCAAGCCGCTCTACTACACCGCCGAGGGGCGCCGGCTGCTGTTCGGCTCGGAGATCAAGGGGCTCCTCCCCCACCCGCGGTTCCAACGACGGTTGAACGAGGGGCGCCTGGCCACCTACCTCTGCATGGAGTACCAGCCCGACGACGAGACGCTGTTCGAGGGCGTGCGCAAGCTGCCGGCCGGCCACTGGATGCGCTGGCGCGACGGAGTGCTTGAGCGCCAGCGCTGGTTCTTCCCGCGCTTCACCGATGCCGGGAAGGCGCCCCGAGGCAGCCTCGACCGTAACGCCGCCCTCATCGCCGATACCCTGCGCGATTCGGTGGCGACCCACGCTGTGGCCGATGTGGAAGTGGGCTGCTTCCTCTCGGCCGGGGTGGACTCGAGCCTGGTGGCCCACGAGGCCGCCCGCATCATGGACGCGCGCACCTTCACGGTGGGCTGGGGAGAGGAGGCCTATTCGGAACTGGCCGCCGCAGCCGACTTCGCCAAAGCGACGGGGCTGCGCAACCGCCAGCGCGTCATCGACGACCGCACGTTCTTCGCCTCGGTGCCCGCGGTGCAGTACGCCATGGACGAGCCGTTGCCCAACCCCTCGGCCGTGCCGCTGTACCATCTGTGCCATATGGCGGCGGAAGACGTGAAGGTGGTCATGTCCGGCGAGGGAGCCGACGAGCTGTTCGGCGGCTACCCGTACTACCAGGAATGCCTCGCCTTCGAGCCCTACGGAGCCGTGCCCGCGCCCCTGCGCCGAGCGGCGGCGCGAGCGGCCTCCCACTTGCCCGAAGGCACTCACGGGCGCCGCTACCTCATGCGCGGCGCCGAGCCCTTCGCCCGCCGCTACCTGCGCTGGGAATACAACTTCACCTTCGCGGAAGCGAACGAGTTGCTGCACCCCGACCTGGGTGGCACCAGCTCCGCCGATGCCCAGGCCAGCACCCCGCTGCCGCCCTGGGCTCTCGGGCGCGACCTCGTCGGGGAAGTGCTGGGAGGCGCCCCCGACGAGGTGACCGCCATGCAGACCCTCGACATTCTCCTTTGGATGCAGCAGGACATTCTGCTGAAGGCGGACAAGATGTCCATGGCCGCCTCGCTCGAGCTGCGCGTGCCGTTCCTCGACCGCGAGATGTTCGCCATCGCCAGCCGCCTGCCCACCGGCCAGCGCGTGAGCCGCCGCGAAACGAAGGTCGCCCTGCGCGCCGCCGCAGCCCGCACGCTGCCGCCGCGCACCGCCGCCATGCCGAAGAAGGGGTTCCTCACCCCGCTGGCCTCCTGGCTCAAGCGCGACCGCTGGGCCGCCGAACTGCGCGAAGTCTTCCACAGCGAGACAGCGCGCCGCTACTTCGATGTCGCCCGCCTGGACCAGCTCCTCGCCGACCACCAAGCGGGCCGCGCCCGCAACATGAAGAAGCTCTGGGCCTGCTACTGCTTCCTCCTCTGGCACGACCAGTACTTCAGGTAGACGCGGCAGCGTTCCCTACTTCCCCGATTTCAGGCCGTCGATGGCCTTGTCGAGCGCCGCATCGGAGAAGCCCTCGGAATAGGCGCTGGGAATGACCACGGTGCCCCCGGACCCCTTCACCGACTCGTAGAGCAGGTGCATGGTGCGCAGGCGCACGGCCAGCTCGTTCTCCTCGTAGACGTTGGCGGCATCCACGAGCATGGCCGAGATATCCTTCTCCACCTCGGCCAGCACCATGCGGGCGTTCTTCTCGCGCTCGGCCTGGGCCTCGGCGGACATGGCCTCCTGCAGTTCCTGGGGAATGACGATGTCGCGGATTTCCACAGACATGACGGTAATGCCCCACACGCTCGTGCGCTCCTCGATAACCTCCTGCAGCTCCTGGTCCAGCTGGTTGCGGCGGATAGCCACCTCCGACACGCTGGCACGGCCGATGGCGTCGCGCAGAGCCGTCTGTGCCGCCAGCGACACAGAGTTGTAGTAGTTCTCCACCTCAAGGCACGCCTTCTTCGCATCCCACACCATCCAGAACAGCACCGCGTCCACATTAATAGGCACCAGGTCGCTCGTGAGCGTCTCCTCGGCGCCGAAACCGGTCACCATAATGCGCTGGTCGGCCTTCAAGGCCGTCTGCTCGATGAAGGGAATGGTGAAGTACAGCCCCGGCCCCGCCACGCGGTTAAACTTGCCGAAGCGGAAGATGACCACCTTCTCCCACTGCATGGCGATGTGCGCCGCCATGGTGGCGAGCCAAGCTGCGGCGAAGGCGCCCAGAAGCCACCACACGTCGAAAGTGCCCGCGATGGCGAACCCTGCAGCCAGCACGCAGCCGAACACGACCACGGCGATGAAAGCGGAGAACACGAGCGGGCCGTTTTGGGCCGTACGGCGATCGACAGTGGAGTTGTACTTCTCGATGGTGGATAGGCGCCCGGCGCGCGGCGTTTCGCGCTCGGCGCGGGGAATGCGGTTCTTCATGGGAAACCTCGCTTCTTAACGAGAACCTCAGCTTTTCTCGGCTTTCAGCCGGTGGGCCACATCCATCATGCGCAGGGTGACCTCGTCGATGGTCATGCCCAGCGACAGGCAGCGGCGGATGCAGCCCTCGATTTCCGTATCGGCGACGGAGCGCACGTCATCGCGCTCGGTGCCGATGTCGCGCACGAACACGCCGCGCCCGCGCACCGACTCCACATAGCCGTCGCTTTCCAAATTCACGTACACCTTGCTCACGGTGTTGTAGTTGATGGCGGCCTCGGCAGCAAGCGAGCGCACGCTGGGCAGCTGGTCGCCAGGCTGGTAGTGACCGGTCTTGATGAGGTACACGAAACGGTTGCGCAGCTGCACCCACACGGGCAGTCCGCTGGACTCGTCTATCTCGAATAAGGCCATGTCACCTCCTAGCGTCGTGTTGTCGGCCCATTTTAGCACCCCGTCAGTGGCTGCCGGACATCACCAGGCAGAACCGCAGAATCAGCCCACCGGCCACGCAGAGCAGCTCGGCGCCCATGAGGGTCACCGGGGCAGGCAGACGCGAGGCGAACCCCTCGGCGGCAAGGGGAAGCGCGACGCCGGCCCCGACAAAGCCGATCCAGAGCCACAGGCCGCCCGCCTCAGGCGCGACGAGGGCCGCAAGCGACGGGAGCGCGAAGGGGTTTGCGGCGGCAGCCGCCAGAAAGCCCGCGAACAGCAGCGCCACGAGCAGCAGCACCCAGCCGTGAACACGATGGAGGACGCCCGTCCAACCGGCGATCAGCCTCCAGTCGAGCACGAAGGGAACCGCCACCAGCACGACGGAAAGGCCCGACGACAGCGACGAGGCCGCCAACAGCCAGGGAAGGAACGGGTTGTCCCAAAGCGGCACCGCCTGAAGCCATGCCAGATAAAGTCCTGTGTAGAGCATAAGGGCAAGCGTGAGGGGAAGACAGAAAACCTCTACCGAGCGAATGAAAGGGCCCGGGCGGTGCGAACCGGATGTAGCGCTTGCGACGACTAAGAATCCGGCGACAGCCAGACAGCCCGCAAGCACGAACGAGCCCACCGTCAGGTACGAGGGCGTCGGACGGGTGAAGAGAAGGAAGGCCTTCTCTGGCCGGCCGAGATCTAAAAGCAGGCAGAGAGCCGCCGCTACAAGAACGATAAGGCTGATGCGGAAGAGCAGGCGGCGTGCGGCCGCGAAGGCGCGGGTCTGCTCGGCAGTGCGGCTGCGGGTGCGGAAGAACAGCAGCGACCAGGCGCAGGTCGTCCCCAGCACGGCCGCTCCGACGCCGCCCAGAAAAAGGTAGAGTATGACGAACGTTCCCAGCATCGGCCGATCTCCCAACATCGGATTAAGCCATACGGCACCGCGGCCGTCTCCGCCAAATCCTCGGGGCCGCGGAAACCACGCGATGGCGCTTCAGGCTACCGGACTTGCTTGAACCGCTGCCCTTCCGCATCGTAGACGATGTCGAAGCGCTCGGCGTAGCAGGAGATGAGCCCGAACACGAAGTCTCCGAGTCCCCGATAATAGTCGCTAACGGCATGCTCTTCAACCAGGAAGCGCCAGGCGGGAAGCCATGGCAGCATATGCTCGACAAGGAACGCCTCTTGGTCGGCAGCAGCCTGGGCTGCCGTGGCACTGTCGGCCGCCTCCAAAGCGTCGAGCTCTTCCCCGATGAGATGAGAGACAAACCCCAGCATAAGCCCCAGGTGATCGTCGGGCTCGCTATGCAGCTTCTCTACCTGCAGCCCGTGAGTCCGATAGACCTCGCGCACCGCGAGCGTGTTCTTGCCGAACATATGGCGGTTGGGCTCCACATAGAACGACTCGAGACAGGACGCCTCAGGCGTTCCCACACCAGCGAAGAGCCTCAGCCATTCGCGCTTCAGCGCTCCCACGCGCTCGCCGAACAGCGGAGAAGCAGCCAAGGACACCGCGTCGCAGGGCGCTTCCGCACCCGATTCCCGATACTCGGCACGGGCCTCGGCACACCAGGCCGCCATGAGGGCCAGACCCTCTTTGGATACCGGCTCGTCGGCAGCAAACGGCGCCGACGCGAACAAATCGTCCGCCACCTGCTCCGCCACAGCCGCCGCTGTCGGCTCTTCATACAAAAGGCCCCAGGCAGCGGCGAAGCATGCCTCGGCGCCCGCAAGCTCCTCGGGGGAGAATGACGTGCCCATAGCCACATCCTTAGTCGAACGGGGCGCCGAGCGGGATGGGAGGGAGAATAAGTTCCCGCCCGGCGCCGTTGATTGCCGGAGTCTTAGAGCTCCTCCTCCAGATTCACCAGCGAGCCGGTGCCGGAGCCAGATTTCTGCGCATCGCGATGGGGCGTCAGGATGAGGTTGGCCTCCGTGGTGTCCTTCGGCAGGGGCTCCACCTCCACATCGCCTTCGCCGTAGGCGGCGATCATATCCTCGCGGGTGCCGAAGTCGAGGGCGCGCATGGGGCAGCCGGTCACGCAGATGGGCTTGCCTCCCTTGGCGATCTCGTCCTTGCACATGTCGCACTTCATCATGTAGCCCTCTTCCTCACCGAAGGTGGGGGCGTCATAGGGGCAGGCGGTCTGACAGGTCTTGCAGCCGATGCACACGTCGTGATCGGTCCAGACGATGCCGGTCTCCTCGTCCTTCTGCATGGCCCCGGTCGGGCAGTTGGCCACGCAGGCCGGGTTGGTGCAGTGGTTGCAGGCCAGCGACACGAAGTAGCCGAACACGCCGTCGGGCACGTAGTGGCCGGCCTCGGTGGGCTTCCAGGCGCCGCCCTGGTAGTTCAGCACCTTGCGGTACAGGTTGTTCGTCGGCAGCTTGTAGGTCTCCTTGCAGGCAACCTGGCAGGTCTTGCAGCCGGTGCACTTGCCGGAGTCGAAATGGAATGCGTATTGAGTCATGGCGCACCTCCCCTATTCCTCGACGCCCACGGGCATGACGAGGGGCGTGTTCTTGTCGGGATCCAGCGTAAGCGGCCCGTTGTACTTCTCTACCTGCAAAAGCGTGCCAGTCCAGGACTGGGAAGCCTCGCCCGAGGACTTCGGCGCCTGCAGGATATTCGGGTCGCCGCCCAAGTCGATGCCGGTCTCCTCGTCGATGCGCAGCCACGCGCCGTCCTGCAGCGCCACGGCACCGGGGACGATGGTGGGCAGCACCTTGGCCGGGCGCAGCACCTGGCCGTAGGGGCTCGTCATCAGCACGAGGTCGCCCGTCTTAATGCCGCGGGCCTCGGCGTCCACCGTGGACATGAAGCACTCCTGGGGGAACGCCTCACGCAGCGAGGTGACGTTGTCGTTCACCGTATGGGCGCGACGCAGGGAATGCGGCGTCCACAGCAGCAGCGGGAACTCGTCGGTCTGGGTGCCGGCTCCCTGCTCGGGGTCGCCGATCTGCCACTTCGCGATGGGCGAGATCGTGGAGAAGCCCACGGAGTTCACGTAGCCGGAAAGCGAGGGGCAGTAGATCTCGAACTTGCCCGTGGAGGTAGCCAGTGGGTTGGCCTCCGGGTCGGCGTAGAACGCCTCGTAGGGATAGTGGGTCAGCTTGTCGCCGAAGGAGCGGGGAATCTTGAAGAAGCCCTTCTCCTTGAACTCGGCCACGGTCATGAGGCCCTCCTGGGGCGCGCCTTCCACACCCAGCTCGTCGATGTCGTCCTGGGTGATGGTGAGCAGGGGCGCATAGCCCATGGTGGCATGGTCGGTCATGTACACGGCCCCGGCCAGCGAGCTGTAAGTGCGCTCGGCGTCGCTCATGGTGTTCACCGCCGAAGGCTCCACGCCCAAGCGCTTCGCCAGCTCCTCGGCGATGTAGCTCTCGGGCTTGCTCTCGAAGAGCGGCTCCATGATGCGGTCGGCCCAGTAGACCGTGTCGGAGTTGTTCATCCAGGCAATCTCGGCCTTCTCCCACCAGGTGGCCACCGGCAGCACCACATCGCAGTACTGGCGCGACGGGTCGAAGAAGGGGTTGGCGCCCCAGACGAAGTCGACCTTGCGGAACACCTCGATGCCCGCATTGGCGTTCGGCAGCGAGTTCAGCGAGTTCTGGTAGGCGCCGGAGTAGATGACGTGGATGTCGATGGGCTTCTTGCCCCCGGGCCACACATCGCGGCCGTAGGCGCCGTCCAGAATGGACTGCCAGCACTCGGAATGGTCGATCTTCTCCCACGAGGTGGGATCCTCGATCTCGGCCCAGTTCGGCGTCGACATGACCGCCGGCGGCGTGAGCGGGTTAACCGGGTTCAGGCCGGCGCCGTTGGAGGAGTCGCCCGCCATGCAGTACGGCGAGGCCGACATGCCCTCGTGCAGGCCGATCCACGAGGCGTAGTTGCCCGGAGTTCCCAGGTCGCCGTGCATCATGGCCAGCGTGTAGAAGGCCTGGGCGAACATCTCGCCGGCGGGAATCTTCGTGGTGGACTGGCCGGCGAAGAAGTTCACCTTCTCCGTGGAGGCAATCTCCTCGGCCAGGCGGCGAATGTCGGCCGCCGGAACGCCGCAGATGGCCTCGGCCCATTCCGGCGTCTTGGGCTCGTTGTCGTAGGTGCCCAGGACGTAGTCCTTGAAGTTGTCCTCCACCGGCGCGCCCTCGGGCATATGCTCGGCATCGAAGCCGACACAGTACTTATCGAGGAACGCCTGGTTCTGCAGGTTGTTCTCGATCATGTGGTAGGCCATGCCGATGCAGAAGGCAGTGTCGGTGCCGGGGATGATGGGCACCCACTCATCGGCCACGGCCTGGGCCGTCTGGTTCAACCAGGGCTCCACGATGATGACCTTGCCGCCCTTCTCGCGGGCGTTGTTCAGCTGGTAGGCGGTATTGCCGCCCTTGTTGGCCATCCAGTTGTTGCCGAAGTGGAAGTGCAGCTGGCTTTCCGTGATGGCGAGCGAGTCGGCGGCATCCAGCATACCGCCGGTCATGAACAGCTCCGGCAGCGGCCAGGAGCCCAAAGACACGGTACCCATGTCGTGGTGCACGGCGCCGCCCTTGGCGTTCAGCAGGCAGACCACCTGGTCGAAGTAGGTGTCGCCGATGTCGTCGTAGCCAGCGCACAGGATAGAGCGCGGGCCCCAGGTGTCATAGGCCTTCTGCATTTGCTCGGCAATGATGTCGAGGGCCTCGTCCCAGCTGATGCGCTCCCACTCGTCGCGGCCGCGCATCTCGCCGTTGGGAGCCTCGGGGCTCCAGCCCTTGCGCTTCATGGGGTACTTGATGCGCGCCGGCGACGTCATGTTGCTGATCTGCGCGCGACCACGCGGGCAGGCACGGCGCTGGGGCACCTCGATGGAATCCTCGTCTTCCTCGTCGGTGCGGATTTTCAGCGGCACGCCGTCTTCCACGTACACCTTCAAAAGGCAGCGCGACGATCCGCAGCTGCAGTTGTTCATGCAGGCGCCCGTCATCCATGTGCCCGTCTCCTCGGCGGTGCTGGCAAGCGGCTCGTCGGCACCATCGCCGCCCGATTGCGCGGCGCAGCCCGTGAAGCCCACGAGCGCGGTGGCCCCTGCTGCCGCGGTGCCCCACTGGACGAAGCGGCGTCGAGTCAATGGTGTTGCCATAATTGACCCTCCCTCTCTGATCGCATCGGGAAAGCTCCCGTCAGGTCGCCTCCCCCTTCTCCGTTACGACCCATGCATAGGTGCAACCGTCCTATTTATCTATGACGGCTACGGCGCCCATACTATCATGCCGCCCTGTGACAGTCAATGGAGCCAGGCAGGGTAGACTATCTATCTTGAGAATAGTACTTGACAACCAGCGAGTTATCTAACCCTAACTCAGTCTCCAAGTTATCCCCGTTAAATCTCAGTTTTTTCCTTAGTTTGCCGAGGTCGGCGCAACCTTTGGCGACCTCGTTGCTTTTCACTCCGCCTGCGCTTGTGCCCAATCTTGGGTTGAGAAACTATGTGTCATATGTTAGTGTGGCGCTTGAGGGAGAACGCAAGAAGGCCTGCGCCGACTAGAGGAGGAACTATGAGATTCATTGTGGCGTTGCTGGTTTCGTTGGTGCTGGTAGTGGCGTGCGCCAAGCCGCTGAAGAAGCACCCGGTGCCGTTTTACGTGGGAGCCGTGGTGCTGGTGGGCGTGTATCTGTGGGGCATGCAGGCCGGCGTTCGCGGCGAGGTATGGAGCTACTTTCAGCCGCTCATGCAGCGGTGCGCCCTTGCGTTTCTGCTGTTCACCATTGTCATGTTCGTCGGCGTGCTGAACGACAAGTCGCCCCTGCGCTCGCGCCTGATGCCCATCCGCCGGCAGCTCTCTATTCTGGCCTGCATCTTCGCCGTGGGCCATATCGTGTTCTACGGGGCCTCGTATCTCTCGCGCCTGGCCAGCGGGTTCACGGGCAACCTTGCCTTCGCCTTGGGGCTGGCCGCCATTATCACGGCGCTCATGGTGGTGCTGGGCATCACCTCGTTCCAGGTGGTTCGCCATGGTATGACCGGCGCCGCCTGGAAGCGCATCCAGCGCTTCGCCTACCCCTTCTACCTGCTGACCTACGTGCATCTAGCGCTGCTGCTCATGCCGAGCGCGCTGGCCGGCAACCAGGTGGCCGTGGTGAGCATCGCCGTGTACAGCATCGTCGTAGGCGCCTACGTGGTACTCCGCCTGCGCAAGGCCTTCGCCGATCGCGCCGCGAGCACACTCGAGTCCCCCGCTGCCGACTTAGAACTCGAAAGCGCCGCAGCTTAGGAACCTGCCAAGAACGCCCAGCCGCTTCCAGCGCCTCTTGACTAATCACTCATCGGCTCCTATACTTGTACAAGTTTTTGTACAAGTATAGGAGCCATTATGCGTACCGTTACCTACAGTGCCTTTCGGAAAGATTTGAAATCGGAACTGCGGCGGTGCCGCGACGATGCGGAGTCGCTGCTCGTCGCCAACCAGGACGATTCCGAAAACGTCGTCGTTATGAACGCGCGGGACTACGATGCCCTCATGGAGACTATCCGCATCTACGAGAACCCCTACCTGCACGACAAGGTGCTCCGCGGACTCGATCAGCTTGCGGCAGGCAAGGCCAGCGACCGGGAGCTCATCGATGCGTAAGGTCTTCACCGACGACGCATGGGACGACTACCTATACTGGCAGACCCAGGACAGGAAAACACTCAAGCGCATCAACCAGCTCATTCGCGACATCGAGCGTTCTCCCTTCGAGGGCATCGGCAAGCCCGAGCCGCTGAAGTTTGGCCTCACCGGCTGCTGGTCGCGCCGCATCGATGCCGCCAATCGGCTCGTCTACACGTTCTCCGACGATGCCATTTGCATCCTCTCCTGCAAGGATCACTACGCCTAGGCTCCCATCAGGCGTTTGCTTCTAACGCAGAAAGAATTCGAGGGAATATGTGTCTAACGCAGAAGGATTTTCACTTAAAGTGTGTCTAACGCAGAAAGAATTTGGGCGGATTTGCGTCTAACGCAGAAACGGATTGGTGATGATTGAGCGGCAAGGGCATGGCCCTTGCCCTACGGATCGGCTCCGGACTCTTCCGGAGATGAAAGAAAAGCCGACCCGTGGGGGTCGGCTTTTCTTGTGAGAGTTCAGCGGTCTCTTGCGGCGCTTTACTCGGCGGCGTAGAGGTCCTTCAGCTTCTCGAGGTGCGCGTAGCGGTCCATGGCGGCCTGCTCGTTCTCGGCGAACAGCTCGCCGGCGCGCTCGGGGAACTCGCGGGTCAGACGGCTGTAGCGGGCCTCGTTCATGAGGAAGTTCTGGTACTCGCCCTCGATCGGCTCCTTGGAGTCGATGATGAGCTTCTTGCCCGGGGCACCCTCGGGGTTGAAGCGCAGCAGGTTCCAGTAGCCGCAGTCCACGGCCTTCTTCATCTCGGTCTGGCAGTTGGTCATGCCGCCCTTGATGGAGTGCATCTCGCAGGGGCTGTAGCCGATGATGAGCGAGGGGCCCGGATAGGCCTCGGCCTCGGTGATGGCCTTGATGGTCTGGTTGAGGTTGGCGCCCATGGCCACCTGGGCCACGTACACGTAGCCGTAGGTCATGGCGATTTCCGACAGGCTCTTCTTCTTCACATCCTTGCCGGCGGCGGCGAACTGCGCCACCTGGCCGAGGTTCGAAGCCTTCGAGGCCTGGCCGCCGGTGTTGGAGTACACCTCGGTGTCGAAGACGAAGATGTTCACGTCCTTGCCGGAGGCGAGCACGTGGTCCAGTCCACCGTAGCCGATGTCGTAGGCCCAGCCGTCGCCGCCGAAGATCCACACCGACTTCTTGGTCAGGTACTCCTTGTTGGCGAGGATGCCCGCCGCCAGCTCGGCCACATCGCCCGTGCCGGCAGCCGCCGCCTCGAGGGCCGCCACGTAGGCCGCGGCCGCCTTCTTGGAGGCCTCGGCGTCGGTGCGGGCCTCAAGCCACGCCTTCGCAGCGTCGGCCAGTTCGCCAGCCGCGCCGCCGCACTCGATGAGTGCCTCGGAGTCGACCACGACCTTGTCCTGCACGGCCTCGTAGCCCAGAAGCATGCCCATACCGTGCTCGGCGTTGTCCTCGAACAGCGAGTTGGACCACGCCGGGCCGTGGCCGTCGGCGTTCACCGTGTACGGGCTCGTGGCCGCAGGACCGCCCCAGATGGAGCTGCAGCCCGTGGCGTTGGCGATGTACATGCGGTCGCCGAACAGCTGGGTCACCAGGCGCGCGTAGGAGGTCTGAGCGCAGCCAGCGCAGGAGCCGGAGAACTCCAGCAGCGGGCGCTTGAACTGGCTCGCCTTCACCGACGTGCCCTCGAGTTCCTCCTTGCGGGACACCTCGTTCACGCAGTAGTTGAACACCGGCTGCTCGTTCAGCTCGTCGGCGATGGGCATCATGGTCAGCGAGTCGGTGGGGCACTGGATGGCGCACAGGCCGCAGCCCATGCAGTCGAGCGGGGAAACCGCCAGCGCGTAGTGGGTGTCGGCGCAGACCTTGCCCTTCATGGGGATGGTCTTGATGTTCGCCGGCGCGGCAGCCAGTTCGGCGTCGGTCAGCGCGAAGGGACGGATGGTGGCGTGCGGACACACGAACGCGCACTGGTTGCACTCGATGCAGGTATCCGGGTTCCACTCGGGCACCGACACGGCCACGCCGCGCTTCTCGTAGGCCGAGGCGCCCAGCGGGAACTGGCCGTCCTCGTAGCCGACGAAGGCGGACACGGGCAGCGAATCGCCATCCATGCGGCCCACGGGCAGCATGACGTTCTCCACGAGGGCCACGGTCTCGGGGCGGCCGGTAAGCTCGGAGGCCTTCGGCGCGGCCGCGGCGCTCTTCCAGGCCTCGGGCACGTCCACCTTCACGAAGGCGGTGGCGCCGGCATCGATGGCCTTGTGGTTCATGTCCACGATGTCCTGGCCCTTCTTGGCGTAGGACTTCGTGGCCGCGTCCTTCATGTACTGGATGGCCTCTTCCTGCGGCATGACCTTCGCCAGGGTGAAGAAGGCCGACTGCAGGATGGTGTTGGTGCGCTTGCCCATGCCGATTTCGATGGCCAGGTCGATGGCGTTGATGAGGTAGAGATTGATGCCGTTATCGGCGATGTAGCGCTTGGCCTCGGCCGACAGGTGCTCCTCAAGCTCCTCGGGCGTCCACTGGCAGTTGATGAGGAAGGAGCCGCCGGGCTTCACATCGCGCACGATGGGGAAGTCCTTGGTGATGTAGGAGGGGTTGTGGCAGGCCACGAAGTCGGCCTTGTTCACGTAGTAGGGGCTGCGGATGGGCGCGTCGCCGAAGCGCAGGTGCGAGATGGTCACGCCGCCGGTCTTCTTCGAGTCGTACTGGAAGTAGGCCTGCACGAACTTGTCGGTGTGGTCGCCGATGATCTTGATGGAGTTCTTGTTCGCGCCCACGGTGCCGTCGCCGCCGAGGCCCCAGAACTTGCATTCGATGGTGCCGGGGGCGGCGGTGTTGGGGGCGGGCTCTTCAGGCAGCGACAGGCCCGTCACGTCGTCGACGATGCCGATGGTGAACTGGCGGCGCGGCGCGTCAAGCGCGAGCTCGGCGTACACGGCAAACAGCGAGGACGGCGGGGTGTCCTTGGAACCCAGGCCGTAGCGGCCGCCGGTGACCGTGATGCCCTCGCGGCCTTCCACGGAAAGGGCGTTCACCACATCCATGTACAGCGGCTCGCCGATGGAGCCGGGCTCCTTGGTACGGTCGAGCACGGCGATCTTCTTCACGGTGGCCGGGAGCGCCTCCACGAACTTGCTTGTCACGAACGGGCGGTACAGGCGCACCTTCACGAGGCCCACCTTCTCGCCGTGGGCGTTCAGGTAGTCGATGACCTCCTCGGCCACGTCGCACACCGACCCCATGGCCACGATGACGCGGTCGGCATCCTCGGCGCCGTAGTAGTTGAACAGCTGGTAGTTGGTGCCCAGCTTGTCGTTCACCTTCTGCATGTACTCCTCGACCACGGCCGGCAGCGCGTCGTAGATGGGGTTGCAGGACTCGCGGTGCTGGAAGAAGATGTCGCCGTTCTCATGGGAGCCGCGCATGGCCGGGCGCTCCGGGTTCAGCGAATGCTCGCGGAAGGCGCGGACGGCGTCCATGTCGCACATCTCGGCCAAGTCGTCGTAGTCCCACACCTGGATCTTCTGGATCTCGTGGGAGGTGCGGAAGCCGTCGAAGAAGTTCAGGAAGGGAACGCGGCCCTTGATGGCGGCCAGATGCGCCACGGCGGACAGGTCCATGACTTCCTGCACGTTGGACTCGGCCAGCATGGCGAAGCCGGTCTGACGGCAGGCCATGACGTCGGAATGGTCGCCGAAGATGTTCAGCGCCTGGGTGGAGACGGTACGGGCCGACACGTGGAAGACGGTGGGCAGCTGCTCGGCGGCGATCTTGTACATGTTCGGGATCATGAGGAGCAGGCCCTGGGAAGCCGTGTAGGTGGTGGTGAGCGCGCCGGTGGCGAGCGACCCGTGAACCGCGCCGGCGGCACCGCCCTCGGACTGCATCTCGCACACCTTCACCGTGGTGCCGAAGATATTCTTGCGGCCCTGGGCGGCCCAGATGTCGACAAAGTCGGCCATGGGGCTTGAGGGAGTGATCGGGTAGATGCCGGCAACCTCGGTGAACGCGTAGGACACGTGCGCCGCGGCGTTGTTGCCGTCCATCGACTTGAGTTCTCTCGTCATACATCCTCTCCTTTGCAGCTGGCCCGCGCGCCGCTGGGCCCTTCCCCGGCTCGGCGTTTGCGCGGTAGTGCTGTCGCGGAAAGGCTGAGAGAGGGGACGGACGCCTCCGACGTTGCGGGTCGGATTTGTTCTGCGAACAGAAATACCTCACCGATAATAGCCGATGACGCACCGTCAACTTCCCCCCGCCCTACCATCCCGCGCCCGCTGGCCCTCCCCCGTCGGTCGACGGGTGCCAGCAGCGGATGCTGTGGGGCTTTTCCCCAAGGCGGGGAAGTTTCCCTATAATGGTGCGAAACACACGGACAGGAGCAGATATGCAGCTTATACATACTCCTTTGACGCGGCGGGCCTTTGTGGCTGGGGCGGCGGTGGCGGGGCTGGCGCTGGCGGGGTGCTCGGTGGAAGAGCCCCTGGAGCCGGAGCCGGTCGCGGACGAAGGCGGCGCGGCCGACGTGGCGCCCATCGCCGAGCAGAGCGGGGTGGCCGGCACCCTGACGGCGGCCGTGGCCTACGAGGGGGGCGACGCGAACCCCATCGGCACGAGCGCCGGCGTGTTCCTTGCCGCGGGCTGGCACGTGTTCGAAGGGCTCTACGAGCTGGACATGCACACCTACAAGGCCGTCTGCGGCCTGGCCGCCGACTTCCCCCTGCAGATTGACGAGTTGGAATACGAGGTGACCCTGCGCGAGGAGACCGTGTTCTCCAACGGGCTGCCGCTTACGGCCCTCGACGTGGTGAACGCCTTCGAGCGCAACATGGAAAACGACCTCTACGGCGCCTTCCTCTCGTTCATCGGCTCGGTTACCGCTAGCGATGAGCGCACCATCCGCTTCAAGCTGATCGCCCCCATGGGCACCCTGCTGCAGGAGCGGCTCGCCCTTGTGCGCATCTTCCCGGCAAGCCTGACCGAAGAGCAGCTTGCCACCAAGCCCATCGGCTCGGGGCCGTGGTGCTACGAGCGCATCGAGGCAGCCGACGGCGGCACCATCGCGTTCACGGCGAACCGCAACTACACCGGCCCTTGGCCCGCCACCTGCTCGCGCATGGAATGGACGGTGGTCCTCGACGACGACAAGCGCACCGAGCGCTTGGCCGACAAGAAGGTCATCTGCATGGAAGCGGCCCCCGAGGTACACGCGCAGGAGCTGCTGGATGCCGGCGCCACCGTGGAATACGTGCCCGGCTTCAACCTGCCCTTCCTCATGTTCAACTGCGAGAAGCCGCCCTTCGACGACGTGCGCGTTCGCCAGGCGCTCCATTACGCGCTGGATGTCGACTCGCTCATCGGCGACGTTATGGCCGGCCACGCCCGCCCGGCCACCTCGCTTCTGCCCGATTACTTCCGCCACTACCACCGGGCCTCTACCGTGTACAGCTACGACCCCGAGAAGGCGCGCAAGTTGCTGGCCGAGGCCGGCGTCGACGAGCTGGCGCTGACCCTGCGCGTGAACGACAACTGGGTAAGCGAGCTCTCCGAGGCCATTGTGCGCGACTGGGAGGCGGTGGGCGTTACCGCCGAGGTGGTGCCGCTGGACACCACCGCACTGTTCGCCGACCTGTCCCAGGTGCCCGAGCCGGGCACGCTGCTGCCCTTCGACGTGGTACTCTCGCCGGGAGACCCGTCGTGCTTCGGCAACGACGCCGACCTCATCATCAGCTGGTGGTACGGCGACAACCTGTGGACGCGCGCCCGCAGCCGCTGGGCCGCAAGCGACGCCTTCGCCGAGCTATCAGAGCTGCTGGCCCAGGCGCGGGCGAGCACCAGCGAGGACGAGCAGCAGGGGCTGTGGAACCAGTGCTTCGACATCATCGCCGCCGAGGTGCCGCTGTACCCGCTGTTCCACCGCGAGACGGCCACCGCCTGGTGGCCCGGGCAGCTGGACGACTACGACCCCATCTCGGCCACCGGCCTCAACTTCCTCGGCGCCACCCCCATGAAAGACGTCGACCCGATCTAAGCCCCATCGACCGGTGCGGGAGGGGGCCTTACTTCCAGAAGAGGACGGAGTCGACGAGGCCCTGGTAGGCCCAGGGGTACACGTCCGAGTACCAGCCGGTCTCAGGCACGAGGCAGAGCAGGGCGCTGTAAGCCACCGACACCGTCACCAGCACGATGAGCACCTTCAGCATAAGGTCGTGGGCGCCGGCGCGCTCGGCCAGCTGCTCGTTCACAACGAAGCACAGAAGCACCGCGGCGGCCAGGAACATGAAGCTGAAGTCGGCGTAGTAGCGCTGGAGAATACCGGCGAGCTCGGCGTCAAGGAGGGCCACCAGCACGCCCGAGGCCACCAGCACCACGATGATGCCGAAGATGGTGCGCGTCTCGGCCTGGCGCGATCGCATGGCCAGAATGCGCCGCGTGAACGCGAGCACCCACAGGATGGGCAGGCAGGCCAAAATGCCGCCGAAGGTAACCTCTTTGATGGTCTGCCCCATGTAGGTGGTGTCGAACGGCGCCGGCTGCAAAAACGGGAACACCCCGGCCATGCAGGGCGGCTGCAGGAAGTAGGTGAAGAACGCCGGAGCCAGACGCCCCAGGTTCATGCCGCGCTTGGTCATGTCGTTCACCGTGAGGTTGTAGTTCGCCCCGAAATCGGTCAGCGAGCCGAACCGCGCGTAGTTGTAGGCCATAATACCCGCCGCCACCAACACGTAGGGTGCCGCCAAGCAGGCGAACTCCGCCATGCCGCGGCGCGTGGCAAGGCGGCGCTCGGTAATGTAGGTGCGCCAGAACAGCGGGAAGGCCAGAATCGACAGCACCAGCAGCTGCGGGCGGCACCCGGCCACGAGCGCCATGCACAGCGACCCGGCGAAGAGCCACCCGCACTTGCGCTGCGCCAGACGCGAGCGCATCCAGCAGTAGAGCCCCCACACGGAAAACGCCAGCCCGCACATAATGGGCAGCGAGTAGAACGTGGGGAATTTCACCAGGTACATGATGCCGCAGCAGAACACGAGCGGGATTTGCAGCAGCAGGTACACGCCCAGGCTCACCGATCGGAAATGGTAGCGGGCGAAGCGGTCGAGCAGCGCCGTGGCGCCTAGGATGAACAGCAGCGCCATGACGAGCACGCCGATGGCCGTGGGGAAGCTCGCCCCCGTGGCCAGGTAGAAGGGCAGGTAGAACAGCAGCACCGGCACCACGCCGAAGTACACGTAGTAGCGGCCGTCATGGTAGGCCACGTCGAACAGGTAGGGCTCGCCGGTCTCCTTCTGCAGCTCGTCGCGAGCGCCCTTGTCGTAGGGGTCGTCCATGTCCTGCAGCCACTGGGGCGGCTCCTCTTCCAGGTACAGCTGCCCGTGGGCCATGGCCTCGGCGAGCATGGCGTACTGCTGGGCGTTGTCGCCGCCCACCTCGAAGGTGTTCACCAGCGACGAGCCGTCCCAGGAACCATAGTTGTAGCTCGAGGTGGCCACACCCACAAGGTTCGACCCGTAGAACAGAAACGTCGTTGTCAGGGCCAGCTCAATGGCCACGGCGAAGATGATGCCCGCCTTCGACTTGCGCGGGTTCTCCACGATGCGGATGCGGTAGATGGCCGATTTCGGGCGGAAGGCGTACACGAGCAGCAGGATGCCCAGGGCCGCCGCGAAGCGGACGCCGTTGAAGGCGAAGGGGCGGTGCGCGTTCAGGTACACGCCGTCGAGCTTGATGGGATAGGAGATATCCTCCCCCACTACCTCGATGCGGAGGTTCTCGACGAAGCCCGCCGTCTGCAGGGTGATGAACTTGGAGGGCACCACCTTGGTAGACACCCAGGCCTCGGGCACGCCGATAGTGTACTCGGTGGTATCGAAGTAGGTCTGATGGGCCGAGTCGGTGAACTGGATCTTCACGGCGATGTTCTGGGCCGCCTGAGCTTCGTCGAAGTCGATCATTACATTGTGGACTTCGGTGTTCAGGCTCGAGAACTCTATGACATGGTCCATGTCGGTGAGCACGTAGGCGCCATCCTCGTCCTGAGGTAGATTGAGCCGGCCGTCCAGGTCGATGGTTTGGTACCCGGCCGTGGCGAAGAACCCGATATTGAAGACGAAGGCCTCCAGCAGAAGGGCGATGGCCACGATAACGGCCACGGCCCGCGCCACCTTCAGAAGGGACGCGCGGTAGACGAGCATGAAATGCTCGAAGGTGTAGTGTATGTTCTCGCGAACAGTAGGCATGGCCCCATTATAAAGAAATCCCGCGCTCCCCAGACGGGAACGCGGGATTGATGCGCAGGATTCGCCGTAGGGAAGATCCTACAGGTTGAGCGCTTCCTTCACGTCGGCGTAGACGACGTTCGGGTCGCGATCGCCGTCGATGGTCACCAAAAGCTCACTGCCACGGTAGTAGTCGATGAGCGGGCTCGTGGAGGTCTCGTACACGTCGAGGCGGTTGCGCACGGTGGCCTCGTTGTCGTCGTCGCGCTGGTACATCTCGCCGCCGCACTTGGGGCAGGTGGCGCCGTCGGCCGCGCTGCCGATGTAGCCGCACTCACGGCACATGCGACGAGAGGTGAGGCGCGCCACGATAACCTCGGGGTCCACATCGATGAGCAGCGCCGCATCGAGCGGACGGCCCAGCTTGGAAAGCTCGGCATCAAGCGCCACGGCCTGGGCCGAGGTGCGCGGGAAGCCGTCGAGGATGAAGCCGGTCTCGGTGTCGGGCTCGGCCAGACGCTCGGTAACCAGGCCGATGATGACCTCGTCGGGCACCAGATCGCCGGCATCCATGTAGGACTTCGCCTTCACGCCCAGCTCGGTGCCAGCGGCCACCGCAGCGCGCAGCATATCGCCCGTGGAAATGTGGGGAGTCTTGAACTCCTCCACGAGCTTGGCGGCCTGCGTGCCCTTGCCAGCACCCGGCGCTCCCAGAAGTACGATGTTCATGCAAACACCCTTTCGAATAGTCAATCGTTCCGTAGGGCAAAGGCCATGCCTTTGCCGCCCAAGTCGGTCCGTAGGGCAACGGCTCTGCCCTTGCCGCCTTCCGCGGCGTTCGCCTTGCTTGAGCGGAAGGGGCATGGCCCCTTCCCTACGATTGCTGTCCCGAAGGTTTCCTTACTTGAAGAATCCCTCGTAGTTGTACATCTTCAGCTGGCTCTCGATCTTGCTCATGGTGTCCAGCGCAACGCCGATCATGATGAGGATGGACGTGCCGCCGAAGGCCTGGATGAGCTGGTTGTTCGTGAAGTAGAAGATGATGGTGGGCACCACGGCGATGGCGGCGATGAAGATGCCGCCGGGAAGCGTCACGCGGTTGATCACGTTCTTAATGTACTGCACCGTGGCCGTACCCGGGCGCACGCCGGGGATGAAGCCGCCCTGCTTGCGGATGTTGTCCGCCGTCTCCTCGGGGTTGAACACCATAGAGGTGTAGAAGTACGCGAAAAAGACGATGAGCAGCACCGTAAGCACCCAGTTCAGCCAACCGGTGGAGCACAGGTTGGCGAAGCCGGTCAGCCAATCGACGTTGAAGATGGCGGCCAGCTGAGCCGGGAAGTAGATGATGCAGCTTGCGAAGATGATCGGGATAACGCCCGCGGCGTTCACCTTCAGCGGGATGTAGGTGGACTGACCACCCATCATCTTGCGGCCCTGGACGCGCTTGGCGTAGTTCACCGGGATGCGGCGCTGGGCGCGCTCAACGAAGATGATGAGCGGGATGCACACCAGCACCACGGCCAGAATGACCAGCGTGAGCGCAATGCCCGTGCCCGTATCGCCCGTGAGCGTGGCCGACGAGAAGATGGCCGAGGGCACGCGGGAGACGATGGACACGAAGATGATGAGCGACATGCCGTTGCCGATGCCGCGCTGGGTGATGAGCTCGCCCATCCACATGATGAAGGCGGTGCCGCACACCAGCGTGAACACGATGATGATGTTCGTAAGCGCCTCGGGCACCTCGGTGGAGAACTGCACCCCGTAGGCCGGCGACTTGAACAGCAGCAGGTAGCCCACCGCGTTGATGAGGCCGAGGCCCAGCGTCAGGTAGCGGGTCACCTGGGTGATCTTGCGACGGCCCGTATCGCCCTCGCGGGCCCAACGGCCCACGGCAGGGATAACGCCCTGCATCAGCTGCATGATGATGGATGCGGTGATGTAGGGCATGATGCCGAGCGAGAACACCGAGAAGTTCGACAGCGCGCCGCCGGTGAACAGGTCGAGCATGGTCATGGCCACGCCCGTGTCCTGGAAGGCCGTGGCAAACTCGTGGAACGGGATGCCCGGAACCGGCACGTAGGCACCGAAGCGGTAGAGCGCAAGAATCGCCAGGGTGAAGAGGATCTTCTTGCGCAGCTCCGGAACCTTGAATGCGTCAATGATTGAGCTTAGCAAGGCTCTTCGACCTTTCCTCCGGCCGCCTCGATCTTCGCCTTGGCGGTAGCCGACACTTTATCGACACGCACAGTCAGCGCCTTGGTGAGCTCACCGTCGCCGAGCACCTTCACGAGGGCGTCGGCATGCTTGATGATGCCCTTGGCCTTCAGCGACTCGCCGTCCACCACGTCGCCGGCCTCGAACTTGGCCTCGAGGCGAGACACGTTCACGGGCAGGTACTCCACGCGGTTGATGTTGCGGAAGCCGGGCAGCTTCGGCAGACGACGGGCGAGCGGGGTCTGGCCACCCTCGAAGCCGGCGCCCTTGCCGCCACCGGCGCGGGACTTCTGGCCGTTCATACCGCGGCCGGCGGTCTTGCCGGTGCCGGAGGCGGGGCCGCGGCCCACGCGCTTGCGGTTCTTCGTCGAGCCCTCAGCCGGGCGCAAATCCTTGAGTTCCATGTAGGTAAATCTCCTTTTCGCTCTCCGACCAGGTACTTCCTCTTCCCCAGCCGGCGTCGGCAGCTCGCCGCCGACAAACTTCCTTGTATCATGGCAACGGCGTGCCCCGAAAAAGGCACGCCGATTGTCACTCTGTTTTGAGCCGAAGGCCCCTCGTAGGGCAAGGGCCATGCCCTTGCCGTTTTGCGAGATGCATCCGCTCGAGCGGAAAGGGCATGGCCCTTTCCCTACGGGGTATCCCGCGAACTAGATCTCCTCGACGGTGATGAGGTGCTTCACCGTGAAAATCATGCCGCGAACGCACTCGTTGTCGACCTGATCCACCGTGTCGCCGATGTGATGCAGGCCCAGTGCGCGCAGGGTGCGGCCCTGGTTCGGCTTGCGGCCGATGGGGCTCTTCACCTGGGTCAGGCGCAGCGTCTTCTTTGCCTCAGCCATTAGTTCTCCTTCCCACCGAACATGTGAGCCACGGAAATGCCGCGGCGCTCGGCAACCTCGGTCGGGCTCTCCATGTTCTTGAGACCCTCGGCGGCAGCCTTCACGATGTTCAAGGCGTTGTTCGTGCCCAGCGACTTGGTGATCACGTTCTGCACACCGGCAAGCTCCATGATGGCGCGGACCGGGCCACCGGCCAGCACGCCGGTACCGGGAACAGCCGGCTTGATGAGCACGCGGCCGGCACCGAACTCGCCCATGATCTCGTGGGGCACGGTTCCCTCGGCGGTCACCGGCACGGTGAACATGTTCTTCTTGGCGTCTTCCACGCCCTTCTTGATGGCGGTGGGCACCTCGGCGGACTTGCCCATGCCCACGCCCACGCGGCCGTTGCCGTCGCCGACGACCACGAGCGCGGTCAGCTGCATACGACGACCGCCCTTGACGGTCTTGGCCACGCGGTTGATGAAGACGACGCGCTCCTGAAGCTCGGGAGCAGCGCTCTCCTGCTGGCGGTTGTTGTTACGAGCCATAAGCTAAAACTCCTTCTAGAATTTCAAACCTGCTTCACGGGCAGCGTCGGCGAGAGCCTTGACGCGTCCGTGATACAGGTGGCCGCCACGGTCGAACACAACTTCCGTCACGCCATTTTCCTGAGCCAACTTGGAGACGATGGTGCCGAGCTCGGCTGCGCCCTCCACGGTGGCACCCGACTTGCCCGTGGCCTTGAAGGCCGGGCCCAGGGTGGACACGCCGCAGATGGTGGTGTGGGCCACATCGTCGATGACCTGCGCATAGATGTTGTTGTTAGAGCGCGTCACGCACAGGCGCGGACGAGCTGCAGTGCCGGAGATCTTGCCGCGGACGCGACGATGGCGACGGGCGAGACCGGCCTGCTTCTTCTGCTGCTTATTCATAGGTTAATCCCTTCAATCAGCTATTCGTAGGCTTAGTCTTTGCCGGCCTTGCCAGCCTTGCGGCGGACATGCTCGCCCTCGTAGCGAATGCCCTTGCCCTTGTAGGGCTCCGGCTTGCGCCACTTGCGGATGTTCGCGGCAACCTGGCCGACCGCTTCCTTGGAAGGACCGGACACGATGATCTCGGTCTGCGAGGGCACCTCGAAGGTGATGCCCTCGGGGGCCTCCACCAGCACCGGGTGCGAGAAGCCGAGCTGCATCTCCAGGTCCTTGCCCTTCAGAGCCGCACGATAGCCGACGCCGACGAGCTGCAGCTTCTTGGAGAAGCCCTGGGAGACGCCCTCCACCATGTTGTGGATGAGCGTGCGGGTGAGGCCGTGGAAGGCCTTCGACTCGCGGGTGTCGTCGGGACGGGTGACGATAATCTCATCGCCGTCGCGGGTGATGGTCATAGACGGCTGGAACGTGCGGGTGAGCTCGCCCTTGGGGCCCTTCACCGTCACGGTGTTGCCGTCGATGGTCACATCGACGCCGGCAGGAACGGCGATAGGCATCTTACCGATACGAGACATAAGATTCCTTCCTTTCCTACCACAGATAGGCGATGACCTCGCCACCGATGCCCTCTTTGCGGGCATCGCGGTCGGTCATGACGCCGCGACTGGTCGAGATGATTGCCGTGCCGAGGCCGCCGAGCACGCGGGGCAGATCGTCCTTGCCGGCATAGATGCGCAGACCCGGCTTGGAGATGCGCTTGATGCCGCGGATGGTCTTGGCCTTCTTCGGGCCGTACTTGAGGGTGATCTCAAGGGTGCCGCAGGGCTCGCCGTCGATCACATCGTAGCGCTGGATGTAGCCTTCCTGCTCCATGATGCGAACGATCTCGACGAGCTTCTTGCTCGTCGGCATGGACACGGTGTCCTTGCCGGCAGACTGGGCGTTACGCACGCGCGTAAGCATGTCTGCGATGGGGTCGGTCATTGTCATGTTTGGTTTCTCCTTTGATCCGTGATGAACCGTGCGTTCGGTTCGTCGGCGCCCATAGCGCCTCCGCCTTTAACGCCGGCACACCCGCGTGTACCTTGAATTCCTACCAGGAAGCCTTGGTCACGCCGGGCAGCTCGCCTTTGTTAGCCAACTCACGCACGCAAATGCGGCACAGGCCGAACTTGCGATAGTAGGCGCGGGGACGTCCGCAACGCGTGCAGCGGTTATGCTGACGGGTCGAGAACTTCGGCTCGCGCTTGGCTTTGGCGATCATCGATTTCTTAGCCATGCATGTCCTTCTTTCTTATTATCCAGGCCCGCAACCTTTCCGTGCAGGCCTAAATACCGAGGTTACGCGACGCAGCGCCGAGAGGCGCCGGTCGTTTTACTTGCTCTTGAACGGGAAGCCCAGCGCCGAAAGCAGCGCGAAGGCCGGCTCGTTGGCACCGGCGTTGGTCACGAACGTGATGTCCATGCCGCGGGTGCGGTCGATCTTGTCGTACTCGATCTCGGGGAAGATCAGCTGCTCGGTGATGCCGAGCGTGTAGTTGCCGCGGCCGTCGAAGCTCTTCGGCGAGATGCCGCGGAAGTCGCGGACGCGGGGCAGGGCGGTGGCCAGCAGGCGATCGAGGAACTCCCACATGCGGTCGCCGCGCAGGGTCACCTTGCAGCCGATGGCCTGGCCCTCGCGGACATGGAAGCCGGCGATGGACTTCTTGGCGCGGGTGACGCAGGGGGCCTGACCGGTGATGATGCGCATGTCGTTCATGGCGGCATCGAGCAGCTTGGAGTCGCCAGCGGCGGCACCAACGCCCATGTTCACCACGATCTTCTCGAGCTTCGGCACGCAGTTGATATTCTCGATGCCGAGCTGCTCGACCAGAGCGGGCACGATCTCCTCTTTGTACTTGACCTTAAGACGGGGGGTCTCAGCCATGCTTTACTACCTTTCTTCGATGGATTAAACACCGGATTTCCGACCCGGTGTCCCTGGGACCTTCCCAGGGCCATAGCGCTTGAGCGCGCGATTGGACATTGTCCCACAAACGCGGGGCTATTCCAAGCAAAAACCGCCTGCTACACAAATTCGGTAGCAGGCGGCTTTCAGCGGAGCAATTTACTCGGCAGCAGGGATGTCCTTGCCGCACTTCTTGCACACGCGGACGAGCTTGCCCTCGTCGCGGCGACGGGCCACGCGGGTGGCCTCGTTGCAGTTGGGGCACACGAGCATCACGTTGGACACGTGAATGGGGGCCTCAACCGTGGAAATGCCGCCCTGGGGGTTCTGCTGGGTGGGGCGCATGGCCTTCTTGACCATGTTCACCTTCTCGACCACCACGCGGGACTTCTCGGGAACCGAGCGCAGCACCTTGCCGGTCTTGCCGCGGTCCTTGCCGGAGATCACCTTGACGGTGTCGCCCTTGCGGATCGTCATCTTGTTCTGAGCCATTCTGACACCTCCCCTACAGCGTTTCCGGTGCCAGAGACACGATCTTCATGTACTTCTTGTCGCGCAGCTCGCGGGCGACGGGCCCGAAGATACGGGTGCCGCGGGGCGAGCCGTCGTTGTTGATGAGCACGGCGGCGTTCTGATCGAAACGGATGTAGGAGCCGTCGGGACGACGGACTTCCTTCTTCACGCGCACGATCACGCAACGCACGACCTCGCCCTTCTTCACGTTGCCGTTGGGCATCGCTTCCTTGACGGAGCAGATGATCACGTCACCGAGGCCCGCGTAACGGCGCTTCGAGCCGCCCAGGACCTTGATGCACTGCACCTTGCGAGCGCCGGAGTTGTCGGCCACGGCGAGCATGGATTGCATCTGAATCATGTGATGTTCCTACTTTCCTTAACAATAGCTTGGCACGAGGCGCAAACTATTTGGCCTTCTCGACGATCTTCAGCAGACGCCAGCGCTTCATCTTGGACAGCGGGCGCGTCTCCATGATCTGAACGGTGTCGCCGATGCCGGCTTCGTTGTTCTCGTCATGGGCATGGAACTTCTTGGTGGTGGTGATCATCTTCTTGTAGATGGGGTGGGGCTTGCGCTCCTCCACCTTCACCACGATGGTCTTGTCGTTGGTGTCGCTGACCACGACACCCTGACGAACTTTACGCAGATTGCGCTCTTCAGTCATAATCTTTGCACCTTTCTTGAAACTACGCGCTCAGCTCGCGAGCACGCATCTCAGTCTGGATGCGCGCGATGTCCTTCTTAACCTGCTTCACACGGGCGGTGTTGTCCAGCTGGCTGGTGGCCATCTGGAAGCGAAGGTTGAACAGCTCGGCGCGAGCCTCCTTCAGCTTCACCTGCAGGTCTTCGGCAGAAAGTTCACGAATCTCTGCTGCTTTCATTATGCCTGCCCCTCCGTTTCACGAGTGACGATCTTGCACTTGATGGGCAGCTTGTTGATAGCCAGACGCAGAGCCTCGCGGGCGGTCTCGTCGTCCACACCGGCGATCTCGAACATGATGCGGCCCGGCTTCACGACGGCTACCCAGCCCTCGGGATTACCCTTACCGGAGCCCATGCGGGTCTCGGCGGGCTTAGACGTAATGGGCTTGTCGGGGAAGATCGTGATCCACACCTTGCCGCCACGCTTCATGTGACGGGTCATGGCGATACGAGCTGCCTCGATCTGACGGTTGGTGATCCAGTGAGCCTCGAGGGCCTGGATGCCATACTCGCCGTGGTTCAGACGGGTGCCACCTTTGGCCTTGCCCTTCATGGAACCACGCTGCACCTTGCGGTGCTTTACGCGCTTAGGTACGAGCATTTACTTGTCACCCCTCTCGCGGCGATCGTTACGACGGGAACGGTTCGGGCGGGAAGAGCCCTCGAGCGCGGGCTGGGGAGCCTTCTGGCCCGGCAGCACCTCGCCGTGGTACACCCACACCTGCACGCCGATGGAACCCATGGTGGTGGCGGCGGTGGCGAAGCCGTAGTCGATCTTCGCGCGGAGGGTGTGCAGCGGCACGCGACCCTCGCGGTACCACTCGCGGCGGCTCATCTCGGCGCCGCCCAGACGGCCGGAGCACTGGATACGGATACCCTTGGCACCGGACTTCATGGCCGACTGCACGGCCTTGCGCATGGCGCGACGGAAGGCCACGCGGCCCTCGAGCTGCTCGGCCACGGACTGGGCGATCAGCTCGGCGTCGAGCTCGGGACGCTTCACTTCCACAACGTCGATGGACACAGGACCATTGGCCACCTTCTCCAGCGACTTGCGCAGGGCGTCGATCTCGGCGCCCTTCTTGCCGATCACCACGCCGGGACGGGCGGTGGTGATGGTGACCTTGATCTTGTCGCCGGCGCGCTCGATATCAATGCGAGACACAGAGGCACGGGCGAGCTTCTTGTCGAGGAACTTGCGGATGGCAAGGTCGTTCTCGAGCGTGGCGGCGTAGTCCTTGCCGGCGTACCAGCGGCTGCGCCAATCCTCGGTAATACCGAGGCGGAATCCGGTAGGGCTTACTTTCTGACCCATGGATTTATGCCTCCTCTCGGGGTGCGACGACAATGGTGATGTGGCACGTGCGCTTGTTGATGCGCGACGCGGAGCCCTTGGCGCGGGGACGAATGCGCTTCAGGGTGGGGCCTTCGTCGACGTAGGCGGCCTTCACGACCAGGTTGTCGCCACGAAGGTGGTTGTTGTGCTCGGCGTTGGCCACAGCGGAGTTCAGCGTCTTGGCGACGGTCTCGGCGGCGGCGCGCTCGCAGAAGGCCAGGATCTCGCGGGCCTGGGTGACGGACTTGCCGCGAACCAGGTCGACCACGATGCGGGCCTTGCGGGGAGCGATACGGACGTAACGCGATACAGCCTTAGTTTCCATTATTCACCCGTCCTATCGCTTCTTCTTGTCGGCGGCGTGACCCTTGAAGGTACGCGTGGGGCTAAACTCGCCCAGCTTGTGGCCGACCATAGACTCGGTAACATAGACCGGCACGTGCTTGCGGCCGTCGTACACGGCGATGGTGTGGCCCACCATTTCCGGGAAGATGGTGCTGGCGCGCGACCAGGTCTTGATGACGTTCTTTTCGCCAGCCGCATTCATTGCCTCGATACGGGCAAGCAGGCGCGGCTCTACGAAAGGACCCTTTTTCAAACTTCTGCTCACTTAAGACTCCTTCTATTCCGCTACTTCTTGCGACGACGGATGATGAGACGGCTGGAGGCCTTCTTCGGGTTGCGGGTGCGATGGCCCTTGGTGGGAACGCCCCACGGGGTGACCGGGTGACGACCAGCGGACTTGTTCTTGCCCTCGCCGCCGCCGTGCGGGTGGTCAACCGGGTTCATAACCGTACCGCGGACGGAGGGACGGATGCCCTTCCAGCGGTTACGGCCGGCCTTGCCGATCTTGATGTTGGAGTGCTCGGCGTTGCCCACCTCGCCGATGGTGGCGCGGCAGGTGATGAGCACGCGGCGCATCTCGGAGGAAGGCATGCGCAGGATGGCGTAGTTGCCCTCCTTGCCCATGAGCTGGATGGAGGTGCCGGCGGAACGGGCGATAGCGGCGCCCTTGCCCGGCTGAAGCTCCACGTTGTGGATGAGCGTACCGACGGGGATGTTGGCCAGCGGCAGAGCGTTGCCGGGCTTGATGTCGGCGTCCGGGCCGGAAACGACGATGTCGCCCACCTTCAGGCCCTTCGGGTGGATGATGTAGCGCTTCTCGCCGTCCTTGTAGTGCAGAAGCGCGATTCGAGCCGAGCGGTTCGGATCGTACTCGATGGTGGCAACGCGGGCGGGGATGCCGTCCTTGTTACGCTTGAAGTCGATGATGCGGTAGCGCTGCTTGTTGCCGCCGCCCTGGTGACGGGTGGTGATGCGGCCATAGGCGTTGCGACCGGCCTTCTTCGGCTTCGGTGCCAGCAGAGACTTCTCCGGCGTGGACGTGGTGATCTCCGCGAAGTCGGAGACCGTCTGGAAACGTCGGCCGGGGCTCGTCGGCTTGTACTGCTTGATTCCCACAGTAACAACCTTTCTTCTTCGGACTCATCTTCGAACGCGCTGGTAACGGCAGCGCGGACGGCGAATCGTCCCTTACTTCGGATGCCCGCTCGCGCGCCTCTCCGCACACCGGGTATCCCCTACGGTTAGTGGCGAAGGCGATTGCCGTATCGGCGCAGATGGAGGCTCTACGCTGCGACGCCGTCTTGCCACGCGTCCGGGTGTATCCATAGGCACACAGACGCAAAGAAGCATTATAGGTGTGGGAGTTTCACGCCTCAAGAAGTTTTTTTCGAAGTCGGCAAACGCCACATTTCCCGCACATACGGGGCAAAGAGGGGGCAAGAAGAAAAAAGCGGCGGGCGCGATGGAATGATCGCGCCCGCCGTTGCATATAAGAGGGGCCTCCCGTAGGGAGGGGGTCGGGAGGCCCGTAGAGGAGATGGCTTAGGCTTCCTGCTTGATGAGGCCGCGCTCGGTGGCGGCGTCGCGCAGCTTCTGCCAGATGGTCAAATGGTCGATCTCCAGCTGGTTGCACAGCGAGGTGCAGGTGCCGCACATGGTGCAGTTCCACAGACCGCCCTGGACGGCCTCCACGATGCGGTCGGCCTGGTCGTAAGCGTCGAAGTGGCGGAAGGCCACGGCCAGCATGTGGGAGGGGCCGATGTAGTCGGGGTCCATGGCGCGGGCCGGGCAGCCGGCGGTGCACACCTGGCAGCGGGCGCAGTAGTTGATGCCGAACAGCTCGGCCTCGTGCTCCATGTTGTATTCCTGCAGGTCGGCCTCGGTCAGCGGAGCCACGCGCACGCGCTTGTAGGTCTCGGCGATACGGGCCTGCACCTGGCTCTTGTCCACCATGAGGTCCTTGATAACCGGCACGCCGGCCAGAGGCTCGATGGTGTGGTTGCCATCGTCGATGGGCTCCACGCAGGCCAGCACCGGCTTGCCATCCATCATCATGGCGCAGCGGCCGCACATACGCCCGCGGCAGGAGAAGTCGAAGGCCAGCGGCTCCTCGTTCTCGTGCACGTACACCAGGGCCTGCAGAAGGGTCATGTACTCGTCGTCGTGGGGCACCTCGTAGGTCACGTCGTAGGGCGCGTTGTCCTTCGAGGGATCGTAGCGCTTGATAGTGAGCTTCATAGCGTATTCTCCTTCTTACTTAACTAGTAGGGAATCTTCTCGTAGGACAGGCTGCCGTCCTCGGCGCGGGTGTAGGCCAGGGCGCACTTCCAGTTCTCGTCGTCCTTCTCGGGGAACTCGGGGCGGATGAGCGCATCGCGGCTCTCCTCGCGGGCGATGGAAGCCTCCACGGACAGGCGGGCGATGTCGAGCAGGTTGACCACCTCGATGGCGTCCTTCCAGTCGGCGTTGCTCACGAGGCTGTCGTCAGCGCAGGCCATCTTGGGCAGATCCTCGTTCATGATGCGATCGAGCTCGGCCTTGGCCGCATCCAGCACCTCGACGGAGCGGCTCGGGCGGGCCGCCTCGGCGCAGGCGTACTGGATGTTGCGGCGCACGGTAATGGGACGGATGGAACCCTCGATCTGGCGGGTGCGCAGATCCTCGAGGCGGGCGATCTCGGCGGCCACGCCCTCGTAGGTCACCGACTCCGGCTCCTCGTAGGTCTCGAGGTACTCCAGCGCCTTCTTCATGGCGTAGCGGCCCATGCGGCGGTTGGTGATGTTCATCATGCCGCCCTCGCTGCCGGCGTTGGCGCGCACGCAGAACAGGCCCTCGGCGTCAACGCACATGGCGTTCTCGTCGGTGATGGGCTCTCCGCCGTGCTCGTACATCTCGGGCACCACCTCGGCAGGCTGCTGGGTGAAGTCGAAGCCGAACTTCTCCTTCAGCAGCTGGGCGTTGCGCTGGTACATCCAGCGCATGGTGGAAAGCGACTCGGGCTTGCAGTCGAGGTACACGCCGCCGTTCTCGGTGCCCTTGCCGGCATTCACGACGATGCTCACAGCCTGGATGACGCCGGCCTGGGTGCTCAGCAGCTCCTTCTCGGCGATTTCCGGATAGTCCTTCAGGTAGGTGCCGTCCACATCCATCAGATCGCCGGAGTGCACGCTGTCGGCGCCCACCATGGAGCCCTCGGAGGCAGTGAAGCTGCGGGGGAAGGCGCCCATCATATCGTAGCTGCCGAACTCGGCATTGGCGATCTTGCCGCCGTGGCGCAGCAGGGCCATTTCCACATCGGCGGTGTTGTCGCACACGTTGTTCGTCGTGGGCGAGGTGGAGTTCCAGCCGTAGAACTGCGTGCAGCCGCCAGTGGCGGACAGGGTCACCTTCGCACGGTACACGCGGTACTCGCCGGTGGGCAGGTGCAGGCCCACGGCACCCAGGCAGCGGCCGTTCTCGATGATGAGATCGGTGATCATGGTGCGGTCATGCACCGTCACGTAATCCTTCGCGCGGAAGTGATCGGACCAGTGACGCGTCATGGAATGCTCGAAAGCGCGGGTCGTCGGGAAGTCGTAGATGTAGTTGGGGGTTCCGTCATCCTTGCGGTCGGAGAGAATCTCGCCCCAGTTGGCGGCCAACACATCGGGGTTCACCTCGACCTCGTTCTGCACGCCGGTCTTGCGGTAGAGCACGTTGTCGCGGATCTTCTCGCCGAGCACCTCCTCGTCTTCGGTCTCGTAGTAGGCGCCGGGTACCCATACGTTCATGATGTCGAAGTTCATGCCGAAGGCGCCGCCGAAGCCGTAGGGGGCCTTGTCCACCACGAGCACGTTCTGGCCCACCTTGCAGGCCTCGTTCATGGCGAAGCTGGCGCCATAGCCGCCGCCGAGCACCAGCACATCGGTGTCGTACACCGCGTAGGGCACGCTGGCCGCCACCGTCTCGTTCTCGCCGCCGGTATTCGCCATCTCCTGCTTGGGTGCGCAACCGGCCATGCCGGCAAACGCCGCCACGCCGGCGGTCAGGCCGCCGAGCTTGAAGAACGAACGACGGTCCATGCCGCCGCGCACCTTCTCGTCTTCGTAGTTCCCCATCCCTCTCTCCTTTCGCGTGGGGTCACAACGCACAAAAGGTTACGCGGCGGCAACAGGCCCGACAAAAGTTGATTCATTGGAACAACTGTTGACGAGGGGTGTACCCGATTTCGGTCCCGGGCCACCGACGCACGCACCGTGCGATAGCGAGCGGTTTCACCTCGCTCGTTTCGCGGCAACGCCGCGTTCCACGCCGCAAAAAGACTCTTCGCGATCATTGATTAATTGGAATACCTACGGCCTAAAAGAGCCGTACACGGTATGATGAACCCATCCGTCCGGCAAGGGAGGGGCCCATGGATAGCGATACTGCCACCATCGACAACGCGGTCGATGCCGAGATGATCTTCGACCGCTGGCTCGGTCGGGCCGTCGGCGCCCTGCGCAGCGCGCAACGCGCCACCCTCAACCAATTCTGGATTCTTCTGCTCATCAGCGAGCGGCAGCCAATCTCCATCACGTCGATGAACGGGCTTCTGGAACTGAACTACACTACGGTGGCCGAATGCGCCGGACAGCTTCAGCGCATGGGAGCCCTCGCGAAATCAGGCAACGACGACGACCGCCGAGAATCGCTCCTGACCATGACCGTTGCCGGCGAGCAGCTCATGGAAGAGCTCGACCGCGAGCTGCTCGCCGTGGCGAAGCAAGCCCTCTCTCCCCTTACGGGCGCAACCCGCATCCAGGCCATGCAGCTGTTCCACAACGTGTGCATTCGGCTGGATAAGAAGAGGATGGTCGGCAACCTGGTGCGCGGCGATGGGGCCTTCCTCATCGTCTGCCAGCAAACGGCCATGAACTTCGCGGCCATCTGCAAGAGAAACATTGTTACGGCGCTTCAAGGACACCTGCTGCTCGCCATCGGGCGCCACGAGGTGCTTGCGGAAAAAACTGCCCGCGATTTGCTTTACTGCGATGCCCCCACCCTCTCGCGAACCATCGCCAAGATGGAGGCGGCCGGCCTTATCGCCCGCGAGCCGGGAGCCACGAAGCGCGAGAAACAGCTGCGGCTGACCCCGGTCGGCCTCCAGTGCGCCTCGCTGATAGCCGTCGAAACCGAGGAGATGCTGCGGCGACTTTTCGCCGACGATTACGCCACCGACACCTACCGCCAAACCGTCGCCGCCCTGCGCCTGAGCCTCCGCGAAACCCTCGGCGCAAGCCAGCGGTAGCACCCCAGCCGATTCCGTGTTGTCCTTGGAATCCCTCGCCGCCTTTGCCAGCGAGGGGGCGCCGCGTCACCTTCCCTTGCGGATGCCGCCTTTGCGGCCGTTGGCTTTCGGGGGCTTGCCGGGGCGCTGGGAGCGGGCCGGACGCGGAGCACCCTTGGTAGCGGGGCCTTTGTCGCAGCGGTCGCGCTTCGGGCCTTTGCCAGGCGCGGGTTTGCCCGCGGAACGGCTGCCCTTGGGGCTCGACTTTTGATCCGAGGCCGCGCGCTTTCCGTCGCTTGCTCTCCCCTTTCCGCGACCGCCGCCGTGGTCTTCCCCTGTCGCCTTCGGGCGCTTGGGGCGGATGAGGGCTTTCTCGTCCCAGCCGATAAGGTCGCTGCGGCCGGCCTTCACCAAGGCCTCGCGCACGAGGTCGTAGTTGGCGGGGTTGCGGTACTGGATGAGCGCGCGCTGCAGGGCCTTCTCGTGGGCCGTGCGCGGGACGTAGATCTCCTCCATGGTGAGCGGGTCGAGCCCCGTATAGTACATGCAGGTGGACACTGTGCTCGGCGTGGGGTAGAAGTCCTGCACTTGCTCGGGGTTGAAGCCCATGTCGCGCACGTACTCGGCCAGCTCCACCGCTTCTTTCAGCGTGCTGCCGGGATGCGACGACATGAGGTAGGGCACCACGTACTGCTTCTTGCCCACTTCACGGTTGATGTCCTCGAAGGCCTGGCAGAAGCGATCGTACACCGCCCGCGGGGGTTTGCCCATGGCTGCCAGCACCGGGTCGGATACGTGCTCGGGGGCCACGCGCAGCTGGCCGGACACATGATGCTCCGTCAGCTCGCGCAGGAAAGTCCGCTTGGGGTCGGGATCGGCCATCACGTAGTCGAAGCGGATGCCGCTGCGCACGAATACCTTCTTCACGCCGGGCAACTTCCGCAATTTGCGCAGCAATCCCACGTAATCGCGATGGTCGGCACGCAGAGCCTTGCAGGGACTGGTGCCCAAGCAGCGCTTGTCGGTGCACGCGCCAGCCTTCAGCTGCTTGGCGCAGGCAGGAGCACGGAAATTCGCCGTGGGGCCACCCACGTCGCTGATGTAGCCCTTGAAATCAGGATCCTCGATCATGAGCTGCACCTCGTCTACCAATGATTCCTGGGATCGCGCCGTGACAATGCGGCCCTGATGGAACGTCAGGGCGCAGAACGAGCACTCGCCGAAGCAACCGCGGCAGCTCGTGAGGCTGAACTTCACCTCAGCCAAAGCCGGCACACCGCCGGCGGCATCGTAGGAAGGATGCCAGGTGCGCGCATAGGGCAGGCGGTAGACCGCGTCCATTTCGGCGGTGGTCAGGGGCAGCGCTGGCGGATTCTGCACCACGTACACATCGTGGGGATAAGCCTCTACCAGCCGCTTGCCCGTAATGGGGTCGCTGGCGCGGTACTGCTCGGCGAAGCTCTCGGCGAAGGCGCGCTTGCTGGAGGCCACCTCTTCCCAGGACGGCAGCATGACGTAGTCCACCACATGCTCCAGCGAACGGGTTTTGTACACGGTGCCGGGTATGAACGTCAGATCGGACACCGCCAGGCCCGCGTTCAGCGCATCGGCAATCTCCACGATGGAGCGCTCCCCCATGCCGTAGGACACCAGGTCGGCCCCGGAGTCCAGCAGAATGGAGCGCTTGAGGGAGTCGGACCAGTAGTCGTAATGGGCCAAGCGGCGCAGACTGGCCTCAATACCGCCCAGGATAATGGGCGTCTTCTTGAAGGTGCGGCGAATGAGGTTGGAATACACCACGGCGGCGTGGTTCGGGCGTTTCCCGCCCTGGCCGCCCGGTGTGTAGGCGTCCTCGTGGCGGCGCTTTTTGTTCACCGTGTAGTGGTTCACCATGGAATCCATGTTGCCGGCGGACACCAGAAAGCCCAGGCGCGGCTCGCCAAACAGGGCCACGGAGGCGGGATCGCTCCAGTCGGGCTGGGCGATGATGCCCACTTTGTAGCCATGGGATTCCAGCACCCGCGTGATGATGGCCGGCCCGAAGGAGGGATGGTCCACGTAGGCGTCGCCGGACACGTAGACGAAATCGAGCTGGCCCCACCCCCGGGCGTCGGCCTCGGCCCGCGTGGTGGGCAGAAACGCCGAAAGCGGCACGGCAGTCTCGCCGGCCGCTTTCGATGCGAATTTCTTCTTCGAAGGCGTTTTCGCCACTACTCGGCTTCCTGGGCCTTCTCGGCCTTAGCAGCTGCAGCCTCGTCGGCGGCCTTCTCCGCCGCCGGCTCCGTCGCGGGCGCTTCCGGTGCGGGCACATCCTGGGGCTGCACGCCCGGGGCGGCGTCGCGCACGGTGACGATGGCGTTCTGCTGCACGAAGCGGGCGGCCTTCAGGCGCTCGGCGGTCTCGCGCAGGGCGAAGCCGCGGCCGGAGTCCTCCAGCTGCTTGCGCATCATGGCCGCATTGCCCTGGGGGTTCATGCCGAGGCAGGCGTCTTCCAGATCCTTGTCGGTCAGCGTCATCTTCTCGTGGCGGAACACGGCATCGAGGCAGAAGCCCTGGACGAGCACCTCGCGAGTCTGCATCATGAGCATCATGCCGAACTGCTGCTCGCCGCCGTTGCCGGCCACGAACTGCTCCCAGGTCATGCCGGCCTGCTGCAGCTCCATGCGCAGGTTGTTCATCAGCTGGTCGCGCGTGGCCTCGTAAATCTCGTCGGCGATGCGGCCCTCGAAGCGGCGGGTGAGGGCGCCCACGCACATCTGCTGCACGTAGCCCTCGTAGTTCTCGCGCTGCTGGGCCTCGAACACGCGGTGCATGTCGGCCTTCAGGGCCTCAAGGTTCGGGAACATGGGCATGTTCGCCTTCACCCAGGCGTCGTCGATAATCGGCACGACTTCCTTCTGCACTTCCTTCACGGTGACGGTGCAGTTGATGGGCTTGTTCTGCACCTCGCCGTCCTCCATGCCAAGGGGCGCCTCGAAGGTGAACTCCTTGGTCTGGCCCGGCTCCATGCCGAGCAGCGCCTCGTCGAAGCCGGCGGGCATGTAGCCGCGGCCCATGATGTAGGTGCGGTCCTCGCAGGTGAGCGCCTTGATCTCCTCGCCGTCGTCGTAGCACTTCATGGCGATGGAGCAGGCGTCGCCCGCCGTGAGCGGCTTGGCGTCGGTAGCCTCGTAGATGACCGAGTTCTTCGCCAGCTCCTCCAGCTGCTGCTTGATGGGCGTATCGTCGAAGACGAAGGGATCCACGGTAACTTCCACCGGCTCGTAGCTGGACAGCTCATAGGTGGGCTTCACGGTGACGTTCAGCGAGAAGGAGAACTTCTTGCCGCGCTCGAACTTCGTGGTGGGCGTGACCTTCGGCGGGAAGGCGGGCACCAGGTTGCGGCGGTCGAGGGCGCGGGGCACGAGCACCTCGATGGCGTTCGGCTCGATGATCTTGTCCAAGTCGGCGATGCCGAGGGTCTCCTTCACGGACTCCTCGAGCGACTTGCCCGGCAGCGGGCGCACACCCATGGAGGCTGCGAAGGCCTCGCCGGCCTCGCGCAGAGCGTTGTTCACTTCGATGGCCGTGGCCTCGCAGTCGAGCTTGATGACGCCGTTGACCGGCTTGCTTTCGGTTACGTGCATGGTTCGGTTTTCTCCTATCGGATAGCACTTGCGGCCCGATGCCGCCTTTTTCTCGGGCGTAATGGTAGCACAGCCCCGCGAAGGCTACTCGTTGGACTTCAGGCTCTCCACCATGTCGATATGGGCGAGCTTCGGGCGCATGACGAGCATGACGATGGCGGTGAACACCAGCGTGAGCGCGAAGGCCACGGCGAAGCTCATGGCGTGGATGGTACGCCCGAACATCACCTGGTCCACCTCGGCGGTCACCACGACGAAGCCCTCGAGCACCACGCCGAGCCCCAGCCCCACCGCCGCGCCGATAATCGTCAGCAGCACGATCTCGCGGAAGATGTAGGCGTTCACCTCGTGCGGGGTGAACCCGAGCACCTTCAGCGTGGCAATCTCGCGCGCCCGCTCGGTGATATTGATGTTCGTCAGGTTGTACAGCACGATGAACGCCAGGGCCGCCGCAGCCACCACGAGCACGACAACCACCATGTCCACCGACTTCAGCATCTGCTTGTAGGTGTCGATGGTCTCGTCGTTGAAGGCCACGGTGTCTACGCCGCCGGTGGCCCGCAGCGCCTCGGACAGCGCAGCCCGCTCGTCTGCGTCGTCGCTTGCCTGGGCGTACACGGTCAGGTTGTCGGGCTCCTCGCCGAAGACGCGACGGTAGGTGTCGGGCAGCATGAAGGCGTAGTCGCCCACGTAATTCTCGATAATGCCCGTCACCGGCACGGAATAGGTAGTGGCCGTGGCATTGCCCAAATCGTCCTGCTCGGCGAACACGATGGACTGCCCCACGGCAAGCCCCAGCTTCGTCGCCAGCTTCTCGGTGATGACGGCCCCTTCGCCGGAAATAGTCACCGGTTCGTGATCCTCGCGGGTGCGCATGGTCCACAGCCCCTCGAAGGCCGGCGCGTCTTCGGGGGCCACGATGGTGGTCATGGCCTCGGTGCCGTCGGCGCCCTGGGCGATCATGGATGCCTCGGTGGCGCGCACGGCCACCGGCAAGCGCCCCGTATCGCCGAGGATGGCCTCGGCCGCCTCGCGCTCGTCATCGGCGGCATCGTCCTTCTCGGAAATGACCACGTTGTAGTTCACCAGCTCGCCGTACTGCACGTCGATGATGTCGTTGATGGAATTCTGCAGCCCGAGCCCCGTCAGCAGCAGCGCCGTGCAGCCGGCAATGCCCACGGTCGTCATAATCAGGCGCCGCTTGTAGCGGAAGATGTTGCGGAACGTGACCTTCCACGAGAAGGACAGGTGACGCCACACAGGCCCGGTGCGCTCCAGCAGGATGCGCTTGCCGGCCTTGGGCGCGGGCGGCTGCATGAGGGCCGCGGGCGTCTCGCGCAGGGTGGCGCCGGCGGCGGCCCAGGTGGCCAGAAGCGTGATGCCCACGCCGAGGCCGGCGGCCGCCAGCGCGATGGGCCAGTCGATGGGCATGGGGCCGCGGGGCACGTAGTAGACGATGGAGTATGCCTCCATGATGACCCAGGGCAGCACCTGCGAGAGCACGGCGATGCCCGCCACCGCGCCGAAGCCGGCGGCCAGGGCGGCGTAGATGAGGTACTTCGAGGTGATGCGGGCGCGCGAGTAGCCCAGCGCCTTGAAGGTGCCGATGAGCATGCGCTCTTCCTCGACCATGCGGGTCATGGTGGTAAGGGCCACAAGCGCCGCCACCAGGAAGAAGATAAAGGGGAAGAACGACGCGATGGCATCGATGCGGTCGGCGTCGTTCTCGAAGCTGACCACGCCGAAGTTCTTCGCGCGGTCCATAACGAGCCAATCGGGCGGCTCGATGTCGTTTATCTCGGCCTGGGCATCGGCAAGCTCCTGCTCGGCGTCGTCCAGCTTCTCGTTGGCCTCGGCTGCGGCGGCGTCGTAGTCGGCCACGCCCTGCTCGTATTCGGCGCGGGCCTCCTCCAACTTCGCCTTCGATTCCTCGTAGGAGGCCTTGCCCTCCTCCAGCTGCTTTTTGCCCTCTTCCATCGAGGTCTTGCCGGAATCGAGCTGCTGCTGGGCCGCGGACAATTGCGCCTCGGCGGCGGTTCGCTGCTCAGCTAGGGCCGCCTTGGCCGCCTCCAGCTCGGTGGCTGCTGTCTCGATATCGGCGATGTTCTTCTCAAGCTCGGTTTTCTGGGCCTCCAGGGGCGCCTTCTGCTCGTCGGGAAGGCCGGGAACAGCCAGCGTCTCGTTCACCTGATCGAGGGCCGCCTGCAAATTCGGCAGCGCCGCCTGGGCCTCGGCCAAGTTCGCCTCGTTGGCCGCTATCTGCGACTCGGCCTCGGCGAACTGCGCCTCGGCCTCCGCCTTGCGCTTCTCCAGGGAATCGGTGCCCTGGGTGTACTCCTTTTCGCCGTTCTTGACCTTCTTCTCGCTCTCGGCCAAGGTGGTGGCGGCCGCATCGAGCTTGCGCTGCCCCTCGTCGAGCGCCTCCTTGGCCGCGTCCAGCTCGGCACGCGCGTCGGCGAGCTCCGCCTTCACGCGGGCCTCTTCTTCCTCGTACTCGGCGCGGGCCTCGTCCAAGTCGGCCTGGGCCTCGGCCTGCAGGCCAGCCACGCGGGCCTGCTCGCGCTCGGGGGCGATGGCCTCGATAGCAGCCACCACCTCGGCCACGCGGGCCTCGTAGGCATCGGAATCGGCAGGCAGGTCGGCGGCGCCCTTCACGGTAACGTACGCCTCAACGTAAGGCAGGTCGGGGCTGAAATCCTCGGGCAGCACGTACATGAACTGCTGCACGGTGCCCGAGCCGATAGTAGAGGTGCCCATGGCCGTGGAGCTCACGTACAGCGGCGAGTGCACGCGCCCGACGATGGTGAACTCCGTGCGGGCCAGCGTGTCCTCCACCTCCCCCACCGAGCCGTCGACGGTGATGACGTCGCCCAGCTCGGAAGGCCCGGCCATCACGCGGTCGTTGAAGATGACGCACTCGCCGGGCGCCTCGGGCCAGCGCCCCTCGGCCAGTTCCAGCCGGTTCAGGTAGTCCGCGTCGTCCGAAGCGATGGCAGCGTCGTCCACCTGGGTGCTCGCGGCGGCAGAGGGGCTCAGGGAATGCACGCGCATGACGTACTGCTCGCCATCGAGCGTGCCCAGCACATCGGCGGAATAGGCCGCCATAACGGCCTCAACGCCTTCCACCTCGCGCAGGGCGGCAATGTCCTCGTCGGTCAGCCCCAGAGTGGACACCACGCGGATGTCCATAAGGCCGGTACCGTCGTAGTAGGCGTCGGCCGCCAGCTTCATATCCGGCGCCGTCATGCGCAAACCCGCGTAGAAGCCGCAGCCCAGCGCCACAATGGCCGCAATGGCAATGAAGCGCCCGAGCGAATGGCAGATGGACCGCACGATGTCCTTGTTGAACGTCTTCACACTACCACTCCAGAACCTCGGCCGAGGCCGGCGCCTCGTTCAGCTCCACCGCGGCCACCGAGCCTTCACGCACGTGGATGACCCGGTTCGCGATGGCAGTGAACGCCGTGTTGTGGGTGACCACGACCACGGTGCGCCCCGTCTCGCGGCAAGTGTCCTGCAGAAGCTTCAGAATGGCCTTGCCCGTCTCGTAATCGAGCGCGCCCGTGGGCTCGTCGCACAAAAGCAGTTTCGGGTTCTTCGCCAGAGCGCGGGCGATGGCCACGCGCTGCTGCTCGCCGCCGGAGAGCTGCCCGGGGAAGTTGCGTACGCGCTCGGCCAGGCCCACGGCGGCCAGCACCTCGTCGGCATCGAGCGGGTTCTTGCAAATCTGGCTTGCCAGCTCCACGTTCTCGCGGGCCGTCAGGTTCTGCACCAGGTTGTAGAACTGGAAGACGAAGCCGATGTCGTGGCGGCGGTACTGCGTGAGCTGGCGCTTGTTGAACGAGCTTACCGGAGCGCCGTCGAGCAGAATGGTGCCCGAGGTGGCCGAATCCATGCCGCCGAGCATGTTCAGAAGCGTCGTCTTGCCGGCGCCCGAGGGCCCCACGATGACGACGAACTCACCCTGCTCGATATCGAAGCTCATGTCGCGAACGGCGGCCACCTGGACCTCGCCCATCTGATAGACCTTGCTCACCTCGCGAAATTCTACGAACGCCATGGCGCCTCCCGTGCCTTGCCTGCGCGCGCCGCGCATTTTTCTCTCGCGCCTTACGATACACGAAGCCGCAGGCCGTTGGCACCCCCGCCGCCAACCCCACACGCAACAACCAGCGACCGGTTCTACTCGTTGATAAGGCGCTGGAGTTCTTCGGCGGAGTGGACGTCGGCCTTGGTGTAGATGGCGTGTACGTGGCTGCGCACGGTGGCGACGGACACCACAAGGGTGTCGCTGATCTCCTTGGGGCGCTTGCCGCGCGCGAGCAGGTGAAGCACCTCGGCTTCGCGCTCGGTCAGCGCGCAGCGGGCGGCCAAGCTGTCGCAGCGCTCGTCGAGGTCGCGCTCGTAGCGGCCGCGCGGGTCCTCATGGGGCAAAAGGCCCCAAACCGTCTTCGCGTAGCGCTCGGAATTCATGTTGAAGGTGACCAGGCACAAAAGCACGAACACCGTCGCGCCAATAACGCTGAACGCCGCGGTGTCCAGCGTCACGTGCTCGTAGACGAAGCTTCCCACCATGTTCCCCAGAAGGAACCCAATGGATCGGATGAGAAACGCCCGGGCGAACACCTGGAAGGGAGCCGCGTTGATGGCCCGGCTGATCACGTAGCAGGCCATGGCCAGCAGCGCGTCGAAATAGTAGAGCGCGCAGGCCTGCAGGATAAGCGCCGGCAGAAACTCAGTGCTGTTGGTCAGCGGCCCCAGAAGCGCCGCCACGGTCACGATGGGGAACACAAAACGGTAGAAGCGGTTCCAGATAACCGACACCTCGGCGCTCCGGCCGCCGCGCAGCGTGACTGCGAACAGCGCCAGGGCGATAACGGCGCCCACGAGAAACGAGGTCACCCGCGCCACCACGCCCAGGGGCAGGGCGAGCGGAATGACGTGCAGGAAGCCGAACACGGCGGCATAGACCCCCACGATGAGAAACAGCCGCATGTAGGGAGCCACCCGGCCCTCTTCCTGGGAGCGGATGGCCACGAAGCGGTCGGTGCCGTAGCCCTCGCGGAAACACGACTGCGGCGAGGCCCCGCGCAAGAAGCAGGCACCAGCCGCGGCCACCAGGGCCAGATGCAGCAGCGCCGATGCCATCAGGGGCGCTGTGGCCTCGAGCATGCTGAAGAGCCCCTGCACGACGAACGTAGTAAGCGCCACCACAGCCACCACCGTGGTGACGAACAGCCGTGGCGAAACCGACGAGGCAATCTGGCTTACCGCCACGAAGAACGCCGCGCCCGAGGCGCCCCCGACAAACTGCACGAACACAATGGGCATCTCGAGCCCCGCCGCACCCATAAGGGCATAGTAGGCCAGCACGTTGGCGAACTGCACCACGAAGAAGACGGTCCAGAAAAGCCCGTTGCCCATAAGGCGGCGAAAACGGCTGCCGTTTACCTGGGTGATGGCGTAGCCGAAGACGAGCCCCAGGGAATGAGCGTCGCAGGAATAGGCGCGGATGTTGACGACGGACCCGAGCCATGTGGTCAGGTCGAGCGCCCAGCTGGCCGATTCGTGCAGCAGCATAGCGGCCGATGCCATGGCCACAAGCGCGCCCACCATCCACCAATAGCCTGGCGGCGCGCTTTCCGCCACCCACGCTGAAGCACTCTGCTTTTCCTCCGTCGTTTCCGTCATGCCTCTCCCCTTCTCCATCTTCCCAGGACGCCCTGCCTAGCAAGCCTCCCAGCATGGGGCGCGTCCCCGCATCTCTCCTATTTCATCATATCATCGGGTATTTCTTTGAAATCAACAAGAGTTGTTGAGATGCATTTCGAAGCTCAATAACCGTTGCTGATTCGCCTTCGGCCCCCTCATTTTAAAGTCCCAAGCACAGGGACGCCGCTCCGATTGCTTGCCGGCGGCGCGCCCAAGGGAGAGAGCAAGCAAGAGAAAAGAGAGAAGGAAGGAGAGAAGGATGAAGGCAATGGAAAGCAAGGGAACCTCGCGGCTCCTTATGGCTGTCGCCGTGGTGGCGGCCGTGCTGGCCGTGTCGCTGGCCCTGTGGGGCTGCGCGCCGAAGGCTCAGCTAAGCGACACCGGCAGCCAAGAAGCCACGGAGGAGACGGAGGCCATCGAGTCGATGTACCCCGACTTCACCGACAAGAACGCGGGGAACTTCAATGACACCTACAGCACGACCGACATGCTGAACGCCGGCAACCGCGGCTGCAACGCATGCCACGAGGATCTGTGGGATGTCATGAACATGAAGGACGGCTACAACCACATCCTCACCCACGTGGGCTACGACAAGGCCCTCACCTACCAGGACTGCGAGCCCTGCCATCGCGGGCACACGGCATTGACCGGTCCGTACCTGGGCGACCTCATCCACGCGAGCCACTACGGCAGCGAGGTGTTCCAAGAGGCCAACGGCAACTGCTGGAGCTGCCATGCCATGAATTCCGCCGGCAACCAGGGCGACTACCAACTCGTGCTGTGGGACGACATCTACGACGACCCGGCGCTGGGCGGCTACCCGAACATCGACGGCAACGAGATGGAGCAGAACTGGGTCGATTCCCGCGGCTTCTTCGGCGGCTTCATGAACGGCATGTCCCAGGATTCCAACCCCACCATCGACGTGAAGCTCGACCAGGCAGTCACCGACCACGACGACGTGTTCATCGTGAACAACTGGGGCCCGGAAGTGACCGAGAAGAACGGCGAGCCCTTCAGCTTCGAGGCCTGCTGCGACGAGCAGAACACCGTGAGCCTCACGGGCGTGAAGAACCCGCGCTCGTTCACCAAGGCCGAGCTTGAGGCCATGCCCCAGACCGAGTTCACCATGGCCCTGGCCTGCGCCACCAACGGCCGCGGCGGCTCGCTCGTGTCGAACATTCCCATGAGCGGCGTGTCGGTGGCCTACCTCATCGAGCAGTGCGGCGGCCTGGCCGACGGCGTCAACGCCGTGAACGCCACAGCCTACGACGGCTGGATGGCCTTCCCGCCCATGAACCTCGAGGCGAGCACCTACACCGAGAACGCCTACATCGCCCTGAAGTACTACGGCGAGGACCTGACCGATGACGACGGCGCCCCCATGACGCTGGTGACCCTGGGCAACCCGGGCGCCCGCCAGGTGAAGCACATCAAGTCCATCGACTTCACCCAAGACGAGACCTACTTCGAGGGCCCGATGATGGCCGAGTCCGAAGAGCCCTCCCCGAGCTATCCCATCAACGGTATGTGGTTCCAGGAGGACGGCATCACCTGCAAGGTGGGCGAGACCATCAATCTCACCGGTGCGGTGTACAGCTGGAACCGCGTCGTGGGCGACCTGGCCAGCGTGAACCTGAGCTTCGACATGGGCAAGACCTGGCAGGACTTCGCCATTGCCGACCAGATTACCGACTTCGACCCGTTCCAGTGGGTGACCTACTCGCTGGATTGGACGCCCCAGGAGGCCGGCAAGTACCAGGTGAAGCTGCAGGCGACCGACGTGAACGGCGTTCAGATGAAGAAGCCGGTCACCCTGTTCGTCAACGTCGAGGAATAAAGAAAGGCCGGTGAACCTTATGAAATCCCAAACTGTTAAGACGCTGGGCGGTGTCATGAGCGCCGTGGCCCTCATCTCGGGCGGCGCCGGCGTGGCCGTGGCTGCCCCGGCCGTGGCCGCTCCCGTGGACGCAGCCCCCATTACCGCTGCCGACGAGGCTTCCGGTGTCGTTGATGCCGTGCGCGCCGTCGAGGGCACGTTCAGCTTCACCCAGGACGCCGTTACCTCCAATGCGGATCTGAGTGGCGTGTTCAGCAAGGCGGCTGCCACCCTGTGCGCCGCGCTTCCCACCTACAGCGTGGAAGCCGTGTCGAGTGCCATCCAGGTGACGGGCCCCGAGGCCTCCTTCGAGGCTACCGTGGCCGACATGGCGGCTGACGAGGACGCCGTCTCCTACCAGATGGCCTGCGCCTGCGCGAGCAACGTCCCCGGCGGCGGCGCTATCGCCAACGCCGAGGTGGAAGGCGTCTCCCTTGAGACGCTCGTGATGATGGCCCTCGCCTAACCCGAGCAAGCCCTCCCCCACAAAGCCCCGAGTCCTCGCGACTCGGGGCTTTTCTCGTCAAAGAAGGCGAGCGGCTACTAATGTGGCCCCAAAATGTCGTTTTACCTGAGTTGGCAAGCCCCCAACGCGTCAAATGGCCTCGTTTTCACGGTTCTGCTAACTTTTTATGTTGCAAGATGCACTGAACCTATAGTTTTCGTTATTTAAACTTCATCTTTTCCAGAGAATGAACGGATGAATTAAGCTGAACCGATCATTTGCGACCAATTAACGACCTGTCCGATGCACAGGTTAAGCAGAACCGGTCATTTGCGGCCCAACAGGCACGATCAGCAAAAAGCCCCCGCCTCACGAGGAGGCGGGGGCTTGGCGTTTCAGGCAATGATGCCGGCGGCTTTAGGCGCCGAACACCTCGATGGTGTCGCCCTCGGCCAGGGTGACCATGGCCTTCTTCCAGGTGCGGGTGCGGCCCTCCTGGTAGCGAACGCGCTTCGGCTTCGACTTCACGTTCAGCGTGTTCACCTTGACCACCTTCACGTTGAAGATAGCCTCGATGGCCTGGCGGATCTCAACCTTGTTGGCGTCCTTGGCCACCTCGAAGGTGTACACGTTGTTCTCCATGGCATCGTAGCTGTGCTCCGTGATAACGGGGCGGATGATGACCTCGCGGGGATCCTTCTGCATTATGCAAGCACCTCCTCGATGCGCTTCAGGCACGGCTCGGCGATGACGAGGGCCTTGTTGTCGACCAGCTCGTAGGTGTTGATGTCGCCCACCGGCAGGATGTTCACCTCGGGGATGTTGCGGAAGGACAGGAAGGCCTCGATGTCCTCGTTGCCAATGACCACGCAGATGCGCTTGCCTTCCAGGCCCAGGGCCTTGATGAGGGCCACGGCGTCCTTGGTGCGGGGCTTCTCGAAGTCCATATCCTTCACCACGACGAGCTCGCCGTCGGCCAGCTTGGCGGAGAGGGCCGAGCGCATGGCCAGCTTGATCTCCTTCTTGTTGACCTTCTGGTCGTAGCTGCGGGTGTGGGGGCCGAACACGGTACCACCGCCGGCCCACTGGGGAGCACGGATAGTACCCTGACGGGCACGGCCGGTGCCCTTCTGACGCCACGGCTTCTTGCCGCCGCCGCGGACCATGCCGCGGGTGCGCGTGTTGGCGGTGCCCTGGCGCCAGGATGCCTGCTGCGCCTTCACGGTGCGATGCATCACAGGCACGTTCGGCTCGATGCCGAACACGGCGTCGTTCAGATCGACCGTGCCCGCGGCAGCGCCTTTCACGTCCTTGATCTCAATGGTTGCCATATTACTAAGCTCCTTGTAACTTGCGTCTCTTAAGCCATGCGCACGCGCACGATGCCGTTCTTGCCGCCGGGGACGGCGCCCTTCACCAGGATGAGGTTCTGCTCCTCGTCGATGCGAACAACCTCGAGGTTCTTCACGGTGACGGTGTCGCAGCCCATGTGGCCGGGAAGGCGCAGGCCCTTGAACACACGGGACGGCGTAGCGCACTGGCCCACGGAACCGGGGGCGCGGTGGAAGTGGGCGCCATGGCCGCCCGGGCCGCCGGCAAAGCCGTAGCGCTTCATAACGCCGGCAAAGCCCTTGCCCTTGGACGTACCGGTGACGTCGACCTTCTTCACCTCGGCGAAGGCGGCCACGGTCTGCTCGTCGCCCACCTTGTACTCGCTGGCGTTCTCGACGCGCACCTCGCGCAGGTAGCGCTTCGGCTCGGCACCCTGCTTGTCGAAGTGACCCTGCATGGGCTTGTTCACGCGGCGGGGCTTGATGTAGCCGAAGCCCATCTGCACGGCCTCGTAGCCGTCGGTGTCCACGGTCTTCACCTGGCACACGGTGTTCGGCTCGGCCTGGATGACGGTGACCGGCACGATGCGGTCCTGGTCGTCGAAGATCTGGGTCATGCCGATCTTCTTGCCGTAGATAGCGTTAATCATGTCCCAAACCTCCTTACAGCTTGATCTCGATGTCAACGCCGGCAGGCAGGTCGAGGCGCATCAGCGAGTCCACGGTGTTGGGCGTGGGCTCGAGGATGTCGATGAGGCGCTTGTGGGTGCGCATCTCGAACTGCTCGCGGGAGTCCTTGTTCACGTGCGGCGAGCGGATAACGCAGTACAGGTTGCGCTCGGTCGGCAGCGGAATAGGACCGGAAACCTTGGCACCCGTCTTCTGAGCGGTATCGACGATGAGACGCGTGGACTGATCCACGATCTCATGATCGTACCCCTTCAGGCGGATGCGAATCTTTTGACTAGCCACTTACTTTACCTCCAATAAAGGATACTGCGGGCGCCTTAGGCGTTGCCGCCGGCCTTGCTGATAATCTCGTCCTGCACGGACTTGGGCACCGGCTCGTAGGAGTCGAACTGCATGGTGTACACCGCGCGGCCCTGAGTGCCGCTGCGCAGGTCGGTCGCGTAGCCGAACATGTTGCCCAGGGGCACCTTGGCCTCGATAACCACGGCGGAACCGCGCTGCTCCTGGCCCTGGATGAGGCCGCGGCGGGACGGAATGTCGCCCATGACAAAGCCGGTGTACTCCTCGGGGGTCTCCACCTCGACGGCCATGACGGGCTCGAGGATGACCGGGTTGGACTTGCGCAGGGCGTCCTTGATGGCCATGGAGCCGGCCACCTTGAAGGCCGCTTCCGAAGAGTCGACGTCGTGGTAGGAGCCGTCGATGAGCTCGACCTTGACGTCCTCGACCGGGTAGCCGGCCAGCACGCCGGAGTTCAGCGCCTCCTGGATGCCCTTGTCGATGGAGGGGATGTACTCCTTCGGCACGACGCCGCCCACGATCTTGTTGACGAACTCGTAGCCCTTGCCCGGCTCCTGCGGGTACATGTTGATGACCGCATGGCCGTACTGGCCGCGGCCGCCCGACTGGCGCACGAACTTGCCCTCGGCGCTCATGACCTCGTGGCCCGGGCGCTCGCGGTAGGCGACCTGGGGCTTGCCCACGTTGGCCTCGACCTTGAACTCGCGCAGCAGGCGGTCGATGATGATCTCGAGGTGCAGCTCGCCCATGCCGGCGATGATGGTCTGGCCGGTCTCGTGGTTGGTGGACACGCGGAAGGTGGGGTCCTCCTCGGCCAGCTTCTGCAGAGCGATGGCCATCTTGTCCTGCTCGGCCTTGGTCTTGGGCTCCACGGCGATGTCGATAACGGGATCGGCGAACTCCATGGACTCCAGGATGATGGGGGCGTTCTCGGCGCAGAGGGTGTCACCGGTGGAGGTGTCCTTCAGGCCCACGACGGCAACGATGTCGCCGGCGGACACGGCGTCGATGTCGACGCGCTGGTTGGAGTGCATCTGCAGCAGACGGCCGATACGCTCCTTCTTGTCCTTCGTGGCGTTCAGCACGTAGCTGCCGGCATCCAGCTGGCCGGAGTACACGCGCAGGTAGGTGAGCTTGCCCACGTAGGGGTCGGTCATGATCTTGAAGGCCAGCGAAGAGAACGGGGCCTTCGGGTCGGCCGGACGCTCCTCTTCCTCGCCGGTCTCGGGGTTGGTGCCCTTGATCGGGGGGATGTCAACCGGGGACGGCATGTAGTCGACCACGGCGTCCAGCAGCTCCTGCACGCCCTTGTTCTTGTAAGCGGAGCCCACGAACACGGGGTTGATCTGGCAGGCGATGACACCCTTGCGGATGGCGGCCTTCAGCTCCTCGACCGTGATCTCCTCTTCCATGATGACCTTCTCCATGAGCGCGTCGTCGCAGTCGGCGGCGGCGTCCAGCAGCTCCTGGCGGTACAGCTCGGCGTCCTCCACGAACTCGGCCGGGATGGCGTCCATGGGCTCGGGGTAGGTCATGCCCTTGTCGTCGGCCTTGAAGTCCCAGGCGGTCATGGTCACGAGGTCGATGACGCCCCAGAAGTTGTCCTCGGCACCCATGGGCAGCTGAGCGGCAACGGCCGGCGCGTCCAGACGGTCGCGCATGGTCTGGATGGCGTGGATGAAGTCGGCACCCACGCGGTCGTACTTGTTGATGAAGGCGATGCGGGGCACGCCGTAACGCTCGGCCTGGCGCCACACCGTCTCGGACTGGGGCTGCACGCCGGCCACCGCGTCGAACACGGCGACGGTGCCGTCGAGCACGCGCAGGGAGCGCTCCACCTCGGCCGTGAAGTCCACGTGGCCGGGGGTGTCGATGATCTGGAAGCGGTACTCCTTGCCGTCGGCCTTGCCGCCGGGGTACTTCCAAAAGCAGGTGGTAGCGGCTGCGGTGATGGTCACGCCGCGCTCCTGCTCCTGGACCATCCAGTCCATGGTGGCAGCGCCGTCGTGCACCTCGCCGATCTTATGAGTTTTGCCCGTGTAGTAAAGGATGCGCTCGGTCGTGGTGGTCTTGCCTGCATCGATGTGAGCCATGATGCCGATGTTGCGCGTGTCCTTCAGATCGATTTTAGCCATGTATATCACCAGCCCTAGAAGCGATAGTGCGAGAACGCACGGTTAGCCTCGGCCATCTTGTACATATCCTCGCGCTTCTTCACGGCAGCGCCGGTGTTGTTGGAGGCGTCGATGATCTCGTTGGCCAGACGCTCGCGCATGGTGTGCTCCTTGCGCTTGCGGGAGAAGTCGACGATCCAACGGATGGCGAGGGTGGTGGCGCGACGGGAGTTGACCTCCATCGGCACCTGGTAGGTAGCACCGCCCACGCGCTTCGGCTTGCACTCGAGGGTGGGGCGGACGTTGTCCATGGCCTTCTTGAACACGGCCAGCGGGTCTTCGCCGGTCTTCTCCTGGACCAGGTCGAAGGCGCCGTAGACGATGTTCTCGGCGGTGGACTTCTTGCCGTCAAGCAGGACCTTGTTGATCAGCTGCGTGACGAGACGGTTGTTGAAACGTGCGTCCGGCTGCGTTTCGCGACGGACGGCTGCTGCACGACGGGGCATGCAATTCTCCTTTTCTTTCTGCGCGCTTCGGGGTGCCCTTCGCACCCATTAGGCCGCTTACCTTTGCGACCCGCGCGGCTTAGCGAACGTTATTTCGGGCGCTTGGCGCCGTAGCGGCTGCGGGCCTGCTTGCGGTTGTCCACCGCAGCGCAGTCGAGCGCCGCGCGGATGACCTTGTAACGGACACCGGGAAGGTCCTTTACACGGCCGCCGCGGATGAGCACCATGGAGTGCTCCTGGAGGTTGTGGCCCTCGCCGGGGATGTAGGCCGTGACCTCCATACCGTTGACGAGACGCACACGGCAGACCTTACGAAGAGCCGAGTTCGGCTTCTTGGGGGTCGTGGTGTACACGCGGGTGCACACGCCGCGCTTCTGCGGGTTGCCCTTGAGCGCCGGGGTCTTCGACTTGTCGACCGTCTTCTTGCGGCCCTTGCGGACCAGCTGGTTAATTGTAGGCAAGACTCTTTTCCTTTCCTTTTTCCACGGGCTTGCACTGCACAAAACAAGCGCCTCTAAGAGGCGCGACGGTGCATATTACGAGGGTTCCCGCCGTGTGTCAAACGCCACGCACCCGGGCGTATCCATCCCCTCCGGCGAGCGGCACAAAACGTTCACAAACAGTGTTTGGCAAAGGAGGTGGTGGCGACCTGGGAGGGTGGGGACGGCACCGAATCGCCCGTTCTCAGGAAAGCGTTTGACGGCTCTGAACTAGCAATTCGCGATTTATAGGTTCGCGACTTTTACCTGGTCAGGAGCATGCCACAGACGAGCAATTCGGCTCCCTCTGTCGGCCCACAGGGTGAAACCGCTATAATTGACTCCCCGTCTCTGCCCCTTTCGGCTGAAAGAGAGCCCTGCATGCCTTCCACGAGAACCATTCAATCGGGCGTTACCGCGGTTATTGCCCAGATACGTCAAGCTTGGCCGCTGATTGTTGCCCTGACGGGGCTCTGGAGCTATCTCTACCTTATTCTTTGGACGGACCTTTTCTCTCTCAGAGGCAGCTTTAACTTCGATTTGCTTAACATCGTGAGTCCCTGGACGGTCTCCACCATCGGCAACGGCTTGGGACTTCTTCTGTGCTGGCGCCTCGCGCGCACTCAGGGCCCCTGGCTTACCAGCACCCATGCCGCCGCCGGCGAAGCAGTTCTGATGATGCTCGCTGCGGCGCTCATGCTTCCCCTCATGATTATTGATCATGGTGCAACCGAGGTGCTGTACTACCTCGGCGCATCTTTGAGCGGCCTGGGCACCTCCTTCGCCATGGCTACCCTCGCCCTTTCCCTCACGCGCAAACCTCCTTTCTTTTCCGCCATCGCCATTTGCGTGTCGTCCTTAGCCGGACTCGTGCTTTGCGGAGGCGCAGTGATCCTGCTTGTGCCCTGGGCCGCGCGTCTTCTTACCACCCTTACTCCCTTGGCTCTCTATTTCGGGCTGCGGCGCGGGACGCTTAGCAACGTAGAAGCCGATATGACGCGGGCAAGCTTCCCCGACGAGGCCCCCGCAAACCCCGTTTCGTCCCCCGTCTCCTCCAGCCCTCGCCTCTCAGCGCCCGCTTTTCTCGCCTTTCTCCTGGTGATCGGCCTTTCCCTGGGAGTCATCATGGCGACGGCCCTGGCCTCTCTGGTTCCTCAGGTTGCCCACTTCACCTTTATTACCGTTACCCTTGTTGTCACGCTTATCATGCTGATGCTTCTGTGCCTGGTGCGAGAGCAGTCCATGAAAATGCTGTTCGCCGCGGCTATCATGGTCATCACGGGCTCTTTCATGGCGCTTATCGTATTGCCGGGCGTACCGCTGGCCTCCGCAGTGCTGCATTACGCCGGTTTCGCATGGTGCACCATCCTGGCCTGGTACTTCAGTTGCCTCTTGGCTCACCAGCACAACGACGCAAGCTTTGCCGTTGCCGGCATTGCCGCCTATCAAGTAGGACAGGCCATCAGCTGTCTTTTCGGCAACACGGTCGCCAGCCACCTTCAAGAAAGTCAGACGGCCGCCTTCGTGTCAGTGGGCATGATCTACTTGGTGCTCATCGTTGCCTTGGTGTTCTTCTTTCGCTCCGAGTCCTCGCACCCCTCGCTCGGCGAGAGCGATCCCAGCGAGACCAGCGAGCAAGCAGCCACCCTTCTTGCCCAAAACGTTGCCTGGGAGACCCTCACTCCCCGAGAGCAGGAAATCGCCCAACTTATTGCCCGCGGCTACGATCGCAAGCTTATTGCGGAGACCATCGTCGTGTCCCAGGAGACCGTCAAGACCCATACCAAGCATATCTATCAAAAATTGGACGTTCACTCCCGTCGTGAGCTTATCGCACTTTTGAACAGGGAAAACTAATCTCTTCGGCCTCCTCCCCCACTCCCCCAAACGGGGGGATACCCTGAAATCACCCCACTTGGGGCTTAGGTACCCCTACCGCCATCCATAAGATCTCTCCCATCGCCACCGAAGGCGACAGAAGGTAGCGCCGCGAAGACCATGAGAGAGTCTCGCGGGAAGGAAAACGGAGGGATTACCATGGATCTTGATCGTCGTTCATTTCTGAAGGGTGCCCTGATGGCGGGCGCCGGTGCCGGCATGGCCGGTTTGGCGGCAGGCTGTGCGCCGCAGGCTCCGGCAACGGCCGAGAACGCTGCTGGCGGCAATCTGGCCGCCACGGGCAGCAGCTCGGACATCGGCAAGCACACGTGGGAAGTAGCGCCGGCCCCCATTGAGGATATCGCCGACACCAAGGACTACGACATCGTCATCGTCGGCGCGGGCGTCGCAGGTACATCGGCCGCCGAGGCCGCTGCCGCCAACGGGGCCAAGGTAGCCGTAATCGAGCAGTCTGCCAGCTTCACCGCCCACGGCGCCGACAACGCCTGCATCGGCTCGCGCGTCCACAAGGAGAACAATATCGACATCAGCCCCGAGGACGCCGTACGCATTATGTACAACTACTCCCAGGGCATGGTCAATCGCGATCTGCTCTACACTTGGGCCACGCGCTCGGGCGAGGTCTTCGATCACTTCTCCGATCTGTGTGCCGAGGCGGGCATCCCCACTATCCTGGCCATTTCCGACACCTCCAAGCCCGACTGGGACACGCTGGAGGACCGCTTCCGCGAGTATCGTACGGGCCTTACCTTCGGCAGCGCCGACGAGGGCGTTATCATCGACATGGATAACTTCACCTTCATCCAGTCGCACCTCGTGGAGACCCTGGTGAATGCCGCCATGGCTAACGGCGCGGAGTTCTTCTACAACACCCATGCCGAGCAGCTGGTGGGCAATGCCGAAAGCGGCATCTCCGGCGTCATCGTCACCGCCGAGGATGGCACCCACGTGCAGTACAACGCCGCCAAGGGCGTCATCTTGGCCACGGGCGATATCTCGGGCAACGACGAGATGCTGGAGTGCTGGGCCCCGTTGGTCGAGCGTACCGACGTGCGCGACTACTTCCCGGAGAACGGCAACCTGGGCGACGGCATCCTAATGGGCTGCTGGGCCGGAGCCGCGGTATCGAAGTCGGCCGCCGCGCCGGTTATTCACCCCATCAGCGACGCACTGCCCCTGAGCGCCCTGGCTCTGTCGTGGCTGGCCGTCAACAGCCTCGGCAAGCGCTATTGCTGCGAAGTTCCCTACGAGCCCTACATCACCAATGCGCGCCTCAACACGCCGGGCAACGTTGCTTGGAGCATCTTCGATGGCGACTACGAGACGAAGGTGCGCGCCCAGGCTCCGCTGACCGCCGACGGGCTGCTCAACGGCATCGCCGAGAAGATCGACTCGGCCGTCGAGCATGAGCTCATGTTCCGCGCCGACACGCTTGAGGACCTCGCCTCCCAGCTGGGCATCCCGGCCGACGAGTTCAAGGCTACGGTGGAACGCTACAACGAGCTGTGCGCCAACGGCAGCGATGTCGACTTCGGCGTTCCCCAGCGCTTCCTCGCCTCGGTTGACACCCCGCCGTTCTACGCGCTGAACGTGCCGGCCAAGACCCTGGTGGTCCCCTTCGGCCTGCATGTCGACAGCAACTCCCAGGTATGCACCGAAGACGATCAGCCCATTGCCGGCCTGTTTGCCGTCGGCAATGTCCAGGGCGATTTCTTCAGCTTCACCTACCCCGTCACCTGCCCCGGCCTGAGCCACGGCCGCTCCCTTACCTTCGGCAACCTGGTGGGTGGAGCCCTCGCCCAGGGAACCACCATCAACGGCTAATTCCGACTGGCCGGGATCTGCCCCCTCCCCGCCGCACGGCAGATCCCGCGCCTTTATTCGATGATCCCCAAAAGGCCCGAAGCTCGACTACGAGCCTCGGGCCTTTTCACCGCTCTGGCGACAGATCAAGAAGGGGCGACATCAGATAACCGCGCTTTTGTGACCAGCCTCTGACCTGGGATTACGCGCGTTTTCGCAGATCAATATGGGTAAATGCCTTGGTCACAAAAGTGCGGTTATCTGATGTCGCTGGCCGGAAATCAACGGTTTTGCGCAAGAAACCCAGCCGAACCCAGCACCGCGCCTGCTGCCGCATTCTAGCAAGCGGCCTGCGCGTATTCGGCGATGAGGGCCTCGACGTAGCGGGCCATATTCTGCAGGTCTTCCACCAAGATGTACTCGTCGGGGGTGTGGAAGTTGGTCATGCCGATGCCGAGGGTGATGGCGTCGGCGCCCTTGGTGCCCAGCACGTTGGCATCGGCGCCACCGCCGGAGGTGGCGTGACGGGGCTGAAGCCCGCAGGCCTGGGCGGCAGCTTCCAGGTGCGCGACGATGGCGTCGCCCGGCTCGTGGACCACGGCCGGGTAGTCGAGCTCCCAGGCCATCTCCACGCTGCCGCCCAAGGTCGCGGCGGCTTCTTCCAGGGCGCGCGTCATGGCATCGCGCTGGGCGAGCACGCGATCCTCGTACAGTGAGCGGCACTCCCCTTCCAAGGTCACCTCGGCGGGCACGATATTCACGGCCACGCCGCCCTCGATGCGGCCGACGTTGGCTGTCGTGCACTCGTCGATGCGCCCGAGCGGCATGGCAGCCACAGCCGCCGCGGCAATGGCGATGGCCGACACCCCGCACTCGGGCTCGACGCCGGCATGGGCCGCCCGCCCCGCGATGCGGGCGCGCAGGGTCCAGTGATAGGGAGCGCCCATGATGATAGTGCCCGGCGCGCCGTCGGCATCGAGCACGAACAGGGGCACCGGCGCCGAGCCGTCGAGCAGCCCCGCAGCCTCGGTGCCGCGCGAGGCCGCCGGCAGGGAGGCCGGCCATAGAAGCGCGTCTTCGGCAAGGGCGGACGAGCCCAGCAGGCTCTGCTCCTCGCAGGTGGTGAAAAGCACGGTGATATCGGGCCGCGGCGCGCCGGATTCCAGCGTCGAGCGCAGGCCCTCGAAAATGGCGGCGATGCCGGCCTTGTCGTCGGCGGAGAGGATGGTGTCGCCGGCCGACACGATGGCCTCGGCCATGCGGCAGGTGACCTCGTCGCACACGTGGCGCGTCTCGATGACCGCCTCGATGCCGGCACAGGGCTTTACCGTGTCCAAGTGCGCCGAAAACGCCACACGCCCCGGAACCGTGCCGGGCAAATGCGCAATAAGGTTGCCCGTGTCCGACCCCGTCGCGCTCGCCGATGCATCGAAGGTGACGGTAAAGCCCATCTCCGCCAGCTTCTCGGCACAGTAGGCCGCCATAGGCGCCTCGTGCCACGAGGGGCTCTCGATGGACACCATCTCCAAAAACGAATCAAGCACGCGATCGGGGTTCATGGGGTTCCTTCCAAACAAAAGGGCGGGGAATCCCCGCCCTTGGCTACTCGGTATCTCAGACTACGAAGCAAGGATGGGGGCCGCTACCTGCTTCTTGCGGGACAGGACGCCGGGCATCCAGTTGCCGCCCTCGGCGCACTCGATACCGAACACGCGGTTCACGCGGGCCGGGTCGCCTTCCACGATGAACTGCGAGCCCTCAGCGAGAATGTCGGTCACCAGCAGCAGGGCGAACTCGTAGCCGTTGTCGTCGACGAGCTTCTTCATGTGCTCGCGAATCTCGCCCTCGCGGCCCATAACCGTGGGCAAGTCCACCGTCTCGCGCTGGGCGATGAGCACCACCGAGCCGTCGGGGCACTTGAACTCCTTGGAGTCGGCTTCCACCAGCTTGGCGATGGGCATCTTGTCCTCGCCGCCGCGGGTGCGGAAGATCTCCATGCCGAACTCGACAGGATCGACGCCCAGGATGCCGGCCAGGTAGTTCACCTGCTCGACATCGACCGGCGTGCAGGTGGGGCTCTTCATGATGACGGTGTCGGTGAGGATGGCCGACAGCAGCACCGCGGCGATTGACGGCGTAAGCTCGATGCCGGTCTGGCGGAACTGCAGGGTAACGATGGTGGCGGTGGAGCCGATGGGAAGGTTCAGGAAGAGGATGGGGTTGGCCGTGGTCACATCGGCGATGCGATGGTGGTCGATGATCTCCACCACCTCGGCGTTCTCGATGCCGGGGGCGGCCTGGGCCACCTCGTTGTGGTCCACGAGGATGACCTTCTGCTTCACTTCCTCGCCGTCCACCACGATCGGGCTCACGTTCTCGATGAGCACGGGCTCGGGGATGTCGCTCTTCTCCAGCATCCAGGCGCTTTCCACGGGCAGGGGCCCGAGGCGGGCGGGCACGTACTCGACGCCGGCCTCGCCATCGCGAGCGGCCAGGGCGTTCTTCAGGTGCGCGTAGCCGACGGCGGCGGCGATGGAGTCGTTGTCGGGGTTGCGGTGGCCCACGACGAGGATCTTGGAAGACATGGATTCCCCTTTCTTGCCTTTTTACGGTTTCGAGGCAGTATACCCCTCTCGCGCCCCTCTGGCGATGGGCTATGATAGCGTTTCCCGATGAAAAGGACAGGCGGGCGGCAAGCGCGAGACGGGGCGGGGCGAAAAACGCGGCGCGCCGGGTGCGGAAGGAGAGCTCATGAAGACCTACGGCCTGAGGGACATTATCGGCCCCATTATGGTGGGGCCCTCAAGCTCGCACACGGCGGGCGCGCTGCGCATTGCCTCCATGGCGCGCAAGCTGTTCGGCGGCGACCCGCGCGCGGTCACGTTCACCCTGTACGGGTCATTCGCGGCCACAGGCTCGGGCCACGGCACCGACAAGGCGCTCGTGGCCGGCATCATCGGGCTAGCCGCCGACGACCCGAACGTCGCGCGCTCCTTCGAGCTGGCCGAGGAGGCCGACGTGAAGGTGGACACGGTATGGGATCTGGTCACGGAGACCGAGCACCCCAACACGGTGGACGTGCACTGCGAGGGCGACGACGGCCGCGTGCTCGACATGCGCGGCATTTCCATCGGCGGCGGCGCTGCGGTCATCCGGCGCATCAACGGCATCGACGTGGACATCTCCGGCGAGCACACGAGCGTAGTCGTGAACCAGCGCGACGTGCGCGGGGTGCTGGCCCACATCTCGTCGGTACTGGCCGACCACGACATCAACATCGCCACGGTGAACCTTCACCGCACCAAGAAGCGGGGCGACGCCTTCACCGTTATGGAAACCGACTCGGAGGTGCCCGACGGGGTGCGCGAGCACCTGCTCGACCATCCGGATGTGCTGGGGGCCCGGGTCATTCCCGCCATGGCCTCGGCCGACGGCGCGCCCATCGAGATTCCGGAAGACGCCGACGAGGTGTTCGCCCGCTGGAACTACACCTCAGGCGACGAGCTGCTGGCGCTGTGCGGGCGCGAGAACTGCACCATCGCCGAGGCCTTCCGCGCCCGCGAGGAGGCCCTGTGCGCCACCCAGGGTGTCAGTGCCGAGGTGGACGCCTACCTCGACCGCGTGCTCTCGGTCATGGACCGGGCCGCAACCGGCCCCATTGCCGCGCCCGAGCGGTCCATCGGCGGCCTTATCGGCGGTGAGGCGGCGAAGGTGACCGAGGCTTTGGCCTCGGGCGAGGCGAAGCGCCATCTTATGGACCCGCTGACGGCCCAGGCCTGCATTTACGCCCTGGCCACCCTTGAGACCAACGCGAAGATGGGCATTATCGTGGCCACGCCGACGGCCGGATCCTCCGGCGTGCTGCCCGGCGTGCTGCTGGCCCTGCGCGACGTGCGCGGCTACACCCACGACGAGTTGCGCGAGGGCATTCTGGCGGCGGCAGCCGTGGGCTACATCATCGCCCGCAACGCCAGCGTCTCGGGCGCCGAGGGCGGCTGCCAGGCCGAGGTGGGCAGCGCCGCGGCCATGGCGTCGGCCGCCGCGGTCACCATGGCCGGCGGCTCGCCTGCCCAGGCGCTCGATGCCGCCTCGAACGTCATTCAGTGCCTGCTGGGGCTCGTGTGCGACCCGGTCGGCGGCCTGGTGGAGCTGCCCTGCCAGAAGCGCGACTCCACGGCGGCACCCACGGCGCTCATCTGCGCGCAGATCGCGCTGTCCGGCGTGAGCAACCTCATTCCCTTCGATGAGAACGTGGCCGTTATGGACAAGATCGGCCGCGAACTGCCCATGGAGCTGCGCGAGACCGCCCGCGGCGGCATCGCAGCCGCCCCTTCCGCCTGCAGCTTCTGCGGCGGCTGCTAGCCGATTTTCACGATGGGGGCGTAGTCTTTCAGCAGCTTCTTGGTCTGGCCGGTCTTGGCGAACTTCACGTGCAGCGTGTCGCCGTCGACCTTCACCACGGTGCCGCGGCCGAAGGTCTTATGATCCACGGCGTCGCCGGCGGCGAAGGTGGCCTTGGCGCCTTCCTTCTTGCCCGCCGCCTTCGACCGGGCGTGGCTCCGCAGCTCGCGCATCTCCTCGAAGCTGCGCCCGCGCGACCCCGAGGCGCTGGAGCGGCCGAACACGCGCCCCTCCCCCGCCTCGGCGCCCGAGCCGGCAATCCCCCGTCGGCTGCCGCGCTTCTCCCAGCCGGTGCCGGAGAAGCCCGCCGAGCCCAAACCGCTCGTCTGGCGCAGCTCACTGGGAATCTCGCCGATGAAGCGCGAGATGGGGTTCGCGTGGGTCTGGCCGAAAATCTGGCGCTGCTGGGCGCAGGTGAGGGTGAGCCGCTTGCGGGCGCGGGTGATGGCCACGTAGGCGAGCCGCCGCTCCTCTTCCACGGCCGCCGCCTCACCCACCGAGTTCATGTGCGGGAACAGGGTCTCCTCCATGCCGGCCACCCAGACGCAGTCGAATTCGAGACCCTTCGACGAGTGCACAGTCATGAGCGTGACCGCCTGGCCGTCCTCAGTCACCGTGTCAAGGTCGGTGCGCAGGCGCACCCATTCGATGAAGTCGGCCAGGGAATCGCCCCGCAGCACGCGCACGGGCTCGGCGCTCTCGTCCTCGCCCACCGTGGGCGCGGCGAAGTCGGCGTCGTCCTCGTCGTGGGTCTGCACGAACTCGTCCACTACGCCCAAAAACTCCTGGATGTTCTCGATGCGGCCGCGGGCCTCGTCGGTGCCCTCGTCCTGCAGCGCACGGATGAGCCCCGCCTTGTCGATGATGGCCTCGATGACCTTCCGCAAATCGCCGCCGTAGCTTTGGCCGTCCTTGATGGTCTGCACGAACTCGCCCACCGACCGCCGTGTTGCCGCGCGGATGTCGGGATCCACAATGGCCAGCTCGGCCGCCGTGAGGAAGGGCGCGCCCATCTCGCGGGCGAACTGGTCGATGCGCTCAATGGTGGTCTTGCCGATACCGCGGCGCGGCACGTTGATGACGCGCTTGGCGGCGATGTCGTCGGCCGGGTTCACCACCAGGGTAAGGTAGGCCATCACATCGCGGATCTCGGCGCGGTCGAAGAAGCGCGTGCCGCCGACGATGCGGTAGGGAACGCCGGCGCGCAGCATCATGTCTTCCAGCATGCGCGACTGGGCGTTGGTGCGGTAGAACACCGCCATGTTGTTGTAGGACATTCCCTCGGCGCGGCGCTTCTCAATTTCGCCGGCGATCCACCGGCCCTCGTCGCGCTCGTCGGTGGCCAGATACACCTGAATCTTGTCGCCCTCGCCCAGGGCCGTGAACAGCTTCTTCTCCTTGCGGTGGCGGTTGTTCGCGATGACCGCGTTGGCTGCGGCCAGAATGTTGCCCACGCTGCGGTAGTTCTGCTCGAGCTTGACGACGGCCGCCTCGGGGTAGTCGCTCTCGAATTCCAGGATGTTGCGCAAATCGGCGCCGCGCCAGGAATAGATGGACTGGTCGTCGTCGCCCACCACCATGATGTTGCGGTGCCCCGCCGCCAAAAACTGCGTGATGGCGTACTGAGCGCGGTTGGTGTCCTGGTACTCGTCCACCATGATGTAGCGGAAGCGCTGCTGGTAGGCCTCGCGCACGTCTTCGTGGTGCTTCAGCAGAAGCCACGCGTACAGCAGCAGATCGTCGAAATCGAAGGCGTTGGCAGCGCGCAGGCGCTCCTGGAGCCGCTCGTACACGCGCGCGGCCACCTTCCCCACCGGATCGGTGGCCTCGGCGGCGAACTTGTCGGGCACGAGCAGGTCGTTTTTGGCCTGGGACACGCGGTTCATGAGCGCGTTCACCGGGAAGCGCTTCGGGTCGATGGAAAGCTCGGCCATGATGTCCTTGTACAGGCGCTTCATGTCGTCGGTGTCGTAGATGGTGAAGCTTTTGGTGAAGCCGAGGCGCTCGGCGTCGGCGCGCAGCATGCGCACGCACATCGAGTGGAAGGTGGACACCCACATGCCGCGGGCGCGGTTGCCCACGAGCTGGCCCAAACGCTCGCGCATTTCCGTGGCCGCCTTGTTGGTGAACGTGATGGCAAGCACCTCCCAGGGGGCTGCCAGGTTCTGCTCGAGGATGTTGGCGATGCGGTAGGTGAGCACGCGCGTCTTGCCGGAGCCGGCGCCGGCCAGCACGAGCAGGGGGCCTTCGGTGGTCGTTACGGCCTCGCGCTGCGGGTCGTTCAGGGTGTCGATGTCGATGGGCACAGGATCGTCCTTCTTCGTCGTGAACCGGGCGCAGGAAAAGCGCACAAGAAAAGCCGCTCGAGCGAGCGGCTCTCTATTCTAGCGCGGGCCGGCGCGGACGGCGAGGAAGGCCACGAAGGTTCCACCGCCTGTTCGATAAACGCCCTCGGCAATGCCGCGCCAAGGAACCCGTGCATTTGCATACTTTTTGTGCCGGAATCCGTACACAACTCGAGTTTTGCACGGAACGGGACGCAAAACCCGTGCAAATGCACGGGTTTCTTGGCGCGGCCGGTGGAGCGGGCGTCAACGAGCGAAGCTACGCCCCGGTGGAATCCTGGACGGACTCGGGCTTGGCGCGAGTGGCGGTGCCGGCCTCGGGGGCGTCGCCGAACCACTTCTCGTAAAGCTCGTCGTAGCTGCCATCGGAGCGGGCCTCGGCGAGGGCGGCGTTCAGCGCCTCAAGCAGCGCCGTATTGCCCGAGGCCACGGCGAACCCGTAGGTGCGGGTGACCGGCACGGTTTCCAGGGCCTGCAGGTGCGGCTCTTTCACCTTGATGTAGCGGCGGTGCACCGGCTCGTCCACCACAGCACCCTGGGACAGCTCGGAGTTCACCTCGATGAGCGCATCAATGTCGTTGGCGCACATCACCACCTCGGCGGCGGGGAAGTTCTCGGCGACCCAGGCGGCCGCATCGTCGCCGGATACGGCGATGCGCACGCCATCGCCCTCAAGACTGGCCACCTCGTCGTGGCCCGTGTCCATCTTCGTCACCAGCACGAGATCGGCCGCAAGGTAGGCCTCGGTGAAGGCCACACCCTCGAGCGGTTCGTCCACCTTAAGCGTCGAGGCGCCAAGGTCGGCCTCGCCGGCGGCCACCTTGGCGGCCACGTCGGCCGGCTCACCCTCGGTGATGTTCTGCTTCTCGTCCTTGTGGTTCACCGCCGAGCCGAATTCCACGGCAACGCCCGCCTTCTCGCCCAGCAGCTTGACGAGGTCGATGGTGAAGCCGTTCTGGCTCGTGCTCGTCTCCTGCTCGTAGGGGTCGTGGCTCAGCGTCGAGGCCACCACGAGCACCTCGGGCACTGCTGCAGCGGCGCCATCATCCTGTGCCGCCGCCTCAACCGCGGCCGATTCCTCCCCTGCATCGGATGCGCAGCCCGTCAGTACGGAAGCAGCCGCGGCGAAGGCCACTGCCGCCGCCAGTGCCAGCAGGGCACCCAGAAGGGCGCGCAGGGCGGAAGCCGCCGTCGCACGGCGGTCGCGAGCCGCCAAAGGCATCTCAGTCATGTCGTTCCTCTCCTTGTTGTTGCTTATCTCGCCGCCAATGGCGGCGATCCTCTTCCCCCTCACCTTAGGGCCGCGCGCGAAGTACCCATCATCCCGCCGCGGCGGACGGCATCATCCCCGAAGGTTGATTTCAACAAAACCGAACCAATTTGCCCAACAATTGCCATCCGATGGGGGCCAGGGGCATTGGACGCCGCGGGCCCCCCTACCATGATCCCAGCAAACACCCTGCCGAGAGGAGCAGCCATGAGCGACCACAAATACAAGGAGAAGATGGGCATCGAGGGCCACGAGCACCACCGCGAGACCTTCGCCGAGCGCGACCCGTTGGCCGCCGAGCAGCCCGATGTGCTGGAGTCGTCTGCAAGCGATCCGGAATTCCCCGCCATGCAGGAGTTCGAAGTGGACAAGGGCGGCCCGAAAGCCAACACGCGCAAGCACCCGGGGCTCATCTGGATCGTTATCGCCGTCGTGGCCGTCATTGCCCTGTGCATCGCCTTCGCCGCCGCCGGCGACTGGATGAACCCCACCCAAGCCGAGCAAGTCCAGCAGACGGAGTTCGAAGAGCAAACCGTGCCCGAGGACTTGGGCGCAAACGAGAACCCCGAAGCAGCCGCCGAGCACGACTAAAGGCTCGCCCCAAAAGGCACCTGCCAAAGGGACTCGCCGGTGGCGGATTTACGTCTGCGACATCGGCGGACTCCTCTTCTGCTAAGCTGTGGGCCATGAACACGTTATTCGACATGCACTGCCACCTTGGCTTCGCTCCCGACCCGGCGCGCACCGCGCGGGACGGGGCGGCTGCGGGAATTGCTGTGCTCTCATGCACCGTCGAGCCTTCCGAATACGAGCGGCTGCGGCCCTTGCTGGCCGATTGCGGTAACGCGGCCCTTGGCCTGGGGGCGCACCCCTGGCGGGTCGCCGACGGGCGCATAGGCGAACAGGAGCTGGAGGCGTTCTGTGCCCTGGCTCCCGGGGTACCCTACATCGGGGAGATCGGGCTCGACTTCGCCCGGGAGCGCAGCAACGACGAGAGCCGCCGCCTTCAGGTAGACGCCTTCGAGCGTATGCTGCGCGCCTGCAACGAGGCGCCGGGGAAGCTGCTGTCGGTCCACGCGGTGCAGGCGGCCGATACGGCCCTCGATCTTCTGGAACAGACAGGGGCCGTAGCCGAGCACCGCATCATCTTCCATTGGTTCTCCGGCACCTCCGACGACCTTGCCCGCGCCCTTCGCCTCGGCTGCTTCTTCTCCGTTGGCCCCTGCATGCTCGCCTCGCGGCGCGGCCGGGAATACGCGCGGCAAATTCCGCTCGAGCGCCTCGTGCTTGAAACCGATCTGCCCGCCCGCGACGGCGAGCCCCTTCCCGCCAACGTCTGGCACGCCGAGCTGAACAACGCTCTTACCGGCATCGCCCAGCTGAAAGGCCTCGCTCCCGACAAGCTCGCCGAGCACCTGGCCGCCACCAGCGAAACGCTTCTGGCGATGCCGCTATAATGGCCCCATGGAGAAGAAGCCGAAGAAGATACGCTTGGACGACCTGCTCGTTGAACGGGGAGATTTCGCCACAGCGGGCGAGGTGCTGCGCGCCGTCATGGCCCGCGAGGTGCGCGTTGACGACGTGTACGTGACGAGCGCCGCCGTGAAAGTGGCGCCCGATGCCGACATCTTCCTGAAGAACCGCAAGCAGTTCGTCTCGCGCGGGGGCCACAAGCTGCAAGGGGCCCTGGACGCCTTCGGCCAGAGCGTCGCCGGCATGAACTGCCTGGACATCGGCTCGTCCACCGGCGGCTTCACCGACTGCCTGCTGCAAGCCGGCGCCGCCCGCGTGGCGGCCCTCGATGTGAACTACGGGCAGCTGGCCTGGAAGCTGCGGCAAGATGACCGCGTGACCGTGTTCGAGCGCACGAACATCAAGGAGGCCGACCCTGCCGCCCTCGGCGCACCTTTCGACCTCATCGTCATCGATGTGTCATTCATCGGCCTAGCGGGTTTAGCCCCACTGTTCCCGCGCTTCAGCCGCCCGGGCACCGTGTTCATCGGCCTGGTGAAGCCCCAGTTCGAATCGGCCCACGATGAGACCGACCGCGGCATTGTGCGCGATGCGGCCGTGCGGCAGCGCACCGTGGAAGAGGTGCAGGAGGCCCTGGCAGCCGCCGGGTTCGCCGTCACGGGCACCGTTGAGTCCCCCATCACCGGCGCGGAGGGGAACGTGGAGTACCTGGTGCGGGCAGTTTTTGAAGGGTAGGAAGGGGCCTTCGCGGGTTGAGCGGCAAAGGCAGAGCGCTTGCCCTACGGTCGGGATGTGGGGGTAATCCGGGTTGAGCGGCAAGGGCACGGCCCTTGCCCTACGGAGACTCACCCCGAGCAAAAGGGGCGCCCCCGCAGTTCGCGGGGCCGCCCCTTCGACACATCTGGCGTGCACCCCTAGGGCAGCAACAGCTGGGCGATTTGCACGGCGTTCAGCGCGGCACCCTTGCGGATTTGGTCGGCCACATCCCAGAACGCGATGCCGTGGGGCACCGTGGGATCCTTGCGCAGACGCCCCACGAAGGTGCCGTCGGTGCCGGCAAGCAGGCCGGGCATGGGGTACACCTTGTTCTCGGTGTCGTCCATGACTTCCACGCCGGGGGCTGCCTCAAGCGCCGCGCGGGCCTCATCCACGGTCACCTCGTCGGCGAACTCCACGTTGATGGCCTCGCCGTGGCAGCGCAGCACGGGCACGCGCACGCAGGTGGCCGCCACCTGGATGTTCTCATCGCCCATGATCTTCTTGGTCTCCACCACCATCTTCCACTCTTCCTTGGTGGAGCCGTCCTCCAGGAACACGTCGATGTGCGGAATGGTATTGAAGGCGATGCGGTGGGCGAAGGCCTCGATGGTGAGCTCCTCCTCGGGCTTGCCGTCCAGAAACTCGCGCGTCTGGTCGTAGAGCTCGGCCATGGCCGGGCCTCCGGCGCCGGAGGCGGCCTGGTAGGTGGACACCACCACGCGGGTGATGGGCGACAGGTCGTAGAGCGGCTTTAAGGCCACCACCATCTGGATGGTGGAGCAGTTCGGGTTCGCGATGACGCCGTTGTGCCAGGCCACATCCTGCGGGTTCACCTCGGGCACCACGAGCGGCACATCCTCGTCCATGCGGAAGGCGCTGGAATTGTCGATCATCACCGCGCCGGCCGCGGTCACGGCCTCGCGCATGGCCTTCGAAACGCCGGCGCCGGCCGAGAACAGCGCGATATCCACGCCCTCGAAGGACTCGGGCGTCATCTCCTGCACCACCAGCTCGCCGGCCGGCACCTGGCCGCAGCCCTCGAAGGGCACCGTCTTGCCAGCCGAGCGGGCGCTCGCCAGCGCGCGCACCTCAGAGGCCGGGAAGTCCACATCGTGCAGCACACGCAGAAACTCCTGCCCCACCGCGCCCGTGGCCCCAGCCACGGCAACTACGGGATTAGCCGGCATTTCCTTCGTCCAAGTCATGAATGTTCCTTTCATTTGATGCCGAGCAGTGCTGTGACAGTCGGCGGGGGTACGATGAGTTCTCTGAACACTAACTTCTTCGCGCCCGCAGGGCGCCCACAAATACATGAAGGAGCGGAGCGCCTGAGCCGAAGGCGAACAGCGGAGCGGGTACTCAGCGTACCCCCGCCGACTGGCGCAGCACGGACGGCTCCGAACGTCTAGCGTCCCTTTTTCATCTTGGCGGCGATCTCTTCCGCAGAAAGCTGGGTTTCTACGAAGACGTCGTCGGAATCGAGGCCGAAGGCGGTGTGCAGGCACTGCACGGCCTGGGTGGCCTGGGCGGCATCGACGATCATGGACAGGCGGATGGGCGAGGTGGAAATAGCGATGATGTTGATGTTATTGTCGCCCAAGGTCTGGAACGTGCGGCTTGCCACACCGGGCGAGGACTTCATGCCCGTGCCCACGAGGCTCACCTTCGCGATATCCTCGTCGACGATGAACTCGGTCGCGCCGATCTCCGGCACGATGCGCTCCATGGTCTCCACCGCGCGGGGCAAGTCGGCCCGCGGCGTGGTGAAGGAGATGTCGGTGAAGCCGGCGGCCGACACGTTCTGGATGATCATGTCCAGGTTCACGTTGTTGGCGGCCAGCGCCGAGAACACCTTGGCAGCCATGGCCGGCGCGTCGGGCACGCGGCGGATGGTCACCTTCACCTCGGACGTATCGGACGCGATGCCGGTGATGACGGCCTCTTCCATTTCGTATTCCTCCTTGACGTAGGTTCCCTCCGCCTCGGAAAACGCGGAGCGGGAGTGAATGACCACCTTCCACTTGCGGGCGAACTCCACTGCGCGGCTCTGCAGCACGCCCGAGCCGGCGCTGGAAAGCTCCAGCATGTCGTCATAGCAAATGGAATCGAGCTTCTTGGCGCGCGGGGCGATGCGCGGGTCGGTGGTGTAGACACCGTCGACGTCGGAGTAGATCTCGCACACATCGGCATTGATGCCCCAGGCGATGGCCACCGCCGTGGTGTCGGACCCGCCGCGGCCGAGCGTGGTGATGTCGCCGTTGGCATCGATGCCCTGGAAGCCCGCGACCACGGGAATGGCCCCGGCGTCCAGCGCATCGAGAATGCGCTCGTTGTGCACCTTGATGATCTTCGCCTTGTTGTGGGTGCCGTCGGTCTCAATGCCGGCCTGGCGCCCGGTGAAGCTGAGGGACTTGTAGCCCAGAGCCTCGATGGCCATGGCCAGAAGGGTCATGGACACCTGCTCGCCGGTGGACAGCAGCCGGTCGAGCTCGCGGGCGGGAGGCGCGGTGGTGACCGCACGGGAGAGCCCCATCAGCTCGTCGGTGGTCTTGCCCATGGCCGACACCACGGCAACCACCTCGTCGCCGCGCTGGCGCATGCCCACGAGGCGCTTGGCAACATTCTTAATGCGCTCCGGCGAGGCAACCGAGGTGCCCCCGAACTTCGCGACGATAAGAGCCATAGGACTCGTCTTCCCTTCGAGACGTGAGCGGACACGCCGCTCATTGCAACGGGCATCACTATACCAAAGTTGGCCTGCGCCCATGAAGCAGCAGGCGCGGGCATATGTCGGTTTTCCGACAGACGGAAAGCGATGACCGCTCGCAGGCGGCCCATTGTTTATGATGAGGGCGTTCCCTATTATGATCGCCTTGCAGAAACGATCACGTCCGCCAGCGGAGGAGCAGCCATGCCGGCCATCATCACCCACGACCTGTTTGCCAAGGACCTCTACGGCGACCTGTTCGAGACTATCGGCGGGTCGCGCGACGAGGCCGAGGCGTTCCTTCTGGGAAACCAGGGGCCCGATCCGCTGTTCTTCGCCGTGCCCGATGTGCGCTACCGGCGCTGGGCGGGGCTCGGAAGCACACTGCACCGCATGCGTCCGGCCGAGTTTCTGGCGGCGCTGAAGAACTCGGTGCGCGAGCTGCCGGCTGCCGAGCGTTCCGTGGGACGTGCCTGGGCACTCGGCTACGTGGGCCACTACGAGCTCGACCGCGCCGTGCACCCGCTCATTCGCGCCCAGGTGCGCGACCTGACCCGTGCCGGGGTGGAGGGGCTCGACGCTTCCCACGAGAGCGAGGTGCACGCCGTTATCGAAACAGAGCTCGACGAGCTGGCGCTTACCGCCAAGCGCGGCGAGACCGTGGCTTCCTTCAACCCGGGCACCGCCGTTCTGAAGGGACGCGACTCCATGCTCGACACCGTCTCGCGGCTGCACGCCCTGGCCGTGCGCGAAGCCCTGGGCACCGAGGTGCCCGACGGCCTGTACAAGAGCGCCGTGCGCGCCGACCGCCTGGCTCAGCGGGCCGTGCATTCCCCCCGTGGCACCAAGCGCCGCATCCTGGGGGCGGCCGAGCGGCTCGTGCGCGACCATTCCATGGCCGCCGCCGTCAGCCACCGCGCCGCCGAGCGCCGCACAAGCGCGTTCGCCAACGAGGAGCACAACTTGTGGCAGCATCCCACCCTTGAGGCCACAAGCACGGCCAGCTTCTGGGACCTGTACCGCGAGGCGCTCGGCCGCGCCCGCGCCTCCATCGCCGCCATGGACGACGACGACTTCAACCTGGATGCCGCCCTGCGCATCGCCGGCGCGACGAACTTCTACGGCGACGCGACCTGCGCGGTGGTGGTATCGGTGGAAACCCTCGGGAACGAGGAGTAGGCATGGAGCCGGCTACCCTCGAGACCGCCTTCACCCTCCCCTTCTGGTTCGAGTTCGCCGCCACGGTTACCGGCGGCCTGTCCGGCGGCATGTCGGCCGTGCGCGCTCGCTACGACATCTTCGGCACCGTGGCCATCGCGTGCATCACCGGTATGGGCGGCGGCATCATCCGCGACATTCTTCTGCAGGACTACGGCCTGTACGCCTTCCAGAGCCCCTGGTTTCTGCTGTCCTGCGCCATTGCCGGCATCGTCGTGTTCTACTTCGGCAAGCTGGCCACCTACCTGGACCCCATCGTCGATTTGCTCGACAACATCTCGGTAGCGCTGTGGGCCATCATCGGCGCGTCGAAGAGCCTGTCGGCGGGGCTGGGAATCATACCCTCGGTGGTGCTTGGCACCATCACCGCCGTGGGCGGGGGCATCTCCCGCGACGTGCTCATGAACCGCGCGCCCGTGGCCTTCCAGACCGGGCCGGTGTACGGCAGCGCGGCCCTTATCGGCTGCATTGTGTACTGCCCTCTGAAGGTGAACGGCATCCTGCCCGACACGGCCGGCATGCTCTGCGCCGGGCTCATTCTGCTTTTGCGCTACCTGTCGCTTATCATGGGCTGGCGCACCAAGCCGCCCCGCGACTATTCGGACACCGTCGTGGACACCGTGGCGCGCCCGGCCCGCTTCATCGCCCGCAAGGTGCACGTGCCCGTGGGCAAGACGGCCCGCGAGCGTCAGGCGAACACGGGCTGGGAGAAGTTCAAGCGCCGCGGCAAGAAGCTCTATGACCGCATGAGCGGCCGCTGGATGGACGACATGGGCGAGCACTTGCAGCCCACCGTGGTCATGGACAAGTTGGAAGTGCCCCTGGCCGAGGATGACCCCCACGCCGGCGAGCCGGCCCCCGACCCCTCCGATCGCATCGTCGTGGATCGCGACGAGCTCTACCGCATCATCGGGTTAGAGCAGGAGCCCCTGCCGCAAAAGGAGAAGGACCCCTTCGAGCCGCAAACCCCCGACCCGAAGAAGCCCTCCCACAACCCGCGCGATTTGAAGAAAGCGAAAAAGACCGACGCCCCCTCGTAGGGCAAGGGCCATGCCCTTGCCGCTCAACAGGGAACGCACGACAAGAACGGAGAGGGCAGAGCCCTTTCCCTACATATTCTTGAGCAGGATGGTGCTCATGAGGTCGGCGGTGTGCTCGCAGGCGTCGCAGCAGCTCTCCATGAAGGCGTACAGGCGCGACCACTTCAGCACGTGCATGGGCTCGTCGGCGTGGTTCACATGCAGGTTGCGGATCACCTCCATGTACAGCACGTCGCCCTGCTCCTCGTAGTCGCTCACGTCGATGACCAGCTGCTTGAACGTCTTCGACTTCTTGAAGTTGCGGAAGTCCTCCATGGCGGCATCCACGGCCTTGCACGACTTCTTGATGATGGTGGCAAACCGCAGGGCGTCCTCGGGAATCTGGTGCACGTCGAACATGTACAGGTACTGCAGCACGTCCTCGATCTCGTCGAGGATGTTGTCCAGGTGCTGGGCCAGCAGCACCACGTCCTCGCGGTCGATGGGAGGCATGAAGTCGCCGCCGACGTGCTTGTAGATCTCATGGTTGATCATATCGCCAGCGTGCTCGATCTCGTGGGCCTCTTCCAACACGGCCTTCAGCGACGCCGCGTCGGTGAAGTTCTCCATGGCGCGAATGAGGACGCTTGCCTCCTGCACGGCCAAATCGGACAGCTGCTCGTACGCGTCGAAGTAGTCGTACTTCTTTTTCTTAGCCACTGAATTCTCCTTCTCGCTCTTACAGGATCATGAGGAACAACTTGGCGCAGGCGAAGCCCAAGATGCCACACCCCGGGAAGGTGAGCACCCAGGTCTTCACCATGTCGATGGCAATGGACCACTTCACGGACTTGGGGTTCTTCGCCGCCCCCACGCCCATGATGGCCGTCGTGTTGGTATGGGTCGTGGAAACCGGCAGGCCCCCGAAGGTGGCCAGCATCAGGCTCACGAAAGTAGAGAGGCTCGCGGCGAAGCCCTGAAACGATTCCAGCTTCACCATATCCATGCCCACGGATTTTATGATGCGCTCGCCGCCCACAGCGGTGCCGAGCCCCATGTTGAAAGCGCAGAACAGCATGAGCCACATAGGCATGGCCACGTCTTCCAGGCTCATGCCCATGCCGGCGGTCATCATAATGGCCAGCATGAAGATGGACATGAACTTCTGGCCGTCCTGGGCGCCGTGCATGAAGGCCACGCCGGCCCCGGAGCAGATTTGCGCCCACTTGAAGAAGCTGTTCGCTTTCAGACGATCCACATGGGCGCACAAACGGCCGATGACCTTGTAGTTCAGCCAGCCGAGACCGAAGCCGAGCAGCGTGGAAAGCAGGATGCCGTAGACGACCTTCATCCACTCGGCGCCGTTGATGGCCCCGAAGCCCCCTTGCACGGCGATGGCCGCGCCCGTGAGGCCGGCAATGAGCGAGTGGGACTGCGAGGTGGGAATGCCGAACCACCAAGCCGCCGCGCCCCACACGATGATGGCCACCATAGCGGCCATAAGGGCCGTGAGCGCCTGATGGGAGTTGCCGCCGAAGTCGACCATGGAGAAGATGGTATGGGCCACGGCCGTGGAGACGAGGGACACGAGCAGAAGGCCCAGGAAGTTGAACACCGCCGCCATGATGATGGCGTGGCGCGGCTTCATGGCCCGGGTAGACACCGCGGTGGCGATGGCATTGGGGGCATCGGTGGCCCCGTTCACCACGATGACGCCGATATTCAGCAGCGTCACCACGCACAAGATGGGATTCTGCAGAAGCTCGGAGAGGAAAAAAGTCCACTCGATGGTCAAGAGAGTCCTTCCAACAGGCGGCTGCGCGCGGAAAATGCGCAGGGTTAAAGCATACCCGAAGACGGCCCGTCAAAAGGACGGGCCGTCAGGTTTTTCCGAAAATGTAGAAATCACCACATCTGTGAGACAGCGCCCCGCGCCCCTTTACTCCGGGTCACCGTAGAGGGCGAAGACGCGGCGGCGCTCGGCGCCGATGGTGGTGAGGTTGTTGTGGCCGGGAAGCACTGCCGTGTCGTCGGGCAGGGCCGCCAGCTTCTTCAGCGAGGCGCGCATGTCGGCCATGGAGCCGCCCGCGAAATCGGTGCGGCCGATGGTGCCGGCGAACAGCGTGTCGCCGGAGATGAGCACCGGAAGGCCTCCTTTGTGGTTCCCGAACTGCGGAATGTTGAACAGGCAGATGGATCCGGGCGTATGTCCCGGCGTGGCGATGACCTTCCACTTCATGGAGCCCACCTCCACCACATCGCCGTGCTCCACGGTGCGATCGACCGGGCAGGGCACGCCACGGGTGGTCAGGTCCTCGTCGGCTGGCTCTTCCACAAGCGGCGCGTCGGTGGCCGAGGCGATGACCGGAGCGCCCGTGGCCTCGCGCAGCTCGGCGGCGGCACCGGTGTGGTCGAAGTGGTGGTGGGTGAGCACGATGGCATCGAGCTTGGCGCCGTCGAGGGCGGAGAGAATCTTATCGGCCGAGCAGGAGGGGTCCACCACCATGGTGCCCTCGTCGTCGGAAATGATATAGGTGTTGTTGGCGAGCACCCCCAACACAAGGTACTTCACATCGACGCAAAGCCCGCTCACCTCGTACAAATCAACTGCCATGGCTATCCTTTCTTTCCAACGTTTTGGCCAGGCATCGTGCGGCGGGCGTCGAAGACGCCCTCGATGTCGGTGAGCCGCTTGATCATGCGCTCGATGACCGACAGGTCCGACACCTGGAACAAGAAGCGCATCTCGACCATACCATCGCGGTGGGTGGTGGTGTTCGACGACAGCACGTTTGCTCCCATTTCGGAAATTACGCGCGTCACATCGAGCAGCAGGTTCATGCGGTCGAGCGCCTCCACGAAGATCTCCACCTGGTAGCTCGTGCCCTTGGAGGGCGTCCCCTCCCATTCCACCTCGATGATGCGCTCCGGGTGGCGCTTCAAATCAAGCGCGTTGGGGCAGTCGGCCCGATGGACCGACACGCCGCGGCCGCGGGTCACGAACCCCAAGATGTCGTCGCCGGGCACCGGGTTGCAGCAGCGCGACAGGCGCACGAGCACGTCGTCGACTCCCTTCACCACAATGCCCTGGGAGGAATGGGTCTCGTGCTTCTTCGGCCGCTTCACGCTGGTGAGCATGGGGGCCATCACCCCGGTGGACGAGGCGGAACTGCCTGGGGCCGCCTTCTCGGCCTCCTCGTTGCCCTTGTCGACGAGAATCTTCAGCAGGCGGTTCGCCACGTGCTGGGCCTTCTCCTTGCCGGTGCCCAAATGCACGTACATCTCATCGGGGTCTTTGAACCCGAGGGCATCGGCCACCAGCTTCAGCGCCCGCATGCTTTGGGCGCTCGAGAGCCCCAGCCCGTGCTTGCGCATCTCGCGCATGAGCATGTCGCGGCCCATCTGCATGTCGTCGGATCGTGTCACCTTCGAGAAGTAGCTGCGAATTTTCGAACGCGCCGAAGGGGTCTTCACGATGTTCAGCCAGTCGCGGGAGGGGCTCGCGCTCTTCTGGGTGAGCACCTCCACGCGGTCGCCCACTTGCAGCTGGTAGGACAGCGGCACGATGGAGCCGTTCACCTTGGCACCCACGCAGTGGTTGCCCACCTCGGTGTGGATGGCATAGGCGAAATCGACCGGGGTGGATCCGGCGCGCAAGCTCATGACCTCGCCCTTCGGCGTGAACACGAACACCTCGGTGTCGTCGAGGTCCATCTTCAGCGACTTCAAAAACTCGCGGGAGTCCTCGGTCTCGTCCTGCCAGTCGACCATCTGGCGCAGCCACGCCAGCTGGGCGTCCAGGTTGTCGGCACCGCCGGGGCGCGAGGCACCGGTTTCCTTGTAGCGCCAGTGGGCCGCCACGCCGTATTCGGAATTGCGGTGCATCTCCTCGGTGCGGATCTGCACCTCGAGCGGGCGTCCTGCCGGGCCCATGACCGTCGTGTGCAGCGACTGGTACATGTTGAACTTCGGCATGGCGATGTAATCTTTGAAGCGGCCGGGCATGGGGTGCCACAGGGTATGTACTGCGCCCAGCGCCGAGTAGCAGTCCTTCACCGAGGTGGTGATGATGCGCACGGCGATAAGGTCGTAGATCTCCGAGAAACCTTTGCCCTTCTTCGTCATCTTCTGGTAGATGGAGTACAAATGCTTCGGGCGCCCCATAATTTGGGCCGTAATGCCCACCTTCCCCATCTCGTCGTGGAGCACGTTGATGACGTCGGCCAGGTACTGCTCGCGCTCGGCGCGCGACTCGGTGACCATGCGGGACACCTGCTTGTACTTGTTCGGCTCCAGGTAGAAGAACGACAGGTCCTCCAGCTCCCACTTGATGGAGTTGATGCCCAGGCGGTGCGCGATGGGGGCGTAGATTTCCAAAGTCTCACGGGATTTGAAGATGCGGCGATCCTCGCGCAGGGCCGCCAGCGTGCGCATGTTGTGCAGGCGGTCGGCCAGCTTGATGACGATGACGCGAATGTCCTTCGACATGGCCACGAACATCTTGCGGATGGTGGCCGCCTGCTCGTCGGTGAGGGACTCCACCTCGATGCGGGTGATCTTCGTGACGCCCTCCACCAGCGCGCGCACCTGGGGATTGAAGGTCTTCTCGACCTCCTCTGCGGTGACCTTCGTGTCTTCCACGGTGTCGTGGAGCAGCGCCGCGGTGATGGTCTCGGCGTCCATGCGCAGATCGGCCAGGATGATGCCCACCTCGATGGGGTGGATGATGAAGGGCTCGCCGGACTTGCGGCACTGGCCGGCGTGGGCCTCGGAAGCGAACTCGAAAGCCCGGCGCAGCATGGCCTCTTCCTGCTCGTCCATATAGGCCGAGGTCAGCCGCGTCAGCTCGGCGAAGCGGTCTTCCGGGGTCGCGGGCGCGCCCGAGGCGCCCTCCGCCGTGGGGTGCGGCTTGCCCAGGAGCGCGTCCACCGCCTCCTTCGTGGCCACGCCGGAGCTGACCGCCTCGGCCGCTGCCCGCACGCTATCGTTCTTCTCGGCGCCCACAGCGCCTCCCTTCTCCAAGCAACCAATCGGCTGCGTTCTCTCTTTCGTAGGGCAAGGGCCATGCCCTTGCCGCTCAACCGGCAAACGCCTGCGCCCCTCCCGTAGGGCAAGGGCCATGCCCTTGCCGCTCAACCGGCAACGCCTGACAAAAACGGAAAGGGCATGGCCCTTTCCCTACGGGGCGATCCGGGCAACCTCTCTACCGGCCTGCGCCGCCGCGGGGCACGATGGGGTGGCTCAGGCGCACGGTGAGGGTGGGGCCGTCGGTGCCCAGGGCCCAGTTGCAGAAGCCGCCGAACAGCGTGCGTTCGTCGATGCCCTCGCGGTAGCGCACCGAATCGGTGAGCTCCACCTTCGACGCCCCCTCGCGCACCCGCACCCACAGCCGCGGGCGGCCCGCCTCGTACACCGTGCGCGTCTCGATGAGCCCTAGCTCGCGGAACACCGCCAAGCCGCAGGCGGCCGCCGAGGGGCTCACGGCGCGGAAGCAGTCGCTGGCCTGCTCGGCCAAGTCGGCATCGGCCACGCAGAAGTAGTCGTCGGGGTTGTGGCGCTGCAGGGCCCGCAGCTTGCGGTACACCTGGGCCATCACGTCGTGGTCGGGGGTCATCTCCGCCAGGATGCGCTCGTTAATGGAGGCGTCGCCCCGCCCGTAGAGCAGGTGCACCCAGGCCGGCTTCCCATCGCGCCCGGCCCGGCCGCTCATCTGGTTGAACTCCACGTCGCTGAAGGGCAGGTGGTAGAGCACCACGTGGCGGATATTGGGGATGTCCACCCCTTCCCCGAAGGCCGAGGTGGCCACGAGCACCTTCAAGTCGTCGTTGCGGAACAGCTCCTCGATGCGCTTGCGCTCGTCGCGGGAGAGCCCGGCGTTGTAGAAGCCGATCATGCAGGCGAGCTGGGGCACGCGCCGGCGCAGAAGGCGCGCCAGGGCCACGGAGTGCTCGCGGGAATTCACGTACACGACCATCTTCTCGCCCCGCGCCACGAGGCTCGCCAGGTAGTCGTCGCGGTGCGCAATGTTGCGCTGATCGTCGAGGTAGAGGTTGTCGCGGGCCGTCTCGTCGATGACCGACTCGGTTACCGCCAGCGTCTCGTCGATGTCGGCGGCAATGCGGTCGTTGGCCGTGGCCGTCATCGCAAGCACTACCGGCGCCCCCAGGCGCGCAAGCGCGCTGTTCAGCTGCGTGTAGGCCACCCGCTGACCGGCCTTGGCCTGGCCGATATGGTGCGCCTCGTCCACCACCACAAAGCCGATGCGCCCCGAGGCGGCCAGCTCGTCGGCGTGGAACATGAGGTACTCCGGCGTGGTAAGCACGATGTCCAGCGAGCCGTCGGCCAGCCCCGCGTACACCGCCGCGCGCTCCTCCGGGGTGCTCTCGCCGGTGATGACGGCGCTTGCGATGCCGAAGCGCTCGAGGCTCGTCCGCAGGTGGAACACCTGGTCGGCAATGAGCGCCCGCAACGGGTAGATGAACAGGCTCGCCGACCGGTCGCGCAGGGCGCGCCAGGCCGCGTACACCTGGAAGCACAGCGACTTGCCCCGGCCCGTGGCCATGACGGCAAAGGTGGACTTCCCCGCCCGCAGCCGATCGAGAATCTCGCGCTGGGCTGGGTGCAGCGGACGGTCGCCGATGATGGCGGACACGAGCGCCGCCTCCAGGCCGTCCGGGTCGGTGGCCGCCAGCTGCTCCCACCGCTTCCGTGCCGGCGCCAGATCGGGCACGGGGGCCTCGGGTACCTCGCACGCCTCGTCCGCGCACAGGCTCTCGTCGCTTTCCGCGAACAAATCCGAGAAGAACGACAGCGCCGCCGGATCGAGGCAAGCCTCGAGCGCACAGCAGGTGCGAGCCGGGGCCACGGTTTCCAGCATGGCCTTCACCGAGCGCCGGCCGCGCCATTCGTCGATCTGCACCGTGAAGGCGGCATCCACCACCGCGTCGTTTCCCAGCAGCGCGTCGATGGCAGCGCAGTGGAACATGATGCCGGCCACGGAAGCCCGCCCGTTGGTAAGCGTGCAGGCGAAGTGGTCCTTGGTCTGGCCGACGGCGCGGCAGTTCACAAGCGTCACGCCCTGGGCCAGATACACCGGCTGGGGGTTCTCCTGGCCGAAGGGGGCCAGGCAGTCCACGAGCCCCACGGTTTCCAGCGTGAGCTCGTCGAGGCTCACGGCGGCGTCCACCTCGGTCAGCGGATGGAAGGCCGACTCCGGCAGCTTCTGCATGTACTCGTCAAGGCGCCGGGCGAATTCCTGAAGGTTCTTCGTGGGAATGGTCACGCCCACCGCGGCCCCGTGGCCGCCGAAGCGCGTGGTAAGGTCAGAGAGCGATTCCACCGCCTCGAACAGGTTCACGTCGCCCACCGAGCGGCCGGAGCCGCGGGCCTCGTCGCCCTCGATGGTGAACAGCAGCGACGGCACCCCGTAGGTGTTCACGAGCCGCGAGGCCACAATGCCCTTCACGCCCTCGTGCCAGCCCTCGCCGGCCACCACGAGCGCCCGCTGGCCGTGGTAGATCTCGCTGGCCTGGGCCTTCGCGATGTCGGAGAGCTCGGCCTCGATGGCGCGCCGCTGGTTGTTCACGTCCTCCAGCGCCTCGGCCATCGTGCAGCACTCGGCGTAGTTGTCGCACATAAGCAAATCGAGGGCCAAATCGGCGTTGCCCATGCGCCCGGCGGCGTTCAGCCGCGGAATGAGCGAGAACGACAGGTTCGTGGCCGTCATGGGCTTGCCCGCCTGGCCGGTGGTGGCCAACAGCGCGGCAATGCAGGGCCGGGGGTTCGCGTTCATGCGGGCGAGGCCATCGGCCACGAGCGCCCGGTTCTCGTCGCGCATGGGCATGAGGTCGGCCACAGTGCCCAGGGTGGCGAAGTCGGTGTAGGATCGCCACAGGTGCGGGAAGCCCAGCCGGCTACCGAGCACCTGCACGAGCTTCAGGGCCACGCCCACGCCGGCCAAAATGGAGCTGGGGCAGCCCGGATGCATCTTCGGGTCGGCCACCGCCACGCCCTCGGGCACCAAGTCGGCGGCCTCGTGGTGGTCGGTGATGTACACCTCCACCCCCGTCTTCAGGATTTCCGCCACCTCGTCCTTGCAGGCGATGCCGCAGTCTACCGTGACGATGACGTCCGGGTCCAGGGCGCGGGCGCGCTCGAAGGCGGCCGCGGTAATGCCGTATCCCTCGTCGAAGCGCCGGGGAATGAAGGGGAAGGCGCAGGCGCCAAGCGCCCGCAAGCCGCGGGTAAGCACCGTCGTAGCCGATATGCCGTCCAAGTCGAAGTCGCCGAACACGACGATGCGCTTCTTGGCCGCCATGGCCGCCATAAGGCCGTCCGCCACCTCTTCCAAACCGGGAATGTCCAGGGGGTTCAGCCAATCGCGGTCGAGCGAGGGATGCAGGAAATCGCGGGCGGCCTCCGGCGTGTCGATGCCGCGGCCCACCAGGGTGGCGGCGATGAACCGGGGCAGGCGCAGGGCATTTTGAAGCCGTAGCGTGGCCTCGGGGGATGCCTCCCGAATACTGAATTGCGCGGTCATAGTGGTGGGACTACCTTACATGCTCAATGCTCTTTTCTCGCCCGCCATTGTCGCATAAAGCCGCCCCGCTGTCACCGCCACCAGGCAGCCTGTTGCCCAGTCTGCACGACCTCTCCGCTTGGTGTCCCGCAATGGGGACAGATATTGCTCCGACCGGCCGCAGGGGGCGGCCTACGCTTGGTCTAGCGGTTGTCCACCTTTTCCGGATACAGGTCGTGGTGGGCCAAGCGATCCCAGGCCACCTCTTCCCAACGGGTGCCGGGGCGGCCGTAGTTGCAGTAGGGGTCGATGGAGATGCCACCGCGGGGCGTGAACTTGCCCCACACCTCGATGTACTTCGGATCCATAAGCGCGATGAGATCCTTCATGATGATGTTCATGCAGTCCTCGTGGAAGTCGCCATGGTTGCGGAAGCTGAACAGGTACAGCTTCAGGCTCTTCGACTCCACCATGCGCTCGCCGGGCACGTAGGAGATGTAGATGGTGGCGAAGTCGGGCTGGCCCGTGATGGGGCACAGGCTCGTGAACTCCGGGCAGTTGAACTTCACGAAGTAGTCGTTGCCCGGGTGCTTGTTTTCGAAGGTCTCGAGCACCGAGGGGTCGTAGTCCTGGGGGTAGCGGGTGCCCTGGTTGCCGAGGAGCGTGAGATCGGCGGTCTCGTCAGCCGTGCGGCCGGCAGCGGCCGCTGCGGCCGGGGCCTGCGCCTTCGCGGAGGTCTTCTTGGCGGCGGCTGCCGGCTTCGCGCTCTTAACCGCGGCGGCCTTGGCTGCCGGCTTGGCGGCGCTCCCCTTGCGCGCGGCCACCGACGCCTGAGCCGCCGCTAGCACCGAAGCCGACACGCCGGCCTGGGCTGCTTTATCGGCCGCAGACAGCGCAGGGGCAACCTTCACGGGCGCACCCGTCTTGGCGCGCTCGGCCGCCTCCACGAAGTGAGCCGGCGCCGTACCGTTTTTGAGCGCCGCCTCGCGGGCGGCGGCCAAATCCATGGGCGGCCCCAGCGACGGCTTGGCGTCCTTCTTCGCCGGCGACTTCGCGGTTTTCGCCGCCACCTTGGGAGACTTCTCGGACACAGTGGACTTCCCCGCCTTTGCTCCCTTCGCCTTTGCAGCGGGCTTGCCCTGCTTCTCCATGAAGTCGGCCACGGACTTCAGGGCCGCCGCATCCACCGATCCCGCCGCCACAGCGCCGGTCGCATCATCAGCCGCACCTCCGGCCTCGGAAGCCTCTTCCAAACCATCTTCGCTGCCGAACAGTGCCTCGGCCATTTCCATCGGTTTCATAAACTATCCTTTCAACGCCGGGTCGGGAACGTCATTGGCGGCGAAGGCGGCGGCGCGGTCCAGGCAGGTGGCGCACTGGCCGCAGGGGGCTTTCCCACCCTCGTAGCAGGACCACGTGAGCTCGTAGGGCACGCCGAGCTCAAGGCCCGTGCGCACGATGTCGGCCTTGGTTGCCTCCACGAACGGCGCCTCCAGGCGCAGCTCGCCGCCGGTACCCTCGACAATGGCGCGGTTCATGGCCTGCACGAAGGCGAGCGAGCAGTCGGGGTAGGCGTTGCCGGCCACGTCGTCGTGGTGAGCGCCGTAGTACACCACCGAGCATTCCAGGGAAAGCGCCATGGAAGCCGCCGCCGACAGGAAGAGCCCGTTGCGGAAGGGCACGTAGGTGCTCACCGCTGCGCCGTCGGAGCCTTCCTCATCAGCCGATGCGGCCGAAATTTCTGCCTGCTGCTCGGCGTAGGTGCCGTGGGGCACCGCCGCTCCAGACTGGGCGAGCAGCGAGCAGGCGCTGTCGGCAAAGATGGCTCCCAAATCGAGAAAGCGCTGCTCGACGCCGTAATGGGCCGCCACGGCCCGCGCCGCCTCAATCTCGCGCACGTGCTTCTGCCCGTAGCTGATGGACAGCGCGTACACGTTCTGGGCACCGTATTCGTTCACGGCCATGGCCAGCAGCGTCGTGGAATCCACGCCGCCCGAGCACAGCACCAGCGCTTTCTTGTCGTTCACAGCTATCCTTTCACTCCGTGAGACAGTGCCCCGCCCCTACACACCACGCATCTCGGGGGGCCAGATGACCTTGTGCAGCTGCAACTGCAGGCGCGCCCGATCGAGGCCGTGCTCTTCCATGTATCGCACGATGGTCGCCGGCTCGATGGCTCCCCATACGGGGCTCAGCAGTACGGTGCAGCGATCCCACAGCGCCTCCTCGTCGGCGCGCTCGCGGGCGAAGTCGAGGTCATCCTCGCTGCCCACGACGAACTTCACGGCATCGCGGCCGTCGAGCAACCGGTAGTTCTCGCGGATCATGGCCGCCGACACCGCCTCGCCGGCTCCGGGCGTCTTCCAATCCACCGTGAAGGCAAGTTCGCCGGGAAGCCCCGCCTCGGCGGCCGCACGGCGCAAGTCGGCCATGGGGGCCAAATCCCGCGCCCCGTTCGTCTCGATTTCCACCCGCAAGGGCCGCGGGTCGTCTACCGTCAGCAGCGCCTGGACCAAATCGGGCAGGTAGGGCTGCAGAAGCGGCTCGCCCCCGGTGAGCGTCACGCAGGACACGCCGGTTTCCGCCACCCACGCCACCAAGTCGGGCACGCTCCAACCCTCCACCTCCACCAGCGGATGGTTCGCCCAGCGCGTGTCGCAGTAGGTGCACCATAGGTTGCAGCCGGCGAAGCGGATGAAGGCGGCCAGGCGCCCGGCGGCGAGCCCCTCCCCGTTCACGGAGACGAACTTCTCCACCACGGGAAACAGCTGGGCTCGCGGTCGCAGGGTGTGGCGGGCGCCGTGGCGCTCGGCGTCGAGCAGCCCGTCGTTCTCTTCCTCGGGGACCATGGCCTAGGCGTCCTTGCGGTAGAACGCGCAGTTGTTCGGTGTCTCGTAGACGTCCACCTGGGCCACGGGCAGGCCCTTAGCGGCCAAAGCGTCGAAGAACCACTTCGCCAGGTTCTCGGCCGTGGTGCGGAAGGGCATCGTGTACAGCGCGAAGCCCTCGCGTTCCAGGCAGGCCAGGGTGTCGGGGGCCAGCGAGCCCTCCTCGATGATGAAGTGGTGGTCGAGCTTATCGGTGAGCTCGCGCAGGGCGGCCTTGAAGTCGCCGAAATCAACCACCATGTCCTTGCAGGTGCCTTGCGCTTGAAGCTCGGCCACCTCAAGGTAGGCCACTACGCGCCAGCGATGCCCGTGCAGGTTCTCGCACTTCCCGTGGTAATCCGTCAAAAAATGAGAGGCGTCGAAGCTGCTCTCAGTTCTCAGTCCGTACATGTTCGTCCTTTCGTCTCGCGCAATTATAGGATGAAAGAGACGCAGGGAAATGCACGGGCTACGGCGGTCACCATGATTTCATTTTGGGAAGGGGCCCTTGCTATCCGCGCATCCACGCATCGGTGCGGATGCGCAGGCCGTTGGCGAGAGCGCGGCCGCCCATGAGGACGATGTTGAAGGTGAGCCACAGGGCGGCGCAGCGTATGGCGGCATCGGGAAGGTGCGGGGACAGGGCGAACACGAGCGCGGCCAGCAGCGCAAGGTAGACGGCGCTTACCGCTATGCAGGCGCGGGCCAGGTAGCGGAAGTCGCCGGCGCCGATGAGAATACCGTCGGCGGCCCACATCCAGCTTTGCATCGGCAGCGCCACCCCGGTGATCACCATGCCGATGGCGGCCATCTGCTGCACTGCCGCATCGGGACTGAAGAGCGACGGCGCCACCAGGCCCAGAGCCGCGAACACCACGCCGGCCAGCACGCCCACAAGGGCCCCGGTGCGCAGGGTGACCCGCGTCAGGCGACGCGCCCCATCCCAGCGCGCCGCCCCCAACTCGGCCCCTACGAGAGTCTGCCCGGCGATGGCCACGGAATCGAGCACGTTCACCATGAAGTTCCACGAGGCATTCACCACCTGGTAGCCGGCGAGCACCGAAGTGCCCAAAGCGGCGGCGGCCATCACCGTGCCCACCAAGCCGGCGCGCAGGGCGAACGTGCGCACGAACAGGGGAAGCCCGTCGCGGCCCGCGGCAACCACGGCGCCGAGCCGTGGCCGCCACGCGACCCCCTCCTTGCGCGCCACGCGCAGGGCGCCTGCCGCCAGCACGAGCCCCATGAACCACTGGGCCGCGAAGGTGGCGGCACCCGAGCCGGCCACGCCCCAGCCAAGCACGATGACGAACAGCACGTCGAGCACCGTGTTCAGCAGCGCGCCGGCCACGGCTACCACCAAGGTGACCGTCACCTTCTGCAGCCCTCGATAGAGCCCGTTAGCGGCGTAAACCAGCAGCATGCCCGGCGCGCCCAGCACCACGGGCCGCGTGTAGGCCACGGCCTGGGCCAGGTCTTCCCCGCGGCCACCCAAAAGCCAACAGAGCGGCTCGGCCAAGGCGAACAGCCCCATCGCCAGCACCGCGCCGATGGCCAGAGCCAGCCAGAGCCCGTCGATGCCCGCCTGCAGCCCGTCGCGCACCCGGCCCGCGCCGAAGTGGCAAGCCACCTGCGAAGTCGTGGCGTAAGCCAGAAAGATGCAGAGCCCCACCGCCGTCAAGATGACCGTAGACCCTAAAGCCAGCCCCGCCAGCGCGCTCTGCCCCAAGTGCCCCACGATAGCCGTGTCAATGAGCACAAACGCAGGCTCCGCCACCAACTGCCCAAACGTCGGCACCGCCAAAGCCAACAACGCCCCAACCGCGCCCGCAGCGTGGGAAGCGCCCCGTTCCCTTACCAGAAGGTCACTGCTCTCTGCCACCTCATCCAAAGGTTCGGCGGCCACCCTCGTTTGCTGCTTGTTGTCATCTGCAAATTCGTCCATACCGCGATTGTACCGCAGCTGACTTCGCCGCCGTTTACAGTCTCATTTACAGTCTCATTTATAGTCTCACCGCCGCTCAATGACGGGATCGCCCTTCATGCGGCTAACACAGAGCCATCCCGTACTCAGCGTTTGAGGGCAAAAGAGCAAGCCAGGGCTCCCAAAGAAGCGGCGAGGAAGACAGCGGGGAACATGGTCGCCTGGCCGAGATCGCCGGCCAGGCTGGCGAATGCCTGGAAGGCGGCGAATGCCACGACGGCCATCACGGCGCCAGCGACGAGCTTGCCCTTGGTGCCCTTGCGCAGCCCGTCGACGGCGCCCCACGCGAGGAGCGCGACCGCGAGGAGGCAGAGGGCGGCGCAACCCCAGGCGACGGCCGATACCAGCACGGCGGCCGCATCCGCGCCCTCGCCCCCGAGGGACCCGTAGAGCGAGGCGTACTCGCCGAAGGTGCCCGCAAGGGCGGGGAGTCCCCAGACGTCGTAGGACTCCTCGAAGGCAAGCGAGGACTCTGAGCCAAGGCCGAACAGCGAAGCCGCCTCACCCACATACCCCGTAAGCGCCGAGTAAGCCGGAAGCACCCCGAACCACGGCACGAGGGTAACCAACGCGGCCACAGCCGCCAACACTGCGGCGACAACAGCCGCCGGTGAAACTCCCGACGCCGAACGAAGACCGGCCCCCACTGCTCCCGCGGGACGAGACGCCCCCGTAGGGCAAGGGCCATGCCCTTGCCGCCCAACTCCCGACAAGCCCGTGGCCGCCGAGGCCCCAACCTGCGCCCCGCACTTCCCGCAGAACGCGCTCCCGTCGGGCAGCTGATTACCGCACTTGGGACAGAACATCCTACGCCCTCCCCTCTTCGCTCGGAGCCGTCGGTGCGACCGTATCATCTACGGCCGCACCCGCGTCCTGCTGCACCCTCGCCCCGCAGCCCATGCAGAACAGGTCGCCCTCGCCGAGGGGCGCGCCGCACTGGGCGCACACGGGGCCGGCGGCCGCCGGGGCCGCAACAGGGACCGCCGTTCGGGCCTTCTCGGCCGGCGTCCCGCAGCCAGAGCAGAACAGGTCGCCCCCGCCCATGCGGGCCCCGCACACCGCGCAGGTGAACGTGGCCGCCGCCTGGGCCTCGGCCGCTGCGGCCGCCTCCAGGGCAGCGAGCTGCCGCTCGCACTCGGCCCGCTCCGCATCGCAGGCCGCGATCCCGTCGTAGAGCGCCTCGCGCCCCGCGCGCAGCGCCACATCGTCCTTAGTGGCCTCATAGAGGCTCGCGCCCAGCTGAGCAGCCAGCGACTGCCGCCGCTTGACGATCTCGCCCACCCGAGCGTTGATCTTGATCCTGTCGGCCGACCGCCCCGCAGCCGCCGTCCCGCGGTTAACCGCGGAGGTCACGTTGTCCATGAATCCCATATGCTCCCCTTTGCGGTTGATGACATAACGATTCCCCATGGCACAAGGGCATTTCGGGTTTGAATATCAGCTCCCTAGATGCAGAAGCCGGGAACCACACCATACGAAAACGAGGTGCTACCGCCGTTGTACGGATAGCCGTCGGGGCCCACGCGCAAGAAGGAGTCCGGGCGGTTCGGAACCGGGGAACGCTCCCACCAAAAGCAGGGGCCGCCACTATTCGTCTTGACAAGGACGTCATTAGGATCAGTCGAGTTGACCGCCTTATCGTGATAGAACTTGTACTCCGTTCCCTCGGCGTTGAAGATGCTGTCGTAGCTGTACCCCTCTCCGTACCAGCTGATCGTTCCGCAGAGCTCGGTCGCGGAGGGCAGCCACAGCTTGTCGGAAGTGGCGGAAACTGACGAGACATCTTTAGTCTGGCCCACGTTGTTGGTGAGTTTGTCCACCGCCACGATCTTGCCCGCCAGTTCCTGCGGCAGGAGGTTCATGCCATCGGCGTTCAGGTAGGCACGCAGTTGCGAGGCCTCCCACCCGCCAGTATTGGTATCGGAGGGGTTCATCGGCATCTCGGCGATGACGCCCCCGAAGATGAAGCTTATGCCGGCCTTCCCACCTTCGGTCTTGTCATCGTGGTTGAAGCCGATGATCTGCACCATGGTCTGGGTGCCGTCGGTCAGGGTCACCGACTTCACCTGGGTGCCGTCCAGCTTGCCGTCTGGCGTGCAGAGGTTGTATCTCTTGGCCACCTCGATGCCAGCGGCCTCGTCGCCCGCAGCGGCGATCTCGGCCGATATCT
>CAJUSP010000012.1 GCA_910589165.1 uncultured Adlercreutzia sp.
CGCGACCACCAGCGCATCATCTTCAACGGCGACGGCTACTCCGAGGAGTGGGAGGTGGAGGCGGCCCGTCGCGGCCTGGCGAACCACCGCACCACCGCGGACGCCCTGCCGTGCCTGGTGGAGCAGAAGTCCATCGATCTGTTCGGCGAATTCGGCGTCATGACCGAGACCGAGGTGCGCAGCCGCTACGAGGTGAAGCTCGAGAAGTACAACAAGATCATGAACATCGAGATTCGCGCCATGAAGCGCCTGGTGCGCCGCGACTACCTGCCGGCCATCAACCGTTACGCGGCGAAGTTGGCGAACGGCATCACCGCCATTCGCGGCGTGCTGCCCGATGGCGACACGTCGTTCATGGAGGACAAGCTGAAGAAGCTCGTGTCTGGCGCGGCGGAAATCAACCGCCAGCTGGAGAAGCTGCACGAGATGCACCGCGCCTCACTGGAGATTGCCGACCAGCAGGCCCGGGCCAACATGAACGCCCACGAGATCGCCCCGGTCATGGAGGCCCTGCGCGCCGCCGTGGACGCCATGGAGATCATCGTGGAGCGCGAGGCGTGGCCCGTACCGACCTACAATGAGATTTTGTTCTACGCGTAGTTAGAAGGAATGCAAAAGAAAAGCCCGCTTCTCGGCGGGCTTTTCGCATTTCTGGGACGTTTCCGTTGCCTACACGCCCTGGCGCAGGGAGGCGGCTACGGCGTGGAGGATATCGTTGCGCTGGGTGGAGGCCACGAGGCTCGCCAAGGGAGCCGCGGCCAGGGGCATGTTGGCATCGCACAGCTCGATAAGCGCGCGCCCCACCACTTCCATGACGTCATCCAGTGGGGCCAACGGCACGCCGGCGGTGCGCAGGCAGGCCGCGGGATCCCACTCGTTGCCCGGCACGTTGTTGCCCATCTCGCTGACCAGGTCGTTGCGCTCGCGCAGGGCCGCCTCGCCCATAGGGCTCGCCTCGGGCACGCGCAGGTAGCAGGCCAAAGCCTCGGTCAGGCGCCCGGTCTGCCAGTAGGCGAAGGCCAGGCGGTAGTACACATAGGAGATGTCGTTGCCGGTCACGGCCACGCGCAGGGCCTCCTTGGCCACGTCGATGATGCGGTCGTAGTGGTCGCCCTCGGCGAAGCAGGTAATGAGGTCGTTGTAGGCTGGGGCGCTCGTGGGGGCCAGATCGATACACACCCGGGCCTGGGCCTCGGCGGCGTCCAAATCGCCCATGTCGCGGTAGATGCGCGAAAGCGACGAGCGGGCCGCCTGACCGATGTCCGAGGCGCGCACGTAGCGCACGGCTGGGTCGCTTTCCACGAGGCTCGTCAGGTAGCGGGCGAACACGTTCTCGCAGTACAGCACGCGGCGCGGCTCGACCGGATCGGCCGCATCGTCGGCGGCCACGGCAGCCTGGGCCGCCTTGTCGGTTTCCGCGACGATATCCTCCAGCTGGGCCACGGCCAAAAGCAGCGAGTCGTCCTTCTCGTCCATGATGGCGCGGTAGCGGGCGCCCAGCTCGGGGTCCTGCTCGCTCATAACGTCCAAATCGCGCACCTCGTCGGCGTGCAGCAGGGCGCGCAAGTCCTCGGGGATGGGGCGCGTGTCCTCGGCCACGGGGGTGTAGGGCACCGACAGCTCGGCCTTCAGGGGCTCCACGGGCTGCAGGGTGCCGTCGTCGCCCAGGTTGGCGGCGAACTGGGCCAGATGCAGCATGTCGAAGAGCGCCGCCGGGTCGCACTCGGTGGCGGCCGCGCTGAACTCGCCGCTGCGGATCTTCGCCATGGTACCCATGGTGAAGGGGATGCGGCCGAATTCCAGCGACAGCACGGTCTGCCCGGCGATGGAACCCTCGTGTCCGTTCACGATAACGCGGGTGATGCCCACCGAGCTGCCGAAGGCGGCGCTGGCGATAAGGGCCGCCAGGCGCAGGGCGTAGGCGGCGGCAGCGGCCGGGCGCTGGCCCGCGCAGTCGACCCACGAGCCGGTGGCGGCGTTGAAGCGCGACTTCGGGAACACGTCGGGGGTGGGCAGCGACACGTTGGCCACAATGGTGTTCGTCTGGCTGTCGCACACGAAGCGGTACTCCAGGCGGAAGGGGAGCACCATCGACTCGCAGGCGCTGGCGAAGCGGGTGGAAAGGTCCCAGTTGCCGCCGCGGGTGCCCGTGGTGCCGTACTGGGAATCGAGCTTGTTGTCACGCTCGGCGGCGGTCAGGTAGTCGTTGGCGTCGTTGGCAATGGAGCGCAGCACCTGCCAGTCGAGCTCGCTGCATTGGGCCTCGGTCACGTTGGCCACGTAGGCCGTGCCCTCGTCGCCTTCCAGGGCCTTCGACACCAGGGCCAGACGGTCGAGCACCGACTCGATGCGCAGGATGGTGCCGCGGTTGCCCGCCGAGATGGTGCTGTCGTCGAAGATGGACCAGAACAGCCCCGTGGTGTTCAGGCGGCGCAGCTCCACCGGGTGCTCCACGGCGATGGCGCGCAGGCTGGGCGCCTCGGCGTCGGAGAGCAGCCGGGCCGCGTAGGCGTCGAAGCCCGAGGATGCGGCCGGGTCGGACGGGTCGGCCATGGACACGCGGAACAGCAGCCCGTCGATGGCGTCGGGCAGGGGCGCGGCCGTGAACTCCGCGAGCACATCGCGGGTGGTGCGGGCGCCCTCAGCGACGCCGTTCCCCTGCGGGGCCGGCGCGCTGCCGTCGCCGCCTTCGGGCTGGTTATTCTTCTTGCGGAAAAAGTCGAACACGGTGTACCTCCACCGGGAGTCTGCGATTAATTCGGTTCATTGTCCCACAGTCATGAGTCAATAGCCAGCTAAACCCAAGGAAAACTACGCGAGCTTGTAGCCCAGCCCCCAGACTGTTTGCAGGTAGTCGTCGGTGCCCGTGAGCTTCAGCTTGCGGCGCAGGTTCGACACGTGCACGTTCACGGTAGAGTCGTCCACGGCGTAGGGCTCGCCCCACACGATCTCGAAGAGCTCCTGCTTGGTGAACACCTTGGCCGGGCGCCCCATGAGCAGCTCCAGAATGCCGAACTCCGTGCGGGTGAGGGCCAGCGGCGTGCCGGCCGCCGAGAACTCGTGGCTTTCCGGATCAAGCACCCATTCCCGATAGCGCAAGGGCGGCGTGAGACGGCCCGTCTGATTTGCCTCGTTCCGAGGTGGCTGATCACCGGGCTCGCCGCCTTGCTTTTGTTCCCGTGCACTCCGGCGGTGGCGCAGCTGGACCTCGATGCGGGCGGAAAGCTCGTCCAAATCGAAGGGCTTGGTCAGGTAGTCGTCGGCGCCCAGCTTCAGAAGGGCCACCTTGTCGGCGGCCGTGATGCGGGCCGAGATGACGATAAGGGGCAGGTCGGGGGATTGCTCGCGCACTTTCCGCACCACGTCTTCGCCGCAGGCGCCCGGCAGCATGAGGTCGGTAATGACCACGTCGAAGGCCCCGGTGCCGAACTGCAGCAGCCCTTCGCTCCCCGAATAGGCCTGCACGCAGCGATGGCCCGCGCGGCCCAAGTGCGCGGCCACGATCTCGTTGATGGAGGGGTCGTCTTCGATGATGAGTATGTCGAGCGGCTCTGCCATAGGGCCAGCATAGCGGCGGCCGCGGCCCCTGTCACCCATCTTCAAACTTTCTTAAGGCTTGCGTACGTGTTTCTTTATTTTCGCCGCGCACACTGGGATTCGTTGGAAATGCGGTATACCTAGGCAAGGGAAAGGAGACGCGATGGCAGTCATTGAGGCCCGCGGCCTGGCGAAGGCCTACGGCGGGCGGCGGGTAGTCAGCGATTTCACTATGACGGTGTCGTCGGGCGACATCTACGGTTTTGTGGGGAAGAACGGCGCCGGCAAGTCGACGGTCATGAAGATGATCTGCGGCGATGTGACGCCCACGGCCGGCGAGGTGGTGCTGTTCGAAGGCGCGCCGGAGGGCGCCCGGCGCATCGGCGTGCTCATCGAGCAGCCGGGGCTTCTGCCGGGGCTGACGGCCTACGAGAACGTGATGGCCAAGGCGCTCGCCCTCGGGCTGCCCGACGGGGCGGCCCGCAGCTGCGAGGTGCTGCGGCTCGTGGGGCTGGATAGCACGGGGCGCAAGAAGGTGCGCGGCTTCTCGCTCGGCATGAAGCAGCGGCTGGGGCTCGCGCTAGCGCTGTTGGGCAACCCCGATGTGCTGCTGCTCGATGAGCCGTTCAACGGGCTCGACCCCGAGGCTACCCGCGCCCTGCGCAACCTCATCGTGCGGTTGAACGAGACCATGGGCATTACCGTGGTGGTGAGCTCGCACGTGCTCGATCAGCTGGACCGCTTCGCCACACGCTACGGCGTCATCGCCGACGGGCGCATGGTGCGCCAGATGACGGCCGAGGAGGTGGCGGCCGAATGCGCTACCAGTCTGCGCGTGCGCACGGCCGATGCGGCCCGCGACCTGGCCCTTCTGGAAGAGGCCTTCCCCGAGGCGCGCTTCACGGCGCACCCCGACGGGTCGCTCGTGATTGCAGGTGCCTACGAGCCCGAGGCCATCGCGCGACACTTGCGGGATGCTGGCGCGGTGGTGCTGGAGTTTTCCCAGGACGCGCGCGATATCGAGGACTACTTCGTGGCGCTGATGGAAGGAGGCCGCTATGTTTAATCTGCTGAAGAGCGACCTGTATCGTCTGGCGCACGGCAAGATGCTCTGGGTTGTGACGGCCTGCGTGCTGGGCATTGCGGCGCTGACGGTGTTCGCCGTCTTCATGGTGTCGAGCCCCGAGTTCCTGTATGCGTCGTCCCAGAGTTTCGAGATGGCCATCGACTATGCCGAGGACGAGAGCCTGGGCGATTCTTCCGGCAGCGAAGGCTCGGCGGCGTATCCCGTAGAAGACGTTGCCGACGCTGCCAGCGAGGGGAGTGGGGAGGGGCCCGTCACGGTGGATGCCGGCGAGACGGGGGCGGCTTTCGACGATGACGACGCAGATGCTGCCGTCGCCCAAACCTTGGAAGCGACGGGCAAGTCAGCAGCCGATCTGACGGTAGCCGATTTCGAGGATGCCTCCCGCGAGATGCGCACGTTTACCTCGCCGACGGATATGCTGGGCGACGCTATGCTGTCGGGCGGTTTCGCTTCGCTGCTCATGTGCCTTTTGGTAGCGCTGCTGTTCGCCAGCGACTTTGCGACGGGCTTTGCGCGGAACCTGGTGATGGATCGTCGCGGACGGCTGCGCTACTACGGCGAGAAGCTGCTTCTGGCCGGGTTGGCGGCCCTGTACTTCGTGCTGCTGGGAGCCGCTGCCTGTACCGCGTTCTTCGCCGTGGCCGGCTTCACCTACGCGAGTGCCAACACCGTGGGCGAGGTGGCGGGCTATCTGGCGCTGGGATGGCTGATCGCCTGGGCCTACGGCTGCCTGACGGCTGTCGTGGTGTGGCTCACGCGCAGCGGCGGCGCAGGCATCGCGTTTGCCATCGTGGTGGGCACGGGCATGCTGGGGGCGGTGCTCGGTCAGGTACTGCTCATTCTGGGGGGCGGCGTGGCCCCTTGGGCCGGCGCCGTGGAACCCTGGCTTCTGGCCAGCTGCCAGGGCGCGCTGAGCCTGGGCATGCCCGACCTCATGGAAGGCGCGCTGCTCGCCGCACCCCCGACCGTTCCCCCCGCCGCGCGCATCGTGGTAGCGTCGGCGTTCTGGATTGCCGCCAGTGCCGCAATAACCCTCACCTGCCTCTGCAAGCGCGACGTGTAAGCCCGTCCCGCCGGGCACCCCTTGGCGGGGGCGCCGTACTCGTCCCGCCCCGTAGGGCAAGGGCCATGCCCTTGCCGCTCAAGAAAGGAAGACCCATGGCCCTGGCAATCTGCTTCGGCGGCCTCGCAGCCTGCGCATTCGTCATGCTCGCCTTATACGGCCGCGAACTGCACCGCATGGCTCGCTGGCTCCGCGACCGCGATCGCTCGTCGAACGGCCGGCTGACCACGGAAATGCCTGGGCCTGGGTTCACCGAACTGGCCCGTGCCGTGAACGACTCGCTGGACGAGACGGCGGCGGAGAAGCGCCACGCCGCCGCCGACCAGCGCCAGTTCCAACGCGACTTGGCGAGCCTGTCCCACGACATCCGCACGCCGCTCATGGGCGCGAAAGGCTACGTATCTCTAGCCGCCGACGAGCCCGATGCCGCCCGCCGCGCCCATTACCTGGCATCGGCCGAGATGCGGCTGACCGATATGGAAGGCCTGCTCGACCAGCTGTTCCAGTACGCTCGCACCAACGACCCGGAACGCGAGCTCGACCTGCAGCCCGCGGCGGTGCTGCCGCTTCTGGCCCGCACGCTGGCCGGCCAGTTCCCAGCCTTCGAAGAGCGCGGCTGGGAGCCGCAGGTGGCCTTCGAAGACGAGGCGTTTGCGGCGGAAGCCGACCCGGAGGCCCTCGCCCGCATCTTCGAGAACCTCGTCGGCAACGCCCTGGCCCACGGGGTGGCGGCTCCCACCATCACCCAGCACGGGCGCACCCTCATCTTCGCCAACGCCGTGGCCGACCCCGACGCTATCGACCCCACGCGCCTCTTCGAACGCTTCTACCGAGCCGACGCCGCCCGCGCTTCCCAGGGTGCGCCCCACCACGGCCCCGTCCGTGCCTCCAGCGGCCCCCAAGGCACGCCCCGCGCCGACGCCGCCCGAGGATCGTCTCAGACCGGCACCGGCCTCGGCCTAGCCGTAGCCAAATCCCTAGCCGAAGCCATGGCCATCCAAATATCAGCCACCCTAACCGCCGACCCCGACGAACCCCCAACCCTAGCCATAACCCTCACGTTCCACTAAGTCCAGCTCTGAAGCAACGCCGTCAAAGGCGGGGTTTCACTAAGGCTGGTACGTGGTGGTGCTCGAGAGTTGTTTCTGGCTTGGATTTGACGGTTTTTCGACGTGCTAAGCGGGCTCGAGAGGGCGTTTGAGGCTATTTCCCCAGGTCGCGCAAAATCAATCACCTGTTTTCGCCCTGCTGATGTCGAAAAAGCGTCGTTTTCAAGCCAGAAAACCGATTTCCCGATTGGGTTGAACGTCCTATTGGCTCTTCCCGATGAGGAGAAGCAAGCTGGCTGGCTACGGCTGTTCAGAATACAGAAAGGTGGCCGCCTTCGGGGGCGGCCACCTGGGGGAGGGTTCCGGGCGTGCGCGGGCGCTTTAGATGGCGCGGCCTGCGTCGTTGCCGGCGCGGACGGCCAGGGCGATGTTGAAGGGCTGGGAGGCGTCGCCCACCACGTAGGTTTCCGCAATGCCGGCTTCAGCGAGGGCGTTGCTGGGCAGGGCGGTGCCGGCATCGACGATGGCATCGCAGGGGATGGCGAAATCGCAGTCGCAATCGGCCGAATGCACGGTGGCCACGCCGTCGGCCACCGAGGTGATGGCGGCGTTCGTGTAGGGGCGCACGCCCAGGGCGTACAGGCTCGTGGTCATGAAGCGCTGGGCATGGTGGGACTGCTGCGCATCCAGGTCTTCCACGGCGCCGTCGGTCACGATGGTCACGCGCTTCTTGTGCACGGTCAGCCACAGCGCCATGTCGAAGGCTTGGGCGCTCGACCCCCATACGATCACATTGTCGCCTTCCGCGTTCATGTAGTTTTCCAGCGCCACCACGTTGCCGCCGGGCACCTGCAGGGCCTCGCGCTCGGCGCCGCAGGCCACCACGAGCGCGTCGGGTGCTTCTTGGGCCACCACGTCGGCGGTCACCTCGGTGTCGCAGCGCACGTTTACGCCGGCCAGCTCGCACTGGCGCACCAGGTAGTCGCGGTAATCGTCCAGGTTCTCGTGCGGGCCCTTGATCTGCGAGGCGAAGGAGAGCAGGCCGCCGAGCGACCCCTTCTTCTCGCACAGGGTGACGTCGTGACCGCGCAGCGCCGCGATGCGCGCGGCCTCCATGCCGGCGGGGCCGCCGCCGGCCACGAGCACCTTCTTGGGCGTCGCGGCGGGTTCCAGCTCGTAGGTGGCAGGGCCGCCCTCGCGCATGACGCGCTGGGTGAGGGCGTTCACGCGGCAGCAGCCCATGGCCGCGTTCATCTCGTTGCTGCCGATGTGGCAGTGGAAGCAACGGGTGCAGGGCATGATCTCGTCGGTGCGGCCTGCGGCCAGCTTGTTCACGTATTCGGGGTCAACCGTCAGCGGGCGCGTCATCAGGTAGAAGTCGACCATGCCGTCGGCCAGCGCGCCTTCGAAGAAGTCGGGCGCGTGAGCCGGATCCATGTAGGTGACTGCGCCGCAGGGGATGGAAAGCGCCTCCTTGTAGCGCTTCACCATGGCAAGCGTCATGCCCGCGCCGCTGTGGTCGCCGATGAGCTCGCCGCCGAAGTGACGGCTGAAGTCGAACTGCGTGCCAAAGCCAGTGGCGCCTTCAACGCCGTTGACGATGAAGTACAAATCGCTGCCGAACTGGCACGGATGGTTGCTCAGGGGCCCCAGGCGCAGGTGCATGGAATCAGCGCCGGCTGCCTCGAACTGCTTCGCAAGCGCAATGCCCTCGTCCACGGTGGTTGCTTTGCTGAACGGCTTGGTCAGGTCGCAGTCCATGTCCATGAGCGTGGGGTTGTTGGTGAGGTTGTCGCTCTCCTCGGCCAGATCGATCAGCACCTGCACGGCGAAATTGTTTCCGCAGGCCTTCTTGATCTCCTGGATGCACTCCACCACGAAGCGGGCGCGGTTCTCGATGCTGGAGGCGCCGTACTCGTCGTCGCGGTCGTTGTGGAAGCGGGAAAGGAACTGCTCGCCCTGGTTGAAGCCCGCAGCGTTGATTTCTATAGCCTCGAAGCCCATGGCCTGCAGCTGCGCCGCCAAGGCCGCGCCGGCAGCCTCGATGCCCTTGATGGCTTCCACGGTCAGCTCGGAGGGCGTCACGCCGAAAGGCGCCCACTGGAAGCCCACGTGCGCCCCATAGGATTTCAGCTCGTCGGTGAGGCTCGTGAAGAAGTCGACGGCCTCCTGCGGAACCGCGCTTCCATCGACCGGCATGGCGAAGGCCTCGCCTTCCACCCAGATCATTCCCACGCCGCCCTGGGCGAAGTTCACGTAGTACTGGCGCAGCTCGTCGGTGTAGCCGGCCAGATAGGTGGCGCTGCCCGCGGCGCTCTTCACCATGCGGTTCTTAATTTCCATGCTGCCGAACGTCCAGGGCGAGAACAGGGTGGCGAAGTCGGTGGTGCTCTGACGGTACTCGTAGTCCTGGGGGTTTAGGAGCGCCTGGGCGATAACGTCGTCATCGGTGCCAGCCGCGCCCGTGGCGGCAAGTTCCTCCCCACCTGATGCGGCCGTTTGCGTTTGAGGCGCGCAGCCAGCCAGACCTGCTCCGGCCACGCCGGCGCCGAGGGCGGCCAGGCCGGCGCCGCGCAAGAACGAACGACGGGATACGTTGTGCTGAGTCATGGTGTCCTCCTCCTTGATGGGGCCGGTCTTATCGGCCCGCTGTCAACGAGGCCCATTCAAGCACGGTCGCGACAAAACAGGGAAGAATCAAAGTTGCGAGGGGGTGCAATGAAAAGGTTCATCCTCTGCCCCTGCTGTGATGTTTTCTAAGTATCGCCAGATGAGATAATGTTTTTCGCGAGCCTTTCGGCTGTCTCTTCCGAAAATGGTTCCGCTACAATGGAGTCTCAAGGGAGGGACGAGCATGAACATCAACCACTTGCAATGGTTCTGCCTGGCCTACGAGACGCGCTCTTTCGCGAAGGCGGCCGAGAGCGCCTTCGTATCGCGCCAGGCGCTGGGGAAGGCGCTGCGCATTCTTGAGGCCGAACTGGGCGTTTCCCTGTTCGAACGCGATGAGACCGGGGTCACGCCGACGGCGGCGGCCCAGGCGGCCTATCCTATCGCCTTGCGCATGCTTGCCGACGAGCGCACGCTGCGGAAGGCCTGCGCCGAGGCCGTCCGCAGCGTGCGGCCCATTGTGCGTATCGCCATTGCCAACGGCGTGCTGCGCTCGCTGCCGCCGGGAACGTTGACCCAGCTGGAGAAGGCGTGCCCCGATATCGACCTTTATATTGAGAAGCACTTCTTCATCGAGTGCTTCGACCGGCTGCAGCGCGGCGACGTGAATTTCGCCCTGTGTCCCGCGCCGCTTGGCGGCTCCTATCGGCACCAGGGCGTTGTCGAGGAAGACGTGTTCGTGGCCGTTACGCCCGAGCAGCTGACGTTCGATCCGGCTCGCTGCACGCTGGAAGACCTTCAGGAGCTGGTGTTCTACCTGCCGGGCGACCGGGGGCCAAACGACTTGGGCATGGGGCGCGTGATGGCCGAACGGCATCTGACGTGGCGCACGAACACCCAGTACACCGATTACGACCTTATTACCGAGAAGGTGATCGCCGGCCAAGGGGCAGTCCTGGCGCCGCGTAGCGCGGTGGAGCCGTTCGTGGAAGCCGGCCTGGTGGTGTTCCCCGTTCCCGACGCCGCCATCCGCTGGCGCGTCGAACTGCTTTCCCAGGATCGGGAACTCACCGAAGCCGAGCGCCGCGTCGCCTCCTTCTTCGTTGAGGCAGGGAAGTAGGCGAGGGAGCGGAAGGCGCTCGCATTGCCTTGGGGGTGCGTTTTCGCTATACTCGCAGGCGGGGTTGGGGCTGTGTCTGGAAGAGAGGCGACATGGCTCCTTTAGCGAACGCGTTTGAGTTGTTCGAGAAAATTCAGAGCGCCGATATCTCGGTGCATCCGCAGCGCTGTGTGGTGGTGCGCAATCGTCGGGCCACCTGCTCGAAGTGCGCCGATGCCTGCACGTCCGGTGCCATTTCCGTGCGAGACAACGAGCTTTTCGTAGCGGGGGAGCAGTGCATCGGCTGCGGCACCTGTGCTACCGTGTGCCCCACTTGCGCTCTTGAAGCCCACCGACCCAACGACGCCCAGCTCGCGACAGCGGTTCTGGCGGCGGCCCGGGCCAACGGCGGCGAGGCGGTTATCGCGTGCCGTCGGCTGGTCGAGGCAGCTGCCGATGCGTTGGATGCGGAAAAGATCGTGGCGGTGGAATGCCTGGGGCGTGTGGAGGAGTCGCTGCTCACGGCTCTGGCAGCTGCTGGGGCGCGCCGCGTGGTGCTCGTAGGCCGCGAGTGCGAGGCCTGCGAGCATGTTGCCGGCTTCCGCGCGGCTGGCGCCGTCTGCTCAACTATGGCTGAGCTTATGAGCGCGTGGCAATGCCCGATGACCGTTGAGATGGCCGAGAAGCTGCCTTCCGCGGTGCGCGCTGACGGCCCTAAAGGCTACGACGAGTCGCGGCGCAACTTCTTCTTCCGCGCTCAGGAAGGCGCGCGCCTGGTTGCCGGCGTGGCTGCGGAGGCGGCCGTGCGCGAGGCAGTGGGCGCCCCCGAGGAGGCGGAGCCGCCGCTCGTGAAGGTCATGGACGACGGAACCCTGCCCCATTTCGTGCCCGATCGGCGCGAGCGCATCCTGGACAACCTGTCGGCCCTCGGCGAGCCGGAAGACCGCCTTCTGATGACGCGCCTGTGGGGCCATGTGGTCATCGACGCGGAAACCTGCAACTCCTGCCGCATGTGCGCCACATTCTGCCCCACGGCGGCCATCACGAAGTTCGACGATGACGACGGCACTATCGGCATCGACCATTACCCCGGCGACTGCGTGCTGTGCCGGTGCTGCGAGGATATCTGCCCCACCGGCGCGCTCACGCTGTACGACGAGGTGTTCGCTGGCGACCTGCTTTCCGGAACGGTGGAGCGCAACGAGATGAAGCCGCCCAAATACGACCTGACGAGCCCTAAAAAATCCCTGTTCATGTTCAGGGACATTCTTGACTGCCCCGATATCTACGAGCGCTAGGAGAGATGGCCATGACCCACGCTGCTGCTTCCCGAGAAGCCCTCAATCCGCGTATCGCCGCCTTCGCCCGGGCCGTAGCGACGGGCGATGCTGCCGCTTACGACGGGGCCGTGGCCCGAGGGGAGATAGATGCCGCCGATTCGTCGGTGACGGTGCTCAAGTGGCGCACAAGCGCTGCCGAGCAGGACGCCGTCGCGCCGTTGGTGCGGGCCCTGCTCGCCGAAGATGCGAGCTTGGCGCCCCATGACGTCTATGTGGCCGCCTGGAGTGGGGCCCAGGCCCAACGGGTGGTCGACGACCTGCGGCGCTATCGCCTGGAAAGCTCCCTGGGCCTTTTCGGAAACCCTTTGGCCGCCGATGCGCGGATGCCCGAGCGAGCGCGAACTCGCGAGGCCTATGCCCGCCTGGCCCTGGCGGCTGAGGGCGATAGGCGGGCCGCGCGTTTGCTGCGGTGGGGCCCCGAAGAGGCGACGGCTTTCCAGGAGCGGACGCGGGGTCTGCGTGGGCTTTCCCTGCTGGCATCCTGCAACCCCGAAGGCGACGAGATATTCTCTCGCCTGTGCGGCGCAATCGAAGGCGACGAGGCCCCTGCCGACCTTCTCGCTCGGGTGCTCGACCGCGCTGGCCGGCAGGCTCCCGACTCGATGACTGGCGCGGTGAACGTAGGGCCCTTGGCGGCTTTGGCGCAGCGGCCCTGTCGCGTGGCCCTCGTGCTTTCCGCCGTGGAGGGGCTTCAGCCCGCATGCGCCGAAAAGGCGTCGGCCGAAGATGCCGAGGCGGCCTTCAGGGCCGAGCGCCGGCGTGTGGCCCGGGCCTTTGCTGCTGTGAGGGACAAGCTTGTGATCTCCACCTTCTCGCTGATGCCCGAAGCGCAGGCGCGCTCATGCGGCGCAGCCATCGTGCGAACGCGATGCGACAGGGGAGAGACGGTGGCCCTTATGCGTCCGAGCCGGTTTCTCGCCGATGCGGGCAATGCCGCGCCGGGCACGGAATCGGGCGAGCAGTACCTGACGGCGCGCTGTTAGGCGGCGCCGTCCCGCTTCGATTCCACCAAATCGAGCAGCTCCTGCTTGGAATGGACACCGGTCTTGCGGTAGATGTGCTGCAGGTGCGTGGTGACGGTGCCGCGGGAAATGAACAGCTCCTCCTGGATGTAGGTGCTCGAGCGGCCGCGGGCGAACAAGAGCAGAATCTCGGTCTCGCGCGGCGTGAGCCCTGCCTCGCTGGCGAGGGTCATGCAGCGGTCGCGGAACGACCCGGGCCGAATGCCGCTGGTGTCGCCGTCCCCCGTCGACTCTCCGGCAGGGGTGGCCTCGCTCTCACCCTCCTCGCTCGCCTCTACGGTGAACTGCATCTTCTTCAGGTCGACCAAATCGTCGTCCTTCAGCACGAAAACGAGCATAGCGAAGATGGCCAGCGTGGTAAGCGCCGTGATGAGGCTCAGCGTCAGCGACGAAAGCTCTACCGCCGAGCTCATGGCCGATCCGATGATATGCCCCATGGTGTTGCCCACCGTGAGCAGCCCCCAGCCGAAGCCGAACACGAAGGTGGCGGGCAGGCGCAGGGAGTAGGCGATGTTGGCCAGCAGAATCCAGACGAACACGTTGAAGGTGTTGTAGCCGACAAGCACGAGCAGGCTGTCCCAGGCGGCCGACTCCACGAACACCGGGGTAAGCACGATAGAGGCGGCGATGATGAAGGTGATGAGCTTGTACAGGTCGCGGAAGGTGCCCTCGCGGCGTAGAAGCAGAAAGCCGATGAGCAAGACGGCCATGACGATGGAGCTGACGAGCATGCCCGGGTGGTAGAACTGCTGGGGGCTTACCGATGCCACGGTCATGAACGTTTGGCGCATAATGCCGTCGGCCAGGCTGATGACGCAGGTGCACAGGCCGATGCGCAGCAAGAATCCCACGGCGCCTTCAAGCGACGTGCTTGCCTTCACTGCGTGCGCTGTGGCCCAGGTGTGCTGCTGGAGGGTCATGATAAGGCCCGAGGCCAGGGGCAGAAGCGACACGATGGCCACGGCCGCCACAGAGGGAATGTTCGAGATGACAGCGTAGAGAATGCCGGCAAACAGCGCCGCCGTGGGAATTTCGATGCCCACTTCGGAGGGGGGGCGGTTTCGGTATATCTCGCCATAGCCTAAATCGAGCAGGCCGCTGCCCACGCCTGTGCCCACGCCGCCCACCAGGGCCAAAAGCCATACGGGGGCGTCAATGGCGGTCAAGACAAATGCGCCGAGTGTGCAGGCCGATGTGAGGATGGTGGCGAACCAGCGCACGCGCCGGTCGTAAAGGGCCTGCTCCATGCGCCGGTAGGCCACCGCAGCGAGAAGCAGGGTGGTGCAGAGGGCCAGAGACGACCATTGGTAGACGGCAGGCGGCAACGGGCTGGGAGAAAGCCCCACCGAGTTGGCGCCCATGCCGACGAACATCACATAGACCCAAGCGCGCTGGAAGGCGAAGCCCCAAACGCGCATATTGAGGAACATGGACAGGGAAACGGAGTCGCCTCCCTGATACTCTGAAATACGAGCGAGAATGCCCCTCATCAACTCCCCCTGCTACGTTGGTCTGACCCTTTTGATTCTATCACTCGCGGTGGCTGACTGACGGAAGGCGTTCCTTCTAAAACAAAGCTCTGAACAGGTAATTCTCAAAAGTCATATGAAACGCATGATGAGATTTCGGGCCAATTCTGGCTAAACGCATGATGCCTTTCCCCCTTCTTGTTGATAGGTTGTAAACGCCGGGTTTTCCAACTCGGCTTACGAGGGGAAGCGCCTTTTGAAGGTCGCGGTGGGCCGCCCAGCCCAGGGTGAGTGCTGACGGTCGCACCGCGGAGCCGCATCCCCGTACCCGACAGAGAGAAGTAGAGGAGGAGAGACGCATGGGTAAATTGTCCATGACGCGTCGCACGTTCGCGAAGCTGTCGGCTACCTGTGCCGCCGCCGCTGCCGCCATCGGCACCTTCGGCGCCGGCACCGCGCTTGCCGCCAACGAGACGAGCGAGGCCGAGGCTTCCGAGATCAAGCGCATTCGCTCCTGCTGCCGCGGCTGCGGCAAGATGGAGTGCGGCGTTTGGGTGACGGTGCAGAACGGCCGCGTCATCAAAACCGAGGGCGATCAGTCGTCTTCCCAGTCCCTGGGCAACCACTGCTCCAAGGGTCAGGCGTCCCTGCAGGCGTGCTATCACCCGGCGCGCATCTACCATCCCATGAAGCGCACGAACCCCAAAGGCGAGGATCCCGGCTGGGTGCGCATCTCGTGGGACGAGGCTATGACCACCATAGCCGAGAAGTTCAATGAGGTCATCGACCAGTACGGCGGCCAGGCCTGCTTCGGCATGTGCGGTACCTCGCGCCAGTGGGTGTACGGCCCCTACGCCTTCTTCAAGTGGCTGTTCGATAGCCCCAACAGCCGCGTGGCCTCGTCGATTTGCAAGGGCCCGCGCCGCTTGATGGGCTCCATCACCTCCATCGACGGCGCCCCGTGGTTTGCCCTGCGCGACGGGCCGCGCGTCTACGTGCAGTGGGGAACGGCGCCCGAGAACTCGAACTACGACGACAGCTGCCGCAACATCGTGGACAAGATGACCGAGGCCGACGTGCACATCTGCGTCGACCCGCGCCTGTCCGGCTCGGGCAAAGAGGCCGATTACTGGCTGAACTTGGAGCCGGGCACCGACTGTGCGCTGGCCCTGTGCTGGCAGCACCTCGTCATTGAGAACGACCTGGTCGACTGGGAGTTCATAAAGCGCTGGACCAACGCGCCCATTCTCGTCGTGGACGACATGGAGCCCACCGGCGGCCGCTACCACACGATTTTCACCAATGTCCAGGTGGCGCCCGACCTGACAGGCGAGAAGCTGAAGACGCGCCTGTTGAAGGAGAGCGACCTGAAAGAGGGCGGTTCCTGCCGCCGTTTCATGGCGTGGAACAAAAACGCCAACAACGGCGAGGGCGGCCTGGTGTTCTGGGACACCGACACCACCCAGTGGGAGGGCTGCAACCACGTGGCGCCCACGCGCGATCAGATGGAAGTGGTCTACGAGGGTACCTCCCAGGAGGGCTACCTGCCGCCCATCTCCTACAACGAGCTGGTGGAAGCCGGCATCGACTTCGACATGACGGGCAGCCACGAGGTAACGCTTGCCGACGGCACCGTGCACACGGTGCGCCCGGTGTGGGCCTACCTTGCCGACTCGGTGAAGGACTGCACGCCTGAGTGGTGCGCCGAGATCACCAAGCTCGATCCCGCGATGGTGGAAGAGACCTGCCTCATTTGGGCCACGCGCCCCGAGGGCCAGAGCTACGGCAACGGCGGTATTCACCTGAACCTGTCCCCCGACCAGGAGGGCAGCTGCACGCAGACGGTTCGCGCGGTGCTGAACCTCTCCTACACCACGGGCAACTTCGACGGGCCTGCGGGCAACCGCGGACTGACCCGCACGCCGGTGGACGAGCAGGCCACGGGCGCGCCGGGCACCAACATGCCGCCGGCCGTGAAGCACGTGCTGTCGGGCCTGGGTGCCCTGCCGCCTATGTACGAGGGCACCGTGCCGCAGTACGACATTACCGATCTGCCCGACCAGTACGAGGTGCATACCAACATGGTGGGCGCCGACAAGTACCCGCTTCTGGCCTACTACAACGAGTGGTGCGACGTGGTGAGCATGTACGAGGCCATCCTCACGGGCGACCCGTACCCCATTCGTGCGGGCATCAACGAGGCCGGCTCCTTCATGAACGAGGGCAACGCCATCATGGCGTGGGAGGCGCTGAAGTCGCTCGATTTCTGGGTCGACATGAACATGTTCCACCATCCCTCCACGGAGATGGCCGACATCATCCTGCCGGTTGCCCACTGGCTCGAGATCAACAACATCCGCGTGTCCCAGGGCGCAACGGGCGGCATCGGCATGACCTGCCGCGCCGTGGAGCCGCCGGCGGATGCCAAGTTCGACTACGACGTGAACCGCCTGCTGTTCGAGGCCTTCGAGAAGCAGGGCAACCCCAACGGCACCTGGACCAACATCGCGGGCGACGCGCCCGGCGCCTACGACTCCGACGACCGCATGGAGGACTGGTTCCGCGCCCACAACGAGGTCGATGGCTTCAGCACCCGCTACCCGGGCTGCAAGTGGCAGCACATGCAGGACTTCGTGGACGACTTCCAGGATCACGGCTGGTTCAACGCCAAGGTGCTCGAGCCCGAGCGCTGGGGTACCTACCGCCGCTTCGAGACCGGCTGGATGCGCATGGGCAAGGACGCCTGCACAGCTGCTCCTTGGTCGATGGACGAGAACGGACAGCCCGTCGCCAACTTCGGCTGCCCCACGCCGTCGGGCCTGGTGGAGATTTGGCCCATGATGTTCGAGACCTACTGCCTTGATAAGGCCAACGAGTTCGAGCCGGGCAAGTTCGATGTGATGAAGGAGATCATGCCGAACTACGAGCCGGCGCGCACGGCTCCCGGTGGCGAGTGGGATTCCGAGGCCTCGGCCGAGGAGTACCCCATCATCCTGACGACGGGCCGCCGCATTCCCGTGTACTTCCATTCCGAGCATCGCCAGCTTCCCTGGTGCCGCGAGCTGTGGCCCGTGCCGCGCCTGGAGCTGAACCCGGCCGATGCCGAGAAGCTCGGCCTCAAGCAGGGCGATTGGGCGTGGATCGAGGTGGAGGCCCATTCCGATCTGGGCAAGCAGTACTGCAGCAAGATCCGCGAGTGCGTCGATATCTACGAGGGCATCGCGCCGGGCTGGGCCAACGCCGAGCACGGCTGGTGGTTCCCCGAGCTTCCCGCCCCCACCCACGGCTTCGATCTGGTGAATGCCGAGTGCCTGTGGGATCCCCTGGGCGCTGACAAGTTCATCGCCTCTACCCACATGCGCGGCGTGCGCTGCAAGATCTACAAGGCCACGCCCGAGAACTCGCCTTACGGCAACCCCATTCCCTGCGCAACCGAGGACGGCACGGAGATCATCCACGACTGCACCGACCCGCGCCTGAAGGAATGGCTGCCCGACTACGACATTCGAAAGGAGGCGTAAGTCATGACTCAGTACGCTATCGTCACCGATCTGAACCGCTGCGTGGGCTGCATGGCCTGCATGGTGAGCTGCAAGGTCATCAACGATGTGCCCATCGGCAATTACTGGAACAAGATTCTGCGCATCGGGCCCTACAAGCGCGCCGACTACCAGAAGACCAACGATGTCGACATGTACTACCTGTGCGTCCAGTGCCAGCACTGCGAGAATCCGAAGTGCGTGGACGTATGCCCCACGGGCGCCTCTATGAAGATGGAGGACGGCACCGTGCAGATTGACAAGTCGAAGTGCATCGGCTGCCAGTTCTGCGCCATGGCCTGCCCCTACGGCGTGCGCTACCTGAACGAGGAGGAGCGCGTCGTCGAGAAGTGCACCCTCTGCGAGCAGCTGACGGCTCAGGGCGGCCTGCCCCAGTGCGTGAGCCAGTGCGGCGGCCGTGCCCGCTTCTTCGGCGACTTGGATGCCGGCATCGAGACCTTTGAGGCCCCGCGCAACGCCTACCAGGCCGACCGCGAGAACGCTGACTTCTCCTACGATCAGCTGTTCACGGGCAACCGCATCACCGTGGCCGAGCTGGCCGAGCCCTACGACGAGTCCGAGGTGCATCACCTGCCCAACGCCAACAACAACCCGAACTTCGTGTACATCCTCCGCGGACGTGAATGGAAAGGAGCTGAATAATGGAACTGCAATGGCCCCTCATTCTGTTCACGACCTTCGTCGCCTGGTGCGCCGGCACCTTCGCCACCCAGGCCTACCTGGCCCTGCGTGGCAAGGGTGAGAAGATCCAGTTCACCTGCTGGATTGTGTCGGCGGTGCTGCTTGTCATCGGCGGTATCGCGGTGTTCCTCCACCTGGAGCATTGGGAGCGCATCTTCAATGGCTTCGGCCACTTGACCAGCGGCATTACCCAGGAGTTCATCGCCATTGTCGTGCTGGCTGTCATCGCCCTTATCTACCTGGTGATGATCAAGCGCAACGATGGCAAGGTGCCTGCCTGGTGTGCCATCTGCGCCATCGTGGTTTCCGTGGCCCTGGTGTTCGTGGCCGGCCACTCCTATCTGATGGAGGCGCGCCCGGCGTGGGACAACATGCTGTGGGTGGTGTCGCTTCTCGGCGCCGGCTGCATCATGGGCCCGGCCACCGTCGCCGCCGTCAGCGGCTTTATGGGCGAGGATGCCTCCGAGCTTTCGCCGGTGGTGCTGATCGGCTCGATCGTGAATGCCGTGGCTTCGGTGGCGGCGGCCATCAGCATCAACATGGCCTCGGTCAGCGAGGTGGGCTACTACTACGACTTGACCCATCCCATGAAGGATATCACTGCTTCGGTGGACAGCCTCAACGTGTTCGCCGGCGAGAGCGCCCTCATGATGATCGTGGGCGTGCTCATCATCGGCTGCGTTGCCCCCATCGTCTGCGCCGTGCTCGGCAAGAAGATGGGCAACTGGAAGGTGTGGGGCACGGTGGCCGCTGTGTGCGGCGCTATCGGCGCCATCTGCCTGCGCGGCGTCTTCTACACCGCCGGCCTGTCGGTATTCGCCATCTTCTAGGTTCGGGCCCAAGGCCCGCCGCGATGGCCGGCTGGCGCGGGGAGCGCCCCTCCGCTCCCCGCGCCCATCCTTGTGCGCGCTGCAGGAGCGCCTGAAATCCTGCAAAAAAGAGAAGGCTCCTCCGAGGATCGATTCGCTCCCCAACCCCCATGCAAATGACGAATCGATCCCCGGAAGAGCCTTCTTTTCGTTGTGCGGCCCCGCTACCTTAGAAGCACGCTGCGGCTTACGCGGGCCATGCGGGTGCCCTTGTCCGCATAGAAGCGCTCTATGTGGAGCCCTTGGGCCTCGGCATCGACGGCGCGGAGCGTCTCGAAGGAGAGCAGCAGCGCACCGCGGGCGCCCAGAGAAAGCGGAGCCTTGAGAAGCCCTGCGGCCCGTGTCGTGAGCGCGGCGGCCCTCTCCGGGCTCGTGCGCGTGCGATCAAACACGGCTCGGGGCGGCGTGAACCCGTTCACCAGGCCGGTGACGACCACGTGAGTCGCCTCGAGGCCGAACGCCCGCTCGGTGCGCACGACGGCCACAGCGTCCTCGTCGGGAAGACGGGGGCAGGTCATGGCGCGCTGGAGGAGGCCAGCCAGCTTCACTGCGTCGTCGGTCTCTTCCAGGCCGCCCAGAAGACCGGCTATGGCCGAGGGAAGCGGCGCGCCGGAGCGGCCCGCCACGCAGTCGGCGGCGGCTTGGACCAGGGCGCTTCCCGTAAGCCCCCGAAGCGCCTTCAGGCCGCGCTCCAGCTCGGCCACGCGAGCGCTTACGCCCTCGGCGTCGCTTTGGAAGGTAAGGCTCTGGCCCGGGGTTGTGCCCAGCTCGCCCAGCAGGGCTGCCAGGTCGCGCCGGGGGCCGCACAGGGGCAGCAGCTCCGAGAACAGGGCGCGATGGGTAAGGTAGTCGCCGAACCCGCACCAGGCGCGCAGGGCCGCTCCGTCGCGCGGGTCCGCCGCCAGGGTGACGAGCGTGACGAATTGGGCCGCCTCAGATAGGTCGGCGTAGCGCACGTCGCCCGCCACCGGCCCGGCCTGGCCGCCGTTGCGCACGGGAATGCCCGCGGCCTTCAGGGCGCGCACCATATTGCGCTCCCAGGTTTTGTTGGGCACGACAACGGCAAGGTCGCGCGGGCGCGCTCCGGTGCCCAGGGTCTCCTTGATCCAGGCGAGGGCGCGCCGGCCCTCGTCGGCGGGCGTGGGGCAGCTTTCGATGCTCAGCCCCGCTTCGGAGACTGCCGAAAGCCCGCCTGGCTTCGGAAGGCCGTCTTCGAAGGTCGCCTGGCCGCGGATCAGGCGGTTCAGGTGGCCTATGGCGCTCTGCACGCCGGGGGGAAGGGCGCTTTCGGTTAGTTTCGTCACGGTGGCGCCAGGGCAGGCCTCGGCCAGCTCGTCGGCGCCTGCGGCGTAGGGGTAGGGCTCGAAGACGGCGATGCAGGTGTCGGGGTTGCACGTCACCGTGAGGGATTTCCGAGCTGCCAAGGCCGCCAGGTGCTGCGAGGCCCGGCTGAGGTTCTGGTAGTCGTCGACCAGAACGTGCGAAATCTGCCGGGCGGCGAGGGCCGCCTCGTCGTTGCTCAGATAATGGTAGCCCGCATTTGCCACCTCGGTTGCCAGATAGGCGCCATAGGCGGCAAGCACGTCCTTGGCGAGCTGGTGCAGCTCGCGCTCCTCTTCGAAGATAAGCCAATGCTCATCAAGGTCGGCCAGGTCGGACCAGCTGCGGCCGAAGAATTTCAGCAGCGAGCCGATGCGACCGGGACGCACCCCGCTCACCTTCATGTCCTCTAAAAGGAAACTCTCCTCGAAGGGGGCAAGCAGGCGCGGGCGCCGCCCGGTGAATGCCTGGGCGCGCGGGTCGGAAAGGACATCCAGGGCCCAGGCGCGAGGGGTGGTGACGGTTGCCGTTGCCAGGCGCGGGTCGGCCTCGATGAGCCGGCGGCGCAGCACCGCGGCTCCGTCGGGGCTCGCTGCGAAGACGAGCAGGTCGTCGGGGCTCGCGCCGTCGCGCACGAGGGAAGCGGCACGGGCTACGAGAGCGGCCGTCTTCCCCGTCTTCTCGGTACCCTCGAAGATCGTCGTGCTCGGCGGCGCCGGCGGGACGCCGGGCAGGGGTGCGGGCTCGGCCATGGCCTAGTCCACGGCTTCCGGCGCCTCGGTGAGCACGTCGGCCAGCAGCTCGCCGTCGCTCTCGAGGAACCCGTCGGTCATGCAGGCGAGGCCCCGGTAGAAGTCGGTCTTCGCAAAGTGGCGCATATCGACCGTCAACAGCGGCGCCCAGGCGCCCACATGGTCGCCGAGGAAATTTCTCTGAGTCTCCAGCAGGTTGAAAGCCGCCTCTTCGTCGCCCTGGCGCAGGGCGTCGGCCGTGCGACGGCAGAGCGTGCCCATGAACTCGAGCTCGAGGGCGATATGGTCCTCGCCCTCGCGCCAGGAGGGATCCTTGTCGATGCCGAAGGCGCGGTAGATGGCCAGCACCTCGTCGCGAGCCTGCTGCATGAGCAGGCGCTTCTCCGAGGTGTACACGCTCTCGAAGGGGAAGGCGGCGCCGTCCAGCTCGTTGGTGTTCCCAACGAACACGCGCACGTAGTCTACGGCGAGCTCCGTAAGCGTGTTGTCCCACTGCTGACTTAAGTACGAGGCGATGAAACGGTGGCCGCGGTCGCTTTGGGTGTTGCCCGTGGCTGCGGGGAAGCGCAGGGCGGAAAGGGTCTCAAGCAGCTCCTCGTCCACCTCCTTGCGGTACAGGCGCGAGAGCAGCTCGTAGGTGGCGGCGCGCTGCTCGCACAAGTTCGCAAGGTCATCGAAGAAGGCCTGCTCCTCGGGGGCGATAGTAGTCATGGGATTCTCCTATTCTCCGCTGTTCATCTCCGCCAGAACGGCGCGTCCCAAATCGGTGATGCGCCACCGCTTGCCCTCCCATTTCACGGCATCGCACTCGTTGAGCTTGCCGATGAAGCGCTGGGGGTACATGCGCGGCTTTTCGAGCGCCGGGTCGTCGCCGATGAGGGCCGCGACCTCTTTCTCGCTGGTGCCGTCCTCTGCGGCGGCCGCCTCAAGCACGGCCCGGAAAAGATGGCGGTACTGCGGCTCCGATTCCAGCTGCCAGGCCAGGCGGTCGGCAGGGCGGTTGCCGGCCAGGGCCGCTTGGCCGTCGGCAGTGGTATGCCAGTAAATCTCCGGAGGGGTAACGGGCGCGAGGTACTCGACGCCGTCCTCGACGACAACGCTCGGTTCCAGGTTAAGGCTCTCGTAGCTGCTACCGTCTTCGCACAGGCGCTCGAGGGCGCCGGCGCGGTGAAGGTGATGAAGAATCAGGTCGGGCGTGAAGACGCTTTTGGCGTGGCGCTGGAACTCGGCGATGAAGGCGGTGACGTCCTCGTTGGCCTGGGGCGCGGTGCAGCGATCCATAAGGGCGAAGAGCAGTTTGCGCGAGGGCTGCATGTTGTCGAGAAGGGTGGCGATGCGCATCGCGGCGGGCTGGGCGGCCAGCGACTCGGATGTTTGGGCCAGGGCCTCGGCGGAGGGGAACTCCTTGGGTTCCGCGCGGATGACGCCGCTTTCGATGGGCGCGTCGAGGTCGTCTTCGCTTGGCCCGAAGTCGGCCAGGGGGTCGAACGTGCCGTAATCTTCCTCAAGGGAAAGGTCGAAGAAGTCGTCGGTCGTCATGGAGCGCGTCCTTTCGTCGTGGGGTTGCGGTTTAATCGTCAAGGCCGGTAGAGGCCGCCAGGGGAAGATCCTCGTCGAGAAGCGGCGCGTCGGCCTCTTTCCGCTTGCGGGTCTCCCCGTGCTGAGAGGGAGGCTCGATATCGTCGGCCCGTGTCGGCAGAAACGGCATGGTGATGGCGCTGCCCGGGCAGGCGTCTACGCAGGCCCGGCACTTGGTGCACTCCGACCAGTCGGCCCCGCGCTCGGGATGGCGCGGGTCGATGCCCTGCTCGCACACGCGTGCGCAGACGCCGCAAACAGCGCCCTTCGAAGTTTCCAGGCAGGCCTGGTCGTTGATGGCCGGGCGGAAGGTGCGGTTTGCTTTGCCGATGAGGCTCATGAGGGCCGAAAGGGGGCACAAGTTGCTGCACCATTTCCGGAAGAAGACCACCTCGGCCGCCAGCAGCGCCGGCACCGCCACAACCGACCAGGTAACGTCGCCGCCGGTGAACAGCAGCAGGACGAGCAGCACGGTGGCGAAGGTAAGGCCGATGGGGCAGACCAGGCAGAAGACGGGGAAGCCGAAGATGGCCGCGGTGAGCAGGGAGCCGCCGAGTACGACATGGCGCGAGTCGATGGCGCCCCGCTTTTCAGCGCACGAGGCGCAGCCTTCCGCCTTGCCGCATCCGGTATGGATGACCTTAAGCTCTTCGGCTGAGAGGGGCTTGGCGGCCGGCCTTGCTTTTGAGGGGGCTTCCTCGTCGCCGGCCTTCGGCAAAGCCGCCTCCGTAGCTGCGTCCGTCTTCTTGTGGAAGATGTCGCGCAGCTTCGAGACGACGGGCACGGGGCACACCCAGCCGCAGAAGGCGCGCCCGAGAAGGAGAATGGCCGCAACGGCCAGCCCGAGCGAGATAAGGGCGCGGGGCACGAGCATCTTCGAGGCCAGCATGGTGCCCAGGGCCCCCAGGGGGCAGAGGATGGAGATGGAGCCCCAGCCGAAGGCAGAAAGCGTGCCCACGCCGGAATGGAAGGCAAAGCCAATGCCGATAACGAGTAAGACGGCCAGGGGAATAAGGGTTCTCAGGGTTTTGGTGTTCATAGCGTCCTCCCTAGGCTTCCGTATCCGGCACGACGACGATGGCGCGGCTGGTGGCGCCCGAGGAGATGGAGCCGTTCTGCAGCGACACGCAGACGCTCTCGCAGGCCCCGCAGCCGTTGCATTTGTCAGCTATCACGTGCGGACGGTTGTCGGCATCTAGCTCGATGGCCTCATAGGGGCAGGCGTCGTAGCAGTAGCGGCAGCCGGTGAGGCGGTAGGCCAGACACCAGTCCTCGATGACGACGGCCTTGCCGAGGATAGTGGTCTCCGGTTCGGCTCCTTGCGGGAGGGCGAGCGCCTCGGTGGGGCAGCACTCGACGCAGAGGGGGCGGCCGTCGTTGGCCTGCTCGCACCAGTCGCACCAGTGGTTGTCGAAGTACATGACGGGCGTGCGCATGGCTACGAGGCCGTCCTCGATATGGGCCGGCCTGATGACGGAGTGCGGGCATACCTCGAAGCATTTCTCGCAGCGGATGCAGGCCGAGATAAGACGTTGCTCGTCCTGGCCGCCGGGGGGTCGCACCAGGGCGTCGGCATTGGCGACTTTGACACCGCCGAGGGCGGCCAGCACAGCTACGCCCCCTACGCCCAGGCAGAGGTTGCGACGGGTGATAACAGGTCTCTTATTAGTGGATTCCATAATCCGCCCTTCGGACATCGCAAGCGACGGCACACGCGTGCCGGCAGGTTCCCCAACCTGCTCGTATCGTTATGCAAATGATGTCCGCTCGAAAATTCGGGCGGTTTCCCCGCTGCTCATAATAGGATGACCGCCAACCCCTGTCAAGGACAAGCCGCCTCCGCAAGTCGGACGGTTGCCTGCCTCGCGGGCTGTCTTGGTTATGTGCCCTACAGCTCCACTTCGTCGATGAGGTGGATGAGTTCTTGCTGGCTGTGGATGTTCAGCTTGCGGTAGATGTGGCGGATGTGGGTTTTCGCCGTGCCTTCGGAAATGTAGAGCTGCTGCTGGATGAACGACGACTTGTAGCCGCGGGCCAGGTAGTACATGACCTCGTTCTCGCGGCGCGAGAGCAGGTAGGTGTTGGCGACGGCCTCGCAGCGCTCGCGGAAGCGGCCGCGGGCGGCGGGGGAGTCGTCGGCGGGGGCGGGCACCACGGCGTCGTCCTCGTCCTCGGCGAAGATGGAGCGCGAGAAGTCCATGTGGGGCTTCGGCATCGGCGCGGCGGGGGCGTTGGAAGGGGCGGATGCGCTCGCGGCTTGAGGAGTGGCGGCGGCTTCGGGGCCGACGGGAGCGCCGGCGCTGCTAGCTGTTGACGCCTGAGCCCCAGCGGGTATCGCGACAGCCGAGGGTGCAGGGGCCGGCATCTCGGCGTTGGCCGGGACGCCGACTGTCTCAGCGCTGGCTACTACGCCAGTCACTCCGGCATCGGTTGCTGCACCGGCTGCTTCGCTGCCGGCCGACACGCCGGGAGCGCCTTCCTGCCGGCCTGCGCTCGCCTCAGGGGCGGCGCCTGCGGCACCGCCCTCGCTCAGGATGGCCATGGCGGCATTTACCGCTCGCTCCCAGTCGGCGGCAGAAAGGGCATCGGTGCCCTCAGCGGCACTCGGAGTAGCGGGAGTTTCCGCAGCTCCCGCAGCGCCCTCGTTTTCGTTCACCACAATGAGCGGCGTGCGGTTCACGTTGTGAACGGCGGCGGTGCAGCGCGGGTCCACGGCCACGATGGAGGCCATCTCGCGCTCGTCGGGCAGCAACACGTAAGCGAGCATCATGGCGATGATGACGATGAGCACCGTGCCCATCTCGTCGAAGGACGCCGGCAGGGCGAGCACGTCGCTGAATAGCGGTAAGGTGGAACCGCCCAAAGCCGCCAGGGCCATGGTGCCGCGCCCCAGACCGAACACGAAAATGGGGGAGAGGCGGAAGCGCTGGGCCAGCTCGGCGAAGAAGATCCACATGAGGGCCTCGAAGGACATGTAGCCCACGAGCACGATGGACGTGCCCCAAAGCGAGGTGCCGTCGGCCGTGAAGGGGATGAACACCGCCGTGACGGCGATGAAGGGAATAAGTGGACGGAAGAACGTGTGCCAGCGCTCGTCGGCGCCCAGGGCCAAAAAGGTGATCATGATGAGTACCGTGGCGCAGCAAGCCGTCACGAACAGCAGGGCCTGATCCTCGAAGACCGAGCCAGGCAGGACCGTCTCGATGGACGTCTGCCGCAGGATGCCTAGGGCCACGCCGAGGAAGAACACGGGAATGCTGAAGCGGAGCACAAAGCGGGCGTGGTTAATGGGAAGCGGCTGGAAGATAAGGCGGCGATTGTCGAAATCGAGGCTCACGTGGCGCCGCAGCACCAGCAAGATGGCGAATTCCGCCAGGGGGATGAGGGCGCTGGCCACGCCGCCGGCCGGGAAGGGAATCTGGTGCAGCACGAGCCCGTAGATGCCGAAGCCGATGGCAATGGAAAGCGCCCCGTTGATGACGATGGAGGCCGAGTCGCGCCGGGAAAAGGCAATGCCCCAGGCCAGCAGCAGCACCGAGGACCCCAGGCCGGTGAGCACGCCGGAGATAACCTGGAGCGCCCCCAAGTCGATGCCGATTTCGCCCGGCACAAGCAGCAGCAGGGTACCCACGGTGCCCAGCAGCGCCGAAGACGCCAGCACCGGCGTGGAATGCAGGGCACCCACAAGCTTGGTGTCGATGATGCTCGCGATGAGAAGCACGAGGCCGTACACGAGAATGGAAACGAAGTAGGCGAGGGAGAGCGCGTCGTTGAAGGGGCCGGCCTCCAGGGCCGCGGGGCCGAAGATGCCGCCCTTGTCGAACATGGAGCTGTAGATCCAGGCTTGGTGCAGGCCGTAGCCGAGCGAGATGAGGCTGAGCTCCCCGAAGGACGTGCCTTCCTTGAAGTCGATGTTGATGGTGACACGCGGTACGTGAAAACCCATCAGACCCCCTCCCTCTAAGCGACGCCGAGTTCCCCCCTGGCGCGTTTCTTAACACTGAGTCAGCGCATTATAATTGGTACTCTTTCGCCTGGTCAAGCCGAAAGAGCCGATAGTGCGAGCAGGGCCACCGCTGGTCGACGACGGCCCTGCACTAAGGCGTGACCTACTTGGTCACCGTGATCACCACGTTGTCGTAGCGATCGAGAACGGTCGAGCCGTCACCCTTCGAAGAAGAGGTGTAGGCATCGGCCACGTTTTGGGACGTGGCGGCGTAAGCGCCTTCCGCGTCCTTGTAGGCCTGAACCTCGCCCGTGGCGTACACGCTGATCTCAGCGTTGTAGCCGTTGGCCGCCAGGTAATCGGACACGCTCTGAACGTCATAGTTGTGAATGGCGTCCAAACCGTTCTGATTCTCGCTGGACATGATGCCCTCGGAAAGGACAACATCGGCCGTGCTGCCCGCCGGCACGAACATGAGGCTGGAGTGCACGTCGCCCCCCACGGCGGTCTCGTCAACCACCATGAAGATCTCATGCGCACCCAAACCCGAGCTCGCGTCCGACACGCTGTCGTCGTGCACGTAGTAGAACCCGTACGCCGGGACAGCGATCAGGGCCGCACACAGGCAGGCCAGAACCGCGACGGCAAGAGCTTTCTTGCCAAAGGCTGCGTTGGTCATAAGTGCTCCCTTTTACGGTCGCCCCGCAGTGACGCATCGCATGGCCCTATTATGGCGCGCGCCCGCGAAAGGTCAAGGGAGAAACCCCAGGTGCTGCGTGGAATCATCCTCGGCATTGCGGCAAATCATCACGGGAGGATGATGCCTCTTGACGCAAAGACAGCCCCCTCCGTATGACCGCGCGCGCCCTCAGGTTCCTAGAATAGACGGCGAAGAGGATAGGAAGCGGTGCGATGGAGACGCACCGCGAGACGAAAGAGAGGAAACCTGCATGGCTTACCAGCATCAGGGTTCTGCGGGCGCCGAGGACACCCTCGAGCTGCTTGCTTTCGATGACGAGTTCGACCCGTTGGCGGTGGACGACTCGGAAATCGACCAGGAGTGGATGGACGACGAGAACCCCTACGACACCATCGACTACCCCACCATGCGCAACATGCCCGAGACGGTGCACCACGACCCGGTGTACTCGCCGGAGCGCCAGGGCAGCGTCACGGCGGCCCTGCGCGCGCTGCTCACGCGCAACCCCAACCGGCGCCCCGTGCTGCTGAGCATCATCGGCCTGTGCGAGGGCGGCTGCGCCTCCAGCGTCATTTCCGAGCGCGTGGAAGAGTGGCAGCGCGACAACTGGTCGGTGTACGCCCCCATGACCTTCTGCCGCATGCTCGAGCGCGCCGGCGCCCTTACGCTGGAGATGCCCGAAACCACCGAGGAGCAGGAAGATGCCGAGGAAGGCGTGAGCTTCCTGGAGATTCGCGAGACGGTGGATCCGGTGTGGCGCTCCACCGACGAGGCCCTGGCCCTGCGCGAGGAATACCTGGCCGGAACCGCCTTCCGCAACGCCGTCATCAACGCCGCCGAGGCCCGCTACGCCGAGGTGTACATCGCCGTCATGGAGGCGCTGGCCGCCCGTCCGCGCACGGTGACGGAGGTTCAGGAACTCACCGACACCTTCGACATCACCAAGAGCCCGCGCCGCTTCGGCCAGCACTTCCTCGATGTGTTGGAGGATACCGATTGCGCCGCCTGGAGCGACAAGGCCTGGAACCTGACCGATTTGGGCGCCCAGATGCTCGCCGAGCTGAAGGCCGCAAAGGAGGCTTAAGATGACCGCCATGATTGAGACGACCGCCGCCGAGGACGTGAACCTCGTCGATCTGATGAACACCCGCGCGCGCAGCTACGGCATGCTGGGCCGCCTCTTCCGTGAGGAAATTGACCTGGCCACCCTGCGCGAGCTGCAGCAGATGCGCTTCCCGCAGGCCACGGGCAACGCCGCCGTGGATGAGGGCTACCACCAGCTGTACGACTACCTGAAGCGTGCCTGGGACGATTCCGTGACCGAGCTTGCCATCGACTACGTGAGCACCTTCATCGGCCACGGCGTGAACGGCTACTCGGCCGCCTACCCCTACGAGTCGGTGTACACCTCTGAGCGTCGCCTGCTCATGCAGGAGGCCCGCGCCGAGGTGCTTGCCACCCTGCGCGAGAACGAGCTGAAGCGCGGCAACTGGAACGAGGCCGAGGATCATATCGCCCTTGAGCTGGAGTTCATGCAGCGCATGGCCCTGCGCGCCGCCGAGGCCCTCGCCGACGATTCCGAGGACGAGGCCGTCGCCTACCTGCGCACCTCCTACGATTTCCTGCAGAACCACCTGCTAAACTGGGTCCCCATGCTCGTGACCGACATGCGCATGCACGCCCGCACCCTGTTCTACCAGGGCCTGGGCCAGCTAACCTTGGGCACGCTTCAGGAAGACGAGGCGGTTCTCCGCGAACTGCTCGACTCCGTAGCCTGATGTTCCGTTCGCCCTGACGGGGCGAACGGACATGCCGACGCTGCGGCTCCGACAGGCACCTGCCTCTGCACTTCAGCGCTTTCCCTCACAGCCGAAGGCTGCTCGGCCGCGCTTCAGCACAGATGCAGGCACCTGTCGGACCCTCGCTGACTCCCTTGGGCGAACCTGTTTATTGAGCCTTCTTCTTTTCTCCCCTCCTTCGCGACCCCGCCCTCCCCCTTTCGGCGGGGTCGCCCCATTTTTGCCGCAGCAAGGCTGCCGCCTCACGCGTTCGCCTCGTAGGGAAAGGGCCATGCCCTTTCCGCGCAAGGATGAAAGACTCCCCGTAAACAGAAGACTCCCAGATAAACGAAAAGCCCCGTGACGGGGCTTTTCGCTTGGTGCAGGTTTCGGAAGGGGTTTAATCGATGCCCATGTCGGCGAGGAGGGCCTGGCCGCCGAGGGTGATGGGGGCGCAGGCGCCGGCTTCCTCGATGAAGCAGGTGGGGCGTACCACGGCCACGCGCTCGCCGTTTTCCATGCGCACGCGGGCCACCTGCATCTTCGTGCGCTCGGCCAGCTCCAAATCGGCTTTGCTGAAGGTGGAGAACATCAGGTGCTCGCCGGCCTTGCCGACGCCGGCCATGAAGCGGCGGCGATCGGCATCCATAATGCGGGCGCGCTCCTCTTCGGTGGACACCACTTCGAAGGCGTCGCGGGCCGGCACGTAGCCGTCCACGCACCCGGCGGCGTACACGTTCGCGTAGGTGCAGCCGACCATCTGCTCGTAGGAGCTCACGCGCACGGCGTGGGGGTTCGCCTCGTGGGTGGGCGCGAACTGGGTGGCGCGCACCAGGGCGAAGAGCGTCGCGGCATCCTCGTCACCCACGATCTGGCGGGCGATGGCCTCGTATTCGCGCAGGCCCTCGGCGCCGACGGCTTTCAGCAGGGCGTGGCCGCGGCGGGTGCGGTTCTGCTCGATGAGCGCGAGCCCGGCCTCGTAGCGAGCGGCCAGGTTGCCGGCGCGCAGGAACGGCTCAGCCTCGCCCGCGGCCACGGCGCGGCTCGCCTCGGCCAGGGCCTCAAGCGGCGTGGCCCCCTGGGCGTCGCACCAGTCGAGCAGGGGCTTCCAGCCGTCGCTCAGGCACAGGTAGTTGCCGTAGCCCACCCAGGTGCGCCACGCGGCCACATCCTCCGGGTCGGCCAGCAGGTTCAGCGCCGTGTAAGCCATAAGCGCCTGGGCGCGCTTCTCGTCGCGCGGGTCGCCGGCAAGGCGCTCGAAGCCCAGGGAAGACACGGCGAAGCCGCGCTTGGCGAGCATCTGGCCGAAGGCGTGGGCCCACTGCTTGTTCGGCACCACCAGGCAGGTGTCGGCCTGGGCGGCCTCGGGGTTCTCCTGGTCGAGCGCGAACAGGTAGCGGGTCAGGCCGTTGAACTCCTCGTTCGGCGTGTTCCACTTCACCGTGGCGATGTCGCGAATGGTGCCCTCGCGCTCGTCGGCGCAGATCGCGTCGGCGTCGCCTACGGCGGCCAGGGCATCGCAGAAGGCGGTAATGTTCGGGTTGCCGAAGGCGGTCTGAAGGGTGAAGACGGCAACGTCGCGGCGCAGAGCGTCGAAATCAGCGAAGCCGGCGATGGCAGGGTAGGGGGTGGCCACGGCCACGGCCTCATCGGGGTTGCCGGCCACGATGAGCTGGTCGCGGGCGAGCAGGCACAGGCAGGTCTGCTGGGCGCCCGAGTTGTTCTGGAAGTCGTCGGCGAGCACGCAGGCGAAGCGCTTGCGGGCGCCGGTGCCGGCCTCGCTTTGCAGGTACTGGGCGCACAGGTAGGCCACCTCGGCCTCGAGCATGGCGTTCTCGGCGGTGAGCAGGCGATGGGCCAGATCCAGCGCGTCCTTCTCGTCGCCGGGCACCACCCAAGCCTCCTCGGCCGCGCCGGCGCTCCATTCCTTCTGGAACTTGCGCAGCACGCCGCGCAGGCGGCGCAGCGGCTGGCCCAAGGTCTTCATATCCTCGAGGAAGATGTTGTACTCGAAGGGGGCCAGCACGCGGGGCGTACGGCCCGTGTGGGCGCGGGCCTCGGGCGTGGCCAGCACGTCCAGGCAAACGTCCTGGGCGCAGGCCACGTTTGTGCGGGCGGCCACGTCCTCTACGTCTTCCACGCCGGCGGCGGCCAGGGCGTCCACGAGTCGGCGGCGCGCCACGCGGGCGGCCTCGGCGGTGGAGGTGGCCAGCAGCACGTCCTCGGGGGCGGTACCGGCGGCGATAGCGGCGGCGGCGCGGCGCACGAGAGCCTCGGTCTTGCCGGAGCGCACCGGGCCGGCCACCTTCGCCACGCGGCCTTCGAAGGCGGCGATGTCGTTCACAAGGTCAGTCATGGGGCCCTCCTTAGGCGAGCACGCCGGTTGTGGCGTCGAAGTCGCGGGTGGCACCGTCGGCGTAGTGCACGGTCCACTGGTTGAAGGTGAGGGGGAAGTCGGCCTCGGGCAGCGCGTACTTCTTCTGAATGTCCTCGCCCAAATGGGCTTCTTCGGCGATACGCTCGGCGATGATCTCCTCGGCGGTCTTCTCGATCTCACCGCGCTCGGCGGCTTCCAGATCCTCGCGGATGCGGGCCTGCACTACCAAATCAGACGCCTCCTCGGCGGCCAGGGCCGCCTCTTCGGCCTCGGCCACCAGGGTGGGGGAGGCCATGAAGGAGTCGGCGGCGGCAGCCTCGGCAGCGGCCTCGGCGGCAGCCTTCTCGGCCGCAGCAGCGCGAGCAGCTTCCTCTTCGGCCACCTTGCGGGCCGCGAGCGCCGCCATGCCGGCCTCGTGCTGGGCCGCGTAAGACGCCTCCGACGGCATGCTCACCATAACGACGTCCTCGCCGAGGCGCCCCTCGTTCAGCGCCGTGCGCACACGGCTGACCCAGATGCTGTCAGCCGGATCGATGCCGCAGGTGGAATCAAGCCGCAGCCGCACGCGCAGCCGGCCGCCCTGCAGCTCCACCTCGAGCCAGCGGAAGTTCAGCTCGTCGCGATTTTCCTCGCGCTGGCGGCGGTTGAAGATCTTCATCTGGTTTTCCACCGCGTGCACCTGGTTCAGCAGCCAGTGCTCGATGTAGTCGCTCCACAGCGCATCGGCACCCTCCACGGAGGAATCCAGGTACTCGCGGGCCCCCATGCGCACCATCATGCGCATGACGTTCTCGGTGTCGTCGCCTTCTCCGGCGTGGGTGCGAATGACCGGCGTTCCCAAGTAAGAGTAGCAGCGATCGATCTCAAGGCGCAGATCGTGGTTTACCAGTCGTTCGTCCAAATCGAGCAAAAGCGATACGGAAGGATGGGGCTTTGCCATCACGGTCTCCTTTCGGTTCCTATCCTCTTCGCCAACCAGTATAGAAGGGGGTCTAGCAGGGAAATCATCCCGTCAAGATGAGCGCTGGGATGATTGCTTGGCCCCTAAATCCCCCTGCTCTTATGATTGCGAATTCCAACAGCCCCGTAACATTTCCCACCGTTGGGCAACAAAACATCGGCAGCTGCCCGACAGCGCGGGAGAGCCTCCCACCCCCTCCAGTTCGGGAAGGCCGCCCCGCCGTCGGAAGCTTCCGGTGTTTTGTTGAAAGCAAACTACCTTTAGAGAGAGGAGGGACCCATGGCTAAACTTTCACTGACTCGTCGCAGCTTCCTGAAGGCCGCTGCCGTCACGGGCGCCGCGAGTACGCTGAGCTTTGCCGCGGCACCGTCTGCGGCGCTGGCCGAGGGCGTCGACGAATCAGCTGGTGAGGTCAAGCGCATCCGTTCCTGCTGCCGTGCATGCGGCAAGTGCGAATGTGGTGTGTGGGTCACCGTGCAGGACAACAAGGTCATCAAGGTTGAAGGTGACGAGTCCAACGCACACAGCCGCGGACACTGCTGCGCCAAGTCGCAGTCGTCGATGCTGGCGCTGTACCATCCCGATCGCCTGCGCTATGTTATGAAGCGCACCAACCCCAAGGGCGAGGACGATCCGGGCTGGGTTCGCGTCGACTTCGCGACCGCCATGGATGAGATCGGTGCCAAGTACAACGAGATCATCGACAAGTACGAGGGCAAGGCCATCTTCTCGATGGGCGGCACCTCGCGCGTGTGGGCCCAGCCGCCCTACGGCACCCTGAAGTCCGTGTTCGGCACCCACAACTTCCATTCCGCCTACGAGATCTGCAAGGGCCCGCGCCACTTCGGCGGCGTTCTCACCGACGAGAAGGGCTCGCCCTGGATGGAGGTGGAGCAGGGCCCCATCGTGTACGTGCAGTGGGGTACCGCTTCCGAGTACTCGAACTACGACTCCACCAACCGTACCGTCGTGGACTGCTCGCAGCGCGCCTACAAGCACATCCTCGTCGACCCCCGCATGAGCCCGCTGGGCAAGGAGGCCGACCTGTGGCTGCCCATCCGCGTCGGCACCGACCTGTGCCTGTCGCTGGGCTGGCTGAAGTGGATCGTGGACAACGACGCCTACGACAAGAACTTCGTGAAGCGCTGGTCCAACGGCCCGTTCCTGTACAACCCCGAGGCTGACGGCAAGACCTACAAGGGCTACTTCCTCGAGATGAACGGCGGCATCCAGATGACGAGCCGCCTCATCACCGAGGCCGACCTCGACCGCGAGTGGGTTTCCCAGTTCTGGGAGCCGGCGCCGGCCGAGTACAGCTACCGTCGCTTCATCTGCTGGGACGCCGCGAACGAGAAGCCGACCTACTGGGACGCCGAGGCCTGCCAGTGGGAGGGCGAGAAGCACAAGATCCCGACCACTGGTACCTGGATCGAGCACCCCTACAAGCCCATCATCGCCGATGCCTGGCTGCCCGACCCCTCGAAGTTCGCCGATCCGTCCGACCCGGCCTACGACGCCTACTGGACGGGCGAGGGCAACGAGCGTGGCGCCAAGTCGAACCCGAAGGGCCTGCCGAAGGACCCGGAGCTTTGGCCCGACGGCGTTCAGGTGAAGCTTGCCAACGGCAAGATGATCGAGGCCAAGTCGGTGTGGCAGGAGTGGGAGCACAACCTGGAGGAGTACACGCTCGACTACGTGTCCCAGGTGACCGAGGTGCCGGCCGACAAGATTGAAGAGGCCGTCCGCATCTACACCACCCGCCTGAACCCGCTTCACGGCAACGGCGGCATCCACTACCAGCTGGCTCCCGACCAGACCGGCCACGCCGTGCAGAACACCCGCGCCCTGCAGCTCATCGCCTGTCTCACCGGCAACTCCGACGAGCCCGCCGGCAACCGCGGCTCCTCCAAGGCTCAGGTCGACGGCTGCTGCGGCCGCGCCAACATGCTCGTGACCGACCATGAGCCGGTCGACTGGGGCATCCGCGAGGGCATCGGCTCCATGGAGCTCGGCGACACCCCGCGCGACCTGTCTATCGAGGATCAGATTCCGCTGATCCAGAATTTCGTGCAGTACCTGCAGAACGAGAACTCCCCGCTCATGGAGCGCTACGGCAACCACATCCCCACCGATGAGGAAGCCCGCATCATCGCCATGCGCAAGGGCGGCGACTACAAGAGCTCTCGCTCCTACCCGGGTCTGAAGACCCCGTTCGAGGCCAACGCCGACCAGATTTCCGCCGAGCGCTTCCCGCTGCTGCGCTTCTGGAACTCCTGGACCGATGCGTCTTCCATCTGGGACGCCATCCGCGAGATCGACTCCCCCTACAAGCTGCACGGCGGCATCTGCATGTCCGGCGACTTCATGAACCAGTCGAACCTGCTCGAGGCCTGGGACGCGCTGACCCAGCTCGACTTCTGGGTCGACATCAACCTGTGGTCGTGCCCGAACAACGGCTGCGCCGACTACGTGTTCCCCTGCACCCACTGGCTGGAGACCAACACCGGCCGCGTGTCCCAGGGCGCCGGCGGCATCTTCGGTGCCGGCCAGCGCTGCGTGGAGCCCATCGGCGATGTCGTGTTCGACCCGACCTTCGTGGTGTGCCTGCACAAGTCCATGGGCGTGCCGTTCAACGACCGCGACCCCGAATACGACGAGTGGCTGAACCTCGACTACCATGACTTCATCCAGTCCGGCGGTACCGTGGGCTACGAGGAGCAGGAGTACCGCGTGCTCAAGGACGCCACCGACTGGTGGAAGACCGAGGAGTTCCCCGAGGGTCCCGACTTCCCGCAGTACGCTGCGAAGTTCCAGGAAGAGGGCTGGTTCGACTGCCGCAAGTGGCACCCCGAGCGCTGGGGCACCTATCGCCGCTGGGAGATGGGCTACCGTCGCCAGCAGGCCGGCTACAACCTGTACGCCGCCGTGGACGAGAAGTGCGCCTTCGGCACCCCCACCGGCAAGGTGGAAATCTGGTCGACCATCTGCGAGTCCTACATTGGCGACGAGGTGACCGAGTCCTACGTGATGGAGACCCCGGGCACGACGGTGAAGGTGGGCGACAAGACCCCGTACTTCGCCGAGGTGTGCTCGCCGGATCGCGCCGCCTACGCCGGCGACATCCCGGACATCGACAAGTTCCCGCACTGGTTCGAGCCGAAGAACTCCCGTGTGCAGGCACCCGAGCTCTACGACGCCGCCCAGGTGGACAGCTACCAGTACAACTCCGAGAACTACCTGAACAAGCCCTACCACGGCATCGAGGGCGTGGCCAACAGCCCGCAGACCGACAACGGCGACGTTGACAACCTCGAGGCCTACAAGAAGGCCGTGAAGGAGAACCCGGAGGCCACCTTCATCTGCACCTCCGGCGCTCGCCAGCCTGTGTACTTCCACTCCGAGCATCGCCAGCTGCCCTGGTGCCGCGAGCTGTGGCCGTCCCCGCGCTTCGAGATGAACCCGAAGGACGCTGCCAAGCTGGGTCTGGAGCAGGGCGACTGGGTATGGGTGCGCACGCCTTGGGGCGCTATCCGCGAGGTCGTGGACTTGTACTACGGCATCAAGGAAGGCACCACCAACGCCAACCATGCCTGGTGGTACCCCGAGATGGACCACTCCGCCCATGGCTTCGAGCTGGTCGGCATCAACTGCACCATGGACAAGTACGCCCAGTGCTGGATCTGCGGTGCCTCTCAGCTGCGCGGCAACCCCGTCGTGGTCTACAAGGCTACCGAGGAGAACTCGCCGTTCGGCAACCCGGTGCCGTGCGATCCGTGGGGCAACGAGGCCATCACCAACGCCAACGACCCGCGTCTGAAGGAATGGATGGCCAACGACCCGCGTCTGGACGACTCCAAGGTGGAGCTCACCTTCGCCGCCGCGAACGCCAAGGGCCTGCAGACCATCAGCCTCATCAAGGAATAAAGGAAGGAGGTAAACGCAATGTCCAATCTTGCAATCATCACGGACCTGAACCGCTGCACGGGCTGCCTCGCCTGCACCGTGGCCTGCAAGGCCATCAACGGCGTCGACGTGGGCAACTTCTGGATCAAGACCCTGCGCGTGGGACCGCATCCCACCGAGGGCGGCAGCGGCACCTTCCCGGACGTGGAGATGTACTTCCTCCCCGTTCAGTGCCAGCACTGCGAGAACCCCGAGTGCGTGAAGGTATGCCCGACCGAGGCCTCGCACGTGGCCGAGGACGGCACCATCCAGATCGACAAGGACAAGTGCATCGGCTGCCAGTTCTGCGCCCTTGCCTGCCCCTACGGCGTGCGCTACCTGAACCAGACCGAGCGCGTCGTCGAGAAGTGCACGCTCTGCGAGCAGCGTACCGTTCAGGGCGAGCTGCCCCAGTGCGTGGCCCAGTGCGGCGCCCGCGCCCGCTTCTTCGGCGATCTTGACAACGGTGTCGAGAACTTCGAGGCCCCCGCGCACCCCGACAGCCCCGGCTGCGGCTACGACGAGATGACGCAGACCCGCGTCAAGCTCAAGGACTACGTGGAAGCCTTTACCGAGAACGATATTCACCACCTCACCAACAAGGGCAACAACCCCAAGCTCATGTACCTGTTGCGTGAAGGCCGAAAGTGGAGGGAGTAAGTACTAATGGAGATCCAATGGCCCCTTATTCTCTTCACCTTCTTTAACTGCCTGGCCGGCGGCATCTTCCTCGTGCAGGGTATTCTCACCCTGGCGGGGAAGGGCAAGCAGATGCAGCTCGCGTCCTGCGTGTCCGCCATTGTGGCCCTGGCCGTGGGCGGTCTGGCGGTGTTCTTCCACCTGCAGCACCCGCTGCGCATGCTGAACGGCTTCGGGCATCTGAGCTCCGGCATCACCATCGAGCTGATCTTCGTGATCGTGTTCGCCATCGCCGTGGTGCTGTACTTCCTCATGATGCGCCGCTCCGAGGAGGGCGTGGCCCCCAAGTGGTGCGCCGTGGTCGCCATCGTGGTGTCGCTCGTGCTGCCGTTCGTGACCGGCGAGTCCTACCTCATGGCCGCCATCCCGGTGTGGAACACCATGCTGCTGCCCATCTACTACGTGGTTGCCACCTTCATGCTGGGCGGTTTCGCGGCCATGATCATCGCCGCGGTCACCAAGTGCGAGGATGCCGTTAAGCTCGCGTCCACCGTGGCCTTCATCGGCACCGTGGTGACGGCCATCGTCACCATCGTGTACGCCGTGGCCATCTCCGGCATGGGCTCCGAGTACACCGAGATGGAGTACTACTTCGACCCGACGCTGCCCGACGTGGCCATGCGCCAGGCCGAGGCCGTGACCGCCGCCATCATGACCGGCGAGCATGCCATGGCCTTCTGGCTGGGCGCCGTGGTTATCGGCTGCGCGGTGCCGGCGGTGCTTTCCGGCCTGGTGATGGTCGGCAAGATCAGCGCCGACAAGGCCCTCGTGGTGGCCATCGTTGCCATCGTGTGCGCCATCATCGGCACCATCGTGTGGCGCGTGCTGCTCTACGAGGTAGCCGTGAACGCCCTCATCCAGTTCCAGTGGGCGATGGAGTAAGCGTTTGAACGGGGCGCCGACGACTCTGGTCGGTCGGAGGCGCCATTAAAAGGAACCAAGGCAGGGCGGTTGCACCTATCACTTCGCCCCGCAGGCATCGTACGAGCCGCCCTGCTTGTTCCGCACTTGAGGTTGTCCCCAAAATGGCGGTTCTGCTTACCTTGCGTAAGCCGAAGGCGCTCATGCGGCCCCGAAATGACGGTTCTGCTTAACGGGGTGGCCTTAAAAGCACGGTTTTGCGTAGTTCGATGACAAAAAACGCCGAAATGCGCTGCACGCATTAAGCAAAATCGTGCTTTTGCGGCCACATCGCTAAAAAGCTTTGAAGAGGAGGAAAGAATGGCAGACGAGAAGAAGGTGGCGGCGGTGGAGGAGACCGCTGCAGCGCCGGATCCCGCGAGCGCCGACGTCGTTGCCGATCCCACGATGGAGAACGTGGACACGGCCGAGGCGAAGCGTGCGGGCAAGGGCGGCATCACGCGCCGCGGCCTGTTCATCGGCGTGGGCTCTACGGTGGCCCTCATGGGCCTGGGTGCTTTGCGCTATGCGGGCCACAACCCGCTTAACCATCCGCCGGGAGGCCAGGACGAGGCGCATCTGGTGAGCGCGTGCATCCGCTGCGAACGCTGCTACGAGGCGTGCCCGCGCCAGGCCATCGTGCCGGCGAAGATCGAGGACGGCCTGCTTGGCATGCGCGCCCCCATGCTCGACTTCAACACGGGCAACTACTGCGACTTCTGCTACGAGGAAAACGGCGGCACCCCGAAGTGCGTTGAGGTGTGCCCCACCTGCGCGCTGGAGCTGCCGGCCGACTACCAGGTGGGCAACCCCGAGTCTGGCGAGACCGGTAACGTCATCATCGGCCTGGCCGAGATCGACCCGCGCACCTGCCTGGCCTACCGCCTGACCGGCTGCCGCGACTGCTACGACGCCTGCAACTACGGCGCCATCGAGCTGAAGGACGAGGGCGGCGCGAACCCCATCCCCTATGTGGTGGAAGATCGCTGCAACGGCTGCGGCGCCTGCCAGGCCGTGTGCCTGTCGCTGTCGTCCGGTTCCATCAAGTCTACCGAGCGCGCCATCGTCGTGCGCCCCATCGAAGCGTAAGGGGAAGTCATGGCTGACAACAAGAATCTGCAGGAGGCCGCAACCGCCGAGAAGGCGGCGAAGAAGGCGACGGCCGCCAGCGATGCGAAGAAGCTGAAGACGCGCAAGGTGCGCACCGTCGTGGGCGCCGTGGTGTTCGTGGGGCTTTCCGCGGGCCTTATCGCCGGCGTGAGCACCGGCACCATGTCCGGCTTCGGCTGGGAGACCATTTCCATGCTCTGCCCCCTGGGCGCCCTCGGCACCATGATCGCCACCAAGACGATGATCCCGCGCGCTGTGGTGTCGCTGCTCATCATCGCGGCCCTTGTGCTGCTCGTGGGCCGTGCCTTCTGCTCGTGGCTGTGCCCAACCATGCTCATCGACCGCATCCGCGACTTCTTCCGCTCGCCCAAGAAGCGTCGCCAGCTGGCCGAGGCGAAGAACTCCGAGATCAAGGCCATCTCGAAGCAGGAGATTGAGGCGCTGAAGGCGGCCAAGGCGGGCCATGCCTGCGGCGCTTGCGGCAAGTGCGCGCCGAAGCCCCACGGCAAGGTTGACTCGCGTCACGCGGTACTCGGCGGTGCCCTGCTTTCCACGGCCGTGTTCGGGTTCCCGGTGTTCTGCCTCGTGTGCCCGGTGGGCCTTACCTTCGCGACCGTGCTGCTGTTCTGGCGCGCGTTCGCCCATGGCGATGCCACCATCGGCCTTATCCTCATTCCGGCGATGCTCATCATCGAGCTGTTCGTCCTGCGCAAGTGGTGCAGCAACTTCTGCCCGCTGTCGGCGCTGATGAACCTGGTATCCCGCTTCTCGCGCACCTTCGTGCCGGTGATCGACGACGCCAAGTGCCTCGAGACCGCCAAGGAGGCCTCCTGCTCGCGTTGCGCCGAGGTGTGCGAGGCCGACATCAATATCCGCCACCCCGAATTCGGGCTACGCACCATGGCCGACTGCACCCGCTGCCGCGACTGCATAGACGTGTGCCCCACCAAGGCCATCACCATGCCAGTGTTCGTAGGGAAGAAAGCCGGCAAGACCGTCGTAGAAATCCCCGAACCGATCATGGACGACGATCTGCGCCCCAGTTTGGATTAGGCGTATTCCGTCCATCTCGAATCCGTAGGGCAAGGGCCATGCCCTTGCCGCAAGAGGAAGAGTGCGGGTTCATCCCGTAGGGCAAGGGCCATGCCCTTGCCGCTGATGCAAGAGGAAAACGCAAGAAGAAGGATTGATCGACGTTGATCGGACACTTTGGGAGAGGCGCCCGACCAGCAGAAGAGGAGCGATCATGGTTGAGACGATTGATGCGGGGGCGCACCGCCATGTGGGCGCGGCGTTTACCGCGGTGAACAGCGATGCTATCCGCGTGCATCGCGAGCGCTGCGCCAAGGTGCGCAACCGCAATGTCGATTGCCTGAAGTGCGCGGCGGCCTGCACGTCGGGCTGCATTTCCCTGAAGGACGGGGAACTGGTCATCGACGCCGCGAAGTGCGTGGGCTGCGGCACCTGCGCCACGGTCTGCCCCACCTGCGCGCTGGAATCGCTGAACCCCACCGATGCGGAACTGAAGGCGGCCTGCGTGGCGGCGGCTTGCGCTGTTGCGCCGACGCCGGCTGAAGTTGAGGCGGGGCTTGCGCCTGCCGAGCCTCCGCGAGAGGTGGTTGTTGCCTGTAGCCAAGCGCAAGCGGCTCTTGGCGATATGCTCGCGCCGGGCTCGTGCGCCTCGGTTGTGTGCGCAGGGCGTGTGGATGAGTCGCTGCTGGCAGGGCTGGCAGCCGAGGACATCGGGCGCGTGACCGTGCTTTGCGGCCTGTGCGACCGCTGCGAGCAGCGCCATGGCCGGGCCACAGCGGAGCTTGTGGCCGAGACGACCCGGCTCGTGTTGGATGCTTGGGATTGCGCCATGGAGGTCGTCGTGACCGACGTGCCGCCGTCGAGCGTTCTGCGCGAGGGCACGGCAGCCCACGACGCCCTTGAGGCCCGCGACGCCTACTTCGCCGAGGAGCGAGCCTGCCCGCCGGTACGGCGCGAGGTGGAGGCCCCGGAGTCTTCCGTAGCAGAGCGGCAAGGGCATGGCCCTTGCCCTACGCCATTGGTTGACATTTCCATGGCTACGTCGTCGAGCGATGGCTCCACGGCTTCTGGCTCATCGTCGTCTGTGGATGGGGAAAGCGACGCCTTGCACCTCGATTCCGTAGGGCAAGGGCCATGCCCTTGCCGCCCAGATGAAGAGGATTTGACAGCTGCGGATAAGACGGCTGCTCCCGTTTCCCTTTCGTCTCCCGAGGCGGAGGCGGCTGATGCGACGGTGGGGCCGGGCATGCGGTTCTTCTGGAACTCGGGCCACAGCCGCAAGGTAGCCGCCCACTCCATGCACGTGATGAAGGACGGCACGCTGCCCCATTTCCTGCCGGATCGACGCGAGCGCCTGCTCGATGCCCTGGCCCAGCTGGGCGAGCCGGCGGCCCCGAAGCTGGAATGCCGGCTGTGGGGGGCCGTGGTCATCGACGCCATGAAGTGCGAATCCTGCCGCATGTGCGCCACCTTCTGCCCTACCGGCGCCATCGCCAAGTTCGACAACCCCGACGGCACCCTCGGTGTCACCCACACCCCCGCCGACTGCGTGAAATGCGGCAGCTGTCAGGACATCTGCCCCGCTGACGCCATCACGCTGCTGGACGCGGTGCCCACCTCCTGGCTCGTAAACGGCGAAAGCCACCGCTATGAGATGACGCCTCGCGCCGTCCAGCTAACCGACAACCCCCATCAAATTCTGGAGACCTTCCGCCTCAGCTTCAACGGAGACATTTTCGAGAGGTAGCAGGGCTGCATCTCCCGGCCGCTCCCCCGCGGTCACGCAGCTCGCATCTGCCCTTGCCTCGGCGCCCACTATCCTCTTCAAGGGTGCCGAGGCTCTCTTTGTTCTGAATGGCCTGACGGCCATTCAGACGTGCCGACGCTGCGGATCCGACAGGCACCTGCCCTCGCACTTCTGCGCTTTCCCTCACAGCCGGAGGCTGCTCGGCCGCGCATCAGCACGATTGCAGGCACCTGTCGGACCCTCGCTGACTTCCTTGGGCGAACCTGTGATGGTTTTGGTCTTAATTGAGAGGCAAACGCAACGTGAACACGGTGCCTTCGGCGGCGTTGCTGCGGACGGTGAGGGGGGCTTTGTGGGCTTGGGCTATGTCTTGGGCGATGGAAAGGCCCAGGCCGTAGCCGGCGGGCGCGTCGTGGGTGCGGGCCTTGTCGACGCGGTAGAAGCGGTCGAAGAGGTGCGCGAGGTCGGCGGGCGCGATGGGCTCGCCGGAGTTGCGCACGGAAAGGACGGCGGCGCGCTCCTCGGTGCGCAGGGCGACGGCCACCCGGCCGCCGGGCTCGGTGTACTTGCAGGCGTTGTCCAGCAGGATGCCGACGAGGCGCTGCAGGCGTCGACTGTCGCCGCGTACGCGCACCCCCTCTTCCACGGTGCTTTCCCACTGAATGCCGCGTTCGAAGGCGACCGATTCGAACGTGAGCACTTCGCCCTCCACGAGGCGGCTGAAATCGAGCTCGTCGCGGGCGGGGCTCGCCCCCAGGGCGCCGGCCCGCGCCAGGTCGAGCATGTCGGTTACGAGCCCCTGCATGCGCTCGGCTTCCACCTGGGTGCTCTCGAGCCATTGGCTCTGGCTCGCGACGGTGTCGGCGCCGTGCTCGCGCAGGATAGCGTTGTTGGCCAAGATGACCGTGAGCGGGGTTTTCAGCTCGTGGGACGCGTCGGCCACGAATTGCTGCTGCTGGGTCCAGGCCTGCTGCACCGGCGTGAGGGCCCAGCGCGAGAAGGCGAGGTTCAGCAGGAACAGCACCGCAAGGGCACCCACGCCGCCCACGGCGAGCGTGACGGCAAGCGACTGCCAGCCGTCGGCCGCTGCCCCGTCGGCGAAGGAGACGATAAGGTCGGGGCCGGCCTCGCGCTTGGCGAAGTACAAGTCGGCATCGGCCAGGTAGCCCCAATCGGCAGAGGACTGCGCGACAGCGGGAAGAGCCGACAGAAGCAGGCTCTCGGGTACGGTGGCGGTGGATCGGGCGGCCAGCTGCATGACGACGTTACCCGACACGTAGTACGAGGCGATGGGCACGCTGCGCTCGCCGTCGCCGCCGATTTGCGGGGGCGCCCAGGTGCCCTCGGCGTCGGTGGGGGCAGCCCCGGCGTCGGCCGCATCGGCACTGGGTTCCGCTTGGCCGTCCTCTTCTTCGAAGGCGCCGATGCTGGGGGCGGTGGGGGAGGGCGAGGTCTGAGGGTCGTTGCCCTCTGCGACGCCGGCGCCGTCCTCGCCGCTCGGCGGCACGGTTTCGGCGGGAGCTTCGGTTCCGTCCGGCGCTGTCCCTTCCGCAGCGCCGGGGACGCCGAATTCATGGGTGCCCTCCCCCTCCGCTTCCTGAGTGTCGGGGCCGGCCAAGGGCTCGGGGGTCAGGCGCGGGTTCTTCAGCGAAACGCGCACCGATTGGGCAAGCGTGCGGTGCAGCTCGTCGACATCGCTGCGGTAGTCGGCAAAGCAAATGGCGGAGAACGAGCCGGCCAGCACCAGGGCGGCAATGGTCATGTTCAGCGCGACGAATTTCACCCGCAGCTTCCGGAGCACGGGCGCGGCCGCCGCGGGGGCGCTCTTTCGGTATGTGGTCAGCGGAAAGGGCACGGCGCCTAGGCGTCCTCGGCGAAGCGGTAGCCCACCGAGCGAATGGTCTCAATCTTCCCCTTCGACCCCACATGGGCCATCTTCTTGCGCAGAAACGAGATGTAGGCCTCCACGTTGTTGTCGCTGGCGCTGGAGGCGGGTCCCCAGGCGCGGTCGATGAGCGCATCCTTCGAGATGACGGCGCCGGGCGAGCCCAGCAGAATGCGGGCGATGGCGAATTCCTTCTGGCTCAGGCGAATGGTCTCGTCGCCGCAGGTAAGGTCGAGGCTTTCCAGATTCAGCGTGAGGTCTCCGGCGGTGATGGTCTCGAACACGACGTCGCCCTGGCGCCGCGTGAGCGCTCGCAGGTGCGCCATCAGCTCGGCCGGTGAGAACGGCTTGGTCATGTAGTCGTCGGCGCCCGAATCGAGCCCGGTGATTTTGTCGGTGGTGGCGTCGCGGGCCGTGAGCAGCAGGATGGGGGTGCTCACGTGGGCGCGCCGCAGGCTCTGGGCCACGGTGAAGCCGTCGGCCTTGGGCAGCATGACGTCCAGGATGATGACGTCGTAGGCACCGGAGGAGCCGTAGTCGATGCCGGTCTGGCCGTCGTGCACGGCATCCACGGTGTAGCCGTTGTCTTCCAGAATGCGCGAGAGCGCCTCGGCCAGGCGGACGTCGTCTTCCACTACCAATACGCGCATGGAGGGGCCTTTCTCGGGCGGCGGAGCCGGCGCGCGGGAGCGCGGTGCGGCTGTCGGGCATGGCGCTATTGTAGCGCCCTTCCTGAAGCCAACCTGAAAAAAGCGGGCTGGTTCAGGCAGTTTTCAGGAAGTCCCCGTATTGTGGTCGCCTGCTGGAACGCCGCCGCGGCCTGTTGCACCGCGACAGCCCGTGCCTCCGAGCGGCACGGGGCCCGGCAGCGACGACGCCAAGAAGAAGGAGCGACCATGGGCGCCTACAACAACGTATTCAAGCGGGTAGAGAAGAAGTACCGCCTGGTGCGCTCGCAGCGGGCCGCGGTGGAAGCGGCCGCCGACGCCGTGATGGCACCGGACGCCTACGGCCGCACGCGCATCACGAGCCTGTATCTGGATACCCCCGAGCGGGCCATGATCGCCCGTTCGGTGGAAAAGCCCCTGTACAAGGAGAAGCTGCGGCTGCGGGCTTACGGGGAAGAGGCCGGCGCGCTGCTTATGGCCGCCTTCGCCGCCGGCCCGCTGCGGCGCGAGGCCGGCTGCCCGCCGCTTTCCGATGATGAGGTGCAGGCTCGGGTGCTCGCTGCTGCGCTGACTTGCGGGGCGTCTTCCGACGCCCTGTCGCTGCCGGTGTTCTTCGGCATTAAGAAGAAGTTCAAGGGTATCGTGTACAAGCGGCGGCTGGTTCTGTCGCTGCCGGCGGCTCTGGCCTTCGTGAGCGGGCTTCCCTACGAGCAGGCGTGCACCCGCTGGCCCGTGGCCGACGCCGATCAGGCGGCGACGGCGCTCGCGCCCCAGACGCGGCAGATCGCCCGCGAGTTGGTGGCCGCTATGGACCGCCACCTGCCCTTGGTGCCCTCCATGGGCATCGCCTGCGACCGGGTGGCCTGGGCCCTGCGCGAGGGATGGGCTCCGACCGATGCCCGCGACGCCACCGACCCCGGCTTCCGCATCACCTTTGACAACCGCCTGGAATACCTCGACTGCTTCGATGCGTCCTGGCGGCCCGGCGCAGAATGTTGGCGCCCCATCATCGCGCCGGGGGAGTCGATCATGGAAGTGAAGAGCGCGAGCGCCTATCCGCCTTGGCTCACAGCCGCGCTTTCCGCGAACGCCATCTTCCCCGCCTCGTTCACCAAGTACGGCAACGCCTATCAAATGGCCTCTTAGAAAGGAAAACCATGTTCGATTCAACGTTTACTTCTGTGTTCGGAACGGCCGACTCGCTGGTGGGGGCCGTGTCCACTGCCGACTTCTTGCTGTGCTGCGTGTTCTCGGTAGTGTTGGGCGCGGCCTGCGCCGGCGTGTACATGTTCCGCCATAGCTACTCGAAGAACTTCGTGGTCACCTTGGCGCTGCTGCCGCTTATCGTGCAGATGGTCATCACGCTGGTGAACGGCAACCTGGGCGCGGGCATCGCGGTCATGGGCGTGTTCAACCTCGTGCGCTTCCGTTCCATCCCCGGCTCGGCGAAGGACATCGGCAGCGTGTTTCTGGCCATGGCCATCGGCTTGGCCACGGGCATGGGCTTCATCGTGCTGGCTTGCGTGTTCACCGTGGTGGTGGCCGTGGTGAACCTGCTGTTCGTGCTGACGCCCTTCGGGAAGCCCCGCGAGCCGGGCAAGACCCTGCGCATCACCATCCCCGAGGATTTGGAGTACGACGGCGTGTTCGACGAGGTGCTCGCCCGCTACGCCGTCGAATCCGAGCTTACCGAAGTGACCACCACCAACATGGGCAGCCTCTTCCAGCTTACCTACCAGCTGCGCCTGCGCCAGCCGGGTATCGAGAAGGCCATGATCGACGAGCTGCGCTGCCTGAATGGGAACTTGAAGATAACCCTCGGCATGACGCCGGCCGGCCGCGAGACGCTGTAGCGGCCTAGGGCGCCTAGTTGAAAGCAATTTATTTGGGAGGACAACACGATGAAGAAAAGTACGTTTAAGGGAAGCCGGCGATTTCTGGCGCGCGGGGTGGTCGCCTCGGCGCTGGCGGCTTCGCTGGCGCTGACGGGTTGCAACGGAGGCACCTTCGAGGACGCCTCGAATGAGCCGTCGGCGGCTGAGCAGCAGGGCGAAACCGATGGCGCCGAGAGCGCCGATTGGGATGGCGATTGGGCGTCGCTCATCGACATCGCCGGCATGGATTTCGATTATTCCGACCGCGATAACGACCCCTCCTATGACGCGGCCTCCGCTACCGCCGTGACGCTTTCGGGCGAGAGCGCCACGGTGGCTGGCGAGGGGGCTGTCGTCGAGGGCTCGACGGTTACCATTACCGCCGCCGGCACCTACGTGGTATCCGGCGAGCTCGCGGGCACGCTCGTGGTGAACGCGTCCGACCAGGACAAGGTGCAGATCGTGCTCGACGGCGCCTCTATCCGCAACGAGGCGGGGCCGGCCCTGAACATCCAGCAGGCCGACAAGGTGTTCGTCACCTTGGCGGCGAACTCGCAGAACACGCTGGCCGACGGGGGCGCCTACGACCTGGCCGAGGGCGAAGACGAGCCGAACGCGGCCCTGTTCTCGAAGGACGACCTGACCATCAACGGGGAAGGGGCCCTGGCCATTGAGGGCAACTACCGTCACGGCGTGAATTCGAAGGACGACCTGGTCATCACCGGCGGCACCCTTACGGTGGTGGCGGTCGAAGACGGGCTGCGCGGCAAGGACTGCGTGAAGGTGGCCGACGGTACCTTCGCCATCACCGCGGGCGGCGACGGCGTGAAGTCGAGCAATGATTCCGACCCGACGCGCGGGTTTGTGGCCATCGACGGCGGCACCTGGGCGGTCAACGCTGGCGACGAGGGCTTCCAGGCGGCCACCTACCTGCGGCTTACCGGCGGTGAGGCCCAGGTGCAGGCCGGTGACCATGCCCTGCGCAGCGATGTGGAGGCGGCCATGACCGGTGGCAGCTACATCGTGGAGGCGGTCGGCAAGGGTATGAACGCCGAGACGAAATTCACCATGGACGGCGGCGCGCTTACCGTGACGGGGTGCGATGAGGGCATTGAGGCCCAGGAAGTGATCATCAACGACGGGGTCGTGGACATCGTCGCCTCCGACGACGGCATCAACGCCGCGGTGGCCGAGCGCGCATCGAACGACAACGAGGCGGATGCGGCGGCCGAAAGCACGAGCGGCGACGCCCAGGATGCGGAGGCCGGGCAGATGCCGGAAGGCGCCGAGCCGGGCCAGATGCCGGAAGGCGCCGAGCCGGGGCAGATGCCCGACGGTGCCGATGGGGAGCCGCCGGCCCTGCCCGAAGGCATGGAAGAAGGCCAGATGCCCGAGGGTATGGAAGAGCCCCCGACGCCTCCCGAGGGCGAGATGCCCGCGATGCCCGGCGGCGACGGTGCGGAGGGCGCCGGCGAGGACGGCGGCTTCCGCGGCGGCCCGCGCGGCGACATGAACGGCGAGCGCCCCGAGATGCCGGAGGGCATGGAAGAGGGCGAGATGCCCGAAGGCGACGAAGGCTTTCGCGGCGACTTCGGCGGCAAGGGCGGTGGCGCGGGTATGGGCGCCGGCGGCCCGATGGGTGCCAACGCCAGCGAGGACTGCCTGATCCAAATCAACGGCGGCACGGTGTCGGTGCTGGCCGGCGGCGACGCCATCGATTCCAATGGGTACGTGGAAGTGACCGGCGGCGAGCTGCTGGGTACCTCTACGGGTAATGGGGACGGCGCGCTCGACTACGAGTACGGCGCCACGGTAACCGGCGGCACGGTGGTGCTCGCGGGCGCCGCGGGCATGGCCGAGACGTTCTCGGAGGGCAGCACCCAGCCCTTCGCCCTGGTGAACGCCAGCGGCCAGGCCGGCGCCACCATCACGGTGACCGACGAGGACGGCAAGACACTTGCCGTCTACGAGGCTCCCGGCGCGTTCCAATGCATCGTCGTCTCGGTGCCCGGCGCAGCCGACGGCGCCACGGTAACCGTGGATGTTAACGGCACGGCCACCCAGGCGACCCTTTCCATCACGCCTTCAGCAGCTGGCCCCGGCGCCATGGGCGGTGGCATGGGCGGCCGCGGCGGCGACCCGCGGACGGATCAGGGCCAAGAGGCCTCGGCGTCCGCCGACGCGGGTCGCTTCGAGCCCGAAGCGGAAATGACGGCTTAAGGCCGATTGCCCGCACATCTGGTAACGGGCACATTGCGCAGGATCAAAGTGCGCTAAACTAGCCACCGCAGAACGCGGTTACGGCCTCGGGCGGTAATATCTACGCTGCCCGAGGCCGTTTTTTCTAGGGAAGAGCGGCCGGTGTTCCCGAGACGAAAGGACGCATCTTCCATGGCGAACCTCAGGCCGACGACCGCCGCAACGGGTTTCGGGCCTCTGCTTGCCGTCTTCTACGGCTGCGGGTTTCTAGCCGGCTTCAACGAGAACCTCGTGAACATGGCCCTTGTGGCCATCATGGGCGATTTCGCCGTAGACGCGGTGACGGCCCAGTGGCTTGTCACCGGCTACATGATCGCGGTCACCGTGGTGGTTACCTGTATGGCCTACCTGTACCGCCGCTTCACGCTGCGCACCCTGTTCTTCGCTGCCTCGGCCCTCAGCATCGCAGGCTCCGTTGGCGGCCTGATGGCGCCGAACTTCGCCCTGCTGCTTGTGGCGCGCCTTGTGCAAGCGGCGGGTACCGGCGTGTTCATCCCGCTGATGATGAACGTGATCGTCGACAAGGTGCCCCACGAGAACATGGGGTCGTACCTGGCCGTGGGCAGCGCCATGATCACCATCGGGCCGGCGACCGCCCCCATTGTCACCGGCTTCATGGTGAGCGATTTGGGGTGGCGCAGCGTATTCGTCGTGCCCTTGGCGGTAGCGGTGCTGCTGACGGTTCTGGGCGCCTTCGTGGTGCGCGACGAGCGCCGCCCGCATCCGGCCGCCTTCGACGTGCCCTCGGCCCTGCTGGTGGCCGCCGGTGTGACGCTGCTTTCCGTGGGGCTCTCGGAGGTGTCGTCGCGGCCTGCGGTGGGCGCGGCGGCCCTTGCGGCAGCCGTCGCCTTCCTGGCCGGTTTCGCCCGCCGTCAGAAGCGTTTGGAAAGTCCGCTCGTGTCCCTGGCGCCCTTCGGGCACCGGGCGTTTTGGCCCGCGGTGGTACTCGTCGTCATCACCATGATGACCTACTTCTCGCTCAGCGTGATGGCGCCGCTGTACTTCGAGGAGGCAGTGGGACTTGCGGCCTCGCTGGCCGGCGTGCTCATGGTGGCGCCGGTGCTCGCCAACGCCACGGCTTCGGTGCTGTCGGGCCGTGCCCTCGACCGGCGCGGGGAATGGCCCCTGCTGCCGGCCGGCTTGGGTATCGCGTCGGTGGGTATTGCCCTGGCGGCTTTCGGGGCCTCCCCGGCTCTCGCGGGTGTCCTGGGGCTTGCCGGCGCCGATGCGGCAGCCGGGTTGCCGGTGGTGGTTGCCGGCATCTTCCTCGGCTACCTGGGCACGGGCATGGTGCTCTCGCCGGCCCAGACGGCCGGCCTGCGCCGCCTTCCCGACGAGCTGGATTCCCATGGCGTCACCCTCATGTCCATGGCGGTGCAGCTGGCCGCCTGCCTGGGGCCTGCGGCCTACGTGGGCATCATGAGCTCGGCTTCCGCTGCAGCGGCCAATGCCGGCGTCGCCCCTGCGGCCGCCTCTTCCGCTGGCTTCGCCTGGGCCATGGTAGCAGCCCTCGCGGTGGCTCTCTTCGGCGCCGCGGCCGCCTTCCTCTACGCCCGCGCGCTGCGCCGCCGCTAGCTGCCCCGCGGCCATGCGGAGGTCGTGAATTCGCTCGAGCGCTTTAGCGTGTTGGAGTACAATCGTACCTGTTGAACAACGAAAAGAGCCGAGGGCGCCCCGCGCTTCCTCGGATGACGGAGGACCCATGACCGATATTCGCACCCCCGATGTGGACGACCTGCTGCGCGTGCTGGCGACGATGGACAACCCTGACGAGATCTTCGCGCTGCTGGAGGACCTGTTCACCGTGCGCGAAATCCGCGAGACGTCGCAGCGGCTCGGGGTGGCGCGGCTTCTGGCGGCGGGGAAGTCCTACGCGGCCATCGAGGCCGAAACCGGCGCTTCGGCCACCACCATCGCCCGCGTGTCGAAGTGCCTCAGCTATGGCACCGGTGGCTACAAGGCGGCCCTGGACATTCTCGGGCAAGAGCCCAGCGAATAGGAGCCGCAGCAAAAACCCAGCGAGTAGGTGCCCCAGCAAAAAAGAAGAGGCGGCCCGGGGAAGGCCGCCTCTTGCAGGGGTTCGAGAACGGTTGGGGATCGTTCTCGCGGAAGCCGGGCTATGTGGGGGAATCCCGGCTTCCCAAAGAGAGAAGAAGGAAAGGAAAGGGGAAAGGAGGAGGATTCCAGCTCTTTTCCGTTTCGCATGAGTGCAGTATAGGCAAGCAGCGTTCGGGGGAAAGCCTTTCGGGCAGCCTGTTGCCCCCGTGTAAATAACCGTGCAATTCGCTGTAACCTTACGTCAGTTATGGAGGAATTGTAAACCTAGGTTAACACCCTTGCGTAGCCCGAGAAGTTACCATATTATAACTTTTGTCAGCAGGGCCAAGGAAACGAAGCCGACGGGCTTTCCCCCTCCGACGTTCTGCCGACGCCTCCTCTCTTCTTGTTTTACTGGGTGGCGAAGCTTCTCCTCGTCTCGCTGTCGCCACAAAACGAAACCCGCGGATCCCCCCTCCCGCGGGTTTTCGTTTGTTCTGGTTCGAAAACCCGCGTTGTTCCCCTTTCGCCAGGCAACAGTTTCGAAGGCGCGACTTTGGTTGACGCTCGGTTAACTATGACTTCTAAGGTATACATTTCTTGCCGTTGACATGGCGATTTCATTGAAAACAAAGCCATGGCGCACACGCTACGAAGCGGCGTTGAACCCCCGATTTCCTTTGCTGCGGAGTAATCATTTACTCGCAGGCTCACTTGATTGATCGCCTGGGCGGACGCGTCCGGGGAACACCGAGCGAGCCGCCGCGCGCCCCCGGGCGCCGACAACAAGACACAAGAGATGCGGTTTGAAGCAGACAAGGGATCGGTGATAACCATGAAAATGAAGCAAGTTGGATGGGCGGTGCTCGGCGGATTGCTCGCGGTGGGCCTGACCGCCTGCGCTACGGCGCAGAACACCCAGGCGCCGGAAGGCAGCGAAGAAGCCGTCGTGCAGGCCCAGGACGAAGGCCCTGCAGCCGAGCAGGCTGCTGTGGACGAGCAGGCCGACGCCGCGGCGACTGAGGCCACGGCCGAGCAGGAGGCCGCCAGCCCCGCGCCGCTTGAGATCGTCGACTCCGGCTGGTTCGCCTCCGACAACGGCATGATCGACTTCGCTGTGGAGGTGCAGAACCCCAACCACACCGTTGAGGCCACCGATGCGGTGATCGAAGTGGTGGGCAAGGACGGAGACGGCAACGTGCTGTTCGATGAGACCATCGAGACGCCCGGCGTGCTGCCCGATTCCACCTACTATTACTCCTACGTTGCCGGCTCCACGACCGTCGAGCCCACCACGGGCGAGACCCAGGCGACCGCACCGGCTACGGTCGACTTCACCATTTCCACGCCGGACGGCGCATGGAAGGCTACCGACCAGAAGCTTGCCGACGTGTATACCGTGCAGGACAACGGCGCTACCGACACGCAGTTCGGCGCCAAGGAGTTCACCGGCACGGTGACCGCTTCCGAGAATCTGGACGGCACGACGCAGTCGCGCGTCGACGTGGTGCTGCTTGACGGCGACGGCCACATCGAGGGCGGCTATTTCAAGATCGTCGACACGACGGCCGGCCAGCCTGCCGACTACGACATCTATGCCGTGGGCGCCCCGCAGTACGCGAGCTACGCCGTGTACGCGAGCCCCTGGTCCGACCCGGATGCCGAGGCCGACGCTGCCTAAACTCTCTTCCCCCGATAGACGAAGCGGCGCCCCAGCCACCAGGCCGGGGCGCCGCTTTTGCGTTGCGGAACAGCGAGGTGCCAGCGTTTACGACGGGTCGCGCAGGAAGGCCTCGTAGCCGCGCCGGGCCTCGTAAATGTCGGCCTTGCTTGTTACCTCCCAGGGCGAGTGCATGGAAAGCACGGGCACGCCGGAGTCGATCACGTCCATGCCGTACTTGGCCGGGATGTAGGCGATGGTCCCGCCGCCGCCTGCATCCACGCGCCCCAGCTCGGCGGTTTGGAAGCTCACGTCGGCATCGTCCATGATGCGGCGCACCTGGGCGACGTACTCGGCCGACGCGTCGTTCGATCCGCTTTTGCCGCGGGCACCCGTGTACTTGTTGAACACGAGGCCGCGCCCGAGGAACGCCGAGTTCTTCGCCTCGAAGACGCTCGCGTAGGCCGGGTCGAAGCCGGCGGACACGTCGGATGACAGCATGCGCGAGCGGGAGAGGGCCCGGCGCAGCGGCAGCGTGCCCCCCTCGCCGGCCAGTTCCATAATCTCGGCGATGGTGTTCTCGAAGAAGAGCGACCCCATGCCCGTGGCACCCACCGAGCCGATTTCCTCTTTATCCACTAGCACGCAGACGGCGGTGCGGGCCGGCACGTCGTCGCCGAGGGCCAGCTGGGCCCGCAGCGACGTGTAGGCGCACACGCGGTCGTCCTGGCCGTAGCCGATGACCATGGAGCGGTCGAACCCGAGGTCGCGAGCGCGGCCGGCGGGTACCACCTCAAGTTCGGCGGAGAGGAAGTCCTCCTCGGCGATGCCGTACTTGCCCGAAAGCACCGAGAGCACCATCTGCTTCACCGGGTCCTTCTCGGCGGCCTTCTTCTTGTCGGTATCGGCCTCCCCCTCGGCGATCACGAGCGGGCGGTTGCCGACGAGGATGTCCAAGTCCTCGCCCTCGACCACTTTCGCGCCGGTCTTCTCCATCTGCTGGGCGCCCAAGTGCGGCAGCAGGTCGGTGACGCAGAACACCGGGTCGGCCGGGTCGTCGCCCACGTTCACGTCGATAATCTCGCCATCGGTGGTGGCCACCACGCCGTGCAGCGCGAGCGGCAGGGCCGTCCACTGGTAGTTCTTGATGCCGCCGTAGTAGTGGGTGTCCAGCAGCGCGAAGTCGTTGGCCTCGTACAGCGGGTTCTGCTTGATGTCGAGGCGCGGCGAATCGATGTGGGCGCCGAGGATGTTCAGCCCCAAAGACAGAGGCTCGCTGCCCACGTGCGCCAGGATGATCGCCTTGCCCTGGGCGCAGGCCCACAGCTTGCTGCCCGGTCCCACCGGCGTGCCGGCAGCCATGCAGTCGGCCAAAGGCTCGTAGCCGGCGGCCTCGGCAGCGGCAATGGCGGCCGTGGCGCACTCGCGCTCGGTCTTGTTCTCAGAGATGAACGTGATGTAGTCGGCGGCCAGGGCCTCGCAGGCGTCCAGGGCCGCATCGTCGTACTTCTTCCAGGCAACGTCGCGTTCCATGCAACCTTCTTTCACGAGAGTTTTGAATGGGCCTAGTATGACGCAAAGGGGGCGCGGCGCACAGGGGCAAGCGCGGGCAACGGCTTTGCAACGGACGCAGCGGCGTGCGCTGTGTTCCGCCAGCGGGGTAGCCATAATGGAAAGCGCTTGCGGAAGCGACGTATTATGTTTCCGTTTGGGGAAGGCTGAACTTTCCTGAGCGCGCTTCTGTGAGCAAAGCTATAATGCCTGTTGTGAATAGCCCGCAAGGGCGCGAGACGAGAAAAAGGAGCCATCCATGAATCTTCGCGATGTCATTCCGAATGCTGAGAATTCCACCAACTTCGACGTGGTGCCCAACGCCATCACCGAGGTCGGCACTACCCTTGAGAACCTGAAGGCCGCCGTGTGCGGCGAGACCGGCGCCTCGGCCAAGTACGCTGCCTGCGCTAAGGCCGCCAAGGAGCAGGGCTACGACCAGATCGCCCGCCTGTTCGAGGCCACCAGCGCTGCCGAGCAGATCCACATCGGCCTTGAGGCCGGCGTGATCGAGGGCATGGAGCCGGGCTACGAGCGCCCCGCCGCCCCCGAGGCCGAGGGCATTGCCACCGACCTGAACCTCATCGCCGGCGCGCTCGGCGAGATCTACGAGACCTCCGACATGTACCCGAGCTTCATCAAGGTCGCTCAGGAGGAGGGCAACAAGAAGGCCGAGTTCGTGTTCACCCGCGCCAAGCTGGCCGAGTCGGTGCACGCCGAGCTGTACATGGACGCCTACAACAACATCGACGCTCCCGACAACGAGCCCTACTATCTGTGCCCCATCTGCGGCTACATCCACAAAGGCGACGACTTCGAGAAGTGCCCCATCTGCTTCACCCCGCGCGATAAGTTCCGCGAGTTCTAATCGGCAACGGAAACCACGCATTCCGAACAGCGGCCGCCCCTCGGGGCGGCCGTTTTTTACGCCATGGGTGGTTCGGTGAAGGGGAAGGCTTCGCGGTAGCGGTCGGTGACGACGTTGGTGAAGTAGGCGTGCAGCATGTGCTCGGCATGCGCGTTCAGGTCGATAGCGCCATCGGTGATGCACCATTCGAAGACACAGCCCTTGATAACCGAGCAGCAGTCGTAGGAGATGTCGTTGGCGGACCAGTCTTCGCGGACGAAGCCGGCCTTCTGGGCTGCCAGCAGCCCTTCGGCGCAGGCCTTTAGCAGGAAGTTCATGGTGTCCGGCGTGCCCATGACGCTGCGGGCGTCGAGCGCCTTGTTCTTCGATTGGTAGTAGTTCGAGACGAACTCGATACCCATGGACTGGCAGTAGTCCAGATATTCCTGGTACAGGTAGAGTACCAGCAGGTACACATCGTCGCCGGCACGCTTGACGGCGTCACCGTCGTGCTCGGCCACGAAGTTGTCGAAGCCCTCCTGCAGGTAGTACAGCATGAGGTCTTCCTTCGAATTGAAATGGTAGAAGAAGGTGCCCTTGGAAATGCCGGCCTCGTCGCAGATGTTTGCGATGGTGAGGTAGTCTTCGCCATGCTTCTTCAGAAGACGGGCGGCGGCATCGAAGATTTTCTTGCGGGTGTTCTGGGATTTCACCCGGCGTGGTGCTTTAACGGCCATGGCTGTTCTCTTTCTCTCCGAAGTGCTCGATACTCTTGTGTTCGAGAAAATTATACCAGAGTTCAAACTAAAGAAAAGAAAAGTCTTGACAACGGTTTAAAGGTGGGAGTATTCTGCGTCTCGAAAATTGAACTGAGTTTAAAAAACAGTTCAAGAAAAAGTTCAAAGAGAGGTAGGAAAGGGGAGAGACATGAGCGGTTACGAGAAGCTGCTTGCGCCTATCCAAATTGGAACCCACACCTGGAAGAACCGCATTGCGAAGGGACCGTCTTCCACGCTGTTCTGGGGGCCGGACCAGTTCTGCAACGATCGCGTCGTCGACACCTTCGAGGCCATTGCCAAGGGCGGTGCCGGCGCGGTTATCCTGGGCGCCTGCATTTCCGATGACCCGGCGATGCTCATCTGCAAGGACGGCACCTCTGGCTTCACGGTGAGCGATTACCCGTTCGGCGGCCTGTACGACGACAAGTTCATTCCCGGCATGGCCAAGCTCGCCGACGCCATTCACGCCCACGGCTGCGAAATTATCGCGCAGATTTTCCAGAACGGCTCGGCGCTGAAGACCGAGGGCGGCTCCTGGGGCCCCTCCGACATTCCCGAGGCCGAGCTGCCGAGCCCCGTGCCCTACTGCTTCCCGGTGCGCGGCGTGTCCCTTGAGGAGATTGAGGCCTTCAAGGCGCGCTACATCGATGCAGCCGAGCGCGCGAAGAAGGCGGGTCTCGACGGCGTGGAGGTCCACGCGGCCAACGGCTACTTCATTATGAGCTTCACCTCCCGAATTTGGAACAAGCGCAACGACGAGTACGGCTGCCAGACGCTTGAGAACCGCACGCGTTTGGCCTGCGAGCTTATCGCCGGTATCAAGGAGCGCTGCGGCGAGGACTTCATCGTGGGCGTGCGCATGAACGGCCAGGAATTCGGCCATCCGCTGGCCACCACCATGGAGGAGAGCGCCGAGTTCGCGAAGCTCTACGAGCGCGCCGGCGCCGACTACATCTCTGTGACGGGCTACGGCTACGGCAATTGCCCCTTCCAGTATGCCGACGACTACTGGATGTACCCGAAGGCCGACCCGGACATGCAACCCTACCTGCCGCGCCTGGAGGGCAGCGGCCTGCTTGTGCCGCTGGCGGCCAATGTGAAGGCGGCCGGCGTACAGGTGCCCGTCTTCGGTATCGGCTCGCTGACGCCCGAGAAGGCCGAGGCGGCCATCGGCGCCGGCGACATGGACCTGGCACTGTTCGCCCGCGGTCTGTGGGCCGATCCGGATATGGCCAACAAGCTGGCGGCCGGCCACCCCGAGGACGTGCGCCGCTGCAGCCACTGCGCTACCTGCGATGCCGAGCACCCGGGCGTCGTGAAGCGCTGCCGTGTGAACCCCGCTTTCGGCCGCGAGCGCGAGCTTGAGGCGAAGCCAGCCGAGAAGAAGAAGCGCGTGCTGGTGGTAGGCGGCGGCGCTGCCGGTCTTGAGGCGGCGCGCGTGGCCGCCGAGCGCGGACACGAGGTGACTCTGGCCGAGAAGGAATCCATGTTGGCGCTGGAGCTGAAGCTGGCCACCATGGTGAAGGGCACCACCTGCGAAGACGTGCCGGCGCTCATCACCTGGCTCGAGACCCAGGCGGCCAAGACCCCTGGCCTCACCATTAAAACCAAAACCGAGGTAACTCCCGACTACGTGCGCAAGATGGCTCCCGATGTGGTCATCGTGGCCACGGGCGGCGTGTACGGCACCCCGGCGGTGCCCGGCATCGAGGGCAAGAACGTTTCCACGGTCCCTCAGCTCACCAAGATGGCGAAGACGCCGCTGAAGATCTTCGGCGCCAACGCCCTGAACAAGCTGTCGGAAGTAGCCCTGCCCGGCATCGGCAAGAACTGCATCGTGCTCGGCGCGCAGATCGAGGGCATCCAGGGCGCCATCTTCCTGCAGAAGCGCGGCAAGAACGTCATGGTGTTCGACGAGGTGGACATAGTCGCCGACCGCATGCCCCCGCGCTACGTGGATCGCTCGCTGCACTACCTGAACGAGGCGGGCGTGCCTATCACCACCGGTGTCACCTTCAAGGAAATCACGAAAAAGGGCCTGCGCTACGAGGAGAACGGCGTAGAGAAGTTCCAGCCGGCCGACACCATCATGGTGTTCCAGTCGCCCCACGAGGACCTGTCGCTGTACGAGGCCGTGAAGAACCTGGCCCCGGAGGTGTACTCCATCGGCGCCTGCAACGGCGAGGACACGAGCCTCATGGTGGACGCCCTGAGCCAGGGCCGCGAGATCGGCGTGCGCATCTAGCGCCTCAGAGAGGGTAATCGGGGCGCTCGGGAAAGGGAAGGGCGCCCCTTAAGGAAAGGGGTAAACAATGGGAGCTGCAAAGCTTTCCAAGGCGCCGGCCTACCGCTGGTGGATCCTCGTCATGAACATGCTGGCCTATGGCTACTTCTTCATGACCATCCAAACGGCAGCGGCCTTCGGCGGCGCCATCCAGGAGGCCATGGGGCTTAACGCCACCATGCTCTCGTTCTACACGACGGCCACGATGGTCAGCTTCGCGCTTTTGGCAGGGCCGGGCGGCAAGCTCATTGCCAAGGTGGGAACGAAGAAGACCATCCTCATCGCCCTGGCCATCGACGTGGCGGCTTCGGCCGTGTTCGCCATAGCCGGAGGCAACTACGCGTCCGACTTGGTGCTCCGCTTCATCCAGGGCATCTCCGGCGGCTTCATTGGCGCCGCGGCCGTCAACAGCACGGCTATGTGGTTCCCGGTGCGCCAGCGCGGCATTGCCGGCGGCATCCTGCTGGGCGTGCTGGGCATCGGTTTCACACTGGCCACGCTCGGTGCCCAGGCACTGCTGGGTCTGGGGCTTCCGTGGTACACCGCCATGGGCGGCCTCACGGCGGTCTCGGGCTTGGTGATCTTCGCGCTGTACCTGCTGACGGTTCGCGAGATTGGCGCGGTGTACCCGGGGGCGATGTCCATCGCCGAGCTACTGCCCGAGGAGGAGGCCTCCGATACGCCGGCACGTGACACCTCAAAGTTGCCCGGCACCATGGCCGAGGTGCGCCGCAACGGCAAGTACTGGGCCTGTGCCGTGGTCGGTTTCGGCAACGCCTTCCTCGTGTACGGCTTCGGCACGTTCCTCATGTTCCTGCTCATGAACGATTTGGGCATTACCTCCGACCTGGTCACGATGGTCATCAGCTCTACCTTCTTCATCACCATTGTGGCGGCGCCCCTCGGCGGCATCCTGTCGGACAACGTGTTCAAGGGGTCGCGCTACCAGACGCTCATGATTGCCACGGGCATTACCGCTGTGACGCTCGTTCTCATTCCCGTCATCGGCAATGCGAGCGCCATCATCGTGGCGGTGCTGCTCATGCTGGCCTACGGTTCCGTGTCCATGATCCTCGGCCCCTTCTGGGCGATCCCCAACGAGATCACCCAGCCCCAGATTGCGGGCCAGTGCACCGGCGAGCTCACCATGCTCTCCAACATCGGCGGCATTGTGGTCGCGCCGATATTCGCCGCCCTCATCGACGGCACGGGCACGGCCCTCATCTGCCTGGGAATCTGCGTCGCCGTAAGCGTCATCAGCTTCCTGTGCGCCCGCTTCATTCACCAGTAGGTTCCACGGCGAGGCTCTCGCCATATCTCTCAGTAATAAGGGAGGCTTTCGGGCCCGGAGGAAGGCCGCTTTCCCTTAAGGGTTCCGGGAAGAATAGGAGGAGATCATGAATCGTCTGGAAGGCAAGCGCGCCATTATCACCGGTGGTGCCAAGGGTCTCGGTCTGGCCACGGCTCAGCTGTTTGTAGAAGAGGGAGCGAAGATCGCCATCGTCGACTTCGACGGCGAGGCCGGCCGCGAGGCTGCCAAGGTGATCACCGAGGCTGGTGGCGAGGTGTACTTCCACGAGGTGGACGTGCGCGACGCCGAGGCCATCGAGGCCACCTTCGCCACCATCAATGAGGAGATGGGCGGCATCGATATCCTCGTCAACAGCGCCGGCGTGGTGGACTCGGGCGTCATCGCTCACGAGACGAGCATCGAGGAGTGGCGCGAGGTTATCGACACCGACCTGAACGGCTCGTTCATCACCTCGAAGTTCGCCGTTCCCTACATGCTCGGCAAGGGCGGCTCCATCGTGAACATCGCTTCCACGGCCGGCCTGTCCTCGGTGTGCGACGGCAACGCCCCCTACCATGCGGCCAAGGGCGGCGTGGTGCAGATGACTAAGAACTTCGGCATCTCCTATGCCAAGAAGGGCATCCGCTGCAACTGCGTGTGCCCCGGCACCACCCTCACCGACCTGGTGCGCAACGACCTCATCAACAAATTCGGCAGCGTAGAGGAGGGCGAGCCGGTCTACGGCGCCATGCACCCCATGGGTCGTCTGGGCAAGCCCATCGAGACCGCCTACGCCATCCTGTACCTGGCCTCTGACGAGGCGGCCTGGACCACAGGTGTGGCCCTGCCGGTGGACGGCGGCTTCACCGCTGCGTAAAGCACAGCAACGCGAAGGAATGTGCGGGCGCCCTGTTTGGGGCAGGGCGCCCTTTAAGAGAGGAGAATTCCCATGAAGCTCACTAAGCAGGAATGGCAGGACCTGAACAACCGTCTCGTGATGGCGCTGCGCCCCCTCACCAACCCGGTGGCCATCAAGATGATCGACTCGCCCGAGGGCTTCGAGGAGTACGGCGACCTGAAGATGGCTACCAACCCCTCCACGGGTTGCCAGATCATCGGCATCGCCGCCCACTTCCATATGACCATCGGCATCAAGCCCGAGAAGTTCCTCACCACCTACTGCGGCGCCAACTGCGGTTGCTGCGAGCGCGACGAGGAGTGGCACGACGGCGTGCTGCTGGCCAACCCGCCCTACCCGTGGCACGGCAACCAGGACGCCTCCCGCGCCCATATGGAAAGCTACCTGGACACGCTGCCCGAGAAGCCCTATGCCGGCATGGTGGCTTCGCCGCTCGACGACAACGACATCGCCGAGCCCGACTGCATCTCGGTGCAGATTCAGGCTTCTGGGGCTTTCCATCTGCTGGCTGGCCTGATCGAGGCCGACTTCCAGTACCTGGAGTTCCCCTTCCGCGGCGAGTCCCAGTGCGTCGACACCTGGATGCGTACTATCAAGACCGGCAAGCCCGGCCTGTCCTTGGGTTGCCGCGGTGACCGCGCCCTGGGCAATCTGCAGTCAGGCGAGGTGCGTGTGACGCTCACCTGCGAGCAGTTCGTGAAGGCCATCGAGGGCGTTGAGAACCTCATCAACCGCGGCGTCGACTACCCGTACTTCGCCCCCATCATGCTGCCCGACAACGTGTAGGAAGCGCTGGCGAGGAAGCTTCACGAGGCAGCCGGCCACCTGAACAGTCTCATCCGGCAGCGAAAGCCTTTGTACGCAGGGAGCCCCTTTCGGGGCTCCCTTTGCGTTTTCGGGAACGGAGGCGTGACGGGTGCGAGAGCGGATGGCTTGTGGTGAACGTGACGCGCTAGGATGGCGGGGTCAACCTACGATGTGAAGGAGCTTCCTATGCGTTTGCAAGATAAGGTAGTGGTGGTCACGGCGGCGACGCGCGGCATTGGTGCGGCCATTGTGAAGGCGTGCGCGCAAGAGGGCGCCACGGTGTACATCGGCGCTCGCAACATGGAGCGCGCCGAGGCCGAGGCGGCGGAACTAACGGCCCAGGGTTTGAAGGTGAAGTGCGTCTACAACGACGCCTCGGTGCCCGACAGCTTCAAGGCCATGATCGATACCGTGGTGAAGAACGAGGGCCGTGTCGATGTACTCGTGAACAACTTCGGCGGCACGAAGCCCGCTACCGACAAGGACATCACGGCCACGGGCTACGAGGACTTCATCAAGAACATCGACGTGAACATCGGTAGCGTGTTCCTGGGCTGCCAGGCGGTCATCCCCGCTATGCGCGAGGCGGGCGGCGGTTCCATTGTGAACATCAGCTCCATCGCCGGCAGCGTGCCCGACATCAGCCAAATCGCCTACGGCACGGCCAAGGCGGCCATCAACCACATGAGCAAGTCCATGGCCGTGCAGCTGGCCCGTGCCAACATCCGCGTGAACGTGGTGGCGCCCGGCATGACCGCCACCGACGCGGTGAACGACAACCTCACCGACGACTTCAAGAAGTTCTTCCTGCGTCACATTCCGCTGGGCCGCATGGCCGACCCGAAGCACATCGCCGCGGCCGTCGTTTACTTCGCCAGCGACGAGAGCGCCTGCACCACCGGCCAGCTGTTGGAAGTCTCCGGCGGCTTCGGTCTGGCCACCCCCATCTTCGCCGACGCCATGGATGCCGCCGTCGCGCGGTAGGCAACAATCGGTCGGCCTCGCCGGCGGCTTTGCGGCACCGTGCTAGAATGACGGCATTGTCGTCGAGCCTTGAAGGAGGTGAGAGGAAATGTCGAAGAAGCGCAAGCGGTCGGTGCCGGTGCAGCCGCGCAAGACGCCGGACAGCGCGGTGTGGCGCCAGTCGGCCGAAGAGGCGACGCTGGCGGCGAAGCCTCGCTATAACGGCTACGCCTGCGGCCACGGAGCCCACGGTGCGGCCAAGTACAGCCGCACGAAAGCCAAGCAAGCCTGGCAGCGCCAGGTGCGACAAGAAGGAGCCTCTCGGGGCTCCTTCCTTTTTGTGGGTGTGAGGCGCTGGGAAGGCGAAGGCTACACGAACTGAACGACCAGCTTCTTCCCCATGCCGTCGGCGAGTTGCTGCAGGGTCTTTAGCGTAGGGCTTGACTTGCCGGTTTGCAGACGACTGAGGGCGCTCTGCTTCATCCCGCAACGCTCGGCGAGCTCGCTTTGGGTGATGCCCAGCTCCTCTTGGGCATCGAGAATGGCCCTGATTACGGCATACTCCGGCTCGAGGCGCTCCCATTCCTCGGCGAATGCAGGGTCTTTCGTCTGCTCGTCCAGATACTCTTTGAAGCTAAGCATGGTTGCGCCTTCTTTCCCAATCGTTCTTGTAGCGAATCGCTCGGTTCAGCTCTCGCGGAGGCGTCTTCTGCGTCTTTTTCAGGAAGCCGTTCGTAAGCACGATTGAGCCGTCCTGATAGAAGAAGTAGAACACTCGAGCCTGTTCTCCCGAGGTAGGGATTCTCAACTCGAAGATCCCGTTTCTCAGGTGCTTCGAGGCCGGCGGCCGTAGTTCGGCACCCTTCTCGCTCAGCACCTCAAGGTCGCGGAGGCATTTCGCTCGTTGACGCATGGGAAGCGAATCGAGGAACTCGCGCACGGGGATGCGCCCGTTTTCCTTTTCGTAGAAGACGATTTCGTAGCAGCCCATGGTGTCCTCCTTATACTATAACAAAATAGTTATACGTCAAGCCACTCTGGCGATGGCTGGGAGGATCTTGCAGGTTAAGTCGCCCGATGCGCGTCAGTTAATTTCGACCGATGGGCTGTGACAGCTATAAAGCTGCCCCTGCACTGGCTCTTGCTGGCATTATAGCATACAAATGTACGTTTTTCTAGGAGAAAAAACAGTGTTTGATTCCAAGATCGTCGACGAAGGCCAAGCAAGTCTGGCAGCGCCAGATGCGACAAGAAGGAGCCTCTCGGGGCTCCTTCCTTTTTCGTGTCTCTAGCGGCTCACCGCGGTTGGGAGGTGCTTTCTTGCCAGCTCCATGAACAGGCGCGCGGCGGGGGTGAGCCAGGTGGTTCTGCGGTGGGCCAGCAGCACGGGGAAGGCCTCGTCCTCCGAGGCGCAGGGGATGCGGCGGAAAGTGCCGGCCTCCAGCTCGGCAGCCACGGCGAAGTGCGGGGCGATGGTGAAGCCCATGCCCAAGCGCACCAACTTCATGATGGCCTGGCTCGTCCACAGCTCCATGGTGTCGGCCAGCTGTATGCGGCGGGCGGCCAGGCAGCGCTCGAAGCCGATGCGGAACACGCTGTCGGGCTCGTCAATGATGAAGGGCGCCGTCACCGTGCCGCCCTCCGTGCGCAGGTCGGGCGCTTCTATGCCAGAGGCAATGACGGGCACGGTGCTCACCGTGGCAATTTGCTCCAGGGCGATGTCCTCGGGGGCCCAGTCGACGGCGTATACCACGCCCAAGTCGCACTCGCCCCGCGCCAGGGTTTCGGAAATCTGCGCGAGGGAGCCATCGCGCAGGCGCAGGCGCACCCCGGGCGCGCGCTCGCGGAACTCGGCCAGCACCTCGTTCATGGCGTGGCACAGAAGGCTCTCGGCGATGTCGACGCGCAGGGTGCCGGACGGCTCGCCCCCGTCGGCGCCCAGCGCCTCGAGCCGATCGGCGGCGGCGATGACGTCGGCTGCCTGGGCCAGCGCCTCGGCGCCCTTCTCGGTAAGCACCATGCGCCGCCCGATGCGCTCGAACAGCTGCAGGCCCAGGTCGCGCTCCAGCTGCTTGATGTGCACGGTGACCGTCGATTGCGTGTAGCCGAGGGCCTCGGCCGCCCGGGCGTAGGTGCCGCAATCGACAACGGCCTGAAAGGTGCGGAGGCATTTGATTTCCATGGGGCTCCTATTGTTCGAAATGCTCGAACAATAATATCAGAACTATTCGTTATACAAATGGTTGCTCTTTCGCCATTATGGAATTGCCCGAGCCGAGTCCTCGGCGCCCCGGCTCCATCTGTTGCTGAAGGAGGACCTCATGACCCCTGCCCTCGTTGCCGCTTTGCCGGCCTTTGCGCTCTACACGTTCATTCAGGCCATCACGCCCGGCCCTGCCAACCTGTGCTCGCTGGCCACGACCATGCGCATCGGTGTGCGCCCGGCCCTGCGCCAGTGGGTCGGGCTCACCATCGGCTTTTTCGTGGTGATGGCCGTGGCCATGGCGGCGCTCTTGGGCGCGACGAGCTTCATCGAGGGCGCGCTGCCGGTGCTCACGGTGGCCGGTGCCGCCTACGTGCTGTGGCTCGCTTGGTCTATGGTGCGCCCCGGGGAGGGCCATGGCTTCAGCGGCGTGCAGCCCACCATCGGGGCCGGTGTGGTGCTGCAGGTGACGAACGTGAAGCTGCTCGTCATGAGTTCTACGGCATTGGTTGCCTACGTGATTCCCTATACGAGCGATTGGGCGGTTCTGGCAGCCATCGGGTTTGCCGTTCCCATCGTGGGGTCGGCGTGCAATCTCGCCTGGATATACGGCGGCGTGCACCTACAGGCGTTCTACGAGCGCCACCGCCGCCCCGTCGATGCCATCATGGCCGCAGCCCTCGCCCTGTGCGCCGTAGGCATGCTGGCCGCCCTTGTCTAAAGAAGGCGGCGAGTTGCCCAGAGGGCTCTTTGACAGCCTGGCCCGGGCGTCCAAATTTCTTCGTGCTTTGCTCCGTGAGTCTGATAAACTATCACCAAAGTGATAGTTCAGAATGGAGAATCATGTATCGCGCGGTAGACTTCTTCGGAAAAGACGCTCTAACCCTCTTTCATGGGTCTCGCGCAGTGGTAAAGCAGCCATGGCTGGGCGGCGGTAGCTCGCACTGCGATTATGGGTCGGGCTTCTATGGCACTGAATCGTTGGCTCTGGCGAGCGAATGGGCGTGCCCCACGTTGGACGATGGTTGCGTTAACGAGTATCGGTTGTCGCTTGGCGGGTTGAAGGTGCTCGATCTGTCTTCTCCCGAATTCTCGGTGTTGAATTGGCTCGCTGTTTTGCTGGCTCATCGGACGTTCGAGGTGGAGCCGTCATCGAGCCGCCGCGCGCGTGATTTCATGCTCGAGCGGTACGGGGTTGATCTGACGGGCGCCGACCTGATCCACGGTTATCGCGCGGACGACTCCTATTTCTCCTTCGCGCGTGATTTTCTTACCAACCAAATTGATATCGAAACACTTGAGCGCGCATTGTTCTCAGGCGGTTTGGGCTATCAGATTGCGCTGAAAACCGAGAGCGCTTTCGAGGCTCTTTCCTTTGTCGGGTCAGCCACCGTAGAGGGGTCGCGTTGGAACCCTTTGCGTATCGCGCGCGATGGCAAGGCGCGCGAGCAGTATCAGCGACTCCGCATGGCGGCTATTGAGGGCGGATTCCGCGGAACCTACCTGATGGACCTTATGAGGGGTGAGGCGTGATGGGCCGTGTTGTGTACGGCGTGGTCAACTTGGGGACGCCCTATCTGGATGACATGCGCGAGACGTTGGGTAGTTTGTTCGACATTGGCGTTAACGAGTGGGGAGTGTCGGGGGAAGAGCTGGCCCAGGCGTTTGTCGCCTCAGGTGTCGCTGGCCAATTCGAACGCTGCAACCCTGCCTTTGTGGCGGGCAAATCGGCGCTCGACCTCCTTCGTCTTCTGGCCCCTTTTGTCGACAGTGATCGGCCGGTGCCTACAGAAGCGCAGGTTTCGCCCCTTGAGGATTACTGGCTCGGCTGGTCGCTGGCCTATTATCAGGTTGAGACGGGGAAGACGTATCGTCAGATATTCGAGGTCGTCCCATACGGTGAACTTGTCGCCATGTACTATCCCCTCCACGAAGCAGCGGAGCAGAAGTTTGTCGAGGTGCTGAACGAGCGCCTCGCCTCGGCTGGCACGCCAACGCGGCTCTATCGGCAGCGCCGCTTGTGCGACCTCACTCAAAAACAGCTTGCCGATGCTTCCGGTGTATCGCTGCGATCTATTCAGATGTACGAGCAGCGCCAGAAGAACATTAACCATGCCGCCGCCGAAACGGTCTATTGTCTCGCCTTCGCCCTCCACTGCTCTATGGAGGATTTGCTGGAACGCTAGAGCGAGCGGAAGATTTGGCCAATTTGGACAAGTTAGACTCTTTAGAAAGTTTAGACAATTTAGACAACGGAAAGCAGTTTAGATTCTTTAGACAATTTAGACAACCAGGTCAATGTGGTAGAATCCTTGAAAATACTTTGTTCGGAGGAGGCCTGATGTTCGAGAATCCCTTCACGCCGCTCTTTGGCGGGCGTCCCGATTGCTTTTTCGGCCGTGGCGAAATCCTGCGACGTTTCGACAGCGCGATGCGGGATAGCGGCAGTGACGACCGCGCGCTTTTCATCACGGGCAGCCGTGGTTACGGCAAGACGGCCCTTTTGGAGCAGCTGTCCTTGAGGGCCCGCGAGGAGGGCCGCACGGTCATCGATGTGGGATCCGACAACCCCATAGCGGGCATCATGCGCCACCTGTTTCCCTTCGACGAATCGACCAAGACCGTCGACCCCGAGCTCGAGGTGAATGTGCTCGGCACCGGCGGGAAAGTCCGTGGCGGCTCAAGCTCGAAGACTATCCACTACGACCGTGACGACTTCGAGTACCTCTTCCTGAAGGCCTGTACCCGCGATGGCTTCAAGTTGTTGGTGACTATCGACGAGGTTCAGAAGGTTTCCCTCGACGACGTGTCGCTCATTTCCGAGTCGTTCCAAATGGCCTCGCGCAAAGGCTGCGACGTGATGCTCGCCGTTGCGGGACTGCCGTACGCCTACGAGCCCATCATCCAGAACAACGGCTGCACGTTCCTGCGCCGGGCGGCCCACGAGAAGCTGGGCCCGCTTGGCCGAGAGGAGGTACGGGATGCCCTCGTGTCGTCTTTCGGCAAAATCAAGGGCCTTTCCCTTGACGAGGAGGCGCTGCAGAAGCTCGTCTCGGCATCCTATGGGCACCCCTATCTTATGCAGCTGCAGGGTTACTATCTTGTGGACGCTGTTAACCAACGCGAGGTGGGTAGGCGCCATACTATCGGCGCCCATGAGGTCGAGGCCGTCATGCCCCAAGTTCTCGAGGCCTATCATCAGCGGGCGTTGGCGCCGCTTGTGCAGGTTATGCCCGAATCGGAGCGAGAGTACCTGCGCGCCATGGCATCGGTGGTGGACGAGAGCCGCGTAGTGGAGACGGCCGATATTGCCGCTGCCCTCGGCCGCGAGCAGAAGCAGCTGAGCATGGTGAGGGAAAGCCTCATCGACAACGGCATTGTCGCTTCCCCCAAGCGCGGGGCGCTGTTGTTCCTGATTCCCTACCTGGCCGAGTACTTCCGCCGGAACGATACAGAGCTCGACCCCGATGTAGCCGCCGCCCTCGAATGGGGGATGTAGGCGCACCTTCGGGGGTTCGCTTGCTCTCTACAGGCTCACGATGGAGCGGCGGTAGCGGGCGAGGGTGCCGTCGGCGGCTGCGGCCTTGGCGGCTTCCAGCTCGGCAACGAGGCGCTCCTTGTCGTGGGGAAGGCGGCCGGCCAGCTTCACGGGCATGGAAACGTGCTCGCAGCGAATTTCGGTGGGGCAGTCGAGCGCGCCAATGAGCGTCTGCAGCTCTTCCAGGCGCTCGGTTTCGCTGGCCTCCCTAAACGTGCGGGCCCGCACGTCTTGGTACAGCGGCGTGTCTTGGAACAGTGTGAGCGACGCGGTGTAGATGAGCATGGGGCGCAGCTGGTTGTACAGGCGGGCCGACTCCAGGGCGTTGGCATCTCCGTAGCCCGCGCCGCCCAGGCCGTTGATGAACTGGCCCACCCAGGTGAGCCCGGCCGCATCCACCTTGCTCATCTGCTCCAGGGCGAAAGCGGCATCATAGCCCTTGTTCATGCGCTTCAGCAGGAAATCATCGCCGGTTTCCACGCCGACGGTCAGGCGGCTGTACCCGGCATCGCGCAGGCGCTCCAGCTGAGACACCGTTTTGTTGCGGAAGTTGGTCACGCGGGCGAAGGCGCCGATACTCGTCACCCAGGGCAGCTTCTCGTAGATAAGCTCGGCCACCGCCATAAGATGGTCGTAGGGCGCCACGAAGGAGTCGGCGCCCTGCAGCCAAATGCGGTTGTAGTGGCGCCAGGGCGAGCGCGCCAGCTCGTCCAGGTCAGCCGCCACCTCGTTCAAATCCGAGATGGCGAACTTGGCGTCTTTGTAGAAGGTGCAGAACTTGCACCGGTTATGGGAACATCCCGAGGTGATCTGCAGAAATTCGCAGCCGGCCTCGAAGGGCGGCCGCACGATACCGCTGGCGAAATGCATGATGGTCTCCCGTTCTCGCAGGTAAGGTGTTTCAGGTGCAGTATCATGGATGCACAGCAAATTGGTAAGTACTGGCTTTAAGGTAAGGCACTGGTATTATGGAAAGCGTAGAATCCAAAACCGTCAACGCCGACGGGCAGACTATCGACGAGTCGCAGTTCGAGGGCACCGGCTACAGTTACACCATGTCGCTCATTTCCGGCAAACACAAGATGGTCATCCTGTACTGCCTCATGGAGTTCCAGCCCGTGCGCTTCAACGAGATGCGGCGCTACCTGGGCCGTATCTCGGATAAAACCCTGTCGCAGAATCTGAAGGAACTAGAGGCCGACGGCCTTATCGAGCGGCGCGAGTACCCGCAGATTCCGCCCAAGGTGGAATACCGCCTCACCGAGCGCGGCGCCTCGCTTATGGAGGTGCTCGACCAGCTGTGCGTCTGGGGCCAGGAGAACCGCCAGCCGGGGCGGCGTCCCGTATAACTTTCCTATGGAAAGTACTAGAACAACGAGTTAGTACCTTTCTTTTAAGTGCGTACTTGCGCATCGTCCCTATGCGGATTTCAATAGGGGCAGGACGAGAAACCGCGCATCGCGCTAAGAGAGAGGAACAACCATGGGAAAGAAGATCGTCGTCGTTACCGGCAGCCCGCGTAAGAACGGCAACAGCTCCGCGATGGTGGAGGCCTTCACGGCCGCCGCCGAGAAGCTCGGCCACGAGGTGGTGCGCTTCGATGCGGCGTTTTCCAACGTCGGCGGCTGCCATGCCTGCGAAACCTGCTTCAAAAGCGGCAAGGCCTGCACCTACGATGACGATTTCAACACCATTGCCCCGGCTCTGCTTGAAGCCGACGGCATCGTGTTCGCCGCGCCCGTGTACTGGTACTCCTTCCCCGGGCAGATTAAGAACACCATCGACAAGATGTACTCGTTCTGCATCGGCGGCAAGGACATCGCCGGCAAGAAGCTCGGCCTCATTACCTGCTGCGAGGAAGACGATCCGGCTGTGATGGACGGCATTCGTGTTCCCACCGAGCGCATTGCCGCGCTGCTGAAGTGGGACGTGGTAGGCGAGGTGTGCGTTCCCGGCGTGCTCGAGGCCGGCGCCATCGAGGACACCGACGGCTGCGCTCGGGCCGCAAAACTGGCGGAGGCGTTCTAGGCGGGACTCTGGAAAACGTACGCGGCCATCTTTAGGTGGTCGCTGCCGAAAATGCCCGGCGCGCTCTTTCTTTCCGCGGCTTCGCCCTTATAATGAGCAATTATCCGATTTTGGGCACCAGGAAAAGAAGGAGCGCGCCGTGGCCTACTATTTCGATGAACCGTCCCGCACATTCAACGAGTACCTGCTGGTTCCGGGCCACACGCCGGCCGACTGCATTCCGGCGCGCGTCAGCCTGAAGACTCCGCTCGTGAAGTACCGCAAGGGCGAGGAGGAGTGCCCGCTCAGCCTTTCGGTGCCCATGGTGAGCGCCATTATGGCCGCCGTTTCCGACGACAAGATGGCCGTAGCTCTGGCCACCGAGGGCGGCCTGTCGTTCATCTACGGCAACCAATCCATTGAAGACGAGGCCGCCATGGTGGCCCGCGTGAAGGACTACAAGGCCGGCTTCGTCACCTCCGATGCGAACCTCTCGCCGGATATGACGCTCGAGCAGGTGGTGGCCCTGAAGGACCAGTACGGGCACTCCACCATGCCCGTCACCGACGACGGCACCGCCCACGGCAAGCTGCTCGGCGTGGTCACCGAGCGCGACTACCGCCTCTCCCGCATGGAGCTGACCGAGAAGGTGGCCGACTTCATGACCCCGCGCGAGAAGCTGGTGGTGGCCCCCGACGGCACCACGCTGAAGGAAGCCAACGACATTATCTGGGACCACAAGCTGAACTCGCTGCCCATCGTGGATGGCGACGACCACCTGGTGGCCCTCGTGTTCCGCAAGGACTACGACTCCCACAAGTCGAACCCCGACGAGCTGCTCGACGCCCACAAACGCTACATGGTGGGCGCCGGCATCAACTCCCGCGACTACGCCGAGCGCGTGCCGGCGCTGGTGGAGGCCGGGGCCGACGTGCTGTGCATCGACAGCTCCGAGGGCTATTCCGACTGGCAGAAGATGACCATCGAGTGGGTGCGCGAGCACTACGGCGACGACGTGAAGATCGGCGCGGGCAACGTGGTGGACGCCGAGGGCTTTCGCTTCCTGGCCGACGCGGGCGCCGACTTCGTGAAGATCGGCATCGGCGGCGGTTCCATCTGCATCACCCGCGAGACCAAGGGCATCGGCCGCGGCCAGGCTACGGCCACCATCGAGGTGGCGAAGGCCCGCGACGAATACTTCCGCGAGACCGGCGTCTACATTCCCATTTGCTCCGACGGCGGCATCGTCTACGACCACCACATCTCGCTGGCGCTGGCCATGGGCGCCGATTTCGTCATGCTGGGCCGCTACTTCGCCCGCTTCGACGAGAGCCCCTCGGCCAAGGTTATGGTGAACGGCACCTATATGAAAGAGTACTGGGGTGAGGGTTCCGCCCGTGCCCGCAACTGGGGCCGCTACGATTTGGGCGGTAAGAAGTCGCTGTCCTTCGAAGAGGGCGTCGATTCCTACGTGCCCTACGCCGGTAGCCTGAAGGACAACATGGCCATCACCCTGCTGAAGCTGAAGAGCACCATGTGCAACTGCGGCGCCCTTACCATTCCCGAGTTCCAGGACAAGGCGAAGCTCACCCTGGTAAGCGCCACCTCCATCGTTGAGGGCGGCGCCCACGACGTGCTGCTGAAGGACAAGGCGCCCTACGCCTCCAACACCCGTTAAACGCACCGACGCGACGCGCTCGGCCTGCGGCCCCCGCACCCTGTCATGGGCGCGGGGGCTTTCTCTTTGTGCAAGCTGTGTCTGCGCTTCCGTTCTGGGGTTTTGTGGTGCTATACTGCCCGTTTAATGGATTAGTTTGCACTCGTGCGCCTGAAAGGGGGTGACATGGAAAAGACCGTGATCGGCGTCGGCCTGTTTGTGCTGGTCATCGTCGTAGGCCTGATTATCGGTTTGCGCCTGAGCCCCAAGGGCCCTCAGCGCAAGGCGGTCATCGTCGCCTTCAGCCTCATGGCGGTTATCGCCGGGCTGTTCTACGTCTTCGCCATGGTCTCCTCCCACCTGTGGACGGCGCCGGTGTTCGCGGTGGCGGCCATCGTCATTCCCATTGCCGCCTACACCCTTATCGCGCGCAAGGCGAAGCCGACGACAACGGTGTCGCGGCGCAGCCCCCACGAGGTGCCCCGTCCCATTCGCAATGAAACCCGTTCGCGCGCGGGCCAGAAGGGCACGGCGCTGGGGGCGAGCGTCATGCCCGTGGCGCCCAACCACCCGGTGAACGAGTACTACGATTTGAATGGCGCTTCCGAGGAGGCGGCTGCTGCGAAGGCCGAGGAGGCGACTGAAGCTGCGCCCGCGGAGGCGGTCCAGGACGCGCCTGCCGGCACGGTGGACCAGCCCGTCGAGGCGCTTATCGACGAGTACCTGGTGGGGGAGAACGATCTCGACGACGGCATGTTCGAGCCCGAACCCTCGCCCACGCTGCACCCGCACCACGATCCGGCGCCGGTCACCTCGTCTTCGGTGGTGGTCACCGTGCCGCACCCCGAGGGCGACGAGCGCTTCCTCGTAGTGTCGGAGAGCACCTCGCCGGCCAATCCCATTCTGGCCTACCGCCGCACCACGTCTTCGCACCTGGTGCATTTAGGCGTGGCCAAGAACGGGGAAGAGGCCGAGGCGCCCCTGGTGGCCGCGGCCCTGGCGGCCCAGCAGGCGGCTACCGCGCCGACTCCCGCCGAGGCACCCGCTGCGCCCGAGGTGGAGTTCGCCACCGGCGAGTTCGAGCCTCTGGAGCCCGCGGCTGCAGCCATGGAAGCCGTGGCCGAGGCGGCCGAGCAGCGCCCGCCGGCCGAGGAGCCCGAGGAGCACGAGAAGGTGCGCTCGGCTAAGCACGCCCGCCCGCGTGCCCCCAAGCACGCCCCTGCCGAGGTATTCGAGGCCTTCGTGGAAGAGCCGGAGACGGTGGCGGATGCGGGCCCGAAGGCTGTCGAGCCGGTGTCTACCCTGTTCGATTTCGCGTACGAGCGCCCCGTTGCGGCGCCCGCGCCCGAGCCGGTTGCGGAACCCGCGCCGGTGTTCGAGCCTGCGCCGGTTGCGGAACCGGTGCCGGTCTTCGAGCCCGAGGTTTCCTTCGCCCCGGCGGCGCCCGCGCCAGAGCCGGCGTTTGAGCCCGCGCTCGAGCCTGTCATCGTCTTCGAGCCGGTTTCTCCCATGGAACCCGAGCCGGTGGTCGAGCCCGAGCCCATTTTCGAGTCCGAGCCGATGGTGGCTGACGAGTCGGTGTTCGCGACGTACGAGCCCGCTTCCGCTTTTGTGCCCGAGCCCGAGTTCGTGCCCGTGCCCGTGCCCGAACCTGAGCCCGAGCCGGTCTTCGATTCTGAGCCGGTCTACGCATACGAGGTGACCGAGCTTCCCGTGCCCGAGCCCATGGCTGTTCCCGAGCCTGAGCCGGCGCCTTTCGAGGCCCTTATGGCCAAGGCCGACAGCCTGCGCGATCGCGGGCTGCACGGCGTGGCGGCCCGCATTTACGGCGAGGCGGCCATCAACGCCGACAGCACGGCCGACAACCATCGCGCCCGCTTCGAGGAAATTGCCTGCTTCATCAAGGCGGGCCAGGGAGAAGAGGCCCGCGCCCTTGCGGCCAGCCTGCGCACCTCCAGCGTGCTCACCCGCATCGAGCGCATCAAGCTCGATGCTATCGAGAGGATGGGGTAAACCATGGCGCCGACCCCTCGTCCCGCACCTCGCCCGCGCACCGTGGAGCCCGCGGCTCGCCCGGCGGCCTCGCGCCGCCGACCCAGCATGCCGGCCCTGGCGCCGGGGGTCTTCCCCCTGGTGGTGTTCTGCTCGCTGGTGCTGTCCGCCGGCATGGCTTTCGGCAACCCCACGCTGTGGACCACCTTCGACCAGCGGGCCTCCGACACGCCGGCCGACGTGGCCGCCCCCGCAGCCGACGAGGGCGCCGAGGGCGACGAGCCTGCCGCTGCCGATGGTGAGGCGCCCGAGCCAGTGGTGCGCGGCGAGTACCAGGCCGTCTCCCAAAGCGAGGACCCCGGTCGTCGCGAGAACATCCGCCTGGGTGCTGAGGCCATCGATGGCGTGGTCATCCAGCCGGGCGAGGAATTCTCCTTCAACGACGTGGTGGGTGACACCACCAGCGAGAACGGCTACCAAGAGGCGCCGGTCATCAACAACGGCGAGGTGGCCCAGGGCGACGGCGGCGGCGTGTGCCAAGTGTCCACCGCCCTCTACAACGCTGCGGTGAAGGCCGACTTGGAAATTACCGAGCGCCATCCCCATTCGGTACCGTCCGATTACGCGCCCATCGGGCTCGATGCCACCATCGTCTACGGCACCTTCGACCTGCGCATTCGCAACAACACCGACCATCCGGTGACCATCCACGCCAAGGCGGTGGGCCAGACGGTCGACGTCTCCATTACCGGCGACCCGCTGCCCGAGGGGCTTACGGTGGACGCCACCTCGCACGTGGTCAGCCAGTACCACCGAGACAACGGCTCGGGCCACGAGCAGCAGTACTATGTCACCGAGTCGTTCAAGGTGTACTACCAGGACGGCGAGCGCACCACGCGCGACTTGCTGTCGAGCGATATCTACCTGGTAGAGGACGGCGACGCGGTGGTTATGGCCGAGGGAAGCGTCGATCCGAACAAATAATGAGGAAACCCGCTGAAGGGAAGCAATTTTTTGCCCCCAAGGGCGATTACCTATTATACAATGGCACCTGCATTGCAAATTCGAGCGAGAAGGCCGTGCACGGCCAACCCGTTCCCCCGAGAAAGAGCAGCTATGGAAACGAACGAATCCATTCTCGTGCGCGACGTCGTTGGTCTGGACGACCGTCGCGTCATCGGCAAGATGCGCGAACTGCGCGTCGATTGCGACACCCTGGCCGTGAGCCACTACGTGGTGACCAACGCCGCCACCTCCTCTCCGTTGGTGCTTCCCTTCAACAGCGTGCTGGCCATCGGCGACACCTTCGCCACCATCCAGTCGCGTGAGGAGTTCCTCTCCGCTTCGTCCGCTGATGCCCAGGCCCTGCTGGCCGATGGCTTCCAGCTCGTGGGCGTCGACACCTTCAGCCGCACCGGCGACCGTTTGGGTGTCGTGGCCGGCTACAACTTCGACCCGGTGTTCGGCACCGTCGAGGACATCACGCTGGACAACGGCGATGTGTACGCCAACAACACCTTCGTGTTCTTCGCGCCCGAGTTCGTCTTCGTCGACACCGGCGCCCTTACCCTGGCCGAGCAGCGCGAGGCTGACCTGACCGCCGCTGCCGAGGCCGAGGCTGCCATCGAGGAAGAGGTCGAGGAGGCCGCCGAGGCCATCGCCGAGGCCGAGGAAGAGGCTGAGGAAGAGGTCGCTGAGGAGGCCGACGAGGCTGAGGAGGACGCTGAGCCCGTCGCCGAGGTCGAGGAGACCGAGATCGTCGAGGAGTCCGACGACGCCGCCGACGCCGTCGAGGTGGAGGAAGCCGCCGAGGAGGCCGCTGAGGAAGAGGCCGCCGAGGAGCCCGTCGTCGAGGAAGAGGTCATCGAGGTGACGCTCTCCGAGGAGGACGCCCAGCTGGCCGAGATTCTCGTGGGCGCCACGCTGACCAACGATGTGGCCAGCGAGGACGGCGCGTTCGCCGCTGCCAAGGGTACCGTGCTCACTCGCGAGATTGTGGACGAGGCCATCGCCCACGACGCCCTGCTCCTGCTGACCCTGGCTGCCGACCTGTAAGCCAGCCCGGCACCTAGTGCTCTTTGGAAGCGCGATCCTTCGGGGTCGCGCTTCTTTCTTTGAGGGCCGAAAACAGCTGCCGGTAGTCGTCTTCATAGGCGCTGTCTTTCAGGCGCACGAACGAGATGTCGTGGGTAAGCGCCGGCCCGGTCAGCGGAATGACGGCCAGCGGCCCTTCGGCAAGTTCGCGGGCGATGGCAGCCTCGTAGACAAAGGCGATGCCGAGGTCTTCAGCGGCGAACACCTTAATGATGTCGAGGCTTTCCACCGTGCGCACGGCGGCGAAGGACGAAAGCTTAAGGTTGCGTGATGCCAGGGCATGAGCGAGCACAGCGCGGCTGCCGCTGCCCTCTTCCCGCACGATGAGCGTCTCGCCGAGCAAGTCCTCGAAGTGGCGCGGCGGGGCGGCAAAGCGGTGGTCAGCGGCGCAGATGCCCACGAAGCGCTCGGAGCTGAAGCAGTCGCAGGCATAGGCCGCGCGATCGAACAGCCCCTCGACGAAAGCGCAGTCGATTTCCCCGGCCTGCAGAAGCCCTAGCAGGTGAGCCGTGCCGCCAGAGCGCACGGTGGCATCGATGTCGGGGTGCTCGGCCAGGTACCGGGCCAGGGGCGCGGCTACCAGGTACTCGCCGGCCGTGAGCGTCATACCGATGCGCAGGGGGCGTTGTGCGCCGTGGGCCACAGCCTGCACTTTCTCGTGCAGCAGGGCATCGTCGTGGGCGAGGATGGCCAGGCCCTGGTAGAGCACGCGACCGGCAGGGGTGAGGGAAAGCCGCTTGTGTTCGTAGGCGAACAGCTTGGCACCGTAGGCCCGTTCCAGGTAGGCGATTTGCTGGGTGACGGCGGGCTGGGTGAGGGAAAGCTCCTCAGCGGCCCGGGTGTAGTTCAGCGTGCGGCAGACCGTGAGAAACGTAGGGACGCGGAAGTCCTGCATGGTGCCTCCTAGATAGGTGGGCAAGGTGTCGTGCGGCTCATTCTATCCATAAAGCAAGCTTATGGTTGCTAAAGAATATATAAGTTTCCTTTTGGTGAACTACGTCGCATACTAGGGACACCGAAGATTCCTGCGGGGCGCTGAGGCCCTTGGCGCCCCGTGGTAGAACCGCTTCTTAGCTTAACGAAAGGCTCCCTATGCGCTCGATCATCGAAAAGGTTCCCATTCCCACGGCCGGCGTTGCCCTTGGCCTGGCGGCCCTCGGCAACCTGCTTGCCCCCTACGCCGAGGCGGCCCACGTGGCCTGCGGCGTGCTTTCCGCCCTACTCGTCGCCCTGCTGGCGGCGAAGATTGTGCGGCACCCGGGGCATATCCGTAGCGATTTGCAGAACTCCATCCAGGCCAGCGTGTCGGCCACGCTGTTCATGACCCTCATGCAGTTGGCAGGCTACCTGGCGCCGGTGGCCTACGGGGCGGCTTTCGCCCTGTGGCTCTGCGCGGTGGCCGGGCACTTCACGCTCATGGGTTGGTTCACGGCGCGCTACATCCGCCGCTTCAAGCTGTCCGAGGTGTTCCCCACCTACTTCATTTGCTATGTGGGTATTGTCGTGGCGGCGGTGACGTCGCCCGCCTTCGGCATGGAGGCGTTCGGCCGCGGGGTGTTCTGGTTCGGGTTTGCCAGCTATTTGGTGCTGCTCGTCGTAGTGACGGCCCGCTACCTGAAGCACGAGATTCCCGAAGGCGCCCGTCCGCTGTTCTGCATTTACGCGGCGCCCATGAGCCTGTCGCTGGCGGGATACTTGGCCGTGACGCCCGAGCCCAACGTGACGTTCGTAGTGGTGCTGGCAACGCTGGCCCAGGTGCTGTTCGCCGTGGTGGCGCTGCAGCTGCCCAAGTTCTTGGCCCTGAAGTTCTATCCGAGCTACGCGGCCATGACCTTCCCCTTCGTCATTACGGCCACGGCGCTGGGCAAGGCGGTGGCGGCTCTGGCGGCGGCCGGCGTGGCCATTCCGGCGCTGCCGGTGGTCATCGCGCTCATCGCCGCCGAGACGGTGTTCGCCACGATCATGGTGTTCTACGTGTTCGCGCACTACCTGAGGTTCTTCCTTGGCGCCCCGAAGGAGGCGCGGCGCCCGGCGATGGATACCGCGGCGGTGCGGGTGCTGAACTAGCGGGAGCCGGCGCGTCCCTCGCCCTCGATAGCCTGGGCGATCAGCGTGCGCAGCTCGTCGATACCGTCGCCCTTCTCCGATGACGTGACCAAAAGCGGGGTGCCCTTCGGCAGGTTCAAGGCCTTCCGGATGGCGCCCCGCTGCTTTGCCTGCTGCTGTTTCGAGAGCTTGTCGGCCTTGGTGAGCACGATGGCGAAGGGCAGCTCGGCCTCGGTGAGGAAGCGCACCATGTTGCGGTCCAGCGCTGAGGGCTCGTGGCGGATGTCGACGAGCGACACCACCAGGGCGAAATCGCGGTCCTGGTTGTAGTAGCCCTCGATAAGGTCGGCCCAGCGGTCTTTCTCCGACTTCGACACCTTCGCGAAGCCGTAGCCGGGCAGATCCACCAGGTCGTGACCGTCCACCTCGTAGAAGTTGATGGTGGCCGTCTTGCCCGGGGTGGACGACACCTTCGCCAGGCCCTTGCGGTACATGAGCTTGTTGAGCAGCGACGATTTCCCCACGTTCGAGCGCCCCGCGAAGGAAACCTCGGGACCGGTGGACGCCGGCAGCTGCTCGGAGGTGCCGTAAGCGGCCTTGAATGATGCGTTGTGGAAGTTCATGGGTGCTCCTTTTCTTCTACTATCATGGTACTCGACCGGGGAGCGAGAAGCGAAGGGAGCGCGCAAAATGACGGAAAAGGGACGAAGCGACAAGCTGGAAGTGGCGCGCGTCACCGGTGTGCAGGGCATTCGCGCCGCCATGGAAGTGCTGGCTCGCGAGGCAGACGAGGGCGAGGATGCCGCGCTGGCCACCGAGGAAGTTGTCGCCCCACGCCCCCGCAAAACCTGCGCCGTCTGCGCCGCCGACAACGAAGGCATCCGGGAAACCTGCTGGAACTGCGGCGCCTCCCTCCGCCGCGCGCGGTAACGGGGGGCAAAGGCGCCGGGCTTCGGTCGGCAGGTGCTTCCGCGATTCATCCGCCTATCGTGGGGGAGGGGGCGGTTGGGAAAGCGGGGCTTCACGGGGGGTTCGGCACGGTTATAATGGGGAAATCCATTCGCGGTCGATGGGCGAGTTGGGGCTTGCCGGCGTGCGGCGCTCAGGCGCGGTGCGGCGGGCGGCTTCGGCGGTGCCGGTCGGCCGACTGCAACGACGTTTCCTAAAGGGAGTGCCATGAAAGCTTACAACCCCCACGAGATTGAGCCACGGCTTCAGCTGGCTTGGGACGAGGCCGGCCTGTACACGGTGCCGGAGAACTCCGATGCGCCGAAGAAGTACGTGCTTGAGATGTTCCCCTACCCTTCGGGCGACATGCACATGGGCCACGCGAGCAACTACACCTACGGCGACGTGGTGGCGCGCTACGCCAAGATGAACGGCTTCGACGTGCTGCACCCCATGGGCTGGGACGCCTTCGGCCTGCCGGCGGAAAACGCCGCCATCAAGCACCACAGCCACCCGGCCATCTGGACTTACGAGAACATCGAAACGCAGAAGAACAGCTTCTCGCGCATGGGCTTTTCCTACGACTGGGACCGCAAGGTGGTGGCCTGCGACCCCGAGTACTACCGCTGGGGCCAGTGGATTTTCCTGAAGTTCTGGGAGCGCGGCCTGGTGGAGCGCCGCAACTCACCCGTGAACTGGTGCCCCAGCTGCGGCACCGTGCTCGCCAACGAGCAGGTTATCGAGGGCCGCTGCTGGCGCTGCGATTCCGAGGTGGAGAAGCGCGACCTCACCCAGTGGTACTACAAGATTACCGACTACGCCCAGGAGCTGCTGGACGATTTGGATCAGCTTGAGGGCTGGCCCGAGCGCGTGAAGCAGCAGCAGGCCAACTGGATCGGCCGCTCCGAGGGCGCCAATGTGGACTTCATCCTGTGCGATGCGGAAGGCAACGCCCCGGCCGAGCCTACCGAAGACGACATCATCACGGTGTTCACCACCCGTGCCGACACGCTTTTCGGCTGCAGCTTCTTTTTGCTGGCGCCGGAAAGCAAGCTGGTGCCGCAGCTGGTGGCCGGCACGGAATACGAGAAGCCGGTCATGGATTTGGTAGAGGCCGCCAAGAAGGTAACCGCCGTCGAGCGCGCCCAGGGCGACCGCGAGAAGCACGGTGCCTTCACGGGCCGCTACGTGGTGAACCCCATCAACGGCGAGAAGGTGCCCGTGTGGGTGGGCGACTACATTGTGGCCGACTACGGCACCGGCGCCGTGATGGCCGTGCCCTGCGGCGATCAGCGCGACTTCGAGTTCGCCCGCAAGTACGACCTGCCCATCATCCCCATTATCCTGGGAGAAGACGACCCGCTGTACCCGCAGCTCAAGGACGAGCAGAACCGCGTGGTTACCTCGGTGGATTGGGAAGAGGCCTACGGCGCCGAGGGCACGCTCGTGCAGTCGGGCCGCTTCACCGGCATGACCGGCGGCAAGCACTCCGAGGGCGAAGAGGCCGTGGTGGCCGCCCTGGTGGAAATGGGCCGCGGCAAGCGCACCGTGGAATTCCGCCTGCGCGACTGGCTCATCAGCCGCCAGCGCTACTGGGGCAACCCCATCCCCGCCATCCACTGCCCGCACTGCGGCGTGGTGCCGGTGCCCGAAGAGGACCTGCCGGTGCGCCTGCCCGAGGATATCGACTTGGCCGCCGGCGAGACGCTGGCCACCCACGCCGGCTTCGTGAACACCACCTGCCCCGTGTGCGGCGAGCCGGCCAAGCGCGAGACCGACACCATGGACACCTTCACGTGCTCCAGCTGGTACTACATGCGCTATACCGACCCGCACAACGTGCACGGCCCCTTCGACCCGGCCAAGGCCAACGCCTGGATGCCCGTCGACCAGTACATCGGCGGCATCGAGCACGCCATTCTGCACCTGCTGTACAGCCGCTTCTTCACGAAGGTGCTGCGCGATTGCGGCCTGCTCGATTTCGACGAGCCCTTCACGAACCTGCTGTGCCAGGGCATGGTGCTCGACGCCCACGGCGACGTCATGAGCAAGTCCAAGGGCAACGTGGTCTCCCCCGAGGAGATGATCGCGGAATACGGCGCCGACGCCGTGCGCGCCTACATCCTGTTCCTCGGTCCTCCCGAGAAAGAGAAGCTGTGGAACGAGGACGGCCTGCCGGGCATGTACAAGTTCCTGAACCGCCTGTGGCGCCAGGTGCACGACCTTGTGGGCAAGGCCGATGAGGACACCCTGTTCGCCGGGTCCGTTGACGAGAAGGCCGCGCGCGCCGCTGCGGACAAGCTGGCCCGCGAGCGCCATCGCGTGGTGGGGAAGGTGTCGGCCGACATCGAGCGCAACAACTTCAACACCGCCATCGCCGCCATCATGGAGCTCTCGAACGCGGCCGGCGAGTTTCTGCGCGCCGCGGACGCAGAGACCCGCGCCGCCGACGCCGACTATGCCGCTCTGTCCCAGGAAGTGGCCGAGGTGCTGGTAAAGCTGATGGCGCCCATTACGCCGCATTTGTCTGACGAGCTGTGGCGTGTGGCGCTCGGCCGCGAGGGCTTCGTCTACGACCAGCCGTGGGCCGCCTTCGACCCGGAGAAGGCCAAGGCCGACGAGGTGGAGCTGGCCGTGCAGATTTGCGGCAAGGTGAAGACCCGCATCATGGTGGCTGCCGACGCCCCCGAGCCGGACATCCTGGAAGCCGCCCGCGCCGCCGTGAGCGACGCGCTCGTCGGCAAAGAGGTGAAGAAGGAAGTCTACGTTCCCGGCCGCCTGGTGAACATCGTCGCCGTGTAGCCTAAGAGCCCTTCAGCCAAACAGACGAGCGCCCCTTCCGTGGAAGGGGCGCTTTCATGTCGGGTGGGGCTTTCTCTGTTGAGTAGCGGTGCGCTTAGGCCAGCATCACGTTCAGGGCCTCGAAGAGCTTCTCCATCTCGATGGGCTTGGTGAGGTGGCCGTCCATGCCGCAGCGCAGGGCCTTCTGGCGATCTTCCTCGAAGGCGTCGGCGGTCATGGCCAGAATGGGAATGCGGGCGAGTCGCGCATCATCCAGCTTGCGGATGGCGCGGGTGGCGTCGTAGCCGTTCATGACGGGCATCTGCACGTCCATGAGCACGAGCTGGAAGTGGTCGGGGCCGGCCTCAACCAGCTTGTCCACAGCCTCCTGGCCGTTCACGGCGTATTCCACAGTGAAGCCCTCGTCCTCCAAGAGGGTGATGGCAATCTCGCGGTTCAGGTCGTTGTCGTCCACCAGCAGAATGCGGCTGCCGCGCATGGCGTGGTTGGGGTGCACATGCACGGTGCCCTCGGGGTGCGCGGCGCCCTCGGCGGCCCCGTCGGCGAGCCGCAGGGTGAGCTCGATGGTGAAGGTGGTGCCGCGGCCCTTCTCGCTTTCCACGGCGATAGTGCCGTGCATCATTTCCACGAGGTTCTTCGTGATGGACATGCCAAGGCCGGTGCCCTGGATGCCCGAGATGGTGGAAGTGCGCTCGCGCTCGAAGGGGTCGAAGATATGCTCGACGAAATCGGCGCTCATGCCGATGCCGGTGTCGGACACCGTGAAGCGGTAGCGGCCGTGGTGGGCCGGGGCGCCGGGCAGCTCGTCGGCGATCACCTTGATGAACCCGCCCGGGTCGGTGAACTTCAGCGCGTTGCCCAGAAGGTTCAGCAGAATCTGGTTGATGCGCAGCTTGTCGCAGCGCACCTCGGTGTGCACCAGGCCCGAGGTGTCCACCGAGAAGTACAGCTGGCGGGCGCTCGTCTCGGCCTGGATGATGCTGTAGAGGTCTTCCAGCAGCGCCGGCAGGCTGCAGGGCTGCTCGTCGAGCGATACCTTGCCGCTTTCGATGTGGCTCATGTCCAGGATGTCGTTGATGAGGCTGAGCAGGTGCGTGCTGGACGACTTGATTTTGTCCAGGTACTCCTGCACTTTCTCCGGCTGGTCGATGCGGCTGGCGGCCAAAGTGGTGAAGCCCACGATGGCGTTCATGGGCGTGCGAATGTCGTGGGACATGTTCGAGAGGAAGGCGCTCTTGGCGGCGCTGGCCTTGTTGGCCTGGTTGAGGGCCTCTTCCAGCAGGGCCTTCTTCTTCATCTCGTCGCGGGTTTGCTGGTCGACGCTGCGGAAGCCCAGCACGATGTTGCGCGACTCGTCCCAGTCGCCCGTGCGCACGGCCGTGGCCTGGCAGTATTCCAAGTGCCCGTCGCGCTGGATGCGGTAGTTCACGTGGATGCGCATCTGGTCGGTAAGCTCATCGCTGAGGTTCTCGGCGGTAAGGGCGCTGCTCAAAAGCTGGCGGTCCTCCTCGCATACGACACTGGCGATGTAGCGCGGCACGCAGTCATCCAAGGCAAGCGGCCCGCTGAACAGCTCGTCGAGGTGGCGCTCCTTCTCGGCGCTCACGCGCAGCGGCACGCCTTCGCCGGTGGCCAGGTTGAACGAGCAGACGAGCAGGTAGTCTTCGGACAGCGCCTGGATGAGGTCCTTCTGCTGGCGCTCGCGCTGCACCTCTTCCAGCTTCTTGTCGGTGTAGTCGAGCAGGTAGCGCTGCAGCAGCAGCTCGCCGTCGGTTTCAATGAGCTTGGCTGAGCCCATGACGTGCACGATGTCGCCGTTGTCGTGACGCACGCGGTACTCGGTGGCCACCGAGTCGCCCACGTGCTTCAGCCCGGAAATGGCCTCGCGCAGCCCGGCCACGTCCTCGGCGATAACCGAGGGGGCCACCATGTCGAAGCCGTCGCGCACGAGGTCTTCCTCGGAGCTGTAGCCCAAAATGTCCAGTGCCGCCTGGTTCACGCCGACAATGCGGGAGCCGTCGAGCGTGTGGGTGATGACGCCGCAGTCCATGGAGGTGAAGATGGTCTCCAGCGTGCGGTTCTTCTCGACGATCTCCTGCTCGTAGGCGCGCTCCTGGGTGATATCGAGACCCACGCCCACGGTGCCCATGACGGTGCCGTCCCAGTTGTACAGCGGCGACTTGTAGGTGGTAAGCAGGCGCGTGCCGTCGCCGGTCTGCACCGATTCCTCGGCCACGACGGTCGAGCGGCTCTCCATTACCTGGCGCTCCGACTCGATGCAGGCCGGGTCGTCGGCCTCTACGTCCCAAATGAAGGCGTGGCCGCGACCCTGCACCTGATCTTTGCTCTTGTTCACCGTGGCGCAGAAGGCGTCGTTCACTTTGTGATGAATGCCATCGGCCGACTTGTACCACACCAGGCTGGGAATGGAATTGATGGTGGCCTCGAGGAACTGGCTCGACTCCCAGGCATCGAGCACGCGCTTGAGCACCTTCTGCAGGCGTCGGAAGCGGAACGTGAGCGCGAGGGCATCCTCGCCGGCGGGCCACAGGTCCGAAATGGAGTCGAAGAAGGGCTCAAGGGCAGCGGTTTGGTCGGGCCGAGCGATGATGATGAGGTGCGTGCGCGGGCCGAGGGCGTCGGTGATGGCGGATGCCCACACGGCGGCATCGGCGGCGGATACGTCGGCAATGACCACGCTGGCCGCCGCCGTGGCGGTGCTGTCGGGTTCGGCGGTGCGGACGAAATGATGGCTGAAGGCCTCGCAGGGCGGGGCCGACTCCATGAGTTGCGCCGCCTCGTCGCTCACGCCGATGAGGCAGAATTCGATTCGACTGTGGTACATAGCGCGCATCCTTCGGTGGACAACGGGGCGTTATGGGCCCAGTAAACAGCTGAGTAACAGTTTCTTATGAAGCGTAGTATACCAACTTTATCAGGGCGTTTTCTTGTGGCTGTGGCTGAACTTCAAATTTGTTATAGTAGGACGCCCCGCAGAGGAAAATGGTGAAGGGAGGTGGGGCTCATGACGCGCGAGAAACGGAAGGTTTCGCTGGTCGGCTGGCTGGTGCGTGCGGCGTTGGCCCTGCTTTTATGCGCCGTGGCGGCGGTGGCGGTTGCCAATATCGTCACCGTGGGCGCCACCCGCGGCCAGGTGGGCACCGTGGCTTCCCTGGCCGATGAGTTCGCCGGCGAGCCGGCCGATGCCGTGGTGGCCTTAGGGGCCAGCGTGTATGCCGACGGCACCCCCAGCGATATTCTGGCTGACCGCCTGGAAGTGGCGGTGGACCTGTACAAGGCCGGGGCCGCCCGGGCCATTATCGTCAGCGGCGACAACCGCGATTCCCATTACAACGAGTCGGACGCCATGAAGGCCTACTGCGTGGCCCTCGGTGTGCCGAGCGAGGACGTGTACGTGGACCACGGCGGCAACACCACCTACGAGTCTATGTATAGGGCCCGCCACGTGTTCGGGGCTGAGCGCATTATCGTAGCCACCCAGGCCTACCACCTGTACCGGGCCATGTTCACCGCCGACTGCCTGGGCATGGATGCCTGGGGCGTGGCCTGCGACAAGGGCGCCTACGACGACCAGACCGCCTACAGTCTGCGCGAGGTGATGGCCCGCACGAAGGACTTCTACGCGGCGCTGCTGCGCCTGCCGGTGAACGTGGGCGACGAGACCGTGTCGCTGGACGCGTCCGGCGATCTGACCTAGGGGGCGCCGTGGCACGTTTGTCGACTGAGGTGAGCCGAACCGTCGAGAGCTGGGGGCCCGAAGCGGCCCAGGCCTTGAAGCGCGCCCGCAACAAGGACCGCTTCCGCAGCGCGGTGCTGGCTGCCTGGCGCACGCGTCCCGAGGTGGCGCAGTTCATTCTGGCCCACGTGAACGCCATCTACGTGGCCGAGGACCCGCGCCCGCGCAAGGGGCCTGACAAGGATCGGCCCTGGTGGGTGTTAGGGGTGTACCTGGACGAGCCCTTGGCCCGCGCCGAGTTGGACGCGTGGCAGTCGGTGCTGTTCCAGTGCCTGCGCCGCGAGGGCTTCGCCATCGACGAGCTGCGCTTCTTCCCGGCGAAGTGGGACATGCGCGCCCGGAAGCTCTTTGCCGAGGACGAGGCGGTGACTGTGGGCGCGTCGCCCGAGCCGGTGCGCTTTGCCGAGGAAGTGGCGGCGCTCGATACGGTGAAGCGCGCGGTGTGCCTGGCCTTCGAGGACGACGAGGGCGCCTGGGCGCTGCTGGAGCAGGTGCGCGGGGCGGCGGTGCGCGAGGTGCCCCCGACAGGCGCGGCCGACGAGGAGCCGACGGACAGGCGCTCGGGCACGCGGCGCTTCCGGCTGTTTCTCTATGTGGACGATCGCGAGGAGGTGCGCCGTGTTATGGCGCACGTCGGCCGCACGGTGCGCTCGAAGGCGTGGTCGCTGGGGCTGCCGCTTGCCTCTATCTGGGTGCGCCAGGCGCCGGCATCGCTTTCGGGGCAGTGCGCCTTCCGTCGCGTGGGGCCCTCGGTGCCGCTGCGCAACGCAAGTTTGGGCGATCTTGCGCCCTCCCAGGGGGCCGGTTCCGCGCAGACCTAGCCGACCGATTCGGCGGCCACGTCTTCCAGAAGCGCTATGCGCAGCTCGCAGCCGGCGGTAAGGTTGTAGGCGTAGAACAGCGGCGCGCCCTCCAGCAGCATGACGGCGCCCACGGGGGTTTCCGCGGCGCTGTAAATTTTGCGGCAGCGGGCGGTCACGCGGTCTTGGCTGGCGAAGAGAATCGGATCCTCGTAGCGGCTGCAGCCCTGGCTGAAGAAGTAGTTGTGCGCCTCGTCCCATCCGAACAGGCCGGTAATGGCCTCGTGCAAGTCGGCCAGGGTGTCGTCGCTGAAGACCGAGGTGCGGCGCGTGGGCGCCCCGGGCCGCGCGGCGGGGCCGATTTCAATTTCGACGAGGCGGCGGGCGACCGTTTCGGCCGGCAGGCTCGCCTCCCTTTTCCCTACGCGATCCAGGGGGAACTGGATGATCTTCGCCGTCATAATGGGCGTCCCTTCCTTCTCCTTCTCAGGACGCGCGCATTGTAGCAGCACTTTCAACGGTTCGGCAACACAGAAGCGGAAAAGGGCGAGATATGGCGTTTTATCAGGCCCTTGGCGCGGTTTGCGGTAAGCGGCGGGGTCAGGGAATTGGGGAATTGATGAGGGGACCGCTTTAGGTTTGCCGATGGCGGCGGCGGGGTATAATCGGTCACGTTGCCGGGGCCGCGCGGGCCTGCGGCTTCAGCGGTCACCGAATGCGAGAGGATGCGAGAAGAGGTCCATGGCACGGCAAAAGGGAAAGACGAGCAAGGCCGACGTCACGCGGCGCCAGCTGCTCGACGCCGCGCTGGCCGTTGTGTCCGAGCGCGGCTACGCCGAGGCGACCGTGGACCGCATTGTGGAAGTGGCCGGGGTTTCCAAGGGCGTGGCCTACTACCATTTCGAGAGCAAAGACGTCATGGTGGCGTGCCTTTTGGAAGAGGGGATCGACGAAATTATCGCCTCGTTCGAGGAAGCGGCGGCCAGCGCGCCCTGTGCCCGTGAGGCCCTGGTGCAGATGGCCGAGCGCTTCGCCGCCCTCATCTTCGAGAACGCCGATTTCGCGCGGTTCCTGCTGTCAGAGCTGTGGCGCGGCAGCCGCCCGTGGTCGGCGGCCATGGCCGCGCGGGAGGAGCGGCTGCTCGGCGTGCTGCGCGCTCAGATAAAGCGCGGCCAGGGCGAGGGAACGATTCGGCGCGAGATAGACCCCGATTTCGAAGCTGTGGCCATCGTGGGCATGGTGCTGACCACCACACTGCACAGCCTGCGTGAAAACGACGAAGCCGCCGCCCCTGACCAGGGACGACGGCTCGTGAATCAAATCTGCGACTATGTCCACCACGCCAATATGACGTCGTTACGCTTGCCCTGACGGGACAAGCGCAACGACCCGACGCTGCGGTTCCGACAGGCACCTGGCCTCGCACTTCACCGCTTACCTTCGCGTAACGAAGTACGCTCAGCCGCGGTTCAGCACGATTCCAGGCACCTGTCGCAACCTCGCTGACTTCCTTGGGCGCATCCCAGAAGTGATTGAAGTGACTACATATTCACGCAGTGGATCTTTTCGCCGCGCTCGAGGTAGGCCATCACTTCCTCGACGGCCATCTTCGCGCAGTTGTCCTCGGCCTCGGCGGTCGACGCGCCCAGGTGCGGAATGACGATGGCGCGCTCCATCTTCACCACGGCGGGGTTGGCGAAGTCGGTCACGTAGGCGGCCACCTTGCCAGTTTCCAGGGCCTCGGCCATGGCGGCGTCGTCCACGAGCACGTCGCGGGAGAAGTTCAGGAACACCACGCCGTCCTTCATGCTCGCGATGGCGTCGGCGCCGATCATGCCCTTGGTGGCGGGCAGTGCCGGCACGTGGATGGTGATGAAGTCGCTTTCCTTGAGCACCTTCGGCAAGTCGGCGAACTCCACCGTCGGGGAAATCTTCTCGTGCACGGTAATCTCGTCCATGGCCGGGTCGTAGCCGATGACCGTCATGCCCAGGGCCTCGGCGGCCTGAGCCACCTTCGCGCCGATGGCGCCCAGCCCGATGACGCCGAGCGTCTTGCCCATAATCTCGCCGCCGGCGAACTGCTTCTTCGCCTTCTCGGCCGCCTTGCCCACGTTCTCGTCGTCGGCGTTGTCGCGCACCCAGGCCACGCCGCCGATGATGTCGCGGCTGGCCAGCAGCATGCCGGCGAGCACGAGCTCCTTCACGGCGTTGGCATTGGCGCCCGGCGTGTTGAATACGGCGATGCCAGCCTCGGCGAACTTGTCGAGCGGGATGTTGTTCACGCCGGCGCCGGCACGGGCGACGGCCTTCAGGTTCGCGGGAATGGCCATGTCGTGCATATCGGCGGAGCGCACGAGGATGGCGTCGGCCTCTTCGACGTTGTCGGTCAGCTCGTACTGGTCGGTCAGCAGGGCCAGGCCCTCGGGCGAAATGTTGTTCAGGCAGTGGATCTTGTACACGGTGGCTCCTTTCTGTAGGCGCTTTCAGCATACCCCTACCTTTAGCGTGCTAAAGCGAAAGATCGCCGTTGCGGGAAGAATGGGGAAACGTTCGGTCGAGCCGGGCCGCCCGCGAGGGTGAGACAGGTGCTGTCTCACGGCTGTGGCAGGGCGGAGTTGCGTATAATGGGCGGAAGACGAACGCTAGGAGGATCTATGTCGAAGGAACGCCCGCTCGTTTTGTTGGGGATTACCGGGTGCATTGCCGCGTACAAGGCCTGCGAGATTTTGCGCGGGCTGCAGAAGGCGGGCGTGGCGGTGAAGGTGGTCATGACCGAATCGGCAGCCGACTTCGTGGGGCCGCTCACGTTCTCGGCCCTCTCCCACGAGCCGGTGGCGGTGTGCTTCGGCGACGACCCGGCCGACCCCATTCCCCACATCACTTTGGCCGAGGAGTGCGACCTGTTCCTCATTGCCCCCTGCACGGCGAACGTGATGGCGAAGGTGACCCATGGCATCGCCGATGATTTGCTTTCCTCCACGGCGCTGGCCTGCACGGCGCCGCTGGTGATGGCGCCGGCCTGCAATGTGCATATGTACGAGGCGGCGCCGACCCAACAGAACATGGCTGCCCTCCGCGAGCGCGGCGTACGCCTTATCGAGGGCGATTCGGGCTATCTGGCCTGCGGCGACGTGGGCCGCGGGCGCTTGGCCGACCCGGCGGTGGTGGTGCGCCACACCCTGGCCGCCCTGGCCGAGGCCGTGGGCGTCGATGCCCTGCGCGAGGCCTGCGAGCGCGATGGCGAGATCCCCTTCCCCCAGGTAATGGCCCAGCTAGAGCAAGCCCGCTCCGAAGCTGCCGCTGCTGGCGACGTCCCCGTAGGGCAAGGGCCATGCCCTTGCCGCCCAACCGAGGCCGATCCCGCTGTGCCCTCCGCCGCGCAACCGACGGCTGCCGCCCCCCTTCCCGCCGCCGTCGCCGATGGCGCGGCCACCACGCCGGCCGGCGCCCTGGCCGGCAAGACCGTGCTCGTGACGGCGGGCCCCACGGTGGAGCCCATCGACGCGGTGCGCTACATTTCCAACTACTCCTCGGGCAAGATGGGCTACGCCATCGCCGAAGCCGCCGCGGCCTTGGGCGCGCGGGTGGTGCTCGTGTCCGGCCCGGTGGCTCAACCCGCCCCCGCCGGTGTCGAGGTGGTGCCTGTGAAGACGGCCCGCGATATGCTGGCTGCTGCCTCCGAGGCCTTCCTCGCCGCCGACGCCGCCATCTTCGCCGCTGCCGTGGCTGACCTGCGCCCGGCCAACCCGGCCGACCGCAAGCTGAAGAAGGGGCGCGACGATGTGGCGCTCGCCAACGTGGCCCTCACCGAGAACCCCGACATCCTGGCGACGCTGGCGGCCACGAAGCGCCCGGGCCAGTACGTGGTGGGCTTCGCCGCGGAAACCAACGACGTGCTTATGAACGCCCACGCGAAGCTGGACAAGAAGCACGCCGACATGATCGTGGCCAACCAGGTGGGCGACGGCCTCGCCTTCGGCACTGACGACGACGAAGTGTGGCTCGTCACCGCCCATGACGAGGTGCTGCTGCCCCTCATGAGCAAGCGCGACGTAGCCCGCCGCCTCGTCGACGTCGTCGCCGAGCACCTCGCCTAAGACGGCGCCCCGGGGCGCCGTCTCACCTATTACGCTTCCGTAAGGCGGGGCGGCATTTCGGGAAACCTTCTTCGCTGGGGGCAGTCCTTTCGCTATGATGGGCGCAGCGAGAAAGGATGAGCCATGCGGGTGCTTTTGGTGGAAGACGACAACGCCATCGTGCGGGCGCTGACCGACCTTTTGGAAAGCGAGGGGTTCGAGGTGCGGGCGCGGGCCACCCAGGACGGGGCCTGTGCGGCGCTGGCGGCCGAGTCCTTCGACATTGCGCTGCTTGATGTGACGCTCGCCCAGGGAAACGGGTTCGCCGTGTGCGCTGCCGCCCGCGAGACGGCCCCCGATATGCCGGTCATCTTCCTGACGGCTTCCGACGACGAGTATTCCACCGTGGCCGGCCTCGACATGGGGGCGGCCGACTACATCGCCAAGCCCTTCCGCGCTCGCGAGCTGGTGTCGCGCATTCGCGGGGCGCTTCGGCGCGCCAACCCGGCGGAAAACGTGCTTTCCGTCGGCGATGTGCGGCTCGACGTGGCCTCGGCAGCCGTGACCAAAGGGGGCGCGGAAGTGTTTCTCTCGGCCCTCGAGTACCGGTTGCTGCTGTACTTCTTCCAGCACAAGGGCAAGCTGGTCACCCGCGAAAACCTGCGCGACGCCATTTGGGACAGCGCTGGGGAATACGTGTCCGACAACGCGCTGAACGTCTACGTGAAGCGCCTGCGCGAGAAGGTGGAGACCGACCCTTCGGCGCCCAGCCTCATCGTCACCGTCCGCGGCCTCGGCTACAAAGTAGGGGAGTAAATGAGCTCCGCTTCCACACTCATCCGCCAGTGCGCCGGGCTTGCGGCGATCGTCATCGTCCTCGCGCTGCTGGCCCCCACCGAGGCAAAGCCCTGGGTGCTCGCCTGCGGCGCCGCGGCCTTCGCCTTCTTCCTGGCCGTATCCCTCTACCGCCATCGGCAAATCCGCCGCCTGACCGCGGAGATCGACGAGGTGCTCCATTCCGGCCGCCGGGTCGATTTCTCGAACTGCCGCGAGGGCGATGTGGCGGTGCTTGCCAACGAGCTGGGGAAGATGACCGCGCGCCTGGCCCGCACGAGCGAATCGCTGGCTGCCGAGCGCAACGCCCTGGCCGATGCCCTGGCTGACGTGTCGCACCAGATTCGCACGCCGCTCACGGCCATCACCCTCATGCTGCCGGCGGTGGAGCGGGCTGAAAGCGACCGCGAGCGCAAGCGCGCCGTGCGCGAGCTGGAGGCCATGATCGAACGCGTGTCGTGGCTCGTGACCACGCTGCTGAAAATAGCGAAGGTGGATGCCGGCGCCATGCACGTGGAGCGACGCGAGGTGCGCGCGGCCGAGGTGGTGCGTCGGGCCATGGCGCCCCTGGCCACTGCCATGGACCTGCGCGATGTGGCCCTCGTGCTGGACGTGGACGAGGCCGCCGTCTTCCGGGGCGACGCCCCCTGGACTGCCGAGGCCGTGGAGAACATCGCGAAGAACTGTATGGAGCACACGCCTCCCGGCGGCACTGTCACGGTAGTTGCCCGCGAGGACGCCCTGGCCACCACCATCGTCGTCAGCGACACCGGCCCCGGCATCGCCCCCGACGACCTGCCGCGCATCTTCGACCGCTTCTATCGCGGCACCCAGGGCGAAGTGGCGCCCGAGGCTGCCGAGAACGTGCGCCAACCCGCCGGCTTCGGCATCGGCCTCTCGCTCGCCCAAGCCCTCGTCTCGGCCCAAGGCGGCACCCTGCGCGCCGCCAACAACCCCACCGGCGGCGCCCGCTTCGAAATAGCCTTCCCGAAGCTCGTAGTGTGATTACCAAAACTGGTATTCCGAAAGCCCGCGCAACGCGGCATGCTTTCTCGACTCCCTTTCTTACGCTATCGTAATGGGCGTGTTAGGGAGGGGCAATTCGGCCCCGCCATACTGGTTCCGTAGATTGGACCTAGTGGGAGAAAGGCTTGGGGCATGGATATTCTGACCGTCAGCCATTTGACGAAAATCTACGGAGAGGGCGAGGCCGCTACCCGGGCGCTCGACGACGTTTCCTTCAGCGTGAGCGAGGGCGAGTTCGTGGCCATCGTGGGGTCTTCGGGCTCGGGGAAATCGACGCTGCTGCATCTTATCGGCGGGGTGGACCGGCCCACGGCGGGCCACGTGCTGCTGAACGGATCCGACGTGTATGCGCGCTCCGATGAGGAGTTGGCGGTATTCCGTCGCCGCGAGGTGGGGCTCGTGTACCAGTTCTACAACCTGGTGCCGGTGCTGAACGTGGTGGAGAACATGACGCTGCCCGTGGCCCTGGACGGGCGCGCGGTGAACCGCGATCGGCTCGACGGGCTTTTGGACAAGCTGGGCCTGCGCGGCCGCGAGGGGCATCTGCCCAGCCAGCTTTCCGGCGGTCAGCAGCAGCGCGTGGCCATTGGGCGTGCGCTCATGAACGCGCCGGCGGTGGTGCTCGCCGATGAGCCCACGGGCAACCTGGACACCCGCAACTCCGCCGAGATCATGCAGCTTCTGCGCGATTCCAACCGCGAGTTCGGCCAGACCATGATCGTCATCACTCATGACGAGGAAATTGCCCTGGCTGCCGACCGCATCATCGCCGTGGAGGACGGCCGCATCGTGCGCGACGAGAGGATCCGCCGATGAACGCCATGACGAACTTCACCCTGCACTCGCTTAAGGCGAACCGCGTGCGCACGGCGGTCACTATCGCCGGCGTGGCCCTAGCCGCCGCGCTGCTGACGGCGGTGCTCACTACCTACTTCTCCTTCACCGACTACCTGTACCGCTCCGAGGCGGCCAACGCGGGCACGTGGATGGCCTATGCGGAAGTGGGCGACATGGCGGCGTCCGAGGGCGATATCGCTCGGGCTACCGATGACCCGCGCGTTACTGGCGTGGCCACGCTCGAGGATGCCGGATTCGCTGCGCTCACCGAGGCCCAGCAGGAGAAGCTGGGCATCTACATGCCCATTCTGTCGGTGTCGGGCGCCGCCGAGGACATCGCCGGCATTCACCCGAGCGAGGGGCGCATGCCCGAGAACCCGGGCGAGATCATGCTGTTCGCCACGTGGAAAGACTACGGCGGCGTGTCGTTAGGCGACACCCTCACGCTTTCCGTGGGCGACCGCGAGGCGGTGCTCGTGCCCGGGGAGATGGCCACGGCGTCGGAGGGTTCCATGGAGGCGGCCTACGGGACGGCTTATAACGTGGACCCTACGACCGTTGAGATCGTCGACGGCACACGGCTCAACTCGTCCATTGGCTACCTGGAGGCGACCCAGGACGGTGGCATCTTCAACGAGCAGCTGGTGAACGAGCGCGAGCGCACTTACACCGTGGTAGGCTTCTACAACCGCCTGGGCTACACGCTATCCACTGGGGTAGGTACGGCCGGCGTGACCGTGGACGAGCCGGAAACCGACGGCTTCGGCGAGGTGTTCCTCACCATGGCTGGCATGGAGAACTCCGACCAGGTGCTGGCCTGCGCCGAGGAGCTGTTCCCTAACGACCACGTGGTGCTGCATTCGGCCATGCTGCGCTACATGGGCGTGACCAGCGATTCCTCTATTTGGAGCACCTTCTTCGGCATTGTGGCCGTGCTGGCTATGGTTATCGCCGGCGCCTGTGTATCGCTTATCTTCAACGCTTTCAACATCTCGGTGGCCGAGCGTATCAGCCAGTTCGGACTTTTGTCCTCGGTGGGCGCGTCGCGTCGGCAGCTGCGCCGGGCCGTGGTGCTCGAGGGCTGCGTGGTGGCGCTCATTGGCATTCCGTTGGGGCTTGTGGTGGGTCTCGCCGGCTGCGCGGTCACCTTCGCGCTGCTGGGGCCGGCCATTTCCAACTTGGCGGGCAATGCGGCGGTGGGATTCTGCGTGGCGCCCAACGGAACGGCTCTGGTGGCTGCGGCGGCGCTGACGCTCGTTACGGTGCTCGTGTCCGTGTGGATTCCCGCCAAGCGCGCCAGCCGCGTGAACGTCATCGACGCCCTGCGCAACGCCGGTGCGCAGAGGGTGTCCAAGAAGGGGGCGAAGGCAGCGGCGAAGGCGGCGCGCACCGGCACGCTATGGAAGACCGGCGGTGTGGTGGATCGCCTGTTCGGCGTGGGCGGAAAGCTCGCCCGCATCAATCGCAAGCGCGGCACGGCCAAGGGGCGGGCGGCCTCGGTGTCGCTGGCCCTGGCCATCGTGCTGCTGATGACGGCCGGGTCCCTCAACGTGTTCCTCGGCTCGCTCGTGGGCGTGGCGTCCGGCGGCGAAGCACCCGGCGAGGTGTCGGTAACCGCCGAGTTCTCGACCGAGCGAGACAGCCAACCGTCTGACTTGTCTCATTCGGAAGGAGACAGCCAGCCGTCTGGTTCGGAAGATGGGGGCTCGGGCGAATCGGCGGACCCGGCCGGTGAAAAAGGAGACAGATCAGACGGTCGGTTGTCTCATGCCGAGCCCGTGACGGCCGCTTCGGTGCTGGCGGGGCTCAACGAGCGGTTCGCTTCCGAGGCGGCGGAGTTCTCGAAGGCCTACGACTACCTGGCCGAAAGCAGCGGGGCCCAGGGCATCGGCTGGCTGCTGCGCAGCGATGCGGCCATGGCGCTGCCCGAATCCATGGTGGGCGACGCCTTCCGCATCGAAGGCGGCATCGACGGCGGCCCGATGGCCGACGGGCGCTATGGCACCACCGGATCCGTGCTGTACCTGGACGACGAGGCCTTCGACGCCTACGCCCAAGGCCTCGGTCTGAGCCCGGCCGACTTCCGCGACGGCGAGCACCCGCGCGCCATCGCCCTGGCCCAGGGCTACGGCAATAACGGCAATGTGTACCAGCTGCTCGACATTCTGCGCGAGCCAGGCACTATCGAGGTGGTAGCGGCTGCGGCCTACGAGGGGCGCCCGGCCCACATTGGGGTGGCCTACAATGTGGATGCGACCGCCGAGGCGACGTGCATGCTTCAGCCCTACGTGCGCGACGAAAACGACGCGACCGACGTCAATGAGTCGCTCACCCTCGACGATGTGGAGTTGGCCACGGTGCCGGTGGAGGTGGCGGCCGTCACCGATAAGGTGCCCGCGCTTCTGGGTGGCCCCGGCTCCGGTGTTATGCTCATCGTGCCCGAATCCCTGGCGGCCACCCAAAGCCTCGGCGGCGAGGCTCCCATCTTCACGAGCTACTTCGACTCGGCGGATGGCGACCACGAGGCCCTGGCCGAGGAGCTGGCCACCCGCGGCGGCGAGTTCTTCCACGACGGTCCCTACGAGATGGCTTTCTACTCCTACAACGACTTGGTAGCACAGACGGATGCCACGCAACAGCTGGCCATGGTGGTGAACGTGTTCTGCCTGCTGTTCACCGTTATCCTGGCGCTTATCGCCATGGCGAACGTGTTCAACACGGTGACGAACAGCCTCATTCTGCGCCGCCGCGAGTTCGCCGTCATGAAGTCGGTGGGGCTTTCGAACCGCCAGTTCCGCCGCATGATCATGGACGAGTGTGCCAGCTTCGGTGTGGCGGGCCTCGTGCCCGGGCTTCTGGTTTCGCTTGCGGTGTCGTGGCTGCTGTACTCGGCGGTGACCCAATCCATGAGCGGTCTGCCCTTCCAGCTGCCGTGGACCTACGTGGGGTTGGCGCTTATCATGACGGCCGCCGCCATGGGCATCTCGGTGGCCTACGGCATGCACCGCTGCAAGGCCGACAACGTCGTGGAAGCGCTGCGGGCCGACAGCGTCTAGTTGGGAGTCACCTGGGATCGCGCTACGGGGTAGTGCTCAGTCGCTCAGACAGTCCTCGCTTTGGGGAAATGTCCACTGGACATTTCCCGTCGCTGCGGAACTCGCTTGGTGAGCACCACCCCGTATCGCTCTGGGCTCTTACTTAGCTGAGCTGCGTTCCATCCCCTTGGGGTATTTGCGGTAGCCGTAGCGGCCGGAGAGGGCGATCATGAACGCCGCCGCTACGGCTACGGCCAAAGCATCGCCGACGGTGACCGACAGCCAGATGCCGTCGATGCCGAACAGCTTCGGCAGAATGATGACCGCCGCCACCTGGAACACGAGCGTGCGCAGAAACGAGATGATGGCCGACACCACGCCGTTGTTGAGCGCGGTGAAGAACGCCGAGGCATAGATGGCGAAGCCCATCAGCAGGAAGCACAGGGCGTACAGGCGGTAGGCCTTGGTGGTTAGGGCCAACAGCTCGGGATCGTAGCTGACGAAGATGGCTGAAAGCGGTTCGGCCAGCTCCTGTCCGGCTAGAAACATGAGCACGCTGGCCACGGCGATCAGCCCTAGGCTCTTCCACAAAAGCGAGCGCATCTCGGTGCGATTGCGGGCGCCGAACTGGAAGCTGAGCAGGGGAGACGACCCAATGGCATAGCCCATGAAGATAGACGAGAAGATCATGGCGGTGTACATGATGACGCCGTAGGCCGCTACGCCGTCCTCGCCGATGTAGCGCAGAAGCTGCCAGTTGTACAAGATGCCCACCAGGCTCATGGCGATGTTCGTGACCATCTCCGACGAGCCGTTCACGCAGGCCTTGCCGATGACGTGCCAGCGCAGGTGCGGGCGGGCGAAGTACAGGGGGGTGTCGCGCTTGCGCATGAAGTACAGCACGGGGATGAGGCCGCCGAGGAACTCGCCGATGTTGGTGGCGAGCGCCGCGCCCGGTAGGCCCCAGCCAAAGGCGCCCACGAACAGGAAATCCAGCACGATGTTGGTGACGCCGGCGATGACGATGACGAGGAAGCCCAGCTTCGGCTTGCCCGCGGCCACGAAGAAGCTCTGGAAGGCGTACTGCAGAATGAAGAACGGCAGCGAGATCATCATCATGCGGCCGTAAAGCGACGCGTCAGCGTGCATCTGCCCGGTGGCGCCCAGCATAGTGGCCGCCGGCTCCATGAAGAACCAGCCGCCGATGGCGAGCACCGAGCCGATGGCGAAAGCGAAAATGACGAGCAGCGTGAAGTAGCGCCGCGCTCGCGGCGCGTTGCCCTCGCCGAGGGTTTTGGCCACGAGCGCGCTGCCGCCGGTGCCGATCATCATGCCCGTAGAGGCTAGGATCATCACCGCAGGGAAAATCAGGTTCACGGCGGCCAGGGCCGTTTTGCCGGCGTAGTTCGAGACGAAGAAGCCGTCCACAATGGTGTAGCACGAGGTAAAGATCATCATGGCCATGGTGGGCAGCGTGAATTTGATAAGCGCACTGGTAGTGAAGTGCTTCGACATATCGACAGACATAACAGGTTCCTTAAGGGTGCAGGGTCGGGGTGTTGCTAGAGCTTGGCGATGGCGTCGCTGAGGGCGCTCACGTAGGCGCCGTAGAGGCGGACGAGATCGGCCTGCTCGTCAGGGGAAAGCGTGCCCATGGCCTCTTGCTCGGCAGCGCGAACCGGCTCCACGTGCTCGCGGGCGAAGGCCCGCCCGTAGTCGGTGAGCCACAGCCGCGAGGAGCGTCCGCAGTTTTCCACGCGCAGGTAGCCCTCCTCGGCCATGCGCTTCACAGCGGAATTCACCGTCTGCTTCGAGAGGCCGTTGCCCAGGCACAGCTGCTTTTGGGTAAGGCCGTCTTCCTCGGTGAGGTCGTACAGAACAAGGAGGGCCGTTTCGGAAAGGTTCGTCTTGCGAGCGGCCAGGTGGTAGATCTCGTTTTCGCGATGGTAGAGGTCGGTGATGGCCTGTACGGCGCGGATGGCGTCGCAGGGCTGAGGGGTGGTCACGGTGTTCTCGCTTTCGATAAGGTATGATTTCGGACTGAAAGTATAGTCCGAAATCATACCAATGCAAGCCATTCAACGTTTCTCCAGAACTCAGTTGACGAGTGTGTATAGGTGTATATATACTGTGCATGTAGCGTATATACACTATGGGGTCGACGGGCCCGCGAAAGAGGAATTTTGGACATTGTCATAGCAAACGGAAGCAGCAGCCCCATCTACGAGCAGATTGCCTCGCAGGTGAAGGCTGCCATCATGAGCGGCGAGCTGACGGAGGGGCAGGCTCTGCCTTCCATTCGCTCGCTGGCCAACGAGTTGCGCATCAGCGTCATTACCACCAAACGCGCCTACCAGGAGCTGGAGGCGGCCGGGTTCATCGAAACGGTGCAGGGCAAGGGCACCTTCGTGGCCGGCGGGAACCTCGAGCTTCTGCACGAGGAGCGCCTGCGCCAGATCGAGGCCGCCCTCGGGCGCGCCGTGGCGGCGGCGCAGGAGGCGGGGGTTGAGGCCGCCGAGCTGCACCAGATGCTCGATGCGCTGCTGGAGGACTGAGAGCATGGAACACTTGATAAAGATAGAGAACTTGGAGAAGCGCTACGACGATTTCGCCCTGCGCGGTGTGAGCCTGGCGGTGGAGCCAGGGGCCGTCGTGGGGTTCGTGGGTGCCAATGGCGCCGGCAAGACGACGACGCTGAAGGCGCTGCTCGGCATCATTGAGGCCGACGGCGGCACCGTGGAGCTGCTGGGCGAGCCGGTGCGCGCGGGCTCGGCGGCCCTCGATGGGCTGAAGGCGCGCATCGGCGTGGTCTTCGACACCTGTGCCTTCCCCAGCACCTGCACGGTGAAGGGAGTCGGCACCATCGGGCGGGCCGCCTATCCCGGGTGGGACGCGGGCGTATACGGGGAGCTCTGCGAGCGCTTCGGCCTGGCGCCCAAGAAGAAGGTGAGCGAGCTTTCCCGTGGCATGGGCATGAAGCTGACGCTGGCCTTCGCCCTGGCCCACGACCCGGAGCTACTCGTGCTCGACGAGGCCACGGCGGGGCTCGACCCCATGGCCCGCGAGGAGGTGCTCGACCTGCTGCGGGCGTTCATGGAAGACGGGCGCCACGGCATTCTCATGAGCACCCACATCACGTCGGATTTGGAGAAGATCGCCGACACGGTGGTGTGCATCGATGAGGGCGCTGTCGTGTTCGACCTGCCAAAGGAAGCTATTGCCGATACGGCGGGCGTGGCGCGCTGCCGCGCCGCCGAGCTGGAGGCGGTGCTGGAAAGCGGATTCATCGCGCCGGGCGAGGCCTTCTTCGCCCAGCATGGCTACCATACCGACCTGCTCGTGCCCGACCGCTTCGCCTTCGGGCGTGCTTTTCCGGATATTGCCGTGGAGCGCGCTTCCATCGAGGATTACATGGCACTGCGCCTGAGAGGGGAGAACCGATGAAAGCGATGATGATTTCCGACTTCTGCGTGATGAAGAACGCGCTTCTGCAAATGGTCGGCATCCTGGCTGTGGTGGGCGTCGTCATGGCCTGGGCTATGGACACGGTGGTCGGCGCGGCGGCGGCCGTGGGGGCCATGGTGCCGTTCATGTACCTGTTTTCGGTGGGATCGCTCGACGAGCAGAACGGCTGGGAGCGTTTCCGGCTCACGCTGCCGCTGACGCGCCGCCAGGTGGTGTTCGGCCGTTACGGCAGCACGGCCGTGGTGGCCGTGGCGGCAGCGGTGGGCGGCCTGATCATGGGGGCGCTCGTGATGCTGGCGGTGGGCGTGATGGGCGACGGAGCAGCCTGGGCATCGGGGCTTTCGGCTGCCCAGAATCCGCCCGAGGCCCTGCTGGCCAGCACGGCGCTCACGTTGACCGTGTTCCTGTTGGGCGCGGCGGTGGCCTTGCCGCTTATGGCGCGGTTCGGTATGACGAAGGCAACGCGGTTCGTGCCGCTCGTGGTGGTGGTTGCCATGGCGTTCGGTGTCGCGGCTTTGGACACGCCGCTTTCAAGCGGTGTTCTGGCCGAGTGGAGCGCCTGGGTGACGGGCGATGCGCTGCACGGGACGATTGTCGTTGGCGGTGCGCTGCTTGCGGCGGCCGTCCTGTACGTGGTGAGCGCGTTCGTAGCTGCAAAGCTCTACGAGAAGCGAGAGTTCTAGCGCGGTCGCCTGCGGCGAGTGAGACACCCCTCCGGGGCACTGTCTCACTCAAGGCTCCTCACCTTTGATTCGTCTCGGATGCCCCGGTATTCTATTTGCGCGTCTGAACCGAATGTGGCACAATACCACTTCGCGCGAGTGATCGCGCATCCGGTCGCGTGGCGCAGCGGGAGCGCAGGTGCCTTACAAGCACAAGGTCGGGGGTTCAAATCCCTCCGCGACCACCATGAATTCTTGAGCCCCAGTTCCGGGGCTCTTTTTTAATATGAGTAGAACATTGTCAAGTGGCAATAAAGGCCCAAACCAGGAATT
>CAJUSP010000013.1 GCA_910589165.1 uncultured Adlercreutzia sp.
CGGCCAGCTGCTCGGTGGCGCGCTTCAAATCGAAGGCGGGAATTTCCTCGGTGCCGATTTCGAAGGCGAGGGTTGCGGTAGCGGTCATGGCGTTAGGCCTCCTCATCGGTGGCGTCGGGCAGGGTCACGAATTCGAAGGCGCGTTCAGTTTGGTCGGCGGCCTTTGCCGAGGCGCAGGGGCTCTGCGCCGGCGTCTGCACGGCGGGCACCACGTTCGGCGCCTTCTCGGGCTCCTCGGCGGGCTCCTCGGGCAGCCCAGCGGCTAGCACCGCCTCGAGGTCGGCCTCGGCCACTTCCACCCCCACCACGTTCTTCATGTAGGAGGCGCAGCAGGCCTTGGCGAGCGTGCGCACGCGCAGGATGTAGGCCATGCGCTCGGTAGCCGAGATGACGCCGCGGGCATCGAGCAGGTTGAAGGCGTGGCAGCACTTCAGCACCGAGTCGTAGGCCGGCAGCGGCAGCCCCGCGCGCAGGGTGCGCAGGCACTCGATCTCGCGGTCGGCGAACTCCTGGAACAGGAAATCGGTGTCGGCCACCTCGAAGTTGTAGGCGGAGTACTCGCGCTCGTTTTCCAGGTACACGTCGCCGTAGGTGAAGGTGACGCCATCCTCGCCGCGGGCCCACACGATGTCGTACATGTTGTCCACGCCCTGGACGAACATGGTCAACCTCTCAAGGCCGTAGGCGATTTCCACAGGCACCGGGTCGCATTCGAAGCCGCCCACCTGCTGGAAGTAGGTGAACTGGGTGACCTCCATGCCGTCGATCCAGATTTCCCAGCCGAGGCCCCAGGCGCCGAGCGTCGGGCTCTCCCAGTCGTCTTCCACGAAGCGCACGTCGTGGGCCGAAACATCGATGCCGATGGCCTCGAGGCTGCCCAGGTACAGGTCCTGGATGTTGTGGGGCGAGGGCTTGATGAGCACCTGGAACTGGTAGTAGAACTGCCCGCGGTTGGGGTTCTCGCCGTAGCGGCCGTCGGTGGGGCGGCGGCAGCCCTGCACGTAGCAGGTGCGCCACGTATCCGGCCCCAGCGAGCGCAGCGTGGTGGCCGGGGCGTTGGTGCCGGCGCCCACCTCGTTGTCGTAGGGCTGGAGCACCACGCAGCCCACAGACGCCCAGTAGCGCTGCAGGTTCATGATGACGTCCTGGAAGGTGGGGGGCAGCGCGTCGGCTGCGGCGGCGGCAACGTTCTCGGTGGCCATGACTCTCCTTTTCTGCTTAGCGCGCGGCGCCCGCGGGCGCCGCGCCTTCAAACCGTACGGGTGCGCCTAGAGCGGTCCTACCTGGGACAGGGGCCAGTAGATGAAGATGGCCTTGCCGGTGACGCTGGACTTCTTGATGGCGCCGAAATAGCGCGAATCTTGCGAGTTGGTGCGGTTGTCGCCCATGACCCACAGGCCGCCCTCGGGCACCGTGTAGGGGTACTCGATTTCGGTGCCGTAGTAGGGCGTGAGCGGGTAGCTGGGCTCGCCGCGGGTGTAGGGCTCGTCCTGCAGCACGCCGTCGACGTAGAGGCGGCCGTCCTGCAGATCCACCGTCTGGCCGCCGGTGGCGATGACGCGCTTGATGAGGATGCGGCCGGCGTGCTCGGGGTCCGGATCCTCGAAGGTGACGATGTCGCCGGGCTGCGGGTCGCTGGAATAGTAGGTGATTTTCTCGGAGAAGACCATGTCGCCGGGCATGATGGTGGCTTCCATGGAGCCCGAGGGAATCTCGTAGGCCTGGAACACGAAGGTGCGCAGGCCCCAGGAGAGCACCACCACGAGCGCCACGAGCACGAGCACGCTGATGACGGTGCGCAGCATGCCGAAGGCGCGGGAGGGCTCGGGTGGCGCGGGAGGAGTCGGCACGGTTGGCGGGTACCCGGCGTAATCGCGTTGGTACATCGGTGTCTTGACCCCTTCCGAGCGTGCGTACTTTCTTGGAAACGCTATGATACCCCTTCGCATCGCGGCGAACCAGCGACTTCGCAAGACAACAGAAATTTCTGGTCAGCGGGGGTAAGGCGGCCGGCCGCGCGGAAGGCTTCCAGCAGGTCGGGGCGGGCGGCGGCAGTGCGCGCGAGGGACTGCTCGCGGCGCCAACGGGCGATGGCGGCGTGGTTGCCCGACAGCAGCACCTCGGGCACGTCCATGCCGCGGAACGTGGCGGGGCGCGTGTACTGGGGGTACTCCAGAAGGCCGCTGGTGAACGACTCGTCGGCCGCCCCGTCGGCCGCGCCCAGCACGCCGGGCAGCTTGCGCACCGTGGCATCGATGACGATCATGCTGGCCAGCTCGCCGCTCGTGAGCACGTAGTCGCCCAGCGAGATGACGTGGTCGGCCAGGGTGTAGACGCGCTCGTCGATGCCCTCGTAGTGGCCGCAGATGAACAGCAGGTGCTCCTCGGCGGCCAGCTCGTCGGCATAGGCGTCGTCGAAGGTGCGGCCCTGCGGAGCGAGGAAGACGATTTTCGGGCGTGAGGGCTGAGAGCCTCCCGGGGGCGGGGCCACGGGGTACCCTGATTCGCTCAGACAGTCCTCGCTTGGTGAAACAGCCCACTGGGCTGTTTCAGTCGCTGCGGAACTCGCTCGGTCAGGGCACCCCGTGTCCCCGCCGGACTTTGCCTTGGTTGAGGTGCTTTCGCATTCCGGGATTTCTATCCCCAAGATATCCTCCACCGCTTCGAAGATGGGCTCGCACTTCATGACGAGGCCGGCGCCGCCGCCGTAGGGATCGTCGTCGGTGGTGCGGTGACGGTCGTGGGTCCAGTCGCGCAGGTCGTGGGCGCGAAACTGCAGGATGCCCTTCTCCTGGGCGCGCTTCATCATGGACTCCCCCATGACGGAATCATACATGTGGGGAAACGTGGAAAGCGTCTCGATGATCATGGGGTTCTCCTCAGTGAGACAGTGCCCCGGAGGGGTGTCTCATGTTCAGTATCCGCCACTGCACGAACGTGCCGCACGACCATCGGAACATGAGACACCCCTCCGGGGCACTGCCTCACAGGTCCAGCAGGCCGGCGGGGATGCGCATGCGGATGAGGCGCGCTTCTTCGTCCACCTCTTCCAGAAGCTCTTCGGCCAGGGGGATGAGGGCCGCCTCGCCGTTCGGGCGGCGCACGGTGATGAGGGGCTGGCTGGCGCGCTCGTCGATAGCGGCCACCTCCCCCACTTCGGTTCCGTCGGCGTCAAGCAGGCGCCAGCCCTCCCAGTCGGGCAGCTCGGCGGCCTCTTCCAGCACCGACAGGTCCGCCGCATCCTCGCGGGCGAGCAGCCGGCAGCCGCCCAGGCGCTCGGCCGTGGAAAGGTCGGGCACCTCCCGGAAGAACACGAGTGCCTCGGCCTCGGTGCGCTCTTCCACGCGCGTTACCGTGAGGGTGCGCGGGGCATCGGTCTGCGGGGGCACCACGGCAAGGGCGAGCCCCTCCCTCAGCACAAGCGGAAGGCCCGCCGCACCCCGTGCGACGAGCCCTCCGTTCAGATTCTTCGGTTTCGCCAGATAGGCGATATCGACCCAACCGCGCATTTAGTCGATGAGTTCCACATCGACGAGCTTGCCCGAGCGCGAGGCGGCGGCGCGGGCCAGCGTGCGGATGGCCTTGATGACGCGACCCTGACGGCCGATCACCTTGCCGGCGTCGTCGGCGGCCACGCGAATCTCCACCATGACATTGCCGTCCTCGGTTTCGAAGGCGGTAACTTCCAGGTCATCGGGCGCATCCACCAAGGGGCGCACGATGGCGTCGGCCAGCCCGGCGAGATTCTCAGTCAGCTCGCCCATAGGTTAGGCGTTCTCGCGGGCAATCGCGAGCAGCTTCTGCACGCGCTCGGTGGGCTGGGCGCCGTCGGCCAGCCAGCGATCGACCTTCTCCATGTCGAACTGGATCAGGTGCGGGTGGGTGCAGGGGTTGTAGCGGCCCACCTCCTCGATGAAGCGGCCGTCGCGCGGGGAGCGCGAGTCGGCGACGACGATGCGGTAGTACGGGCGCTTCTTGGCGCCGTGGCGGGCGAGGCGAATCTTGACTGCCATGAAATGGAACTCCTTCTTGTACTTTCATTCTCTATACGCAAGCACTGCTCGCACAGTGCGGCGAAAACAGCAATTGCCTATGATACGGCTTACCCCCCCATTTGACAAGCGCCCGTTCACGAACTATCCACGGACGGCAGGCAGCACCACGGTGCGGGTGGCGAGGCGGGCGGCTAGGGCTGGGGAATGGGTGGTGAGGATGAGACCGAGGTTGCGGCGTTCGGCTTCTTGCAACAGCACGGACCATATTTGGGCCTGGGTGAGGGCGTCGAGCATGGTGGATATCTCGTCGGCGATGAGGTAGCGCGGGTTCGCGAGCAGGGCGCGGGCGATGCAGAAGCGCTGAAGCTCGCCGCCGGAGAGTTCATGGGGGTAGCGCGTGAGCCAGCGCCGCTGGATGCCGAGGGCGCTCAGCAGCACCTCGGTTTCGGCATCGAAGGCGGTGGCGCCTCCCCGTGAAACAGCGCCCCGGAGGGGTGTCTCATTTTCAGGGGCCCCCTCGGCGCTCTGCGCGGAAAATCGTCGCGAAAATGAGACACCCCTCCGGGGCGCTGTCTCACCTCGCGTTGCCTGAAGGGCTTCGCGCAGGCTGGCCTCCATGCGCAGGCGCGGGTCCAGGGTATGCTCCGGGTGCTGGCCAATGAGCTGCACGGGGCACGGGCCGCGCCGGGGCAACGGCACGCCGTCGACGAGCACCTCCCCCGCCGCCGGCGCCGCATAGCCGGCGAGGATGCGGGCCAGCGTGGTCTTGCCGGCGCCCGAGGGGGCGGCCACGTGCACGCGCTCGCCGGGAGCCACGGCAAGGTCGAGGTTCTGGAAGATGACGCGGCCTTCGAAGGCGGCGGCCAGGTTGCGGGCTTCTAGCATGGGCCCGTCCCTTCGTCGTCGGCGGGGCGGCAAGGGCATGGCCCTTGCCCTACGGAAGAGGTCGCCTCGGTCGGGCGGCAAGGGCATGGCCCTTGCCCTACGGGGGAGGCTGCCTCGAAATCGTGCTCGGGGAGGGCGTGCCATAGTTGGCGGGTGAAGGGGTGGGCGAGCAGATCGGGGGCGGCGAAGTTCGCCACGGCGGTCTCCTCCACCACGGTGCCGTCGCGGAACACCGCCACGCGGTCGGCCACGGTAAGGGCCAGCTCGATGTCGTGGGTGATGAGCATGACGCCGCCCCCCTCGTCGGCGAAGGCGCGGAAGTCGGCCAAGGCCTTGCCAGCCAGCGCCGCATCAAGACCCGGCGTAGGCTCGTCGGCGATGATGAGCTTGGGCGACTCCATAAGGGCGCAGCACAGCAGTACACGCCGCGCCATGCCGCCGGAGAGCTCATGGGGGTACAGGCGCGCCACCGACTCGTCCAGCCCGTAGCGGGCGAAGAGCTCGCGGCGGCGCGCACGGCGGCGGCTGGCATCGGCCCGACGGGCGGCACCCCGGCCGCGCGGAGCCCCTTCCACCTGGCGCCCCACCCGCATGAGCGGGTCGAGGCTCGCCACCGACTGGGGCACAAACGCGATGCCGCGCCCCCGCTCGGCAGCCAGCGACGCGGCGTCCATGGGCTCGCCGTCGAACCAGATGCGCCCGCGCACGCACGCGTTGGGCTCGAACAGCCCCATGACCGCATCGGCGAGCAGGGTCTTGCCGGAACCGGAAGCCCCCACCACGGCCACAATCTCGCCTTCGTGCACGGAAAGCGACAAGCCGTGGATGACCTCTACCTCGCGCTGGGGGGCATCCAAATAGCGATGCAAACGACTGTCCCGACCCCACCGGCGAAGGCCGCTGCCAGCAGCCGAGGCAACCCCCGCGCCCGCACCCGCGAGGTCACCGCCTTCGTCACCCTCCCCTTCCTCGTACATGCGGAAGGAGATGGAGAGGTCCTCCACCGTCAGCAGATGATGGCCGTGGGCATGGCGGGAGTCGGCCGCATGGGAATGATGGTGGTGCACCGGCGACGCGGCATGATCGAGCGCTTCGTGTGAAGTCATCTTCCCTCCTAATCCTGGGCCGAGGTGGGGTCGACGAGCTTTCTCAGGCTCTCCCCTACGGCATCGAACAGCATGACGACCAGCACCAGCGCCGCGCCGGGGAACACCGCGAGCCACCACAGACCGGCCGACAGGTAGCCCATGGACTCGCTGAGGATGATGCCGATGGCGGGCATCTCGGGCGGCAGGCCGAAACCGAGGAAGGTGATGGCGGCCTCGTGCAGGATGGCGTGGGGAAACAGCAGCACGAGTCCCACGACGAACTGCGGCAGCACGTAGGGCACCATATGGCGCCAGGCAATGGCAAGCCGGTTCTGCCCCAGGCGCGCCGCCGCGGCCACGTAGCCGGCGCTCTTGCACTGGAGGATCTCGGCCCGCAGCACGCGGGTGAGACTCGGCCAATGGGTGAGCGCCACGCCGATGGTGACGCCCCAAAAGCCCTTCCCCAGGGCGAAGGAGATGAGGATGAGCAGCACGATGTGGGGAATGCCCATCATGAGGTCCACGAGCCAGCTGACCGCGGCGTCAGCCCGGCGCGGCCCGAGGGCGGCCGCAGCCGCCAGGACCAGGGCGATGAGGGATGAGGCCACCGCGGCCCCCAGCCCCACAAGCACGCTGGTGGAGAGGCCAGCGAGCGTGCGGCAGAGCATGTCGCGGCCCATCCAGTCGGTGCCGAAGGGGTGCGCAAGAGAGGGCGCGAGGTTCTTCGCGGCGAAATCGGTGGCCTGGGCCGCTGGCTCAAGCAGAAGGCCCGCCACCACGATGGCGGCCAGCAGGAACGCGCTCGCCACAGCGAGAAACGCCGAGCGCTTGCGGTTGGGAAGGCGGCGCGCCCGCGGCACCGAGAGCACCGGGGCCTCGGAAGCGGCGGCCACCGCGCTCGCCAGGGTCGTCTCGGTCATCGCCTGACCCCCTTTGCGGGGCGCATGCGGGGGTCTACCAGGCCGTAGATGAGGTTCGCGGCCAGGTTGCCGGCGAACACGACAGCCGCCGACACGAGGGCGATGCCGGCGAGCAGGGCCACGTCTCCCCCGAGGCCGGCAGTCACCGCCGCCTGGCCGAGGCCCGGGTAGCTGAACACCTCTTCCACGAGCACCGAGCCGCCGAATATCTCGGCCACCTGGGCGAACTGCAACGTCACCGCCGGCAGCGCCAGGTTGCGCAGCCCGTGGCGGCCCAGGGCCTGCCAGCGCGTGAGCCCCCGGGCCCGGGCGAAGCGGATGTAGTCGGAGGCCATGATGTCGATGGCCTTGGCCCGCGTGTGCAGGGCCACATTCGCCACGCCCACGAGCGACAACGTGATGGCCGGCAGCGCCATATGGCGCAGGGCGTCGGCGAAGGTCACATCGGAGGCCGCCATGCCCACGGGCACCGAGAACCCGATGGGGAACCACCGAAGCCCCACGGCGAACACCATAAGCAGCAGAAGCCCCACCCAGAACGTCGGCGAGGCGGCCAGCACGAAGCAGTAGCCCTTCACCACCCGGTCAATCGCGCGCCCCTCGTTCATGGCAGCGAGCACGCCGAGGGCAAAGCCGAGCACGCCGCTCACAAGCCACGCGACACCCATAAGGGCCAGCGAATTCAAGGCGCGAGAGGCGATGACGTCGACCACGGGCAGGTTGTAGCGCAGCGAGGTGCCCATGTCGCCCTGCAGAAGGTCGCCGAACCACGCGAAGAACCGCTCGTGCATGGGAGAGTCGGCGCCCCAGTAGGCCGCGAGCGCCGCCCGCTTCTCCTCGCTCATGCCCAGCAGCGCCGCCTGGCCCACATTGGCCTGCAGCGGATCGACCGGCGACAGGCTCACCAGCGCGAACGTCACTACCGCCACCGCCAGCATAAGCAGCAGGAAGCGCCCGATCTGTTCCAAAACGAACCGTGTCATTCCTTAAGCCCAGCTCCAACGATCGATGTTGTTCACCAGCGACCACCCGTGGCCGTGGGGGTGGGGCTTCTGCTCGGCCACCTTGAGGCCCTCGCGCTCGAAGTACAGGTGGTCGACGTTCACCAGCCACACCCAGGTGGCCGCCCCCTCGGGCGCCACGCCGGTTTGCGTGGCCGCATCCCACTGGGCCGCCTGGTAGAACGGGTAGCTCTCCTCCACGGTGCGCGCCGCCTGGGCCGCTTCCAAATTGGCGTCCACCTCGGCGTTCTTGTACTGGGCGTAGTTGCCCCAGCCCTCGGAGTACGTGAGCTCGAACAGCTCCACCGGCGAGTTGGAGCCCCAGCCCCACAGCACCGGGTCGGCGTACTGTCGCGCGTAGATGTCGTCCCAGCTGGCGCCTTTGGCCGTCACGGCGATGCCGAGCTCGGTGCACTGGTCGGCAAAGTCGTAGGCGAGGGCCTGGCGGGTGGAATCGCCCGCGGCGTAGTATAGGTCGAAGGCGCAGGGAATGCCGCCGCGGGCGCGCATGCCGCCGTCGCCGCGAGCCCAGCCGGCCGCATCCAGCAACTGCTCGGCCGCCGCCGTGTCGGTTTCCACGCGCATGGCCTCGCTCGACCAGGGCATGCCGTCGCCCACCGAGAACGCCTCGCGGCCGAAGCCGGCCAGCACGTGCTCGATCATGCGGGCGCGGTCGATGCCGTAGTTGAGCGCCCGGCGCACGGCGATATCGCTGGTGACGTCGTTGCCCGCCTCATAGGTGGCGCCGCCTTCCTCCACGGTGCCGCCCGCCGGGTTGCAGGGCAGCGATATGCCGCGGGAATCCACCGAGGCGCAGTTCAGCAACGTGTAACCCGCCGGCACCGCGCCGGCCAGCGAGGCCGAGGTGTAGGCCACATCCGCCGTGCCCGACTGCGCAGCGGCAAGGGAGGCGTCCTCCTCCATGAACAGCACCACGACGCGATCCATGAGCGGCTTCTCGCCGTAGTAGTCGGGGTTCGCCCGCAGAATGACCTGCTGGCCGCGGTCCCACTGCTCGAGCATATAGCGCCCCGAGCCGATGGGGTGCTCGCCGTAGTCGGGCCCGTAAGCATGAGCCGGCACGATGCCGACGACGGCCAGGGTGTACAGCAGCGCATTGTTCGGCCGCTCCATGCGAACCTCGCAGGTGACGGCATCGGTGGCCACGGCCTCGCGCACCATGGAGAGATCGGCCTCGGCCGCCTCGCCGCTCACGATGCCGTTGATGGTGAAGGCCACATCCTCGGCGGTCAGCGGCACGCCGTCGGTGAAGACAACGTCGTCGCGGATGGTAAACGTCCAGGTGAGCCCGTCTTCCGAGCAGCCGTAGTCGGTGGCCAGGTCGTTCACAAAGTTCAGGTTGTTGTCGGTGGTGATGAGGGTCGACTGGATGAGCGGCTCGTGCACATGCTCGCCGGCGCCCCAGGAGACAAGCGGGTTGAACCCGGCCGCCGGCTCGGAGGAGGGTGTCATGGTGATGACCGCCTGGCTCTCCCCCGCCGCCGTACCGCCCGCTGGCGCCGCGCCGCCATCGCCACCCGCGCCGCAGCCGCCCAGCGCCATCGCCGCCAGCGCCCCGCCGGCGCACCCGCACGCTTTCGCAAACGTCCGCCTCGTCATTCCCATGGCATCCTCCTTGGCGTTCTTGGTGTTACGTCTTCTCAATTCGTAACAATACCACAGGAACACCCCAAGTGTTACGGAATCGCAATTCGTAATCAGAATAGCCTATGAATGGCGTGAACCAAAATCGCAGGAGCGCTAATAAACTCTCCGAGGGGGCACGGGGTGCCCTGACCGAGCGAGTTCCGCAGCGACTGAAACAGCCCAGTGGGCTGTTTCACCAAGCGAGGACTGTCTGAGCGAATCAGGGTACCCCGTGGCCCCGCCTCGGGAGAGCCCCAAGCGGAACCTACTGACCCATCATGTCTTGTAGCTTCTGCAGGTCCTTCATCGACATACCGCCCATGCCGGGAAGCCCCAGCCCGCGGCGGCGCTTGCCCTTCTTCCCCGTCTTGCCCTTCTTACCGCCGCCCATAAGGTCCATGCCGGCCGTGGCCTGCTTGAACATCTTCTTAGTCTCGTTGAACTTCTTCATCATCTGGTTCACGTCGGTGACGGTCACGCCGGCGCCCTTGGCGATGCGGGCGCGGCGGCTGCCGTTCAGAAGCTCCGGCTTGGCGCGCTCGGCCTTAGTCATGGAGTTGATGATAACCTCCATGGCGTCGAGCGCCCCCTCGTCCACCTGACCCGAGCCCAGCGCCTTGTCGCCGCCAGGAAGCGCGCTCACGAGCTTGGACACGCCGCCCATCTTGCGCACCTGCTTGTTCATCATGAGGAAGTCGTCCAAGGTCAGCTGGCCGCGCATCATGCGCTCGGCCTCAAGCTCCTCTTCCTCGGCCTGCTGCACGCGCACGGCGTTCTCGATGAGGGACACCACGTCTCCCATGCCGAGGATGCGCTTGGCCATGCGGTCGGGGTGGAAGGGCTCGAGCGAATCGGGCTTCTCGCCCGAGGAGATGAACTTGATGGGCTTGCCCGTTACCTCGCGGATGGACAGTGCGCCGCCGCCGCGGGCGTCGCCGTCCATCTTCGACATGATGACGCCGTCGAAGTCCACCGATTCGGCGAAGGCCTCCACGACGTTCACCACGTCCTGGCCGGTCATGGCGTCCACTACCATGAGAATCTGGTCGGGGCGCACGGCCTCCTTGATGGCCTGGGCCTCCTCCATCATGTCGGCGTCCACGTGCAAACGACCGGCGGTGTCGATGATGACCACGTCGCGCAGGTTGTCGATGGCGTACTGCACGCCCTCCTTCGCAATGGCCACCGGGTCGCGCCCGTCGCCGCGGTACACCTTCACGCCGATCTCGTCGCCCAAGGTCTGCAGCTGGTCGGCCGCGGCGGGGCGGTACACGTCGCCGGCGATGAGCAGCGGCACGTGGTTCTCCTGCTGCAGGCGGTAGGCGAGCTTCGCGGCCGCCGTGGTCTTGCCGGAGCCCTGCAGGCCCACGAGCATGATGACGTTGGGAACGCGGCTGCCCAGCACCAGGCGCGAGTCGGTGCGGCCGAGCAGCTCGGTGAGCTCGTCGAGCACGATTTTCACGACGTTCTGGGCCGGGGTGAGCGAGTCGAGCACCTCGGAGGTAAGGCAGCGCTCCTTGGTGCGGGCGACGAAGTTCTTCACCACCTTGAAGTTGACGTCGGCCTCCAGAAGCGCCAGACGGATCTCGCGCATGGCGGTGTTGATGTCGTCCTCGGTCAGGCGGCCCTTCGACTTCAGGCCGGAGAAAATGCCTTGCAGGCGTTCGGAAAGGTTTTCGAGCATGCGGGGGTTCCCTCTCTATTCAAACAGGCGCTTCCAGAAGCTCTTCTTCTCGGGCTCGGCGGCCTCGTGTTCCTCGACGGCCTCCTGCTCCTCGGCTGCCTCCATGGCGAGCTCGGCCAGTTCGTCGTCGGTGAAGGGTGCCTCGTCGTTGGCGGGCAGGTCGGAGTACGGTATGGACGGCTCCTCGGGCCATGCGGCAGCCTCGGCCTCGAAGGCCGGCGTAGGCGCGAACACACCCTCGTCGGCAGCCTCGGCCACGACCTCGGCGTTGCGGTCGAGCTCAGTCAGGGTCGCCGCCTCGATGCCGGCGGGCGTGTCCTCCTCGGTTTCCACGACGATGGTCTCGTGGGTGCGGTGGCCGAGGGCCGCCTCGAGGAAGTCGCCACCGGGCTCTGCATCGGCCTCAGCGAAGGCCTCTTCCACATCGCCCTGCTCGTCGAGCACCGGGGCTACGGCCTCGGCTTCAGCCGCGATGCCCTCGATCTCAGTCGCAGCCGCCTCGGGCCGCCCCTCCAGCACGTCACGGCGGCGCTCGCCGGCGGTGATGGCGGCTTCCTTGGCGTTCTCGTGGGCCAGGCCGTCCTCCACCTCGTCGTAGCGCTCGTCGAAGGAGCCCACCAGCGCCGCGGCGAACTCGTGGGCGTCGAAATCGCGCAGATCGTCGATGCCCTCGCCCACGCCGATCTTCAGGATGGGCAGGCCCAAATCGTGGCTCACGGCCAGCGCGATGCCGCCCTTGGCCGTGCCGTCGAGCTTCGTGACGATGAGCGCATCCAAGTCGAGCGCGCGGTTGAACTCGCGGGCCTGCTGCAGGCCGTTCTGCCCCGTGGTCGCGTCGATGACGAGCACCGTGTACACCGGCAGTTTCGAGCGCTTGCGCACCACGTTCACGACTTTCTCGAGCTCGCGCATCAGGTCGTCGGAGGTGTGCAGGCGCCCGGCTGTGTCGATGAGCACCAGATCGGCACTTTCCGCCTCGGCGCGCTCGAGGGTGTCGTAGCACACGCTCGCCGGGTCGGCCCCGCGCTCGCGGGTGACCATCTCCACCCCGGCGCGGCGCGCCCATACCTCCAGCTGCTCGATGGCGGCGGCGCGGAAGGTGTCGGCCGAGCCCAAGATGACGGCGCGGCCGGCGTCGGTGTAGGCCTTGGCGAGCTTGCCCACCGTGGTGGTCTTGCCCGTGCCGTTGATGCCCACGAACAGCACCACGGCCGCGTCCTCACCGAACACGTCGGCCCGAGGCGCGGTGAAGGCGCTGGCGATCTCGTCGTTCAGCAGGTCGAGCACCGCGTAGGCGTCGGGAAGCGCCCGGCGCGTGGCCTGATCGCGCAGGTTCTCCACGATATCGGAGGCTGCAGCCCCGCCCACATCGGACAGGATGAGCGTCTCCTCGAGGCCCTCCCAGAACTCCTCGTCCAAATCGGGCCCGCGGTCGAGCAGGACGTTCATCGACTCCTTGAAGCGGTCGCGGGAGCGGGCGAGCCCCTCGTTTATGCGATCGAAAAAGCCCATAGGGCACTCCTTAACCTCGAAATAGCTTGCAAGCAGTTTAGCGCATCAGCCGCCGAGCAGCTCCCAGAGTTCCTCGGCGGTCAGCGCTGCTACCGCTTCCTCCGCAGAATCTGCGCTTGGGGCGCCCTGCCCCAGCACTATCGCCGCCAGCTCGGTCTTCATGCGGGCGAGCTCGCGCATGCGCTCCTCGATGGTGCCCGAGGCCACCAGCTCGTAGACGGTGACGGGCCGATCCTGGCCGATGCGGTGGGCGCGGTCGGCGGCCTGGCGGGCGGCCGCGTCGTTCCACCAGGGGTCGGCGTGGATCACCAAGGTGGCGCCCGTGAGGTTCAGCCCCACTCCTCCGGCTTTCAGCGAGATGAGGAACACTGGGGCGGCGCCCTCGTTGAAGGCCTCCGCGAGCCGCAGCCGCTCGGCCTTGGGCGTGGCGCCGGTCAGCTGGAAAAACGGTATGCCGAGGCCGCCCAGGCGCTCAGCCACCCGCGCGAGGAAGCTCGTGAACTGGGAGTACACGAGCACCTGCTGGCCGGAGCCCACCCCGTGCACCACGATGTCGAGCAGCGCCTCCATCTTGGCCGCCGGCCCCTCGTAGTTCTCGAAGACAAGGGCCGGGTCCAGCGCGATGCGCCGCAGGGCCGTGAGCTCGGCGAGCACCTGCACCCGCGGGGCAGCGGCCTCGCGCTCGTGGTCGGTCATGTACCGCGCCTTGCGCGAGGTAGAGAGCCTGATTTGGGCGGCCAGGCGCTCGCGCAGCGACTGCTCGGCCCCGTCGTACAGGCGACGCTGCTCGTCCTCGAGGGCCACAGGTACCTCAACCACGGTCTTCTTCGGCAATTCCGGCGCCACCTCGGCCTTGGTGCGCCGCAGCATGAACGGCGCCACAAGGCGGCGCAGGCAATCGGCGGCCGCCCCGTCGCCGCCGATGATGGCGGCATCGAAGCGCTCGCGGAAGCGCTGATAGGGGCCGAGGAAGCCGGGCATGAGGAAGTCGAACAGGCTCCACAGCTCCGAGAGGCGGTTCTCCATCGGCGTGCCCGTAAGTGCCAGGCGATGGCGGCTCTGCAGGCGCTTCACGGCGCGGGTGGTGCGGGTGGCGTGGTTCTTGATGTAGTGCGCCTCGTCGAGGACGACGGCGACGAGGGACATCGCCTCCCAGGCCCGGGCGTCTTGGCGCAGCAGGTCGTAGGAGGTGATGAGCACCTCAGGTCCGCCCGCCGCCCGCGCGCGCTCGCGCAGGGCCGCGCGCTCGGCGGCGGTGCCGGCCACCACGGCCACCGCCATCTCGGGGGCGAACTTCTCGAACTCGGCCTTCCAGTTGTAGACGAGGGAGGCCGGGCAGATGACAAGGTGCGGCTCGCCGGCCCGTGCGCCCTCGTGGCGGCGCCGCAGGGCCTCAATAACCTGCACCGTCTTGCCGAGGCCCATCTCGTCGGCGAGGATGCCACCCAAGCCCGCGTCCCACAGAAGACCAACCCACTCGACGCCGACGCGCTGGTAGGGGCGTAGCGCGAAGGGGGCGCCCTCCCCGCCCGCGGAAGCGCCTTCGCCAGCGGCCTCCTCGCGCGCCCGCCCCGTGGCGGCCACGCGCTCGCGCAGGGCGAGGAACTTCTCCACGAACTGGATAAACCCGTCCTCGCGGTAAGCATCGGCCAACTCGTTGTCCAGATAGAACGCCTGGTAGGTGGGCACCTCCACCGGCCCATTGTCGAAAGCGTCGGAAGGCAGCCCCATGTCGCGGGCCAGCTTCTCCAGCTGCCCGAAATCGGCCTGCTCGAGGTTCACGAAGGCGCCGGACCGCAGGCGGTGGAAGCGACGGCGGTACCGATAGGACCCGAGCAGCGCGCCCAGCTCCTCGGCCGGCACATCGGTGGCGGCCACATCCATGGCGATGAGGTCGCCGGCCAGCGACAGCCCGATGGACAAGCGCGGCGGCCTCGCGAACAAAAGCCGGTCGAAGGCCGCCGTGGTGTGCACCTCGCCCAACTCCTGGAAGCGGGCGAGACCCTCGAACAGCAGCCGCCCGACGGCCTCTTCGTCATCGAGGGCAAGACAGGCGCCCTCGGGCAGGTAGGCACGCAGCAGCGAAAGGGCGGCCTCTTCCCGCTCGCCGTCGCGGGACGCCAGGGGCAGCGGCCCTTCCGGCACTTCGTCGGCGATGCCGGCCACGACGACCACACCGCGGCGTACCTGCTCGGGGGCGTCGGGCACCTCGGCCGGCGCCGTGGCGAGCACCACCTCGTCGCTGCCGTAGCGAGCCCGGGCACCTACCTGCACCGTATCGCCCACGCGGTCGAAGCAGAAGGCGAGGCGGCACGGACGGCGCCGGTGCGCGAGCAGGCTCTCGGGCGCCTGCACCTCGAAGGCCCGCTCGAGGCGCGGCAGCACGAGCGAGGCGAAGGCGACCGCGTCGCGCCGCGCGATGAACAGCTCACGATCGTCGGAGCGGTACACCTCCCGCAAAAACTCCGCCGCCTCGGCGAAATCGGGGGTGCAGCGGTAGAACGCGCCGTCGTACAGCACGTAGGCCCGCTCGCCGGCTGCCGCGCCGATGAGCGCCTCATCCCGCACGAGCACGTAGCCGCCGTCCTCCTCCACGAAGCGCAGCGCCGCCGGCGGGTTGCCCGCCTGCACGGACACCTCGGAGACCGCCCGGGCCGTGCCGTCGGTGCACTTGAGCGTGAAGCGCCCCTCCCCCACCGCATCGAGGAATTCCACTACCTCGGCCTCGGTGAGGTTCAGCACGCGGCCTGCGCCGTCGGCGCCCGCGCCCCGCGACACGCTTCCAGCCCGCGTGCGGCCTCCGTCGCCTCCGGCTGCCGCGCGCGATGCGGCCACCCGCCCCACGAAGCGGGCCAGCTCGCGGCTTTCCGGCGCGAAGGCGCCGATGCGGTGGGCGAAGGCGAGCTTGGGCCCGTACGCCACCTCCGAGCCAGCCGCCAGGGCAGCCGCGAACGCGGCCAGCGAGGGCACCACGTAGCGCCCGCGGGGCCCGCGCAGGGCCAGCCGCAGCGAGAACAGCCCGAAGCCGCAGGACAGCTCCGGCTCGATGACCACGTCCCCGGCAGGCCCGCCCTCCCGCGCCAGGGCGCGCAGGTAGGCCGCCACCGAGGGGCTCGATGCCTCTCCCTCGTATTCCAAACCTTATATCCTTATATCTATCATGAAACCTACGAACGTTTGTTCATGATAGCACAGATTATCCCATCCAGCTTCCCACGATGGGCACCCAGCCCATGATGAGGATGATCACCACGAGCACCGGCACGCCGAAGCGCATCCACGGCCGCAGCCACACGGGGAACTTCAGTCCCTCGCCCTCGTTGGCCTCGGCCAAGAAGTTCTTCCAGCCCCAGCCGTGGCGCCCCACGCAGAACAGCACGAACACGAGCGAGCCCAGGGGCATGATGTTGCTGGACACGAGGAAGTCCTCCACCGTTTGGATGTCGCCCACGCCGGGCATGACCACGTCGGACAGCACGTTGAACCCGAGCGCGCAGGGCAGCGACAGCAACGGGATGGCGATGAGGTTCACCACCACGGCGCGCCGGCGCGACCAGCCCCACTCGTCCATGGCGAAGCGCAGGATGCCCTCGAACACGGCGATAACGGTGGAAAGCGCTGCGAAGCTCATGAACACGAAGAAAAGCGTGCCCCACACCTGGCCGCCCCACATCTGCTCGAAGACGCTCGGCAGCGTGATGAACACGAGCCCCGGGCCCGAATCGGGCGCCACGCCGAAGGCGAAGCAGGCCGGGAAGATGATGAGGCCGGTGGCTAGCGCCACACCCGTGTCGAGCACGCCGATGGTGGCCGCCTCGCCCAGAAGCGTGCGGTGCTTGTCGATGTAGCTGCCGAAGATGGTCATGGACCCCATGCCGATGGACAGCGTGAAGAACGCCTGGCCCATGGCGGCGTAGGCGGCCTCGAAGAAGGTGTCGGGGCTCGCGAAGATCTTCGAGAAGTCGGGCAGCAGGTAGAAGGCCACGCCGTCGCCGGCGCCGGGCAGCGTGAGCGAGCGGATGACGAGCACGCCCAGGATGGCCAACAGCGCGATCATCATGGCCTTGGTGATGCGCTCGACGCCCTTCTGCACCCCCAGCGAGCAGATGAGGATAGAGGCGATGCACACGAGCGCCATCCAGAACACGCACTCCACCGGCTCGGCCAGCATGGCGTCGAACACGGCCTGAGCCTGAGGGGCGCCCCCCGTTGACAGCTGCCCCGAGGCCATCTTCGGTACGTAGGCGAGCATCCAGCCGGCCACGGTGGTGTAGAACATCATGAGCAGGTAGCAGCCGGCGATGCCCACCCACTTGTACTTGTGCCAATGGGTGCCGGCCGGCTCCAGCTCGTTGAAGGCTCGGGCGATGGAGCGCTGGGATCCGCGGCCCACGGCGAACTCCATCACCATGATGGGCAAGCCCAAAATCAGCAGAAACACCAGGTACATGACGAGGAACGCCGCGCCGCCGTACTCGCCGGTGATGTAGGGGAAGCGCCACACGTTGCCCAGGCCGATGGCGCAGCCGGCGGAAATGAGGATGAACCCCAGGCGGCTTCCGAATCGCTCTCGCTCCATGCAGGCTCCTTTTCCGGGTCGGGCGCGCGACCGCGGGCCGGTCGGCGCGAAGGGGCGCGGCGGGCGCCCTTGGCAACAGTTTGCCTATGCTACCAGAACGCACGAGCCCCGCCGCTCACAATCTGGAAGCGACGGGGCCCTGTAACCCTTTGCAGGCGGAACTACTTCGCGGCGTCCTTGGCCTTGTCGGCCGCATCCTTCGCGGCGTCCTTGGCATCGGCGGCAGCGTCCTTGGCCTTGTCGGCGGCGTCGCCCGCGGCCTTCTTCAGATCCTCGGCCTTGTCGGCGGCGGCCTCTTTCAAGTCGGCGGCCTTCTCGGCGGCGGCGTCCTTCAAGTCGCCGGCCTTGTCAGCGGCGGCAGCGGCGGCGTCGCTTGCGGCCTTCTTGGCCTTCTCGGCGGCATCGCCCGCGGCGTCGGCCAAATCGCCCGCCTTCTCGGCAGCGGCGTCCTTCAGGTCGCCCGCCTTCTCGGCCAAGTCGTGGGCGCCGTCCTGGAAGGCCTCCTTGATGTCCTCGCCGGCATCCTTCATCTTATCCAGAAAGCTCATGATGCATCTCCTTGTCATCGGCCGCGTCCGACGCCGCTTTTCAGCGCCGGGCCACGGAACCTTAGAACTCACTGAGAGCACCATACGCCCGCCCGCACCCGCGCATCCGCGCGCCCACGAACCTGACGATGACCCATTAGCTAACCGTCAGGAATCGGTCATTTTGCCGCAGGGCCTGCCAGGGCGAACTCCAGGGTGGTCGTGGAGGGGTCGGCGGCCTTCAGCACCACGGCGATGCGCTGGCCGAGGCGGTAGGTCTTGCCGGAATCGGTGCCGGTAAGCGTATAGCGCACGGCATCGAAGACGAAGTACTCGTCGCCCAGGGCCCGCACGGGCAGTATGCCCTCGGCCGTGCAGTCGAGCCGCGCGTAGAGCCCCCAGCTCGCCACGCCGGAGACCACCGCCGAGAACGACTGGCCGACGAACTTCTGCAGGTACTCGATCATCTTCAGCTCCTGCGACTGACGCGCGGCGGTGTCGGCCACCCGCTCCATGTCCGAGGAATGCTCGGCGATCCAGGGCAGCGCCGCCACCTCTTGGTCGAACTTCTCGGGCCGGCGGGTGAGGGCCGCCCGCAGCATGCGGTGGACCACCAGGTCCGGGTAGCGGCGGATGGGGCTCGTGAAATGGCAGTAGGTCTCGCTCGCCAGGCCGTAGTGGCCCAGGTTCTCCGGCGCGTACACCGCCCGCTTCATGGCCCGCAGCGTCAGCGAATTCACCAACTCCCCCTCGCTGCGGCCAGCGCTTGCGGCCAGCACCTCCTGGATGGCTGCCGGGTCGCCCGCCACCAGCCGCTGCTCGCAGGAGCGCGTGAACCAGGGGAACTCCTGGAACACGGGCACAAGCGAGCCCAGGGCATCGGCGGCCGGTGCCTCGTGCACGCGGTACAGACAGGGAAAGCGACGCTTCTCCAGGAAGGACGCCACGGTCTCGTTGGCGAGAATCATGGCCTCCTCCACGAGGCGCGTGGCGTCGGTCTTCTTCCGCAGCACAATGTCGCGCGGGGTGCCGTCCTCGGCCAGGGCCACTTTGGCCTCGGGGATGTTGAAATCGATGCCGCCGGCCAAGGCGCGCGCCTCGTCGCGGGCGCGGGCGAGCCGCGAGAGCTGCACGAGCCGCCAGGAAAGGTCGTTGCCGGCGGCGATGGCCGCCTTGTAATCGATGAGGATGTCGTCGGCCTGGCCATAGGAAAGTCGCGCGTTCGAGCAGATGAGCGCCGGGTACAGCTTGTACCTCACGAGCTTGCCCGCATCATCAAGGTACAAGTCGGCGGTCATGGTGCGGCGCACCTCGCCGGGGCGCAGCGAGCACACGTCGTCGGACAGGGCCGGCGGCAGCATGGGGATGACGCGATCAGCCAGGTACACCGAGGTGGCGCGCCGGCGCGCGTCCAGGTCGACCGAGGAGTTCCACGGCACGTAGTGCGACACGTCGGCGATGTGCACGCCGAGGCGCCACAGCCCCGTCTCCTCCATGAAGTCGAGCGACAGCGCGTCGTCGAAGTCCTTGGCGTCGGCCGGGTCGATAGTGAAGACGAAGCGGTCGCGCAGGTCGCGGTAGCCCTCGGCGAGCGCCTCCTCCGCGTCCACCGTGGCCGTGGCGGCCTCGGCGAGCGCCCCTTCCGAGAACGCGGTTTCCAGCTTGTGGCGGCCAATGATGAGGTCGATGCCGGCGGCCGGCCCCTCGGACACATCGGCGAGCACCTCTTCCACAAACCCCGTGGCGGCGCTTCGGCGCGTGGGGAACTGGGCGATGCGCACGCGCACGAGGGCGCCGTCCGGCACCTCGGGCGACTCGGCGCGCATGGTGAACACGTCGTAGGGAATGCGCGGGTCGGCCGGCACCACCACGCCGAAGGGCTCGGCCACCTCGTAGCGGCCCACGAGCGTGTCGTGGGCGCGGTCGATCACCGAGAGCACCCGGGCAGCCGGGCGGTCGGCCAAGTCGCCGTCGCCCTCGCCCTGCCCCTTGCGGGAGGCGCCGCGCAAGGGGGCCACTTCCACGAGGTCGCCGTCGAAGGCGCCCCCGAGCGACGCGGCGGGAATGAAGAACTCGCCCTCGGCTGTCTGCACGAAGCCGAAGCCCCCGGCCGACACCGACACAACCCCTCGCGGGTTCGCCTTGGGCCGCCGCCGCGTATGTTTCCGATTCCGCGCCATAAACGCCTGCTCCTTACGCTCGTGAGACAGCGCCCCGGAGGGGTGTCTCATCCTCGCCATCGTGATACGCGCGAATGCTCCGCAAGCCCATTGGAGGATGAGACGCCCCTCCGGGGCACCGTCTCACACCATCCCGCTTACGCTAAGCGGTGGGGGGAATGAGGGAGCGGGCCATGTCGATGGCGGTGGTCATCTGGCCGTCGGCGGCATCGTCCGCCCCGCCGTTCACCACCCCCACCTGCGGCACCACGCCCACGTTGTCGATGGGGTTGCCCTGGGGCGTCAGGTAGTAGGCGGCCGTGTAGCGCACTGCCCCGCCGAAGGACAGCTCGCGCACCACCTGCACCGAGCCCTTTCCCACGCTCGTCTCGCCCACGACGTCGGCCCGCTGGTTGTCCTGCAGGGCCGCGGCCAGCACCTCGGCGGCGGCCGAGGTGTAGCGGTTCACCACCACGACAAGCGGCATGTCCTTGAACGGCGCCGTGCCCGAGGCGTTCTTCGTGGTGGGCGTGCCCTCGTTGGTCTGCACCTGCACGATGATGCCGCTGTTGATGAACAGCGAGGCGATGTCCACCGCCTGGGTGAGGTAGCCGCCGGGGTTGTCGCGCAAATCGAGCACGAGCGCCTCGGCCCCCTGCTCCCGCAGGCCCGCGGCCGCCTGGCTCACCAGCTCGGCGGCATTCTGCGTGATCTGGCGCACCTTCACCACGCCCACGGTGCCCACCAAATCGGTGGACAGGTTCGCCTCCTCGTACACCTTGCACAGAAGCGTCGTAGTGAACTGCTCGCCGGTCTGGCCGTCGAGGCTCGCCGGGCGCATCCAGGCGACCGACACGCTCTCGCCCTCGTCCTTCGACAGGGCGTTCACCACTTCAGTCATCGACCAGGCCGACGCGTCAACCCCGTCGATGGAGTTCACGAAGTCGCCCTGCTGCACGCCCTTGGCCTCGGCCTCGGAGCCCTCGAACACGTCGGCCACGTAGGCGCGCCCGTTGTAGTCGGAGAACACCACGCCGATGCCCGCGTAGCTGCGGTCGGTGGTTTCCTTGATGTAGTTGTTGTAGCGGTCGGGGTTGTAGTAGGTGGCATAGGGGTCGCCCGTGGACACCATCATGGCCTCAAGCATGGAATAGGTGGCCTCGGTGAGGTCGATCTGATCCATGCTGTAGGTAGAGAGGATGGTTTCCACGTCGCCCACGCGGGCCGAGATGGACTCGAAGCTATTGTTGGCCGCGGCCGCCGCCAGCGCCTCCTGCTCGCTGTCGGACACGGGCAGCCCCCAGCTGGCCACGAGCGCCGTCTGGCTGCGCAGCGCAAACCCGGCCACAAAGGCGATCGTCACCAGGATGACCGTGCAGAAGATGCGGAACATCAGGTGGTTCGTCGCCCGTTCCATGCGCCGCTCGCCCCGGGCCTGGGGGTTTATCGCCGTGTGGCGCGCTTTCCGGTTCTCGGCCATGGCCGCTCCTTCAAAACTCAAACGCGCGGCCCCCGCGATTCTCAGTCTCGCGAGGGCCGCGCGCGCTTTCCTATAATGGGGGCCTACCTACACCTTCAGGTAGCGCCTCATAGCCAGCGCCGATCCGATAAGGCCGATGACCAGGCCCGCGCCCACCAGGATGGCGTAGATCATCAGGTAGGTGTTGCCCGGCACATCGAGCGAGAGGAACGACAGCGCCGTCTGAAGCTTCGGGATGGCGTACATACGCAGCAGCTGCAGCACGCCCACGGCCAGAAGCGAGCCGATGATGGCGTGCAGGGCGCCCTCCATGAGGAAGGGCCCGCGGATGAACCCGTTCGACGCGCCCACGAGGCGCATGATGGCGATTTCCTTGCGGCGCGCCATAATGGCCAGGCGGATGGTGTTGTTGATGAACACGAGCGCGATGAACACGAGCAGCAGCACGAGGGCCACGCCCAGGTAGCGCACGTACTTCGTCACCGAGAACAGGCGGTCCACCGTCTTCTGGCCGTACTTCAGCGAGTCGGCCGGGTCGTCCGGCTCGTCGCAGATGGCGCGGAAGGTCTCGTTGGCCTCGATGGCCTCGGCGATCTCATCGACCTTTTGCGGGTCGGACAGGCTCACGTCGATGGAGGCCGGCAGCGGGTTCGTGCCGTCGAGCTGCTCGATGATCTCGGGGTTGGTGGTCATGGAGTTGCTGAAGTTCTCCAGCGCCTGGTCCTTGGTGGTGAACCCGACCGATTCCACGCCCTCCATGCCCTGGATGGTGGCCATGAGCGAGTCGATGTCCTCCTGGGAGGCGTCGTCGGCGATGTAAGCGGTGATGGACACCTCGTCCTCGATGGAGGACACGAGGCGCTCGACGATGGTGCCGCCCACGAGAAACACGCCGATGATCAGCAGCGACAGGAAGATGGTGATGATGGAGCCCAGGGTGGTGGAGAGGTTGCGCACGAAGCCCTGGAGCGATTCCTTGAGGAAATAGAACAGACTAGACATCGAAGCCGTACACCCCCCGGTCCTGGTCGCGGGTGAGGTGCCCGCGGTCGAGCGCGATGACGCGGCGGCGCATGTTGTCCACCATCTCGCGGTCGTGGGTGGCCACGAGCACCGTCGTGCCCGTGCGGTTAATGCGCTCGAGCAGGTCCATGATGCCGCGGGAGGTCTGCGGGTCCAGGTTTCCCGTGGGCTCGTCGCAGATGAGCAGCGGCGGGCGGTTCACGATGGCGCGGGCGATGGACACGCGCTGCTGCTGGCCGCCGGAGAGCTCGTCGGGGTAGCTGTTCAGTTTGTCGGACAGGCCCACCAGGCGCAGCACCTCGGGAACCTGGGTTTTAATGACGTGGCGGCTCTTCCCGATTACCTCCAGCGCGAAGGCCACGTTCTCGAACACCGTCTTGTTCGGCAGCAGCTTGAAGTCCTGGAACACGCAGCCGATGTTGCGGCGCAGGTAGGGCACGCGCCAGTTGCGCATGGTGGTAAGGTCCTCGTCGGCCACGTAGATCTTGCCCGAGGAGGGCTTGATCTCGCGGGTGAGCAGGCGGATGAAGGTGGATTTGCCCGATCCGGAATGGCCCACCAGGAAGATGAACTCGCCGGCGAAGATCTGCAGGGTGACGTCGTGCAGCGCCGGCTTCTTCGGCTGGGCCGGGTAGGTCTTGGTGACGTGGTCGAAGGTGATGACCGGCGCGCCCATGGGGGCGGCGGTGTCGTCCACCTCGAGCACGGGCAGCGCCTGGGACAACTGCGAGGTCATGGCCGCGCGGGGCGCGAGGCCCTGCTGGGCGGCCGCCGCACGGGCCCGCGGGTTGCCCCCGGACACGCCGGCATGGCGCGCGGGGCGACCAGGGGCGCCCTGGTTCCTGTCTTGTGCCACAGCTTGCTCCGTTCAGATAGATAAGTACTGAGACCGAATAATTCTAGCAAAGCCCCGCGCGGGCCCGTACCTTTTTCACAGCTTCAACAATGGAGGCCGCGTCGATGGAGAAGTACGCGAGCAGCTCGTCGAACTCGCCGGACTTGCCGAAGCGGTCGCGCACGGCCACCTGCTCGACAGGCGCGGGGTGCTCGGCGGCCAGAAGCTCGCAGACCGCGCTGCCCAAACCGCCGTAGACGGAGTGCTCCTCGGCCACCACGGCGCAGCCGGTCTTGGCCACGGAGGCCAGGATGGTCTCGCCGTCGAGCGGCTTCACCGAGAAAGCGTCGATGACCTCGACGGAGATGCCCTCGGCGGCCAGCGCCTCGGCGGCCACAAGCGCCTCGCGGATTTCCACGCCGTTGGCCACGATGGTGGCGTCGGTACCCTCGCGCAGCACGTAGGCGCGGCCGATCTCCAACTGCACCCCGTCCTCGTAGACGCAGGGTACGGCGGCGCGGCCCATACGCACATACACCGGTCCCGGCGTGGCGGCGGCCAGGCGCAGGGCGGCCGCGGCGGCGGCGTAGTCGGCCGGCACGAGCACGCGCATGTTCGGCAGCCCGCGCATGAGCGACACGTCCTCGAGCATCTGGTGCGACCCGCCGTCGGGGCCCACGGAGATGCCCGCGTGGGTGGGGGCGATCTTCACGTTCAGGTTGGAATAGCACACCGTGTTGCGAATCTGGTCGTAGGCGCGCCCGGTGCCGAACACGGCGAAGGACCCGGTGAACGCGATGTTGCCGGCAAGGGAGAGGCCCGCGGCCACGTCCACCATGTTCTGCTCGGCGATGCCGCAGTTGAACAGGCGGTCTTCGAAACCCGCATCCGCGAGCTTCTTGGTGGTGGTGGACCCGGTCAGGTCGGCATCCACCGCCACAACGGGCACGCCCTCCTGGGCGAGCTGCGCCAAGGTGGCGCCGAAGGCGGCGCGGGTGGCCTTCTTCTGGGCCGCGGTTTCGGCCGTAGCAAGTTTCACCATGTTCGTCTCCTATTCCGCGGCGGCGGACAGCTCCGCCAGGGCCTGCTGCAATTCCTCGGGCTTGGGGGCCTTGCCGTGCCAGCCGGCCTGGTTCTCCATGAACGAGACGCCCTTGCCCTTCACCGTGGCGGCGATAACCGCAAGCGGCGCGCCGGTGGCCACCGCGTTCTCCTTGGCGGCGGAGAGCACCTGAATGAGCGCGTCGATGTCGTGGCCGTCCACCTCTACGACGTCCCAGCCGAAGGCGGCGAACTTCTCGCCCAGGTCCTCGGGGTTGCACACCTCGGCGATATTGCCGTCGATCTGCAGCCCGTTGTTGTCGATGATGGCCACGAGGCGCCCCAGCTGCTGGTGGGCGGCGAACATGGCCGCCTCCCACACCTGGCCCTCCTCGCACTCGCCGTCGCCGAGCACGGTGAACACCATGGCCTCCTCGCCGGCGAGGCGCAGGCCCGCCGCCAGCCCCGAGGCCACGGAGAGCCCCTGGCCCAGCGAGCCGGTGGACACCTCCACGCCGGGCACGAGGTTGGAATCGGGATGTCCCTGCAGGCGGGTGCCCAGCTTGCGCAGGGTGTTCAATTCATCAATGGGGAAATAGCCCGCATGGGCCAGGGTGGCGTACAGCGCCGGGGCCGCATGGCCCTTGGCCAGGATGAAGCGGTCGCGGCCGGGCTTGGCCGGGTCGCTCGCGTCGTAGTCCATGACGCCGCCGAAGTAGAGGGCCGTGAGAATATCGGTGCAGGAGAGCGAGCCACCCGGGTGCCCGCTTCCCGCCTCGGTGATCATAGTCAAGATATCCTTGCGGATGTCGTTGGCCTTGGCGGCCAGCTGGGCTGAATCCATGGGCTTCCTTTCCCGCCGACGATAGGTAAGCCCCATTGTACCTTATGGCGCGCCTCTCCCCCAGGCCCCGCCGCCCACCCTGCACACATTCCCCGCCGAAGGTGGAACCGTGCCCCGGGTGAGACAGCGACGTCTTCCGCTAAGCCGCCCTCGCCTGGTTGTAGAACAGGTCGTAGATTTCCTCGACCCGGTGGGGCAAGTCGGCGTCAGGATAGCACCGCTCGGGCAGCTGCCAAACTTTGTCACGGATAATGATGCGAATCTGCTCTCGCGTCTCCGCCTTTTCCGTCCAACGAACCATGGCGGCTAGGCGTTCCTCGATGGTAGCCGAAAGGTCAATGGCGATCGCTTTCACTTTCCGAATCTCCTCTTTCGTGAGGTCATCTTTGAAGAGCATTTCGAAGACCGTCATTTGCCGGGGACTCTCAAACCCCTCACGAATCCACTCTTTCTGCTTTTCGTCAAGTTCGCAAGAAAGGCGCATCAAATCGTTAAAAGTTCTCTCAATTGTCGCTTTGTCCTGCTCTGAGTTATAGCACTCAATGATGCGTTCATAACGTTCGAAAAAATCGATACGACGAGGGTTCTCCTTCAGCGCGATCAGCAGTCGCGCTTCAATTACATCGCGCAGTTCGTCGAGCATCAAATGCGGTCTTTTCGCCTTCGCGAACTCTTGCGACAATCTGGAGAAGTCGATTCCGCTGATGTCGAATCTCGTGCCGCTTTTTTGCTCCTCATCTGTTTTACACACGTTGATGTGGTCGTCCACAATGCGCTGTAGCTCCACCATGAGATCGGTGGTGTCAGCGTGCTCGACGCGCTTGTTGAGCTGGGCGTAGATGGCGCGGATCGCATCATGGGATTTCAGAAGCGATGGCTCGACCTCCTTGGTGGTTACGAACTTGTACATCTTGAAGAGCTCGCGAGCCATGATGCCGAAATGCTTCTTGCTCTCATCGGTGACAGAGAGGGCATCGGCCGCGTTCTTCACCTGGCTGATCTTATCGAAGCCCTCGGCGGCAAAGAGCGCTTCAAGTTCGAATCCCTTGTCCTCAAGAAAGAACTCAATCTCACGCGTGAGCTCCGCGATTCGCACGATGAGTTCATCCTTGTCGATGACGGGGTCTTCGCCTTCCTTGCCGCTCACGTTGTTGGTATAGTCTGCAAGTGCCTTGCGAAGCGCCTTAACCACGCCGATATAGTCGACAATGAGGCCATTGCTCTTGCCCTCGGCGACGCGATTTGCACGTGCTATTGCCTGCATCAGACCATGCGCTTTCATGGGCTTATCAAAATACATCGCAGCCAAGGGCTTCACGTCAAAGCCGGTGAGCCACATTGCGCACACGAACACGATGCGAAGCGGGTTGTCCGCGTCTTTGAACTCGTCATCGAGCCTTCGCTCTTCCATCTTTTTGCGGTGGGGGCGAATATCGAGACCCCACTTGTCGAAGTTTGCGATCTCGTTCTGCTCCTGGCTGATGACGACCGCCATCTCAGTCGAGCGCATCCAGTCAATCTTGCGTTGTTGCTCCAGCGCTTCTTGCTGGCCCATGCCGTTGAGCTTGCGCTCCTCTTCCTTGATGGAATCCGCCCAGTATTCCTGCACAAAGTCGAACATCATTACGGTTGTCACCTTGTTCACACAGATGAACATCGCCTTGCCGGATTCCCAGATGCCCGTGTAGTGCCCTACGAAGTCCTTGGCGATCTCCCGCAAGCGAGGTTCGGACATGATCACGTGCACACCATGGGCAAGCTCTCGCTCTACCCTCTCGGTCTGCTCGGGATCGAGATCTGCTTCTTCAACAGCATCCATCAGCTTATCGTCGAGCTCAGGGTTGTCGATCTGCAGCTTATCGGATCTGTTCTCGTAGAAGAGTGGTACCGTTGCGCCGTCCTCAACTGCCCGGTTGAAGTCGTAGACTGAAACATAGCCGCCGAAAGTGCGTGAGGTGAGGCTGTCATATTCGAGTATCGGCGTTCCCGTGAACCCGATGCGAGACGCCGTAGGAAGCAATCTCATCATGTTCTCGGCACAGATGCCGTTATTCGAGCGATGCGCTTCATCGGACAAGATCACGATGTCATGCTCTGGATGGATGGCCTCAACGTCTTCCTGGTTGAACTTCTGTATGAGACTGAAAACATAGCTCGGGTTGCCTCTGAGCTTCTCAATCAGGTCCTTCCCACTTGTAGCACGGCAGCGCTCTGCGGGAACTCCAGACAAGCAGCCGCAACTCTCGAACGTTTCGCTGATTTGCTTGTCCAGCTCCTCGCGATCGGTGAGCACAAGGAATGTTGGCGAGCCTGCGAACTTACGGCGTATCTTTTCGGCCAGAAACACCATGGAATAGCTCTTGCCCGAGCCCTGGGTGTGCCAGAACACGCCCAGTCTTCCCTCGCGAAGCTCGCGTTCCTTGTAGGCCTCGATGGCATCGTTCACACCGAGATACTGATGGTTGCGGGCGAGGATCTTGGCCGCCGGTGTGTCATAGTGGTCGAAAAGGATGAAGTTCTCGAATAGGTCGAGAAGATTCTCCTTCTTGCAGATCCCGAGCAGCATGGTCTCAAGCGCGACACTTCCTGCATCCGACTCGCGCAGGCGCTTCCATTCATGGAAGAACTCGTAGGGACTGCCAAGGGTGCCAACCTTTGACTCAAGACCGTTGGAGAGCATGACGATGGCGTTGTAGTAGAAGATTTGAGGGATAGTGTCCTGATAGTCGGAATAATTGTCCTTGTAGGCAACGTACACGTCCTTGTCGTGTCGCTTGAACTCCACGAACAGCAGAGGTACCCCGTTCACGAAGCCGACGAGGTCACAGCGCCTGCGGTGCATAGGTCCCTTCACCCAAAGCTCCTCGGCAGCCACGAAATGGTTGTTCTGGGGAAACTCGAAGTCGAAAACCTGAGCTCGGTCGGTGCGAGCGCTTCCGTCGGGAAGGCGCCTCTGTACAGGGATGCCATTTTTCAACATCTCGTACTTCTTTTCGTTTGTGGCAAGCAGTGTATCGCCAACGAAAACTTCTTTAAGATTGGCTAACGCCTGTTCGCATTCTTCCTCGGATAGATGCTCATTAAGCTCCACGAGCGCATCCAGGAGATCGCGCTCAAGCAGCACCTCATCGTATGAGTTGCGTCCTAAAGTGCCATTAGCGCCCAGTGCCTCTTCGTCATAGCAGTAGAAGAGATCCCATCCGAGTTTGTCCCTTAGTAGTTCACCCGCAGGGATTTGCACCGCTGCCTCTTCTGAATAACGTGATTTAGGCATTGTCTATTCCTTGGATTGTGGGTCTTCCGTTCTTTGCATTTTCGCAATTAGGTAATTTACGAAAGCTGAGCATGCAATAAGCATAAATAGAGCATCTTCAGCTTGCACTTTGCTCATTTCCAAGCTACCGTGCCTGATTCCACTCTCATCATTTGTGTATCCGTAAAGCTTTTTGAAGGCTTCGACCATCGATTCATGAATAATGATATTGCTAGCAGATAGTTTCTTTAATGCCTTTCCTAAAGTTGCCTTTTTATCATTCGTGATTATTTTGCAAATCGATTCAACGGCACTAATGGATTCCTTAACTGAGTTTTCATAATCAGGATTTTCTCGATCAGAATATAATTCTGCTGCTTTGGCAATATGTGCGTTCACTGGCGCATATGGAGTCGCTTCGGCTTCTTTAATGGCTTGCAGCTCGTCATTACTGGTTATCGGCACGACGATATAAGAATCGTTGTTCTTAAGAATTCGATATCCGGCTTTTCCGTTTTCTAGTAGCTTATTGAGCTCATCGCAGTGCTTATCAGCATCCGAGATCTCGGTTGAATTTAGGTATTCTTCTATAAAATCGTATACGACGTACCAGTCGCAATCGATGCAAATCAGCGTGTGTAATTTATTTTGGTTCTTTATATTCCCGTTTTTGAAATTTGGGTCTTCATAACTTTCTCCAAGCCTTGTTAACATCGACTCAACGATTCCATATTTGTCGTTTAGCAAATGAAGGTCAAAAGCGTCTGATCGCAATTCTGATCGATAGAAGTAGTCCCAAATACAATTCCTTAGATAGGAGTCCACTTCTTCTATTTGTACCGGCCTTTCAGGAGTATGTCCATTTCTTTCAGAAAAACGCAATTTATAACACCTCGATTTCGCTAGACATGAGCTTTGGCAATAGGCGATTACGCGCTTCAGATAGCTTCGAATTTAATTTTTGGAGATGAAACATCTCATGGAAGATCGGAGCTACTAGCGATGTAAAAGCATTAATAAGAACTTTGCTTGGCAAAACTATGTCGTAGTCTTTTACAATCTGTCCGCTTATGTTTTGTTGTCCTGCTCCTCTGGCTATGGAATTGAATTCGTCTCGTAATTCATAGAGCTTTAAAAACAGCCACTCCTTAGAAACAAAGTTCTCGTCTACCACAAAGCCAAGTGCAGCCTGGTTAAATGTTGATTTCTTGGTAAGAATGCCCAGTCTTCCTAATGTAGGGCTAGCATAAATAGCCATAAGTATGGAATTGGGCGGAAACTCCTTAACAGATGTTTCAGTAATAGCATCTGCGCTAATCTTTTCCTCAGAATCAAGTAGCCATAAATCTTGCAGCTCAGCTGTTTTAAACCACTCTTCTGTAGCGTTATCCCAATAGTTATGATTTTTCCTGCTGGGAGTGCTTCCAGATTGGATTCTTAAGCACACTTCTTGTATTTCTTTTTCACCCCATCCTTCAGGCAGGCCAGTCTCGGGATCGATGGGGGTGGATTCGTAGCCAGGGAAGTGGAGGTCGATGAACCATTCCTTGTACAGGCGTTGTGCCGCTTCCTCCAGTAGCTTGATCTGCCTTCGATTGTTGTCGATGAGGGCATCGTAAGCAGAAAGGGTATCTGCAATACGAACTTGCTCATCCATGCTTGGCAGATTCACTGGAAGATTCCGGATGATGGGCATGTTTACATGGGAAACCGTTGCACCATTTGCATTCTTTAATAGCTTGTGGCGCTGCTCTGGCGCATTCAGGTAGTAATTTAGAAACTGTGGACAAACCTTATTGGCATCCGGTCTTATCAGCACGGTTCGCTGTCCGAGGCAGTACTCAGCCCCTTCAGGAATTATTGCTACATTACCAGCCGGTGCTTCCCTTGCAAGAATTAGGTCGTTCGGTCTAGGGACAGCACGGAGATTGCGCTTATCGTATGCAGCTCTGCCGACTCTATGCACCCCCTCTAAGTCAAAATAGCCGGGGCCAATATTCGGCGTGCGGATAAGTGGGTACCCTTCGCCCTCGTCGAAAGCGGTGGAGTGCGGGCAATCCACTATGAGCTCACATAATTGATGCAAAGGCCTGCTCATAACCCCATCGCCTCGAAATTCTTCGAGATGGTTGCCATGAGTTCGTTGCTCTCTGCTTGTAGCTCCACCAGCTCTGCATGGATCTCGTGCATGCGATCGTGAAAGTCTATGCCGTCATCTTCCACTGGTGGCACGCCAACATATGCGCCGGGAGTGAGGCTCCATGAGCTCTTGTCCGCATCTTGGTCGCCTTTGATCTCTGCGCGTGAGGCGATTTTGCAAAGTCCGGCAACGTCTCTGTATTCGCCGACTCCGAACTTCTCGGTGAGCCATGCTGCTTCAGATATTACAGTTGCGGCCTGTTCGAGCCTCTTCACCTCCTCCGCCAGGGCCTCCCGACGCTTCTTCTGTTGGCGCTTGGGCAACGTCGCTACTTCGGTCCTGGCTTCAGTCTTCTGTCTCTCGATGAACCGCTGCATTGCGTCATGCGCTCGGATGAAGTCGGCAGGTTCAGAGATGCCTAGAAGCTCGTCTTCCTCTTCACCGAACAACGGAGCGGCGCCTTGCGCATAGGCGCGGTACTCGTCGAGCAACGCCTCGTACTTGTCGATCTCACCGCGATAGAGCCAAACGATTGCCGAGAGATTCTTCAGCTGCCACGAGGTCCATTCATTGAGTGTGGTGCTGACCGCCGTGTGATATCTCTGCGCATCGATGAAGAGCACCTTATCGCGCAACTCGTAGGGCTTGCCTTTGTCGAAAAACCAGAGCGTACAAGGCAGGCTCTTTGTGTAGAAGAAGTTGTTGCCCACGTAGAGCATCACGTCCACGTCGCCGGATTCAACGAGCTTGCGGCGCTGTTGCTTCTCGGCGTTTGAGTCAGTGGCAGATGATGCCATGACAAAGCCCGCTCGGCCTTTATCGTTCAGGTAAGAATAGAAATAGTTGATCCAGAGGTAGTTGGCTCCGCTTGTGGAAACCTCGCCCTTCTTGTTTTCCTTGGGGACGCCCAACGGCATGCGCCCGGCGTCTGTTGCGCGCGACCACTTCACCTTGTCAACATTGAAAGGAGGGTTCGCGGCCACGAAGTCGCACTTGCCTTCCAGCTCGTGGGCGTCGTGATAGAAGGAGTTGGCCTCATCGCCGGATTTGATGATGCCCTGCATGCCATGCACCGCCATGTTCATAAGGCAGAGCTTGGCGTTGTAGTCCACCTTCTCCTGACCGTAGTACATCATGGTATCTGCAGGGTTGCCGCCGTGGTCGCGCACGTAATCGCTTGCGCTCACGAACATGCCGCCCGAGCCACAGGCAGGGTCCAACATGGTACCTCTTTCAGGCTCAAGTACGTTCATGATCATGCGCACAAGGCTCTTTGGCGTGAAGAACACGCCGTCATCGCTTGCCACCATAGGAGCGAACTTATTTAGGAAGTACTCGTAGATGCGTCCGATGATGTCGTCGCCGTCCTCATCAAGCGCCTTGTTGTTGAAAATGCGGAGCACCTCTCGCAAGATGTCGTTCCCAAGCTCGGTATAAGTGTCGGGCAATACGCCTTGCAGGTTCGGGTTCTCCTTGGCAATAGCCGCCATGGCATCGTTAACCGCTTTGCCGATATCCTGCTCGTCCGGAAGACTCACCAGGTAATCGTAGCGAGCCTCCTCAGGTAGATACATTGCACCCTTGGCGGCATAGTCAGCAGGATCCTTCGGAGGCTTTCGCCCCTCGATCTTAGCGCGTTCCGCATCTATCTGCTCATCGACACGCTTAAAACGTCCCCAAGCATAGCGCAAGAAAATGAGACCCAGAACAGGCATACAGTACCCTTGGCTGGACAGCTTCGAGTTCGCCCGCAACTCGTCCGCCGCCTCCCATAGCTCGGTTTCAAGCTTGGTGATATCAGCCATCCCGCCGCCTCTCACTTAGAACCTCGTTGACAATGATTGTGATCTCGCTCACGTCCCTGTCGGACAAGCGTCCAATTCGACCGGCCGTTCCCAAATAATCCCGTGGGATTTCGGCTATACGATCAAGGCGCGCAATGGAAGGTTTCTGCAGGCCTGCCTGCTTCCAGTCCTCGATAGGATAATCATGGGCCAAAGAAAGCTTGTTGGTTGCACTTGTGACCATAGTTACCAGCGAGCCATCGTCCTGCACACGCAAGACGATCACTGGTCGGAACTTATAGCCCTTGCCTTCCGAAAAGTTAAAACGGGCATGCCAGATTTCCCATTGCTCGGGAGCTTCGCTACTCATCGTCATCCAGCCAATCTGCTGGAAGGACAGGGACGCCCTCTTCATTGAGAGGCGCCTTATAGGCGATGGAGGCCAGAGCCTCGTACGAGGGCAACTGAGGACGCAGATCGAAAGGCAGCCCCCCCACTTCAACCGACTTTACTAGAAACATGTTGATAGCGTCGTTGAGGGTAATGCCCCAGTGAGCGTAGACAGCAGCTGCGTCAGATTTCACCTTACTTGTCGTACGAGTTTTAATCTCGGCCCTTTTTTCAAGAACAGCAGGCATGGTACACTCCTTTTCTCGAGAGTACCCAGATTGTACCCGTTTTGGGTCACATCTTCAAGATGCGCTGAACGTGAGGCTGTGCGCTGTCTCACTTCCCTATTGGGCGACTCTCCATTTGTGGTAGCCGATGACGAAGGGGTCGAGGGCGCCCCCGAGGACGGCGTCCACATTGCCGGTCTCTTCCCCGCTGCGCAGGTCCTTCACCAGCTGGTAGGGAAACAGCACGTAGTTGCGGATTTGGCTGCCGAAGGAGTTGTCCATGCGCTCGCCGCGCAGCTCGTCGAGCTCGGCCTGGCGCTTGCGCTCCTCCAGCTCGTAGAGTTTCGCGCGCAGCACGCGGAAGGCCGCCTCCTTGTTCTGCAGCTGGCTCTTCTCGTTCTGGCAAGTGACCACGATGCCCGTGGGCTCATGGGTGAGGCGCACGGCCGAGTCCGTGGTGTTCACGCACTGGCCGCCCGGGCCGCTCGAGCGGTACACATCGACCCGCACGTCGGCCGGGTTCAGGTCCACCTCGATGTCGTCGGCGATGACCGGCAGCACTTCCACGCTAGCGAACGTCGTCTGGCGGCGCTTCTTCGCGTCCGTGGGGCTGATGCGCACGAGCCGGTGGATGCCGATCTCGCTGCGCAGCATGCCGTAGGCGTAGCGGCCCTCGATTTGGATGGTGGCCTTGTCGAGCCCGATGCCCTCGCCGGGCACCAAATCGAGCACCGTCACCTTCCAGCCCTTGTCCTCGGCGTAGTGCACGTACATCTGGTAGAGCATCTCGGTCCAGTCCTGGGCCTCGAGGCCGCCCTGGCCCGGGTTCACCGTGAGGATGGCGTCGCCCTCGTCGAACTCGCCGGAGAACCACGACTCTATCTCCAACGCGTCCAGCAGCGCCGAAAGCTCGGCTACCGCCGCTGCGGCCTCGTCTGCGAAGGCCGCGTCGTCGCCGGCCAGCTCGAGCGCCGTGGCGGCATCGTCGGCCAGGCCGCGCGCCCGCTCAAAGTCCTCGATGGTGGCGCGCAAATTCGCCGCCTTCTTCGAGACGGCCTGGGCGTTCGCCGCGTCGTTCCAGAAATCCGGCGCGGCCGTCTGGGCGTCCAGCGCCTCAAGCTCGGCCCGCTTGTCCTCGATATGCAGAAACGAGAACGCATCCCCCACCCGGGCAGAAGCGCTCTCTAATTCCTTCTGTATGTCCTTTAGTTCCATCTACAGATTTGCTCCGTGGCACTTTTTAAATTTCTTGCCGGACCCGCAGGGGCAGGGGTCGTTGCGGCCGACGTTGGCGAAGGGATCGTCCTTGTCCTTGGTGTAGGTCTGGGGCTTGCCCTGGGTCGGCTTCGGGGGCGCGGCGGGCATGCCGGAGGCGGCTCGGGCGGCCTGGGCGTGGCGCCCGCGCACGGACGACTCCTGCAGCGCCGCCTCGGGCGACGAGTAGCTCATCTTGCGGGCCAGCGGGTCGTCCTGCTCGGCCAGGGCCGGGGCCGCGGGCTTGGAGCCGGCGGGCGCCCCCGGGGCCGGCTTCGCGGCAATCTCCAGGCGCAGCAGCGTGCGCAGGTAGTCGTCGTACATGGACGCCGTCAGGTTCTGGAAGGCGTTGTAGGCCTCGTTCTTGTACTCCACCAGCGGGTCGCGCTGGCCGAAGGCGCGCAGGCCGATGCCGGTCTTCAGGTAGTCCATCTCCTGCAGGTGCGCCATCCAGCGGGTGTCGATGATGCGCAGCATGACCTGGGCGGACAGGTTGTCCATCAGCTCGGGCCCCAGCTGCTCGCACTTCTGGTCGTAAATCCAGGTGAGGAACTCGTTCAGCGCCTCGGCCACCGCGTCGGCGTCGTCCTCGTGGTTCACCTTCTCCACCGCGAAGTCGGCGCAGCCGGTCATGTTCTGGGCCCACAGGTCGATGGCCTTCACGTCCCAGTCGTCGGAGGCGGTGTTGCCCGGGCAGCACTCGGCCACGATGGCGTCCACGGCGTCGCGGATGATGCCGGGAATGCGGTCGGTCATCGACTTGCCGTCCAGGATGGCGTTGCGCTCCTCGTAGATGGCTTTGCGCTGGAGGTTCATGACGTCGTCGTACTCCAGCACGTTCTTACGGGCGGCGAAGTGCATCGACTCCACCTGGCGCTGGGCGCTCTCGATGGACTTCGACACCATGCCGGCCTGGATGGGCATGTCGTCTTCCTGGTTGGTCTTCTCCATCATGTGCGCGATGGAGTCCATCTTCGACCCGCCGAAAAGCCGCATGAGGTCGTCCTCCAGCGACAGGTAGAACTGGGTCACGCCCGGGTCGCCCTGACGGCCGGCACGACCGCGCAGCTGGTTGTCGATGCGGCGCGACTCGTGGCGCTCGGTGCCGATGACGCAGAGACCCCCGGCCGCGAGCACCTTCTTCTGCTCGTTGTCGCAGATGTCGCGGGCCACGATGAGGGCCTCGGCGCGCTGGGCCTCGGTGGGCGCGCCCTCCACGAGGTTGCCGTCCTCGTCGACGCTCGGCAGGTCCGGGTCGAGCCCCTTCTGGCGCAGCAGGTCGTCCACGAGCATGTCCGGCTCGCCGCCGAGGCGGATGTCGGTACCACGGCCGGCCATGTTAGTGGCGATGGTGACCGCGCCCAAACGCCCGGCCTGGGCCACGATGTGGGCCTCGCGCTCGTGGTGCTTGGCGTTCAGCGTCTCGTGCTTGATGCCGCGCTTGTCGAGCAAGCGCGAGAGCTTCTCGGAGTTCTCGATGGACACGGTGCCGATGAGGCAGGGCTGGCCGGCGGCGTGGCGCGCGGCGATGTCGTCGGCCACGGCGGCGAACTTGCCGTCCACCGTGCGGTACACCAGGTCGTTCTCGTCGTCGCGGATGACCGGGCGGTTCGGCGGAATGGCCATAACCGGCAGGTTGTAGATCTGGCGGAACTCGGCGTCCTCGGTCATGGCGGTACCGGTCATGCCCGAGAGCTTGTCGTAGAGGCGGAAGTAGTTCTGCAGCGTGATGGTGGCGAGCGTCTGGTTCTCCTCGCGCACGAGCACCTTCTCCTTGGCCTCGAGCGCCTGGTGCAGGCCCTCGGAGTAGCGGCGGCCCTCCATGATGCGGCCCGTGAACTCGTCGACGATCTTCACCTCGCCGTCCATGACCACGTAGTCCACGTCGCGGTGGAACAGGAACTGGGCCTTCAACGCCTGCTGCAGGTGGTTGGCCAGCTGGCCGGACGGGTCGGCGTAGATGTTCTCGATGCCGAGCATGACCTCGATCTTCTCAAGTCCGCTCTCCGTGGCGTTGATGGTCTTCTTCGCCTCGTCCATGTCGAAGTCGGTGCCCTTCACAAGGCCGGGCATGACGCGGGCGAACTTCTTGTAGGTGTCGGCGGCTTGCGTGCCCGCGCCCGAGATGATGAGCGGAGTGCGCGCCTCGTCGATGAGGATGGAGTCCACCTCGTCCACCACGGCGAAGTGGTGCCCGCGCTGCACGCGCGAGGTGCCGCGGGTGACCATGTTGTCGCGCAGGTAGTCGAAGCCGAACTCGGAGTTCGTGCCGTAGGTGACGTCGGCCTCGTAGGCGGGCTTCTTGGCCGCCGGCGACATGCCGTTCTGGATGAGGCCCGTCTTCATGCCGAGGAAGCGGTAGATCTGGCCCATCCACTCGCAGTCGCGCTTGGCCAGGTAGTCGTTCACCGTCACGATGTGCACGTTGTGCCCGGGGATGGCGTTCAGGTAGCCGGCCAGCGTCGACACGAGCGTCTTGCCCTCGCCGGTCTTCATCTCGGCGATCTGCCCGTCGTTCAGCGCCATGCCGCCGATGAGCTGCACGTCGAAGTGCCGCAGCCCGATGGTGCGCACGGAAGCCTCGCGCACGGCGGCGAAGGCCTCGGGCAGCAGGTCGTCCAGGCTCTCGCCGGCCTGGTAGCGCTCGCGGAACTCGACGGTCTTGGCCGCCAGCTCCTCGTCGCTGAGCGCCTGAAACTCGGGCTCCAGCGCGTTGATCTTATCCACCTGGGCCTGGTAGCGCTTGAGCTGCTTGCCCTCGCCCATGGTGAGCAGTTTTGAGAGAAATCCCATGAGGTGCGTCCTCTTTCTCGCGTCCTATGTGTGAAGTGCGTCGAAGGCCCCCTGCCGCCGGTGCGGCCCCTGCCTTCCGTGAATCTGCACCACTCTACCACAAAGCGCAGGTAACCGACCCGATTCCACAGGGTATGCACCGCACCCGAGAACCATCCGCCCCCTGGCAGCAAAAAAGCGGCCGGGCTTCAAGCCCGACCGCCTTCGATCGCTTCCCTCTGCGGAGTCCTGCGCCCTAGTGCGCCAAGTCCTCCGGCTTAACGCGGCCGCGGAAGGTGCGGTAGATGATGACGTGGTAGGCCAGCACCAGCGGAAGGCCGATGCAGGTGATGATGGTCATGCACGTCAGCGACAGCTCCGAGGAGGCCGCGTTCCAGATGGTGATGGCCGGGCCCACCGAATCGGGCGTGGCGTTCACGAGCACCGGGAACATCGAGCAGGCCAAAAGCGCCACCAGGGCGATCATGGCCGCGGACTGGGCGAGGAACGCCTTCAGATCGTCGCCCTGGAACTGCCCCACGGCGATGGAGGCGCCCAGCGCCACAATCACCAGCGCGGCGAAGAGCCAGCGCAGCACGGCCAGGTTGCCGTCCATCTCGGGCCCGATGATGGCCAGGGCGAAGAAGGACACGACCACGAACAGCACCAGCGCGATCACCTGCAGCGGCATGCGCAGACGGGCCGCGCGCGCCTGCAGCTCGGAGGGCAGCGGCGCCTTCAGCGCGGCCCACGAGGCGCCGGCGGCCAGGAACATGGCCAGGCCGAGCAGGCCCACAAGCAGCGTGAAGGGCGTCACGAGGCCCAAGAGCGGCACGCCGGCGTAGTCGCCGATGGCATCCATGGGAATGCCGGCGAAGATGTTGCCCACGGCCACGCCGAGCAGCAGCGCCGGCAAAAGCGAGCCCACGAAGAAGCAGCCGTCCCACAGCGGGCGCCACTTCGGGTCGGCGGCGCCGAACTCGAAGGACACCGCGCGCACGATCAGGCCGAACAGCACGAGCATCACGGCCAGGTAGAAGCCGGAGAACGTCGTGGCGTAGGCGTTCGGGAACGCCGCGAACAGGGCGCCGCCCGCCGTGAGCAGCCACACCTCGTTGCCGTCCCAAACCGGGCCGATGGCCCGGCGCAGGATGGCGCGCTCCTCGCCGTTCTTGGCGATGAACGGCGACAGTACGCCGATGCCCAAATCGAACCCGTCAAGCACGAAGTAGCCGGCAATGAGAATGAAGATAAGGAAGAACCACAGCACGCTCAAGAACTCGAACATGGCTACTCGCCTCCCTTCGCATCGGCCACCTCAACCACGGCGACCGCCTCCTCGACAACCTCGCCGGCCGGCGCATCGTCGCCCAGCTGGCGGTCGAGCACGCCTTCTCCCTCAACGACGGGGCCCTCCTTGATGAAGCGGCCGATAACGCGGGCCCAGCCCACGAGCAGCACCGCGTACACCAGAACGAACAGCGCCAGGGTCACCCACAGCTCGGGGGCCGACACCGACATGGAGATGCCGTCGGCGGTCAACAGCGACACGCCGTCGGGACCGGTCACGCTCGGGTACACGACCCAGGGCTGGCGGCCCACCTCGGCGGTGATCCAGCCGGTCTGGATGGCGATGAACGGCCAGATGGGAGACAGCAGCGCCGCCCACTGCAGCCAGCGCATCTTCGCGATGCGGCCGCCCTTGAAGGTGAAGATGAGCACGAGAATGCTCGTCAGCATGATGAGCCCGTACATGGCCACCATGATGTGGTAGCTCTGGAAGACGAGCCCCACGGGCATGTCCTCCACCACCATGTCGCCGTACTCCTCGGTCTGGGCGAGCTCGTTCAGGCCCGGGTACTCCGTGTCGAAGTTGCCCGTGGCGAGGAAGCTCGTGCCGCCGGGAATGGCGAAGGGCGCGATGACCGTCTGGTTCTCCTCGTCGACGATGCCCACGGCGTACAGCGGGGGCACCTCGGAGTCGTACTGACCCTCCATCATGGCGAGCTTGGTGGGCTGCTCCTCCCACACCACCACGGCGGAGGCATGGGCGAAGAAGATCATGGCGCAGGACGTGACAATGCCCACCACTGCGGCGATGCGCATGGTCTTCATGGCGAAGTCGGTGTTGCGGCCCTTCAGCAGGTACCAGCCGGCCACGGCCATGGCCACAAACGCGCCCATGATAAGCAAGGCGTCAACGGTGTGCGTGTAGCGCGCGAAGATGGACGGGTTGAAGGCGGCCGACCAGAAGTCGGTGATGACCGCCTCGTTGCCCGCGGCGTTCAGCTCGCCGCCGGCCGGCGTCTGCATCCACGAGTTCGCGATGAGAATCCACAGCGCCGACAGGCACGAGCCGAACCACACGAGCCAGGCCGACACCATGTAGAACTTCGGGCTGACGCGCTTACGGCCGAACAGCAGCACCCCCAGAAACACCGATTCCAGGAAGAACGCGAACAGCGCCTCGGCGGCCAAGGGAGCCCCGAAGATGTCGCCGACGAACCGCGAGTAGTTCGCCCAGTTGGTGCCGAAGGAGAACTCCATGGTAATGCCCGTGGCCACGCCGATGGCGAAGGTCGCGGTGAAAATCTTCACCCAGAACTTCGTCGCCGCCGCGTCCTCCGGTTTCCGTGAGCGATAATAGCGGGTCTCGTTGATGGCCAGAATGAGTCCGAGGCCGATAGACAGCGGCACGAACAGGAAGTGGTAGGCCACCGTCAGCGCAAACTGAATGCGCGACAGCACCGCCACATCAGCGAAAGCCTCCATAGCTCACCCCCTTTCCTAGCAGCCCCGATGCGTCGTCTCGCGATGCGGGGCGTACACGAATACAGCGACCGAACCCTAAGCGGCGCGGTCAGCAACCATAGTACTCCTGTTGGCGCGAAAAGAAGGTCTCAGGATGTTGCCAATTTTGCCTGGCAGGGTTTTTTCTTCCGCCGCCCTCAGCGCCCGTGGGCCGCCAGGGGCCTGCCGTCGATGAGCTGCTGGTACAGCTCGGCCATCTCGGGCGAGGGGTCGAGCCCCAGCGACTCGGCGAGGAAGTCGCGGCAGAGGAAGTAGGTCTCGAGCGCGGCGGTGCGCTGGTCGGCGGCCATTTGGGCCCGCATGAGGCAGGCGAGCACATCCTCGCGGCGGCCGTCGCGGGCCCGCGCCTCGCGGGCGAACCACAAAGCCCCACGGCTCTCGCCCTGGGAAAGCAGGCGCGCCGAGGCGGCGATGAGGCCGTCCACCAAGGAGGAGGCATAGCGGTCGCGGTAGCGGGCCACCACCTCGTTGCGCAGCTCCGAGGGCAGAAGCGGCGCCGAGAACGACTCCTGGATGTCGTAGAGGGTCTGCTCCCAGGCCACGGCGTCGCCGGGGGCGCCGAACAGCAGGTGGCGCGTCAGGCGCTCCAGATGCTCGACGTCGCTCGTGAACAGGGCGGCGTCGAGCCGGCAGCCGTACTGGTCGCGGATCAAGTAGGGGCAGCGGTCGCCGATGGCCAGGATGTTCCACAGGTCCTGCCAGAGCCGGTAGAAGTTCTTCGAGCCGGTGCGCGGGTTGGTAGCCGGCCACAGCATCTGCACGAGGCGGTCGCGGGTGAGCTCTTGGCCGCGATGCAGCACGAGCAGGGCCAGCAGCAGCCGCACCTTCTTGCGGTTGTGGAAGGCGCGCGACAGGTCGGCATCGCCCCGCCGCACCTCCAGGGTGCCGAACAGGCGCAGGCGCAGCAGGGGCGTGCCCGCGGCCTCGGGCACGGCAGGGTGCGGAAGGGCCGCAAGATGCGCCGTGGCCTCATCGATGGCCCGGTTACTGCGAGACGCGTGGCCGGCAGGCGCGCCGGACGGGCGGCGCAGCTTCCGGGGCTCGGCGCGGTGGGCCCCCTCGTCGGCCCAGGCCTCGGCAAGCGCCACGGCCACCGGCGTGCTCAAAGGCCCCAGGCCCGCCACCGTGAGCGGGCCGTCGGCGCGCTCGAGGGCCGACGCGGCCCGCAGGGCGCCGAAGCCGAGGGGCAGCTTGCGGGCGAGCAGCTCGCCTAAGGCGCGCTGGCACAGGGCCACGAGGCGCACGAGGGGCGCCTGGCACAGCAGGGCCGCGTCGGCGCCCTCCTGGGCAAGCAGGCCGCGGGCCTCCAAGTCCTCCAGGGCAAGGGCCGCCCCGTACAGCATTAGCTCTATCTCGAGCGGCGAGGCATCGCCAAAAGACAGCGAGGTCGGCGCGTAGCGGTCCCACTGGTCCAGGGCCAGGGTGCCCAGGCGCCGGCAGAGCACACAGGCCACCACGGTGCGCAGCACGGGCGCGACATCGCGGGCCGCCACCACAAGGGGCTCCTCGGCGGCCATCCACAGGGCGAGCTCGTTTTCCATCTCCTCGCGCACGGCGGCGTTGCCCTGGTCGTGGGCGGCCAGGGCTGCGGCCAGCCGCACCTCCGCCGGCCCGTCCGCGGCACCCAGGGCCCGGCGCGCGTAGTCGATGGCCTGGGCGCGGGCCCCCTGCTGGGCCCAAGCCCAGGCCATCATCGCGTTCAGCCGCGGCCGCTCGGCGATGCGCGTGCGCGTGATGATCTCGTAGAGCGCCAGCACCTCCCCGGCCGCGCGGGCCGCCAGCAACTGCCAGCCCTCGCGCATCAGCCACTGGCTCACCGCCCGGCGGCTCGCCAGCGCCTCCATAAGCCGCGCCGCCCGGCGGCTCTTCCCCACCTTAAGGGCGCAGCTGGCCATGAGCGCGGCCGCCTCGTCGGCCGAGGCGAGTCCCGCCGCCCCGGCCAGCTCGCCCAGGCGGCCGGCCAGGAAGCGACGTGCGACCTCGAGGGGCACCGTTGCCGCCGCGAAGGTGCCCTCCGCCTCGTCGATGCCCAGGTAGGGAAAGGACGAAGCCAGAAAGGAAGCATCTGCATCTGACGGCTCCAGGGCGCCCAAATCGGCCAGGGACCCCTTCCCGATGCACAACATGGCCCACGATGCGAGCGCAAGGACCGGAGGCAGGTCCTCGTGGGCGAGCCCCTGGGCCAGGTTCTCGGCGCCGCGCTCGGCCCACCGCAGGCAGGGAATGCGACGGTCCAGCGTCAGCGGACGGCCCCGACCGCCCCCGTGGGCGCGGTCCTCGTCGTCCTCTCGCTCGCCCACCATCAGCGCGCCCCCGTCCACCACGACGGCGTCGGGAAAGCGCGCCGTCAGGGTATCGCGCGTCGGCGACACCGTGGCCACCACCTCGCATCCCGCGGCCAGAAGCGCGCGAATCTCGCCCTCGAGCCGGGCAGCGCGTTCCTCGGAGAGGGCCGGTACGTCGGCGATAACCACCAGGGCTGCCTTCTTGTCGCACTTCAGCACCGCGGAGGCCACTTCCCCGTTGTCGATCTCGCGCAGCAGGCAGGGCGACTCCCCGCGGATCCAAAACACATGGGCGAACTCGAAAGCGAGCTCGGCATAGGATACCGCCAGGCTCTTCTTGCCGAAGCCCTCGGGAGCCGTTATCACCCGCAGCGCCTCCCGGTTCGCCATCAGGCGCGATACCAGGTGCGGGCGGGGCAGCAAGTGCGCCGCCCCCACATCGGTCGGGCGCAGGCCCCGGCAGGCGCTCGTCTGGATAAAACGGGTCATGGCAGTCTCCTTCGGTTGCGGGTCGCAATAATCGAGCGGGGCCACCGTGGCAGAAGGGCGCGGCTGCCGCAACGGGCAACCCCGGCCGCGGGCCCGCCTAGCCCAGGGCAACGTCTTGAAGCCGAACAGGAGGGGCGAGTCCAGGGCGACACCGAAGCCGGAAGCTGCCGCCGCCAAAGCCCCGTACCCGAAAAGGCAGCCGTTCCGCTTGCAAGCGCAACGGTTCCAAGCCGACAGAACAAGCCGCCCAAGGCCGCCATCAGGGCACTGGCAACCCACCGGCAAGGTTCCAGCAGGTAGCAAGCAGCATCCCCTCCCCCGCCTGCAGGCAACCATCAGGATCATGCGCTTGCCGAGGCAGGGCGCGCAAAACCGCGAACCGCCGCCCATCCACGACATCTTCACGAACCTGTGACGGCTTTGCGGAGGCAGCGGCTACGGCCCCAAAAGAAAAAGGCCCCGAAGGGCCTTAAGGGAAAACGGTGGAGGCGGGCGCTTCTACGCGTCGCGGCCCAGCATCTTGGCGATGCGATCGGAGTACTGCAGGTTCTCGAGCCCCGCCTCGGCGGCCAGGTCGAGCGCCGGCGCGTCGTTCCACAGGGCCTCCAGGCGGTAGTACTCGCGGGTCTCGGGCATGAACACGTGCACCACGAGATTGCCGTAGTCCAGAAGCGACCAGCTGCCGTCGGCGGACATCTCGCGGTGGGTGGGCTTGATGCCCGCATCCTCGCGCAGCTTGTCCTCGATCTCGTCGATGATAGCGTCCACCTGGCGGGAGTTCGCGGCCGTGGCAATGACGAAATAATCAGTCACCCCGATAAGCTCGCGCACCTCCTGCACCATGATGTCGGTGGCCTTCTTCTCGTCGGCGGCCTTGGCGGCAATGATGGCGCACTTCTTGGAGAACGCCGCCTGCTCGGCAACTTTATCGGTCATGAGATTCCTCTCTTTCGTTCCTATTTCCGGTTCACCTTAGCACATTACGGGCGCCCGTACGGCAGCGGGTCGGGGTTGTCTGCGGAATGATACACCTCTTGGGCCGGCATGTAGGAGTTCCAAATGGCGACGGTCTTCGAGTACATGGGATGGCGCCGCTCCATGATGAGCTGCACCCAGTAGGCGTAAGTGTCTAAGAACAGCTCGCGCAGGGACACCTCTCCCACCTTGGCGCGCAGCTTCTCCACCACCTTGCCCTTGCGTCCGGGCTCCAGCGCGTCGGCTACGTAGACGATCATGTCCAGATCGGTCATGCCAGGAGCGCCCACAGTGTGACGGTCGATGGCCTGCAGCACCGCCAGGGAAAGCTCGGGGAACTGGCGTCCTAGGGCCACCGCGGCGGTCATGCCGTGCAGCACCCGGGGCATGCCCAGAAGCTCGGGGTCCACTTCCACACCCAGCTCCTCCACGCGTTGAAGGATGCCCGGGTCGTCGTAGCCTTTGTCCCAGTCGTGCAGAAGCCCGGCGATGCGCGCCTCGCCCGCATCGGCGCCGTACACCTCGGCCAGCTGCTCGGCGGTCTGCGACACCCCCAAGCTGTGGGAGAAGCGGCGCGGCCCCACCCGCTCGGCCAGCTCGGCGCGGCGCGCCTCGAAGTACTCGTCGCTGTGCGTATCAACGGTCATGGCCGTTTTCCTTTCTATACAAGCCCTCGCGCTCGATGATGCGTAGAACTTCGGCGGGCACGAGGCCCTCTGCCGCCGCGCCGGCGCCGATGCGGCGGCGCACCTCGCTGGAGGACACATCAGCCGCGGGCATCGCGAACGGCTCCACTTTGAAGCCGGCCTGCTCAAGGGACGCCAAGGCGTCGGCGTCCAGCTCGTAGCCGGGGCGGTTGGCCACGGCGAAGGCGGCCAGGTTCGCCAGCTGCGTCGCCTCGTGCCACCGCGGAAGGGTCAGGGCCGCATCGGCCCCCACCACGTACACGATCTCCACGGCATCAGGCAGCGCCTCCCGCAGCTCTCGCAGCGTATCGGCGGCGTAGGTCACGCCGGGCCGGCGCACTTCCGCGTCGCACACCGCCGTCCCGCCAAGGGACGCGGCCAAAGCGCGGCACATCTCAAGCCGCAGATTACCCGGGGCCACCTGGCGGTCCTGCTTGAACGCCGGGCGCCCCGTCGGCACGATGAGCAGCCGATCGAGCCCCAGCGCCCCCTTCGCCGCCGCGGCCAGACGCCGGTGCCCCTCGTGGGGCGGGTCGAAGGTACCCCCGAGGAAACCGAGCCGCACCGGCTCGCCCGCCCGGGCCCGCCGGGCCGCCTCCGCGCCGAGAAGCTCCTCCGCATCCAGCATGGCCGAGGCCCTTAGGCCCTCACCTGGCCAGCGCCGCGCAGCACGTACTTGTAGGACGTGAGCGCGTCGGCGGCGAAGGGCCCGCGGGTATGGATCTTCTGGGTGGAGATGCCGATCTCGGCCCCCAGGCCGAACTGGCCGCCGTCGGTGAAAGCCGTGGAAGCGTTGGCGTACACCGCCGCCGCGTCCACCTGGGCCAGGAACGCCTCGATGGCCGCTTCGTCGTCGGCCACGATGGACTCGGAGTGCTTCGTGCCGTAGCGGTTCACATGGGCGATGGCCTCGTCCACCCCGTCCACCACGCGCACGGCAATCTCGGGCCCCAGGTACTCCGTGGCCCAGTCGTACTCGCCGGCCGGCTCGGCGGCAAGGCCCCCCTCGCCGGGTGCGGCGGCCTCGGGCACGCCGGCAGCCCGGGCCACAGCCAGGGCCTCCTCGTCGGCGTGGATGAGAATGCCGGCGGCGGCCAAATCGGCCAAAAGCCTGGGCAGCACATCGTCGGCGGCCGCTCGGTCCACCAGCAGAGTCTCGGCAGCGTTGCACACGCCCAAACGGCGGCACTTGGCGTTCATGACGATGTCATGGGCCCACTCTCGGTTGGCCGAGGCGTGCACGTACACGTGGCAGTTGCCCGTGCCCGTCTCGATGACCGGCACCTTGGCATGTTCCACGCAGTGCTTGATGAGTCCGGCGCCCCCGCGCGGAATGAGCACGTCCACCAGGCCGTGCAGGCTCATGAGCACGTCGGTGGCGGCACGGTCGGTGGTGGTGATGGCGCAGATGGTACCCTCGGGCAGCCCCGCGCCCACGGCCGCCGCGGCCAGAATGTCGGCGATGACCTCGTTCGACCACGCCGCCAGGCTGCCGCCGCGCAGCACGCAGGCGTTACCCGACTTCACGCACACCCCGGCGGCGTCCGCCGTCACGTTCGGGCGCGCCTCGTACACCATGGCCACCACGCCCAGCGGCACCGACACCCGCGTAAGCCCGATGCCGTTGTACAGGGTCGATTCCATGCTCACCTGGCCGAGCGGGTCGGGCAGGGCCGCCACGTCCTCAAGCGCGTCGGCCATGGCGCCCACGCGGGCCTCGTCCAGCATCAGCCGGTCCAGCAGCGCCTCGCTCGTGGCCGCCTCGCGGGCCGCCGCCATATCCTCGCCGTTGGCCGCCACAATCTCGGCGGCGTGCTCGCGCAGGGCGCGCGCCATGGCGCGCAGGGCGCCGTCGCGCTCCTCGGCCGTCGTCACGGCCAGCTTCACGCTGGCGGCCTTGGCCTCCTTAGCCAGGGCGATAATCTCGTCGCGAAGTTCCACGTTCCGCATCCTTTCAGAGAGCTTGCGCTATTCGAACAGAACCAGCTCGTCGCGGTGGATGACCGGCTTGTCGGCCAGCACCGCCAGAATGGCGTTGGAAGCCACCGCCTCGCGGGACTTCCCCACCGCCAGCTTCAGCAAGTCGCTCGCGGCGGCGGCGCGCCCGCGGCCGAACACATGGCCCGAGCTATCGGCCACGTCCACAATGTCGTCGTAGCCGAAGTCGCCGGTCACGACCGCCACACCCACGGAAAGCAGCGACTTGCCGCGCTCCACCAGGGCGTCGCGGGCGCCGTCGTCCACCACGATGGTGCCGTGCACGGCATCCCCGAGCGCAATCCACAGCTTCTTCGGTGTGATCTCGTGGGGCCGCTCAGGCGCGGTGAACAGGGTGCCCACCGCCTCGCCGGCCGCGGCGTCCACAATGCAGTTAGGGGTGCGCCCCTGGCAGATGACCATGGGAATGCCCGCAGCCATCAGCACGCGCGCCGCCTTGATCTTGGTGATCATGCCGCCGGAACCCACGCCGGACACGGCGCCCCCCGCCGCCGCCAGAATGTCGCGGCCCACGCGGTCCACCCGCGGGATGAGCTTCGCCTCCGGGTCGATGAGCGGGTTGGCGGTGTAGAGCCCGTCGATGTCCGACAGAATGACCATGAGATCGGCGTCGATGAGGCAGGCCACAAGCGCCGCCAGGGTGTCGTTGTCGCCGAAGCGGATCTGCTCCACCGACACCGTGTCGTTCTCGTTCACAATGGGCACCACCGACAGCTCCAAAAGGCGCGAGAGCGTGTCGCGCGCGTGCAGGTAGGCGGTGCGGTCGGCCGTGTCGCGCCGGGTGAGCAGCACCACGGACGTAAGCATGTCGCGCTTGCCGAAGGCCTCGGCGTAGGCCGTGGAAAGGGCGCTCTGCCCCACCGAGGCCGCCGCCTGCAAGCTCGGCATGTCGCTCGGGCGCTTCGCGATACCTAGGGCCTCAAGGCCGCAGGCGATGGCGGCCGAGGTGACCACCACCACGTCCCACCCGGCCTCGCGCACCCGGGCCAGCTGGTCGGCCAGCTCGTCCAGAAAGCCGTAGTCGATGGAGCTCTCCGATGTGGTCAGCGTCGCCGACCCAATCTTCACCACCAAGCGGCGGCGTCCCTCTTCAGCCATTACAGATCCAACTCCTGGTAGATGTCCTCATGCACGGCCGTGGGCGACTCGAAGGCGAACGAGAACCCGAGGATGCGCACCTCGTCGCCGTCGCGGGCCCCGGCCTTCTCGAGGGCCGTGTCGACCCCCATGCGCTTGAAGCGGTGCTGGAAGAAGGCCACGGCCTCCTCGTTCTCCCAATCGGTCTGCACCACCATGCGCTCCACCTGCACGCCGCGCACGCGCCAGGCGCCGTCGCCCTCGGGCAGCACGTCGAAGCGCTTCTCGCGGGCCTCGCGGCGCAGCTCCCACACATGGTCGTACTGCACGTCGGCCGCCGCCGCGTCGCGGGCCGCCTCGCGCAGCTCGTGCACCTTGGTGGCGATGGCCGCCTTCAGGGAATCGACCCCGGCGCCCGCCAGCGCGCTGATGCGGTAGAGCTTCGGGTCGATGGGGCTTTCCACGAACTCGTTGCCGCCAGCCGCGGCCACGGAGTCTTCCCGCACCCGCGCCGCCAGCGCCTCGCACGCCTCCTCGGTGCCGGGCGCGTCTATCTTGTTGGCCACCACGATGCGCGGCCGGCTCGCCAGCTCCACATCGTACTTGGCGATCTCGTTCTTGATGATCTCGTAGTCCTCCAAGGGGTCGCGCCCCTCCCAGTCGCCGGTGAGGTCCACGATCTGCACGATAAGGGCCGTGCGTTCGATGTGGCGCAGGAATTCGTGGCCGAGCCCCTTGCCCTCCGAGGCCCCCTCGATGAGCCCGGGAATGTCGGCCACGACGAAGGACAAGTCGCCCGAAGTAGCCACGCCCAAATTCGGCACCAGCGTGGTGAAGGGGTAGTCGGCGATCTTCGGCCGGGCCGCGCTCATCTTTGCGATAAGCGAGCTTTTGCCCGCCGACGGCATGCCCACAAGCGCCGCGTCGGCCATGAGCTTCATCTCCAGCTCGATCCAGCGCTCCTCGGCCGGCTCGCCCAGCTCGGCGAAGGCGGGCGCGCGCCGGGTGCTCGTCACGAAGTGGATGTTGCCACGGCCGCCCATGCCGCCGTTGGCCACGGTCACCCGCTCGCCGTCGTGGGTGAGGTCGGCGATCATCTCGCCCACTTCCCCGGCCTCTTCGAAGTACTCGTGCACGACGGTGCCCACGGGCACCTTCAGCACCAGGTCCTCGCCGGTGGCGCCGTGCATGCGGCTGCCCTTGCCGTGGGTGCCGCGCTCGGCCTTGAAGTGGTGCTTGAAGCGGTACTCGATAAGCGAGGACACGCCGGCGTCGGCCTCGACGATCACGTTGCCGCCGTGGCCTCCGTCGCCGCCGTCCGGGCCGCCCTTGGGCACATGGGCCTCGCGCCGAAACGACATGCAGCCGGCCCCGCCGTTGCCGCCCTTCACATTGATGCGAACCTTGTCAATAAACATGAGAGCCTTTCGAAGAATTGCATTGGGAGAATCATACAACAATGCCCCCCGGAAACTCGGGGGGCATCGGTTAGACGCTTGATGTTACGCAGTCGTTGAAACTGAAGCGTTTAGGCAGTCTGCTCGGCCGGGATCACGTGGATCTTGCGCTTGTCGCCGCGCGTGAACTTCAGGGTGCCGTCGCACAGGGCGAACAGGGTGTCGTCCTTGCCGCGGCCGACGTTCTCGCCGGGATGGAAGTGGGTGCCGCGCTGACGCACGATGATGTTGCCGGTCTTCACGACCTCGCCGGCGAACTTCTTCACGCCCAGTCGCTGCGCGTGGGAGTCGCGACCGTTACGGGTAGAGCCCAAGCCTTTCTTGTGTGCCATGAGAGATTCCTCCTTCTGCCCGTTACTCGGCCTTGGCCGTACCGACGGATTCGATCTTCACGCGGGTCATGTTCTGGCGATGACCGCGCAGCTTCTTGTAGTTCTTGCGCTTCTTGAACTTGAAGACCAACTGCTTGTCGCCCTTGAACTGCTCGAGCACGGTGGCCACGACCTTGGTCTTGGCGGCCTTGGCCGGGTCGGCCTCAACCTTGTCGCCGTCGACGACGCAGATGGCCTCAAGCTCCACCTTGTCGCCAGGCTCGACGTTGAGCTTCTCGATGTTGATCTTGTCTCCGGGGGCGACCTTGTACTGCTTGCCGCCCGTTTTCACGATTGCGTACATGTAAGTATCTCCTTGAATGTGACTAAACGCAAGGCGATATCTTACCAGCGCCCACACCCCGAGTCAATGATTTTCTTCCCCAAAAACAAGCCGTTCACCGACCATCTACATTCGCCCACTTTCCTAGCCTCCCTGCACCCCCATAGGCCCGCGCCCGCGCCCTCCAACGCTTTACACAACCTATAAAGACCTATAAAATTCTCCCGAACCTATAAAGACCTATAAATCAGAACGCAACCTATAAAGACCCATAAAACTCCCAGAGGAGCACCGATGAAGAAGACCAATCCCTTTTCGCTGACCTTCGGCAAGCCGCCGAAACGCATGGTACAACGGCTTCTCCAGCACGACGAGATCGCCGACGAGCTTCGGGCCGAAGAGCCCTCGCAGCAAGTCTTCATGGTCACCGGCGTGCGCGGCGTCGGGAAGACGGTGTTCATGGCCGACCTCTGCAACGAGCTCGCCGACGACAAAACCTGGACAGTCGTCTTCCTGAACTCGAGCACCGACATGCTCTCGGGAATGCTCTCGCAGCTAGCGAGCAAGGGCGAGCTGGCTACCATCTTCAAGTCGGCGAACATCAACCTGTCCTTCTTCGGCTTCAGCGTCGATCTTGGGCGCGGAACCCAGATCGTAGATACCGAAGTCGCCCTTCAGAAAATGCTCGCGAACATGCAGAAGCACGGCAAGCGCGTGCTCGTTGCCATAGACGAGGCGACCAGCACCCCAGCCATGAGGGAATTCGCGTCGGCCTTCCAGATCTTCCTCATGCAAGGGCTTCCCGTGCATCTGATTATGACCGGGCTCTACGAGAACATCAACGAGCTGCAGAACGAGGAGAACCTCACGTTTCTGTACCGCGCGCCCAAAATCAATCTGGAGCCCCTCAGTATCGGGGCCATGGCGAAGAGCTACCAAAGCGTGTTCGAGATCGACGAGGAAGAGGCGCTCGGCATGGCCCGCAGCACCAAGGGCTACTCGTTCGCCTACCAGGTCGTGGGCTACTGCCGCTGGAAGTACGGCAGCGGAAGCAGCTACCTGGAGCAGAGCAAGCTCTATCTGGAAGACTACGCCTACACGAAGATTTGGGCCGAGCTGTCGGGCAAAGACCGCAAAGTATTGCACGGCATCGCGACGGCGGAGTCGGGGAAGGTGAAGGACGTGCGCGAGAAACTCGGCATGGGCAGCAACGAGCTCAGCCCCTACCGCGACCGTCTCATCAAGCGAGGCCTGATCGACGGCAGCAACTTCGGCCACCTCGATTTCACCCTCCCCTTCTTCGACCAGTTCATCATAGAGAACTACTTCGAGGAGGAGTAGGAGGCCTCATAGCGCATAGCCCTTGGTTTTGACAGGAGGCGCTCGAAAAGGGGCCAGAAAAACTAGGGCCAGTCCCAGCAGGACCGGCTCCTACGAAACCCGAGGGTTTTTCATGTGCGATTGTGTTCGCAGAATCACGTCATGCTGTCAATCGCCTTCGCCAAAAGGGAAAGGGCGCCCTGCTCGGGGGCGCCCTTCCGGAAGGATGACAGCCGGCAGGCTGTTATCGGTTGGGGATCGGCGCACGCTCGGGCGCGCCGGTGGCCGCTTACGGCCTTGCCTCCTAGGCTGCGCCCGGGAGAATCATCATGGCCGCCGTCAGGATGACCATGCAGACCACACCCAGGATCACGAACAGCTTCGCGCCGAACTTGAGCCAGGTGGAGTACTCGATCTTGGCCAGGGCCAGGCCGCCCATGATGGCGCCGGAGGTCGGGGTGAACAGGTTCACCAGGCCGTTGCCGGCGGAGTAGATCATGACCATGGTCTCAACGGAGAAGTTGAGGTTGGAGGCCAGGCCGCCCATGATGGGCATCGAGACCGTCGCCATACCCGAGGAAGACGGGATCAGGAAGGACAGCACGATGTAGAGCAGGAAGCTCAGCGGGGCGAAGATGATCGCCGACATGCCGGACAGGGCGTTGGCCGCGTTCTCGAGAATCCACATGTCAAGGCCGGTCTGGGCCATGAGCACGGTGATGGAGCGGGCCAGGGCGATGATCAGCACAACGGACATCATGTCGGCCGCGCCGTTGATGAAGGCCTTCACGAAGCGGGCCTCGGAGACGCCGCCGATGATGCCGATGATAAGGGCCATCAGCAGGAACCAGGTGGAGGCCTCATCGAAGTACCAGCCGCCCAGCGGCACACCGGTCAGGAAGGACGACCACGCGGGGGTCACCTCTTCCTCGGCCACGGCCACGCCGGCCGCGTCGCCCTCGAGGGCGAGCGAGGACTCGGTGGCCTCGTCGTACACGGCGACGATCTCCTCGCCGTCAACGGGGGTGGCAACCTCCTCGTAGGTGGCGCCGGCCTCGAAGCCGTCGAACCCGAGGTCGGTCCAGGGGATGAAGGACACGATCATAACCACGAAGGTAAGGGCGAACACGATGAGCGACCACTTCTGGCGGGCGGTCATCTTCGGGGTGGCAGCAGCGTCGCCCGCGGCAGCCTCGTCCTCGGACTCGTTCAGGCCCCACTCCTGCATCATATCCTGCTGCTCCTGCAGAGACAGGAAGGTGGAACCCTTGTCCTCCTTGACCTTCTTCGCGTAGCGCATGACGAACACGATGGAGATGGCGATGGTCACGATCCAGAGGATGGCGCCCAGGGCGATGATGGTGGCCTGGTTCACGGCAATGCCCACGCCGGCCAGCGCATCAACGGCCACGCCGACGGCGAACGGGTTCACCGTGGAGCCCAGAACGCCGCAGCCAGCGCCCAGCAGGACGACGGCGGCGCCGGTCAGGCTGTCGAAGCCCGCAGCCACCATGGTGGCGGCCAGCAGCAGGTAGAACGGCACGGTTTCCTCGCACATGCCGTAGGTGGTACCACCGATGGAGAAGATGATCATCAGAATGGGGATGAGCACGAGCTCGTTGCCCTTCAGCTTATGCACCAAAGCGGCAATGCCGGCATCCAGCGCGCCCGTCTCGGTGATGATTCCGAGGAAACCGCCGAGAATCATCACGAACAGGCAGACGCCGATGGCGTCCTGGAAGCCGAAGACCGGCGCGGTCAGCACGCCGGAGAGCGTGGCGCCCTCGATGCCCTCGACGCCGGCCAGCGACATGATGACCGTGACGATGGCGAGCACCACCAGGATAATAAGTAGGATGGTAAAGGAAGAGAGGCTTGCGCGCTTCTTCTTTTTCGTATCTGCCATGGGAGTTGCTCCTTAATGGGAGGGGCGGCCAACCGGGATGCGTTGGCCGCCCAGATTCGTCAGTTAACGCTTACAGGGCCTCGCGCCAGGCCGGCATGGACATGCAGCGGGGGCCGCCACGGCCGCGGGACAGCTCGGCCGACGGCATGACCAGGCAGTTGATGCCGTTCTTGTACAGCACGTCGTTGGTGACGTTGTTGCGCTGGTACACGACCACGGTGCCGGGGCGCACGCACAGCGTGTTGGAGCCGTCGTTCCACTGCTCGCGCTCGGCCGCGATGCGGTCGCCGCCGCCGCAGGGGATCAGCGTGACCTTCTCGCCGACGTACTCGGAGAGCACGGACTCCAGGTCCTCGTTGCGCTCGCGGATCTTGGTGCCGCCCTTGCCGTCAGGCGTGATCTCGAACACCGTCAGCGGGCCCATGATGCCGGGGTGGATGGTGAACTTGTCGCGGTCGATCTGGGTGAACACCGTGTCCAGGTGCATGAAGGCGCGGGACACCGGGATGTTGAAGGCCAGGATGGTGTGAACCTTGCTCGTCTCGTCGTTGAAGATGTTGTGAGCGATGGCGTCGATGGCGTCGGGCTCGGTGCGCTGGGAGATGCCGATGGCCAGCACGTGCTCGTTGATGTTCAGGATGTCGCCGCCCTCGATATGGAAGGTCATATCGCGGTGGTAGTACTCGGGCGTGCCCTGGAAGTCCGGATGGTACTTGAAGATGTAGTCGCCGTAGATGGTCTCGCGGTTACGCGTCTGGCTGTACATGCGGTTGATGCCCACACCGTTGCCGATCATGTTGAACGGGTCGCGGGTGAAGTACAGGTTCGGCATGGGGGCGCACACGAGCTTGGTGCGGTCGGACACCATGTCCACCAGCAGGTGGGTGTCCTTCTGCGGCAGCTCCTGCAGGTTGATGCCGGCCATGGTCTTCATGACCATGTCCTTGGTGCCCGCGTAGTTGGAGTTGATGTAGTCCTTGATGATGTTCGTGTAGGTATCGGTGCGGATGCCCGCCTCGTAGATCCACTGATCCAGGAACTTCTCGCGAAGCGCCGGGTCGGTGTCCAGGGCCTCGGCCATGAGGTCCTCGAGGTAGACAACCTCAACGCCCTCGCCGCGCAGGATGTTGGCGAACGCGTCGTGCTCCTCCTGGGCCACAGGCAGGAACGGGATGTCGTCGAACAGCAGCTCCTCCAGCGTGTTCGGGGTGAGGTTCAGCAGCTCGTCGCCGGGGCGGTGAAGGATGACCTTCTTGAGATTGCCGATCTCGCTCTTGACGTTTACACCTTGCATGAAGCTCTCCGATCTGGCGCCAACGCGCCACTCGATTGCCGGCTGCCGCGGCTTCCCATCCGCGGCCCCCGCTCGCCAAAGGCGGCGGTTTGATGAATCCAATGTGCAGGAAATGTGGAACGGCGAAAAGGTCTAAACCAGGTGTAGAAAAAGGAGCAGTTTGCGTTTACCTCAATTCCGTTATTTCTACACCTCAGCTAAACGCCAGGTCATTGGCCGAATTCTTGAAAGGTTACAGTTGACAAACAGTTAGGTCTTTGTGCAGCGTTACCTTCCCGTAAGAATTCGTGATCGAAAATTCCGTTGGTTTATCGGTTTATTCCCGTCAACGGGGCGCTGGCGACACCCAAGAGCGCAGCAGCGCTTCCCCGATGCGGGCGCCACGCCGAACAAATCGGCCCGAAGCGATATAATGGAGGGCATCACGGAGAGTTCTAACGGCTGGCTGGAACGAGGGGTTCAATGGGTTTGGCGGTTTTCTACGAGACGCTTCTGGTGATCCTCGTATCGGCTCTGACGGCGGCGGTGTGCCTTTCGAGCTATTTGGTCACGCGGCGCAAGACCATGCTGTACGCCTGCGTGGCCTTCCTGTTCTACTTCTTCGACGTGGCCTCTATCCTGCAGGACGAGTTCGTCATGGGCGCAAGCGCCTTGGGGCTCTCCTCCGAGTACCTGCTTCTGCGCTCGGTGTACACCCTCATCACCGGCGCGGGCTTCCTCGGCGCCTTCTGGTTCATGGTCTGCGAGTACCTCGGCGAGCGACGCCGGGCCGTGCGCGTGACCCCTATCGTCGTCTTCGTGGTGCTCTCGCTGGTGCTTCTGGCCGTGGCGGGCGAGAGCAAGGTGCTGCGCTTCTGCTACTACAGCTGCCGCGCCGCCTTCATGTTCTGGATCCTCCTGTACGGCGGCGCCCACTTCCTGCGCGCCCGCGACGAGGTGGAGCGCCAGCGGCTCGGCCGCTACAAGCTGCACTGCACCGTGCTGGCCCTTCTGGGGCTTATCATGGTGGCCGAGGACGCCCTGTTCTTCCTCGTGCTCTCCACCGACACGCTTACCCTCGGCCCCATCACGCTGTCGGCCGAGCGCAACTACGCCGAGAACCTGCTCATGCTGGTATGCGCCGCCATGACCTGCTGGTTCGCCCTGCGCCAGCTGAACATCCACTCGAACAAGTCGCCGGTAGTCGACGACACCCAGCGCTACCGCCAGACCGCCGAGGACCTGCTCGTGTACGCCAAGCGCCACCAGCTGACGGCCCGCGAGCAAGAGGTGCTCGACTTCATCCTGCGCGACCAGGACAACCAGAACATCGCCAGCGCCATGCAGCTCGCGCCCTCCACCGTGAAGGTGCACGTGCACAACATCCTGCAGAAAACGGGCCACGCCAACCGCCAGCAGCTCATCCAGGACTTCTGGAAGACCGTCTAGGCGGCGACGCGGCCCGCAACCGTTCGCGTATCGGCGCGCTCCTGCGCTTCGCGCCCCTAGTGGGCCTCGGCCCAGGTGGCGCCCCAGCTCACATCCACCGTCAGCGGCACCTTCAGCGCCACCACGTTCTCCATGATCTCCTTCACGAGCGCGCCTAGGGCCTCCACCTCATCGGGCGGCACCGAGAAGTCAAGCTCGTCGTGCACCTGAATCATGAGCTTCGCCGCGAACCCGCCGGCCGCCAGGCGCCGCTGCACCTCGTTCATGGCCATCTTGATGATGTCGGCGGCGCTGCCCTGCATGGGGTGGTTCATGGCCGTGCGCTCGCCGAAGGCCCGCTGCTGGCCGTTGGAGCTGCGCAGCTCGGGAATATGGCGCTTGCGGCCGAACATCGTCTCGGCGAACCCGGCCTCCTTGGCGTCGGCCACAGTCTGGTCCAGATAGGTGCGCACGCCGGGATACACCTCGAAGTAGCGGTCGATCATCTCGCGGGCCTCGGCCATCGGAATTTCCAGCGACTGCGAGAGCCCAAAGGCCTGTTGGCCGTAGACGATGCCGAAGTTCACGGCCTTGGCGCGGCTGCGCATCTCGGGCGTGACCGCCTCCAGGGGCACGCCGAACACGCGGGCCGCCGTAGAGGCGTGCAGGTCGGCGCCGGAGTTGAAGGCCGCCACCAAGTGCTCGTCGCCCGACAGGTGCGCCAAAAGCCGCAGCTCGATCTGCGAATAGTCGGCCGACAGGAACAGCTCGCCCGGGTTCAAACCCACGAAACACTCGCGGATCTTGCGGCCGAACTCGGTGCGCACGGGAATGTTCTGCAGGTTGGGGTCGGAAGAGGACAGGCGCCCGGTGGTGGTGACCGTCTCGTTGAACTGCGTGTGCACGCGCCCGTCGATGCCGCGCATGTTGGGCAGCTGGTCGATGTAGGTGGCCTTGATCTTAGCAAACTCGCGGTAGGTGAGCATAAGCCCCGGCAGCGGGTGTTTCGCGGAAAGCTCGCCGAGCACCTTGGCGTCGGTGGAGTAGCCGCGCTGGTTCTTCTTCACCGGCGGCAGCTCCAGCACCTCGAACAGAATGTGGGCCAGCTGCTTGGGCGAGCTGAGGTTGAACGACTCGCCGGCCAGGTCGTAAATCTGACTCGTCAGCTCGTCGAGCTCGGCCTGGGCCGTGCACCCGAGCTGCTGCAGGCGCGGCACATCCAGGGCGGCGCCGGTGCGCTCCATCACCGTCAGCACGGCCACGAGCGGCAGGTCGATGTCGCGGTAGGCCGCAAGCGTGCCGTCGCAGTCCAGGGCCTCCTCCAGCTCGCCCTTCAGCAGCCGCGCCGCCGTGGCGCGCAGGGCCGCCCGGTCGGCGTCGCCGTCGTCTTCCGGCAGGCTCGCGCCGTTCATGGCCTCCATGAGCGAGTCATAGGTGTAGGCCGAAACCGACGAGTTCAGCACGTAGCCCGCCAGGCCCAAATCGAACCCGTTCATGGTCAGTACCTCGTCGTCGGTCACGAGCGCCCCGAGGGCGGTGTCGGCCGGGTACACGCGGTGCACGTCGGCCTTCACATCCAGCGCGGCGAAGGCGCCCTCGCGCACGATGCGGGCGAACAGGGCCAGGGCCTCGTCGCTCTCGGCCAGCACGCAGGCTTCGGCCGTGGCGAAGGCGGCCGTGGCCCCCTCGTCGAACAGCGACACCTGCTCGGGGTCTACGAAGGCCACACCGATCAGCTCGCCGGCAGCAATCGCGCGCTCGACCTCGCGCTCGGCCGCCTCGCCGCTCAGGCGCTCGGCCACCTCGATCTTGGCCTTCGGCGCCTCCGGCTTTGCGTCGATGAGCGCAAGCACGCGGGCCATGGGGCTTGCCAGCTGGTACTTCCCGAAGGCCTCCTCGATGTCGGCGGCGTCGTAGGCGGGGAAGCTCGCCGATTCCAAGTCGAGCTCGAAGTCCAAGTCGCGCACGATGGTGGCAATCTCGCGCGAGAGGAAGGCGCCCTCGCGGTTGTTCTCCAGGTTCTCGCGGCGCTTGCCCTTCAGCTCGTCCAAGTGCTCGTAGACCCCCTCGATGGAGCCGTAGCTCTGCAGCAGCTGGGTGGCCGTCTTCGGCCCGATGCCGGGCACGCCGGGAATGTTGTCGGAGCTGTCGCCCATCAGGCCCAAATAATCGATGAACTGCGCCGGCGTCACGCCGTAGCGCTCGAGCACCTCCTCGGGCCCGTTGATGGTCACGTCCGTGATGCCCTTCTTCGTGGTGACGATGCGCGTCAGCTCGCTGGCCAGCTGGTAGGCGTCCTTGTCGCCGGTCACCAGCAGCGTCTCGTAGCCCAGGGCCTCGTCGCGGGCGGCGATGGTGCCCAAGATGTCGTCGCCCTCCCAGCCGGGCACCTTCACCACGGGAACGGCCATGGCGGCCAGCAGTTCCTCGATCACGGGGAACTGCACACGCAGGTCCTCGTCCATGGGCGGGCGCTGGGCCTTGTACTGGGCCAGCGCCTCTATGCGGTGCGTCGGCTTGCCGGCGTCGAAGGCGCAGATGACCGCGTCGGGGCTGGCGATTTCGATGAACTTGCACAGCATGGAGAGGAAGCCGAACACGGCGTTGGTGGGGGTGCCGTCCTTGGCGTTCATGGGGGTTTGGACCGCGTGGAAGGCGCGGTGCATCAGGGAGTTGCCGTCAATCACGGCGATTTTCTTCGACATGCTTATCCTCTCGAAATCTTGTTGTACCTCATCGGGTGAGGGGTCGGGAGGGGGTGCTCGCCGCCCGCTGATCGCTTTATCCCCTTCCGAACGCGATAACAGAATCAGCGAAGATGATGCACATAGGTCGGTACTATCCCGGCATCGCTGCTGCTGAAGTGGAAGCTGATTCTTAACGATCGCGTTCTCCAGGGGGCGATCAGAGGTCGGCGAGCACCCCCTCCCGACCCCTCTCGGCTCAACTCTTCTTCATGGTCTCACGCATTCCATAGGTAGCCGACTCCCCGCACAGTTTCTAGGCGCTGGGCCAGTTCGGGGCCGAGTTTGGCGCGCACGCGGCGGACGTGGACGTCGACGGTGCGGCTGCCGCCGTAGTAGTCGAAGCCCCACACGCGCCGCAGCAGCGCGTCGCGGGAATAGGTGCGGCCGGGGTGGGTGACGAGGAAGGCCAGGAGGGCGTATTCCAGGTAGGTGAGGTCTACGGGCTCGCCGGCCACCTTCACCTGGTAGGTGGCCAGGTTCACCGTCATGTTGTCCACGGTGATGAAGTCCGCCGAGCTGCCCTCGTTGCCGGGCCACAGCAGTTGCCGAATGCGCTGGGTGCACTCGGCCGCGCCGGCGCCGTGCACGACGAAATCGGCCTTGCAGGACACGGGCAGGCGGAACTGGGCCAGTTGGTCCTCGTTCACGATGACGAGCATGGCGCACGACCCCTCCTCGGCCAGCGCCGCCTCCACGGCGGCCACGTTGGCCAGATTGTCGCCCCGGGCCTCGTAGATGACCAAGTCGTGGCTGGGGTGCGCGGCCAGCAGCTTCTTGAACTGCACGCTGGAACCGGCGGCCACGTCCACATCCAGCTTCGAGAGCACCTGCTGGAACTTGTGGGCGTTGTCCAGGCTGTCGGCGACGAAGATGACGCTCTTGCGCTGCATGCTACAACACCGCCAAGTTGCGCTCGAGTTCCCAGGGGGTCACAATGCCCTGGTAGGCCTCCCATTCGGCGCGCTTGGTGCGCACGAGGTAGTCGTGGATGTGCTCGCCCAAGGTCTCGCGCATCAGGCGGCTTTTGGCGAACAGCTCCACGGCCTCGCCCAGGCTCTCGGGCAGCGTTTCCACCCCGCGGGCGCGGTGCTCGTGGCGCGAGCAGCCCAAGGGGGCCGCCTCGTCGGCCGCAGGCATCAGTTCGAGCCCCTCCTCGATACCCGCCAGGCCCGCGGCCAGCATGACGGCGAAGGCCAGATAGGGGTTCGCCGCCGGGTCGGGGCTGCGCAGCTCTACCCGGCAGGCCGACTCGCTGTCGGGCCGGTAGCCGGGAATGCGCACGAGGGTGGACCGGTTGCGCGCGCCCCAGCTGATGCAGGTGGGGGCCTCCCCTCCCGGGCGCAGGCGCTTGTAGGAGTTCACATACTGGTTCATCACCAGCGTGTATTCCGGCGCGTACTTCAAAAGCCCGGCGATGTAGCTCTTCGCCGTGGCCGACAGGTTGTAGCCGGACGGGTCGTCGGCGTCGAAGAACACGTTGTTGCCGTCGAGGTCCATGAGGCTCTGGTGCACGTGCATGCCGTTGCCCGGCGCGTCGGCCAAGGGCTTCGGCATGAACGACGCGTATACCCCGTGCTTCATGGCGATTTCCTTCACCACCTGCTTGTAGGTCATCACCGCGTCGGCCATGGAAAGCGCGTCGGCGTAGCGCAGGTCTATCTCGTGCTGGCTCGGGCCCTTCTCGTGGTGCGAGTACTCCACGGGAATGCCCATCTTCTCCAGGGTGAGCACCGTGTCGCGGCGCAGGTCGGAGGCGGAATCGAGCGAGGTGAGGTCGAAGTAGCTGCCGTGGTCGAGCACCTCGGTGCCGTGGGCGTCCTTGAAGTAGAAGTACTCGAGTTCCGGCCCCACGATGAACGAGTAGCCGGCGTCGGCGGCCTTGCGCACCATACGCTCGAGCACGTGGCGCGGGTCGCCCTCGTAGGGGTCGCCCTCGGGGGTGAAGATGCCGCAGATCATGCGGGCCACGGCGTTGGCCTGCGGGCGCCAGGGCAGCACCTGGAAGGTGGAGGGGTCGGGGAAGGCCAGCATGTCCGATTCCTGGGCGGGCGAGAAGCCCTCGATGCAGCTCGCATCGAAGCCCATGCCGTCCTCGAAGGCCGACTCCAGCTCGCCGGGCACCACGGCGAAGGACTTCATGGTTCCCAGCACGTCGGTGAACCAGAAGCGCACGAAGTGCACATCGCGGCTCTCCACCGTCTTCAGAACGAAATCTTGCTCAGGGTTATGAACCATGCTCGGCTCCATTCGATATCGCGTCTCTTGATTCCCTGCATTATAATTCCCCGCTCCCCCACCGCACGGCACAGCATCGTCCGCACAAAGAAAAGACCCGCCGACGAGTCGACGGGTCTTGTTTGCGTTGGCAACCGCGGGGGTTACTCGGCGGCCTCGACGGCCTCGGTGACCTCGGCGTCGGTCAGCTCCACGCCGGGAGCCTCCTCGGCGGTGTCGGCGGCGGCAGCATCGGCCATATCCTGAACCTGCTCCTCAACCTCGGCGCGGGCGGCCTCCTCGGCGGCCTTGGCGGCGTAGGCAGCGGCACGCTCGGCCTTGGCAGCGGCCTTAGCCTCGCGCTCGGCCTTCTTCGCGGCCTCCTGCTCGGCGATCTTAGCGGCGCGCTCGGCCTTCTTGGCAGCCTCACGCTCGGCGACGACGTCCTTGGCGGAGCCGAAGCGGTCGGCGAAGCGCTGGACGCGTCCACCGGTGTCGATGAGCTTCTGGGTGCCGGTGTAGAAGGGATGGCAGGCGTTGCAGATGTCGATCTTCAGCTCGGGCTTGGTGGAGCGGGTGGTGAAGGTGTTGCCACAGCTGCACTTCACGACGCAGTCCACGTACTCCGGATGAATACCTTGCTTCATGGGTTCTCCTAACTTTCCTTGGTTTCCGACCAAGGAACCGAATCGGGCTTGGTTTCCGACCAAGCCAAGACAAGCTTGCCTATAATACCACCCGCCGCGCCAAACGCAAGAAAAAAGACCCGCGCTACACGGGTCTTTCAAGATTCGCGCCGCGAACGGCACCGGTAGGGCGGGCCTTTACAGCTCGGTCACCCACAGGCCGTGGAGGTTGCAGTGCTCGTAGACCTTCAGCGGCTTCTCGCCCTCGGGCACGACGAACTCGGCGTGGGGGGCGTCGGCCGGGGTCAGCGGCTTGATCTGGTAGCCCTTGTCGGTCACCAGGCAGATGAACTGGATCCAGTGCTCTTCGGTCATGGGGTGGTCCACCGAGCCCACGTTCACGATGACGCGGTCGCCTTCCACCTCCACAGCCGGCACGTGCTTCTCGAGCGCCGCGTCCTGGGTGTTGGCCGTAAGCTCCACCATCTTCTCGCCGCAGCAGAACAGCGGCACGCCGGCGTCGAACACCTTCACGGCGATATTGCCGCAGTGCATGCACTTGAAGAACTTCACATCCATGGGATACCTCTTATCTCTTGGGAAACTCGTCTTGGGGCTTTTTAGAGCCGTGAACCATTGTAGGCGAATCGCGCCTTGAGCGCACGGCTCGCCCCCCGCCGACAACAGCCCGTTACCCCGAACACCCCGTAGGGCAACGGTTCTGCCCTTGCCGCCTTGGGCGGCCGCACGACAAAAAAACGGAAAGGGCATGGCCCTTTCCCTACGGTTCGGGTTGTGGCTCTTCCGGAAGCGCGGGGCCGGACTGGGGGCGGTGCTTCTTCCATGCGTACACCAGCAGGGCGGCGCCGGCGATGATGAGGGGCGCCGAGAGCACCTGGCCCATGGTGAGCCAGCCGCCCCACAGGTACCCCAGCTGGGCATCGGGCTCGCGCACGAACTCGATAAGGAAGCGGAAGACGCCGTACATCACCATGAACAGGCCCACAAAGGTGCCCTGGGGCCGTGGCGGCATCCGGCGCGACAGCGCGTACAGCACGCAGAAGATCACGAGCCCTTCCAGCAGCGCCTCGTAGAGTTGGCTCGGGTGGCGCGGCATCATGCCGGCGGCCCCGCCGAACACCACGCCGAAGGGCCCGTCGGTGGGTGCGCCCCACAGCTCGCCGTTCACGAAGTTGGCGCAGCGCCCGAAGAACAGCCCCACGGGCGCGGCGATGGATCCCAAATCGGCCAGGGTCAAATACGGCAGCCCCGTGAGCTTCGCCGCCACCGCCCCGCCGACAAGCAGGCCCACGAGCCCTCCGTGGAAGCTCATGCCGCCCTGGTTGAAAGCGAGGATCTCCAGCGGATGGGCGAAGTAGTAGCCGTCGCCGTAGAAGAACACGTAGCCGAGGCGCGCGCCCAGCACCACGCCCAGAATAGCGCACACCATAAGGGTGAGCAGGTTGTCCTCGGTCATGCCCAGGCGCCAGCGGCGCGCCGTGCGATACACGATGAAGGCGGCTGCGGCGAAGCCCAGCACGTAGGCCAGGCCGTACCAGCGCACCACGAGAGGCCCCAGCGAGAACGCGATGGGGTCGAGGCTCTGGTAGATGTCGTTCAGAATCATGAGGGTTCCTCACTGGCGCCCATGCCGGCGCCAAGCTCGATGGCGGCGAACTGCACTTCCTCGCGAAGCGACGGCGGAATGGGCTGCAGCGACGAGATGCGCGCCGCGCACTGCGGGCAGGTGAGCGTGAACAGCGCCAGATCGCGGCGCAGCACCATCATCGAGTCGAAGGTGCGCACGTCCAACTCGGCCCCATGGCAGGCCGGGCAGGTGAGCGTCGGTCGCATGGAGCCTCCTTTCGCATTCGCCTCATCGCGCCCATTGTATAGCAAGGGCCCGCGCCGACGGTTCGTCAACAGCGCCCTTGCGCGGCCCTACAGCAGAAAGCGGTTGCGGCCGCTGAACTTCTCGCGGCCGTTGGGCGCCTCCGGGTCGATATCGGGCCCGTGCACCAGGAAGTGCTCGCAGAAGCGGCACACCTGCTTGATGGCGGCCTCGTAGTCGCGCTGCGGGTTCAGAAGGATATCGAAATCCTCGCAGACCACATGGGTCGGTCGGTGGCAGGCGGCGTAGTGGCAGTCGGCCGGGCACGGCTCCCCCGGCACGTTGTGCGGGCAGCGTCCCTGCATCTCGTCGTCGCACCCCCGGCGGCTCCAGCACCCTTCCATTGGCTTCTCCTCTCGCAAAAAGGCGACCTCCGAAGAGGTCGCCCGTCACTTCGCTCGCTGCGCTCGCTTACTGGGCCGGCACAACGCTCGTCACGCCCGGCACGCGCTCCTTCAGGATGCGCTCCACGCCGTTGGCCAGCGTCATCTGCGACATGGGGCAGCCCTTGCAGGCGCCCTGCAGCTCCACGGTGACCACGCCGTCCTCGGACACGTCCACCAGCTGCACGTCGCCGCCGTCGGCCTGCAGGCTCGGACGGATCAGCTCCAGCACGGCCGCCACATCGGACTTCTCAACCATGAGTTACTCCTATCGGTAGGTGATGTTGTATCGCAGGCATCATAGCACACCGCGCCCCTAGCCGATCCAGTCCGTGCCGATGATCACCAAAACGTTCGTATCGAAGGTGTAGAAGTCGCCACCGTTCACCACGCGCCCGGCCGACAGATCGCTCACCACGGCCTTCGCGGCAATTTCGAAGGCCTCGTCCTTGTACACCACGAGGGTTTCCGGATACACGGTGCCGTCGTCCACGTTGCCCACCGAGGCCACCTCGTAGCCGTCGGAGGTCAGAAGCTCGCCGCAGCGGGCGGCCGCCCCCTGGATGCCCGAGCCGTTGCGCACCTCCACCGTCACCAGGCTGCGGTCCACGTTGGCGAGGTTGCCCTCCGAGCTCTCCGGCGACTGACCGGCGCGCACGGCCTCCATCATGGCGGCCAGGGCCTCGTCGTCCACCTCGTAGGTCTCGCGGCCCTCGTCGTCTTCCACCACGCGGCCGGGCACCACGTCGGCGTACACCGTGGCCTCGGTCAGCGGGCGCAGCGCATCCCCCATGGCGATGATCTGGCCGCTCGACCAGTCGGTGGACACGGCGGCGGCCCCGTCGGACACGACGCTCGGGAAGGCGAGCCCCTCCCCCGCAATGGCGCGGCCGGCAAGGTTCACCGTGAACAGGGCGCGCATCTTCGCCTGGGTGCCCAGCGCGTCGGCGTAGTTGGCCGCCCGCAGCAGCGTAACGGCCCGGTCGCCGTCCAGGGTCTGCTGGCCGGCCGCCATCACGTGGATGCCCGCGCGGGGGTCGTCTACCTCCTCGGGAAGCTCCACGGGCACGCCGCCCACCAAGTCGACCAGCTGGGCCAGGCCCGCGGCATCAGTGTTCGCGAAGTGCGCGATGTCGACGCCCAGAAGGGCCGCCACGGCGCGCACGAGTTCCGCGTCGCCCCCCACCGAGCGCGCCTCGGAAAGCGGGTGGGTGGCACCGTCGCTCATCTCCACGGCGATGGTGGCCGGCACGCCGATGAACGTGAGGGTGCGGGCGCCCTCGTCGATGCGCACGGCCATATAGGCCTCGTCGGTCGTGGTGCTGGCCGATGTCGGCGTCGTCAAGTCGGCGGTGATAAGCGCGAAGCTGGCCGCCCCGTCCTCGGGAGCCACCAGCGCCTCGGCCGCGTTGGAATCGCCCAGGGAAAGGCGGGAGTCGGACCAGAAGAAGAACGCCGCCGCGCCCACGACGACGGCCACGGCCACGACGACGGCCGCAAGGGCCGCCAAAAACACAAGCCGCTGGCGGCGCGAGCGGGCCTGAATCTCCTCGGCGTAGCTGCGCCGGCCGCGGCGGCGCGCGTAGGCGGCATCGCTCTCGCCGCTTTGGGCGCCCACGTCCACCTGATCGATGGTACCGCGGGTGGCCCGGCGCGAGCGGCGCCCGTCCGAGAAGTCGACTCGGGCGCCGCGCTCGTCGCCGCCCGTGGCATGGCGGCCGTGTCGGCCGCCCGAGCGCTCGATGTGCGAGCCGATAACCGAGTCGTTCACCCGGCGCGAGGTGCGGCGGGTGCTGGCGGCCGAAGGGGCCTTACGGGAATGCTGTGCCATGGCGGGGCCTAACGGGCCGCGTCGGCCGCAGGCACGCGCCGGATGTCGGCGCCCAGCGAGGCCAGCTTGCCCACGTAGTCCTCGTAGCCGCGGTCGATGTGCTCTAGGTGGTGCACCTGGGTCTCGCCGTCGGCCACAATGCCGGCCAGCACCAGCGCCGCGCCGGCGCGCAGGTCGGTTGAGGACACCGGCGCCCCTTCCAGCTGATCCACCCCGCGCACGATGGCGTGGTGGTCGTCAAGCGTCACATCGGCCCCCATGCGCATGAGCTCAGCGGCGAACATGAAGCGGTTCTCGAACACGTTCTCGGTGATCACCGACACGTCGTCGGCCAGGGCCGCCAGCAGCATGAACTGGGCTTGCAGGTCGGTGGGGAAGCCCGGATGCGGCAACGTTTGAATGTCCACCGAGGACAAGGGCTCGGTACGGCTCACGCGCACCCAGTCGTCGCCGGTTTCCACATCGCAGCCCATGGCGCGCAGCTTCATGATGGCCATGCGCAGAAACGCCGGGTCAATGCCGCGCACGGTAAGCGGGCCGCCGGTAAGGGCGCCGCCCACGAGGAAGGTGCCCGCCTCGATGCGGTCGCCCACCGTGGTGTGCTCGCAGGGGTGCAGCGAGGAGAGCGGCACGCCCTCGATCTCGATGAGCGAGGTGCCGGCGCCCGACACCTTGGCCCCCATGGCGTTCAGCATGTTGGCCAAGTCCTCGATCTCCGGCTCGCAGGCGGCGTTCTCGATGGCCGTGTGACCCTCGGCGGTCACCGCGGCCATGAGCATGTTCTCGGTAGCGCCCACCGAGGGGAATTCCAAGTACACGTGAGTCCCGTGCATGCCGTGCGGCGTCGTGGCCTGCAGCACGCCGTGGTCCACCTCGAATTCGACGCCCAGGGCCTCGAGGCCCACCAGGTGCATGTCGATCTTGCGGGCGCCTATCTGGCAGCCGCCGGGCATGGCCACGTGCGCCTGGCCGAAGCGCCCGATAAGCGGCCCCAGCACGGAAATGGAGGCGCGCATCTTCGACACGAGCTCGTAAGGGGTCTCGAACGAGCTCACATTCGCCGTGTCGATGCGCAGGGTGTGCCCCTCGCGCACGACGGTGGCGCCCAGGCGCTCGAGCACCTCGGACATAATCTCGATGTCGGAAATAAGGGGCACGTTGTGCAGCACCGTGGTGCCCTGCCCCAGAATGGCAGCGGCCATAAGCTTCAAGGCCGAATTCTTCGCCCCGGAGACGGCCACGTCGCCGGCGAGGGTGTTGTTCCCCCGAACGATGATGACTTCCTGGTTCATTTCTAGTCCTTTTGGCGGGCGCCGCGCACCCGGTTCATCCATCGCAAGTTCCTATAAGTCCCCTCATTATAGAAAAAAGCCCGCGACAACGCGCGGGCTTTCATCGAGAATGCAGAACGCCTCGGTTAGCTGTTCCCCTTTATCATCCTCGCTATGGTCAGGCCGCAATGGGAGGGAAATTGCGGCCGTTCCACTAAATCAATCCGGCAATGTGCTTGACCGCATGCAGGGCAAACGTGATGCCTCGGCCGTTAGCGCACCCAACAATGTACTCGGGATAGTTCCCAGAGAACATACTTCCCTGGCAGTCGCCGGCAGCGTAGAGGCCTTCGATCACCTCGTTCGACTCATCAAGAACCTGCATATCGCTGTTGATGCAGAGCCCGTCTATCGTCGTGAGAAGCAACCCGCCATTCCACGCGCCGTAGTAAGGTGGGCGACGAATCTCCGAAAGGCGGTAGGCCTCCTTGCCGAAATCCTCATCAACCTGCTTATCGTAAAGCTCGTTGTAGCGTTCCACTTCAGCGAGGAAATTATCCTTGTCCGACCCCGTGAAGCCAAGCTGGTCGGCAAGTTCCTCAATAGTGTCGGCGCGTTGCATGAGGCCCTGCTCGATTTCTTGGGCAAAAGCGGCATCGATATCGCCATTATTCGGCTCGAGCCAGTAAGTGCCGAGGAACTTCGAGCACCCGATGGTGTGGAACCGCTTGAAATCGTCCCACAGGCCCGAATCAAACACCAGGGCATATACTCCACCGGGCTGATGCGTCGCCGCATGGGTCATGAAGTCGTACGGGCACGACTCATTCGCGAAGCGCTTCCCGCGACGATTCACCTTAAGGACGGGCTGGCTACCGATCATGAACGTCGTGTTCCCGGGGAACGCCGCATCGGGGCCATCATCGGTGTAGCCGGCATCAACCCCGTTAGGCACCACACCTCGATCGAAGATCATGGCAGCAGGCTCGAGATCCTTCTTGGCTCCAACCCACATGCCAGCCTTAATGCCATCGCCCGTCAAGGAGGGAAGGAAGCTCGTGCCAGTCACGCAGGCGGGAATTACGGGATTGAGCGCCCGGACCATCGTCGGGTTCGCTGCGTAGCCGCCCGTCGCAAGGAGCACGCCCTTGCTTGCATTCACCTGAACATACCCCTCGGGCGTTTGGAAGATGCCGCCGGTAACCCGACCCTCTTTCTCCCCTTCTCTGATGAGCTTCACCAGGCAATGCTCGTAGGAGATCTCAACACCCTGGGAGTTCAGGTACTCCTCGTAGAAGTCGCCTCGCTGCTCAGAGATCAGCTCACCGTTGGCAGTGTAGAGCGTATGCTCCAAAGGCTGCACATAATAGTCGGTTCCTCCCGTAGGATCGCCAAAGCCTTCCGTATCGAGCATCGTATAGCCGCCCTGGGGCTTCATGAAGTCTTCCAGCCACTCAATCATAGCGGCCGACTCGTTGATCCACACGTTCCAGACCGATTGGTCGCACTTCCCCGACGCATAGCGAACGGCCTCGTTGAGCAGCTTGCCTTTGTCGACCGTTATGCCAGCTTGCTCGTGGTACTTCGTATTGACGGCGCCGATCCAGCCGGGCGTGTGCCCGTGCCCCGTTGTTTTCTCGCAAAGGACAACATCGAGGCCGTTCTGACAACCATGAACCGCTGCCGTCAGTCCAACGTTGCCAGCACCGATAACCAAGAGCTCAGTGTCGATCTGCCCCGCAATCTCGTCTTCGCTGATAGTCGGAGGCTCCCCGAGCCAATCGCTGGCAGGCGCGCCGGTGGCGGCAAGTTCGTCTTCGGCCCCCGCCGAGGCTGGCGTGGAGGGCGCGCATCCGGAAGACATCAGCACTCCCGCGCCCGCCAAGCCGGCCGCCGCGGTTCCCAGAAAGCCCCTTCGTGTTAACTCTTTCATGAACAAATCCTCCTTCATGACGTCGAGGACGCCACTCAGAACCACGTCGATCCTGCGTGATAGCCCGCCCTCTGCTTGCCTTGAATAGTGCCTGGCGAACGGCGCGCCGTCTTCGCCCAGAGTTCATGAAGTTCGCGCCGAAGTTCTCAGTTTTTCCTTTCGCCCGTTCTGGGTGAAATCGCATTTTGCCTGGTCATTGAAGCGAGGGGCTTCTGGTGCTTATGATATGATCACTTCGAACGAAGGAGAAATCTATGAGAGTAAAACCTCTGGTCAAATCTGGCCTGGCGCTCGGACTCTGCCTTTCCATGCTTCACGTTTATCAGGCAGGCTTCTTTTCTGCGCAAAGCGGCGACGATCTTCTCGCACGCATCTCCACCCTCGTCGCCTCGACTCTTCTGGCCATCGCGATTCTCATGCTATCGAAGCGGCATCCGCACCTATTCCGATATAAAGCTTGGTGCTTCGGGGCCCTGGGCGCCATCGCCATCCAGTCGCTCCTGTCTCTTGCGCAAGTATCCACACCCAACCTTGGGATGCACATTGCTTCATGCATTCTTGGCAGCCTGGGCTCAACATGGCTTATCGTCCTCTGCGGCTCATCGCTGATGGATTTGACGCGGAGGACCATGTTAGGCGCTGTCACATTGGGCTGCATCTCTGCGTACGCGCTGAAAGCCCTCTCGACATTTTTCTCTCTCGAAGGCGGCGCGCTGTTCGGAGTGGCAAGCGCCCTGATCGTCATTGCCCTAACCTGCAGCGATGCCATTCCCGCTCTAGACAAATTCAGGGAGTCGTCTCCCGAGAAAGTACTTTCGCTCACAAACCCGCAAAGCTATCTCCCCTTTTCCCATAAGCTTTTCATTGCCATTTTTCTGTTTGCTTGCACCAACAGCTTCACGCTTACCGCGTTCGAGATGATCCATGAGAGCTTCCCTATCACGCTTCTGGGAGCGGCATGCATCGTTGCATGCCTTGCGCTGACGCTGATGGCTATCTCGCGCCTTCTGAGCGTGAACAATCTTATTCGACTCGCCTACCTGCTCGCCATCGCAGGCCTGACGGTGTTTCTCCTGTATTCTGCCAGCCCCAGCTCCCTTCCCGAAGGAATCTGGATCCTCCTCCTTGCCAGTTATCTCTTGTCCTCAATAGGCAGCATCGCATTTCTTGCCCAAATGGCCTCGCGCAACCCTCTGGCCTTCGTGTCGCTCTTCACGTTCTACTCGGTCGCTTTAAACGCAGGGGCTGCCTTCGATGCAGCTCTATGGTCAACGCAGGACGTATTCGCCGCCATCAGCCTTCCCTCAGGCGCCCTTCTGGCCGCTTTCGTCTTCGTGCTTGCAAGCTACTTCGGAGGATTCTTCGGCACCTATAATTTCAATGAGGCAGCCAGCTCTATCCAGCCAGCAACAGAAATCATTCCTCCCTCGGACGACTCCTCGTTTGACGCCGCCTGCGAACGTGTCGTCAAGCTTTACAAGCTCACTCCACGCGAAAGCGATATCTTCTATCTGCTCGCACACGGGAGAAACGGACCCGCAATTCAAGAACGCCTCGTCCTGTCCGCCAATACGGTTAAGACGCACGTTCGCAATATCTACCTCAAGCTAGAAGTGCACTCGCATCAAGAGCTCATCGACCTCGTAGAAAGAACCTGATTTCGCCAGATGATGCGGTTCCTACTTGCACGATGCGCGCTAAGAGCGACAAAGCGCCAGACCTGTGAGTATTTCACAGAGTCCGGCGCTTTCGTTTTTAAAGGAAAACAACAGGGAGGCTCGCTTTGAGCCTCCCTTCTTGAAGATGCGCTATTTGTTCGCGCGCTACTCGCCCAGGGCGAAACGGACGAAGCCGGTGATGGCGATCTTGCCGCCGAGCTCCTTGGCGCACTCGTCGGCGTACTGGGCCACGGTCTGGTCCGGGTTCTTCACGAAGCCCTGCTCGGTGAGGCAGTTCTCCTTGTAGAACTTCTCCAGACGGCCCTCGGCCATCTTCTCCTGGATGGCCTCCGGCTTGCCGGACTCGGCGGCCTGGGCCTTGTAGATCTCCTTCTCGTGCTCAACCACGTCGGCCGGCACGTCGGCGCGGGTGGCCGACACCGGGTTCAGCGCGGCAACCTGCATGGCGATGTCGCGGCCGCACTTCTGGAAGCCCTCGGAGGCCGGGTCGATGCCCTCGACGTCGAAGGTCACGAGCACGCCGATCTTGCCGCCGGCATGGATGTAGGCGGCCACGCCCTGGGCCTCCACGACGGCCACGCGTGCCAGCTGGGTGTTCTCGCCCATCACGTGGATGCAGTCGGTCACGACCTCCTCGACGGTCTCGCCGTCGATGGTGGCGGCCTTCAGGGCCTCAACGTCGGCCGGCTTGGCCTCGATGGCGGCCTTGCAGATCTTCTCGGCGTAGGCCTTGAACTTCTCGTTCATGCCCACGAAGTCGGTCTCGCAGTTGAGCTCGACCACGGCGCCGGTCTTGCAGTCGTCGGAGACCATCGCCATGACGGTGCCCTCGTTGGTGGCGCGGCCGGCCTTCTTGGCCACGGCGGCCAGACCGCGGGTGCGCAGCACGTCGACGGCCTTCTCCATATCGCCCTCGGCCTCGGCGAGCGCCTTCTTGCACTCCATCATGCCCGCGCCGGTCATCTCGCGGAGCTCCTTCACCATGGAAGCGGTGATGTCAGCCATGAATTCCTCCTTTAAGGATTCGTCGTAAGTTCATACGTAAAGTCCCGTAGGGCAAGGGCCATGCCCTTGCCGTCAAACGGCGTTGACGATGTTCGCAGTCGACGGAAAGGGCATGGCCCTTTCCCTACGTTCAACCTGCGAGTTCGTTACTCAGTCACGGCGTCGGCGACCACGTCGGCGACAACCTCGGCGCCAGCGCCCTCGGCCACGTCCTCGGCGGCCTCGGTGGCCACCTCGGCCACGGCGTCGGCGGCAGCGGCCTCGCCGGCCATCTCGGCGGCGGTCACGTCGGCGCCGGTGCCGGCGATGACGGCGTCAGCCAGGAAATCGCACAGCAGGCGCACCGAGCGGATGGCGTCGTCGTTGGCCGGAATGCCGTAATCCACGTCGTCGGGGTCGCAGTTGGTGTCCAGCGTGCCCACGACAGGGATCTCCAGGCGATGGGCCTCGTGCAGGGCGATGCCCTCGCGGTTGGTGTCGATCACGAAGATGGCGTCGGGCACCTTCTTCATGTTGCGGATGCCGTTGAGGTTGGTCTGCAGCTTGGCGAGCTCCTTGTGCAGCAGGATCTGCTCCTTCTTCGGCAGCAGCGCCATGCGGCCGTCGGCGTCCATGGCCTCCAGCTCCTCCATGCGCTTCACGCGGGTGCGGATGGTGGCGAAGTTGGTGAGCATGCCGCCGAGCCAGCGGGCGTTCACGTAGGGCATGCCGCAGCGGTTGGCCGCCTCGGAGATGGCCTCCTGGGCCTGCTTCTTGGTGCCCACGAACAGCACGGTGCCGCCCTTGCGGGTGAGGTTGCTCACGAAGGTGTAGGCGGCGTCGAGCCCGTAGAGGGTCTGCTTGAGGTCGATGATGTAGATATCGCCGCGGCTGCCGAAAATGTACGGCTTCATCTTGGGGTTCCAACGGCGGGTCTGGTGCCCGAAGTGCGCACCGGCATCGAGCAGCGTGGTAATGCTGACTTTCGTCATGATCACTCCATTCGTTAGTCCTCTGCCCGAGGTCTTCCCAGGTTGCCGCAGCCTTTTTCCGGTGGCCACTCGCGGAACCCGGTCGCCCGAGCATGTGTGATAGTTGCCGCTGCGCCCGCACCCTCGCGGACACAGCCTGTCTAAAATAGCACAATCCCCCGCAAATGCAAGGGATTGCGACAAGATTTCACGGCACGCGCCGGGCGGTGCGACTGCGGAACTTCTCGCCTAACTTGCCAAACCAGCCGTTGCCCCTCTACCTTTTTCTCGCAGGCTTACCACCACCGGTCGCACCGGGCTCGGAAGAGTCGTGCCTCGGAGCAGCAAAGGCATTTGCGCTATTCCAAAACAAAACGCCACGCCCCGCCAGCCAATCAAGTACGCCCCGACTCCGGCTGCAGCAAAACGGCTCCTTTCGCCAACCCATCAAGTTCACCCACACTTATACCGCAACAAAACGGGCCCTTTTGCCGGCCTACCGAGTTCGCCTCGACTTACACCACAACAAAACGGCTCATTTTGCCACCTCCTCAGAAAAGTTCGACAAAATCGGGGATTTTGCTGCGGGTAAGTAAAGGTTAACAAATTCGAGCAACTCTCTGACCTGGCGATACTCAAGCTCCCAATATATTCGCCCTATCTAACACCGCAACAAAACCCCGTTTTTTGTCGGACTTTCCCTCGCCACCGACAAAACAAGCCACTTTGCTGCGGGTTAATCTGAAACGGCCCTGTTTCCTAGCGAGGAAACAGGGCCGTTCGGGGAAACACTCGCCGAGGGCTCAGCGCTCGAACCGGCGCCTTACTTGTATTGGCTCTCGTGCTTGCGGAAGAAGTCGAAGCGCGGGGGGAGCTCGTGGACGCGGTGGGCGCCGGCGTCGGTCTCGATGGCCGGGCAGAGCTCGTCGTTGCTGTCGAAGTCGTAGTTCCAGCTGAAGAAGTCGTCGAACGGGAAGCTCAGATAGTCGCAGATCTTCTCGCAGCCTACGGGCACGATGGGGTGCATAAGCAGGCAGGCCACGCGCAGCAGATAGAACGAGTCCAGCAGCACCTGGCGGCGCGCCTCGGCGTCATTCGCCTCGTCGGCGGCCTTGATGCCGTCGGCCCACCACTTGTTGGACCAGCGGATGAACTCGTCGCACACGGTCATCACCGAGTGCAGCTCCACCTTGTGCATGAGCGCCTCGTAGGACCGCAGCGCCTCCCAGGCCCGCTCGCGCACCTCGGGCGTCACGGCGCCCAGGGGCATGCAGCCGTCGAAATTCTTCTGGGCCTCGTAGAAGCAGCTGCGCGCCAGGCGGTTGAACACGTTGGTGAGCAGCGCCCCCTCCTTCAGCACCGGGTCGGCCACGCGCGGGTCGTCTCTCTTGGCCTCGTCCGGGTCGAAGGGCTTCGGCGAGAACCCGACCGACTTCTGGTCGAGCCCCAGAGCCAAGAAGTGCGCGCGCAGCTGCTCGGGGGTGTAGTGCTCCAGCAGCTCCTCGCCGGTGGGCGGCTTCACCGCGCCCGACGACGACGCCTTCTTCTTGCCGAACAGCATGTGGTGGTTCGCGATAAGCCGCGTCTGGCGCATGCAGGAATCGGGGCCCTCGGTGAACAGGCCGCCGGGGCGCAGGGCCTCCCACAGCGCCGGCTGGGCCACGCCGTAAAAGTACAAGTTGTCCTGGCCGATAAACTGGTAGACGCAGGCGTCGTCGGCGCACCAGAAGTCGCGCCAGCTCGTGCGCGGCAGGCCCCGCTCGTCGTTCACGGCGATGGTGAACGAGATGGGCGCCCACAGCGACTCGGGCCAGCACCACACGGTAAGCCCCTCCACGCCGTCGATCACCGGCGCGCGCACGCCCCATTCGATGTTGCCGGTAATGCGGAAGGGCACCAGCGTCTTGCTCGTGCGGAAGCGGATGTTCGCAGCGGCCAGCACCGTGCGGGCCGCATCGCGGGCGGCGATGTCGGCGAACTCGATCTCGAAGGACTGCTTGCCTTTCTCGGCCTCGCGGAACTCGTGGTCCGGCAGCTGGTCGCGCAGGGCCAGGTACTCGTCGTAGTGCTCGTTCTTCACGAAGATGACCGGGGGCGCCAAAAACTCCGCCACAGCCTTGGTGACCACGGGGCGCACCTCGTCGTCGGCCTCGAGCTCACGCACGTAGCCCTTCAGGAACTCCTCGAAGCTGGGCAGGTCGAAGTACCAGTTCTCCACCGGGCGCATCTCGGGCGTGGTGCCGGTGAGCGTGGACACCGGCTTGATGAGGTCCACAGGCGCGTACTGGTGGCCCAAGTCGCACTCGTCGGCGTAGGCGTGCTCGGAGCGGCACCCCTGCACCGGGCAGCGGCCCTGCACCTGGCGGCCGTTCAGGAACGTGCCCGCCTCGGCGTCGTAGAACTGCAGCGTGGAATCGAGGTGCAAGTGCCCCGTCTCGTGCAGCCGCCCGATGAACTCGTCGGTGATCATCTGATGCACGTCGCCGGCGTGTCCGATGCCGGACCCGTCGTAAATATCCAAGCTCACCTGGAAGGCCTCAAGCGTGGCCTTCTGGCGCTCGTGGTTGGCGAGCACGTAGTCGGCAATGGAGCCTTCGAACTCGCCGGCTTCCACGAGCTTGCGGTAGCCCTCGTTGATGGGGCTGCCGAAGCAGTCGGTGCCCGACACGAAGCGCACGTTCTCGGCGCCGATGCGGTCGCGCAGAAAGCGCGCGAAGGCGTCGGCCGGCACGAAGACGCCGCCGATGTGGCCGAAGTGCAGCGGCTTGTTGCCGTAGGGCATGCCGGCGGTGACCACGGCGCGCGAGGGCCACTCCACGCGCTTGCTATCCTTCAGATCCGACACGATCTTCCAACTCCTTCAAAGCCTGGGAAACCTGGTTGTCGTCCGTCTCGCCCATGATATCGAGCAGGCGGGAAAGGTCGCTCGAGCTCGGCTGCATGTACACGGTATCTGCACGGGAGACGCCGGCCAGCTCGCAGGCCTTGGCCACGGCGTCGTCCAAGGTGCCGATCTCGTCGGCCAGGCCGTTTTCCACCGCGTCGATGCCGGTGAAGGTGAGGCCGGTGGCCAGCGCCTCCACCTCCTCGGTGGTCATGGAGCGGCCCTCGGCCACGGTCTCCACGAACACCTCGTTGATCTGGTCCACCTGGGCCTGGTAGTAGGCGCGCTCCTCCTCGGTGAGCGGGCGGCTGCCGTAGGAGGAGTCCTTCGAATCGGCCGAGGTGATGTTGTCCATGGAGATGCCGAGCTTCTCGTAGAGGCCCGAGAGGTCGGTGAACTGCATGACGACGCCGATGGCCCCTACCGCAGATGTTTTCGCCGTGTAGATGTAATCGGCCTGGGACGAGATCATGTAGGCGGCGCTCGCGTCCATGGAGGCCACCGACACCACCACGGGCTTGCTGAAGTCGCGCACGTAGAGCGCCATCTCCTCGCCAGCCGTGGCGGTGCCGCCGCCGGAATCGACCCGCAGCACCACAGCCTTGATGTCCGGGTTCTGCTCGGCGGCGTCCAGCTGGGCCTTCAGACCCTCGGGGCTCGAGGTGGTGCCGTCGTACTGGATGGTGCCGTCGATGGCGATGATGCCCACAGTGTCGCCGTAGACCGCATCGGTCCACGAGGGCGACTCGTAGGAGAAGGCCCCCATGGAGCTCGTGAACATGGCGGTGCACGAAGCGATGGAGGCGATGCCCAGAATGAGGATGGCGGCCACGGCAGCGAGCCCCACGATCCAGCCGCGGCGCTTCGGCGGGGAAGCCGGGGCTGGGGCGGCGTAGGCCGGCTGGGCCTGGGGCTGGGCATAGCCGTAGGGGTTCGCCGGCGGCGCCTGGTAGGCGGCCTGGGCCGGTTGCGGCTGCGGCTGGGCGGCCTGCGGCTGCGGCGCGCCCGCCGGCGACACGGGGGCGCCGCCCGGGGCCTGCTGCCCCCAGGCGGCGTTCTGCCAGTTATTCGAATCGGTCATAAGGCTCTACAGCTCCACTTCCTCGACGCGGCCCTGCTGGGTCTGCATCTTCTTGGCCATGCGCAGCAGAAACTCCTGGTTGGAATTGGTCTGCTTAAGCGACTTGATGAGCATGTCCATGGCGCGCTCGGTGGAGTTCGTGTTCGACAGGATGCGGCGGACGCCCCAGATTAGCGGCGCCTCCTGCTGATCCATGAGCAGCTCTTCCTTGCGCGTGCCCGAGGTGATGGGGTCGATGGCCGGGAAGATGCGGCGGTCGGCGAGCGCGCGGTCGAGCTTCAGCTCCATGTTGCCGGTGCCCTTGAACTCCTCGAAGATCACCTCGTCCATCTTCGATCCGGTCTCGATGAGCGCCGAGGCCAGAATGGTGAGGCTGCCGCCGTTCTCGATGTTGCGGGCGGCGCCGAGGAAGCGCTTGGGCGGGTAGAGGGCCGTGGAATCGACACCGCCGGACAGAATGCGTCCCGAGGCCGGCTGGGCCAGGTTGTAGGCGCGGGCGAGGCGCGTGATGGAGTCGAGCAGGATGACAACGTCCTTCCCCTCCTCCACCAGGCGCTTGGCGCGCTCGATGACGAGCTCGGCCACCTGGATGTGGTTCTCGGAGGGCATGTCGAAGGTGGAGGACACCACCTCGCCGCGGATGGACCGCTCCATGTCGGTGGCTTCCTCGGGGCGCTCGTCGATACCCAGGTACATAAGGTGCACATCGGGGTTGTTGGCGGTGATGGCCGCGGCGATGTCCTTCAGCACCGTGGTCTTGCCGGCCTTCGGCGGCGACACGATAAGGCCGCGCTGGCCCTTGCCGATGGGCGCCGTCAGGTCGATGACGCGGGCCGTGGTGGTGTTCTTGCCGTGCTCCATGAGCAGGCGCTCGTCGGGGAACACCGGCGTGAGCTCCGAGAACTTCGGGCGGTAGGCCATCAGCTCCGGCGCGGCGCCGTTCACCGCCGTCACCTTCTGCAGGGCGGCGAACTTGTCGTTGGGGCGGGCCGGGCGCGTCTGCCCCGTGACCATGTCGCCCTTGCGCAGACCGTTCTTGCGGATGGTGGCGAGCCCCACGTAGATGTCGTTCTCGCCGGGCAGGTAGCCCGAGGTGCGCAAAAAGCCGTAGCCGTCACCCATGATGTCGAGCACGCCGGTGACTTCCTCGAAGCCCTCGGCCTTGCAGGTGGCGGCGTACACGGCGTCCACCAGCTCGGCCTTCTTCATGCCGGCGCCATCCAGCCCCAGCTCGGCCGCGCGGGCGCGCAGGTCGGCCACCTTCAGCTCGGCCAGCTCCTCCTTGGTGACGGAGGGCTGCACCTCGCGATTGCGGTTCTCGTGGCGGTTCTTCTGGTGGCGGTTGTTGTTATTGTTCTTCTTGCCGCCCTGGTTGTTCTGGTTGTTCTGCTTGTTCTGGCCGTTGCCGCCGTTGCCGTTCTGGCCGCCCTGGTTATTCTGGCGGCGCTCGGCGCGGTCGCTCTGGTTGTCGCGGTCGCGGCGGCGTACCACGGTGGTGCGCTTCGCGGGCTTGGAAGCTTCGCCCTCGGCCTTCGACTCGGCGGCGTCCTGCTTGCCCGCATCCTGCTTCTCGTCGGCCTCAGGCGCTGCGGCCTCCTCGACCTTCTTGCGGGGACGGCCGCGCTTGGGCTTCTCGGGGGCTTCGGGAGCCTCCTCGGCAGCAGCCGCCGGGGCCTCCTCCCCTTCTGCGGCCTTGCGGGCACGCGTACGACGGGGCTTCGGCGCCTCTTCGGCGGCCGGCTCGTCGGCGGCCTTCGCCGTCACGCGGCGGCGGGTCGTCCTCTTCGCCGGCTCGGCGGCCTCAGGGGCGGCCTCGAGCGCTGCAGCCTCTTCCGCCTTCTTGCGGGGGCGCCCGCGCTTGGGCTTCTCCGGCGCCTGGTCGGGCACTTCGATGGTCAACTGCTCGGTGTCACTCATGCGTTCTGAACCTTCTCCCAGTCCTTAAGGAACGACTCGAGCCCGCGGTCGGTCAGCGGATGCTGCACGCACTTCTTCAGGATGCCGAAGGGCACGGTCGCGATGTCGGCGCCCATGAGGGCCGCCTGGGTCACGTGATTGGCGCTGCGAATGGAGGCGGCGATGATCTCGATCTTCTCGCCATTCACCGTGTCGGCGGTGAAGTCGTAGTTGCCGATGGCGGTGACCACGTCGTCCAGCTGCGCCAGGCCGTCCTCGGAGATGTCGTCGAAGCGGCCCACGAACGGCGAGATGTAACGGGCGCCGGCGCGGGCGGCCAGAATCGCCTGGGGCACGGTGAAGCACAGCGTCATGTTCACCGGAATGCCCTCGTCGGCCAGCGCGCGCGTGGCGGCCAGGCCCTCCACCATGGTGGGGATCTTCACGACGACGTTCGGGGCGATCTGCGCCAGCTCGCGGCCGTCGCGCACGATCTCGTCGCGGGTCATAGCCACCGACTCGGCGGATACCGGGCAATCGGGCCCCACGATGTCGCAGATGCGCTTGATGTGGTTATGGAAGTCGTCGAGCTTGCCGCCGATGCGCGAGTACAGCGTCGGGTTGGTGGTCACGCCGGCCAGGGCACCCCAGCTGGCAGCCTCCTCGATCTCGGCGAGATCGGCCGTGTCCAGAAAGAACTTCACGGTCTTCCTCCTTCAAATAGGGGTATGGGGAATAAAAGATGCGTCCAAAATCCCGGGCGCATCCGTCGGCACAATTCGAGCCTTATCCGCGTGAGACGTAGAAGATGCGAAGATGCGGAAAGGGGATGGGGAATTCGCTCGATGCGATTGAATTTGGAACAGCGCTCATGGTAGCGCAAGTTTCGCGCCCGCACAAGAAAAACCAGCAAGCGCGCGTATTCTGCTTGTCCGCGAGCGGGGCGGAGGGGGTGCGCGCAGCCCGCTGATCGCTTTATCCCCCTCCGCCCCGCTCGCTACTCTTCCAAAAGCGATCGGTAGAAGCAGGTTCGCTCGCCGGTGTGGCAGGCGGGGCCGGCGGGATGAACCTGCGCGAGCAGGCAGTCGGCGTCGCAGTCGTAGCGCAGGTCGACGAGCTTCTGGGTGTTGCCGCTGGTGGCGCCCTTGTGCCAGAGTTCCTGACGGCTGCGAGACCAGAACACCGTCTCGCCGCGCTCGAGCGTGAGCGCCAGCGACTCGGCGCTCATCCACGCCATCATGAGCACCTCGCCGGTTTCCGCATCCTGCACGATGCAAGGCACCAGGCCGGCCTCGTTGTATGTCAGCTCGGGGAGCACCTGCTCAACGCTTTCTCCCTGCATGTCTCTCCTCCTTGGTCACAAAACAAGCCTCGTCTGAGGTTTTGCACGCGTTTTCGCGCGTTTTGGTCACAAAACGGCTCTCGTCTGAAGTGCGCGCCGGAACAATGGTCACAAATGGCACGTCAGCTGAAGTTCTGCGGAATACACCGCGCCAAAACTTCAGACGAGGGGCGAAATGTGACCAAGCCGAAAGCGTCAGAGGCGCACGGGGATGCCGGCGGCCCTCATGCTCTCCTTCACCTGGCGCACCGTGAGCTCGCCGAAGTGGAAGACGCTGGCGGCCAGCACCGCGTCGGCCTCGCCCTCGATGATGCCCTCGGCGAAGTGCTCGAGTTTGCCCACGCCGCCGCTGGCGATAACGGGAATGTCAACCGCGCGGGCCACGGCGCGGGTGAGCGCGCAGTCGAAGCCGTCGCGGCTGCCGTCGCGGTCCATGCTGGTAAGCAGAATCTCGCCCGCCCCGCGTCGGGCCGCCTCGCGGGCCCACTCTATGGCGTCGATGCCGGTGTTCTTGCGGCCGCCGGCCACGTAAACCTCCCACTTGTTGGGGTTGCCCGGCACCGACTTCGCGTCGATGGCCACAAGAATGGCTTGGGTGCCGAAGGCTCGGGCCGCATCGGTGATGAGCTGGGGGTTCGCCACGGCTGCCGAGTTCACCGACACCTTGTCGGCCCCGGCGGCGATCATCTTGCGAATATCGGCCACGGACCGGAAGCCGCCGCCTACGCAGTAGGGCAGGTGCAGCTCGGCCGAGGCGTGGCTGGCCAGCTCCACCGTGGTGGCGCGGTCGTCGCTCGTGGCCGTGATGTCGAGGAAGATGACCTCGTCGGCCTTCTGCTCGTCGTAGGCGCGGGCCAGCTCGATGGGGTCGCCCGCGTCGCGCAGGCCCACGAAGTTCACGCCCTTGACGACGCGGCCGTCCTTCACATCAAGGCAGGGAATAACTCTTTTTGTCAGCATTGCTTACCCATCCGTCGTCGAGGCAGGCGGTATTCTGATTCGCTCAGACAGTCCTGAGCTCGCACGAAACGTCCACTGGACGTTTCGGCTCGTGCGGAACTCGCTCGGTCAGAACACCGCTTGTCTCGACGACTGCTCTTCCTTAGTTGCTTTCCAAATCCTCGAGGGTCAAAGGGCGCTGCTCGGCTTCCAGCTGGTCGCTCAGCTGGAAGTCGCCTTTGCAGGCCGCTACGCCGTCGGCCACCGAGAGCGTGTTCTCGTAGATGGCACGGCCAGCGATGACGCCCTCGACCGCGTCGGCGATGGGCGCCAAAGCGCGGATGTCGGCCGCCGTGGCGATGCCGCCGGAGACGATGACCGGATTGCGGAAGGCACGGGCCATGTCCGCGTAGGCCGCCGGGTCCACACCGGTCTGCATGCCGTCGCGGGCGATGTCGGTGAACACCAGGTGCTCGTAGCCCAAATCGGCCATACGGGCCGCCAGATCGGCCGCGCGCACGCCGGAGCCCTCGGTCCAGCCGGCGACAGCCGCCTCCCCCGCCTTCGCATCGATGCCGGCCACGAGCGCATCGGGACCGAACTTCTCGATGGCGGCCTGGGCGAACTCCGGGTCGCGCACCAGGGCCGTGCCCAAAATGACGCGGGTCGCACCGGCATCCAGGATGCGCTCGGCCACCTCCAGGCTGCGCACGCCGCCGCCCACTTCCACCTTGAGCTTCGTGGCAGCCAAAGTGCGGCGCACCACCTCCAGGTTCTCGGGCGCGCCGGACTTCGCGCCGTTCAAGTCCACCACGTGGATCCATTCCGCGCCGTCCTCCTCGAACAGCTGCGCCATAAGCTCCGGCTTGTCGTGGTAGACAGTCACCGCGTTGTAGTCGCCCTTGGCCAGGCGCACGGCGCGCCCGTCCAGAATGTCGATGGCGGGAAGCAGGTACATGGTCGTCGGCTCCTTTGCTCGAACGGATGAAAACTCGCTGATCAGCCTAGCGCGCGGCGCGGGGCCCGCACGGCTCAGCGGCGCGCCTGTTGCGCGATTGCCACGAAGTTGGCCAGCAGGCGCGCGCCGGCGTCGGAGGATTTCTCGGGATGGAACTGCACGCCGTAGACGGGGCGTCCGGGCACCTGCACCGCGCAGGGGAACGTCACCGAATGGGTGGTCTCGGCGATGGTGGCGACGCTTGCCGGCGCCGCGAAGCTGTGGGTGAAGTAGAAGAACTCGGCCGGCGCGATGCCGTCGAACAGCGCATTCGGCTCGCCGAACTCCACGGAATTCCACCCCACGTGGGGCACCTTATAGGCGCGGCCGGCACCGTCGGTTTTGGGCAGGGCCTCCACGCACCCCGCGATAAGGCCGAGGCCCCGCGGATTCGGGCCGCCAACCGGAGCGTGCTCGACGCCCTCGGCGAACATGAGGTGCATCCCCAGGCAGATGCCGAGGAACGGCGCCCCAGCCTCCACCGCCGCAAGGATCGACTCTCGCAGCCCCAGCTCGTCCAAGGCCGCTGCCGCGTCGGCGAAGGCGCCCACGCCCGGCAGCACTATGGCCTCGGCCGCGGCCGCCACGGCCGCATCGTCCGTCACGATGACCTCGGCCCCGACGCCCGCCAGTCCCCGCTCTACCGACAGCAGGTTCCCCTTGTGGTAATCAACCAGCGCGATCTTCACTACAGGCACCCCTTCGTGGAAGGCACTTCCCCGCCGAGGGCTGCGTCGATGGCCACGGCCTGGCGCAGGGCGCGGCCGCAGGCCTTGAAGGCGGCCTCGAAGATGTGGTGCACGTTGTCGCCGGCCAGCTGGCGGATATGCAGCGTAATGCCGGCGTTGGTCGCCAGCGCGATGAAGAACTCGCGGGCGAGCTGGGTATCGAAATCGCCCACCATGCCGAAGGGCACCTCGCAGGCCCAGTGCAGCTGCCCGCGCCCGGAAATGTCGAGCACCGCCAGCACCAGGGCCTCGTCCATGGGCACAAAGGCCTCACCGAAGCGCTCGATGCCGGCCTTGTTTCCCAGGGCGGCGGCCAGGGCCTGGCCGATCACGATGCCGGTGTCCTCCACCGTGTGGTGGCCGTCCACCTCAAGGTCGCCCTCCACCTTCACCCGCACATCGAGCCGCCCGTGGCGCGCAAACGCCGTGAGCATGTGATCGAAAAAGCCGATGCCCGTGCTCACCTCGGCGCGGCCGGAGCCGTCCAGGTTCACCGTCACCTCGATGGCAGTCTCCGCCGTGTTGCGCACGATGGTCGCTTCCCGCGTCATAGCCCTCATCCTCGCTTTCCTCAGCCGCCCGGCCCGTCCGGCCGCGCGGCGCCTTCCTATTCTACGCGCTCGCCCGCGCCGCACGGGCCCGCTCCTCGGCGCGGGCCGCCACGAAGGCGCGCAGCCCGGCGAGCAGCCGATCGTTCTGTTCCGGCGTGCCGATGGTGGCGCGCAGGCAGCCCTCTAAGCCGGGCGCATGGCTGAAGTCGCGCACCAGCACGCCGCGCTCGTACAGGTACTCCCAGGCCGCGTCGGCCCCCTCCATGCGGAAGAGGATCCAGTTCGCGTCCGACGGGTAGGGGCGCACGCCGGGAATGGCGCGCAGGGCCTCCTGCACGCGCCCGCGCTCCTCGATGATCTCGCGGATGCCCGGCTCGAAGCGGGCGCGGTTCTGGAACACCGCCTCGCCCACCACCTGGGATACCGCGTCCACCGAGTAGGGCTGACGCACCTTCGCGAACTGGTCGATGACCCACGGGCTCGCCAGAATATAGCCGAGGCGCACGCCGGCCAGCGAGAAGGCCTTCGAGAACGTGCGCAGGATGACAAGATTCTCGTGGGCATCCAACAGCGGGCGCACCGTCTCGCGCGAGAACTCGAAGTAGGCCTCGTCCACCATCACGAGGGTGTCGGTGGCCTCAAGCAGCTGCTCGATGAAGGGCAGCGGCGCGCGCTCGCCCGTGGGGTTGTTCGGGCTCGTCACGATGACGAAGTCGATGTCGCCAGCGGCCAGGCGCCGAAGCACGGCCTCTTCGTCGATGGAGAAGTCGTCGCGGCGCGGCACGTCCACGCAGGCGGTGTTCGTGAGCCGCGCGTTGGCCGCGTACACCGAGAACGTCGGCGGCAGGTTCAAAAACTTCCGCCCTGGGCCGCCCCAAGCCAGCGCCAGGTCGAACAGCAGCTCGTCGCCGCCGTTGCCAATGAGCACGTTCTCGCGGGCAAGCCCGTTGGCCTCGGCGATAAGGTCGCGCAGCCGATTCGCCAGCGGGTCCGGGTAGCGGTTCAAAGGCACCGCCGCAATGCGCCGCGCGATGTCGGCGCGCACCTCGGCGTCAACGTCGCGGGGGTTCTCGTTGGCCGACAGGTACGCCTCGGCGGGCAGGTACTTCGGGTCGTAGGGCACGAGCCCCTCAAGCTGCGGCGCAGGCTGGCGCACCTTATTCATCGCCGGGCTCCCCTGCCTTCACGCTGGCCGCCGCCGCGCTGCCGGCTACACTCGCCTGCTCGGCATCGCGCAGGGCCTCCATGCGCAGGGCCACCGACTGGGCGTGGGCCCACAGCCCCTCGTGGGTGGCAATCTGCACCACGGCGCGGGCGTCGTTCTTCAAGGCGGCGGGCGTGTACTGGATGATGGAGGACTTCTTCACGAAATCGTCCACGGAAAGCGGCGACGAGTAGCGCGCCGTGCCGCCGGTGGGCAGCGTGTGGTTCGGGCCGGCCACGTAGTCGCCCACGGCCTCGGGCGTCCACTCGCCCAGGAAGATGGCGCCAGCGTTGCGAATGGCGCCCAGGTACTCCATGGCGTGGGCCACGTGCATCTCCAAGTGCTCCGGAGCGATGACGTTCACCGTCTCAAGCGCCTGCTCCATGGAGGTGCACACGACGATGAGGCCGTGGTCGTCCAGCGAGGCGCGGGTGATGTCGGCGCGGGTCGAGCGCTGCAGGTGCTCGGCGATGGCCGCCTCCACCTCGTCGGCGTAGGCATCCGAGAACGTGACCAGGTAGCAAGCCGCCAGCGGGTCGTGCTCGGCCTGGGCCATAAGGTCGATGGCCACCATGCGCGGGTCGGCCGTCTCGTCGGCCACCACGCACACCTCGGAGGGCCCGGCGATCATGTCGATGCCCACGTCGCCCGAGACGAGCTTCTTCGCCGCGGCCACGAAGGCGTTGCCCGGACCGGTGATCTTCTCCACGGGGCGAATGGTCTCGGTGCCGTAGGCAAGCGCCGCCACGGCCTGGGCGCCGCCCACAGTGTAGATCTCGGTGACGCCGGCGATCTTGCAGGCGGCGAGCACCGTGGCATCCAGCGTGCCGTCCTTGGTCGGCGGCGTCACGCACACGATGCGCCCCACGCCGGCCACCTGGGCCGGCAGCGCGTTCATGAGCACGGTGGAGGGGTACAGCGCGCGGCCGCCGGGCACGTAGATGCCCACGGAGTCGAGCGGCGTGACCTTCGACCCCACGATGGCCCCGTCCGCCCGGGCGAAGAACCAGCTCTGCTGCTTCTGACGCTCGTGGAAGTCGCGAATCTGCGCGGCGGCATGGCGCAGGGCGTCCAGGGTCTCGGCGTCGGTAGCCGCCACAGCCTCTTCGATGGCCGCCTCGCTCACGCGGAAGTTCTCCACCTCCACGCCGTCGAACTTCGCCGTCAGCGCGCGCAGGGCCGTATCGCCCTCTTGGCGCACCTCCTCGATGATGGCCGTGGCCGCCTCCAGGGCGCCGGGGTTGAAGGCGCCGGTGCGGTCGATGAAGTCGCTGGTAAAGGGCTCGAGGGGCTGAAGGTCGATGCGTCGCATGGTCATGGGTGTCTCCTTCGGTTAGTTGGTAGCGGGGTTCGTCGCGCCGGCGATGGGCGCGTAAGTGTGTTTGGGGGCATTGGCGGCCAGGGTACGGGCCAGGCCCACGATGCGGTCGTCGGTGCGCAGGGCGCAGGGGTTCGCGAAGAAGCGCGCCGTGGAGGCGAGCACCTCCTCGACGATTTCCAAATTGTTCTCGCGCAGGGTGGTGCCGGTGGCGGTGATGTCCACGATGCGCTCGGCCATGCCCGTGATGGGCGCCAGCTCAATGTTGCCGTGCAGGTACACGATTTCTACCTGGGTGCCGCGGCGTGCGAAGTGGGCGCGGGTGATGGAGGGGTACTTCGTGGCGATGCGCATGCTACCGAGCTTGCGGTAGCGCTCCTCGATGGCCTCGGCGGTCCCAGCCGACTCGGCCACCACGAAGCGGCAGCCGCCGAAGCGCAAATCGGCCAGCTCCACCACGTCGGCGGCGGCCTCCAGCAGCGAGTCCTTGCCGCAGATGCCGCAGTCGGCCGCCCCCAGCGCCACGAACACCGGCGCGTCGGAGGGCCGCACGATGATGTAGTCGACCCCGGGGTTGGAAATCACCAAGGCGCGCCCGGGGTTCGCCAGGCCCTCGACGTTGAGCCCGGCCTCTTCCAAGCAGGCGATGGCCTCGGCGTTCAACGACCCCTTCGGCACTGCGATGCGCAGCGGGCGCTCGGCGGCATCGGGCCTTTGCGCCTCGGCCGCCGCAGCCGACATGGCCTGCTCCAGCGAGAAGGCGAAACCGGCCGCCGCGCGCTCGGTACCGTAGGCCCCGATCATGCGGTCGTAGCGGCCGCCCGAGCCCAGCGAGCTGCCCAGGTAGGGCGAGAAGGCCTCGAAGACGATGCCGGTGTAGTAGTTGAACGAGCTTACCACCGAGAAATCGACGAGCAGCCGGTCCGCCAGGCCCGCTTCCTCGAGCAGGGCGAAGGTGGCCTCGAAGGCATCGAGGTCGGCCACGCACCCGAGCGGCGCCACGAGCGCGCGCACCTCGTCGATGGCCTCGCGCCCCCCGCGGATGCGGGCGAGCCTCTTCACGGCCTCCACGTAGGCCGGGGCCGCCTGCCCCGCACCCGGGTCGCCTTCCGCAGCCGCGCCCGCCGCCGCGCCGTCGCACAGGCGATCGAGGGCCACGAAGTCGGAGTCGTGGTAGGACTCAAGCACCGCATCCTTCCACGGCGCCGCCGCGCCCGAGCGCTCGAGCAGCGCCCGCAGCACGCCCACCGTGGCCACGCCGAGCACGAAGTCTTCCACGCCGGCCAGGCGCAGCGCCTCGGCCATGAGCGCGACAAGCTCGGCATCGACGGACGGCCCCGCCTCGCCGACGCATTCCACGCCGCACTGGGTTACCTCGCGCGCCTCGGCGCGGTAGTCGGCCGTGGCCTCGCGGAACACACGCTGGGTGTAGCGGAAGCGCAGCGGCCCCTCCTCGCCGGCCAGGCGCGTGGCGCACATGCGGGCCACCTGCAGCGTGACATCGGGCCGCATGGCCAGCAAGTCGTCGTGGGAGTCGAAGAACTTGAAGGGGGACGCCGGCATGCGGCCGCCGGCGCGCATGACGTCCATCACCTCGAGGGTGGGGGTCTCTATGGGAAGGTAGCCGTGGGCGGCGAAGAGGTCCTGCACCGCGCGGGCGATGGCCTCGCGGGCGCGCGCCTCGTCGAAGAGGACGTCGCGAAAGCCCGATGGCGTTACTGCGTTCAACCTGGCTCCTCACGTGCAATCGATAACGGAACGTCTCATGGTATCGCCTCAGGCCCGCGCGGGCGAACCCCCGCCAGCCAAAAGGCGCATTATCGACAGGAAACGCCGCGGACAACCGTCCGGCTGCCGCCAGCGGACTGCCCCACACTGGCTTCGCAGCGCTTCGGCCTTCCTGCCTTCCGTCACTTTATCACAGTAGAGTGCTAAAGCAACAACTATTTGGATCCGCGGATGCGAATACTACGCAACAAGCGATTCTCGGCGAAAGGAATTCCGTATTTGGCGGCACGTTCCGCAGGTTGCATTCCTTATTCCTGCGGCTCGATGAGGAGGGCGCGCAGAATGCCGGGGGTGTCGTAGGCGCGCTTGCCGGCGCCCATGCCGATACGCTGCACGGTGAAGCGCTCGGGAAGGGCCGCCTGGGTTCGCAGGGCCGCCGCCACCGCCGCACCGGTCGGCGTGACCAGCTCGCCTTCAACCTCGGATGGCGCAAGCACGAGCCCGGCCTCCTCGGCGATGAAGACAGTGGCCGGCGCCGGCACGGGGATGACGCCGTGCTGGCAGCGCACGGTACCGCGGCCGCAGGGCAAGTCCCCCACCACCACGCCGTCGACCCCCAGGCTGTCGGCCGCCACGGCAATGGCCACGATGTCGGCGATGGAATCCACCGCGCCCACCTCGTGGAAGTGCACCTCTGAAAGCGGCACGCCGTGGGCCCGCGCCTCGGCCCGGGCCACGTAGCCGAACATGCTGCGGGCAAGCGCCTTGGCCCCCGGCGTCATGTCGGCCCCATCGATGAGCGCCTCGATGTCGGCCGGCCCACGATGGTGGTGCACGCCGCTATGGTGGCCCGCGCGCCCATGGTCGTGCCCATGGTCGTGGCCGTGGTCGTGCCCATGATCGTGACGATGCCCATGCTCGTGGTTGGAGCCGTGAACGCGATCGTGGCCGTGGCCATGCTCTTCCGCACAAGCGTCGGCAGCGGCTCCATGCAGGTACGCCATATCATGGTCGTGGTTATCGTGGGCATCGTCGAGCACGACGTTGAAGTCGCAGACGTCGAGCCCCGACTTCACAACCCGGGTAACCTCGATGGAGAACCCCTCCACGGGCAGGCTCTCCATCGCGCGACGCACGGCCGCCTCGTCGGCGCCAAGGTCGAGCAGCGCCGCTGCGGCCATATCTCCGCTGATGCCGGAGGTGCATTCCAGATAGAGCAGCTGGGTCATGGGGAACCTTTCTAGAATTGAGCCGTATCGGCCGTCGGGAAGGCGCCGTGGCCCGAAGCAAGGGCAGCGCGGGCATTCAAGTGGTTGATGGCGCTCGCCTGGAAGGCGGCGCCGAAGCCGTTGTCGATATTCACCACCGACACCCCGCTCGCGCAGGAGTTCAGCATGGCGAGCAGCGCCGTCACGCCGCCGAAGGAGGCGCCGTAGCCCACCGAGGTGGGCACCGCGATGACCGGCGCGGAAACAAGGCCGCCCACCACGCTGGCGAGCGCGCCCTCCATGCCGGCTACGGCCACGACGACCCGCGCCTCCCGCAGCTCGTCGGCCACGTCGAGCAGGCGGTGGATGCCCGCCACTCCCACATCGTAGAAGCGGCGCACCTCGTTGCCGAGGAACTGGGCGGTCAGCGCCGCCTCCTCGGCCACGGCCAGGTCGCTCGTGCCGGCAGCGGCCACGGCCACGATGCCGTCGCCATCGGGCACGGGCATGCTGCCGAACACCAGCAGCCGCGCCTCGGGGTAGTAGACGGGATGCCCCTCAGGCGATTCCGAACGGGAAGCTTCCGAATAGGGCGCGGGCGCCGGCGCGGCGGAAGTCGTCCGACCGACCGCGCCCCCTTCGGCCCAGATAGCCTCCACGGCGGCAGCCTTCTCCGCACTAACCCGCGTCGCCAGCACCCGGGGCTGCCCGCCGGCCATGAGCGCGCGGGCAATAGCGGCCACCTGCTCGGCCGTCTTCCCCTCGCCGTAAATCACCTCGCCGGCCCCCTGCCGCGCCGCGCGCGTCATGTCGGGCCGCGCGTACGCACCTACTCCACCCTGTTCCATAGCATCAAACCCCTCTTCGGGCGCTTACCTGAAGAAATCTTAGGGTAGTATCATATTACTTTGAGTTAACTCCAATGTAGTCGCTGCGCAAAACCTCCGCGTCTTTCGACGACTTTCCGGAAGGTGAGGGGCGTCGGCTCTTACTCCCCCGCGCGCAGGCCGCGCTCGGTGGCGGCCATCACCTCGTCGTAGTGCTCGATCTTGTACTCGAGCCGCGTGAGCGCCCGTTCCAAATCGGCGATGCGCCCGCGGATGGCGTCGCTCTGGCTCATGAGCAGCTCCTTGCGCTGGGCCGTCGTTTCGTCGCCGACCTCCAGAAGCTCCATGTACTCGACGAGGGATTCAATGCTCATACCGGCATCGCGCATGCATTTGACGAATTCCACGGCATTGCAGCTTGCCTCATCGTAATCGCGGATGCCGCTCGCGTTGCGCGGCACATGGCGCAACAGTCCGATGCGCTCGTAATAGCGCAGCGTATCAGCGGACACACCGTAGCGCTTGCTTACTTCCGCAATCTTCATTCCGTCCCCTTCGAACACACGGGTGCAGGTTACCCTCGTGCCAGCCGAGTGCCATTAGACCATATGGAGTATGCTATAAGTCAATAGCCCAAAACGCGAACACCATGGAAACGCCTGCGTAGCGTAGCTATTTCGCGCCTCTATTCCTACGATTCCAAAGCGTTTTTGAGCACGCGCAAGGCATTTCCCCGATGCGAGATGCCGTTCTTCTGCACCTGGCTCACCTCGGCCAGGGTGCGCTCGCCGCCGAACTCGTCGGGCAGGAACAGCGGGTCGTAGCCGAAGCCCTCGCTGCCCCGCTCCACCTCTCCGATGCGGCCCTCCACGGTGCCGCGCGCCACGGTTTCGGTACCGTCCTCGTCGATGAACACAAGCGTGCACACGAACCGGGCCGTGCGCTCCTCGGGCGCCGTGCCGGCCAGCTCGCGCAGCAGCTTGGCGTTGTTGGCCGCATCGTTGCCGTCCTCGCCGGCGTAGCGGGACGAGTACACCCCCGGCGCACCACCCAGGGCATCCACCGCCAGGCCCGAGTCGTCGGCCAGCACCGCCACCGCGTGTCCCAGCGCCGCCTCGGCCGCCGCGCGGGCCGCCTGCGCCTTGATGCGCGCGTTGCCCTCGAAGCTGTCCGCGTCCTCGACCGGGTCAGACACCACGCCGGCCTCGGCAAGCGTGGCGAAAGTCCAGCCCGGGAAATCGAGGGCCGACTGAATCTCGGACACCTTATGGGCATTGTTCGTGGCGATGACAACGGTCTTGCTCGGGCTCATGGCCTCCTCCTTCTATGCAGGCAACTCAACGTGCTCGACAACGTGCATGGGCCGCGCCAGCACGCGCCCCCCGAAGCGGCGGAACTCCTCCACGTCGGCGCCGGTCGTGAAGAACGCGTGGGTAGGCACCGAGCCGGCCGGCGCGTAGGCCCCGCGGCGCCCCAGGATGTGGTCCACGTCGCGGGCGGTCTCGTCGGCCGACGACACAAGCGTCACCTTGCGCCCCACCACCCCGCCGATGAGCGCCTTCAGCAGCGGGTAGTGGGTGCAGCCGAGCACGAGCGTGTCGATGTCGCAGCGGCGCAGCGGCTCCAGATACTGGCGGGCGATATCCTCGAATTCCGGGCGGATGTAGACCTTGGTCGTGTCGGCCATGTAGTCCTCGATGGGCCCCGACGAGAGCTTCAGCCCCATCTCGGCGATTTCCACGAACCGCGGCGTAGCGGTGGAGAACACGGTGATGCCCGCGTCGATGTGGCGGATGGCGTCGGCGTAGGCGTTGGAGTCGACGGTGCCCTTGGTGGCGATGACCCCCACGCGCCGGTTGAGCGTCGTGTGGGCCGCCGCCCGCGCCCCCGGCTCCACCACACCCACGATGGGCACGGGGAAGGCCTGCTGGGCGTGCACGAGGCCGGCGGCCGTGGCGGTGTTGCAGGCGATGACGATCATCTTCACGTCGCGGCCCGTGAGCCACGCGCATATCTGCTGCACGAACCCGTCCACCTCGGCCTGGTCGCGCGGGCCGTAGGGGCAGCGGGCCGAATCCCCCACATACAAGATAGATTCCTCCGGCAGGCGCTTCTGCAGCGCCCGGGCCACGGTAAGGCCCCCGTAGCCGGAGTCGAACACGCCGATGGGCCGCGGGTCGCCGACCGCGCCGGGGCGCCCCGGGCTATTCGTGGACGATGACAACGTCGCCCACCTCGATGACCTCGTGCAGCTCCTTCGCCTTATCCGGCGGCAGGTTGATGCAGCCGTGGCTGCCGTTCTCCACGTACCAGTCGCCGCCGAAGGTGGGCTGCCAGCCGGCATCGTGGAAGCCGACGGAGTTGTCCTTGAAGGGCATCCAGTACTCGACTTCCGTCTCGTAGTCCTTGGTGCCGTCGGGCTTGTAGCCGCGCAGCACCGACTTGCCGTCGTTGGTCTTCACGTAGTAGGTGCCCTGGGGCGTGTCGCGCCCGTCGGAGGGCTTGCCGCTGACGATGTCGCTCTCCCAGATGACCGCGCCGTCGTCGCCGTACAGGCGCGCGTGCTGCTCGGTGAGGTCCACGTCGATATAGCGGGTGCCGAAGTCGCGGCCGGCCTCGTCGGGGGCCTGGGCCGCGTTCTGCTTCATGGTGATGGCCATGGTGCCGCCCGAGCCGGAGGTAAGCGCCTCGCGCACGGCATCGGCCGTCGCCTGACTGTCGGTGATCCAGCCGTAGTCGCCGCCCTTCACCGTAATCTCCTTGCCGTCGGGGCGCGTGTAGGTGCGGGTGGCGCCGGTGGTGTCCATGACGTTCACCTGCTCCTTCACCTCGGCCACTAAAGGCTCCGGGTCGAAGGAGACGGACAAGTCGTCGCCCAAGGTGATGTGCTCGGCAATGTCGTCGGCGGAGATGGACATCTTCTCGGCGCCGCCCAAGGTCAGCGTGAGCGCGCCGCCGAGGTACTTGTTCGCCTCGTCGCGCGCCTGGGCCAGCGACGGGTCGTCGCGGGTCACCGTCGGGCGGGCCAGCACCGCATCGCTCAGCGTCACCTTCGGCGCGAAGTTCACCGTGCCGCGGGTCACCTCGTCGATGACCACGTCGGCCAGAAGCGTGTTGCCCTCTTCCTCGGGCACCACCACGTAGGCGTCAGCGTCCCCGTCGTAGGCCACCGTGGCGTTCTTCGGCGCAGTGCCCTTGGCGTTGGCCTCCTCCACGGCAGCCGTCAGCGTGTCGGCCAGCTTCGAGTTCTCCAGCGTGGAAATGAGGTCGTCGGTATCGTCGTGGCGCTGGAACACCTCGTAGGGCCACGCCCAGGGGTTCATCTCCGAGAGCAGGTCGTCGGCAATGGACTGGCTGTCCAGCGACATGCCCATATCGGTGGCGCGCAGGGTCAGGTTCAGCCCCGGGCCCTCCACCTTGAAGGAGTAGTCGCCCATGATGTCGTCGAACATCTGGTGCACTTCCTCGGGGGTCTTGCCCGAGATGTCCATGCCGATGATGGTGGTATGGGGAAAGAAGCGCCCCATGAACACGAAGACGCCCACGAAGTACACGAGCGCCAGCACGCCCACGATGGCCGCAAGCGTGATGCCGAAGATCTTCAGCCCCCGTCCCTTCTTCTTCGGCGGCTCGGCGTTCACCTGGAAGGCCGGCTTGTAGCCAGCAGGGCCCGCGGGCGGCACGGCACCGGCCGGCGCGGCGGCCCCGTCGAGGGACGGCATGGCCTGGGTATGCTGGGGTGCGGCGAACGCCTGCGTAGGCTGCGGAGCCGCAGGTGCAGCCTCGGAGCGCGGGGAAGCGGGCGCTGCGGCCTGAGGCCGCTGGGGCGCGACCGGCGGCATAGCCGTCGTCTTCTGAGCGGACATGGAGCCCGTCTTCGCCTTCTTGATCTGGCGCTCGGCGCCGAGACGTCCCTTGGGCATGACGAAGCCGCGCGTCGGTTGAGAGGCCTGCCCCGGCTTGCCGGCGGGAGCCTGGGGCTCTGCGTGGCGGGCTGCGCCCTCCGTACGGCCGGCCTCGGGCGCGCCAGCCCCTTTATCTATTCCCTGATCTTTCTTCACCATGGTGCGCTTCCGTGTTGCTGTTGGCGGTCAGGTCAGGCGAACCCCCTGCATGACCAGGGAATTCGCCGCTAAATACTCTGGTGGAGGCGCGGAGAATCGAACTCCGCGACGCAAGCCTGTGACCTGGGGTTTCTCTGCCTTATTGGCTAGTCATTGGCTATCGCTGCCGCGGTTCCTCGAAGCTATCGCGCGCCTCGCGTCGGTTTTTCTCGCGCCCAGTATACCAGCGGGCGCGGCCCGTCGCGAGAAGTTCACAGGGAAAGCCGCCGCTGCATCTCGCGCTCGCGCGGCGACAGCTCCCATTTTCTGGCCGCCGCCCTCTCTGCCGCCGCCCTCTCTGCCGCCGCCCTCTCTGCCGCCGCCCTCTCTGCCGCGACGCTCTCAGAGAGGAGCAACCCCCCCCCGAAGACGGCTTTGCCATGCTCCCGCTGATGGTCGAGCGCCGAGATGCGGGCGCACTCCCCCGGCATGACGCGGAAATCGATGCCGTACTTGCTGTAGCGGTTGAGCATCGCCGCGGTGAGCACCGCATCGGGGTACTCGTAGGACGGCAGGCTGCGGGACTGCTCGCGGCGGACGCGCTCCACGGCGTCCTTGACTGCCCGGTGCAGCCCCGGGGCGGTGCGGGCCACTGCCGGATCCAGGTTGGTGACGAAGTTCGTCCGCACCTTCGCGCCGTTCTCGTAGGTGATGTCCGCATCGGCGCACACCGCGCACACCCCCTCGGCCCTCGCGCTGCCCAGCGTGGTCAGGCCTGGGGCGAACAGGAAGAAGTCGATGCCGCGCGCCACGTAGAACCGCACAATCTGCGCGAGGATCGAGAACGGCGGGTTGTCCACCACCACGCAGCCCCAGGGGTAGCCGAATCGCTCGTAGTCGCCGCCGGGGTAGAAGGGCCGCACGATCTCGCGGCCGCCCAGCCCGTACTCGCGGGCCGCCCACTCGAGCACCGCGCTGTAGACCGGCTGCGGCGTGTAGCAGTCGTCGGTGGTCCTCTTGGGCTCGAACTTCGCCACGAAGCCCTCGTAGTCGTTGAAGAGCTCGGCGCTCTGGGAGGTTGCCGCCATCCGCTACACCGCCTTCGCGTAGGTGTCGCCGCCGTAGCGGATCGCGAACCACCCGTCCTTGGTGCGGCCCCAGAAGTCGGCGCCGACGGCCTTGGTCTCCAGCACCTCCACCTTCGCGCCCTTGGCGTAGGCCTTGCCGGTCTTGGCGTTGCCGGTGCCCGCGCCGGTGCGTACGTTCACGCCGCTCTTGGCTGCGATGAGGTACGTAGCGGGCTTCGCGGCGCCGAACGAGCCGCCGCGCACCCAGGCGTTGACGGCGAGGCGCACGGCCTCGTAGTCGTAGCCGGCGGCCTCCAGCTTCTGCCGGCGCTCGGGGTCGTTGCCCCACTTGCCGTCGGCCACGTCGACCACGAGCTGCTGGGTGACCTCCTTGGCGCCCGTCGTGGCGGCCTCGCCGTCGTAGTCCGGGCGGATGCCGCCGCAGATCGTGGAGTACGCGCGGGTGCGCACGGCCACCTTGCCGCCGGAGGTGTTGCCCTCGATGGTCTCGACGGTCTTGGCCACGGGGTCGTTGCTGACCACGATGCCCACATGGTCGTCCGTGCCGTCGTCCTCCCAGTCGAACAGAACGATGTCGCCCGCCTTGAGCTGCGAGGCCGTGAGCGTCTGCTTGTGGTGGATGCTGGGGCAGTAGGCGCCGGGGAAGCCCGCGCACTTCACCCGGGCCCGATCGAGCACCCACGACGCGAACATGGCGCAGTAGGCCACGCCGTTGGCGCCGTAGTCGTAGCCGCCGGGGCCGTCCACCTGCTGCTCGTACCAGCGCCCGTACTTGGTGCCGCGCTCGGGGTCGCTGTAGCGGTCGTAGCCCACCTCCGCCCGCGCGATGCGCAGGACGTCGCTAGCGGTCGGCATCGTCCGCCTCCTCCATCTTGGCCATGACGGAGCTGATCGCGTCGCCGCCTACTGTAAATCCTTTTACGCAGGCCTCGGCGGCCTTCTCAGCGTCGATCGTGTAAGAGGCTGAGGCCTTGGCAAGCTCCTCGGCCCAGTCGACCATCTTCGCGTCGGCCGCAGCGCACTGCTCCTCGTACTCTTGCAACCCGTAGGCGCTTGCGTTCGGCGCCGGCTCTGTGTACGTCAGCGCGCGGGCGCTGTCGCCGTAGCCCTCGGTGGTGGTGTCCACGGGGATGCCGATAAGCACCAGGATGGCGAACACCGTGCCCACCAGCTCGAGGAGCAGCTGCATCAGCGGCCCGTCGCTCAGATGGCCCGCCTCGATCTGGCCGAGGAGCTGCCAGATGCCCCACAGCTGGTCGCCCAGCAGGAACAGGGCAGGGATGAGCGTCAGCCAGAACCAGAGCTGTCGGACGCGCACTTTCCAGTTGATCATTTCTTTTTCTCCTAACTGCCCGCGCTCGCGGACTCCTTGAGTTCGTCGATGCGGACCCACTGCGTCTTTACCTGCTGCTCCACGGTGACCATGCGCTCGATGAGCCCGTTGTGCTTCTCGACGTTCTTGGCCAGCGACTCGATCTTCTCGTCCGTGTGCTCGCGATAGCGGTCCAGGCGCTCCTGGATCACCGCCGTCGACTTGTTGGAGCTGAGCACCACCCCGATCACCGAGCAGGCCCCCGTGATGAGCGCCGTGATCACGGACGCGACCAACACTTCCAAACCGTTACCGCCTTTCTCTTTCCGACTGCCTTCCCGGGAGAAAATCCCAGACGCTGCAGCGCCGTCGCGGGCGTTGTGGAGTCTGGGATTTCCGATGAGGAAGGAGAGCGAGAAATGAGGCTTTGCGACTACTACGAGGGGAACTACCGAACCTATTTCGCCTACCTGGCGCCGGGCACGGTCCAGGGCTACGAGGGCGACTGGCGCAACCACATAGCGGAGGCGTTCGGGGCCTGGGAGATGGAGGCGATCCGGGTGCGCCACATAAACGCGTGGCTAGCCTCTGACCACTTCGCGGGCGTACCAGGAGCGGCCAGGAGCGCCTACAAGACCCTGCGGCAGATCCTCCGGAGCGCCATGGGCGACGAGCTGTACTCGGACGATGTGGTAGACCCCACCACGCGCGGCGTCAGGCTGCCGCCCATGGAGCCTCCCGCCGAGGGGCCGTACCTCAGGCCGGCCGAGGCCCGCGCCCTGCTGCTCGGCCTCGTCGGCTGGGAGTACGAGCAAACGGCCCTCTGCGGCCTGTGGCTGGGTCTCAGGCGCTCCGAGCAGTGCGGGCTGCAATGGGGCGACATCGACCTGCGCACGGGCATCGTGCACATCAGGCGCGGCCTCCAGGTGGTCGACCGAGAGGTGGTGGTGACCCGCGTCAAGACTCACCGCTCGCGCCGCCCGCACATGCTGCCGCGATCGGGCGTGGAGCGCATGCGGGAGATCAAGCGCGACCTCCGCCCTCGGCCCGAAGACTGGCTACTGGGCGAAGACCCCAACCCCGACCGCTACGCGCGGTCGCTGCGCTCGTGGTGCCAGAAGAACAACCTCCCCTACGTGGCGCCGAATTACTTCCGGCACTCGTTCCGCACGCTCCATGACATAGCCGGCACCGACGGCAGCGAGGTGCAGAAGATGCTCGGACACGAGACGCTGGGCATGAGCTACCGATACATGACCCTGGACGAAGACGTGCTGCGCGAGGACCAGCGGCGCCTCGAGCGCCTGGTGCTCAGGGGCTAGGGATCGGCTTGCGCCACCGGCAGAGCACAGATATAATTTGAAATGTATCGGTGGCTTGCCGCTGACTTCAGGCTCTAAGCTGCAACCTTAGAGCCTCTTTCTTTGTCGCCTGGCATTACAAGTCCCAG
>CAJUSP010000014.1 GCA_910589165.1 uncultured Adlercreutzia sp.
CTTGAGCGCATCGCTGGCGCGAGTCGAAGGCGCGCTCAAGTTGCGCTATATGGGCATAGGTTTTGTGTGGGCTTGGCTCTACGGTGCCTACTACACGCCCGTCATCTTGCCGAATCCTGAGGGACTGGCCATTAACTCCGACGCATCGTGGTTCGCCTCGGCAGTGGCTGTGGTGGCCGTGTTCTTCTTGTTCGGCTTCTGGCTGCGTCGCACCTTCCGGCCCCGTTCGTGGTGGGTGGCGCTCGCGGCTGCGACGCTGGCCGTGGGAACGGTGCTCACGGCTTTAGGTGTATGGTGGGGTACCGCCGTCTCGGCTATCGGCGGCCTTGCGACAGGCGTGGGCTATGGCCTGCTCAGTATCTTTTGGGCCCAGGCGCTGGTCGCCGTGGATATCGATGACTTGGAAGTGGCCATACCTCTTTCGGCTCTGGTGGTCATCCCTTGCGTTGTTACCTTCCCGTTCCTTGAGGGGCCGGTGGGGGTGCTGGCGGCGGCATCATTGCCCCTGGTGTCGGGATTGCTCCTGCTGTTGTGCTTGGGCGATTGCGCCGATGCTTCGGCCAATGATGACGGCGCCCCTCGGGGGAGCGCGGCGGCTGCGGTTGCGATTCGGCGAGCCGACAGGGACGATGCGGCTCCCTTGGCCTGGCGCTATCTTATACGAGTCTCGGCCCTGCTCTGTTTGGTGTACGTGGCGGTGGGCTGGGAGTCTGCTCTGTCCGTCGTGGATGACGCTGTGCATGCGGCGCTCAGTCTCGATCTCTCGACGCTGCTCGCCAATGCCGCCAGCCTGATTCTGGCCATCCTGTTCGTGTTCTTTTCGAAGCGTGTAAGCTTTGCCGGGCTCTTGCGGTGGATCATGCCTTTGGCCGTGGTATCGCTTGTTCTATTCGTTCAAGTCGGAAACGGTAGCTTTTACGCGGCGCTTCTGGCTTCTGTCTGCGACGTTCTGGCCCAAATTCTCGCGTTTCTCTTCGTGGTGTCCCTCGCCAAGGAGGGGAGGGTATCGGCGGCTCTCGGCATCGGCGTGGTCAACGGATCGCTGCAGTTCGGGGTGCTGTTGGGCAATCTTTTGGGGGTGATGGCAGCAGGCTCGTCTTTGACGGCAACGGCGCTTACGTGTGTGCTTGCGCTGGCCATCATCGCTATTCCCCAACGCGACCCTTCAGAGTTGAGTGGCGATAGCGGTGCCGGTGCGGTGTGCCAAGCGGCATCATGTTGCGAGGTATTGCGGGAGCGCTACGGCCTCTCGGAGCGCGAGGCCGAAATCGTGGAGCTTCTCGCTGAGGGACGCACGCGCCCCTACATTCGCGAGAAGCTCTTTATCTCGAACAACACGGTGGCCACCCATATCAAGCACATCTACCGCAAGCTCGATGTGCATTCTAAAGAAGAGCTCATCGACCTGGTAAAGAGCGAGCGGGCCGGCGCTTAGGGGGCTGCCTGCGCTAGATGTTCGCGCGGTCCTCGGGGTCTTCGGCATACACCTTCGTCACTACGCGGAAGGCGGCCCAAGCGTTGGGCCAGCCGGCGTAGAAGGCTACATGGGTGATGAGGTCGGCCATCTCCCGGGCCGTGACGCCGTTCTTCTTGGCCGTTGCCACGTGGTGCTCGAAGGAGGAATCGCACAGCCCCTTGGCGATGAGCGTGGTCACCGTCAGCATAGACCGCGTCTTCAGCGTGAGGCCATCGCCGCTCCACACCTCCCCGAACAGCACGTCGTCGTTCAGAGCCGCGAACTGCGGCGCGAACGCCCCGAGCGCATCGCGCCCGGCTGTCTGCACTACCTTCGGCATGGGAATCCTTTCCGTCGATTGTCGTCTCAAGTAGACAATCTATTCTTAGAGCTAACTCCAAGTCAAGTGCGGGAAAGCGGCGAAAGGCAGTGGAGCAGGTTTACCCCAGCAGCATCGGGATGAGGTAAAGCAGGGCCACGATGACGCAGGCGACGGCTACGATGATTTTCCAGAGACGGTACTCGCGATTCATGCGGTCGGCCTCGGCGGCATCGGGCAGTTCGTCGGCGCCGGGCAGCGCCTCGACCACCGATGCGGGGGCGGGCTTGCCATAGCGGGCCTGGCAGATGTAGAACACGACGAGCCCCAGCACGCACCAGATGGCGCCCACAACGAGAGGCTCGGTGCCAAGCTGGCTCATCATGACGGCGTAAATGATGATGGAGACGGGCACGCCCACCGCAACGCCCGGCACGCGGAAGGGCCGTGCAAGGTCGGGCATGCGCCGGCGCAGACCCAGGGCCGCCGCGATGCCGATGATGTAGTAGAACAAGTCGGCGAACAACGAGAGTGACGCGATGAAGTCGAGGGTGCTCGTGGCCACAAGCAGGATGGAAAGCGCCCCCAGGGTGATAATGGCCACATAGGGCGTGCGGAAGCGCGGGTGCACTTTCGCGAACACGCGGGGCATGGCGCCGTCGCGGGCCATGGTGAACAGATAGCGCGGCGGCACGGCGATGGAGGCGTTCAGGGTAGAGAAGTCGCCGCCGAAAGCCACGCCGAGAGCCAGCAGAGCGAGCGGCAGCCCCAGGATGCCCGCCGACATCATGGCGTCGGCGTAGGGGGCCGACGCATCGGCTAGGGCCGGAATGGCGTCCACGGGCGTAATACCCACAAGGAACCACTGGAAGGCCCCGTTCACAGCGAAGATGATGAAGGGCGCGAGCTTCAGGGCGCGCGGGATGTTGATAGAGGGGTAACGGATTTCCTCGCCCATGCCGCAGCAGGTCTCGAAGCCGGCGAAGCACCACCAGATCATGGCCACGGCGGCAATGAACCCGAAGGCATCCATGGAGCCGAGGAACTCCGGCGCGGTGACAAAAGCGGGCAGGCTCACGTTGGGAACCATGGTGAGGAACCAGATGGCCGCCACGCCCCAGAAGAAGAACATGAAGCCGTTCTGCAGACGGCCGGTGGTTTTCACGCCGGCCACGTTGGTGACGATGAACAGCAACAGCGCCAGGCAGGCCAAGGCCACATCGGGAATGGGCAGGGTGACGCCGAAGGCCAGGAAGATGGTCTTGAAGTAGTAGGCGAAAGCCAGCGCCTCGCCGCCGGTGACGGCCACCAGCGAGATGATGAAGTTCCACCCCGCGAGCATGCCGAGGGGCCGACCCAGCCCCAGGCCCGCGTACTGGTAAGTGCCGCCGGCATAGGGAAGCGCCGCGCCCATTTCCGCGTAGAGCAGCGCCGGGTAGATGGAGACGAGCATGGCCACCAGAGTGGCCACGATGACAGATGGCCCCATGAGTCCCACGATGTTGCCGCCGGTGGTGAACAGCCCCACGCCGATGACGGTGCCGACGGTGATAGTGATAGCCTCGCGCAGCCCGAACTGGCGCTTCAGGGTGGGCTGGGAAGACGGGGCCTCGATGCCCTCGGGACTTTCGAACGGTGCGCTCATGGCGGCTCCTGGTGCTCGGTATCGACAATGCGTCGATCACTATAGTGCTCTACTGTAATAAAGTAAAGGCAGAAACTTAGGAAAGGAGAGAAGGGGCTCAGCGGGTGACCGTCCATCCCCCCGCCCGCGATAGCGTAGGGAAGACGGCGGGTGGCTGGCTTGCCGGGATTCGGGGGAGGGATTACGCCCGATTACGGCCCTCGCGCCATCGCGTCCAGGCCGCGATGATCTTCGCGGCGGCGAAACCGGCGGCTAGGCCGATGAGGCAGCCGGCGAGCACGTCGGTGGGGTAGTGCACGTAGCAGTACAGGCGCGAGAGCCCCATGAGAATGGCGACGACCAGTGCGGCGACGGCCAACGCGCGGGGGGCGCGCGGGTCGCGCATGAACAGCAGCGCGCCGGCGCAGGCGAAGGCGGCGGTAGTATGCCCCGAGGGGAACGACGAGCCGTGGGGTCGCGGTACCAGCATGATGATGTCGGGGTTCACGTCGCACGGCCGCGGTCTCATGAGCAGAGGCTTGATGGTGAGGTTGGTGACGAGCGCTCCCAAGGCGATGGCCACCAGCACCGCCACCCCCAGCTTGCGGGTGCGCGGCATGCAGCACAGCACGAGCCCCGTGAAGATGAACAGCGCCCCGGCGTTGCCCAGGCTGGTAAAGGCCGCCACCAGCGTGTCGAGCCACCCCACGTGGATGGTCTGAATGGCATCAAGTATGGCAAGTTCGCTCATAGTGCAGGAGGCGAGAGGTCAGAAGGGCCCGCCCCGCGCTCCTTCCGCCATCGCACTTTACAGGAAAGCCCAGGGAGGGGCAATGCCCGTGCCTTCGTTCAGTCATCGCGCCAAGAAAACCATGCATTCGTACGGTTTCTTGGCTCGAAAAACCCCGTAGGGAAGGGGCCATGCCCCTTCCGCTTTTTGTCGTGCGGGCCGTTGCGGGCCGGGCGGCAAGGGCATGGCCCTTGCCCTACGGGGGTGCTGCGGCGGCGCCGCTCGGGACGCCGTCGCTGCAATTCTTACCTCGCGCTCCTGGCGCGGCGGCGGGTTGATAGGGCGAGGGCGCCGGCGACCAGGAGGGAGCCCGCGGCAGCGCCGGCCAGGGTGCCGGCCAGGCGTCCCAGGGCGTCGCCGGTTTGGGCGAGGCGGGTCTTGGCGATGGTGGACGAGTCGTCCACGGGGCCCTCGGCGGGGAGGACGCCGCCGTCTCTCGTCACTCCCGGCGGGTAGGCGGCGGGGGACTCGATTACCTCGCGGGTGCGGCCGTACTCCTCCCAGCCCTCTCCGGGGACGAACGGCGTGCCGGGCTCGGGGTGCTTGCCGTCGGGGTCCCACTTGGAGGGCGGCTGGCCGTAGGCGAGGGCGGTGTTGCCGATGTCGGAGCCGAGGGCCGCCTCGGTCACGAGCGCGTCGAAGGCGAGGGTGACGGCCTGCCCGCCATGGAGGCTGCCGGCGGCCACGGCCAGCACGCGGGTGCGGTGGTCGTAGGCGTCGTCCGATACCTCCAGCTCGGTTCCGTCGGGCAGCGCCATCTTGATCGATCCCGCGATCGGCTCCAGACCCTCGGGCACGTCGTCTCGGATCGCGGCGTCCATCCAAGAGGTGGCGGGGCCCTCGTTGCGCAGCACGATGGTGTAGCGCACGGTGTCGCCCACGCGGGTGGTGCCGTCCTGCCTCGTCAGGTTCTCGGCCCCCTTGGAGATCGACAGGTCGCCCTCCTCCGGGTCGTCGCCGACGACGACGGGCGGCACGGCCGGGTCGGACGACGCGACGGGATCGTCGTCTGCTGGCGGCACGGGCGCGGGCTTCCCGGGCTCGGGGTTCTGCGGCTGCGAGCCGTCCCCGGGCTCCTCCGAGGGAACCGTCCCGTGGGCGAAGGCCACGTTGGCCGCGTCGGTGCCGAGCGCGGCCTCGCCGACGGTCGCGTCGAACGTCAGCGTCACCCTCTGCCCGCCCCACAGGTCGCCGGCGGTCACGGCGACGGTGCGGCTACCCGCGTCGTAGGCGGAGTCGGGCACGGCAACGTCCGTCCCGTCGGCCAGCGCCATCCTGATCGTCCCCGCCACGGGCTCGATGCCCGCGGGCAGCGGGTCGGACACGACGGCGCCCACCAGGCAGCTGTTCGCTGCCCCGGCGTTCGCCAGCACGATGGTGTAGCGCAGCGTATCGCCGATCTTGGTGACCTTCGCGCCCGGGCTGGTCGCGTTCTCGACCGACTTCGACACCTTGATGTCGGGGTCCGACGGCGCGACCTTGTCGCCGCCCGGCGGGGTCACGGGGTCGGAGAGGTCGGGCTCCACGGGCAGCGGGTCGCCGTGCTCCGGGTCGTCCGGGTCGGCGCGGGTGCCCTCGGCCTCGGCCACGTTGGCCAGCGCGGCGGGCGCCTTGCCGGCCCCGACGGCGTCGGCGGCCACCGTGCACTCGAAGGTCACGGTTGCGGCGCTCCCGCCGTAGACGGTGCCGACGGGCACGGAGAGCACGGGCCGCCCGTCGGCGCCGGGGGACGCGAGCGCGAACTTCCCGACGTCGCCCGGGCGCACCGAGGCGGCCCCGGCGAGCGCGAGCCCCTCGATGCCGTCTGACGGGTTGTCAAGCTGCACGGTCGCCCCGTCGAGCTCGAGGCACGCCGGCAGCGCGTCGGTCACGACCACGTCGTTCCAGGCCGACCCCGCCGCCGCGTTCGAGGCCGTGACGGTGTAGCGCAGGCGGTCGCCGGGCTGCGTCGGCCCCTCGGGGTGCGTCAGGTTCTCCACGGCCTTCGACACCGACGCCTCGGGCGCGATCTTCGGATCCGGCTTCACCACGACCCAGAACGACAGCGGGCCGGCCCCCACGTAGGCGCCGTTGGGCTTCTGCTCCACCGTCACCTTCACGCGGCCGACCCCGGTCACGTGCACCGTGCCGTCCGGGTCGATGGCCACGACGCCGTTGCCCTCGGGCACGCGGTAGTCGATGGCGCCCGAGCTGTCGGTCTCGGGGAACAGCGGGAACCAGTCGCGGTCGGCGTCGCCCAGGACGAAGTCCCCGAGCGACTTCTCGATCACGCCGCCCTCGGCGATGGGCGCGCGCCCCGTCGGGTCGAAGGAGGTCCCCTCGTCCTTCGGGTCGTAGCCGGAGCCGCTAGCGTCGTAGAGCTTGAAGCCCGGGTCCACCGGCTCGATGGTCACGATCTCCTCGGGCGCGCCCTCGTCGGTCTCGGGGTTGGCGCTGTCCAGGTAGTTCTTCGCGGCGCGGTACTGCAGCGACACGGTGTGCTCGTTGTTGCCCGTGGCATCGGGCACGAGGAAGTCGGCGTCGGCCGGCACGAAGGCGAACTTCACGCGGGTGAACGAGCCGCCCTCGCCGTTGTCGACGCGCTCGGCGTTGGCGGGCAGGGTGGCGCCCGTTTCGGGGTCGGTCTCGTCCTGGAAGCGCAGCGGCACCTCGGGCCCCACGGGCGCGCCGTCCACGTACAGCTGGAAGGTGCCCTCTGGCGCGGCGCAGGTGCCCTTCGTGGGCTGCCCGTCGGGCTGGGTGGGCCCGCGGTCGATCTCGGCGGTCACGAGCAGCTCCTTGCGGGCGTCGTGCTCGGCGGAGCCGGGCTGGCCGTCCTCGGTCCACTTCACGGAGGTGAGCCGCACCTGGGAGGGCACGGGCTTGATCTCGTACCAGCCGGTGGCGCGGTGGCCCCAGTAGCTCTCCTTGAAGGCGGCGTAAGCCGGGTCGGTGGACTTCGAGTACTGCATGGAAGTCAGCGTGAACCGCATGACGCCGCTGTCGGTTGAAAGCTTCTTGAGCGGTGTTCCGTCAGGATTGGCAGCCACCTCCGGCTCTAGCGGCACACCGTCTTTTTTGTCGTAGCGCTGGTAGACGTACTCGACGGAGCTGGTGTCGTTGAGCGTCTTAGGCGGCCTCTCGGCGGTGACGATGGGAGACTTGCCCAGGTCGTAGGTGTCGAAGGGCGTGCCGTCGTAGTACTTGGTCAGGCCGTCGGTGTAGGAAGAGGGCAGCTCGAAGCTGACGTAGCGGCGCACCTTGTTGTCGTAGCTGTCGCCCTTGGGGCGGAACAGCGGCTCGGGGGTGACGAGTACCGGGTTGCCGTCCTCGTCGACGTTCACGGTGTCGCGGTAGGTGAAGTCGACGGTGATTTCGTTCTCCTTCACCACCTTCTCGGGCAGCCACAGGTACAGGTGCCCTTTGTCGAACTCGGCCGGTGCCCCATAGGGGTAGGTGGCATTGCCCACCTTGAGGCTCCACTCAGTGAGCTGAAACGTGTCGCTTCCCACATCGCCCGTGAGATCGACTTCTACCATGCGCAGGACCTCGCCCTTCTCATTGTGGGCGCTTCCCACGAAGTTGAACGGCTTGCCGGGGCGTCCGTTGCCCACGGATCCGCCGGTGATGGTGATGTCGACGCCTGGAGCCCCGATGTCGCCGCAGCCGGAGTAGGGGTGTTCGACCGAAGACGGAATCAGAGTGCCTCCCGTGATGATGATTTGGTATCCCGCGCAGTTCGGAACTCCGCAACCAGCACCAAAACCAGAGCCGTGGCTACCTCCCGTTGAGATTGTGTAGCCACCGTTTATGCGAATATTCCCGGTGTAAGCCGCATTTCCTCCGCCGATACCTGCACCGTGGCCATAATCGGTTTTGTAGACATTGGCGTCAACGCGGCCACCGTTGATGGTTATCCATTCATCGGGGCCCGTTCCGGCACCGACGCCTCCTCCTCCAATGCCTGCAGCACAATTGGTGCCTCCACTTCCAGGGGCACCATTGTATGCGGCAATACTTCCTCCGTTGATAGTGACATTGCCTCCAGCTTGGTAATCGTGACCCCCGAGGGGCGACGAGTTCCCAGAGCCCGTTACAAGGGCGAGAAGCGCGCCTGGATTGTTGCTGTCGAGCGTCGAAAGGGGATCGCCCTTCTTGATGGTGCGGCCGTCGGCGAGGGTCATATCGCGGGGGATGAGGCCGTTCTCCGGCGTGATGAGGTTCCCGTTGCTATCTTTGTTAGCCACTTCGTCGTCGATGGTGAGGGTGGCGCCGGTGGGATTGTGAATGGCGGACATGTTGCCGGGCGTGTAGAAGGAGTTGTAGGTGCCGTCGGCGAGAATGAGGTTGCAGACGGCACCGGGTTCAAGGTCGAGGGCATCGTCGTGCTTAAGGCCGATGCCTGCAAGGGTAATGTTCGCGGTCTGGCCGGCGGGGATGACGATCTTCGACGCGACCGGGTTGGCGTGGCGCTGCCAGTCGTCTTCCGTATGCGACGCGAGGGCCTTCTCGGAGACGAGGGTCTGGTCAGGGGTCTGCACGGCAAAGTGCTTGCTGGTCTTCACGGTAAGGGTGTCGTTCTCGACCTCGAAGTCGCTTGCGGTCACCGTGTCGCCGTCGACGCCCCAGATGGTAATGCCGCACAGCGTGATGGCGCCGGCTGGAGGGGTGACGGCGAGAGGCGCGGCCTGGCTGGCGCTGTTGTCGCCGAGGGCGGCGACGAGGGGGAGGCTTGCCAGGTGCTCTGCCATGGCGGCGGCGAAGGCCGAGGCGGCGCTGTTGGACGCGCCGGATGCAGGGTCTTCCGTTTCGGAACCCTCATCGGACCGCACGGAGCCATCGCCCTCGGGCGAGGTAGCATTGGAAGCGGAATTACTGTCGGGTGGTTGGGAGCCGCTAGAGGAAGCGTCCTCTCCATCGGGTTCGTCGGGTGCTGGGGCGTCGGTTGCGCCATCTGTCCCGTCTGCCGTTCCGACGAAATCGTCGGGGGCAGGGGCGTCATCTAGGACGTCAGAAAACTCGATGGGGGGGGGTCTCTGTGATTTCCGCGCCTGGGTCGGCGAAGGCCGCGGCGGGGGTCATCCCCAGAGCCAGCGCGGCTGCCATGCCAAGACGCAGAAGCGAGCCCCGTCGCTTCTCTCTCATGGTGGGTTCTCCTTCTCTCATGCGTCCCCTATGGACGCGAAGTCAGCCTGAAGCATACCCGTTCACCCCCAATCCTGCAACCATGAGCGGTTCAGTCGGTGAAGTGAGACAGTGCCCCGGAGGGGCGTCTCATCTTCCGAGTGGCCTTCGGCGCATTCGCGCAGGGACGGTCCCTGAAGATGAGACGCCCCTCCGGGGCACTGTCTCACGGCGGCAAGGGCATGGCCCTTGCCCTACGGGGATTCGGGCGTGCAGTGAGTCTTGCGAGGGTATGCAAATGCATGTAAAATGCATGCATATATTAAAGTCGGGAGGAGGATATTATGCCCGCAGTTCAGGTGAGGGACTTTCCGCAGCCGCTTTATGAGGAGTTGAAATCCTATGCCTCTCAAAGGCATCGTTCCATCGCTCAGCAGGTGATCATCGCCGTGGAGAGAATGCTTGACCAGCCGAAAACAGCCCCCCAGCTCGATGCCGAAGGTTGTCTTTCGGGGACTCCGCTCGGAGGAGTTCCGATGTCGGATTCGTCGCTGATCGCGACAGAATGCGCCGATGTCCTCACGGCTCGCAGAAGAAGGCGCAGGGAGGCATTCGCCAATTTCGACGCTCTTCAATGGAAGGCCTCCGAACTCGCTGCGGATGATATTGTCGCGATGGTGCACGAGGGCAGGGAAGAGCGCAGCGATAGGATTATCGCCCAGGCTCTTGATCCCTTCGCCGACTGTGATGGCGAGGGGGTGGCGGAATGATCGTCATGGATGTGAATGCTGCGGTTGCCATCGCTCGAAATGGAGCAGAGGGGAAGGCGCTGCGATCGCTTGTCGACTGCGACGAGCGGATTATTGCGCCCAGGCTCTTCATCGACGAGATGGGCAACACGGTTTGGAAAATCGTGAGGGCCGGATGGCTGTCGGAGGACGATGGTTTCTCGCTGTTCCAGAATGCCCTGGAGCTCGTCGACGGGTTCGCGGACACGACTCCGCTGATTATCGAGGCAACCCACGAGGCTGTTCGGAATAATCACCCCGTCTACGATATGCTCTATTTTGTTTTAGCAAGGCGCAACCGTGCCACGTTGTTTACGCTGGACAAAAAGCTGCGGGTCATCTGCGAGGCCAATGGCGTGAGCTGCTTGGGGGTCGAGCGGATCTAGCGTCCTATTCGGCGAAGTGAGACAGTGCCCCGGAGGGGCGTCTCATCTTCGGCATGTCCCCCTGCGCGAACGCGCCGAAAGATATCCGGAAGATGAGACGCCCCTCCGGGGCACTGTCTCACGCGAAACCACCCCGTAGGGGAGGGGGCTCTGCCCCTTCCGCTCAACCTGGAATGCCTTCCTTTCCCGATTGCTCGGCAAGGGCAGAGCCCTTGCCCAACGGGGGGCTTTCTGGAGCCTACGGAAGGTGTCCCCCCGTCGATGGCGTGATCAGGTCGTTTGCGTGGATGGTGGGAGGTGGCATGGAGCGTGAGGAGGCTGGGGTCCGTTAGGCTACTCGCGCGGATCCGGTGGTTAGTTTCGGCAATATGCATGGTCGATGCGGTTTCTGCATTGCGCGGGCGCGCGCGGGGCCGTTACTATGATTGGGTACGAGAGACGGCGGCCGTGCGGGCCGCCGAGGCGAGAAGGAGAGAACCGTGGATCAAACCCGCGTTATCGAAGTGAAGAAGAACATCCTGGCGGCCAACGACGACGCAGCCGACGCGTTCCGCGCCGAGCGCGCCGAGGAGGGCACGTTCTTCGTGGACGTCATGGCGTCGCCCGGCGCCGGCAAGACGACGCTGCTGCTGGCGCTCATCAAGGAGCTGCGCAGCCGCGGCGTGACCGAGCTCGGCGTCATCGAGGCCGACCTGGAGTCGGATGTGGACGCGCTGAAGATCAAGGAGGCCGGCGTCCCGTCGGTGGAGCTGAACACCCGCGGCGTCTGCCACGTGGAGATGGGCATGGTCGCTATGGCTTTCGAGGCCTTCGACGGCGACAAGTTCGACTACCTGTTCCTCGAGAACATCGGCAACCTCGTGTGCCCGGCCGACTTCGACACCGGCGCCCACACCCGCGTGATGCTGCTGAGTGTCCCCGAGGGCTGGGACAAGGTGATGAAGTACCCGCCGATGTTCGCCGCCGTGGACGCGCTCATCGTCACGAAGTGCGACTACCTGCCCTTGAACGAGGATTTCGATATGGATCGCCTGAAGGAGCAGGCGCGCCTGCTGAACCCCGCGCTCGAGATCTTCGTCACAAGCGCCCGCACCGGCGAAGGCATGGGCGAGCTGGCCGACTGGATGCAAGCCCAGCGCGCCGCCAAGGTGAAGTAAGAGCCCAACCGAAAGGATACTGATATGCGCACTAACGGCGTGAACACTACCCAGCTCGAGGCTATGATCGACATGACGGACGACTACGTGGCCGTGGGCTACCGCTGGGCCCACAAGATGGCCCACATGGCCGGCGACGGCGGCTTCGAGTCCGCCAGCGAGAAGCTGCACGCGGCCCAGCACCTGCTGGCCGACGCCCGCGCCCTGCTCGACGAGGCCAAGATGTGCGTGGAGGAAGGTGTCACCGTCGCGAACGGCATCACCGCCAAGCGCGTATAACCCGCGCCCCCATCCACCCTCACCCTCCCAGGGCCGCACCCGTTGGTGCGGCCCTTCTTTTGCTTGTCTACTGTAAAGTGTCATGTTACACTTTACAAATTGATGGAGGGAGTCGCATGATAAAGACGTTTGCCGACGATGATACGCGTGAGTTCTTCGAGACGGGGGAGAGCCGCAAAGTTCCTCCCGACATCGCACGGCGTGCGTTGCGGAAGTTGGAATTGGTCGATAACGCGACCCTGCTCACCGACTTGCGAATGCCTCCGGGCAACCGCCTGCATCCGTTGAAGGGCAATCGTGCAGGCCAGTACGCCATTTCGATCAACGATCAGTGGCGCATCTGCTTCCGATTTACGAGCGACGGAATATACGATGTCGAAATCTGCGACTACCACTAAGGAGGCTGCCATGAATGACGATATGCTGCTCATCTCCCGCAAGCCCGTTCATCCGGGCGAGTTTCTTCGGGAGGACTATATGCCCGACCTGGGGCTTTCGGTGGCGGCCCTTGCCCAGCGCCTGGGGGTCACGCGACAGACGGTGAACGACATCGTCCGCGAGAAGCGGGGGCTTTCCCCCGACATGTGCCTGCGTCTGGCACGCTTGTTCGGCACAACGCCGCAGTTCTGGCTCAACATGCAGGAAAAGGTTGATATCTGGAACTCCATGGAGCAGCATCGCGACGATATCGAGGCCATCGAGCCTCTGGAGTGCCCCGAGTTTGCAGCGGTGGCTGTCGGCTAGCACACGAAAAGAGGCTAGCCCCGGAACGTGAAGGGGGCGCCTTCGCCGGCTCCTATTTCGAAGTGGTATTTGGCGATGCCGAGATCCACCTTGGTGTAGGGGCCCAGCTTCGCCTTGGCGATAACCTCCCAGGTGCTGTCGGGCTGCTGGCGGCCCAGGCGGAAGGTAAACTTCTGCTGGTTTAAGGCAGTGGGGGCCAGAAGTGCGGCATCCACGCCGCGGCGGAACCAGTCGGGGGCGCTGTCGTAGTCGGGGCTTACCTGCTGAGGCGTTTTCGACGGGTGCGGCGTGCCCTGGGTGGTGCCGTAGCCCAGGGCCACCACGCAGCGCAGCGATTCGCCGAAATCGACGTTGTAGGCGCCCTGCACCTGCTTGTAGGTCTGCCCCACCCAGCAGCTGTTGATCCCGAGCTGCTGGGCGCGCAGGACGATCTGCTCGCCGTAGTAGCCCGACGAGTTATCGAGCTCCTTGCCATCGGGCCCGATGACGGCCAGGTAGTTATCGGCGTGGGAGAACCCCACCTTGCGCGCCAGCAGGCTCGTGAAAGCAACGGGCTCGTTCAGCACCAGCTTGAAGTCCATCCAGCTTTCCTCGTTCACGATGTCGATGAAGGCCTGCAGGTGCTCCACCGCCGCGCTATCGAGCGGGCGATCTTCAAAGGTGCGCACCGCGTGGCGCTGTTCCATCGCTTCTTGCAGGGAAATCATGGGGGACTCCTATTCTTCGGTCGTCCTCATTGTAGGGGAGGGTCGCGCCGGCCCTCTCTTTGAACCTGAGCGTTCAACATATCTAAAGAAACGCCCCGTCTTCTTCGGGGAAGGCGGGGCGTGGTGACTGGAGATGTGATCGGCTAGCAGCCGAGGGTCTCGTCCATGTCGTAGGGCATGCGCTTCACGAGCTCGCAGTACTCCTGAATCTGCTGGCGCGTCTCGTGGTCGAACAGCGCGATGTGCTCGTGCAGCTCCTGGGAGAACTGCTTCACCGGCCAGCGGCGCTCTTCCTTGTCGCGGCCGTCGTCGCCCTCGATGCCGCGCGCCCAGGCCTCGGCGGCCTCTTCGGCGTGGCGCAGCTTCTCGGGGATGTCCACCGCCTGATCGGCGTTGATGGCCTTGATGATTTTATCCTGCTTGGCAATGATCTTCTCGAGCAGTTCCTTGTTCTGCATGGGAATGCCTCCTTCGATAGCGGTTGGTTCGATGGGGCTTGTGGTCGCGCCGAACAAGGGGGCGACGAGTCCCATGGCTCCATAGTAAGAGGAGAGCGCGGCGCGCCTGATTTCGAAGGGGGATGGTCAGGAAACGTTCGAGAATCCGTTGCCAAATCGGCGCGTTAGTCTGCCAGTTCCGCTTCCCAATCGAAGTCGGCGGGAGGGCCCAAGGGCGCGCCGTCGTCGCTGGCCCCCGTGGCTGGGCGGCCGTCCCACAGATGCGCCTCAAGCAGTACGCGTCCCTCTTCGTCGAAGGCGATGCCCTCGGCGGCGAGCATCTTGCGCTGCTCATCAGGGCCGCCGAAGGCGAAGCCGGTGGCCATGCGTCCGTCTTTGAACACCACGCGGTGGCAGGGAATGCAGCCGGGGTCGGTGCCCGGCTCCGGGTTGGCGTGCAGCGCATAGCCCACGTAGCGCGCCGCCCGGGGCGCCCCTATGAGTCGCGCCACCTGGCCGTAGGTGGTCACGCACCCGCGCGGCACCTGCCGTACCACGGCGAACACACGATTGGCGAAATCTCCCATGGGGCCTCCTCTCACGGGGGCGCGCGGCCCCGTTTCCGTGAGGCTACCTTAGCAGAAAACGGGGCTTTCCGTAGGCTCGCTTTTCCGCTTACCCCTGTATGCCTCGGGTTGGGTATTGCTGATTGTGCGTGTAATGCTTAAGATGAGCGGGCGGTCATAAGGCCGCGTGTGATTCCGTTTCGAAGGAGTGGGAATGAAGAAGACGAAGATTTTTGCGGCTCTTGCCTGTGCGTTCGCCCTGTGCCTCGCCTTGGCCGGTTGCGCCGGCGGCACTAACGGCGGCGGCGACAACGCGGCCAACTTCCAGGGCGACTGGGTGCTGTCCGGCGGCACCAGCGACGGCCAGGAGCTTACCGCCGAGAGCATCTCGGCCATGGAGGAGATGGGCCTGTACGTGTACCTGCAGCTGAACGAGGGCGGCAATGCCGTCGTCAGCCTGTTCGGCACGAACGTCGAGGGCACCTGGGAGGCCAAGGATGCCACCACCGCCTCGCTCACCCTCGAGGGCGACACCGAGGACGTGGTGCTGCAGGACGGCGAGCTGGTGCTGGCGGTTGACGGCAACTCCCTGAAGTTCAAGAAGGGTGCCATCCCCGCCGAGGCCACCGAGGTCCAGCGCGACGAGAACCAGGCGGCCGAGCCGGAGGCGTAAGCCTCGTTTCCCCAGGTGGAAAGTATTCTGCTCGGAGGTTTCTCAGCGGCGTCCCGTCCAGGGGCGCCGCTTTTTTGTGCACCTATGGGTAAAAACCGAGCACCAATGCACAAGATAAACCTAACTCGAGGGGAGGAAATCCCCTAGTAGGGCCAACATTAAGCCTGACGGCTGCACCATTTAATGCTATATTATGGGGCGTCGAAAGTAAGGGGCGCGTACCATGGATGATTTGCTGCAGGCCTGTTCAGAGCTGTTCGGCAGAAGCTCGCTGCCGTTTGCTGTGTGCGAGATACTGCTCGACGATAACGGGGAGCCTTTGGAGGCCGTTATCGTGTACCTGAATCCCGCCATGGCCCAAACGACCAACCATCAGCCTGAGGACATCGTCGGCCGCGGTGTGTACGAGATGTGGGGCGGCGACACCGCCTGGCTCGAGAACTTCTACGAGGCGGCCATGCACGGCACGCCCATAGAATTCGAGACGGCCAACGAGCTGCTCGAGCAGTTCAACCATGTGACCGTTGTTCCCATCAAGCCCGGCTACTGCGGCTTCTTCGTGCAGGACGTGTCGGAGTGGGTAAGCCCGGTTCACCCCTCTATGAGCAAGGCCGACACGGGCCTGTTCTTCTACGACATGCGCACCCATCGCGTCATGCTCACACCTTCGGCTCAGAAGATCAGCGGCATGGACCTGGGCTACACGAGCCTGGTTGATTTCGTAAGCGAGGCCTTCGGGCCCGAGGGGGCGAAGGCCATCCGCGAGCAGGTGGCGAACTTCCGCAACCACCGCGGCGGCGTGTATGTGGAAGGTCAGCTGGCCGATGGCCGCTGGTTGCGCTTCAGCCTCGATCATGCGGGCAAGACCGACCGCTTCGCCTTCGGGTTCCTGGAAGATTTCACTCGCACCAAAGAGGCCGAGCTGGCCAGTGCCCGCTACTTCGATATCGTCGACAGCCTCTCGCGCGAGAATTCCGCGTTGTACTTGGCCGACCTGGACGCCAACGGCATCGAGCCGTTCCGCCTGCGTGATACCGACGGCGGCGCCATCGAGGGCGCCCCGCTGAAGTGCCACCGTTACAGCGAGGCCATGCAGGATTACGTGGACACCTACGTGGTGGAGGCCGACCGCGAGCGCGTAGCCGCCGAGGTGAGCCGCGAGGCGGTGCTCGAGCGCCTGCGCGCCGGCGACGACGAGCTCTCGCTGAACTACCGTCGTCTGGTCAACGGGGTCGAGGAGTACGTGGAGCTGCGCATGATCCGCCTGCGTGACGAGGGGGCGAAGTTCGTCTTGGCGGCGCGCAACACTACGGCCGAGATGCACGAGTCGCTGCGCCAGCGGGCCGCTCTGCAGAGCGCCCTTGAGCTGGCCGAGCATGCCAGCAGTGCGAAGTCCACCTTCCTCACGAATATGTCCCACGACTTCCGTACGCCCATGAACTCCATTTCCGGGTTCGCTAAAATTGCGCTCGACCACCTGGAAGATACCGAGCGTGTGCGCGACTGCCTGCATAAGATCATGATGTCGAGCGACCACCTGCTCAATCTGGTGAACGACATTCTGGACGTGAGCCGCATCGAGAGCGGCAAGCTCTCGCTGGCCGAGGAGCCCATCAAGCTGCCCGACCTTATGCAGGATGTCGAGCAGATGTTCTCTGAGAAGGCCCGCGAGCGCGGCCTCGATTTCACGGTGGACGTGGGAGAGATGCCCCATACGCGCGTCGTGTCGGACAAGCTGCGCCTGAACCAGATTCTCGTGAACATCATCGGCAATGCCATCAAGTTCACGTCGCCCGGCGGCATGGTGGGCGTGACCCTGCGCGAGCTGCCCGATGCCCCGCGCGATTTCGGCACCTATGTGCTCACGGTGCGCGATACCGGCTGCGGCATGAGCGCCGACTTCATCGAGCGCCTGTTCGACCCCTTCGAGCGCGACGGGTTGGGCTATACCAACAAGACCGAGGGCACCGGCTTGGGCATGACCATCACGAAAAGCCTGGTGGACTTGCTCGGCGGCACCATTCAGGTGGAGAGCGTGGTGGGCCGTGGTTCCGAGTTTACCGTGCGGCTGCCGCTGCGCCTGGCCGAGGCGCCCACGCCCGACAGCGCGAAGCAGGCTTCCGAGGAAGCGCCGGCGGTGCGCGATTTCACGGGCTGCCATGTGCTGGTGGTCGACGATGACGACCTCTCGCGCGAGATTCTCGTCGAGATTCTGAAGGACTACGGCTTCACCTCGGATGAGGCCCGCGATGGCGATGCGGCCGTGCGCAAGGTGGAGGCCGCCGAGCCCTTCTTCTACGATGCGGTGCTCATGGACATGCGCATGCCGCGCATGGACGGTGACGAGGCCACCCGCGCCATCCGGCTGCTCGATCGGCCCGATGCGGCCACGCTGCCCATCATTGCCGAGACGGCCGACGCCTTCGAGGAGGGCTATCGCCGCGCCCGCGAGGCCGGCATGACGGCGCTCACCACCAAGCCCCTGAACACCCATAAACTCATAGAGCTCCTCTCCGAGCATATTCCCGAGAAGTAGAGCGGCGCGCGCGAGACGGTGCCCCGGAGGGGTGTCTCATGTTCGGCAACCGCCGCTGCGCGAATGCGCCGCATGGTTTTCGGAACATGAGACACCCCTCCGGGGCACTGTCTCACACAAATAAGCGAAGCCCCCGATGATGAGGCATCGGGGGCTTCTTACAGGGCGGCCGAACTCGGGGGCCGCATGCGAGGTTGGCGCGCGTTAGGCGATGGGCGGGGTGCCCTCCCAGTTGCCGGCGATGGCGTCAATCATGACGCGGGCGCCGCGGGGCAGCACGCCGGTGCCCACCAGACGGCGGGCCGGAGTGCCCTCGGGGAAGAAGCGCAGGTACACTTCGTTCATGGCCTCGGCATCGGCCAGGTCGGCCAGGTACACATTCACCTTGACGATGTCGGCCAGGCTGTGGTCCACCGACTCGATGATGGCCTTGATGGCGTTCAGGCACTGCTCGGTCTGGCCCGCCACGTCGGCGCTCAAATCCGTGGCAATCTGACCGGAGATGTTGTTGTAGTGGCTGAAGGCCACAGTCTGCGTGGACAGCGGGCAGCGGGGTGCCGCATCGGTGTTGTTGGCCTCGATGATGAGCCCGTGACGGTCCTCGATGGCCTGGGGCGGCGTGCCGTCGCCGTGGGATACCACGGCCTCAACGGCTACGTCGCAGTGCAGCGGCAGGTCGGCCACCGGCACCACGGTGCGGGCCGGCAGGTAGTTCACCGCGCGGGCAATGCCGGAGTCGGGGAAGAAGGTCTTGTATACCTCGTTCACCGCGTCCATGTCGGCCAGGTCGCGCACCAGCACGGTCACCTTCACGATATCGTCGAAGGGCACGTCGATGCTCTCGAGGATGGCCTTCACGTTCGCGAGGCACTGGGCCGTCTGCGCAGCCGCGTCGCCCAGGATGGGGCGTCCGCTCTTCGGGTCCAGCGGCAGCTGCAGCGAGATGTTGTTGTAGTGGCTGAAGGCCACCGACTGAGTGGACATGATGTCGTAGGGCGCATTGTGGGTGTTGTTGGTGAGCTTCAGCAGGTCGCCGGCCTGGGGCACCGACTGGGTGCCTTCGCCGTTGTCGACCAGGGCCTCCACCATCACGAGCGCGCCTTGGGGCAGATCGGCCACGGCCATGACCGTGCGGGCGGGCTGGTAGGTGGGGAAGAAGCGGGCCTGCACCTTGTCGACGGCGTTCACATCCATGATGTCGCGCACAAAGATGGTGAGGCGAATGACATCGTTCAGGTCGTGGCCGATGCTTGCCACGATGGCCTCGATGTTCTTGAAGCACTGCTCGGCCTGCTCGGCGACGCCGCCGGCTACGATAGCGCCGGTCGCCGGATCCAGCGGCAGCTGGGCCGACAGGTTGTTGTAGTGGCTGAAGGCCACGGTCTGGGAATACAGCGCGCTTTGCGGAGCATTCTCGGTGTTGCGGGCCACCACCACATTGGGGTCGCTCATGGTTACCTCCCTAGGTAAGACGTTGCTAGCGATTTGTGCAGTTGCATTAAACTTTGCCAGAGGCAAGGTTGTCAACAGCAAATTCGATATTCCTTCGTGAAAAGGGAGTGTCAAGGGGATATTGAGAGCGGTTAACTTCACGGAACCCTCAGGTCATAGCCACGTAATTATGCACATGAACAAAAAGGTAACAGTTTTGCCGACGGAGCATGCGAGGGCCTTCCGCCCGCTGCGTCCTGCCGCCCGAGGGTGAGACAGTGCCCCGGAGGGGTGTCTCATCTTCCAAACGACTATCGGCGCATTCGCGCAGCAAGTGCCCATCGAAGATGAGACACCCCTCCGGGGCACTGTCTCACGCCCACCGTCACGATGAAATGAGCTAGTCGGTTGGCAGATCCACGGCATATACCTGGCCGGCGCCGCAGAGTTTGCCGAAGATGTACTTGTTCGAGGCCGATTCGTCGCTCGTGAAGATGCGGCCGTCGTGGGACTCGATGCCCTCTTGCATGGGCGGCCCTTCCAAGTCGCCCACCTGGTTGCGCGAATCGAGGCAGAACAGCGGCACCTCGTCGCCTGCGTTCGTGGTGAAAACACCGTCGGGGGCGGCTAGGTCCACCGAATAGGCAAGCAAATGCGAGGGCGCGATGCCGAACGAGGTGGACAGCACGATGTCTCCTTCGGCGCTCAGGCACGTGCCCTGCACCATGCCCGGGATGGAAAACACCTCGTCGGGCACGGTGGAGAAGCGCCCTGGTGTTTCAGGGTCGGCGGGGAAGGCATACATGACGGCCGGGTTCTCGGTGCCGTCGGGAGTGACGATGTGGTGGTTGTCCGGCGTCTCGTAGTCACCCGGGTAGTAGAAGTTGCCGGCGAACAGCTGGCCCTCCTCGATATTCATGAAGGCCGGCGAGAAGTCGAGCGGCACCATCTCGGTGGCCTGCAGGTGGGCACCGTCCTCGGCGAACACGAGGGTGTCCATGGGTATGACGAGGTAGCCGTCCTCGCAGGCCAGATAGGCGAACTGCTCGTTGGTGGTGATGGCCGAGCCGTGGCCGTCGTAGGGGCTGCCTTCCGGCGTGGTCACATACAGGATCTGCACGGCGCCGTCGGCCGTGCGGCGGTACAGCGGCGAGGGTGAGCCGTCGGCCATGTATCCGCTGACGAGCCATGAGTCGTCGGCTTCCACGTGGTCGAGGTCCTGGGGCACGAAGCCCGCGTTGAGGCCGGGAATTTCGAACTGGGGCTCGGCCGCCTCGAAGAACGGCGCGAAGGCGATGCGGATGTACAGGTTCAGCCCAAGCACCGCCGCCAGGGCAATGCCGAGCACGATGCCGACGATGATGCCGACGACCTTCAGGGGCTTGCGGGTTTTCTCGGCCATGAGGCTTCCTCCTTGCGTCGTTTTCGTCAGCATAGTCGATGGCGGCGCGCTGTTTGCGGGCGCCCGCTTCCCGTTTCGCATTTGTTCACCGCGCTCTGGCCATAAAGGGCCCCTCGAGGAAAAAATATCAGACGAGAACGGAAATTTGACCAGAGCAGGTTCAAGGGACTTCGCTGCGTGCGGTGGTGTATACTCGTTAGTCGCATTTTTCCATTGGCGGGGCGGTGCGCCGTCCCCGACGCGAAGGAGCATCCGTGATCAAGGACATTATTACCGACGAGGAAGTGCTGTCGAAGGTGTGCGAGCCGGCGACGGCCGACGACGCCGCTATCGCCGACGATCTGGTGGAGACGCTGTTGGCCAGCGAGGACGCCGTGTGCCTGGCTGCCAACCAGATCGGCGAGACGAAGTGCATCGTGGCCTACCTGAACGAGGCTGGCCGCCCCGTGGTCATGTACAACCCGAAGGTGACCCAGAAGCTGAAGCCCTACACCGCCGTGGAGGCGTGCCTCTCGCGTGAGGAGCCCACGGGCGTCATGCGCTACGACTGGATCCGCGTGGCCTACGACCGTCTGCAGGACGGCAAGCTCGTGCCGGCGAAGAAGAAGCTCGAGGGCAACTCCGCCCAGGCCGTGCAGCACATGATCGACCACTGCGAGGGCATCCTTGTCTAGGGAAGCTGTCGCAGCGGAGGCGCGCGCGGCAGCCGCTTGCGCTTCGGCCAATGACGCGTGCGACGCCCAGGCTGAAGCGGCCGACCCGGTGTTCGCCGCCGAGCAGGAGCACTTGACGGAAACCTACGGCAAGCTGCAGGCCATCGGCCGCGACGCGCTGGCTGCTATGGAGGCCGTGGCCGCCCAGGCCGCCGAGGACAAGAAGTCCATGGCCGAGGAACTGGCCGTGAACTTCGCCACGTGGGACGACATTCTGGAGACCCACGCCGACATCGTGGCCATGAACAACATCATCGAGGCCCACGACATGGCGAACTCCGTGCAGGCCGAGCGCCTGCGCGCGGTCGAGGTGCTGCTGCGCGAGCCCTACTTCGCGAAGATTGCCCTGCAGTTCCGCGAGGGGCAGCCGGTAAAGGAACTCTATATCGGCTCGGCTGGCATCTCCGACGAGAACTACCGCCGGCTCGTGGTGGACTGGCGAAGCCCTGTGGCCGAGGTGTACTACAACCAGACCATGGGCCCCACCTCCTACGAGGCCGACGGCCGCACCATCCACTGCGACCTCAAGCTGCGCCGTCAGTTCGAAATCGAGGAAGATCGCCTGATCACCTACTTCGACTCCGACGTGGCCATCGAAGACAAGCTGCTTCTGGCCTCGCTCGCCCGCGGCCGCTCCGCCCATATGCAGGCCATCACGGCTACCATCCAGCGCGAGCAGAACGCCGTGGTGCGCCATGGCGATGTACCGGTGCTGCAGGTGGCCGGTGTGGCGGGCTCGGGCAAGACGAGCGTGCTCATGCAGCGCATCGCGTACCTGTTCTACCAGCACCGCGGGGCGCTCGACCCCACCCGGGTGTTCCTCATCTCGCCGAACCCGGTGTTTGGCCGCTATATCGACCGCGTGCTGCCCGACCTGGGCGAGCGCAACCCGGAAATCCTCACCTGGGAGGAATTCCTTGCGCCCCTGCTGCCCGAAGGCCGCGGGGTGGGCGAGGGCGATGTGACCCTCGCGCAGCTGCGCGCGCTGGAGGCGGCGGTGGCCGGTTTCGAGTTCGACCGGAGCGACTTCCGTGACATCACGAGCGCCGGCGTGCGCCTTCTGGGCGCCGACGCGGTGGCGAAGGTGTCAGATAAGTTCTCGCACCTACCGGCCGGGCCCCACCGGGCCACCCTTATGGCCGAGGAGCTGGACGTGCGCCTCGAGGCCCGCTTGAAGTCGCTGGCCGCCCAGGAGGACACCCATGACGAGATCGCCTCGCTGCCGGTGGACGAGCAGCTGCGCCTGTTCGGCGAGCTGTTCGACCCGCAAAGCGACGAGGAGGCCCGCACCCTGGCGCTGCAGTACCTGCGCGAGAAGCACGCCGACGCGCTGCGCGCCATGGCGGCGCTGGAGTGGCTGAACGTGGACCGCGTGGCGTCGCGCTTGGCGGCCCGCGAGGGGCTGACCTCGGTGGAGTGGGTGTACCTGAAGATGCTGCTCACGGGCCTGGGCAACCCCGAGGCGAAGTACGTGATGATCGACGAGGCCCAGGACTATTCCCAGGGACAGCTGGCCGTGCTGGCCCGCTACTTCCGCCGCGCGCACTTCCTGCTGCTAGGCGACCCGAACCAGGCCATTTTCGAGGGCACTGCCACCTGGGACGAGATGCGCCAGGTGTTTGAGGAAGAGCGCGGGCGCGTGGAACAGTGCCGCCTCATGACGAGCTACCGGTCCACCCCGGCCATCACCGACCTGTTCGCGCGGCTGCTGCCGCCGGGCGACGCCATGGAGGTGGCGTCCGTGCAGCGCGAGGCCGCCCCGCCCGAGATTCTCGTCTGCGAAAGCGCCGACGAGTGGCGCGCCGAGCTGGTCCGCGTGGTGGAAAGCGTTCAGTCCGACGGCCGCCTGGCTGCCGTGATCGTCCCGTGGAAGGCCGACGCCAAGCGGCTGGCGAAAACGCTGCCCGGCACCACGGTGCTCGGCGAGGGCGACAGCCTGCCAGTGGAGGGCACGGTCGTCATCCCGCTGAAGCTGGCCAAGGGCTTGGAGTTCGACCACGTGATCATCCCCGACGCCAGCGCGCGCACCTTCCCGGAAACCGACCTGGCGCGCCGCCGCCTGTACACCACCATCTCCCGCGCCACCCGTTACGTAACCATCCTCAGCAATGGCGAGCTAACGAAACTGCTGGACTAGGATGGCGGAGAGCATCAAGCAGAGTTGAGCGTAGAGGAACATGGGGCTGTGCTCACCAAGCGAGTTCCGCAGCGAACAGGACAGTCCAGTGGACTGTCCTGCCGAGCGAGGACTGTTTGAGCGACTGAGCATTGCCCCATGGTCCGATCCCGAGGAGTTACAACTATGAAGAAAAAACAATCGCTCACGGCCCGCAGCTTGCATTATTACTGGCTGGCAACGCGGCGCCACTTGGGGCTGTTCGTGGCGCTCGTCGCCTCCACCATCGGGTTCTGCGGCTTCCTCACCTACGGCAACCCCTACGTGATGAGCCTCATTGTGGATCGCGTAAGCGCCGACCCCGTGGCCGCCGAAGACGTGTTCACCGTGTTCGGTCCCTACATTGCGGCGCTCATCGGCATCAACCTGGCAGGGCAGACGTGCTCCAAGCTGCAGGATTACACGCTGTGGAAGCTGCAGATTGCCGTGAACTACGACCTGGCGACGACCGCCTTCGACACGCTGTGCAACCAGTCGCTGTCGTTCCATTCCAACCGCTTCGGCGGCACGCTCGTGAGCCAGACATCGAAGTTCATGTCCGGCTACACCCTGCTGCTGCAGACGATGAACTTCCCGTTTCTGCCTATCCTCTGCTCCATCACGTTCACGTGCCTTATCCTGTTCCCTGCCGTGCCGGTGTATGCGGGAGTGCTCATGGTGCTGCTGGCGGTGTACGCCACCATCTCCTACATTATGTACAAGCGCATCCTGCACCTGAACGAGCAGGCCGCCGGCGCCCAGAACGCGCTGTCGGGCGAGTTGTCCGACGCGGTCACGAACATCCTGGCCGTGAAGACCTACGGGCGCGAGGACTACGAGCGGGGGCTGTTCGATGTGGCCAACCGCGAGGTGGTGGCGAAGGACTCGAAGCGCATGTGGGCGTCGCTTACGCGCGGCATTATCACGGCGGCCATCACGGTGGTCATCATGTCGGTGGTGACGGTGTTCATCTCCGGAGGCAACGCGTGGTTCGGCATCACGCCGGGCACGGTCATCCTCATGTTCACCTACACGAACACGGTGACGAACCAGTTCAACTTCATCAACAACGGGCTGCAGCGCATCAACCAGGCGCTCGGCGACGCCTCGGGGCTCACGGCGGTGCTCGACGAGCCGCTGCTTGTGGCCGACAAGCCCGGCGCGCAGCCCTTGGTGGTGGAGATGGGCGACATCAACTTCAAGGACATCAACTTCTGGTACACCGACGGCGACGTGCGCACCCAGGTGTTCAACGACTTCAACCTGAAGATCCCCGCGGGCCAGCGCGTGGGGCTGGTGGGCATGTCCGGTGCGGGGAAGACCACGCTCACGAAGCTGCTGCTGCGCCTGGCTGACATCCAGGAGGGCGAGATTTTGGTGGACGGCCAGAACGTGGCCGACATCACCCAGCAGAGCCTGCGCCGCCAGATTGCCTACGTGCCCCAGGAGGCGCTGCTGTTTCATCGCTCCATTGCCGAGAACATCGCCTACGGGCGCCCCGATGCCACGCTCGACGAGATTCGCGAGGCGGCCCGGGCGGCCAACGCGCTGGAGTTCATCGAGGCGCTGCCCCAGGGCTTCGACACCATCACCGGCGAGCGCGGTATCAAGCTGTCCGGCGGCCAGCGCCAGCGCATCGCCATCGCCCGCGCCATGCTGGCCGACTGTCCCATCCTCGTGCTGGACGAGGCTACCAGCGCGCTCGATTCGGAAAGCGAGGCCGCCGTGCAGGAGGCCCTCGGACGCCTGATGGAGGGCCGCACCTCCATTGTGGTGGCCCATCGGCTTTCCACGGTGGCGAGCCTCGACCGCATTGTCGTGCTCGACCACGGCCAAATCGTCGAAGACGGCCCCCACGCCCAGCTGGTGGAAGAGGGCGGCGAATACGCCCACCTCTGGAACCGCCAAACCGGCGCCTACATGGAGGAGTAGAGAAGCGCGGGGCAAATGAGCGTTTGTTCGAGCTCCGAACTCCACTCACAAAGAGTTATTCTCGTGTATCACGGCCGCTTCGGCCTACAAGAATGAAAAGACCCGCGCCTGGGAGGGGGCGCGGGTCTTTTTGGAGAGGAGGGGGTCGGCTGCTAGGCGATCTCGCCCAGGATGTGGCGCACGGCGTGGCGGCCCGTGGCTTTGAGGGCGTCGGTCGGCATGAGCAGCTTATCGGCCAGCTCCTCCAGCGTGTCGGGCTGCTGGATAATGCCCGTCTCGGATTTGGCTCTTGCATTTGAATAATGGTGCGTCTATAATAGAACAAATGTTTGTAAGGCTGGGTTCGTCCCTAACTCTTTCTGGAGGACAGCCGTCTGGGAAGGAGGAAGCGATGGCCCGCTCAAATAGCAACCATGGTGTCAATGATATAGGGATTGACTTATATAAGAAAAACCATATAATGAAGTGGCAGGCGGATTTGTCTCGCATTGAACCATGGCTGAATTCGCTCGACGACGCGACGGCTACCCTTGTTCTTGCGGCGATACGCTTGCTGGAGCAGGAGGGCCCAAACCTCAAACGCCCTCTCGTCGGCGAAGTGAAGGGATCGCGCTTCAGGAATATGAAGGAGCTGCGTCCTGGGTCGACGGGGGCATCGGAGATCCGTGTTCTCTTCGCTTTCGACCCGCGCAGATGTGCCATCATGCTGTTCGCTGGCGACAAGCAGCGATGGTGGGATAAGTGGTATCGGCGGGCGATTCCCAAAGCAGACCGGCTCTACCAGGAGCATCTAGATGAATTGGAAAGGGAAGGGGCGCGCCATGGCTCTCACCGTTGATGAATACATCGAGAAACGGGGTCTTGACCGTCGGGCCATCGAAGAAGAAGAAGCGAGGCTGAGAGCAAAGGTTGAGGCCTACGAGCTCGCTGAGATACGCAAGAAAGCCGGCCTCACCCAGACGCAGGTAGCCGACAATATGGGGGTCAGCCAGACCCGCGTATCCGAAATTGAAAACGGGCAGACAGCGTCGGTTCGTGTCGGCACGCTGCAGCGCTATGCGGCAGCTTTGGGAGGTCGCCTGCACGTGGAAATAGAGGTGCCTGAATCCGACGGGAGCGTTCGGTGGTTGAGCGTTCCACTGGGCTCGGCTTCGTGAGTCGTAAGGCCAAGCGCCTCGCTCCTGTTGCTCGAGAGGCGCTTGGCCGCTTCGAGGAGGCCCTTCCTTTGCCCCGCTCGTTGTCGATTTACAGCTTTACCGCTGCGTCGGTCGGGCCGGATTCGGTGGCGTTTATGAGGACGGTGGCGCTGGGGCTGGCGATGTCGCCGGTGCAGAGCGCGTAAAGGCCAGGGCTGCTGACGGTGACAGCGCCGAACTCGCTGGCGGGAATCGAGCGTTGGCCGGCGGCCACGACCGTGCCGTCTTCGGCGATAGACGCCGTGCAAAGGTAGGCTTCCTCAGCGCCGCTTTCCATGGCGAAGGTGAGGCCGGTTTCCGTGGCGTTCGACAGGTCGGGGTCGCCCGCTGCGGTGCGCCCGTCGCTGTGGCACGAGGCGCAGGCCTCGCCGGATTTCGTCATGGGATGGTTGGAGGTGCAGCCGGCAAGGGCGAGCGCGCTCAGGCCAAGCAGGGCTGCGAGGGCGCCGTGGAGGGCCGGCGAGGCGAGGTGGCCGAACGAGGGGAAGTGCGTCATGGGAGGGACTCCTTCTGAAGTTTGAATGCTGCTGCGGTATCCCAGTCTACCACGGGCGCTTTTTCGTTCATCATACGGAGCGGTCGATTTAGGCGCCCCGATGGCGCGAGTGCGCCTCTCGTTCGCGTTGCGGGCGAGACGACCGGTGAGCCGCGAACGCGCGGTGCCCCTGCCGCGAAAAGCCAGCTGTACGATGGAAAGGAGATACCCGGTGGTAAAGCGCAAGAACCTGCTGCTGATCGCGGGACTTTTCTGGATCGTCGCCGGGTTGAACGTGGTGCTCGTGGGCGTGCAGAGTTTCCTGCAGGTCGATGGGGAGTCGCGCTGGTGGATGTTCATCCCCATGGTGGTGGTGTTCGCCATCTTCGCCATGATGTTCCGCAACGTGGCGCGTAAGCACGCGAATCGCATTCTTTCTTACGAGGCATCGAAGCTGCCCATCTGGCGCACCTTCGACGTGAAAGGCTACCTTATCATCGTGGTGATGATGGGCGGCGGCATGGCGCTGCGCTTCTTCCATTTGGTGCCGACCGAGTTCGTGGGCTTCTTCTACCCGGGGCTGGGCAGCGCCCTGGCCATGACGGGCATTCTGCTCGTGCGCCGTTGGGGCAAGGCCGAGCACGAGGGGTAGCGCCAAGCGCAACGTAACTGTGCGAAGTTTGCAAAGCAGAACTTCTAGGCTGTGGGCCTGGGGCTTCCTCCGCTAGAATGACGAGCGATCAAATCAGCGAACAGTTACGGATGAGCCTATGCTTAGTCGATTCAGCGTGAAGCATCCCTATATCGTGGTGGTGGCGGTTATTATCTGCCTGCTGTTGGGCGGGGTGTCGCTGCAGAGCATGAAGACCGACCTCTTGCCCAACATGGATATTCCCTACTTGGCCGTTATTGCCACCGACCCGGGGGCTTCGGCCGAGAAGGTGGAGGCCGAGGTCACCGAGCCGCTCGAGAGCGCGCTGGCCACGGTGAGCGGCGTCGACGGCGTCATGAGCCAGTCGGCGTCCAACGTGGCCATGGTGTTTCTGGAATTCGAGGACGGCACCGACATGGACTCGGCCATGGTGAAGGTGTCCTCGGCGGTGAATCAGGTGACCTCGCAGCTGCCCGAGACCGCCGGCACGCCCAGCATCATGGAGCTTTCCATGGACATGATGGCCACCAGCTATGTGGCCGCCTCCTTCGAGGGGAAGAACATCTACGAGCTGTCCGATTTCGCCGAGGACACGCTCATGCCCCGGCTCGAGCGCGTGAACGGCGTGGCCGACGTGTCGGTGACGGGCACGGTGCGGCAGATGGTGGAGGTGCGGCTTTCCGACTCGAAGATCGAGGACGTGAACAACCGGCTGCTCGCCTCGGTGAACGACGAGCTGGCCGATGCGAAGCGCGAGATCGAGGAGGGCGAGGCGGATCTCGACAGTGCCGAGAGCGAGATCAAGGCGCAACAGGAGAAGCTGGCCGGCACCGAGAAGGAGACCACCGACCAGCTGGGCCAGGCGGTGTCGGGCCTTACCCTGGCGGTTTCCAGCTCTATGAGCAAGGTGTCCACCTTGGGCGCCCAGCTGCAGAGCCTGCAGGCCCAGGGCGAGAGCCTCGGCGGCACGGTGGCCACGCTGCAGGAGGAAGTGGAGGCGCTCCCCGGCGAGATAGAGGAACTGGGTCGGGCCGCCCAAGAGGCGGCCATGGCTGGCGACCTGGAGAAGGCCGCCGAGCTTCAGGCCCAAGCCGAGGAGAAGGGGGCGCGGCTTGCCGTGGCCGCCCAGGAACTGCAGGCTGCCGCCGAGCAGCTACAGGCTCTGCCGGAGCAGGCCGCAGCGTTGCAGAGCGAGCTGGAGAAGGCCTCCGGCGAGCTGGAAACCTACCAGAAGCAGCTGGCCGAAGCTGAGGCGGGCAGCCTCTCGGCCGCCTCCCAGTTCGGCAGCGGCACCGCCCAGCTGGCGAGCGCCCTTTCCACGGTAGATTCGGGCCGCGCCCAGCTGGAGCAGGCCCGCGAGCAGTACGAAGACGCCCGCGAGCAGGCCATCGAGCAGGCGAACATCGACGCGCTTGTGGACAAGAACACGCTGGCGAACCTCATCAAGGCCCAGGACTTCTCCATGCCGGCGGGTTACCTGGGCAACGCCGAGGAGGACGACCAGTGGCTTCTGCACGTCGGCGATCACCTGGAATCCCTCGGGGCGCTGGAGAACCTGCTGCTTGTGACCTTGGACGGCGTGGGCGATGTGCGCCTGGCCGACGTGGCCGACATCACCGTGGTAGACAACGCCGGCGACGCCTACATGTCGCTCAACGGCGGTGAGGGCATGCTGCTGTCGGTGTACAAGTCCTCCACCGCCTCCACCAACGAGGTGTCCGCCGAGGTGCGCGACGCCGTGGCCGAGCTCTCCGAGGAGTTCCCCGGGCTCTCCCTGCGCGTCGTGGGAGACCAGGGCTCCTACATCGACCTGTTCATCTCCTCCATTGTGCGCTCGCTGCTCTTCGGCGCGCTGCTGGCTGTCGTGGTGCTCGCGCTGTTCTTGCGCGATTGGCGCCCCACGGTGCTCATCGCCGTCTCCATTCCGTTCTCGGTGCTGCTGGCGCTGCTTGTCATGTACTTCACTGGCGTGTCCATCAACATCATGTCGCTGTCCGGCATCTCGCTGGCCATCGGCATGCTGGTGGACAACTCCGTCGTGGTGCTGGAGAACATCTACCGCCTGCGGTCCCGCGGCATCGCGGCCCCAAGGGCGGCGGTTCAGGGCGCCAAGCAGATTTCCGGCGCCGTGGTGGCCTCCACCCTCACCACCATCTGCGTGTTCATCCCCATCGCCTTCACGACGGGCATGGTCAACCAAATGATGATGCCCTTCGCCCTATCGCTCACCTATGTGCTCACGGCGTCGCTCGTGGTGGCGCTCACGCTCGTGCCGGCGCTCTCACGCTTTGCCTTCCGCCGGCAGAAGGAGCGCAAGGCCGGCCTCTTCGCGAGAATCCAAAACGCCTACGGCCGCTCGCTTGCGTTCTGCCTGCGCCACAAGGTGTTGCCGCTGCTGGTGGCCGTGGTGCTCGTCGTCGGCTCGGCGGCGGGCGTGGCTAACATGGGCATCTCGATGATTCCGTCCATGGCCGGCACTACCATGAATGTGACGGTGATGATGCCCGAGGGCACCGAGAAGGAAGAGGCCTTCGCCCTGGCCGACGAGGTGATGGAGAAGGCCTGCGCCATTCCCGGTGTGGAGACAGTGGCCGCCATCGACGGTACCACCACCGTTTCCATGGTGTCCTCGGCGGCGTCGGATTCGGGGCACGCGAACTACGACCTGTTCATGTTCTACCTCCAGGTGTCCGACGATGTGACCACCGACGACGAGGTGTTCGCCATTATGGACCGTCTCGCCCAGGACACTGCCGATATGCCCTGTGAGGTCATGGCCGATGCGTCGTCTTCCTCCATGGAGTCGATGATGGGCTCGGGGCTGTCGCTTACCATCGTGGGCGAGGACCAGGAAGTGCTCACCGACCTCAGCGAGCAGGTGATGGCGAAGGTGGGCGAGGTGGCCGGCTACACCGAGATCGAGAACGGCATGGAAGACGCCGACCCGGAGCTGAGCCTGGTGGTGGACGAGGACGCGCTCACCGGCTACGGGTGGACCGTGGCCCAGCTGTACCAGGAGCTGGCCGACGAACTGGCGACCGATGCCACCTCCAGTGCGCTCGAGCTCGACGGTACCTCAGCCGAGGTGCACATCATCGACGAGACTGACGTGCTCACCCGCGAGAACATCCTTGAGCACACAGTGGACATCGCCAACCCTCAGGGTGAGGTGGAGACGGTGCGCATCGGGGACTTCGCCACCTTGGCCGAAGACGAGGCCCCCTCTTCCATCATGCACGAGAACTCCCAGAAGACCATGACGGTCACCGCCGAGGTAGAGGACGGCTACAACAACGCGCTGCTCTCCCGCGAGCTGCAGCAGAAGCTGGACGGGCTGGAGCTGCCCGACGGCTACGCGCTTTCCTTCGGCGGCGAGCTGGAGAACATCGACACTATGCTCTCGCAGATGTTGCTGCTGCTCATTGTGGGCTTTGTACTCATCTACCTCATCATGGTGGCCCAGTTCCAGGGGCTCCTCTCGCCGCTCATCGTCATGGTGACGGTGCCGCTGGCCTTCACCGGCGGCTTCATCGCGCTGTGGCTGGCCGGCGAGCAGCTGACCATGATGTCGCTCATGGGCTTCGCCATTCTCATGGGCACGGTGGTGAACAACGGCATCGTGTTCGTGGACTACGTGAACCAGCTGCGGCGTGGCGGCCTGGAGAAGCGCGATGCGCTTGTGGCGGCTGGCAAGACCCGTATGCGGCCTATCCTCATGACGGCGCTGACGACCATTCTCGCCATGGTGCCGCTGGTGGTGTCCACGGAAATCGGCGCCTCCATGGAGCGCGGCATGGCCCTTGTGGTGGTGGGCGGCTTGGCCTACGCGACGCTGATGACGCTCTACATCGTGCCCATTCTGTACGACCTGCTGTACCGCAAGACGCCGACGGAGGTCGATTTGGGCGACGAGTCCATCGACGACGACCCGGGTGATGCCCAGGCCTACCTGGAAGAGCTCCGCCGCGGCAAGCACGGCGCGCTGCCCGCCCACGTGTAGGAGGGCGCTCCTCGCAACCGCTCGCTGACAATCGGGGCGCGGGTGGCGAAGTTCCCTATAATGGAGGAAAACCGCTGCAATGTGAGGAACTTCTATGGCCCTAGCTGTCGATAATGCGCCCGAACCGGAAACCTACGAGCTGCCCGAGGACTTCGAGGGCGGCTCGGCCGATCCCTTCGAGCATGGGTCGCTCGGCTGGATGCTGCCCTGGGCGGAAACCGGCGAGGGCGACCTGCTGACGCCGTCGGAGGCGCTCGAGGTATTCCTTGAATGGGTCGACTCCCGCGGCATGGAGTTGTGGCCGCACCAAGAGGACGCGCTTATGGATTTGGCCGTGGGCGACTCGGTCATCCTGGGCACGCCTACCGGCTCGGGCAAGTCCATGGTGGCTCTTGGCCTGTGCTTCATGGCCATCGCCACGGGACGTCAGGCCTACTACACGGCGCCCATCAAGGCGCTCGTGTCCGAGAAGTTCTTCGACATGGTGGAGGTGCTCGGCCGCGACAACGTGGGCATGATCACGGGTGACTCCACCATCAACACCGAGGCGCCGGTCATCTGCTGCACGGCGGAAATCCTCGCGAACCAGGCGCTGCGCGAGGGACCGGCCTCGAAGGTAGGCTGCGTCATCATGGACGAGTTCCATTTCTATGCCGACCCCGATCGCGGCTGGGCCTGGCAGGTGCCGCTGCTGACGCTGCCGAACGCCCAGTTCCTGCTGATGAGCGCCACCTTGGGCGACGTGTCCGACATTGCCGCGGCCCTTGAGGAGCGCACGGGCCGCCCAGTCGACCGCATTACCGACGCGCCGCGCCCGGTGCCGCTGTCCTACGACTACACCTTCGAGACCCTGGAGGCCACCGTCGAGCTGGGCCTGCGTGCCGGCGAGGCGCCCATGTACATCGTGCACTTCTCGCAGGACGAGGCGCTGAAGAACGCCCGGGCGCTCGCCAGCTACGGCGTGTCGGACAAGGCCCAGCGCGAGGCCATCAAGGAGGCCATGCGCGGCACGAAACTCACCACACCCTTCGGCAAGATTCTGCAGCGGCTGCTGGCCGCCGGCGTGGGTGTACACCACGCGGGCATGCTGCCGCGCTACCGTCTGCTGGTGGAGCGCCTGGCCCAGCAGGGGCTGCTGCCCGTCATCTGCGGCACCGACACGCTGGGTGTGGGCATCAACGTGCCCATCCACACCGTAGTGCTCACGCAGCTGACGAAGTTCGACGGCCAGAAGATGCGCAAGCTGCGCAGCCGCGAGTTCCACCAGATCGTGGGCCGCGCGGGCCGTGCCGGCTTCGATACCGAGGGTATGGTCATCGCGCTCGCGCCGGAGCACGAGATTGAGAACCACAAGGCCGTGCTGAAGGCCGGTGACGACCCCAAGAAGCTGCGGAAGATCAAGAAGAAGCAGCCGCCGGAGGGCTTCGTCAGCTGGAACAAGCAGACTTTCGAGCGTCTTATCGAGAAGCCGCCCGAGAAGCTGACGCCGCGCATGCGCATCACCCATTCCATGGTGCTGGCCGTGGTATCGCGCGGGGGCGACGCATGGAAGAACGTGCACCAGCTAATTGCCGATTCAGCCCAGACGCCCGAGGAGAAGATCAAGCTGAATGCTCGCGCCGACGAGATTTTCGGCACGCTTATCGAGGCCGGCGTGGTGGTGCGCGAAGAAGCCGAGGACGGCAGCCCCAGCTATGTGCTGACGGTGGATTTGCCCGAGGACTTCGCCCTGGATCAGCCGCTGTCGCCCTTCCTGCTGGCGGCTCTCGACCTGTTGGATCCTGAGAGCGACACCTATGCGCTGGATGTTATTTCCCTGGTAGAGGCCACGCTGGAGAATCCCGCGAAGGTGCTGCGCGCCCAGGAGCGCAAGGCGCGCGACGCGGCCATGGCCGCCATGAAGGCCGACGGGGTCGATTACGAAGAGCGCCTGGAGCGCCTGGCGGAAATCACCTATCCGAAGCCGTTGGAGGACTTGCTCGCCCACGCCTTCGACCTCTACTGCCAGGGCGTGCCGTGGGCCCGCGACTACGAGCTGCTGCCCAAGAGCGTGCTGCGCGACATGGTGGAGACGGCCAGCGATTTCAAAACCTACATCGGCCGCTACGGCATCGCGAAATCCGAGGGCACGCTGTTGCGCTACCTGTCCGATGCCTTCCGTGTGCTCGTGCGCACGTTGCCGCCCGATACCATGAACGACCAGTTGCGCGACATTGTGGCCTGGCTTGGCTTCATGGTGCGCACCACCGACTCGTCGCTGGTGGATGCCTGGGCCAGCGCCGGCGATTTGCCCGAGGCCGGAGCGCCGCCCGTGGCACCCGATGCGGTGGTGGCCGATCGCCACGGCATGGAGGTCATGGTGCGCAATGCGCTCTTCGCCCGTGTGCGCCTGGCATCGCTCGACCGCACCCGCGAGCTGGGCAGCTTGGACGAGGACTGGGGCTTTACTGAGCGTGCTTGGGACGCGGCCTTGGACGACTACTTCGCCGAGCACAACGAGATCCGTATCGATGGCGATGCGCGCAGTGCGGCCTACCTGGCCATCGACGAGGGACCGGAGCAGGACGCGCACCTCTGGCACGTGCGCCAGATCTTCCTCGACGAGGACGACGACGGCGACTTCCGCATCGAGGCCGATGTGGATTTGGACGCCACCCAGGAGGAAGGCGAGGTCATCTTCAAGAACTACCGCGTCGGCTTCGTGGAAGATTTGGCGGGGTAGCACCCGCGGAAGCGGCGGCCTCGTCTTTCGCTGGCGTTATGCCGCCGCTAAATATCTCCGCAACGCAGAAGGCCCCCGCCGAGGCGAGGGCGAAAACGCGCATCGCGCCGAAAGGCTACGCCCCCAGGGCGCGGTCGGCGGCGAACTGGCCGGCGCGGCGGCCGCCCGTGCAGGCGCGGCCGTGGCTGGCCCCCGAGATGGTAATGGGATAATCGCCGAAGAAGAAGCTGCCGGAGCAGTTGCCAGCCGCCCACAGCCCCTCGATGGGGCGGGCCTCGGCATCGAGCACCTGCTGATTCTCGTTGATCTTCAGGCCGCCCATGGTCACCAACAGCGTCGTTCCGGAATGAACCCCGTAGAAGGGAGGCTGGGTGAGCGAGCTCAGGCACTGTTTGCGCTTGCCGAAGTCCTCATCGACGCCGGCGGCGCACAGCTCGTTGTAGCGCTCGATGGACGCCTTGGCCGTCTCCACGTCGATGCCCTCCATCTTGGCCAAAAGCTCGTCGATGGTGTCGGCCGAGAGGATGGCGCCCTCCTCGATGAACTGCTGGATCTGCTCGGGGTTGTGCAGCGGAGAGCGGAAGTCCTTGCAGACCACCATGCCCATGGCCGGGCCGTCGATCTCCCACTTGCTGTCCCAGAACACCCACTTCATATGGCGGGGCTGGGCGTTGTGGGCGCGGCACACGAAGGCATAGGGCATGTCCTCGTTGCAGAAGCGCTCTCCCAGATCGTTCAAGTACAGCCACGGCTGGCGCGTCAGCGGAATGGAGGGCATGTGCTCCAGGCCCTCAACGCCCTCGTCGAAGTACATCGGGCAGTGGGGCGCCTCGTCGATGGCGCCGCCTACCCAAGCGCCCATGCGAATGCCGTCGCCTGTGTTGTGCGGCGGCGTCGAGATGTTGTGCACGTCCTCCTCGTGTCCGGGTACGAACGCGTCCATCATCTCCTCGTCGGCACCGTAGCCGCCGGTGGCAAGCACGACGCCCTTGGCATCGACGCGGGTCACGCCGGATTTGTCCTCGAAGATGACGCCGGCCACCGCGCCGTCTTCGCCCTGCACCAGCTGCTTGGCCTCGGCATTGAACCGCACGTCCACGCCCAGCTCGGCGGCATAGGCCGTGAAGGCCTTGGCCCAGCCGATGGCGAAGGGCGGCTCGTAGCCCGCCTCGCTTCCTTCGGCGATAAGATCCTCGGTGGGAATGATCTGGAACGCGTCGGTGGCAAAGTGCTCGTACCAGGCATCGGGAATCACCTGCATCTCCACGGGCATGGGGGCGATGGCGATACCGTGGTCCGTGAGCATGTCGGCAGCCCAGTCGAGCGCCTCGGCCGAGTGGTCGACCCATGCCTGCACCACGCGGTAATCGCCACGGTGATCGCCCCAGCGGAGCACTTCCTGCAGCACATCCTGCTTGCGCTCGCGCAGATCGATACCGGCTTCCAACTGTATCTTGCCGCCGATGGCGCCGTAATCGATGCCGCGGAATTGGCCCGCTCCCGTCTTCTCCAGCAACACCACCTTCGCGCCCTTCTCTGCCGCCGAGCAAGCCGCCGAGAAGCCGGCCATGCCGCCGCCGATGACCACCACGTCGGCCTCCTCGGTGCTATCGACAGCCTCGATGGGCTCGGGCGCGATTTCCCAGGTATAGCCCTCGGGTTCCGACGAGCCCGTCTCGGCCATAGTCTGGGGCGCGCAGCCCGCAAGACCCGCTGCGGCAGCGGCAGCCGTAGCGGCGGCCCCCAGGCCCAGGAAGCCTCGGCGGCTCATTTTCATGTTCTCCGTAGTCATGCGATCCCTCCTTTTGGTTGACTGACAGCGCCCATGATGCTCTTTCCGCACAGGGCCCGTCTATCGACATAAAACGAGTATTCCCACGTCAGACCCATCGGTAAAAAGTAATGATTGACGGGAAAAGTCCCTCTGTGACACTATGACGGCGGAGGTGGTGCGCATGTTCGCCCAATGGTGGGACAATTTTCAGGAAAGCTGCGATATACGGCTTGCAGCCGGAGCAGGCGGCGTCGCCGCGTGGGTGCTTCTTGTCGCCGTGTCTCCCGTTCTCTCCGTCTCCCCCACCCTCACAGTCAGCGGGCCGAGTTGGCGACCCTGCATTGCGCTCGGTGCCGCCATCATGTTCGGCGCGACAGCCATCGCGGGCAGCCCGAAGCTCCTCAGAGCCGAACGGACGCTTCCCCACCTACCGTTTCTCGTCGCGGGAGCCGTGCTCTCCTTCGCTGGCATTGTCCTTCACCACAGCTCCGATGCGATAGCCATTACCGTCGTAGCAGCCCTCTGCACAGGGGGTGGCCTGGCAGCCCTCGTCTTGGGCTGGGTGCCTCCCTTCGCCTCGATCCGGCTTCGCAAGCGCGTCGTGGGAACGGTGGTCACGGCCTTCGCCGGTGCGGCCCTCTACCTGCTTGTCGTCATGATCCCCTCCCCCGCAAACCTCGGCGCCGCCCTCGCCCTCCTGGCAGCTTCCCCTCTTCTCGCCTCGCAGATCGATTCCCCCGATGCGATCTCCTCAGCTGCCGTGCCGAGCACCGCCATCCCGCCGCGTCTCTTCGGCCCCGAGCTTTCCGCCGGCGCCCTCGTCTTCGGGATCCTGTTCGTTCTTGCCGGCCACGTCCTCCCCGATATCGAGCACGCCTGGATGGCCTCGCCTGTTCCCGGCATGATCAACGTCGCGCTCTTTCTCGTTCTCGAGACAACGCTCACCCTTTATATGGTTCGGCGGGTGCGCCGCGAGAGCCCGACGGTCGCCTACCGCCCCGTCATTATTTTCGCCGCCCTGGGCTTCCTGCTTCTTCCCTTCGTTGACGAGCGCGGCGCTCTCCTCTGCATGGCCATCTCCTTCGCTGGCTTCGGCTGCTTCCTCGTGTACTTCTGGATTGTCATGGGAAACATCTGCCAACATCGGCGCAGCGTCCCCATAGCCACCTACGGATTCGGTCTCTTCCTCATCTTCGTCGGCTTCCTTATCGGCGAGACTGCCTGCCAAGTTCTCTACTCGCGCCCCCATGAGGCCTTCAGCTATGCTGCCACGATCAGCATCCTCTCGCTTTTCCTCCTCGTCGTACTGGCATGGAGCATGACCGACGGGGGGCGGTTCGCCCAAGAGACCGCGGAAATGGGCGGCATCCCCTTCGCCATGAACGGCGCAGGCGCCGAGAAGGACAGTGCCGAACACGACAGCGACACCTCCGCCGACCGCATCGCCCAAGCCGCGATCCTCTACAACCTGTCGCCGCGCGAAACGGAAGTCGTCGAGTTGCTGCTGCGCGGCCGCAGCATCCCCTATATATGCGACGAGCTGTTCATCGCCAAAAGCACCGCCCAGACTCACGTGCGGCACATCTACGCCAAAATGAGCATCACCGGCGGTCGGCAGGAACTCATCGATCGCATCGAATCGGCAGACGAGGTTCAAAGACCTTCTCCGCCTCCAACAGCATGATTCTGCTCCTGTAACTTATTGCGTTATCGCAATAATAAAGAAGAACAACGCGGGGTAGCCGCCACGCTACCGCTTGGAAATGAGATCATTCGGACGTCTCGGGAGCATCCTGCTCTTGTTCCACGGCATCAATGAGCTGTTGTTGAGAGTGTACGCCAAGCTTGCGGTAGATATTGCGCGTATGCGTCTTGACGGTGTTCCTTGAAACAACCAGCGCGCTCTCGATAAAGCGGCTGTTCCTTCCCCGAGCGAGCAGCGGGAAGATGTCGCTTTCGCGCGGGGTGAGCCCGAAACGCTCGATCATGGCGGCGCATACCTCGTCGAGCGTGCCCTCTTCCTTCGCCACAGGCAATTCCACCGGACGAATGCTCGAAATGACGTCCTCGAAGCTATACCCGCGCAGGAAGAGAATGGCGTAGACGACGAAGCAGCAGAAGAACACCACAGCTATCAGGTTGTCCCAGTACAGCCCCATCTGCTCCAACTCGATGGCAACGGTCCATATCAGGGAGTCGGCAAATACGCCGATCTCGAAGGCCGCTACGCCGAACAAGACGAGAGACGGCGCCGCCCACACGTTGCGGGACGAGAGCTCGAAGAACAGCAGCCACACAAAGAGCATGAACAAGTTCGAGCCACTGAACATAACCGCCAGCGCTGCATGCCCCACCGAATCCGCCAGGACGTCTTGGGCCGGCATCGTCACGAAAGCAAAGCCCACGATCGAGGAGAGGAGCGCCGCATAGTAGAAGTCATCGACGTCGGGCTTCCCGCGGGAGACGACCGCAACAAGGACTCCTATGGCCACTGTCGCCGCAAGGCACGTCAGGGGCACGAGTCGAGCTGAGAGCGGGGCCGCCAGAGACCAGGCGACATGCCCATAGCCGCTCATGCACGCGAACAACAAGATCATGACGAACAGCTTGTTGGAGAACGGAAGGAACGAACCGGGATTCGTCGCCGCCAAATCGCTCGGCGCGGCAGAGCACGTGAAGGACCGCAGTTCCCCCGCAACACGTTCCGCAAGCAAGCGGCTCACGCACCCCAGCCCCAGCGCGCACAGCACGAGGCACCAGGGGGAATCGGATGCAGCGGGAATGGCCGAGGACACGATGAGGTAGCCCGCGAAGCCAGTAAGCAAGCTCACCGTGCGCCGTCTGCGATCGAGCTTCGCGGCAGATAAAGCCGTTTGGACGAACGCCCACGCCACGCCGATTCCCGCAGCACTCAGCCCCAAGGCGACGAACACTGGAAGACTGTTGCGCAGCCCCACGAGAACGGCAAGGAAGCCCACCGCTCCGGCAATCGGGGCAGCGATGCGCCACGACCGGCGCGCCAGCAAATCGAGATGATCGCGAATCGCAAAAGCCAAAACGCCAAGGGCCACGATGCCCATCAAGACCGTTGCGATACGCCACGCCAGAGTCCCCGCATCGAAGGACACCACGCAGAGACGGGCAAGCATCTGCAGCCCGAACACGCAGATAAGAAAGCAGACGGCGGTCGTCCAATCGACACGACGCGGGAAAGCCTCCCCTTCGCTCGGCAGTCCTTCCTCTTTTCTTGTCTCCACTTTCCACACCTCCCGAAAACCTTGCTCATCTTACCAGGCGAAGCGTCTCTTTCGCGTCGCGCCGTCAAACGCCACCAGGCATTTTTTCGAATTTCACCCTCCTAAGGTGAAGGAAATAGCCGTGAATTTCATGAACCGAGGGCGAAGACCGAAGCCGCACGACCCGCTAGGCTCTGAGCAGTGCCGCAATCAGGCGGTGCAACCAGACAATGCACTTGAAGCAAGGACGAAACGTCCTCAAGGAAAGGAGCGGAGGATGACCAACGACGCTATTTCGCGCCGCGGCTTCGTCGGACTGGGGCTCATGATGGGAGCCGGCACTATCGGAGCCGGACTCGCCGGCTGCGCGCCCTCAACAGGAAGCACTTCGGCAGAAGGCGATCTATCTGATACGGGGCAAGCCGTCGCAGAGGACTGGCTGGGCGCCGAACCCCAGATCGACGAGATCGCTGAGACCAAAACCGTCGACTTGCTCATCATCGGCGCCGGCAATGCGGGCCTCGCCGCCGCGGCTACAGCCGCCGATCTCGGCCTCGACTTCATGCTCTGTGAGAAGTCGGGCGCCGTGCAAGGCGCGCGCATGTGGATCGGCGCCGTCAACACGAAGTACCACGATGCTGCCTCCATCGAGGTTGACGAGGGCAAGCTGCTCAACGAACTGGCCCGCTACGCCTCGTTCAAATGCAACCAGCGTGTTTGGCGGACCTGGATCCGCGAGAGCGCCGAGATGATCGACTGGCTCGACGGCATTATGGGAGCCGAGGCGGAACTCGACACCGTCGGCTACGACCACGCCACCGGCGGCACGGACTACTACGTCCCGCCGATCCAGCACATGTACTCCATGGATGCGGACGACCGCAACAGCGTGCTGGAGGCCTACATCAACGCCAAGGGCCACGAGGTCAGCTTCGGTCACGAACTCGTGAAGCTTCTCCGCGAGGAGAGCGGCCCCGTAACCGGTGCCATCTTCGCAACCGATAACGGATACACGCAGGTCAACGCCGCCAACACCATCCTCGCCACCGGCGGCTACCCCGCCAACCGCGCCATGGTTCGCAGCCTCGCGCCCATCATCACGCAATGCGTCACCGCCGACGGCTTCATGCCTGGCAACGACGGCAGCGGTATCAAGGCGGGCCTGTGGGCCGGCGCGAAGATGGACGCCGAGTGCGCACCCATGATCTTCGACCGCGGCGCCGTCCTCCCCGGCACCGATGCCGGCTACGAGAGCGATGACGACGATGCCTGCTTCCAAAGCACCTACGGTGGCATCGGCCAGTTCGGCATGGGCAGCCAGCCTTTCATGAAGGTGTCTCGTCACGGTCGACGATTCGCGAACGAATCCACACCCTACGACTTCATCTGCCACGCCGCGGCCCAGCAGCCCGGCGGCGTTTGGTGCCAAATCTTCGACGCCAACGCCGTAGAGGATATGAACCGCTTCTCCACGGTAGGCTGCTCGAAGGGCGCGCTCATGCCCTTCATGGGAGGCGCGCCCATCGACGAGGCCTTTGCCGATGAGCTGGAGCGCGGATTCGTCGTCAAGGCTGACACCATCGAGGAACTCGCTGACGGCCTTGGCTTCACCGACAACGCGAAAAGCGCCTTCATCGAGGAAGTCGACCGCTACAACACCTTCTACGACAACCAGTTCGATGAGGACTTCGGCAAGGAGGCGTTCCGCCTGAGCAGCCTCAAGACCCCTCCCTTCTACGGCTGCTGGTATGGCGGCACGCTCCTGACGACCGTCGACGGGCTGTGCATCAACGAGGACATGCAGGTGCTTGACGAGGCCAGCAACGTCATCGAGGGCCTCTACGCTGCCGGAGACTGCTCGGGAAGCCTGTTCTCAGGCAACTACCCTGAATACCTCGTCGGCTGCGCATGCGGTCGCACCGTCACCTTCGGTCGCCACGCCGTGAAACACGCCGCTGGCCAGCTGTAAGTTATCCCCTGTAGTTGAGATAGCCCCTCCCTCTAGCCCTGCCGCAGCTTCCTCCCCGCTGCGGCAGGGCCGCTTTTCGCAAGTTTTCCACCGCATCGACTTCGCGGAAGATTTGGCAGGATAAGGGAGGAGCGACAGGCTACAAGCAGAACGCCATGTAGAGAGGCAAGTATTCCCGCTCTCCTTCCCGAGCAAGCTGCTTAGGATGCAGGACTATCTCCTTTCCGACGTGCTTTCGGAAACGATCGCGAAAGGCATCGAGCGAGACGGTACGGTAGCTCTTGGACGACTTCACTTCCACGGGCATGATGCGCAGCTTGCCACCTGCATTGTCGTAGGTCTGAGTCGTAAGAAAATCGACCTCCCGCGCACGGGGCCGCGCCCCCTCCGTCAAACCGTCTTCGCTCCAAGCGTGGTAAAACAACTCATGGCCCGCCGCGCGAAGTTGCTGCGCCACGACGTTTTCCGCCAACATGCCCTTGTTCACCGACACCCGACCAAACTGAATATCTCGATGAACGCCCTTGGAAGCGGGACCATCGGCGAAACCGTGGGACACGAGCAGTCCCGTGTCGGCCATGTAGCATTTGAGGGAGGCGACCTCCTCGTTCATTCTCAGTCCCACCTTCGGATCGGTGCATAGGCGACACAAATTCACGAGGTGCGCTTCGGAAAGCCAGTCAAGCGCTGGCTCGTAATCTTCGTAGCGGGCATTTCCCTCCAAACTTGAAAACTTGAACCGCTTCGAGGCTGCCGAAAGCTGCCCGGGTATGGCGGCGAACACGGCGCGGGCGCGACGGCTGTGTGCATCGCCAAACTTCGCAATGTCATCGAGATACAGGGAGAGGATACGACGCTTGATGCGAGCACACCCCTCGAAGCTCTTCTCTTCCAAAAAGGACGCCACCGACTGGGGCATACCGCCGACGAGCATGTACTCGTTGAAGAGACGCGAGAGTTTCGCGTGAGCGCCGTCGGGAAGAGCGACCAAAGACGATCGCGCCTCACGAATGGCATCAGCATACACTGCACCATCCATGGCCCAAAGGTATTCCTCGAAGTCCATGGGATGGAGAGTTATCCGATCTTCTTCAGAGGGAATGACGATGTCCTCAACATTTTTCTTGATGGATATGAGCGAGCCCGTCTCGATGTAATCGAAGCGACCATCGGCAACGAGATGCTTGATGTACTCTCGAGCTGGGGGGAAACGCTGCACCTCGTCGAAAATAACCACCGCGTCGCGCACGGGAAGACTCTTGCCATAGTTAAGTTGGAGCATCCGAAGAAATGTGTCGATGTCCTCCCGCTGCTCTTGGAACAGACGCAGCACGTCGGGAGCTGCCTTCGAGAAGTCGATGTAGAGCGAGTCCTTGTACTCATTGGCCGCGAACTGCTTGACAAGCGTCGTCTTTCCCACTCGCCGAGCACCCTCGATGAGCACGGCCGTCGTCCCGCGGGAGAGTGTTTTCCATTCTTTGAGGTTCTCATATGCCTTGCGCCTGAACATTTCGACCTCCGTGCAAAATTCGCGATATTAGTTTCCTATTATAACCACAAAATTCGCGATATTAAAAGCCTCAATATGGCTCAGAATTCGCGACATCGAGTTCGCATCTTCCCGTTGCAAACAATCGCGTTTACACCAGTCAAGCTTCGCAGACGCTTTCCTCATTTTTCACGGGGCGTTGCTGGAAGCCGGAGTTGGAATCAGCATCGAGCTCTCAGCCACCTAGCGCGAGGCGGTGCGGGGAAAGATACGGCTACATCGTACGGAGGCAGCGCCCTAGGCGGCCGAGACGCGGTCCGCGGCGTCAGAACACGCCCTCCTTCACCAGCTGAGCTTGCCGCTGCTGGAGGAAGAAATCAGACACAGCCATGTAGAAGGCCGCCTCCTCTTGACTTTGGGCCTGCGCCATCATCTCGGCAGTTGGCACACAGCTGAAAAGAGCACGGCATTCCTGGTAGAGCTCATGAAGCGCGCCCGCCTCCGCTACCGACAGCATGGTTCTCCTCCCGTAAATTATTGCGTTGCCCCAACAGTATCACGAAAGGACGGCACATGCATCATCGGCGTTGCACTTCTCGAAAACGAAATCGGCTCATCGGGAAATACGTCGCTCCCCCGACGGAGCCGTCGGCTTATCGGCATAGCGCTCGAACAGGGCCAGCATCTCCTCGAAGTTATGCACGCCGCACTTCTGATAGATATGGTACTTGTGGGTCTTCACTGTCTCGTGGGAAATGAACAGCTGCTTGCCGATGGCCGCAGCGGAAAGCCCCGTTACCAGCAGCGGGAGAACCTCCCCCTCCTTCGGCGATAGGACGAAGTCGGCAGCCATGGCCGCGCATGCCTCGGCACGCAGCTCGGCGAAGGAGCGCGGCAGCCCATCGCTGCCCCGGCCTCCCTCGACAAGAAACGCATCGCGAATGGCTCGTGCGGGAAGAGCCTGTTCTCTCTGGAAGTAGAACACCAGGTACATGAGATAGGCGAGCGTGGCGCAGGGAGCCACCAGTCGATAGGTCGCAGGCGGCACAAGATGCGCCGCGAGCATTCCCATGCAGAATACCGTGAGCAACGCCACAAGGCCCACAACGGGCAACGCTGATGAACCAGCGAACCGACGCTCCGAAAGATAGAGCATATCGATCCAGAGCAGTGCCAAAAACAGCAGGTTCGAGCAAACGACAACTGCATAGACCACTGAGAACGGCGCTGCGGACAGCACAATCGACACGAGCACGCCCAGCGCGCAGGGAACTGTCATGAACAGGATGACCTCTCCCGCCTGCTCTTCTGAACGGACGGTCCATCGCCAAGCCAGAGCCGCGAGGAATCCCATGGCGAGCAGCGCGCCGACCGCGAACGGAGCCGACGAGCGCACCGCCTCCTCCACGGAAGGATCGACCAGGGCCGTGCCGAGGCTCAGAGAGCAGATAAGCCCCGCAGGAGCTGCAGGTAAAGCGGCGCGGGCAGCCTCAAGCCAATCGCGTCCCGCACCTGGCGATGCCACAGGATGGTGGTCGTAGCCCTCCTCGGCTAAAACCGAAGCAGACGCGGCGTCGTCCCCGCCGCCCGCCAACGCTACTGCCGCCACCACGCCCGAGAGCGCCACGATACCCGCCGTCCGCATCGGTAGCCGACACCATATAGCCCCCGTGCACCAAAAGCGACGAAGCTCCGAGGCTCACGATAGCGCTGAGAGCGTAATCTCCCAGAGTAGCCTCGCGACCGAGTGAATGCCAGGCAAGGGTCGTGCGCAGCATGACGCCGCATGATGCCGCCAGCAGAGCGGCTACCACCACGGGAACCCACAACGAACGCACGGACACGACCAGCGCCGCGCTCGCCACAGGCATTACGATGCCCCACAGCACCACAAGCATGGGCCGTGGGTACTGTGCAAGACGATCGGAGAGAACGCACGCCATCGCGAATATCACAACCGCCGCAAGCGTTTGCAACTCCATGGGAACAACGAGTTCCTCGCCCGACATGTAGGGAGTGAGCATGCGCGGGCGAAACAGAAGGGTCTGGACGAACGCCAGCGGCCCCGCAAGCATCAAGCTCGTCGATGCGAATTCCCTCGCCGCATATATCGCCATGCTTCTGCGCCCTCCCGCCTGCGAACATACTGCGGCACCTCACCGCCTCCCTCGACCCATTTTATCACGGCAGTTCCCCTCTGCCCTTCCTTGTCCATTACCGTGACCTGGCGTTTTCCCAAAACAGCACTTTTTAGGGATAGGCAATGGCACCTATTCGGGGATGCGCGACGGATGTTGTGGCGCTAGCGTGATTCACCAAGCGCCAGGCTTTCCCTCAGGCGCCTACCATTCAGAACAACAGGAAGGGGAGATCATGGATCGCAGAACATTCATCAAAAGCGGCCTTCTCGCGGGAGCCGTCGCGGCTGCCGGAGCCGCCGTCGGCTGCGCCCCGGGCGCATCTGGCGCCAGCGAGTCCGCCGCCGAGGAGGCCCTCGCCGCCACAGGCGACGCCTGGTACGGCGAGCCGGCGCCTCTCGACAGTTTCGACCTCGTCGACACCGAGGAGTGCGAGCTGCTCATCTGCGGATGCGGCGCGGGAGGCATCGTCGCCACCGCCACGGCCGCCGAGGAGGGCATCCACGCCATCACCATCGACAAGGGAGCATCTCACGGGTCCATCAAAACGTACGTGGGCGTGGTAGGCTCGCGCATCGACGAGCAGTACGGGGTTGCCCCAAGCAAAATGGACGTCATGAACGAGCCGACCCGCTACACCAACGGCTTCTGCAATCCGCGTGTGGCCCGCACGTGGATCGAGGAGGGTGGCGCCACCTTCGACTGGATCGCCGACATCGTTGCCGATCGCGGCGCGAACCCCTTCTACGAAACCGACGTCGGCAGCGGCTTCCACGGAGTGTGGCCCGTGTACCCCATCCAGCACGGCTTTTTGTGCGACTACACCGAGGAGCAAATGGCCGAGGCCATGGAAAAGGCAGGCGACTCGGGGGATCCCGCGGCCATGAAGCAGGCGCTTCCCGGCGTGAGCAACTACCTGATGGACTACGCCATCGAGAAGGGCGCCGACGTGCGCTATCTGACCGAGCTCGTGCAGTTGATGCAAGATGAGAGCGGCGCCGTGACGGGCGCCATCGTGAAGGACAGCGAGGGCTACAAGCAAATCAACGCCTCCAAGGGCGTCATCCTGGCAACCGGAGGCTACGAGGCCGACCCCGGCCTGCTGGCCGAGCTCAATCCCCAGTCCGCCTGCATCGGAGGCGTCTCCATGGCGCAGATGGGCAACGACGGCTTGGGCATCAAGGCCGGAATTTGGGCGGGCGGCGTGAAAGACGCCATTCCCACGCTCATGACTTTCTCGCGCGCGGCCATCGCCCCCGATGCGCCCCTGGGCGACCCGTACCAGGGCAACTCCTGTTGGATGGGTGACCAGCCGTTCCTGCGCGTGAACATGCGCGGTGAGCGTATTTGCTGCGAGAGCTCACCCTACGATTACCCGCTATTCGTGGCAACGTACTCGCCTCAGAACAAGGTTGCCACCATCTGGGATGCGAACTACAAGGATCACATCGCCTCGTTCCACACGCTCGGCTGCTCGCGCATCGTGCCTTCCGAGAGCACGCTTCCCGATGGGCGCCCCAACGGCGAGGGCCTCACCTTCGAGGCCAACGACATGATGATCGCCCAAGGCATCGAGATGGGCATTATTCAGCAAGCTGACACCTTGGAAGAGTTGGCCGAGAAGCTGCTGATGCCCGCCGACGCGCTGAAGGCCACCGTCGTGCGCTACAACGAGCTTTGCGAAGCTGGCGAGGACACCGATTTCGGCAAGGAGCCCAACGCCCTGCTGCCGCTGACCACACCACCCCTCACGGGCGCGTACTTCGGCGGCCACGTGCTGTGCACTATCGACGGCCTGAAGATCGACGAGCATGGACGGGTGCTCACCGCCGAGCAGGAACCCATCGCAGGCCTGTACGCGGTGGGCAACTGCTCCGGTAGCCTGTACGCCGGCTCCTATCCCGAGCTGCTCATCGGCAACGCCAACGGTCGCACCGTCACCTTCGGACGTCATGCCGTGAAACACGCCGCCGGTCTGCTGTAACCCCCGCATCGCAACTGACGCAACCCCTCCCTCTAGCCCCGCCGTAGCTTCCTCCCCACTGCGGCGGGGTGCCTTTCGCGGGCGTTGCAGGCACGGCGCGTAATGTTGACCAAAATAGTTGTTGATCGACGGCGCGTCAGGGTGTAGAGTGGCTGAGTCAATATTTCTGTGATGTCTTCGGGACGCGCCCGCGAACCGGAGGCGGAGAAAACTCTGGAGAACTCTTAAGTGAGTGCCGAAGGTGCAAGGCCCGCCGCGCGCGGCGCCGAATCTCTCAGGCAAACGGACAGAGCTGACGCCATCGCCACTGGCTTGGGCGTTCTTCCGAGTTTTCGACTAAGAAGAAGGGAAGAACGTGGAAGAAGCCTTGCTCGGTATCGTTACCACCATCAACAACTATCTTTCGAACTACATCCTCATCATTTTGCTGCTCGGCATGGGCATCTGGTTCACCATTCGAACCAAGGCCATCCAGTTCCGCTGCTTCGGCGAGGGCTGGCGCCGCATGTTCGGCAACTTCAGCCTGCGCGGCGGTAACCAGGGCGGCGGCATGACGTCGTTCCAGGCGCTATCCACGGCCATCGCGGCCCAGGTGGGCACGGGCAACATCGTGGGTGCCTGCGGCGCCATCATCGTGGGCGGCCCGGGCGCCATCTTCTGGATGTGGATCATCGCGCTGCTCGGCATGGCCACCAACTACGCCGAGGCGGTTATGGCGCAGAAGACCCGCGTGGTCGATGCTGACGGCACTGTGCACGGCGGCCCGGTCTACTACATCACCACGGCCTTCAAGGGCGGCCTGGGCAAGTTCCTCGCTGGCTTCTTCGCCGTGGCCATCATTCTGGCGCTCGGCTTCATGGGCTGCATGGTGCAGTCGAACTCCATCGCCGAGACCATGAACAACGCCTTCGGCATTCCCACCTGGGTCATCGGCATCGCGGTTGTGGTGTTGGCCGGCATCGTGTTCATCGGCGGCGTGTCGCGCCTGGCGGCCGTGACCGAGAAGATCGTGCCCATCATGGCGGTCATCTACATCGTGGGCTCGCTCATCGTGCTCATCATGAACGCGGCCAACATCCCGGCCACCTTCGCCCTCATCTTCGAGTGCGCCTTCAACCCTGCAGCCACGGTCGGCGGTGCCACCTTCGGCATCATCGCCGCTATCAGCCAGGGTGCCAAGCGCGGCCTGTTCTCCAACGAGGCCGGCATGGGCTCCACCCCGCACGCCCACGCGCTCGCCGAGGTGAAGACCCCGCATGAGCAGGGCGTCGTGGCTATGATCGGCGTGTTCATCGACACCATCGTCGTGGTTACCATGACGGCGCTCGTGGTGCTCTCGGTGCTCTACGTGGGCGACGGCGTGCTGGCCACCGGCGACTACATGACCCTCACTACCGAGACCATCACCAAGACCAACATCGCCCAGATGGCCTTCGGCCAGTTCTTCGGCGAGAACCCGGGCGCGTGGTTCGTGGCCATCTGCCTGCTGTTCTTCGCCTTCTCCACCATTCTTTCCTGGAACCTGTTCGCGAAGCTGAACGTGGAGTGGCTGTTCGGCAAGAAGGCCATTCTGCCCTTCACCATCATCGCGCTCGTGTTCATTTTCCTGGGCTCCATCCTCTCCAACGACCTCGTCTGGGAGATGGCCGACATGTTCAACCAGCTGATGGTCATCCCCAACGCCATCGCGCTGTTCGCGCTGTCGGGCGCCATTATCTCCATTGCGAATGCGGCCCACGACAAGCACGCCACCGACATCCCCGAGGAGAACCTCGAGGATCGCGAGCGCGCCATCGAGAACGCCGGCAAGTAGGCGCTCTCTTCCGCGTCGCATCTTGGGCGTCCTCAGCGAGGGCGCCCTTTTTCTTCCGGCCGCCGGTTGAGCGTGTCGCCTTGGCATCGCGGGCGGCTCTGGAGCGCCGCTTGTTTTGCCGCAGGGCTCAAGGAAGGCTATACTGAAGCTTCGTGCATTCCGGCCCCGGGGCCGACGGATAAGGAGATAGTGGATCATGACGGAGAAAAAAGGGAACGTGGCGGCGCTTCTGCCTATCGGGGTGTTCCTCGTGCTGTATCTGGGGCTCGGCATCATGTTCGAGTACGGCATGGGCATTTCCATGGGCTTCTATAACATTCCCATCGTGGTGATCTTCCTCATCGCGCTTCTGGTGGCGTGCTTCCAGAACCGGAAGCTCTCCTTCGACGACAAACTCGTTATCATGGGCCGCGGCATCGGCGACAAGACTATCGTCACGATGATTCTCATCTTCATGGCGGCCGGCGTGTTCGTGGGCACTGTCGGGCGCGACTCGGCCGAGTCGGTGGCTTACCTGATGCTGTCGGTCATTCCGGCGGAGTATTCCGTGGCGGTGCTCTTCGTGGTGAGCTGCTTCGTGTCGGTGTCCATGGGCACGTCGGTGGGCACCATCACGCTTATTACCCCCATCGCCGTGGCGGTGTCGGCGGCCTCCGGCTTCAGCCTGCCGTTGTGCGTGGGCTCGGTCATGGGTGGTGCCATGTTCGGTGACAATCTCTCGTTCATCTCCGATACCACCATCGCCGCCTGCCAGGGCCAGGGTTGCCAGATGAAGGACAAGTTCCGCGAGAACTTCAAGATCGCGCTGCCGGCGGCGCTCGTGACCCTCGTCATCATTTTGGTGCTGTCCTTCGGTACGAACATCTCCGGCACGGTGCAGAACGACTACAACCTCATCGAGCTCGTGCCCTACCTGATCGTGCTCGTGGGCGGCATCGTGGGCATCAACGTGTTCATCGTGCTGCTGCTGGGCATTGTGGCCGGCTCCATCATCGTGGTGGCCACGGGCGCGGTGCCGGCGACCGACCTGCTCGGCAACATGGGCACGGGCGCGGCCGGCATGTTCGAGACCACCATGGTGGCGGTGCTCGTAAGCGCCATCTGCGCGCTCATCCGCGAGAACGGCGGCTTCGTGGCCCTGCTCAACGGCATCAAGCGCCTGTTCCGCAGCCGCAAGGGCGGCCAGCTCGGCATGGGCCTGCTCGTGGGCGCCATGGACATTGCCACGGCCAACAATACGGTGGCCATCGTCATGGCGAACCCCATCGCCCACGAGATGGCCGAGACCTACGACATCTCGCGTCGCAAGACGGCCTCCATTCTGGATACGTTCTCCTGCGTGTTCCAGGGCGTCATTCCCTACGGTGCCCAGATGCTCGTGGCTATTTCGGCCTGCACCGAGCTCGGGTTCACCATCACGGCCTTCCAGATCATGCCGTTTCTGTTCTACCCGTTCTTCCTGCTGTTGAGCTCGCTCGTGTTCATTTTCATCATCCCCGACAACCGCGGCTACGTGCCCGACCATGCGGCCCCTGCAGAGGAAGGCGAAGAGCGCTAGGAATTCGTTCCGGCCCTGCTCCGTTCGGGGCGAGGGCGGCGCTTACCACTCCTCCAACTCGTAGCAGCGTTTGAGGGCGACGCCTTGCGAGGTTACCTCGAAGTCGGCCTGCCAGAGCTCTACGCCAGCGGCGCGGCAGGCGTCTACCGTGGCGAGCACCTCCTCGTAGGTGGTGCCGTGATAGAAGCGGAAGCCGAAGTTGTCGTAGTACAGGCAGTAGAGGATGGCCGCCCGCTCGTGGGTTTCCAGCGAGGCGGCCAGCTCGCGCAGGTGGCGCAGGGCGCGCTCGGTGGAGTTGAAGGGCACTTCGGGCAACCGCGGCACGTAGGCGGGGATGGCGGTCTGCATCTGCACGAGGGGCGTCTTCACTTCCAGGTACAAATCGTCATTCACGAGGAAATCGAGGCGGGAGTTGCCGAGGGGCACCTCTCGGCGCACCGTGGCAACCGGCCCGGTAATGGCCTCGAAGGCCCCCTCGCGCAGGAAATGCTCCACGTAGCGGTTCGAGGCGTTCTGGTTGATGCCGATCCAGGCCTTCGGGCGGTCGTCGGGGCGCGCGAGCGAATAGGCCTCCACGGTCAGCGGCATCTTGCGCTTCGGGTTGTGGGAGTCCGATACCAGGCAGGGGCGCCCTGTCAGGTCGAGGCCGCCGATGCGCGAGACGGCGGGGCAGTGGCAGCGCACCGGCTCGCCGTCGCCGAAGTCGACATCCATGATGAAGCGGTTCGGCCGCGCCAGGATGACTCCCTCGCGCAGCGGCTCGGGGAAGGGGAGGAAGAGCTCGCTCATGACGCCTGCGCCGAGCGGACGGCGGAGGCCAGGGCGCTGAAAATGCCGCGGTGGCGATCGAGGTACTCGGGGTGCCACTGGACGCCCAGGTAGAAGGATTTGCGGGGGTCTTCCACGGCCTCGATCACGCGGTCGGTGGCACGGGCGCTCACGATAAGGGGTGCGGCAATATGGTCGATGCCCTGGTGGTGCATGGAATTGATGGCAAGCGGCTCCTCGGCGCCCAGCGCGTAGGCGAGCAGGCTCCCCTGGGCCACAATCACCTCGTCGGTGGGGTTGTCGTAGGGCGGTTCCTGGCGATGCCCGCGCTCGGTGATGCCGCAGTTGTACAGGTCGCGGTAGAGGCTGCCGCCAAGGGCCACGTTCATCACCTGCATGCCGCGGCAGATGCCGAGCGTGGGCAGGTCGCGCTCCCAGGCCAAACGGGCCAGCTCCAGCTCGAAGCCGTCGCGTTCCACGTTCACGGCCAGCAGGCCGTCGAGACAGGGAATGCGCGGGCCGTCGGTGGTGGTCATCACGTGGCGACCGTCCAGCTCGCGCACCTCGTCCACATCGGGCAGTGCCCCCATGGCCACGTCGAAGGCGGCATCGGGCACGTAGTGGCCGCAGAACGGCACCTCGGCTCCGGTGGACCGGCAGCGCGACGACGAGGAGGACCCGCAGCCCAGATGGGCCACGTCCTCCATGGCCATGCCGTCGCGGTTGGTATCGGGCGCCGGCACGTAGTAGCGCGGGTGAATGTCGCCGCCGCCGGTGATGACCAGGCCGTCCACAAGCCCGATGACCTCCTGGGCGAGCTTGCGGTTCGCTTCGGCGCCCCCGCGCACCGGCGTGAGCAGCAGCGGCACGGCGCCCGTGGCCGCCACGCGGTTGATGTATTCCACATTCACGCGCTGGTAGCCGTCGGCCTCGTTGAGCGTGGTGGTGATGCCGATAATCACAGATTGTGCCTCCTCGTGCAGTTCGAAGTCAAAAACATACCACCGAATGAGGGGCCTTGCGTTAACAACTCGAGAAAACGTGCCAGAATGGAGCCTGGACGATTACAGGTGCAAGGGCGAAAGGAGGCTGCCGTGCGGGCAGTGGTGCAGTGCGTGAGCGAGGCGCGCGTGACGGTGGAGGGCCGCGAAGTCGGCGCTATCGGGAAAGGCTTCGCCATTCTGCTGGGCGTGGGCCATGGCGACACCGAGGCCGAGGCCGAGCGCCTGTGGCGCAAGATCGCGAAGCTGCGCGTGTTCGACGATGCCGAGGGCAAGACGAACCTGAGCTTGGCTGACGTGGGCGGGGAAGTGCTCGTGGTGAGCCAGTTCACGCTGTATGCCAACTGCAAGAAGGGCAACCGCCCCTCGTTCACCGAGGCGGGCGACCCGGCTATTGCGAATCGCCTGTACGAGTATTTCGCCGACCTGGCCCGTGCCGACGGCTTTAAGGTGGCAACAGGCGAGTTCGGCGCCATGATGGACGTGGCCCTGGTGAACCACGGCCCCTTCACGCTGTGGCTGGACACCGACGCGCTGTAGGCGCGCAAGTCGCACGGTAGCTGCAGAAGCGGCACCCGTTGTTTCTGCGGGAGGGGCATGCGTGAGGTGTCGCGGTCTGGTAACAGTTGTGCGCAGCGCGTAGGTTTCTCGGAGTGCGTTCGGCGGCCTTGTCCCTATTATTCTCCTGTAAGTATTTCCAACGAAAGGACGGATGTAATGGCTAAGACAGCAGCGATTATGCTTGGCGATGGGTTCGAGCCGGTTGAGGCAGTGGCGCCGCTCGACGCCCTGCGTCGCGGCGGTGTGCAGGTGACGACCGTGTCGATTATGGGCCGCAAGGACGTGACTGCCGCCCAGGATGTGCCGGTTATCGCCGATGCGCTCGTGGAAGACGCCGACCTCGACGGCTTCGACGTCGTCATCGTGCCCGGCGGCTCGGTCGGTGTGGAGAACCTCGGGAAGTGCGCGAAGCTCGGCGAGGCGCTCAAGCGGCGCATGGCGGCGGGCAAGATGGTGGCCTCCATCTGCGCCGGCCCCACGGTGCTGGCCGAACTCGGGCTGCTCGAGGGACGCCGTGCCACCTGCTACCCCGGCTGCGAGACGGTCTTCCCGGGCGGCGTGTATATGAAGGACAAGGTGGTCGTCGACGATAACCTCATTACCTCCGAGGGCCCCGGCACTGCGCTCGACTTCGGCATCGCCGTGCTGCGCGCCGTGGCCGGCGACGCAGCGGCCGACCAGGTAGCCGCCGGCATGCTCCTCGGCGAGCAGTAAGCTAGTTCTCGTCAATCAGGTCGAGAAGCTCCTCGCGCGACGAGACGTCTAATTTGCCGTAGATGTGACGCACGTGGGTGCGCACGGTGTTCTCGGACACGAAGAGCTTCTTGGCGATATAGGTGTGGTTGTAGCCACGGCCCAGGTAGAAGAGCACTTCTTTTTCCCGCGGCGAGATGCCGAATTGGGCAGTGAGCTCTTCGCAGCGGCGGTGCAGGAAGGCATCGGGGCGCAACTCGTCGGCAACGCGGCCGTGGCGCTCGGTTTGGGTGTCTTGTGCCAGGGATAGCGAGAGCATGACCAGGTACATCGTAAGAAGAACCAGGCAAAGGTCGCGACCGCCCGTGCCGACCATGGCGATGAGCAGGAGGCCGCCCAGATAGGTGGCGGCCAGCAGGGCGGCGCTCGCCGTCCAGACGAGTGCGCCGGCGCCGCGGAACTGCCGTGCCGCAATAACCAGCGCGTTCCAGATAAGGATGAGTACCATGGAGAAGCCGGCCTGGGGAACAATTTCGCCTACGTCGACCATGAGGCCCTCGCTGGGCCCGACCATGGGGTAGAGGAGGAGCACTGCCATGGCGACAGGTAGCCCGATGCGCTGCAGGCGACGCACCTCCAGGATGCCCACACTGCGGCTAACGGCCGCCAAAACGATGATGGCCGCTACTAGGGGGCCGATTCCGATACTGAGAGCACGAAGGGACAGCCCGGTAAGGGCGCTGGTCTGAGACATGGAGGGATTCCAGACAAGGCCCTGAATGAAGCCGGCGAGCATGGCGGCGACAAGCGGCATCCAAAGGAGAAGCGCCAGCTGCTTGAGTTGATCGCGTCGGCTCGTTTCCCCTTCCGCCTCCGGAACGGCGGTGCCGATGTCCTTGCCTGAGACGGCGCCCTTGCGGGCGAGGCGTAGTGCGCTTGCCAGGGCTGCAACAGACAACAGCAGGAGCATGAGGGTGAATCCCGTTGATGCCACGGGATGGTGGAGAGCGGTTTGGGCGAAGCGCAGGCATCCGGCGAGGGCAACCGATAGGGCCGTGCAGCGAAGAGCCACGGCGACGTCGAGCAGGGCGAACAGGCCGAGCCATTGCGCGCCGACGATAAGCACCCCGGCGGCGAAAGCGATGCCTCCCAGGGAAAGCAGGGCCGCGTGGACGGGAATGCCCGTATTCCAAGCTCCGAGAACAAGGGCGCCGCACACAAGGGCGGCCGTGCCTGCGAGTGCGGCAGCAAGCGGGAAGCGGGCAATAACGCTGTCGCGGGAGCCGCTTCCCGTCAGCTGAACGAGAAACCACGCGAGACCGATGACGACGATCGCCACGCAAAGGCTCTCGTTGAAGAGCAGGCAGCCGTCGGCGCGATCGGTTCCCCATGCGGCGTTGGGAAAGTCCATAACGCCTCGGATACCGCCCATCAAAAAGCCGGCGCCGACTACGGCAGAGGCTCTGCGGCCCCGAAGGTCCGTTTGCATGTGATCCATCGTATTCCCTCCCAAGAATCGAGGGTTCCATCATAACGCATAACACGGCTTTCGCGATGGGCTGCTGTCAAGGGCCTTGCAGATTTGACCAGGCTAAACGTTCTTTTCACTCATTTCAGTGATGCGCTTTTGTGCCGTGATGACCGCAAATCACCTCCTTCCGCGATAAGGCACCAGGACGGTTCACCAGCTTCAGCGATGGCGGCAGGTTCCAACGGGGCGTAAGGTGCGAGCCACGCCGCTTGGGCGGCATGATTATTCGACGGCGTCCGCCTGCCTCGCGAGGCAAACCCCCTCCCAATGCCTTGCGGGGCAGGGCGGGCGCCGACCCACCAAGGGAAGGAAGGGAAATGGGAGAGAATCTTTCTCGTCGTTCGTTTCTGAAGGGTGCCGCCGCCGGCACCATGTCCGTGGCCGCGCTGGGCGCGCTGGCTGCCTGCTCGCCGAGCGGGGCCGCCTCTGAGGCTGCCGCTCCGGCCGCTGCCGCTGCTGGCGAGGGCCTGGCCGAGACCGGCTCCTACGACGTCATGTCGCAGATGAGCCTGCTGAACCGCAACATGACCGAGGGTGCCGTGGCCGCCGCTACCCCCGAGGAGTTCATCGTGCAGAAGGGCGACGGCGCCCTGCAGTTCGCGCCGGGCGGCGATCCTTTGGGCATCACCCCGGCCGACTTCATGCAGAACGTGCCGGCGTGGCTCGGCGAGGCGCCGGAAATCACCGATATCGCCGGCACCGAGTCCTGCGACATTCTGGTCATCGGCGCGGGCAACGCCGGTTCGGTGGCTGCCCTGCGCGCCCAGGAGATGGGCAAGAGCGTCATCCTTGCCGAGTCTCAGACCTACGACGAGTACGACGAGTACGCCTGCGATATGGCCTGCTACAACTCGAAGATCTTCCTGGACAAGGGCACGCCCGAGGTTGATCCCATCGATGTTATGAACGAGTACGTCCGCAAGGCGCTCGGCCATGTGAACCTGCAGATCGTGCACGACTACGCATTCCGCTCCGGCGAGATGCTCGACTGGATGATGGCCGACCACATTCCCGCCGAGTACACCGAGAAGTACGCCAAGACCTCGAACTACAAGGGCAACGAGAACTTCTCCGGCCAGTGCGCCGGCCAGTGGTCCTGGCCTGCCATGACCCAGTGGCGCGACGAGGAGACCAACATCAACATGTGGCCCTTTGTCATCCGCTCGCTGCACACGAGCCTCGAGAACCTCGGCGGCAAGGTGGCCTGGGGCTATCAGGCGCTGCGTCTGATCCAGGGCGACGACGGTGCCGTGACCGGTGCCATCTTCCAGGACATCGATGGCAACTACCAGCAGATCGACGCCAAGGCCGTTATCGTGTGCGCCGGCGGTTACGGCGGCAACCCCGACATGCGCCTGGATCTGTCCGACTCTATGCGCAACCTTGCCTGGGCCTACGGCGCCGACCGCACCGACCCCGAGATGATCGGCGGCATGGGCCGCGACGGTTCTGGCATCCGTATGATCATGTGGGCCGGCGGCACCATGGAGGCGGGCCCGCGCGCCGGCATGTCCATCGGCAAGAACGGCGCTCCCGGCTTCGCCTTCGGCGGCGCGTGGCCGTGCTTCGGCCCGGAGGGCAAGCGCATCTACAACGAGTCCATGTACAAGTTCGGCTCCAACGGGCATCTGGATCTCATGCCCGACGACAGCCTGCTGGTGAACGTGACTGACGCCAACTGGGAGACCTACCTGTCCTACCAGGGCTACGGCCACGAGACCATGGACCGCTCCTCCGACTACATGGTAGAAGAGGTGCGCCAGAACATGGCCGATTACCAGACCGGCCCCGATGGCTTCCCCGTGCGCTCCTTCGCCCGCTTCGGCAAGGAGTATTCCAACGTGTGGGCCGCTGATACGCTGGAAGAGCTGGCCGACATCGTAGGCTACACCGGCGAGGCCAAGGAGAACTTCCTGGCCGAAGTCGCCCGCTACAACGAGCTGTGCGAGGCCGGCCGCGACACCGATTGGGGCTGCGACCCGCAGTGCCTGTTCCCCATCAAGGACGCCCCCTTCTTCGCTAGCTTCGGCGCCACCGGCGGCCAGCCCTCCAACGGCCTGGTGATGCTGTCCGGCGTGAACACCGACGGCCAGTACCGCTGCACTGACGGCGCGAAGGCCGCCATCCCCGGCCTGTACGCCGCCGGCAACACTTGCGGCAACCGCTACGGTATCCAGTACGGCACCCCCACGGCCGGCAACAGCTGCGGCTTCGCGCTGACCACCGGCTACTGCGCCGCCGAGGCCGCGGTGAACGACCTGGCCTAAGGTCTACCAAACTTGTGTGACCCCCTCGGGCCGCCCCGACGTATCGGGGCGGCCCTTGAGAAGAGGAGCAGCAATGCACGACATCGTTATGAAGTTCGAAGTTCCCCTTATCACGCGCAAGGCCGACTGGGACGGCCGCGAGCTTGTCGAGGGGTGGGACTCTGCGCGGGCCCACCGCTACATGGAAGCGCTGAAACGCGAGGTTGCGGCCAACGCCGGCGAATTCGGCGACTGCCGTGTGACTGCTATCCGGTGGGGTGGCGGCATTGCGAGCATGGCCAACGCCCAAGATATCGCGGAGGTGATGCGCCTGGTGCGCAGCGGCTTTGCCGTGGCCGACGAGGCGCCGGTGTCCTTAGAGGCCGCCATTGCCAACATCAGTGGCGCCTCTATGCCCTTTCTGAAGAGGGCCGGCGTCACCCGCTTCGACTTCGAGATGATGTCGCTGTTTCCCAAGGGATACTCGCTGGTGAACACCCGGGAGAACCTGGGCGATCTGCCGGTGATCTGCGACTATTTCCTTCATGCGGCCTCCCGCGACAACTTGGGCATCGTGCTGCTCTACGGCTATGAAGGCACCGACGGCGAGAACTTCCGTCGCTCGGTGGTTGAGTTTCTGCGCACCCCCGCCGTACATCTGCGTCTTGTGCGGGCCGCAGGTCCCAAGGCGGCCGACGATGGGATCGCCGAGGCCCAACTGGCCCGTGCTCGTGCGATTCTGGCGGAGGGCGGTTTTGTCGAGTACGCCCCCGGCACCTTTGCGAAGCCGGGGTTCGAGGACCCGGTGCTGGTCGCTGAGTGGGATCGCGCACCTCAGATCGGCTTCGGCCTGGGTGCCCTCACCCGGTGTGAGGGGGCGGAAAGCCTCACGACGCGCGACTTCGAAACCTACGTGGCCCATTCCGGTGATTTCGCACGCATCACCGAGGCGGTAAGCGCGCTTCCCGCGGTGGCGTAACGGGCTGTCAACGGGGGCGTGTCCGTTGCTGTCAGGTTCCATACGCAGGGAAAACGTGCGCGGTTTGGCTCATCGATGAGGCATTCGGGCAAGATAAGCTAGTTCCAGCAGGAAGGGGCGTGCGCGTCCCGTTGCGAATGTTTGGCCATTCGTGAAAGGAACTATCATGGCTGGAATGAACGACCTTGTCTCCGTGAGTCGCCGCGGGTTTATCGCGGGCGTGGGCGCCTTGGGCGTGCTGGGCTTGGCGGGCTGCGCCCCCAAGCACATCGGCAGCGCCGCCGAGAAGGCGCCGGTTGAGAACAGCGACTACGACGTGGTTATCGTGGGCGCCGGCGGCGCGGGTTTGTCGGCGGCCATCGCGGCCCACGATGCCGGCGTGGAAAACGTCGTGGTGCTCGAGAAGATGGGCGTCAACGGCGGCAACACCAACTTCTCGTCCTCGGGCATGAACGCCTCGGAGACGAAGTTCCAGAAGGAGCAGGGCATCGAGGACAGCACCGACCTGTTCATTCAGGAGACCCTCGACGGCGGCCACAACACCGGCGATCCGGAGCTGGTCACGTTCATGTGCGAGAACTCCGCCGGCGCCATCGACTGGCTCGACAGCCTGGGCATCACGCTGGACAACATCAGCCAGACCGGCGGCATGTCGGTGAAGCGCTGCCACCGTCCCACTGATGGCTCGGCCGTGGGCGCAACGCTGGTGCCGGGCCTGGTGGCCGCCGCTCAGGAGCGCGGCATTCCCATCTACAACGAGTGCGAGGTGACCGAGCTTGTGACCGATGACGGCGCCGTGGTGGGCGTGAAGGCCAACAACGGCAACCAGCCGACGGTCTACAACGCGAAGGCCGTCATCCTGGCCGCCGGCGGCCTGGGTTCGAACCCCGAGATGATCGCCCAGTACCGTCCCGACCTCGAGGGCTTCGTCAGCACCAACCAGCCCGGCGCCACCGGCGACGGCTACGTGCTTGCCCAGAACGTGGGCGCCGAGCTCATTCAGATGGATCAGATTCAAATTCACCCGACCGTGGAGCAGTCGTCCCACGCGCTGGTGGCCGAGGGCATCCGCGGCACGGGCGCCATTCTGGTGAACGCCGAGGGCAACCGCTTCTTCGACGAGATGTCTACCCGCGACAAGGTGTCGGCTGCCGAGCTGGCCCAAACCGATGGCTACGCCTGGTGCGTGTTCGACCAGCAGGTCTACGACGCCAACAAGGCCGTGGCGAAGCTGGAGAAGCAGGGGCTCGTGTCGAAGGGCGCCTCTACTGAGGAACTGGCCGAGATCATCGGCGTGCCGGCCGATGCGCTCGCGGCCACCGTGGCGGCCTACAACCAGCTGGCCGGCGGCGCTGCCGACGAGTTCGGCCGCACTCAGGGCTGCATCGTGTTCCAGGATGGCAACATGTACGCCATCAAGGTGGCCCCGGGCATTCACCACGAGATGGGCGGCATCCGCATCAACGTGAACAACGAGGCGCTCGACGCCGACGGCAACCCCATCCCCGGCCTGTACGCGGCCGGCGAGGTGACCGGCGGCATCCACGGCAACAACCGCATCGGCGGCAACGCCGTGTGCGACATCGAGGTGTTCGGCAAGAACGTCGGCGAAGTAGTGGCCGCCCGCGTCACGGAATAGCGCACGCTGCATAAAACCACGTCAGAGGCGTGTTATTGACACGTCTCTTCAGGAGAGCCCCGCCATGGATACGCGGGGCTCTCTTTCATACCCTGGCAATACCCTAGCGTAGGGCATTCGCATAATATAAGTTATTTACACAGAGTCAGCCGTTTTTCTGAATGCACGGTAAAACCTTAATGACAGCGAGGTAACAGAGACCTGACGCGAAAGCTACGGCTGTCATGAAGCCGTAAGGTACTTCCCGCTAAAACGTACGTATTTATCCCTGTCCGAGCCGGGCGGTTGCACGGGTCGGAATGTTGGGCGACGGGAGGTTCCCCATGCAATTGTCACCAAGAAACGCGCGCGGCGCTTGCCGAGAAGTGCTGCGAAGCAACGACACGGCCAAGCGATCGGCCGAGATAGTCGTTGCGGCGCGCGAGCTGTATGAGGAAAAGGGCCTCGCCCACACCTCCATCCAAGACATCACCAACCATGTCGGGGTCACGCGCTCGCTGTTTTACCATTACTTCCAGAACAAAGACGAAGTGACCGCCGCGGTGCTCGACCAGTACATCACCGACTTCCTCGAGGCGCTGCGTCGCTGGCACGAGAACCAGTCGCAGCAGTCGACCGAGGACTCGCTTCCCTCCATGGTGAAGATCATGCGCCAGGTGCTGTTCGAGAAGAACACCTTCCGCCTTTCCCTGTCGGCCCAGGAGAATGCGGCGCTGTACTTGGAGTTCCTGAACCGGTTCGCCTCGCAGAGCGCGGCCTACCTGGTGGCGCACCCCATCGAGGACCACACGAAGTACGGGCTGCCCTCCGACCATTTATACGAGGCCTTCTACGTGCTCATCGTGGGGCTTGTGAGCTACCTGCGCACGCACCCCGACGCTGATGACGAGGTGCTCGTCGATGTGGTGACGCGCATGCTGTCTGCCGATGCCGCTGCGGTGGAAAACGTCGCCTAGGGCGCCTGTCGAGTCGGTTACGGTTGCGCCGCGTGCGGCTGCATCGGTTATCATCTAAAGAAGCGAAACGTGCCCGCGCCGGCAACGGCGGCGGGCCGTTTTTCGAAGGGCTGCGGAAAGGAGCGAACCGGTGGATATCAAGCGCATGCTGGCGAGCGCTCCGAAAGACCGCGACTTGGGCGAGCCCCGGCCGCTGCTGACGCCCTGGGGCGAGAAGCTGGACCCGTACCGCTGCCGCAGCGAGCACCCGCGCCCGCAGTTCGCCCGCGACCAGTTCACCTCGCTGAACGGCTTCTGGCGCTACGCCATCGTGGCGGCTACCTCCGATGCCGTGCTTCGGCCGCCCGATGCTTTCGACGGGCGCATTCTCGTTCCCTTCTCGCCCGAGGCGCTGCTTTCGGGGGTGCGCCGTCAGCTGCTTCCCGGCGAGTTGCTCTGGTACGAGAAAACCTTCGAGGCGCCGCGGTTGCGGGAGGGGGAGCGCTGCCTGCTGCATTTCGGGGCCGTCGACTACGCCTGCGCCTGCTGGGTAAACGGGCGGCGCGTGGGCACCCACGAGGGCGGCTACCTGCCGTTCACCTTCGATATCACCGACGCGCTTGCGGCGGCAGGCGAGAGAGGGGGGGAAGGCGCGGGCGAGGGTGACCCGGCCGACGGTGACAGCGACGGCGCCCATGGCGTCGGCGCGCCCCCCGAGGGTTCTGCCTGCCAGATTGCCCTGTGCGTGCGTGATGCCACCGACCAGGCCGGCCAGTTGCGCGGCAAGCAGCGCCTGGCGCGCGGCGGCATTTGGTACACCGCCCAAAGCGGCATCTGGCAGCCGGTGTGGCTCGAGGTAGTACCCGAGCGCCATGTGCGTGCCCTGGGGCTGCATCCTGACGCGGCCGCATCGCGCCTCGGCGTCGATGCGGAAGTGGCGGGCGAGGCGGGGCTCGTGCGTCTGTATGTAACCGATGACGCCGGTCGCGCCGTGGGCGCCGCCGAGGCGCGGGTGGAAGAGGGGTCGACGCCGGTGGCCGAACGGCCCGGCGCCCCCTTGCGACGCCTGCGCCTGGATGTGCCGCTGGAAGATGTGCGCCTGTGGAGTCCCGATGACCCGGTGCTCTACCACCTGACCGTGCGCTTCGGCACCGACGTCGTCTACAGCTACACGGCGTTCCGCACGGTGGAAGTGCGCGCCGGCGATGGCGGCCGCGCGCGGGTCTTCCTCAACGGCGAGCCGCTGCTGGTGCGCGGGGTGCTCGACCAGGGCTACTGGTCCGACGGGCTCATGACGGCCCCGGACGACGAGGCGTTCATCCACGACATTCAGGCCATGAAGGACGCCGGCTTCAACATGCTGCGCAAGCACCTGAAGGTGGAGGCCGACCGGTGGTACTACCATTGCGACCGCCTGGGCATGCTCGTGTGGCAGGACATGGTGAGCGGCGGGGGCGCCTACGATAGCTGGGAGACGAGCTTCAAGCCGACGCTGTGGCGCGGAAGCTGGGGGCGCTACGACGACCGCGTGCCGGAACATCAGGCGAAGCTGGGCGGGGCCGAGGCGCCCTACCAGAAGCGGTGGCTCGTGGCGTGCCGGCGCACGGTGGATCACCTGCGCAACCACCCCTGCGTGGCCTGCTGGTGCCTGTTCAACGAGGGCTGGGGGCAGTTCGACGCCGTAAGCGCCGCGGAGAAGGTGCACCGGCTCGACCCGACGCGGCCCGTCGATGCCACAAGCGGATGGTACGACCAGCACGCCGGCGATTTCCAAAGCGCTCACAACTACTTCCGCAAGTTGAAGGTGTACCGCGACCATCCCTTGCGTCTTGCCGGCTACGTGCGCGAGCGCGGCAGCCGGGCGTTCGCGCTTTCGGAGTTCGGGGGCGCGGTGCTGGCGGTGCCAGATCACAGCGCCTACCGGGAAAGCTACGGCTACGGGACCTTCGACTCGGCCGAGGCGTGGCGCTGCGAGGTGGCGCGCCAGCTGGACGAGGCGGCCGCCCTTGAGGCGCGGGGCCTGTCAGTGCTCGTGTACACGCAGCTGTCCGATGTGGAGGAGGAGACCAACGGGCTTCTCACCTACGATCGCAAGGTGAACAAACTGAAGGAGGCAGACGATGCCTGAGTCGCAGGTTGAAGCGCAGAAGCTCGCGTATTTGGAAGAGTTGTTCGCGAAGGCGTTCGGCGAAGCGTTGGCCGACGAAGCTACTGTCTCACAGGGCACTGTCTCGCCGAACAGCCGGCCCTTCTTCGTGCTGGCGTCGGCGCCGGGGCGCATGGAGGTGGCGGGCAACCACGTGGACCATCAGGGCGGCCGCGTGATATCCGCGGCCATCGCCGAGCGTACCTGGGGCCTGGCGGCGCCGAACGGCACCGGCCGCATTCGCGTGGTCATGGAGGGGTTTGGTATCGACGAGATAGACCTGGACGAGGCGGGCTGGGATGTTCCCCGCAAGGTGGAGCGCCAGGAGCCCAGCGCTCTGGTGCGCGGCATGGCGGCGGCCTTCGCGGCCCGAGGCGGCCAGCTGCGCGGCTTCGACCTGGTCACCTGCTCCGATGTGCCGCCGGGCTGCGGCCTGTCATCGTCAGCGGCCTTCGAGGTGATGGTGGGGGCCTGCCTTGAGGGCTTGTTCGGCGGCGCGGCCGTGGCGCCCGACGGCTTCTTGCGGCTTGACCCGGTGGCTCTGGCCCTGGCCGGCGTCGATGCCGAGCAACGGTTCTTCGGGAAGCCCTGCGGCGCCCAAGACCAGCTGGCGAGCGCCTGCGGCGGCGCGGTGCTGCTCGACTTCGCCGAGGCGGTGCCCACGGTGACCCCTATCGAGTTCGACGCCGAGGGGGCCGGCTTCGCCGCCGTGCTCGTGGACAGCCGCCAAGACCACTCGCTGCACAACGACGAGTTCGCCGCCATTCCCGCCGACATGCGCATGGTGGCCAATGCGCTGGGGGCCTCGCGCCTGGGCGATATCGAGGTCGACGCGCTGCTCAGCCGCATCGGCGAGCTGCGCGCCGAGCTGGGCGACCATCGTGTTATGCGGGCGCTGCACTATTTCGACGAGGTGGATAGGGTGAACCGCCAGGCCGCGGCGCTGGCGGCGGGCGATTTCGGCCTGTTCCTGCGCTGCGTGCGGCTGTCCGGGGCCTCTTCGGCGCAGTTTCTGCAGAACGTCTCGCTGCGCGATCCGGGGTCGGAGACGCGCCAGCCGGCCATGGTCATCCAGAGCTTGGCGGCCCACCTGCTGGGCGAGCGCGGCGCTTGGCGCATCCACGGCGGCGGTTTCGGCGGCTCGGTGCTGGCTTTCGTGCCCGCCGACGAGGCGGCTGCGTTTACCGAGGCCATGGACGGGCTTTTGGGCTACGAGGCCTGCCGTCAGGTTGAAGTGGGTGGTGCCGGCGTGCGGGCGCGGAGGCTGTCGTGAGCTATCGGCCGACGGATGCGTGGCGCGAAAACCCTCAGTGGAAGGCAGAAAGCCCCGCCGGAACCCTCGACATCACCATCAACCTCGCCAAGCCCGAGAAAGACCCAAAAGCCATCGCCGCCGCTGCTTCTCGTGATGCAGAGGCGGCCCATGAAGGCTCAGGGACGTTTCGTAGGGAAAGGGCCACGCCCTTTCCGTCAGCCGGAAAAGACACGCAACCCGCAACTCTCCGTAGGGAAAGGGCCATGCCCTTTCCGCCCACCGAGGAAGACGCGCAGGCCGAGTGGCAAGGGCAGAGCCCTTGCCCTACGGAGGGTTGTGGCGCCTGTGACTTATGCTGGGTACCTGTCACGCCTGACGCGCCGGCGCACTTGGCGCGCACGGGCGAAGAGGTGCGCACGGTGGAACTGCAGGGAGAGCCTTGGGCTTGGTGGTACTCTCCTTACGGGTACTTCCCCGAGCACCTCATCGTGGCCGCCCCCGAGCACCGCCCCATGAAAATCGACGGTGCCACCGTCATGCGTCTTCTCGACTTCTGCGACGCGTACCCGGACTACTTTATCGGCTCGAACGCCGATCTGCCCATTGTGGGCGGCTCCATTTTGTCCCACGACCACTTCCAGGGCGGCCGCTACCGCTTCCCTCTCATGGACGCGCCCCTCTCGCGCCCGTTCCCGTTTTCAGATGTCCCTGAGGTGCAGGCGGCCATCGTGGCGTGGCCGGCCTCGGTCATCCGCCTGCGCACAGGCGACCGGGCGGCTCTGGCCGCGGCCGCGACCCGAGTCATCGAGGCATGGCGCGTCTTCTCCGACGAGGACTGTGGCATCTGGGCCGCCGCGGGCTCTGTTCAGCACAACACGCTGAACCCCATACTCTGGCGCGAAGGCGCCGACTACGTCATAGACCTCGTCCTGCGCAATAACCGCACTACCCCCGAGCGCCCCTACGGGCTCTTCCACCCCGACGAGTCACTCTTCCATATCAAGAAGGAGAACATCGGCCTCATCGAGATCATGGGCCGCGCCATCCTGCCTGCCCGCCTGGCCGCCGAACTGCCCGACATCAAAGACGAGGCCAGCCGCGCCTTCTACCAGGTACTCGTAGCCACCGGCGTCTTCAAGCAGAACCCCCAGGGCGAAGCCGGCTGGAACCGCTTTCTCGCCACGCTCTAGCGTGCCTCCACGGTGACGGCAGTGCCCGAGGCGCTTACCATGAGCATGTTTCCCTGGCCGAGCACCTCGTAGTCGACGTCCACCCCGATGATGGCGTGGGCGCCGAGTGCCGCGGCGCGCTGCTCCATCTCGGCGATGGCCTGGGTGCGCGCCTGCATAAGCTCCTCCTCGTAGCCCTCCGAGCGGCCGCCCACGATGTTGCGGATGCCGGCGCCGAAATCGCGCAGGAAGTTGATGCCGGTAATAACCTCGCCGAACACGATGCCGTAGTAGCCGGTAATGCGGTAGCCCTCAATGGCGGGAGTCGTGGTAGTGATCATAGATGCGTCCTTTCTTCCTCAGTTCGATGCTTGCAGTGTAGCGTATCGCATACGTGATACAATATGTACTGCAAACGTGATACGAGGTGACCTATGACTGTAACTGCTGAGGCTAAGCTGCCCGTTACTATGCGCCTTCCGAGGCGCGAGGTAGAGCTCGTCTCCAACTATGCTCGATCGTCGGGCATTACGAAGACCGATGCGTTTCTCCACTATCTCAGGCTTGGTATTCAGGCCGAGGGCGACTCGGACACACGGTTGGACGAGGTGGAGCGTATGCTTGCGGAGGTTCTGCGGCGGCTGCCCGATAGTTCGGCTGGCCATGCGGATTCAGTGATCTCTTGCATAGCAGAGGAGTGCAAGGGTTTTCCCGCCATAAAACGTGCGATACTGTTCGGCTCCTTCGCCCGCGGTGATGCAACGGCTGAAAGCGATATTGACATTCGGCTCGAGGTGGATCGGAAGGAAAAGTTCAGTCTGTACGATGTGGCGCGGCTTCAAAAGGCGATTGGGCGCAGGACGGGCCGGGAAGTCGATATTGTGACAGCCGACCACATCAAGAACGGAAACCTGGCGAAAGCCATCGAGAGGGAAGGGGCAGTGGCCTATGAGCGCGAAGCCTAATGACGCCCTGCGCATCCAGGAGATGTATGACGTTGCAACGCAGACGCTGGCGCAATTTGAGGATCTCGGGTTGACCGAGGAGCAGTTTCTAAACCCGACGAGCGCGCAAGAAGATCTGGTGGCCGACGGCTTGGTCAATCGCGTGCTACGGGTAACCGAGGAGGGTGGCAAGCTCTCCGAAGAGCTAGCCGAATACGGCTTCGAGATGCGAGAGATGAGCGCCCTGCGCAACCGCATAGCGCACGCCTATGGAACAGTAGACAAGGCAATTGTATGGCAAGTGCTGGTCGAGGAATTCCCCGCGCTTGTGGAAAGCTGCGAGCGCTATTGCGAAGAGCAAGGCCTTTACTTGATGAAAACCTGGGAAGAGGAAACGTCCGACGACGAATGAGAATGAGCTAGCGTGTTAGGTGCATCAGTGAACTCCGAACCGTCCGACAGGCCAGCTCGAATTAAAGGGTGCGTAAAGTGGCTTCTCTTCGAAAGGATGGCGCCTACCGCTTAGCAGTTGCCGGTGTATACGTGGGGCAGGTAGCGCCGTGCTACGTCTGCCAAGCGGTGCACGTCGGCTACGGGGGTGGCGGGGCGGTCGGTCAGCTTGTGGCAGGGGAAGAAACGGGTTAGGTGGTAGGGGATGGATGGATCCAGCGAGGCAAGCCAGCGGGCGGCTGCGGCGATTTCCTGTTCGCTGTCGTTCATGCCGGGGATAATGAGCGTGGTCACTTCCAAGTGGCAGGTGGGGGTGGCGGCCATCGCGACAATAGTGCGCTTGACGGTTTCCAGGTTGCCGCCGACGAAGTCGTAGAACGCCTGAGTGAAGCCCTTCAGGTCGATGTTGGCTGCATCGATAAGGGGAAGGAACTCGGCCAAGGGCCCCGGGTTCACGAAGCCGTTCGATACGAGCACATTGACAAGGCCGCGTTCGTGGGCGAGGCGCGCTGTATTGCGCACGAACTCGTAGCCGACCAGGGGCTCGTTGTAGGTGAAGGCGATGCCGATGTTGCCCTGGCCGCGCACCGACTCGGCCAGCTCGACCAGCTCGGACGGCTGCATTTCGCGCCAGGGCACGTCCGTCGGCCCGGCGCACGCGATGGAGGCGTTCTGGCAGAACGGGCAGCGTAGGTTGCAGCCGTAGGAGCCCACGGATAGCACCAGCGAGCCGGGGCGGAACTGCGCCAGCGGCTTCTTCTCGATGGGGTCGAGGGCCAGCGAGGTCACGCGGCCGTAGTTGTCGTCTGCCACGCGCCCGTCCCGCGCGCGCCGGGCGTGGCAGAGCCCCAGCTGCCCTTCTGCGAGCGCGCAGGCCCGCGGGCAAACGGGGCAGACGACGCGCTCACTCATGGCGCGGCTCGCCGCCCGCGGTGTGACGCACCACCTCGAAGCGCTCGAGCTTGGCGTGCTCGTTCGGGCGCAGGCCGGCCTTCTGCTTGGCGATGGCAATCTGATCCATGACGGTATCGACGCCCTCGAGGTCGGGCAGCAGAAGTCCGCGCTTGAACCCGTGGCTCACGATGACGCCGTAGCGCTTCGGGTCCAGCTGCTCCAGCGACTCCACGGACTCCGGCTCGCCCAGCACGTCCACCGAATAGGACAGCAGGTCCAGCTCGTCGGGGCGCACGGCGGGGAAGCGCGGGTCCTCGGTGGCAGCGGCCACGCCGTTCATGATGATTTCCTCGGCCAGGGAGGCGCGCGTCGGCGCGATGGTGCCGACGCAGCCGCGCAGGTTGCCGCGCTCGTGCAGGCTCACGAAGGCGCCAGCGCGGCGGTGGGCCAGCTCGTCGGGCAGGTTGGTGGGCAGGGGCAGAACGCGTCCGTCGCGCACGATGGATTCCACGCTGGCCCGCGCCAGAGCCACCAAGGGGTCGATGTCGCGCCCCCGCTCTTCCCTCTCGCGAATCTCGGCAGCCGCTTCCGCCTCGGTGTCGCCAGGGGTGTTCTCCACCTCGAAGGCCGCCACGGCGTAGCCCACGCCGAAGGGGCCCTCGTAGCTGAGTAGCTCGGCTGTATAGGGAGCTCCCTCCAGGGCGCCGGCCATAATATCGAAGGAGCGCAGCCCGCATTCGGCGGCTTCCTCGCAGAGGGTGCCGTTCAGCGAGAACAGCTCTTGCAAGCGCCCGCTGCGGAAGATGTCGGCTACGGCCTTATCGAACTGCGGGCCCTCGGCGGCGAAGCCGTAGGGGCCATCGGCTTTCAGCTTGTGGGACATATCCCCGCTCGCGATAAGCACGCAGCGCGCGTTCGCCTCTTCGGCCACCTGGGCGATGGCCTGCCCCAAGAAGCGATGGTCTGCGTCGCTCAGGCCGGAAAGGCCGATGCGCACCACGGCCACCTGGGCGAGGTCCATCGTTTGGGCCAGGAAGTGCAGGGGCACGAACGTGGCGTGGTCGAGGTCGCCTGCGCCCTGCGGTGCTCCGGCGCTGGGGATGGATCGGCGCCGCAGGTGCGCGGCAATGGCCTCGGCGAAGGAGAGGTCGTTGCGAATGCTCAGGCGCTCTTGGGGCTGCCCGAAGGCGGCCAGGGAGCCGTGCTCCTCGGGCGTGTCGGCAATGAAGAACCCGTCGCGGTAGAGCGGCGCATGGGGCGACGTGACAACGATGACATCGGGGCGGTGGGCGGCCACGCGGCGCGCCACTTCCCGGTAGGCCGCAATGGTGTCGGCGATGGCCGCCTCCTGGCCCTGTCCCACGGCGGGTACGATCAGCGGGGGGTGGGGAACGGCATAGGCGGCAACCAGGCTCATGGGATCATCTTCCTTTTCTCGACCGGCAAGAGGGCAACAGGGCTATGGTGCACTGCAGGCAGCGCTTCTACGGGGCTGAAAGGGCAAGTGTCGCAGGATTGTTAGCGCGCGAGAGCAAGGTGCCGACAGGTTATTTCAGCCGGAACGTCAGCATTACGGGGTTGTGGTCGGAGTAGGCGAAATCCAAATCGACGGTCGAGCAGTCGAGGCACTCGATGTTGTCAGAGTAGATGAACGTGTCCATGATCCACCGGTCGTTCGTGCCGTCGTAGGGGCGCCCGGCGTCGCGGCAGGTGGCGGCATCGGCGAACCCTTCCATGCCCACGGCGTCGAGCTTGGCCTTGGCACCCACGGTGAAGCCCTCTGGCACGCCCTCGAAGTCGTAGGGCTTGGCCCAGCTTTCCACCGCCTCGGTGGCGTTGCCGTACACGTCGCCCGATACCCCGATCATGTCGTGGTTGAAGTCGCCACCGGCAATGACGTAGTTGCCGGCTGCCCGTTCGGCCTCCATATCGCGGTACAGGGTCTCGCGCTGGGCCGCCATGATGTCGGCGTCGGCCCCATAGGCGGAAAGGTGCACGTTGAACAGCGCGAGCTGGGCGTCGCCGACCTGGACGCGCGTGATGGCATAGCAGCGGTCGAGGTCGAGGAACTTGCCGAAACCCTCGGAGATGGGCAGGCTGCGGCGCAGCGAGTCTCCCAGCGGCAGCCGCGAGAACGTGGCAAGCCCCGCCTTGTTGGCGCCGTGGGGCGCGTACAGCGGCCAGGCCAGGAAGGCCGAGTCGTAGTTTTGGCAGAACAGCGACCAGTCGTCGGGGAACTGCGTGCGCAGCAGGTCGTACTCGTTCACGTGGTGGCTGCGCGTGCCATCGGTATCTACCTCCTGGAAGAGGATGAAGTCGGGGTTAAGGCCGCGCAGCGCCTCGGCGGTGCCCATGATATCCTCGCGCACGACGTCGGCGCTTTCCGCCACCGAGCCCGTGCCGCCGTCCATGAAGAAGTCGAAGTCGGCGTTATAGGCGCCGAAGCCCACGTTCGCCGTGACGACCGACAGCTCGTCGCCGGGGGCGAGGGCCTCGGGCGCGCTAGCCGCCTCGTTGAGCGGCGCCTCCGGCGTGAGGGGCAGGTTGTCTTCCAGGCGATCGTAGGTGAGCACCACGTAGGCCACGTAGGCGCCCACGGCCACAATGAGCGCGGCGAGCACGGCGACGATAACAGTAAGGATGCGCTTGGCCATGGGGCCTCCTCTCGAACAGGTCAGGCTATTGTATCAGCCTGTCGCCCTGACGCCCTGTTCCGTGGCCAGCAGGTTAACTGGGCGATCGAACGCGTCAAGGGCGCCCAGGGCCGCCAGGCTCTCCACGAGCTGACCCTTGCGGGCGAGCCCCAGGGCCACACCGGGGAACTGGGCCAGAAACCGGTCGTAGTAGCCGCCGCCATAGCCGAGGCGGAAGCCGCGGGCGTCGAACAGAAGCCCGGGGACAAGCGCCAGCGTGTCGGCTGTGAACACGCTCGGGTCGATGCGGGTGAGCGGATCGTCGGCCGGCTCGGGAATGCCGCAATACCCCGGCGCGGCATCGTCCAGCGACGCGATGATGTGCCAATCCATGGCGCGCTCTCCGCGTCGGCAGCGGGGCAGCGCCACGGTCTTCCCGCAGCGCAGCGCTTCGGCAATGAGCCCGTGGGTGTCGACCTCGCTTCCCGCGGAATAGTAGGCAAGCACCATCGACGCCGCGTTGAAAGCGGCACCTGCGGCCACGGCGCGCGCCAGGGCCTTATCCGCAGCCGCGCGTCCTTGCGGGTCGGCGCCCTCGCGCGCCTGCCGGGCTTCTTGCCGCAGCCGCCGCTTGGCATCGTCTGGGTTGATGTGGGCCACGCTGCCTCCTTTCCGCACTCCCATGATACCCTAGGAGCGGCTCGCGCGGCCTCGCGCCTTCGCCTTCCCAAGCTTGGGCTTGGCAACGGAGAAGACGAAAACGAGCGCGATGGCGGCACTTGCCACCGAAACCGTCGTCGGGGTGAGGGGCATGTGCCACGACGCTCCCACGATGGCCAGGGAGAGGATCCACTTCACCGTAACCCAGGTCGAGCGCGTGAACCCCCAGTTGGTGAAGAGGCCGTAGGCAAGCCCGGTCGCCATAAGCACGAAGGTGCTCGGCGCGATGGCCCACAGCCGCGCTGTGGCAATCAGATCATCGAGAACGGAAGGGTCGGGGAGCGGCGTCCCCGTTCCCTGCACAAGCAGCAGCGCGAAAATGAGAACATAGCCGCCCAGCCACACGGCCGCCGCCAGCAGATGGATAACGTCCAGGGCCTTCTTCCCCCTTCGTCCCAGCTTGGGAAGGTGCAGCGAGTCGTGGCGCCTGTCCGCGCGCGGACGGGACGTTGCGGTACGGGACGCGCCCGATGTCGTCTCGCAGGCCAGCTTTCGGGTGCTCATGATGTGCCTCCTTGCATCGATTTCCTTACGATGCCCCCATGATGGGGCCGCACCCTCACCCGTACCTCACCGGCGGCTCACGCCATTCTCAATTCTCGGAAGTCTCACCTCTACGCGCGCTCCCTGCCCGGGCTGGCTTGTGAGCGCAATGCGCCCCCGGTGAATGTCGACGATGCGTCCCACCAGGGCGAGCCCGAGGCCGTTCCCTTCGCTGCGGTGGCTCGTGTCACCTTGGTAGAACTGCTCGAAGGCCCGCCGGCGCGTTTCCTCGTCCATGCCGTCGCCCGTGTCCGTTATGGTAACAACCGCGTCGCCCCCTTCTGTCCATGCGGCAATGGTCAGTGAGCCGCCGACCGGCGTGAACTTGATGGCGTTGTCGATGATATTCTTCCAAGCCAACGCGAGCAGGTCTTTGTCGCCGGCCGTCGCAATGCCCTCCTCCAGATCGAGGTCGAGCTCGAGTTCCTTGCCACTCCATCGGGGCTCCTGGTCGATGATGGCCTCGCGGAGCGATTCGGCCAAATCGATCGGCGTGAAGGCGGGCCAAATCTGCTGGCTTTCCAGGCGCGAGAGTTGCAGCAAGTTGCCGGACAGGCGCGAGAGTTGCCGCGTGTTGCGCAGAATGCCGTCAAGGCAGCGTTGCCGCTGGGCCTCGTCCAGCGTCTCTTCCTGAAGAAGCGCCGCGAAGCCCTCGATGGCGGCCAGGGGCGTTTTGAATTCATGGGAGACGTTGGCGACGAAGTTGCTGCGCAGGGCCGTCATGCCGGCCAGCTCCCGAACCATGAGGGAGAAGTTCTCCGCCATCTCGTCGAGCTCCCCGGCGCCGGGTGTGGCGGGCAGGGACACGTCGAAGTTCCCCCGGGCCACCTGCCGGGCGGCGTTGCTGACGTTTTCCACGACGGCGATGCCGCTGCGATTCACGACGACGGCCACGCAGGCGCCGGCGATAATGCACGAGGCCAGCAGCGCGAGAAAGATCGTCTGGTGGGTCGGCTGCACGCCGCAGGCCGCGGTCAGGCCGGTAATGGCGCCGGTTCCCAGGAAGATGCCGCCGATGACGAGCAGCAGGCGCGCGGTGATGCGCGCCGTCAGGCGAAGGGGAGGGTTAGGCACGGGCCACCCCCTTGTAGCCCAGGCCGCGGATAGTGGCGATGGCGATGTCGTCGTTGTCGCGCAGGCGCTCCCGCAGGCGGCTCATGTGCACGTCGAGGGTGTGGCTGTCGGCCTCTGAATCCAGCCCCCAGATCTCGTCCATGAGCTGCTGGCGGGTGAAGATGCGCTCTGGCGACGTCATGAGCTTGTAGAGGAGAAGGAACTCCTTGAGCGGAAGATAAACGGGGTCGCAGCCGTCGCGCGTCACGGAGAGGTTGTCGCGGTCGATGACCGTGCCGCCGACGGTGATGCGGCGTTCGCTGGCGATGCGCGCGCGGCGCAGAAGGGCCTCTATGCGCCAGATCATTTCCTGGGGGTCGATGGGCTTCACGACGTAGTCGTCCACCCCGGCGCGGAACCCCTCCCGCTTGTCGGCCAGCGTGTCGCGGGCCGTCACCATGAGAATGGGCAGGTCGTAGCCCGACTGCCGCAGCAGGGCCACCAGTTCGAAGCCGCTCATGCCCGGCATCATGACATCCACGATGGCCGCATCGGCTCGATGGCTCTCCAGCAGGGAAAGGGCCTCCTCGCCGCTTTCGGCGCACAGGGCATGGTAGTTGTGCTTGCCGAGGACGATGGCGAACAGCTCGCGCAGATCGGCGTCGTCCTCCACGATGAGAATGTCGAGCATGGGCCTCCTTTTCTTCGGCATCGCCAGTATGCTAAGGGGCGAACCTCTCGTCAACCTCACGGGGCCACGCCGCGAGACCCTTTCGCGCCGCTCACTGTGCCGTCAAACGCCAAGCTTGACTTAGAGCTGGCTCCAACACTTACCATTCAGCTCAGTCAAACGACGAGAGGAGACTTCATGACAGCATCTTTCGAAGGCGTGGCCAAGCTGGGCTTCGGGGCCATGCGCCTGCCGCTGACGGACCCCGACGACGTGACCGCCATCGACATCGAGCAGGTGAAGGCCATGGTCGACGAGTTCATCGCGAAGGGCGGCACCTACGTGGACACCGCTTTCGTGTACCACAACGGGCACTCGGAAGTGGCCCTGCGCGAGGCGCTCGTGGACCGCTACCCCCGCGAGGCCTACACCCTGGCCACCAAGTGCCTGGCCTGGGCCTGCGAGAGCAAGGAAGAGGCTCAGGCGTGCCTGCCTACCTCCCTTGAGCGCCTGGGGGTCGACTACATCGACTACTACCTGCTGCACAACCTGGGCGGCAAGCGCACGGCCAAGTTCGACGAGTACGACATGTGGAACTACGTGGCGAAGGCCAAAGCCGACGGGCTCATCCGCCACGTCGGGTTCTCCATGCACGACGGTCCTGAGGAGCTCGAGCGCATTCTGACGGCCCACCCCGAGGTCGATTTCGTGCAGCTGCAGGTGAACTACCTCGATTGGGACGACCCGGTCACCCAGGCCGCCCGCAACATGGAAGTGGCGGCGGCCCACGGCGTACCCGTTATCATCATGGAACCGGTGCGCGGCGGCCGTCTGGCGAACCTGCCCGAGCGCGGCGCCGAGGTGCTGCGCGCTGCCGACGCGCAGGCGAGCCAGGCCTCGTGGGCCTATCGCTTCTGCCTCGATCTGCCGAACGTGCTCACGGTGCTGGCCGGCGCCTCCACCCTCGAGCAGATGCAGGACAACATGGCCACCTTCCAAGCGCACACGGCCTTAACCGACGCCGACCGCGCCGCCATCGACGGGGCCATTGCCGCCCTGCGCGCCGTGGACCTCATTCCCTGCACCAACTGCGGCTACTGCGTGAAGGACTGTCCCGAGGGCGTGAAGATTCCCGAGACCATGAGCCTGCTGAACCTCGAGAAAACCACCGAGGACCGCGATTTCGTAAAGGGCCTCTACAGCTGGCAAACCGCCGAGGGCCCCGCGTCGAAGTGCATCCAGTGCGGCACCTGCGAGGCCATGTGCCCCCAGTCCATCGGCATTATCGACAACCTCGCCGAGGCCGTCGAGCACTACGAGAACTAGCCTACGTGGGCTTCCCGCAGAAGGGCGATCTCGCGGCCCCAGCCGGCGAGGTCGTCCTGCGGGGTTTCCAGGAAGAACGGCACATCGCGCAGGGCCGGGTGGTTGGTGACGGCCACTAGCGCCTCCAGCCCGATCTGCCCCTCGCCGATGCGCTCGTGGCGGTCCTTGTGGGCGGCGATAGGGTTCTTCGAGTCGTTCAGGTGAATGGCCCGCAGCCGGTCGAGCCCCACGATGCGGTCGAACTCCGCGAGCACGCCGTCCAAATCGCCGACGATGTCGTAGCCGGCCTCCCACACATGGCAGGTGTCCAGGCACACGCCCATCTTCTCCTTGCGCTCCACCCGCTCGATGATGGCCGCCAGCTCCTCGAAGCGGCCGCCCACCTCCGTGCCCTTCCCCGCCATGGTCTCCAGCAGCACCGTGGTGGTCTGGTCGGCGGTGAGCACCTGGTTCAGCGCGTCGGCAATGAGCTCGATGCCTGCCTCCATGCCCTGGCCCACGTGGCAGCCGGGGTGCATGTTGTACAGCTGCCCCGGCGTGTTCTCCATGCGCATGAGGTCGTCGGTCAGAAGTTCCAGGGCGAACTGGCGCGTTTCCGGCTTGGCCGCCGCCGGGTTCATGGTGTAGGGCGCGTGGGCCAGAAACGTCGCGATGCCGTGGTCGGCGGCGTATTCGTGGAAGGCGGCCACGTCGGCCGGGTCGATGGCCTTGGCCTTGCCGCCGCGCGGGTTGCGCGTGAAGAACTGGAACGTGTTCCCGTCGATGGAGGCGGCATCCTGGGCCATCTTCAGATACCCCTTGGCGCTGGACAAGTGACAGCCGATAGTGAACACAACGCTTCCTTTCGACGGCGAATTGAGACTCTCGGCAGTATAAGCCAAGGTTTTCGCGCTTCCGTCGTACACTGGACGTCTCCGCATTCGATACAGAAAGGCGCGCTGTGACCGAGGGCATGATCGGCATATTCCAGGAAATTGTGACGCTGTTCGCCATTGTGGCCGTGGGCTACGGGGCGAAGAAGGCGCGCTTCATGAACGACGAGTTCGACCGCATGCTCTCCAAGCTCGTCATCAACCTGGCGCTGCCGGGCATGATCTTGGGCTCGGTGCTCACGGCCGGCGCGCTGCCCACGGCTGCCGAGATATGGCTGTGCCTGGGCATCTCCTGCGCGAGCACGCTTGTCATGTTCGCCGTGGCCTACGGTTTCACGCTGCTGTTGCGCATTCCCGACGGGCACCGGGGCGTCTACCGCTTCATGCTGTGCTTCGGCAACGTCGGATTCATCGGCTACCCGGTGCTCACGGCCATCTTCGGGCCCGACGCGCTCGTGTACGCAGCGGTGTTCAATCTGCCGTTCAACTTCTTCGTATTCACCGTGGGCGCATGGTTCCTCACCCAGGACACCGACGGCGACGTGCGCGTGCAAACCACCTGGCGCACCTTCGTCACGCCGGTCATGATCTCCTGCGTGGCGGCGGTAGTGCTCACGCTGCTGGGCATTCATCATGCACCCATTCTGGGGGACGCGCTCAGCACGCTGGGCTCCATCACGACGCCGGCGGCGCTGCTCATCATCGGCTCGTCGCTGGCGAACTTGCCGGTGCGCGACCTGGTCGGCGGCCCGCGTCTGTGGGTGTGTGCGGTGTTCCGCCTGCTTGTGATGCCGGCTATCATATGGGCGGTGTTCCACAGCTTCATCGACGGCGGCCTCATGTTCGCCGTGGCCATCGTGCTCTCGGGCATGCCCGTGGCCACCAACGGCACCATGCTCTGCTACCAGTACGGCGGCAACTCCCGCGTCATGGCCCAAGGCACCTTCGTCACCACGGTTCTGGCCCTGGCCTCCATCCCCATCCTCGCCACCTTCGTCAGCGCGGTTATTTGATTTCATTTCGCGATGAATGGGGCGTTTTAGGGGAGGCTATGCTGCCGGCAGAAAGCGTCGATAGGAAACGAAGGGTTCGAGGTGGCATTGAAAATAGCCCTGGTGCTCCAACGGTCACGGGCGAGGCGCACGAGCACATCTGGGGGAGTGCCCGGGTTGTCGGCGATTGCCTCCCGCACAAGAGGCGCCTCATCTTCGGCAAGGGGCTCGAGCAGCGCAGTCGGAATGTGCCGATTTGCGGCGAGAGCGGCGCGAACCCTGGCCAGGGGATCGGCGGCAAGCGAAGGGATGACGGACTCGGGAACCCGAGAACTTTTGCATACGGCATAGCGTACGTCTGAATTTGCATCAAAGGCGAGGCGCGCGAGTATATCCTGAGGCGCCGCAGGGTTCAAGGCAACGGCGAGTCTGATCCGGGGATTATCGCATGCTGAAAAGCGCTCCAGCATCCAGAGGGGCGCGTTCGGGTGTTCGCCGACGCCCCAGGCCACCTTTTCGCCGTAGCGTTGGTAGAGCTGCTCGATGAGGCAAGTCGAAAGGCTCGGGTTGCAGAAGAGGGGTGCGCTGCGCACGCAATTCTCGGGATCGTTGGCGAGGGCCGCTAGTTTCTCGGGAGGTATGGCGGGGTTCCATGCGATGGATTGCCGGACCACCGCGTTCTCGTCGTCGACGAGCTTCACCGAATGAGGCCCTTCGGCTAAGGGGTTTTCCGCGGCGCCGTATCTTATGAAGGGATCCTCGTGGTTTATGGCCTCCTGAAATACCTCGAGAGGAAGGTGGGGGTTCAGCGCTACGTCCTGCTGGGTGAACTGCGGGTTTGAAAACGGGTCGCGGCTATCGTAGGGGTGGTCGTGGTGGAGCAGCCAGCGATAGGTGTCTGCGGCAGCCGCAGGATTGCTTGCCACGCAGGCGAACCCTTCAACCCGAGCGAGGCGATCCAGCGTGTTATTGTCTGTGGTAGGGTTAAGAGCTGTGGCCGCAACGATCTCTTGCCGGGCATTGCAGGCGAGCTGATCGAGTACCGCAGAAGGCGAGGACGGGTTGGCCGCGACCCCTCGGCGGATCACCCACCACGGGTCTTGCGCAAGCTCGGAAAGAACATGGGGGGCGGTGGAGTGGTTTTCTGCCACCGAGCGACGCGTTTCGTCATCGTCGTCGAGCGAGAGCAGCGCGAGCGTCTCCGGGGGTGCACTTTCGTTGCGGGCCACATTTCGGCGAATATGGCGATTGCCTGAGACGGCCAGCTTATCCAGCACCGCTATCGGAGCCTGCTGCGAGTTGGCAAGAGCGCGCAGTTGAACGCGATGCAGCTCAGCGTCGGTTAAGGGGTGTGATGGCTCTGTGCTCATGGGTGGCCCTCAGATCGTCATTGCCTCGGTTGTGCCTCAGCCGAAGGCGGTTACTTCTCTGATGGTAGCAGATTCGGGCCCTAGATCACGAAGAAGTAGACGCTGAAGAATTGGAGGCAGCTGCCGGCTAGCACGAAGAGGTGGAAGACGGAGTGGAGGTGCTTCACCTTCTTGAAGATGTAGAAGACGGCTTCTACCTTTGCGCCAGTTTGTTATTTGCCTCAGATTGGTTCTGGAATTGCGTTTTAGAAGACCCGACGACGATAATTCTCAAGGTTGATCTTCCGAAACGCAATTCTGCAACCATATTGAGTCGGACGGTCTTCCAAAACGAAATTCTAGAGCCATATTGCGGTAGTTTGACGTTTTGGAAGATGTGGCCTTCGGCGTGCCGCCCTGTTCGTCTGAGCGAGCGGAACGTTAGATCACGAAGAAGTAGACGCTGAAGAATTGGAGGCAGCTGCCGGCCAGCACGAAGAGGTGGAAGACGGAGTGGAGGTATTTCACCTTCTTGAAGATGTAGAAGACGGCGCCCACGGTGTAGCTGAGGCCGCCGGCGAGCAGAAGCCAGAACCCCACGGGGGGAAGCGCGGCGAACAGCGTCGGCAGGAACATGACGATGGACCAGCCGAGGGCCACGTAGAGCACGGCGGAAATCCAGCGGGGGCGGAAAGTCCAGAAGGCCTCGAAGGCGATGCCGATAAGCGCCACGGCCCACACGAACGCGGCCAGCCACAGGCCGCCGACCGGCGCGAGCGTGATGAGGCAGTAGGGGGTGTAGGTGCCGGCGATAAGCAGGTAGATGCCCGAATGGTCGAGCACCTTGAACACGCGCTTGGCCCCCTCGATGGCGATGGCGTGGTAGAGCGTGGACATGAGGTATTCCAGCAGCAGCGCCACACCGTAGACGATGCCCGCAAGCAGCAGGATGCCGCCGCCGTCGAAAGCCGCCTTTACGATAAGCAGCACCAGGGCCGCCACGGCCAGCCCCGCCCCGATGCCGTGGGTGACGGCGTTGAAGATCTCCTCGCCCACGGTGTACTCGCGCACCCGCGGCTTGCGGGTGTCGCCGTTCACGTACACCGGCTTGGCCGCCGCAGCCGCGGCGTTGGGGGAGAGCTCGGGGTGCTTGAGCGTATTGATTTTCATGGGGCCTCCTTGGAACGGATCTGAGGGCATCATAGCCCACTCGGCTTCTCCGAGAGGTTCCGGGATGGAAACAATGGCGAATCTCCGAGGGAGGTTTCTGAGGGTTAATGGTGCGACCTGGGGATTCTTCGCAAAATACCGCCTTTTGGGTTATCGGTTTTACCATGGATGGGTGAGGTGCGAAAGGGCCGCTGCCGCCTATGATCGGTGCCGTGCTCGGGAAAGCGAAAGCGCTCCGGGCCACCCACTGAGGATCAGGTATAAAGGAGGACACCGTGGGAGAGACAACGAACAACGGAGTATCGCGTCGCAGCTTTTTGCAGGGTGTGGGCCTGGCCGGCGCTGCGGCTCTGGCCGCCGGCGTAGCGACGGGCTGCAGCCCGCAGCCCCAGTCGTCTTCGGACGACCTGGCCGAAACCGGCGAGCAGAGCGCTACGGCCGCGGCCACGCCGGGCTACGCGAGCACCGAGGACTGGCTGGGCACGGCCCCGCAGATTGCCGACGACGAGATCGTCGAGACCGTCAACTGCGACGTGGTGGTGTGCGGCGGCGGCCATGCGGGCATTCAGGCGGCCCTGGCTGCGGCGGAGGGCGGCGCGTCCGTCGTGGTCATCGAGCAGTCGCCTGAGGAGAGCCGCAAGGTGAAAGGCGAAGACATCGGCCATGTGAACTCGCAATTCCTGATCGAGCGCGGTTTCGGCCCCTACGACGAGGGCGAGATCGTGCAGGAGTTCTGCCTGCGCGCCGGCGGCCGCGTCAACACCGAGGTGGTGCGCAAGTTCGTGGCGAATTCGGGTGAGATGTTCGACCACGCGGCCTCGCTGGTCAATTGGCCCGACGATCGCATCAAGCTGGTGTCCGACGCCGATCCGGCTATCAGTCCCATCGACGACTCTATGATCTGCATCCATCAGTCCGGCCTGTCCCTCGACGGCGACGTGGAGTACCCGCTCTATCGCGGTGGCTTCAAGACCTGGCCTTGCGTCGTGCAGTTCATGGGCCCCATTCAGCATCAGCCCGTGGACGGCGTGGCGGCGCTCTCGCGTCTCGACGAGTTCCAGCAGTTCTCCATCCTGGAGGGCAAGGATCTGGGTGCCACGTGGCGCTGCGGCGAGAAGGCCATGGTGCTCACCCAGGACGAGAGCGGCGCGGTAACCGGCGTTATTGCCGAGGGAGCCAACGGCTACGTGAAGTACAACGCGGCCAAGGGCGTCATCCTCTGCACGGGCGACTTCGCTGCCAACACCGACATGACGTGGAACCTGCTGACCGAGTACCGCGAGTATAACGAGCGCATGGGTCTGGACGCCTCCTCGCTTCAGGGCCAGTCGGACTGCAGCGGCGAAGGCCACAAGATGGGCTGCTGGGCCGGCGGCTTCATCGAGGCCGGCCCGCGCGGTGCCATGAGCTTTGGCGGCGGTGCCTCGGGCCCCTGGGGATCGAGCCCCTTCCTGTGGCTGAACGCCAAGGGTGAGCGTTTCATGAACGAGGCCGCCATCTGCGACTCCATGGCCATCGCCGTGCGTCAGCCTCTGGGTGGCTTCACGCTGGTCACCGATGCCAACTACGAGGAGACGCTGAAGAATTCCTCGCTCGACCACGGCTGCGCTAACTTCGGTCGCCCCGACTACTACACCGAGCTGGTGGAAGACATGGCTGCTGTGCCTGTGGACAGCCCCGAGGGCGGCGCCGTGCGCATGTGCACGGTGGCTGAGCGCATGCCCTCCCAAGTTTACGCTGCCAGCACGCTCGACCAGCTGGCCGGCATGCTGGGCTACGAGGGCGAGACCAAAGAGGCCTTCCTGGCCAGCATCGAGCGCTACAACGAGCTGTGCGAGGCCGGCTCCGACAAGGACTTCGGCAAGGACGCCGTGCTCATGACCCCCATCAAGGAGCCGCCCTTCTACGGATGCGGCAGTGCGGCCCCCGGCGGCTTCGGCGGCAACAGCGGCACCCTGGGTGTGAGCCTGGTGACGCTGACGGGCCTGGTGACCAACGGCGACTTGCAGGTGGTGGACAAGGACTACAACGTCATCCCTAACCTGTACGCGGCCGGCAACACCCTGGGCGGTCGTTACGGCATGCAGTACACCACGCCCTTCGCCGGCAACTCCATCGGCATGGCCATGACCCATGGTCGCGTGGCCGGCAAGCTCATCACCGGTCAGGAAGTGCTGTAGCGATTTCCCTCGAAGGCGCGTCTGCTTAATCCCTCCCCAGGTGGCGCGCCTTCTCTTATCACATAGCGCCCGTCAAGCCCGTTCCCTCCCTCCGGCTTGACGGGCGTTTTGCGTTGGCGTTAGGAAGCGGCGTCCTCGTCGGTGGTTTCCACCAGATCGAGCAGCTCGCTGCGGGAGTGGACGCCAAGCTTCTCGTAGATATGCCGGATGTGCACCTTCACGGTCTCCCGCGAGAGGAAGAGCGTGTCGGCAATATAGGCGGCGGTGCGGCCTCGCGCGAGGAGGGCCAGCACGTCCATCTCGCGCGGCGACAGGTTGCCGCGCTCCTGAAGCCGAAGGCATCGGACGGTCAAAGGGTCGGGGGAAGACGGAGCGGCTTCGGAAGCCGCCGGTATGGTCGGGTCGCTGGTGGGAATGTCCGGCATGCCTGCGGAGACGACGGCTTCCTGGCTGTTGCTGCGGAAGGCAAGCAGGGCGAAGAGCACGAGATAGGCCACGAAAAGACCGAGCGACACGGCGGTTTTCGCTTCATGGCTCAGGACAGTGCTGGACAAAGCCGCCGCGCCGAAGCAAAGCGAACTCGCGAAAAGCACGACTCCGCACTGGACCATTGGGGTGTGCAAGTGGGTGGCGAGGCGGCGAGGCCAGAGGTGGGCTGCGCTGGTGTTTTCGGGGACGGCCGCCGATGGCGCCGGGGCTTCCGCAGCGAGGGCCTTATGGTCCTCGCTGCACAAAAGCCAGCTCGTCAGAATAGCGAAGAACGCAAAGCCGACGCCGGTCATGAGCCCGAACAGTATGCCGATCACGAAATCTGGCGCAAGGGGGATGAAGCAGGGGAAAGAAGGCAGTGCCGCTAGCACCGGGCAAAGGCCAACGAGCACCTTGCGGAGCTTCCCGGCTCGGGTGCTTAAAAGTCCCGCAGCGGTCAGGACAGCCGCGCAGGCCATGACGCCGAGAAAGGCCCCGCGGTTCAGCGTGCCGGCAAAGGCAAAGGAGTTGTCTCCCATAAGGCTGCCGCAGCTGAAGCCCAGGACGACGGCGCAGACGCATAAGCCGCTTGCGGCAGGCAGAAGCCCCTGCGCGTCCCCGCTGGCCGAGGTGCGCGCGAAGGGAGCGTTTGTCTCGAAGGATTCGCTCGATGCCGCATCCGTTGCAGCCGACCCATGGCGCTCGGCACGACCGGCTCCCATCGTGATGGCCCACGATCCCGCCACCGACAGAGCATTCATGGCTATGATGAGGGGCGTCTGCGAGAAGGTGAAGCAGGCTACCGAGATGAGGGCTGCACCTCCGAAGGCAATGCTCAACACGGTAAGCTGCTCAGGAGCGGGCAGGCGTCCCAGGCGTTCGCGCCACCAAAGAAGAAAAAGAACGCTTCCGCAGCCGTAGGCGATGCCAGAGAACAGAAAGCACAAGCTGTAGCCCTCGCCAGGGGCGAAGAGCCCAATGAGGGCGAAGGCCAAAGCGATGGCCCAAAACACGGTAATGGCTCCGAGGGGAGGGCTCTCGACCAGGGCTTGCAAGGATCGCATGAGGGCAATTCCGGCTCCCAGGGCGACAAGGGCGATGCCAGCGCCGAACATGAGAGCCGTGATGCCGTCGGAGCGTCCCAATTCGATAAGGGGACCGAGAATTGAAGCGCTCGAGGAGATGCAGAAGGCCGTGGGGCCGGTGAGGAAGAGCATGAGGGCCGTAGCGTAGAGTGCCAACGTGGGCCAGGGTAGCGCTCTTCTACTGGTCATGGGCGTCTCCGTTGCGTCTTTCCCTCATTGCCCTCAGAATAGCGCGCTTTCGTGCTTGCTTGTTGGCGTAGGCTTGCTTTTCGGCTCGGTTGCGGGCGCGTTCGGCTTCGGCAGCGGCGCGCTCTTCGGCGTGGGCAGCCGCTTCGGCCTCGCGGGCGGCGCGGCGGGCGGCCTTGCGCTCGGAGCGCTCGGCGGCGGCCTCGGCGTCGGAGAAGCGACAGCCGCAGTAGTTCTGGCGGTACATGCCGCCCTCGCGGGAGCGCCGGGTGGCCTCGTCGTAGAAGGGGCGGTAGTCCTCGAAGTGGGCGGCGATGCCCTCGGCGGCCGCGGCGCGCTCCAGCTCCTCTCGGATGATCTCGGTGTACTGGTAGGGGCTCACCGAAAGCGTGGTGCCCAAGGTGTCGAAGCCGTGCTCGCGGGCATAGCGGGCCGCCTCTTCGAAGCGCAGCCGATAGCAGGCCCGGCACCGCGCCTCGCGCGATGCTTCGGGTGAGACAGCGCCCCGGAGGGGCGTCTCATCTTCAGAAACCTGTGCGGCGCTTCGCGCAGAGGGCGCCTGCGAAGGTGAGACACCCCTCCGGGGCGCTGTCTCACCTGCGCGGGCGAGCGCAGCCTCGCCGATGCGGCCGGCGGTGGCTTCCCAAGCTTCTGCATCGTAGGCGCCTTCGACCACCTCCACAGCTTCGCCCTCGGCCCATGCGCGCAGCGTTTCCAAGCGGTGGGCGTACTCCTCGGCCGGGTGGATGTTCGAATTGGCGTAGAAGATGACCGGCGCGAGGCCCTCCTCACGCAAAATGCGGACCGGCTCCAGCGAGCACGGTCCGCAACAGGCATGTAGCAGTATGCGACTCAACGGCTACGCGGTGGCCAGGGGGCTCGGCACCGAGTACACGCGGGCGGCACACTCGCGGTCGAGGTCGTAGAGGCCCTTGGGATCCTTGCCGAACAGCTTCATGTTGGTGATCATGGTGTCGGCGTTGTCCTCTTCCTCCAGCTGCTCGTCGATGAACCAGCCGAGGAACTTCTGGGCGCGGTAGTCGTGGGCCTCAAGCGCGGCGGCGTAGATGTCGTTGATGAGTGAGGTCACGTACTGCTCGTGCTCCATGGCGGCCTCCAGCGGCTCCAGGAAGTTCGAGAACGTCTTGTCGGGCATATCGATGGCCAGCAGCTTCACTTTCTCGCCGTTCTCGTGCAGGTAGTTGCGGAAGATGAGCGCATGGTCGCGCTCCTCGGCGGCCTGAATCTCGAAATAGTTGGCGTAGCCGGACAGGCCCTCCTCCTCGTAGTAGTCGGCGAAGGACAGGTACAGGTAGGCGGAGTACAGTTCCTTGTTGATCTGGTCGTTGATGAGCTCGTAGACCTTGGCGTCCATGGACGGTTCCTTTCTCGTGGGGGCACGCGGCGCGCCCCGAATCCAAAACGAAGACAGGATACCGCGAAGTGCCGCGCCATGCATGGGAAAACTGTGCAATCCCCTTGCATTTAACGGAACGGACAAGTGCCCGCGCGGACGCGCCGCCATAATGGGCGCGAGCGAAGAGAATCAAGGAGCATCCATGCTGCAGCTGAAGAACATCTGCAAGGCCTACACCACGGGCGACTTCACCCAGGTGGCCTTGGACGACGTGTCCATCTCGTTCCGCGACAACGAATTCGTGGCCATCCTCGGCCCGTCGGGCTCGGGCAAGACCACCTTGCTGAACGTCATGGGCGGCCTGGACCACTACGACTCCGGCGACATGATCGTCGACGGCATCTCCACCCACCGCTACCGCGACCGCGATTGGGACGCCTTCCGCAACAACCGCATCGGCTTCGTGTTCCAAAGCTACAACCTCATTCCGCACCAGACCATCCTGCAGAACGTGGAACTGGCGCTGACGCTGTCGGGCGTGGGGAAGGCCGAGCGCACGCGCCGCGCCAAGGCGGCCCTGGAATCGGTGGGGCTCGGCGAGCACGTGAACAAGAAGCCGAGTCAGCTGTCCGGCGGCCAGATGCAGCGCGTGGCCATTGCCCGGGCGCTCATCAACGACCCGGAAATCGTGCTGGCCGACGAGCCCACCGGCGCCCTCGATTCGCGCACCTCGGTGCAGATCATGGACCTGCTCACGCAGATCGCCCAGGACCGCCTCGTCATCATGGTCACCCACAACCCGGAGCTGGCGGCCGACTATGCCACGCGCACGGTGAACTTGGCCGACGGCGTCATCCAGTCCGACTCCGACCCGTTCTTCCCCACGGAAGAGGAGATGCACCTCTCGCGCAAGCCGGTGCGGCGCACCTCTATGAGCTTCCTCACGGCGCTCGCGCTGTCGGCGAACAACCTGCTGACGAAGAAGGGCCGCACCATCATGACCGCCTTCGCCGGCTCTATCGGCATCATCGGCATCGCGGCCATTCTGGCGCTGGCCAACGGCGTGGACAACTACATCGAGCGCACCGAGGAGGAGACGCTATCGGTGTACCCGCTGCAGATCATGTCTACCGGCTTCGACATGACTGCGCTTATGGGTATGGGCACCGGCGACGACGGTGGCGACGCGGCGGCAGGCGGCGACAACCCACTGGAGGAAGCGGGCTTCAAAGGCGGCGTGAAGGGCGACGAGAACGACCCGGAAACCCGCGCCGGCGTGCCCGAGACGCGCATGGTCACCAACATGTTCGCCAGCCTGGAGAACAACGATTTGGCCTCGCTCAAGCTTTTCCTCGATGAGAACGGCGGCGATATCGATGCCTACGTGAACTCCATCGAGTACTCCTACAACGTGGTGCCCCAAATCTACGACGGCGACACCGCCGATGAGGTGCGCCAGATCAACCCCGACGCCACCTTCGCCGCCTTCGGCATGGGGTCGGGCTCTTCCAACGCGCTCATGTCCACGATGTACTCCACCGACGTGTTCTCCGAGATGATGGGCAACACGACGCTCATCGAGGACCAGTACGACGTGAAGGCCGGGCGCTGGCCCGAGCAGTGGGATGAGTGCGTGGTGGTGCTGACGGCCAACGGCACGCTGCCCGATTTGGTCTCCTACGCCCTCGGCCTGCGCGACCACGGGGCGCTGGATACCATGATCGAGCAGTTCATGAACGAGGAGGACGTGACCGCGCCCGAGGACAAGCTCACCTTCTCCTACGAGGAGCTTATGGCCGTGCCGCTGAAGCTGGTGAACGCCGCCGACTACTACAGCTACGACGAGGAGAACGGCGTGTGGGTCGACAAAACCGGGGATGAGGCCTACATGCGCGATCTGGTGAACGCCGGGGCCGACCTGAAGATCGTCGGCGTGGTGCAGCCGGCGCCCGATGCGAAGGCCACGGCGCTTTCCATGGGCGTCTACTACACGCCGGCGCTCACCGAGCACCTTATCGAGGCGGCCAAATCTACGGCCATCGTGCAGGAGCAGCTGAACTACCCGACCGTGGACGTGTTCAACGGCAAGGACTTCGCCACCGAGGACGAGGAGGGCGCCTCCGACTTCTCCATGGAGAACCTGTTCACCATCGACGAGGACGCCCTGCAGAACGCCTTCCAGTTCGACGAGTCGAAGCTGTCCATGGACACGAGCGCGCTGTCCGAGGGGCTCTCTGAAAGCGACCTGCCGGCCATGCCCGGCCTGGATGCGAGCGCGCTCAACCTGGATCTGACAAGCGCCTTCAACAGCGACGCCATGGGCGAGATGATGGGCGCGGCCTTGGCCGGCTACACCCAGGCTCTGGGGGCTGCCTACGCCGAGGCGGTGGCTTCGGGCACCCCGCCCGATTTCCAAACCCTCGCCCAGCAGACGCTGCAATCCTACGCCCAGGGACCCGAGCTTCAAGCCCTCATGGCCCAGTACGCGGCGCAGATCGTGGACGCCAACGCCCTGCAGCAGGAGATGACGACCAAGATTTCGGCGGCGCTGCAAAGCTCCATGGCCAGCTATATGGAACAGGCCATGGGCGCCATCGCGGCGAAGACCCAGGCCTCGGTGGAGAAGGTGATGGGAGACATGGCCGCCAGCATTCCCGGCGCTATGTCGGTGGATGCGAGCGCGTTCCAGAACGCCTTCCAGATGAAGATGACCGAGGAGGAGCTGAGCGAGCTCATCATGTCGCTCATGAGCCGCGAGACCCGCTCCTACGACGGGAACTTGGCGAAGCTGGGCTACGCGGATACGGCCAAGCCCTCGCAGATCGACATCTACCCTGACAACTTCGAAGACAAGCAGCAGGTCATCGCCATTCTGGATGACTACAACGCCCGCATGGAGGCGTCGGACCAGGCCGACAAGAAAATCAGCTATACCGATTTCGTGGGCACGCTTATGAAGTCGGTCACCACCATCGTGGACATGATCAGCTACGTGCTCATTGCGTTCGTGGCCATCTCGCTTGTGGTGTCGTCCATCATGATCGGCATCATTACCTACATCTCGGTGCTCGAGCGCAAGAAGGAAATCGGTATCCTGCGCGCCATCGGCGCCAGCAAGGGCGACATCAGCCGCGTGTTCAACGCCGAGACCATCATCGAGGGCCTGGTGGCGGGCCTTATCGGCGTGGGCGTGGTGGCGCTCGTGTGCATTCCGGCCAACGCCATCGTCTACAGCCTGCTCGATGTGCCCGACATTGCGCTTTTGCCCTGGACGGCGGCGGTCATCCTTGTGGTCATCAGCGTGTTCTTAAGCTTCATCGCCGGCTTGTTCCCCGCCATGGCCGCGGCCCGCAAGGACCCGGTGGAGGCCCTGCGCAGCGAGTAGGGCGCCTCGGAAAAGCGTTGGGCCCGGTACAGGTTGCTCATCCTGTACCGGGCCCATCTAAGGCTCGCATCGGGCGGGACGCGCCCGCCTCTTCGAAACGTCGCCTTGTTGCCACGGGCTGATCATAGCTGAAAGCGCGTCTCTCGCTGACCTCGCCCGTCATCCGTTAGCCTCGCGACACAGACGATATGAGTAGAACATTGTGAGCCCCTACTTCATGTCATCTTTTCGCA
>CAJUSP010000015.1 GCA_910589165.1 uncultured Adlercreutzia sp.
TGACCGAGGGTCAGAACGGCAAGCTGCAGGCCAGCAACGTGGAGCGTCTCTAAGCTTTTAGAAACAAACCAAAGCAAAGCGGCCCGGGATTCCCGGGCCGCTTTTTTTGTATTTACTTGTCCCAGGCGAGGAAGGCCCAGGTTACGGTGCGGGGCTCGCGCAGGCGCCAGGGGTTCTGCGGCACGCCCTTGCAGTCGGGCTGCCCGGCGTTCTCGTTGGGCACGAGGTTCGCGGCGAGCCATTCCCGCAGCCGACCACGGGCCTGCTCGCGCTCGGCGTCGGTCGCCTGCACGGCCGAGCAGTCGTCGATCATGGCGGAAAGCTTCTCGTAGGCATCTTCGGGGCTTTCGAAGCTATCGTCGCGGGTGCTGTTGATGTAGCGTACCTCGGCCTTGATGCCCTCGCAGGCGAGGATGTTGAACGCGTACAGGTAGTCGCGCCCCAGCACCTGCGGCAGCCCCACGGCGGCGAGGATGCGCTCGTCCACCCGCGGCGAAGAGCCGGTAGCCAGCGTGATGCACACGCGGCGCCGCGCGATATCCGTCAGGCGCATCAGTGACTCGCGCAAATCGGCCGTGGCGATGGAGCGGGAGGCAATGGCGATGTCGGTCATGCCCTCGCGCACCCCGAAGGCCGGCCAGTCGTCTTCCCAGCTCATAAGCTTCGGGAATACCGTGCGCACTCCGGCTGCCTCGAGCCGCGCCTCCATCTGGTCGAGCATGCCCTGGGAGAAGTCGGCCGCCACTACCTTGTGGCCCGCCTCGCCGAGCGGCACGGCCAAAGCGCCGGTGCCGCAGCCCATGTCGAAGACGGTCTCGCCGGGGCGGATGGCGGCGTATGCCAAGAACGCCTCCACATAGCGGTTGGGCGCGTCTTTGGTGGTGAAGGTGGCCGAGCGCTTGTCCCAGAACGAGGCATCGTCGGCGTGGCGCCGGGCCTTCTGCAGCTCCTTCCACTCCGCATTCCAGTCGGTGGAGGTGAGGGCTGGGGTGAATTCGTCGGTCATGGCGGCCTCCTTGGCACCCGGGCGGGCGCGGCGATTGTGTTCGTTGTTAGGTTCGCCGAAGCGCCTGGGGCGCTGGCGGGCCGTGCCATTATACTTCTTCCAGACGCAAACGAGATTCGAGGAGAGACCATGCAGGTAGAGCTTCTGTACCACACGCCCGACCCCGAGCGCGCCATCGCCACGGCCGCGCGCCTGTGTTACGCGCCGGTGGGCGCCTCCGAGCTGATGGAGACCATGCCCCCCGAGCGCGTGAAGAGCGTGCTGTCCACCATCATGGGCTCTGGCCACTTCTCCACGCTGGAGCATGCGAGCTACACCTTCGCCGTCGACGGAGTCTCCCGCGCGCTCACCCACCAGCTGGTGCGCCACCGCATCGCCAGCTTCAACCAGCAGTCGCAGCGCTACGTGAAGTTCAAGGGCGACATTCCCATGGTGAAGCCGGAAACGGTGGCCGCTGACGCCGAATGCAGCCGCCTGTTCGACGAGGCCTGCGAGGCGGTGGCCGAGGCCTACCGCGCGCTCGTGGAAGCGGGCATTCCCGCCGAGGACGCGCGCTACCTGCTGCCCAATGCCTGCGAGACGAAGATCGTCATCACCATGAACGTGCGCGAGCTGCTGCACTTCTTCGAGCTGCGCTGCTGCAACCGCGCCCAGTGGGAGATTCGCGAGATGGCGTGGAAGATGCTGGAGCTCGCGCGGCCCACGGCGCCGTTCATCTTCGCCGACGCCGGCGCGCCGTGCATTCACGGCACCTGCCCCGAGGGCAAGATGACCTGCGGCAACCCCTATCCGAAAGTCGATCGCTCGACGCTGTAGCGAGGCAGGTTCCCTATGACCAAGCAGAAAAGCGACCTTTCCCGCGCGTTCTCCGAAGATGGCGCGGTGAAGACCCACGTGGGCGGCCAGGCGCTCATCGAGGGCGTCATGATGCGCGGCAAGTACAACTGGGCCGTGGCCGTGCGCGAGCCCAACGGCGCCATCTACGTGGAGGAGCACGATCTGAAAAGCGGCCAGGACAAGAACGGCTGGATGTACTGGCCGCTCGTGCGCGGCTGCCGGGCGCTCGTGGAGTCGCTCATGCTGGGGTTCAAGGCCCTGGAAATTGCCGCCCTGCACGCCTTCGGCGACGAGGAGGGCGAGCAGAAGGCCGCCGCCGAGGCCGATTTCGTGGAAGCCGAGGCCGAGCTCGAGGGTGCGGCAGCGGTGGCGCTCGACGAGGAGAAGCGCGCGGCGCGGGCCGAGGGCGACGCGCCTGCCCGGGGCGCCGATGCGCCGGCGGCCGACTTCCAGTGGAAGCGCGACTGCGGCAACTCCGACGAGATGGTGGATGCCCTGGGCGCCCAGCGCACGCTGGATGTGGTGGCGGAGCCCGAGGCCGCGAAGCCTGCGGCCGCGGCCGACGAAGACGCCTCCGAAGAGGAGTTCGGCCACCGCGAGATGATGATCTCGATGATCGTGGGCCTTGTGCTCGGCGTGGTGTTGTTCATCGTGGCGCCGGCGGCCATCACGAACCTCATCGTGGGCGAGTACGACGACCATACGCTGGCCTGGAACATCGTGGACGGCCTGCTGCGCGTGGTGGTGTTCGTCTTCTACATCTGGCTCATCGGCCGCATGGACGACATCAAGCGCATGTTCATGTACCACGGCGCCGAGCACAAGGCCATCCACTGCTTCGAGCACGGCCTGGAAATGACCCCGGAAAACGCCCGCCAGTTCCCGCGCCTGCACGTGCGCTGCGGCACGGCGTTCCTCATCATGGTCATGGTCATCGCCATTCTCGTGTACACCATCTTCCCGCTGAACGCCATCATCTCCGGCTTCGGCGTGCCCGATGGGCTGCCCAAGCTCGTGCTCGTCATTGTGGCGCGCATCGTGCTTATGCCCGTTATCGCCGGCATCTCCTACGAGATCACGGTGAAGTGGGCCGGCAGCCACCCGGACAACCCGCTCGTGAAGGTGATCCTGTGGCCCGGCATGCAGATGCAGTACCTGACCACCCACGAGCCCGACGACGCCCAGATGGAATGCGCCATCGTCGCCATGCAGACGGTCCTCGCCCGCGAGGAAGCAGAAAAAACAAAAGCGGAAGCTGCCTAATCCCGCCCTTCCGTAGGGCAAGGGCTCTGCCCTTGCCGCCTCGGTATCCTCCCGTACTCTGCGCCCCTTCGTCATATTTCCGTCTCTGAGCCGTTTCCTCAGCGAAACCGCCCTTTGACGCGGCGGCGATAGAATGCAATCGTTACTATTGAACGCGTGTGCGGATAGGGGCGATTGCGGTGGAACCTCTCATTTCCGTTAAGGATATCAAGAAGAACTTCGGCCAGGTTGAGGCCTTGAAAGGCGTCTCGCTTGACGTGGCCGAGGGCGAGAAGGTGGTCGTCATCGGCCCCTCCGGCTCCGGCAAAAGCGTGCTCATCCGCTCCATCAACGGGCTCGAGCGGCCCGATTCCGGCGCGTTGACTGTCAACGGCATCGACATGATGGCCAAGAAGGTGGACGGCCGCAAGCTGGCCAGTGAGGTGGCCATGGTGTTCCAGGGCTACAACCTCTACCCCCATAAGACCGTGCTGGAAAACGTCACCTTCGCCCCCGAGAAGGTGCTGAAGGTGCCCAAGGCCGAGGCCGAGGCGGCGGGTTTGGCCTACCTGGAGCGCGTGGGGCTCTCTTCCAAGCTGGACAAGTTCCCCGACCAGCTTTCCGGCGGCCAGCAGCAGCGCGTGGCCATCGCCCGGGCGCTGAACATGCACCCGAAGATCATGCTCATGGACGAGCCCACGAGCGCCCTCGACCCCGAGATGGTGAACGAGGTGCTCGACGTCATCAAGTCGCTCGCCGAGACGAACATGACCATCGTCATGGTGACCCACGAGATGGGCCTGGCCCGCGACGCCGCCGACAAGGTGGTGTTCATGGAGAACGGCCTGGTGGTGGACGAGGGCACGCCGGAGTACCTGTTCGGCCCCTCGTCGAACGAGCGCGTGCAGGCCTTCCTCTCGAAGATTCTGTAGGTGAGGGCCATGGATGCGAGGAACATGACGCGCCGCAGGTTCCTGCGGCTTTCGGGTGGGGCGGCGGCCGCGGTGTTGCTGGGAGGCGCGGCGCTCTCGCTTTCCGGTTGCGCGCCGGCGGGCGACGTGCTGCGCGTGGGCACGAAGATCGACGTGCCCGGCTTCGGCTTCCAGAACCCCGAGACGGGGAATGTGGAGGGGCTCGAGGTGGATGTGGCCCGCGAGTTGGCGGCCCGCATCAAGGGCGATGCGAACGCGCTGGAGCTCGTGGGCGTGAACGTGACCACCCGCGGGGCCATGCTCGACAACGGCACGCTGGACGCGACCTTGGCCACCTTCACCATCAACGAGCAGCGCAAGCGCACCTACGACTTCTCGCGCCCCTACTACATCGACCATATCGGCGTGCTGGTGAAGAAGGACTCAGGGATAACCGACCTGGCAGGGCTCGATGGCAAGACCGTGGGCGTGGCGCTTTCGGCCACCACCAAGGACAAGCTGCGCGAGGCGGCCGATGAGATCGGCATCACGCTGAAGTTCGCCGAGTACGCCACCTACCCCGAGATCAAGATCGCGCTCGTAGCCGGGCGCGTGGACGCGTTCTCCGTGGACAGCTCTATTCTCGTGGGCTACCAGGACGATACCACCTACCTGCTGCCCACCCAGTTCGCGCCCCAGGAATACGGCGTGGCCACGAAGAAGGGCAGCCCGCTTTCCGCCCAGGTGGACGACGCCATTGCCGCCATGGAAGAGGACGGCACCCTGACGGCGCTGAAGGAGCGCTGGGGGCTGTCGCTGGTTACCGAGGCCGACGTGGAGGCCGAGGAGGCCGCTGGCGGCACGGGCCTCGGCGCCGGCGACCCGGCCGACGATGCAGGCGCCGCCACATCGGAGGGCGCGGCCGCCGAAGGGGGTGCGTCCTGATGGAGGTGTTCGCGCCCTACAAGTGGGAGGCCCTGTTCGAGCGCTGGCCCGAGCTTCTGGCCGCCTTCGGCACCACCGTGGCCATCTCGGCTCTGGCGCTTGTGATCGCGCTCGTGCTCGGCTTCGTGTTCGGTGTGTTCTCGGTCTCGCGCTTCCGCGTGCTGCGGGCGCTCACCCGGGTGTACGTGGAGACGGTGCAGAACGTGCCGCTGCTTCTGCAGGTGTTCGTGTTGTACGCGGTGTTCCCGCTCATCGGGCTTTCCATGACCACGTTCTGGATTGGCGTGCTGGCCATCGGGCTCTACCACGGCGGCTATATGTCGGAAGTGGTGCGCAGCGGCATCGGCTCGGTGCACCGCGGCCAGTTCGAGGCGGCGAAAAGCCAGGGGTTCTCGCCGGTGCAGACCATGACGCTCATCATCCTGCCCCAGGCCATGCGCATCATCCTGCCGCCTTTGGCCGTGCAGGCGGCGAATCTGGTGAAGAACACCTCGGTGCTGGCGCTGGTGGCCGGCGGCGAGCTCATGTACTTCTCGAACTCGTTCGCCGGCGACACGAGCTACTACGGGCCGGCCTATGTGATGGCGGCGCTGCTGTACTTCGTCATCTGCTTCCCGCTGTCGCGCGCCGCTGTGGGGCTCGAGAAGCGTATGGGGGCGCACCGCCACGTGACCACGGGCGACGCCACGGAGGCGCTCACTACCGACGCCACCGAGGTGACGCCGGGCACCCACGACATCACTGGGCACGCGGCCAGCATCGCCCTGGCCGGAGGCGTGACCACCATGGCCCGCGGCACCACCACCTTGGTGCCGGCGCGCCAGGCCGCCTCGCCGCGCCATCCGCACCATACCTGGGCGGTGGAACTCGCCGTCACCGAAGACGGCGTGGGCCTGGTGGAGGCCTGCGCGCTGGACGACAAGCTGAAGGGCGAGGAGCATCCCATCGACTGGGAGTCCTTCGCGCCCCCGGCCTTCACCGGCAATCAGGCCGCCGAGATCGCCGACGACATCGGGCTCGAGCTGGCCCAAGACGAAGTGACCGCCGCCGAGCGCCGCCGCGCCGTGGCCCGCGCCCGCCGCCACGAGCGCGCCGAACGCGGGCGCTCGCACCCGCACCCCGAGGGACGCGGCCTGCGCCTCTCGCGCAAGCTGCACCGCAAGGAGCCCCGCGGCCGCCGCGACGCCAAGGCACGCAAGCAGCACCGGAAGGGAGGTGGCGACCATGAGTGACGTGCTTGAGCTGCTCACCTGGACCAACATCGTGTTCCTGCTTCAGGGCCTCGGCCTCACGCTGGTCATATCGGCGCTCTCCATCGCCTGCTCGGTGGTGCTGGGTGCGCTCATCTCCATCATGCGCGGCTCGTCACACAAGGCGCTGCGCGGCATCGCCATCGCCTACGTGGAGCTGTTCAAGAACACGCCGCTTCTGCTGTGGATCATGTTCACGTTCTTCGTGGCCCAGCTGCCCCCGCTGCCCGCGGCCGTGGTGGCCTTCACCCTGTTCACGGCGGCCTCCGTGGCCGAAATCGTGCGCGGCGGCCTGGCCAGTGTGCCCCGCGGCCAGTACGAGGCGGCCAAAAGCCAGGGCTTCTCGGCCCCGCAGATGTACCTGTACATCATCATGCCCCAGGCCCTGCGCAACATGGTGCCGGCCCTGCTGTCGCAGTTCGTAACCACCATCAAGGACACGTCGTACCTGTGGGGCGCCATGGCGCTGCAAGAGCTCATGGGCCGCGGCATGATCCTCATGAACAGCTACAACTCCACGGTGCAGATATTCGCCATCTTCGCGCTTCTGGCCCTCATCTACTTCGTCGTCTGCTTCACCCTCTCCCAAATAGTGCGAGCCTACCAGAAAAAACTAAAAGGCGCGCGATAGGTTCTTGACCATGACATGAGGTCCGGGTTTACACTCTGAACCGAGAGCGAGCGGGCGGCGCGATGCCCGGGCGAGGCAAGGAGTTTACCGGCTATGGCGAAGAAGACGAGAACGAGCGGCGAGATTCTGCGGGAGGACTATACCTGGCCCATGACCGTGGGGCAGGTGGCCGATCTTACCGGCGTGACCCGCAAGATGCTGCGCGACTACGACAAGCGCGGCCTGCTGTCCGCTGCCCGCACGGGCGAGGATGTGGCGAACAACCGCAAGCTGTACTTTCCAGAAGACGTCGACCGGCTGAAGCAGATCCGCGTGCTTGTCACCTACGGGTTCGGGCTCGACGAGGTCGCGGTTATCTTAGACAGTGGCATGAGCGTGGCCGATGCGTTGGGAATGCGCTTGGAAGAGCTGCGGCGCGAGGAGGCGCACATTCGCAACATGATCATGTTCGCGCGTTTCGCGGCGCTCGTGGGCGACGACATCTTCGAAACCCTCGCCTTCGGCACGTCCGACATCGACGGGTTCGCCGAGGTCCTGTGCGCTACCGAGCGGTTCCAGGCCTACGTTGCGCGCCAGCGGGCGCTCACGGTGGAGGAGCAGGACGCGATTTGGGAGGCGTTCTGCGACCTGATCGAGGAGTTCCTGCTGATCTACGACGATCTGTCTATGACGGAGCTCGAGCGGTTCGTGGAGCGGTTGAGGCTCTGGTTCTGCGAGGCGTACTGCCCGATTGCGGGCCTCGAGCTGCTGCCGCTGTGGACGCTGTTCGTCGACGGAGCTGATGCGGCCGAGCTTGCCGAGGAGCTGGGCGGGGAGGGGACGGCCGGCTTTCTGCAGGCGACGGTGTTCTTCGTGTGGGCCAAGCAGACGCTCTTCGGGCTTGCCGCTCTGGCGGGCGACGGCGGGGAAGGGCTCGATGCAGACGCGGCGGTAGATGAGGTCGCCCGCTATCTTTGCGGCCGACTCGGCCTCGTTCTAGACGGCGACGAGCCGATTCCCTGGGACGAAGAGGATAGGCAAGAGCTTTGCGTGGCTATCCTCGGGTATCTGGAGAAGCTGCTTGAAGACCCGGAGGCGCTGGAGATCATCGATCCGGCGGGCAAGCTGCCGGCCGGGGAGTCTGGCTGGCTGGCGCGAATGGTGGCGCTGGCGGGCTAGAACGTCAACAGGTCGCGCACCGGTGTGTCGAGGGCGTCGGCGATGCGGCCCAAATCGTCCAGCCCGACGCCGACGCGCCCCGTCTCGATGCGCCAGATGTGCGACTTGCTGCTGCCGATCATAAGGGCCAGCTGCTGCTGGGAAATCCCCTGCTCATCGCGCCGCGCACGGATAGCGCCGCCCAAAGCCCGTCTTTTCTCCTCGATGTTCATAGCGCAAGCATATGTGCTACCATTACCCAAACGACTTCAAATATGAAGCCTATTAGTTATGAGAGAGTTATAAGCCAGGGGGCAGTATGAAGAAAAAGATTATCGTAGTTGCCATCATTGTTGCTTTGGTGGCCTGTGTCGCCGCCGGCGTGGGAGGATACTGGTGGTACGAGAATGTGAAGGTTCCGCATGACAATGCGGTTGAACAGTATGAGCTCCTATCGGATGAAGTCAATGCCATCAATGAAGCCTACGATCAGGTAATAGCGGAGGCTCAGGCTGTTCTCGATGCTGGAGAGAAGCCTCTCGATGAGGGCAAAATTACCGAACTCCAGGTTGCGATCTCAGCAGCTCGCGATAACAGAAAAGAACTGCCGGCTATTCCGGAGGAGACTGAGGAAATTCTGTCTGTAATAGATCAGTACGAGGGGAAAGTCGATTACGAGGCTTCGATTTCGGCACTCAATGACGCTCGGAAGGCATTGGAGGACAGCATTACCCAGCAAGAACAAATTACAGCTCCTAGTGAGGAGTTCGTCGTGGATCGCCTCGCTCGCCTAGAAGGCATAAGTGGAATCCAGGCGGCTTCCGAAGATCTTGATCCGAATGGCCAGCTTGGAAAGGCGGGTGGGTACACCGCCGCAGTGTATTTTGTATCCGACTCGGTGAATCAGAGCGACGTCTACAATGACGGTGAATATGGCTATGGTGCTGTTGGGCAAGGAACCGACGGAGGCGGCTGTGTGGAAGTGTATGCGACTGAAGAAGATGCCCAGAAGCGGAATGATTACCTGGCGAGCTACGATGGCACCGTTCTCGCGTCTGGCTCCCACAATGTCTACGGAACGGTTCTGGTGCGCACCTCGGACTTGCTTAAAGCTTCAGAGCAAAAGGAGCTCGAGACGAAAATATACGAAAGCCTTATTGCCCTCGATGAGGCGTGATTGATGCTTGCTCGATGAGTGGAGTGGAACTGTGGGGCTTCCTCTCGGAAGACCGATCGCGTGCAATCAAAGTCTGATATCGATGATGTCCAGCGAACTCGCTGCCAAGATGGCAACTACAACAATAGCAATCACGATAATGACCATGCGAGAAGGCTTCATGTCACACCAAATCCTATCTGCTCCCACGGATTCTGTCTCTTATGATGCGTTTCATATTACAATACCCGTTAGGTAAATTCGAGGAGGCGAAAATGGACGACGATAAGAGCTGCGCGCGGGGGTCGCAGGCTATGGAGCTGCGACCAGGCGAAAGACAAGAGCTTGATCAGCTTGAGCGTTGCCGCGATGATTCTTCCGAGCGGCTTGAGGGTGGTGCGCGCAATGACGAGGCGCCGAGGAAGAAGCCCAATGCCTTCATCGGGTTCTTGAAAGCGCTGCCCCTCAGGGTAAAAGCTGTCTTAGCTCTCGCTGTCGTCGTGATTGCCGTCCTCGTCTTCGGGGTGGTTCTTCCTCTTGCTTTTGACAATGACGAGACGCAGTACCTGACAGAGTCGACGCTCAAGGAGGCCGTGAACGTGCAGACTCTCGCCACGGTTGATTACACCTATAAGGGGATAGCTGAGAAAACTGGCAAGATTCTCTGGGCTGACACTGTAGAATACCGCGTGAAGTACGAAGCTCATTTTCGGGCCGGCTACGATATGTCCGCGGTTGAGTTCGCGATCGACGAGGGTACGCATACGGTCACTGCAACTTTGCCCCCTGTGCAGATTGACGAACCTGTGCCAGATGAGAACAAATTTAGCTTTCTGCCAGAGAACGCCACTGCCGACATCAAGGAGGTATTGGCCCTTTGCACGGAAGATGCGCTGAACGAATTTGATCAAGCGGAAATCCAGCGTGAGGCCTCTCGTAATATGGAGGCCGTCATCGAGGCGTTGACTACGCCGATACTCAAGGACGAGTGGACGCTCAAGTTTGCCGAGCAGCCCACCACTGTGGCGGAGGAGGCTCAGGATGAGACGGAGTAAGATCATCGCCATGGTGGCATCTTGCGCTCTTGCTGGCGGCATTCTTGTTAGCTGTTCGGCAAACGATGAGCCCACATTCTCTGATTATGAGAGGATTGCGGAGCTCGCCACGTTAGAGTGCACTTATCACAATGTTGCGGAAATTTACAATGATGGCACGGATCTCATATTCGGGATCAATGTGGGATACAAGAAAGCTTGGTTCGAGTACGACGGCACGGTAAGCCTCGGCGTCGATGCATCCAAAGTGAGCATTGCCGGTCCTAACTCTCAGGGTGTTGTCACGATTACGGTGCCCGATGCGCAAGTGTTGGGGTACCCCAGCGCAGACGAGGCATCATTCTCGGACGTTTACAGCGACACTGGTTTGTTCACCTCAATCGAGACGGTCGATCAAAGCGAAGCTTTTAAGGCGGCTCAAGCGGAGATGAAGGAATCCGCCGAGGGTAATACCGTCCTCATGGAGCAGGCCAAGGAGCGCGCTGAGACCTTGCTCGAACAATACGTGCTCAATGTGGGCCGCGCCATAGGCCAAGAGTACACCGTGGAATTCGCCGACGCATAATCGGACTGCGGAGGTCAGCACATCGAGGCTTTTGTTCCGCCCTGTTCGTGCCGATCTGCCTGATGTCTTACAAATAGCGACCCGGCACATATTGCAATGCTACAATCGTTCGGGAAAGGAGGACGCGATGACCCGGGAAATCAATCTTCCAAAAGAATACCTTTCGCGAATTGTGGCTAGTATCGTTGATGCGGTGCCAACCGAGGCGGTTTATGTGTTCGGATCCTATGCCCGCGGGGAAGAGACTCGAGATAGCGATCTTGACCTTTACGTGGTGACACGCGATGACGACGAGAGTCGGTTTACGCGCGCTGGACGCGTGGGGCGCGCCCTTCTTTGGATGGGTATGCCGAAAGACATTCTTCTCGGCTCTGCGACTCGCTTTGCTGAGAGAAGATCCAATATGGCGGATATTGAATACGTAGTGGCGCGCGAGGGAGTGAAGGTTTATGGCTGAGCAGGAGTATACCGGCTTTATGTATGCCGCAAGCAAGGATGTTGCTGCGGTTGAGGCTCTTGCGGCGGCTGGGCTGATTGACCACTGCGAAGCAATTTGCTTTCATTGCCAGCAAGCGGCAGAGAAGATGGTCAAATGTATTTATATGGAGCATGGGAAGGTGCCGCCGAAGACCCACGACGTTGGCGACCTGCTCTCAAACGCTATCGACGAGGGATGGGTGAAGGCTACTCCCGATGCCATACAGGCTGCCATCGATCTGACTATCTACGCCGTTGCTGCCCGCTATGAAACCACCCCCGATATTTCAGAGGGCGAAGCTCGCAAGGCTATTCAAGATTGCAACCGCATAGCCGACATGCTCTCTACAAATGATTATGAATTTGTTTGCATTGAGAAGAATCAAGTGGAGACAAAAGGAGAAGGCGCGGGCACCGAGGAGGAGTGAGATCGCGGCCGCCTCTTGTCGGCGCGTAAGGGTGGCAATACGGGGCCGCCGTTGAGGGGATAATATGGTTCGCATTGCGAGAGAGGAAACGCATGGAGCTTGGAAATGTGCTGGTGATTGGCAATTCGGGCGTAGGGAAATCAACGTTAATCAATGCCGTATTGGGGGAGAGTGCCGAGAAAAAAGCTCCTGCAAGCATAGGAATGAGCGGCACTACCAAAGAGCTCGAAATATACGAAAGCGCCGAGATTCCATTTAGAATTATTGATACCGTCGGGTTTGAGCCGTCGTTTCGCAAGCGAACTGCAGCAATTAATGCTGTCAGAAAGTGGTCAAAGGATAGTGCGAAGAATGAAGCGAGCGGGAAGAAGATCAATGTAATTTGGTTCTGCGTTGATGGCACTGCCGGTAAGCTTTTCCCTGAGTCAATCAAGAGTCTTTCTCGGGCAACCAAAATGTGGGAATCAGTTCCCGTAATCGTTGTGATCACGAAATCCTATTCGGTCCCTGAGCGTAAAGAAAACATCCAGCTTGTAAATAGCGCTTTCGCTGCGCAGAAAAGATATTCCAAAAACCTCAAGGGAGTCATTCCTGTTGTTGCCTCCACTTTCACACTGAACGATACTGCGTTCGCTGCGCCCGAGGGGATTTCGGAGCTGATTGATGCAACGAACGAGGTGATGCCCGAGGGGCTCAAGGCGGCGCAGAAAGACGTCTCTACTTTTAAGTTGGCTAGGAAGCGCGCTCTGGCGCAGAGCGTAGTTGCAGCATCGACTGTTGGAGGAGCAACGGTTGGTGCAATGCCTGTGCCGATTGCGGATGCGGTGATACTCTCCTCCCTCGAGCTTGCGGAGATAAGCGCTATTGCGAGGATTTACGATATTAAGGACGATGAGGACTCCAAGAGGTTCGTGAACTCGATCGTCGAGGTCGGCACTGTTAGTGTTGCCGCTAAAGCGGCCATAGGGGCCCTTAAGGCTATACCGGGGGTAAATCTGGCAGCAAGTGCCGTGAACGCTATTATTGCGGCAGCATTCGTTGTTGCGATAGGCGAGGGCTCGATATACGCATTCGAGAAGATCTATCTTGGCGAAAAAAGCGTTGAGGACATCGATTGGATTAAGAAATTCATGGAGACGAAGCTGTCCGGCGATTTTGTCGGAAAGGTATCGGAGGTGATCGATGCAGCTTCGAAGAACGGAGTTCCGGCTAATATTGCAGAACTCGTAACAGAGGTCATCACGCCGCTGTTCAATTCTAAGAACGACTTGGGAAAATCAAGCGGAAATAGTAATCAATAGATAGATGATCAGGGTATATTACCGTGTCTACGATAGCTAATATCATTTGGATTGTTTTTGGTGGGCTGGTTACGGCGGCGGCTTGGTGTGTGCTGGGGGTGGTGTTTTATATCACTATCTTGGGTATTCCGCTGGGGCGGCAGTGCTTTAAGATGGCGTCGCTCTCTTTGGCCCCGTTCGGGAGGTCCATCGTGTACGGTGGGGGAGCACCATCGCTTATCGCGAACGTCTTCTGGCTCGTGCTTGCGGGAATCCCCATGGCTCTGTCCTACGCGGTGCTCGGCGTGGCCTATTGCATCACGCTCATTGGCGTCCCCGTCGGGATTCAGTGCTTCAAGATGGCCAAGCTCTCGCTGTTGCCTTTTGGGGCTCAGGTCGTATGAGGACGTGATTACGAGTGGCGTCTGGTAGAAGATGGTTGTCTCGCTGCTAATTGAGATGTTCAGCTCAGTTGGCAGTCTTCTGAGTTCCACGGATCGTGTGATCGATGTTGGATTGCACTGCACTGGCTCGGTGCTTTCCAGTATGTCTGCGTCTCTCGTTCGAGTCGTTCGCCCAGCAGATCGAAGACCTCGCTATAAAGTCAGCAATAATTTCCGTTGTATTGACTTATGTGGGATAAGACTTTGAGTTAATCAGGCATAATATGAGTTACCGAAAACCTTGTTCGCTAGCTTGAGGAAGATGGAGCAATGACAGAGCTGGAGATTGACGCAGACGAGGGTATTCTTCTTGAAACAGACGAAGCTATACTCGTTTCAGATGGGGAAAAACAAATTGAGTGGCTGGTTTTGACCGACAAAAACTTACGAATTGTTACCAAGCATAGAACCGGATTATTTTCATATGAGGATATAACGCAAACGATACCATTGAAGAGTGTGAAGGTCGTAAATGGAAGGCCACTCGTTGAGCTAAAGAGCGCGGACGACTATAGCCATTGCATGCAGATACAATCAGCGCAAGGTCGAGATATCATCTTCTTCGAAGGAGGGTACTCGAAAAAAATAGCGGAAGATTGGATCTCTGAAATACATGGACTACTTGGGGCTGAGTATGTGCCGCAGCCGACAGTTGCAGATTGCATCTACTCTGGCATTACCGGCGTAGCTGCTGGTTTGAAAAAAGCTGTAGTTAATGCTGCGCAGTCTAGCCAAAAGCCCAAAAGCGACTCAGGTGGGGTGCAGTTCGCTAGCTCTCCGATGACGCAAGCGACAGCCTCGTCGGCTCCTCATGTTTGCTTCTGCAGGAATTGTGGATTTGCGATGCATCCACGCAGCAAATTCTGTCCAGAGTGCGGAGCGTCGAACGCAGTAGGCCAGAATTGCTCTGCTTCGACAGCGTCGTCCTCGCAGCCAGATGCTGCGCAACGACGCGTGGAGTACCAGGGTGTAATAAGCAAATGTCCTAACTGCGGGGGTGAGGTCCACCCCTTGGACGCCGTCTGCGATTTCTGTGGCTACAAGATCTCAGGAAGAGCCGCAAATGCGACAGTCGTCGAGTTCAATCGTCAGCTTATGGCTATCGAAAGCACAAGAAAGCGTCGGATCCTGAAGTCGCAAACGATCGATGCGACAGATAGGCAGATCATTACCTTAATCAACACTTTTCCGATACCCAATAACGTAGCGGAGCTTACCGAATTCATGTTTATGTCGGCAAGCAATATAGATGTTCGATATTCCAAGAAGGGGATATTTAGCTCATCGAATTTATCTACTCCAGAAGGTGCCATAAGTAATGCGTGGCTGTCTAAAATGGAACAAATTTATAAAAAGGCGTCCGTCGCTTTTGGCGATGATCCTCTGTTTGATCAAATTAGAGATACCTATGAAACAAAAATGCGTGAACTTAAGCGATTGTAGATTAATTATATGTATAGGGAGGAATAATGGGCCTCTTAGGTAGGAACACTGGCGGGTTCATGGATGAAATACGCTGCGATGAACAAGATTATCTTATTTGGCAGTGGCGCCCTAAAGGGGCGGACCTTAATCGCAGTTCTAGGGCAACGGCCATACGCTGGGGTTCCTCGCTGCATGTGAGAGAAGGCTCTGTTGCGGTCTTTTTCTACCAGCAGGAAGATGGCGTGCTCCAGGAATACATCGAAGGACCTGCTAATGCGATTTTGGAAACATCCAATCTGCCTGTAATCGCGAGTGTGGTCGGAGCTGCATACGATGGGGGCACCCCATTTCAGGCTGAGATATTCTTCATAAATATGGCCCAGATTGTGCAGGTACAGTTCGGCGTTCCATTTTTTGATGTATACGATCCGCGCTTTATGGATTTTGGAGTGCCGACGGCCGTGCGAGGGGTTCTCACCTTCAGAATCTCTGATTTTAAAAAGTTCATCCAGCTGCATCGATTGCAGGAATTCACCCTGGAGCATTTTAAGCGACAGGTAAAGGAAGCGATAATCCGCTACGTGAAGAAAGCTGTGGCTAACATTCCCTTTGACTGCAATATCCCTCTTGTTCAAATTGAAAGGCGTATCGACGAGGTTAGCGATGCGGTTTTGGTAGACGTTCGCAGACGTCTGTCGGATGATTTTGGGGTAGAAGTGTCTGGGTTGGACATATCGTCTATTGAGGTTGACAAATCGAGCGAAGGCTATAAGCAACTCAAAGCTGTGACTCTTGATATACAGACTCAAACGACGCAGGCTCAGGCTCAGGTAAGCATTAGAAATCTTGAAGATCAGCAGCGAATTAACGCTCAAAACTTGGAAGAGACGCTTAGGATTCAGCGTGAAGAAACGCAGTATGCTCAGCGTAAGCAGACGCAAAGTGCGAATTTCCCCGCGTTCCAACTCGAGACGCAGGCCAATGTCGGTATCGCGGGAGCTGAAGCACTTGGACAGATGGGCGCCTCCGCCTCGATGGGAGGCGGAGGTGGCGACGGTATGAATCCTGGGGCTATGATGGCGGGACTCGCCATGGGAGGCGCCATTGGGCAAAACATGGCAGGCGTGATGGGCGGCATGATGTCGAACGTGCAGAACTCTGCAATTGGACAGACGCCGCCACCAGTGCCAGCGGTTGCATACAATGTGGCCGTAAACGGTCAAGCCACCGGTCCCTATGATCTTGCGACATTGCGTCAAATGGCTGCGTATGGAGGTTTCGAACGAGATAGCCTTGTTTGGAAAACAGGTATGCCTACATGGGAGAAAGCTGGGGCAATTCAGGAGTTGCAAGGTGTGTTCGAGACGGGCTCTCCAAGCGCGCCTGATGGAATGCCTCCAGTACCGCCTGCTTTGTAGAGGAGACGTTATGGATGAGAGCAGTTTCTTTTCACTGGACAAATTGGTTGAGTTTGGAATGGGCGTAGCCGTGGCAACGCAAATGGCGGCATCGATGAACTCGTCTCTCGCTTGCATGCCTGTGCCCGGGGTTCAGAATCAGATGCGCGGAGCGAGCGGGTACGCGAAACATGACGCGCCGCAGCTATACTATGTTGCTGTGGGCGGAGAAGCCCTCGGCCCATTTGCCCCATCGGAACTGAGTGGGCTGATCGAGCGTAAGCAGCTAACGAGTCAGACCTATGTCTGGGCGCCGGGCATGACGGATTGGGATCTAGCCCAAAACGTGCCGGACATCTTGGAGATTGTCGCACTTACTCCTCCCCCTGTGCCTGGAGCTTGAAAGGCTTTCATGGCCAAGAGAATCAATCTCTCGCCGAATCACCTTTCTCACATTGCGTCTAGTATTGTCGATGCTGTGCCAGCAGAGGCGATTTATGTCTTTGGATCGTATGCTCGGGGCGAGGAGACGGATGCGAGCGATCTCGACCTATACGTGGTTGTGCGGGATGGTTCGGGAGATCGGTTTCAGCTTGCGGGGCAGGTGGGCCGGGCTCTCCTATGGATGGGGATGCCGAAAGATATCATCGTGGGATCTTCTGCTCGTTTCGAGGAGCGCAAATCTGACCTGGGTTCTATTGAGTATGTGGTAGCTCACGAGGGCGTGAAGATTTACGGGTGACGGGCTCCCTGTTGCCTTATTAAATGGTGTAGCGGCAGCCCTATGGCTGGCGGGGGTTGGGGGTGCGGGTTACTGCCTTTTTGGTGGCGGAGGCTACGGCTCGGCCTTTGGTGCTGGCTATGCCCATGACGGCGGTGGCGCCGCCGAAGTCGAGGCCGGTGATGATCTTCGCCAGCTGAAGGAAAACCACGAGCACGAGCAGGGGCACCAGGCACGAGGTGACGATCATGACGGCCACGTTGTCGATCATGGTATCCAGCTCGGTGCGCAGGCTGTCGAGGGCGTTTTGGGCCCCTTGGGTCACGTCTTCGATGCCGGACTGCACCGCATTGGCGATATTGCCCAGAACGCCAGCGTCTTCTTGCGGCTCTTCCTGCGCGTTGGCTTCCAGCTGCTCGGTGGCCTGCTGGGCGGCTGCCGCCGCTTGGGCCATGGCCTCCTCGTGGGAGGCGTCGACGTTGTCGGTGATCCAGACGCTGACGGGCACGACGAGGAACAGCGCCAGCCCGAAGGCCGCCAGCTTGGCGCCGAGCTTCTGCAGGTTGAGCTTCGTCAGCGTGCCGCTGCGGGCGAACACGGCGCCGGCCAACAGAAGGCACGCCGCCGGCACGAGGATGCCGAAGGCGAGGCCGCCGAGGGTGGTGAGCAAAAACTTCTCCAGGTAGATAACCGCGAGGATGACCATGAGGTAGGAGCTGAGGTCCACGAGCTTGTTTGCGATGGGCGTGCCGGCGTCGCCCGGCAGAAGCGAGATGGCGGCCGAGGCGCCCGTGGTGGTGGCGACCATGCCGAGCACGTTGCCGCTTTTCTCCTCGAGGGTCTGGTAGACGCCGCCGTAGGTTTCCGGGGAGGAGGCGACGCCGATGGCCACGAGCACGGACACTAGGGCGAGGGCGACGAGGATGCCGGCGATGATGGCCTTCTCCTTGAGCGGCCGCTCGGGCGCGGGCTGCCAGCGGATGATCTCGCGGTCGTCCTCGACGATGGTGGTGGCAAGCTGCGTCTGGTCCATGGGTCGTCCTCTCCTGCGGCGGGTTTGCTTCGCAGTATAAGAGGCGCGGTGCGGCCGGCGGCGGCTAGGCGCGGCGTTGTAAGGCAATCGAAATGCGTGGGGGTGCCTGTCGCAGATGGACTCGCTGGAAGCGGCGCGGCTGGGCCCCTCGTTGGCGAGACGGAAGGGGAATCGAAGGCCGGGCTAGCCCAAGTATCCCAAGAAGCCGATGTAGTCTTGGGCGGAATCGGGGACGGCCAGGGTCACTTCCTGGCCCATGGCGTTCACGGTGACCACACTCGGGTCGTCGTAGGTGGTGATGGTGGCGTCGGTGCCGCCGTAGCTCACGTCGGCCGTGCCAGTCTTGCTGGCGCCGGCGGGCAGGCTCGTCACCTCCCAGCTCTCAATATCGAGCGCGTCGATGGCGGCATCCACCTGACTTGCGGGCAGCCCCGTGGCCTCGGCGATACGGTCGCGGTTGCTGGCCAGAGCCTCGGCGGCCTTCGACTTCAGCCCCGACATGTCCAGCGCGGCGTTGGCGGCGGCGTTCTTGCCGTTCTCGAACAGGCCCGCCAGCGGGTTCTCGAAGTTCTCGAAGGGGTTCTCCCAATCTTCGAAGGGGCCCTTCACGCCCATTTGGGGCAGGATGCCGAATACGGCCACGACGAGGATGAACGCGGCGATAAGCCCCATGAAGGCTTTGATGATTCGGCTGTCCACGGGCGTCTCCTCTCTGCGATGGTCCCCGATGTTGCGCGCGTCTGTCTTTCGCTGCGGGCGAAAGGCGCCGTCGCTGGTGCGTTGGTTCTGCCGTTGCGCGAGTCGAATGCTGCGATCCGACGGCGTCCGCATTCTATATTACCTTGGGCACCGCCGCTTCACGAATCGCCCGCAGCATCTTCAAAGGCTGCGTACGGACTCTGCGGGAAAAACCCACGAGCCTTGCCGAAACCTGAAGAAGCCGCATGGGAAGGGGCGCGGGGCGGGCAGCGCGTCGGGCGCCGCGGGGTGCCATGCTGGGCGCGCGGAATTTTCTTCTTGCGGCGCTTCCGTTTTCGTGTATCCTAAGCCCCGCGCGCTTTCGGGCGGCGGTCGACTAAGCGTCGACGGGCCTTCCGCCGGGCGCGCCAGAGAAACCCCGCGCACGTAAAACTTGAGGAATCGGGGAAACCGTGCGAACGTCGAGGCGGCCCGCGCCGCAAGAGGAGGATGGTTACGTGAAGCTCGTCGTTACCGAGAAGAACGATGCGGCGGTGAAGATCGCCGACCTTTTGGGGGCCACCAAGCCCAAGGCCGACAAGGTGTTCAACACGCCGGTGTACCGGTTCGATGTGGACGGGGAGGAATGGGTGACCATCGGCCTGCGCGGCCACATCCTGGAGCCCGACTTCGCGCCCACGCTCACCTACAAGAAGCGCGGCGGCTGGATGGGCGTCACCGCCGAAGGCGAGGCGCTGCCCGCCGAGGTCCCCGCGAGCCTGGCCACCCCTCCCTTCAAGAAAAAGAAGCCCTTCACCGCCGATAGCGTCGAGCTGAAGAGCTGGAAGATGGAGGCGCTGCCCTACCTCATTTATGCGCCCATCGAGAAGCTGCCGAAGGAAAAGGACATCATCCGCTCGCTGAAGAACCTGGCGAAGAAGGCCGATTCCATCGTCATCGCCACCGACTTCGACCGCGAGGGCGAGCTTATCGGCTCGGACGCGCTGGCCTGCTGCCGCCAGGTGAACGAGACGGCGCCGGTGTCCCGCGCGCGGTACTCGGCGTTCACCAAGCCCGAGATCACCCACGCCTTCGCGAACCTCGTGCCCATGGACGACGACTTGGCCTCGGCCGGTGCGTCGCGCCAGGACATCGACCTTATCTGGGGCGCGGTGCTCACCCGCTACCTGACGCTCGTGAAGTTCGCCGGCTACGGCAACGTGCGCTCGTCGGGCCGTGTGCAGACGCCGACGCTGGCCATTATCGTGGAGCGCGAGCGCGAGCGCATGGCGTTCGTGCCCGAGGACTACTGGGTCATCCGCGGCGCCTTCGACGCGGGCGCGGCTTCGGGCCCCACGGCGGGCGACGGCCCGGACGCCTTCGAGGCGCCCCATGCCACGGCCCGCTTCAAGGTGGAGGCCGAGGCCAACGCGGCCATGGCCCATATCGAGGGGGCGACCTGCGCCACGGTGCGCGAGGTGGAGAAGAAGCGCCGCACGGTGCAGCCGCCGGTGCCCTTCAACACCACGTCCCTTATGGCGGCGGCCTCGGCCGAGGGCATCAGCCCGGCCCGCTGCATGCGCATCGCCGAGAGCCTGTACATGGACGGCTACATCTCCTACCCCCGCGTGGACAACACGGTGTACCCGAGCTCGCTGGACCTGGCCGAGGTGGTGAACGCCATCGCGGGCAACCCGGCCTACGGCCCCTATTGCAAGCAGCTTTTGGCCGCCGGCCCCCTGAAGGCCACCCGCGGCAAGACCGAGACCACCGACCACCCGCCCATCTACCCCACGGCCAAGGCCACCCCCGACGACCTGTCGGCGGCCGACTACAAGCTGTACAACCTTATCGCTCGCCGCTTTTTGGCCACGCTCTCAGGCCCGGCCACGGTGGAGGGCACGAAGGTGACGCTCGATGTGGCCGGCGAGCCCTTCGTGGCCAAGGGCGACGTGCTCGCCGAGCCGGGCTTCCGCGCCATCTACCCCTACGGCCTGAAGAAGGACGAGCAGCTTCCCGCCATGGCCGAGGGCACCACCATCGCTTTCAATGGCGCCACCTGCACCAAGAAGCAGACCGAGCCGCCCGCGCGCTATTCCCAGGGCAAGCTCGTTCAGGAGATGGAGAAGCTGGGCCTGGGCACGAAGTCGACCCGCGCCTCCATCATCGAGCGCCTCTACCAGGTGAAGTACGTGCAGAACGACCCCATCGAGCCCTCGCAGCTGGGCATTGCCGTCATCGACGCGCTGGACAAGTTCGCGCCGCACATCACCCATGCGGAAATGACCGCCGAGCTGGAGCGGTCCATGGACCGCATCGCCGAGGGCGACGAGTCCCGCGAGCAGGTGGTGGAGAAGTCCCGCAATCTTTTGGCCGAGGAGCTGGCGAGCCTCATGCCCCATTCCGAGGAGGTGGCCGAGGCGCTTTCCGACGCCGTGGCGGCTGACGCCTACGTGGGGCCGTGCCCGAAGTGCGGCAAGGACCTGCAGCTGCGCGCGAGCCACAAGACGAAGTCGATGTTCATCGGGTGCGCCGGCTGGCCCGACTGCGACGTGACCTACCCGCTTCCCAAGGGGAAGATCGAGGCGGTGCCCGAGCCGTGTCCCACCTGCGGCATGCCCCAGGTGAAGGTGACGGCCTTCCGTTCCAAGCCGCGCGTGCAGTGCATCGACCCGAACTGCGCCTCCAACCAGGAGCCCGAGGTCGTGGTGGGGAAGTGCCCCACCTGCGCGGCCAAGGGGCTCGACAAGCAGCTCATCGCCCGCCGCAACCCGCGCACGCTGAAGCGCTCGGTCACCTGCGAGAACTTCGACGAGTGCCAGACGCGCTATCCGCTGCCCCAGTACGGCGACATCATTCCCACCGAAGAGGTGTGCGAGCACTGCGGCGCGCCCATGGTAGTGATTAAAACCGCCCGCGGGCCCTGGAAGCTCTGCCCGAACTTCGATTGCCCGGGCAAGGAAGAAGAGAAGGCCGAGAAGGCCAAGAAGGGTTCTCGGAAGAAGAAGTAGGAACTCGTCGGGAAGCGCTCGGAGGGGGCATGCTCGCCGCCCGCTGAGCGCTTTTTCCTCCTCCGAACGCGGCTAAGGAAATAGCGTAAGGAACGCACATAGGATAGCCCTATCCCAGCATCGTTGCTGCTGACGTGGGGCTATTTCTTATGAGCCGCGTTCTCCGTCGGGCGCTCAGAGGTCGGCGAGCATGCCCCCTCCGAGCGCTTCACGCGTGCTGTTCTTTATTGGGAGGCGGCTTCTATCTGGCGGTAGAGGTCGTTGCCTTTTGTGTCTAAGGCTACGTAGGTGGGGAAATCTTTCAGTTCCAGCTTTCTTAGGGCCTCGGTGCCCAGGTCTTCCCAGCCGATCAGCTCGCTTTCGGTGACGGACTTGGCCAGCAGGGCCGCGACGCCGCCGATGGTGCAGAGGTAGATGCTGCCGGTTTCCTGGCAGGCTTTCGCGACTTCGGGACTTCTTTTGCCCTTGCCGATGGCGGCGACGATGCCTGCTTTGAAGAGCTGCGGCGTGGCGAAGTCCATGCGGCTGGCGGTGGTGGGGCCGACCGAGCCCAAGGGGCGGCCGGCGGCGGCCGGGGTGGGGCCGGCGTAGAAGAGGGTGGCGCCTTCTAGGTTGAAGGGGAGTTCGCCGGTGTCTTCCAGGCATTGCAGGGCGCGCTCGTGGCCGGCGTCGCGCATGGTGTAGACGGGGCCGGTGAGCAGCACCTCGTCGCCGGCCTCGAGGTTCGCGACATCCTCGCGGGAGAGTGGCAGGGTAAGCGATACGGTCTTCGACATGGGAATCCTCCTACGCTAGGCTGATGCTGGCGCTTCTCATGGCGCAGCAGCCCATGTTGATGGCTACGGGCAGGGCGGCTATGTGGCAGGGGGCCGTTTCCAGGTGCACGGCAAGCGCGGTGGGCGCGCCTCCCAGGGCGCCCGGTCCTATGCCGAGCGCGTTCACCTCGGCCAGCAGCTCCGCCTCGAAGGCCGCGGCGGCCTCGCTTTGGGCGGGACTGCCCACCTCGCGCAGCAGGGCGTGCTTGGCGAGGCCGGCCACCTTGTCGAAGGTGGCGCCCACGCCCAGGCCGATGACGAGCGGCGGGCAGGCGTTCGCGGCCTTTTCCCGCACGCAGTCGAGCACGGCGCGGCGCACGCCTTCCGCACCCGCCCCCGGAGCCAGCATGACCACGCGGGAGGCGTTGTCCGAGCCGCCGCCCTTGAGCAGCACGTGCAGGGTGGCGCCGGCGCCGGGCACGAGCTTCAGCTCGCAGAAGGCCGGGGTGTTGCTCCCGGTGTTCGCGCGGTCGAAGAGCGCGTCGCGCACGAGCGACATGCGCAGGCGCCCGTCGGTGTAGGCGCGCGCCACGGCATCGTTTACCTGGGAGAAAATATTCCCTGGCACGGCCACATCCTCGCCCACTTCCAGGCATACCCACACGCTGCCGGTGTCCTGGCAGATGGGCACGCCGTCCGCCTCGCCGATGCGGGCGTTTTCCAGAATACGGTCGATGACGCCGACGGCGCGCGCGTCGGCCGGCAGCTCGGCCTGCGCCTTTTCGAGGGCGGCGCGGTAGTCGGGCCTGAGCGTAGTGGCGCAACTTCTGATGGCGTCGTAAACGGCCTCGCCCACCGCCTGGGCGTTCAGCTTGTCGGTCATGGGTTCCCTCGCTTTCTGGTTGGTGCCAGTTTACCTTAGGGGGTGTGGTGCTTGTGCGCAGGGGAGGGCGGGCGCGGCGGCATCGGGTACAATAGGCAGGTTAATAACGGGTTCTCCGAGTCGCGCGAGCGCGCCGGGAGGGCCGCTACGTCAGACGAATTCGCCCAGGGAGGAACGAAGACCCATGGATATCGCCGAGGAGTCCCTTGCCAAGCACGCCGAGTGGCGCGGAAAGCTGGCCTTCAACCCGAAGATGGACATCGCCACGCGCCACGATTTGGCCGTGGCCTACACGCCCGGCGTGGCCGAGCCCTGCAAGGTGATCGCCGAGAACCCCGAGGCGGCCTACGACTACACGCTGAAGGCGAACACCGTGGCCGTGGTCTCCGACGGAAGCGCGGTCCTCGGCCTGGGCAACATCGGGCCTGAAGCCGCGATGCCGGTCATGGAGGGCAAGGCGGCCCTGTTCAAGGCCTTCGGCGGCGTGGACGCGTTTCCCATTTGCCTGGATACCCAGGACACCGAGGAGATCATCGAGACGGTCATCCGCATCGCGCCGGCCTTCGGCGGCATCAACCTGGAGGACATCGCCGCGCCGCGCTGCTTCGAGATTGAGGCGCGGCTGAACGACGCCCTGGACATTCCGGTGTTCCACGACGACCAGCACGGCACGGCCATCGTGGTGCTGTCGGGCATCATCAACGCCCTGCGCCTGACCGGCAAGGACGCGGCCACGGCGCGCGTAGTGGTGAACGGCGCGGGGTCGGCGGGCATCGCCATCGCGAAGCTGCTGTTGTCCTACGGGTTCAAGAACGTCGCCATGTGCGACATCCGCGGCATTCTGAGCTCGGCCTACGAGGGCATGAACGACGCCCAGCGCGCCATGCTGGAGGTGACGAACTTGGAAGACGCCCAGGGCACGCTCGCCGACGCCATGGCCGGCGCCGACATCGTCATCGGCGTGTCGGCCCCCGGGGTGATCACGGCCGAGATGGTGGCCTCTATGGCCGACGACGCCATCGTGTTCGCCATGGCCAACCCCACGCCGGAGATCTTCCCCGACGAGGCCAAATCCGCCGGCGCCCGCGTGGTGGGCACCGGGCGCTCGGACTTCCCGAACCAGGTGAACAACGTCATCGCCTTCCCCGGTATCTTCAAGGGGGCGCTCGAGGCCCGGGCCGAGCGCATCACCGAGCCCATGAAGCTCGCCGCCGCCGAGGCCCTGGCGGCCCTGGTGTCCGACGAGGAGCTTTCCGAGGACTTCATCATGCCCGACCCCTTCGACCCCCGTGTGGCCGATGCTGTGGCCGCCGCCGTGCGCGCCTGCGCCGAGGACGCGCGCTAGGAAGCGGCTGTGGTCAGCGCGGCAGAACAGAGGCGTGGCACCTTCGTCACCTTCGAGGGGGGCGACGGGGCCGGGAAATCGACGCAGATCCGCTTCGTGGCGCGGCTGTTGGAAGACGCCGGGCGCGAGGTGGTGCGCCTGCGCGAGCCGGGCGGCACGGCGGTGGGGGAGGCCCTGCGCGCCGTGGTGCTGGATCCGGCCCACGGCGCCATGAGCGACCGGGCCGAGCTGCTCATCTACGAGGCGGCCCGGGCGCAGATCGTCGACGAGGTGATTGCGCCGGCGCTGGCCCGCGGGGCCGTGGTGCTGTGCGACCGCTTCTACGATTCCACGGTGGCCTACCAGGGGGCCGGCCGCGGGCTCGACGCCGCCTTCATTGCGGCGGCGAACCGGTTCGCCTGCGACGGCCTTGTGCCCGATGCCACGGTGCTTTTGGTGGCCGCGCCCGACGCCGTGCGCTCGCGCATGGACCGGCGCGAGGGGGCCGACCGGCTGGAGCGGGCCGGCGACGACTTCCACGCCCGCGTGGCCGCCGGCTTCGAGGCCCTGGCCGCCGCCGAGCCTGAGCGGGTGTCCGTCGTGGAATCGCAGCGGCACCGCGCCGACACCTTCCGCCTGGTGCTTGAGGCCTTGGCCCCGGTGCTGCCCGAGGCCGCCGCGGCGCTCGCCGCCGGCCAGCCGGCCCTCGACGCCCTCGTGGCCGAGGAGATGGAGCGCAAGCGCGCCGAGAAGGAGGCCGCCCGTGGCTGACGCCTTCGACAACATTCTGGGCCAGCCCAAGGTGCGCGAGTTCCTGCGCGCCTCGGTGGTGTCCGAGCGCGTGACCCAGGCCTACCTGTTCGTGGGGCCGGCCGGCTCCAACAAGACGACGGCCGCCTACGCGCTCGCCCAGGCGCTGCTGTGCCCCAAAGGCCCCACCGGCCCGCGCGGCGGCTCGTGCGGAGCCTGCGACCGCTGCGGCCGCATTGCCCGGCGCAAGCACCCGGATGTGCGCTACTTCGCGCCCGCCGGCGCCAACGGGTATCTGGTTGAGCAGGTGCGCGAGATTGTGGCCGACACGTCGCTCGCGCCCATTCAGGCCGAGAAGAAGATATACATCCTCGACCGGGTGGACCTGCTGGGCGCCTCGGCGGCCAACGCCTTTTTGAAGACGCTCGAGGAGCCGGAAGACGACGTGGTGATGATCCTGCTCGGCCGCACCCGCGAGTCGGTGCTGCCCACCATCCTGTCGCGCTGCCAGGTGGTGCCTTTCCGCCACATTCCCGCCAGCGAGGCCGCCGGCATCGTGAGCCAGAACACCGGCGCCGCCGCCGACCAGGCGCGCCAGGCCATCGAGGCCTGCGGCGGATCCATCACTGCGGCCGTGGCCTTCCTCACCGCGCCGGCCAACGAGCGGCTCGCCTTCCGCAGCCGCCTGCTCGGCGACCTCTCGAGGCTTTCCGCCGCCGACGACTGGGACGTGGTGGAGATGGCGCGGGACTGGGTGGAGGCGTCGAAGGCCCCGCTTGATGCGGTGCGCGCCTCCCAGGAGGCGGAGCTCGCCGAGAACGCCGACTTCCTCGCAAAGTCGGCCATCCGCCAGATAGAGGCGCGCAACAAGCGCCAGCTGTCGGCGAAGACCTCCGAGTACCTGCGCCAGACCACCGCCATCGTGCGCTCGTGGCTGCGCGACGGCATGATGGTGGCCGCCGGCACGCCGGAGCTCGTGATAAACACCGATGTGGCCGAGCGGCTCACAGAGCTGTTCGCCGGCGCCGATGCCGGCCGCATAGCCGGCGCGATTTCCCGCGCGGAGGCCTGCGACAAGGCGCTCGCCTATAATGTATCCCCAGAAACGTGCGTAGACGCGTTGCTGTTCGATGTAAGAGAGGTTCTCAATGGTTCGGGTCGCACCGATTAACCTTACCTTCAACCCCCGGACGCTGTGGTTCGATCCGGGCGAGCTGGAAATAGAGAAAGACATGCCCGTCGTGGTGCGCACGGCGCGCGGCACCGAGTTCGGCATTGCCGCGAGCGAGGTCATCGAGGTGGACGAGGGCCAGGTGAAGGCGCTGAAGAGCCCGCTTCGCCCCGTGGAGCGCATCGCCACCGAGGAGGACGTGGAACGCGCCGCCGAGATGGAGGCGAAGTCCGCCGAGGCCCTGCCCATCTTCAAGGAGATGGCGCGGGAGGCCCACGAGGACATGCACCCGGTGTCCGTGGAGTTTCTGCTTGACGGCGACAAGGCGGTGTTCTACTTCGAGGCCGAGGAGCGCATCGACTTCCGCGAGCTGGTGCGCAAGCTGGCGGCGAAGTTCCACGTGCGCATCGACATGCGCCAGATCGGCGTGCGCGACGAGGCTCGCATGGTGGGCGGCATCGGGCACTGCGGCCAGGAGCTGTGCTGCAAGCGGCTCGGCGGCGAGTTCTGCCCCGTTTCCATCCGCATGGCCAAAGAGCAGGGGCTCTCGCTGAACCCTCAGAAGATTTCGGGCCTGTGCGGGCGCCTTATGTGCTGCCTGCGCTACGAGTTCGACGCCTACAAGGATTTCAAGGGCCGCGCGCCCAAGCTGAACGCCACGGTGCACACGCCGGCCGGCCCGGCTAAGGTGACCGACCACGACGTGCCGCGCGAGGTGATCACCGTGAAGGTGGAGGGCGAGAAGCCCGTGAAGGTGCCGCTGGCCGACTTCGACCCGGCGCCGGAGGGCGCGAACCGCCCGAACACCATCGGCGAAGAGGCCTGGGAAGAGGCTACGAGCGACCACGGCACCCTGGGCGGCGAGTCGCTCATCTTCGCCACGAGCCAGTTCACCGGCTCGGACAAGCTGGCCGAGGGCGGCAAGGTGCGCCACACCGGCTCGGGCGGCAGCAAGAGCAGCCAGGCCGGGCGCGCCTCGCGCCGGAGCGGCGGCTCGGAAGGACGCGGGCGCGGCCAGCGCGGGGGCTCCTCGCGCGGCGGCGCGGCCCAGAGCGCGCCGGCGGCCCCGCCCCGCAAACGGCGCCGTTCCACGAAGCTTTCCGCCGGCGAGGACGGCCACAGCTTGGAGCGCGTAGCCACTTCGCGCGCTGGCGAGGGCGCCCAGGGCGGCTCGCGCGCGGCGGGCGAGGGCGGCCAGAAGCCCCGTCGCCAGCGCCAGCGGCGCGACGGCCAGGGCACGTCGGGTGCCAAGGGCCAGGGTAGCACCCAGGGCAAGAGCGCCCCGAAGCCGAAGGCCGGCGGCCCGCGCCCGGGCCAGAAGTCGTCGGGCCTGCGCGCCGAGGGCGCCCGCGAGGGGCAGGCCGGCGAGGGGCAGGCGCCCAAGCCGCGCCGTCGCCGCCGTTCCCGCAAGCCCAAGGCCGACGGCGGCCAGACCGGTCAGGGAAGCGCGAACGCCAGCAAGGGAGGCGCCGAGTAGATGAACGTCGACTACGCTCTGCTCACCGACTTGTACCAGCTCACCATGGCCCAGGGCTACTGGGCCGCCGAGAAGGCGGGCGAGGAGGCCTGCTTCACCATGTACTTCCGCGACTACCCCTTCAAGGGGGGCTACGCGGTGGCCTGCGGCATGGCCCAGCTGGCCGATTTGGTGGAGGGCTTCCGCTTCTCCGAGGACGACATCGCCTACCTGGCGAGCCTGGACGCCCCGGCCGGCGGCAAGTTGTTCGACCCGGCATTCCTCGACTACCTGGGCGACTTGCGCCTTACCGTCAACATCGACGCGGTGCTCGAGGGCACCATTGTGTTCCCCCACGAGCCCTTGGTGCGGGTGACCGGTCCCATCATGCAGTGCCAGCTCATTGAGACGGCGCTGCTGAACATGGTGAACTTCCAAACGCTCATCGCCACCAAGGCGGCGCGTGTGGTGCGGGCCGCCAAGGGGCGTCCGGTGGCCGAGTTCGGGCTGCGCCGGGCCCAGGGGCTCGGCGGCGTGTGGGCGAGCCGCGCCGCGGTGGTGGGCGGCTGCGCCTCCACCTCAAACGTGCTGGCCGGCAAGCTCTTCGACATTCCCGTATCCGGCACCCACGCCCATTCCTGGGTGATGTCCTTCGACGACGAGCTGACCGCGTTTCGCGAGTACGCCCGCGTGTTCCCGAACAACTGCATCCTGCTCGTGGACACCTACGACGTGGAGCAGGGGATTCGCAACGCCATCACCGTGGGGCTGGAAATGCGCGAGCGTGGCGAGCGGCTGGCCGGGATCCGCATCGACTCGGGCGATTTGTCGTGGCTCTCGAAGATGGCACGGTCCATGCTGGATGCGGCCGGGCTTTCCGACTGCGGCATCGTGCTGTCGAACGATTTGGACGAGTACACCATCGATTCCATCCTTGGCGAGGGGGCCGATGTGATGTCCTTCGGCGTGGGCACGAAGCTCGCGAGCGCCTACGACCAGCCGACGCTCGGCGGCGTGTACAAGCTCGCGGCCGTGCGCGGCGGCGCGGGCGCGCCCTGGGAGCCGCGGCTGAAGATCTCGGAGTCGGCGGCGAAGCTGACGACGCCGGGCGTGCTGGACGTGCGCCGCTACTACCTGCCCGACGGCCACATCGCCGGCGACATGGTGTTCGACGTGAACTACGAGCCCAGCGAGCGCGAGGTGATCGTGGATCCCATGGACGACCTGCGCCAGAAGAACCTGCGCGGCCTGCGCTACGAGACGCTGCTGGCGCCCCTGGCCCGCGGCGGGCGCGTGGTGCTCGACGCGGCCGACCGCTCGGCCATGGCCGCCCGCGAGCGCGCCTGTGTGGGTTTGGAAACCCTTGACGAAACCCAGTTGCGCATGCTGAACCCGCACACCTATCCTGTAGGTCTGGAACTCGGCCTGAACGAGCGCCGCCGCGCGCTGGTGGCCGAGCTTCGCCATATCGTGTAGAAGGGAGAGACCGTGTCCTCGTGCCACCTCATCATCGATTCCTGCTGCGACTTGCCGCCCCAGGTGGTAGACCGCCCGGGGGTCACCCTCATGAAGTTCCCCTACACGATGGACGGGGGCACCTTCGAGGACGACCTGTTCGCCACCGCCTCCGCCGAGGATTTCTACAACGCCATGCGCAAGGGCTCCGAGCCTACGACGGCCCAGGTATCGCTGGCCACGCTCACCGACACGTTCACCGCCGCCGCCCAGGAGGGCACGCCGGCGGTGTACCTGGCGTTTTCCAGCGGGCTTTCGGCCTCCTACGACGCGGCCTGCGTGGTGCGCGACCAGGTGCTGGCCGACTACCCCGACTTCGAGCTGCACATCGTGGACACGCGCCTGGCCAGCGTGGCCGAGGGCCTGCTCGTCTACGGCGCCCTCGTGCAGCACGAGAAGGGCATGAGCGCCGCCGAGCTGGCCGCCTGGGCCGAGGAGGCGCGCTGCTTCGTGAACGAGGAGTTCATGGTGGAGGACCTGGAGGCCCTGCGCCGCGGCGGCCGCATTCCGGCCTCGGTGGCCGTGGCCGGCGCAGCGCTGGACGTGAAGCCGCTGCTGAACATCGGCGAGGACGGCCGGCTGGCGCTCACCGGCGTGGCCCGAGGCCGTAAGAAGGGTATCAAGTCGCTCGTGGACTACTACAAGAAGAACGTGGATAGCGGCGGCCCGTCGCACACGGCCATCATCGGGCACGCTGACTGCCCCAAGGATGCCCAGCGCCTGCGCGAGCTGCTGGAGAAGGAAGACCCGGGCATTATGATTCTGGAGTGCAGCATCGGGCCGGTGATCGGCAGCCACGTGGGCGCCGGCATGGTGGCCGTGGTGTTCTGGGGCCGCGACAAGCGCGACAACCTGTCGGTGGCCGACCGCATTGCCCGCAAGGTGAAGGGAGACAAGTAGCCATGGCCTGCCTGTATGCCTACGAGGGCGCGCCCTCGTTCATCGCCGCAGTGGAGCCGCGGCTGGCCGACGCCGGGTTCTCCCGGGTGGAGGACGCCGTGTCGGCCGACATCGTGCTCACCTTCTACGCGTCGGCCTCGGCGTTGGAAGACGCCTACCTGGGCGACGACGGGCTGGTGTCCCGCGCGGCGCCGGGGGCCATTCTCGTGGACTTCTCGGCGACGACGCCGAACTTCGCCCGCGAGCTGAACGCGGTGGCCACGGTGAACGATTTGGTGATGGTGGAGGCGCCGGTGACGGTGCGCTCGCTGGTGGCCCCCGACGCGTTCTCCCGCGAGAACCTGCTGGGGCCTGTGGCCTCGGAAAGCGAGCTGGCCGATACCGTGCGCGAGCTTCTGAGCGTCGTGTTCGGCGAGGTGGTGGAAGTGGGTGCGCCGGGTCGCGCGCAGCTTTTGCGCAACACCCATACGCTGCCTTTGGCGGCCGATCTGGTGAGCGCCATCGAGGCCGTGGCGTTGGACGACGCCTCGGCGCGGGTGGTGGGCGCTCTTGACGCCGACCAGGTGCCGCTGTTCTCGCCGGTGTCGGCCGACCCGGTGGTGCGCGCCGTGCGCGAGCAGCGCTGGAATAGCGCCTACACGGCCGAGATGCTTTTGGCCGAGCTGTCGGCGGCCCTTATGGCGGCCGACGACGCCGAGGTGATTCTGCCCGGCGTGGAGGCGACCATGCACCTGCTGGAGCTTTTGGCCGTCATCGGCGGGTCCGATATGGCCCCGGCGGCCCTCGCGCTGGTGTACCAGGACGAGGCGGCCGGTGCGCGGGCCGGGCTCGACTGGACGCGGGCCGAGGCGGCCTACGGCGGCAAGGGCGGCGACGATGACGAGGACTGGTCGGCCTACGACGACGATGACGACGCCTGCGGCTGCGGCCACGACCACGGCGACCACGACTACGACGACTACGATGACTACGGGCCCGACGACTACGGCTTCGACTATTCTTCCAACTAGCTGCGCGCTGTGCCCGCGCTGCTGCGGCGCCGACCGGGCGGCGGGGGAGCGCGGGGCTTGCGGGGCCGACGGGCGGCTGCTGGTGTCGCGGGCGGCGCTGCATTTCTGGGAGGAGCCGCCGATATCTGGCGAGGACGGTAGCGGCACCGTCTTCTTCGCCGGCTGCCCGCTCGGCTGCGTGTACTGCCAGAACTATGAGCTTGCTCATGGAGAGCACGGGCGCGCGATTACCGTGGAGCGCCTTGCCGTCATTATGGGCGAGCTGGAAGAGAAGGGCGCCCTCAACATCAACTGCGTGACGCCCACCCACTATGCGCCGCAGATTCGTGCGGCGGCGGCGCAGGCGCGTGGGGCCGGCATGGCTCTTCCCGTGGTGTGGAACACGAGCGGTTATGAGACCGTGGAAGCGGTGCGCGGGAATGCGGGCACCGTGGACGTCTACCTGACCGACTTCAAATACGCCGACGGGGCGCTGGCCCGGCGCTACTCCCGCGCCGCCGACTACCCCGAGGCGGCCCTGGCGGCCCTTGAGGCCATGGTGGAGGAGGCCGGCGAGCCGCGCTTCGACGAGTACCGCGGCCAGGAGCGCATGACCGGCGGCGTGATCGTGCGGCACCTCATGCTGCCCGGCGCGCTGGAGAACTCGATGGCCGTTGTGCGTCTGCTGCACGAGCGCTTCGGTGCCGCGGTGCGCCTGTCGCTTATGAACCAGTACACCCCCGTGCTCGCCCAGAAGGCCCACGAGGGCAGCGAGCGCGCTCGGGCTGCGCTTGCCGCCTGCCCCGAGCTGGCGAACCGCGTCCCCGACGAGGACTACGAGCGCCTCCTCGACTACGCCGACGAAATCGGCGTGGAAGACTACTTCTGGCAAGAAGGCGGCGCCGCCGAAGAAAGCTTCATCCCCGCCTGGGACTACGAGGGCGTCTAAGTTTTCTAGGTTTTTCGCAGGCCTGGGGTCTCCTGGAGTTCGGTGAGGTTCTTCCAGAAGCGTTTGGGCATGAAGTGGCGGCGCAGTTCCGGGTTGTAGCGGGCGTCGATGGAGACGCTGCGGTAGAAGGTTCGCCAGGCCTCGGCGAAGAGGGCTTCGTCGGCGGTGGCATCGGGGAGCGCGGCTTGCAGGTCGCCGTTGCCGGCGGTGTTCACCAGGTACCAGTCGCCGCCGTCGTAGACGCCGGCTACCTCGTGCACCTCGTCGTAGATGATGAAGGGCACATCGCTCATGCGCTCCACGAAGTGTCCCATGACCAGCGGTACCACCGAGGCCTTCGGGTTGCAGCGGGCAAACCACAGGCTCTGGCCCTCGCCTGCCAGGTGCGTGAAGCGCACGAACTGGCGCATGTGCTCGCATTCCTGGCCGATGGAGCGCGATATCTGGAAGAGACGTTCGACGGCCGGGTGGGTGATGTCGGAAAACGCCCGGCCACGCTGCCGGGGGCAGGGGCCGCCGCCGCCACGGCCCTTGCAGCTCTTCTTGCGGCAGGTGCCGCAGTTCCGCCTCTTCTGCTCGTCCATGGCGTAGCGCACGAAGCGGAGCGCGGCGGTGCCGGCGTCGGGCTCGTCGGAGCAGGCGGCGCGCTTGAGGGCGAGGACGGGCTGCCATCCGCCGACGCGGCGTACGCCGGAGAGCACCCGGGCGGCGTGTTCGGGGTTCGTCTCGATGACGGCGACGCGCTGGCCGAGCCGCGGCTGCAGGCGCGCGCCCGGTGCCACATCGGTGGGCACCTCGCGGTTCGCGTAGGAGGCGAAGATGGCCGAGAGCAGACCCTCGAGCGTGCCGTCGTAGGCGTAGGCCACCTCGTCGTAGATGTCAGGCGCACCGGCCATGGGTTAGCCTGCCAGCGCGAAGGCCGGCTCGGGCGCGGCAGCCTTCGTACGAGCGTGCGGGAGGGGGTGGGGAGCATGCGGTGCGGCGGCTGGAGCCGTGGCTGCGAGGGCCCGTCGCTGGGCCTCGAAGGCCGCGTCGAGCGCAGCGCGGTTCGCAGCCGACGTTTCGGGAAGCACCGGCGGCTGGTTCACCGATTCGAAGAGCGTCATCTGGCCCGAGGCCACCTTCGCCGCCCGTCGTCCGTGACGGCCGCCTTCGATGGGGGCGGACAGGCGCGCATGCAACGCATCGCGGGAGAAATCGACGCCGGAGCCGCCGTAGGCCCCGTTCATGGTAATGAAGTAGCGGGCCCGCTTGTAGGCGATGCCGAGCTTGCGCAGCTCTGCCTCGCCCAGGGTGGACTGTCGCCGCGCCCGCATGATGAGCTTCGCCCCGCGCACGCCGATGCCCGGCACCCGCACCAGGGCCTCGAGCGGGGCCGTGTTCACTTCCACGGGGAAGAAATCCAGATGGTTCAAGGCCCAGTTGGCCTTCGGGTCCACATCGGGCGCGAGAAACGGGTTCTCCTCGTCGATGATCTCGCTCACGTTGAAGCCGTAGAAGCGCATGAGCCAGTCGGCCTGGTAGAGCCGATGCTCGCGGTTGAGCTGCACGGCATCGGTGGCGGGCAGGAGCGGGTTTGCCACCACGGGCATGTAGGCGCTGAAGAACACGCGCTTCAGGTTCAGGTTCGTGTACAGCGATGCCGATAGGTTCAGAATTTGGAAGTCGCTTTCCGGAGTGGCGCCGATGATCATCTGGGTGGATTGGCCCGCCGGCGCGAAGGCCCGGGCGCGCCGCACCGGCTTGGCCGTCGACTGGTACACCGTGAGGCTGCGCCGTTTGCGGGCGCGCGATTCCTTGTCGTCGGCGATGGAGTCGTGAATATGGCGCATGGGGGCCAGGATGGAGGTGCGCGACTTCGCCGGGGCCAGAAGCCCCAGGCTCTGCTGGCTCGGCAGCTCTAAGTTAACCGACAGGCGGTCGGACAGGCGCCCCAAGGCGTCCAGCAGCTCCACCGAGGTGCCGGGAATGGCCTTCGCGTGGATGTAGCCGCGAAAGCCGTAGTCTTCCCGCAGGATGCGCAGGGCCTCTACCATAAGCTCGGTGGTGCGGTCCGGTGAGCCCGCCACGCCCGAGGACAGGAACAGCCCCTCGATATAGTTGCGGCGGTAGAAGCCGATGGTGAGGTCGGCCAGCTCTTGCGGGGTGAAGGCCGTGCGCTTTACGGCGGCGTTGCTCTTGCGGTTCACGCAGTAGGCGCAGTCGTAGGTGCAGGCGTTGGTGAACAGCACCTTCAGCAGCGTAACGCAGCGGCCGTCCGGCGTGAACGAGTGGCAGCACCCGGCGGCCGACGTGGCCCCCAGCTGCCCCTTCTTGCCCGCGCGATCCACGCCCGAGGAGGTGCAAGCGACGTCGTACTTCGCCGCGTCGGCCAGAATCTCCAGCTTCTCGATGACGTCCACCGCGCCCCCTTCCATAAGCACACCTGTTCGCACGAAAGAATGTACGCTATAATACCCGAATAAATGTTCGAATGCAACGGGAGAGTTTTCTCGAAGGCTTTGGGCGGCCCCGCCGAAGAGGCCTGCGGAGCGCGCGGTTTTTCGGTATCATGGACGACAGCGAAAACGCGGCGCCGCGCCGCCCGAGGAAAGGAAGCCCTGTGAACAACTACCAGCAGGAGTTCATCGAGTTCATGGTTCAAAGCGACGTGCTGAAGTTCGGCGACTTCACGCTGAAGAGCGGGCGCAAGTCGCCCTTCTTCATGAACGCCGGCGCCTACGTGACCGGCGAGCAGCTGCACCGTCTGGGGCTCTACTACGCCCAGGCCATCAACGAGAACTTCGGGCTCGACTTCGACGTGGTGTTCGGGCCGGCCTACAAGGGCATCCCGCTGGCGGTGGTCACGGCCATGGCGCTGCAGGAACTCTATGGCAAGGAAGTGAAGTACTGCTGCAACCGCAAGGAAGTGAAGGACCACGGCGCCGACGCGGGCAACTTGCTGGGCGCGGAGCTTCACGACGGCGACCGCGTCGTCATGGTGGAGGACGTGACCACCTCCGGCAAGTCCATCGACGAGACCTACCCCATCCTCATGGGGGCGGCAGATGTCGAGGTCAAGGGCCTCATCGTGTCGCTCAACCGCATGGAAGTGGGGAAGGGCGGCGTAGTGACGGCCCAGAAGGAGGTGCAGGAGAAGTACGGCTTCCCGGTGGCCTCCATCGTGTCCATGGCCGACGTGAAGGAGTTCCTGCACAACCGCGAGGTGGCCGGTCGCGTGGTCATCGACGACGACATCTACGCCCGCATCGCCGACTACTACGAGCAGTGGGGCGCCAAGGAGTAGCGCTGCCAGCGGCAACGAGTGCGGATTCGGTGGCGGCTGTGTCTGGGCCTTTTCCAAACTGATCGTTTGTCGTACAATACGTTGGGTTATTTTGCCAGTGTGGCTCAACGGTAGAGCAACTGATTTGTAATCAGTGGGTTGCGGGTTCGATTCCTGTCACTGGCTCCAGAAAAAACGAGGTCGGAGGCGCAGCAGTCTCCGACCTTTTCGTTAGTTATAGATTGGCGGCTGGCGATTGCGAGGTCAGAAGCTGGCAGCTCTTCTGGAAGATGTAAATGGGAGATGTTTAATTCGCGGGTGCTTGTCGATGATCGGAGGAACTCGAGCATGTCCGATACAACTATTCAACAGTTCGAGGATCGTGGGATTCGCTCTGTTTGGAATCCTGACGAGCAGCAGTGGTACTTTTCCGTCGTTGATGTAGTTGCGGTGCTGACCGACAGCTCGAATCCTCGCGACTATTTTAAGAAGATGCGTAAGAGGGATAGGCTTCTTGATGCCTACGTGGGGACAAATTGTCCCCACGTAGGCATGAGGACGGAATCGGGCAAGGTTCGGAGCACCCTGGCAGCAAATCCAGAGCAGGTTTTTCGTATCGTTCAATCTATCCCTTCTAAGAAGGCGGAGCCGTTCAAGCTATGGTTGGCCAAGGTGGGCGCAGAGAGGATCGAGGAGATCGTCGATCCCGAGCTTGCCATCGATCGCGCCTTCGACACATACTACAAAAAAGGCTATTCGGCCGAATGGATTCATCAGCGTCTTCTCTCTATCCGCATTCGCAATGACTTAACAGCGGAATGGCGTGAGCGCGGTATGGAGGATGGGAGAGACTTCGCGATTCTCACCGATGATATTACTAAGGCGTGGGCGGGCATGACTACGCGTAGGTATAAATCGTTTAAGGGTCTGACAAAAGAGAATCTCCGCGACAATATGACCGATACGGAGCTGGTGCTAAATATGCTTGCCGAAACATCTGTGACAAGCATCTCGAGAGCAGAAAAGCCGGAGGGGTTTAGCGCGAACAGGGAAGTAGCGAAGCGGGGCGGCCGGGTGGCCGCAACGGCACGTCAAGCTCTCGAGACCGAAACGGGTGAGCCGGTGATTACAAGTTTGAATGCTTCGGATTTCGCGAATTTGCTGATTGACACGCTTCTGGAAGTCCCGATGCAAATTGGCAGCGAGGGATCTGGTGAGGCGATAGACGATGACTAGCCGATTCGGAGTGCTTAGTAGTAGTACGGGGTTCTTGTTGTGGGGGCGGCAGCAACGCGCTAAAGGAGACTACCTGGAAACCTTGGAGATGACGTTCTCCTCAAATGAGGTCGCTTGGGCAAAAAGCTTGTCGAGTTGGGCCTTCACCTTGTCCGGATCTATTTCCTCCGGGATAGACAGTTTCTGGGACACGAAATAGCTGAAGAACTTGACGCAGCCTTTCGACGAGCGTTTCGATGCCTTGTCGAGCCTTTCTCTGAGGCCGGGAAGCTCTTCTTCGATCGGCTGAAGGCTAACGGCCATCTGGAGCCACAGCTTGTCCTTTTGACAAATCTCGTAGAAGTAATGATCCGGCGTGTTCCAAGCGCCGAGATTATCAGGATTGGGAGGCAAGAGCTCGGTCATGGCGGGTGTGCGGAACCTGGTATAGGTTTTAGAACACTTGTCCCTGACAAGCTCTAGGAAACCCTGCGATTGCTTCTCCTCCGCCCACTCTCTGAAAATTTCCGCGAGCTCCGAGGCTCTGTCGGGACGGTTCTCGATTATCAGATCGATGGCGCGTTTGTGCTTTGCGTAAATCTCGTTGCACACACGTGCGAGCTCTGCGTCTTCCGCTATATCCCTCCTGATAATTTCAAGGTAATCGTTGATCAAGTTGCGGGCCCCTTGAGCAAGCGTCGTTTCTTCGACAATGGGCTGAATGGTTTCCAGCACGTCTTCGTAGCTCATTGCCAACCAGTGCTGAGAGTCACTTGACTCTGTGCCCTGCGGCGTCAGGTACACATAGCGAATACGCCAGTCGGGGAAGGTCTGCTCAACGATGTCGCGATAGCGATTGAGTTGGTTCGAGTGCTCGACTGAGTCAATCTTGTTTTCGATCACCAACGCGTATTGCTGCTCCTCTGACATTGCAAGGATGTCGATGCTGCGCCACTCGCGCTGGATGGTAAAGCCGCCCAAATCCATGAGGAGGTCAGAGAAGAGCTCGTCGTTTGCGAGCGTGTCGGCAGTGTATTGGATAAAGCCTTGCAGAACTTGCGCGCCGAGGCCATGGTTCTCGTTTGGATCTAGCAGCCATGATAGGACGTTGCTGTGACGGATTTCGGTGCGGGCCGCCTTGAGCACGTCGAAGATGTTGAAGCGGCTTGTCCATTTGGAAAGCTGCTTGAGGCAGTCGATGTCGAGCAGAAAGCTCTTTAACGCCAGCTCGTCACTGGCCAAATCGAGCGTTTCGACGCTTTGCGTGTCTGATTTTTCCAAAACTGACCTACCTAACCGATTGAGCACAATGATACGGCAATGTCCGGGAGTGGAGGCATCGCGTTCACGAGACAAGGCGCAATTCGCCCTCGAAGGCGCTGCCTCGGTGCGATGCCGCCCGATGAGAGGCGGTGTGTATGCGCTGAACGCGCTGCACCTCAAGACGCTGTTCGGTAAGAGATAAACAGAAGATAGCGAATAAGGCCATCTGTCAATCGAACTAAACATGAAGAATTGAGCGCTCGTTGAGGTGCTTGGTAAAATGCCGACTCAGTGACTAGGCAGGATGCGGCTGAAGGGGTGCGTGTCGGGCATGCGGAATGAAACAACCAAAATGGGAAGCGCGGAGTGGTGCGCGGAGAAGTGGGGGTGTCAGGCTCGGCCGGGCGGGTATGAGGCTCGGTGTCAGATGGCGCTGCCGGCAGAGAGCATGGCTGGCGCGCGGGTGCTCGATGTGGGGTGCCGCCGCGGCAAGGGGTGCTACAAGCTGAGCGAGGCGGTGGGGGCCGAGGGGCTCGTCGTCGGGCTCGACTGGGATCGCGAGAACTTGGAAGCGGCCGAGCGCGGCGTGCCGCGGGCTCTTGAGCGCAGCGGGCTTGCGGAATCGAACATGGTGTTCGCCTTCGGCTATCCAGAAAACCTCGCGCCTGTCGCCGTGCAGTACGGGCCCTTCGACTACCTCTTTGCCAACAGCATCATCAACCTGTCCCGCAACATGCCGCGCTTCTTCTACGAGGCCCACGATGCGCTCAGGCCTGGCGGCAAGCTGGTGCTAGACATCGTGGTGGCGCCAGGGATTTGGCGGGGGGCTGCGGATATGCGCGCCCTCGAGCTGGGTAACGCCGTGCAGGCGGCGACATCCCAGCGCATGCTCGAGGGGTACCTGCGCGACGCCCACTTCGCCTCCTGGACCGTGGAGCTGCTGGAACCCGTGCATCCCTCTGAGGGCTTCGACGCCGACCACCCCGCGCCGTTCTGGCCCGACGACCCCGGCCTCGACGGTTTCCGCCGGGCCCGCATAGAGGCCGTCGCCTCGGCCAGCGGCCGCCGATAGTCTTCCGCTCCGTTCCTCGCAGTGGCCCGTGGCGTTTTCGGGGGATTGGGGTTCGTGCGTCGGGGGCGGTGCGCCGCGGGGGCGCTTCCGTGCTATGATGGCTCGCGAGCTATTTTGAAAGGATGCACGGCACGCTATGCAAACCTATGTTGCGCACTATCTGTCTCCCAAGGGGTCTTCCGAGCGCGCCCGCGGGCTCTTCGAATTCGAGAGCGATGCGCGGGTGGGCACGAAGGCCAACGCCCACGACGCCCGGCTGAAGATGCTCGAGCTGTTCGGGCCGTCCGCCGTGTCGTGGACCATCGAGAAGGTGGAGCGCAAGCAGGCGGCCAAGGCCGAGAAGAAGGAGCGGCTGACCGACGGCCAGCTGGCGCTGGATTTCCGGCCCCCCAAGCCCGAGCGCAAGCGGAAGCATTCGAAGGGATATTGGTGAGACCCCCTGCGGGGCGCGGTCTCACGGTTAGGAGATTTTCATGAAGAAGAAGCAGGTCAAGTTCTTGAAGGAGCTGCTGGAGACGCCTTCGCCCACGGGCTTCGAGGAGCCGGTGGCCGAGCTGGTGCGCGAGCGCTTGGGGGAGGTGGCCGACGAGGTGGCCACGGACACCATGGGCTCGGTGGCCGCCACGCTGGCCGGCCGTGTGGAGGGCGCGCCGTCGCTCATGCTGGCCGCCCATATGGACGAGATCGGCCTTATGGTCACCTACATTTCCGATGACGGCTTCCTCTCCGTCGCCTCCCTCGGCGGCGTGGACGCGGCCATTCTGCCCGGCATGCGGGTGGATGTGCATACCGCGCGCGGCGTGCTGCGCGGCATCGTGGGCCGCAAGCCCATCCACCTCATCGAGCCGGACGAGCGCAAGAGCGTCACCCCGCTCTCGGGCCTCGTCATCGATCTGGGCCTTCCCGCCAAGCGCGTGAAGAAGATGGTGTCCGTGGGCGACCCCATCACCTTCGGCGTGGGCTTCGAGCGCTTCGGCGCCGACATGGCCGTTTCCAAGTGCTTCGACGACAAGGTGGGCGTGTTCATCGCCTGCCGCGTGATGGAGAAGCTGGCCGAGGCCGGCGGCGCGCCGGGGGCCTTCACCGCTGTGGCCACCACCCAGGAGGAGATCGGCACCCGCGGCGCCATGACCAGCGCCCACGCCGTGAACCCGGATGTGGCGCTGGCCTTCGACGTCACCCATGCCACCGACTACCCGGGCATCGACAAGAGCAAGTACGGCAAGATCGTCTGCGGCGGCGGTCCGGTCATCGCCCGCGGGCCGAACATCAACCCGCGGGTCTTCGAGCGCCTTGTGGCCGCGGCGAAGGCCGAGGGCATCCCGTACCAGCTGGAGGCCGAGCCCTCGGTTACCGGCACCGATGCCCGTGCCATCCAGGTGACGCGTTCGGGCATTCCCACGGGCCTCATCTCGGTGCCGCTGCGCTACATGCACACGCCCACCGAGGTCATCTGCCTGGCCGACGTGGAAGCCACCATCCGCCTGATCACGCGCTTCGCCCTGGACCTTACTCCCGAGGCGAGCTTCGTGCCCGGCATGCCCGACGCCGAGCCGGCCGAGGCCGACGCCGCCGATGCGGAGGCGAACTAGCCCATGCCCAAGCGCGAGGAAAAGACCATCGCGAAGAACCGCCGCGCCTTCCACGACTACGAGATTCTGGAGACCTACGAGGCGGGCATCGAGTTGACGGGCACCGAGGTGCGCTCGCTGCGCGAGAACAACTGCCAGCTCACCGACTGCTTCGCGCTCATCCGCAAGGGCGAGGTGTGGCTGAACAACGTGCACATCTCGCCCTACTCGAACGGCTCCATCTTCAACCCCGACCCCGACCGCAAGCGCAAGCTGCTGCTGCACAAGAAGCAGATCCGCTATTTGGACGCGAAGGTGGCCGAGAAGGGGCTCGCCATCGTGCCGCTGAAGATGTACTTCAACACCGACGGCCGCGTGAAGGTGGAGCTGGCCCTGGCCCGCGGCAAGAAGCTCTACGACAAGCGCGCCTCCATGAAGGAGCGCGACGTGAAGCGCGAGATCGACCGCGCCATGAAGGAGCACGGAAGGTAGGGAGGGCGCTGTCTCACGGGGCACGGTTCCACCGTGACTTCGCTGCTACGAACGGGTGACGAAAATGTGGCATTCGGCTCGTTTTCTCGAAGTCGTGGCATCATGGTTGGCAGGGCCGTGCGGCCCGGAAGAGAACGCAACGATGTAAGGAGCGCATCATGGGTCTGGACGACGAGCTTGAAGGCATGGAAGATCTCGGCGAGACCGATGCCGAGTGGACCGATCAGGAAACCGAGCTCGAGGACGCCGAGGACGACGAGGACATGATCTTCGACGCCGACGGCGCCGACGCGGCGGAAAGCGATTTGGAGCACGCCTACGACAGCTTCTCCACCAACAACGAGACCGACTACGACGGTTGGGACGACGACGAGGTGGAAGAGGCCGTGCAGGCCGAAGAGGATGCCGACATCCTGCACTCCGAGGGCTACCACATTGAAGAGGAGCCCGAAGAGGAGAGCGAAGTCATCGAGATGGAAATCGAGGACGGCGACATCTACGCGGTCATCGAGGACGAGGACGGCAACGAGATCGGCTTCGTCATCCTCGATGAGAACGGCGAGGAGCAGGAGTACTACTACGTCGACGAGGACGACGACGATGAGGGCGTGCGCGTGGAGCGCGCCAGCGACGGCGACGAGTTCGACCTCGGCATCAGCCGCGAGGGCGTGGCCGCGGCCACGGCCGACGTGAACGCCATCTACAAGGACGGCATCCAGGTGGCCGCCGAGCTGAAGGGCACCTTCGACGAGATTGCCGATTCCCTGAACTTCCTGAAGAAGCGCTAGGCGCCCGGCGCGGCAACGTTTCGACAACCGAATGAGCCCCGACGGCCCCCAGGTCGCCGGGGCTTCTTACTATGGCGTCAACGACCAGCGACGTAAAGGAGAGCGCCATGTGCACGGGAGTCCGCTTCACCGACCCTGAGGGTCATCTGTATTTCGGCCGCAACCTCGATTGGATCGAGGACTACGGCGAGGGCATCGTCATCACGCCGCGCGGGGCGAAGGTGCCGGCGCCGTTTCTGGGGGCCATCGAGCCCAAATACGCCTGCATCGGCATGGCCATCGTGGTAGAGGGGGCGCCCTGCTACTTCGACGTGGCCAACGAGGCGGGGCTCGGAGTGGCGGGACTGAACTTCCCCGGCTACGCCCAGTTCGCGCCGGCGTCCGTCGAGGGCACCGTGAACGTGGCCGCCTACGAGTTCCCCCTGTACCTGACGGCGAACTTCAAGACCGTGGCCGAGGTGCGCGAGGCGCTGAAGACGCTGACCATTGTGGCGAAGGCCCCGGGCAACTACCCGGTGTCGCAGCTGCATTGGCTCGTGGGCGACGCGACCGAGTCCATCGTCATCGAGTGCCAGGCCGACGGCATGCACGTCTACGACGACGATGTGGACGTGCTCACCAACCAGCCGCCCTTCCCGTGGCACCACGAGAACCTGCGCAACTATATGGGGCTTGACCCCGATTTCCCCGCGCCGGTCACCTGGACCCGCGACAAGCTTGAGCCCTTCAGCTCGGCGGCGGGCATGGTGGGCTTCCCGGGCGCCTACGACCCGGCGAGCCGCTTCGTGCGCGTGGCCTTCCTGAATGCGCACCATCCGGCAGAGAAGGGCGAGGCTGCCAACGTCGCGCGGCTCTTCCGCACCCTCGGCGGCGCCTTCCAAACCAAGGGCGGCGGCAAGCAGGAGGGGGGTGCCTACGAGTACACCATCTACACCGGCGGGTTCTCGGGCGCCACGAACACCTACTACTTCAGCACCTACGACGAGCCCGGCTACCGCAAGGCGAGCCTGGCCGACTACGACCTGGACGGCACTGAACTCATCTGCGTCAAATAGGCTTTCGCGCGTAGTTGATACGGAGGGTCATTTTCGGAGAGTTTCTTGAGAATGCCCCGGGCGGTTTTCCCCGCTTGACAAGGGGGCTAGAATGAATCGATACCCAAACATGGGGGCGACTGGTTTCGACATGGTAAGTCCGAAACGAGGAGCAGGCCGTGGTCTCCTCGCCACGCTAAACAGGGGTACCGTCAAGTTAATTGGCAAAAACACTTCTAAGACCGGCTACTACATGCCGGCCGCCATGGCTGCCTAACAGCAACCTGGTGATCACCGACCCCGGTGCTTCCCCGAACCGGGCAAGGTGTCATTTTAGGGGAATGCCCTGCGGCACGTAGTCGGTATGGCCGCAGGAAAGACCGAACCGACTAGGAGCGGCCACGTTGGTCTGCGAACCGATCCGCTCCGAAGCTTGATCGCTGACTAAGCCTGTAGCGCCTTGTGGACGATTTAGTATGGACCGGAGTTCGATTCTCCGCGCCTCCACCAGAGTATTCGACCCCCTGATTTGGCATAATGCCAGGTCAGGGGGTATTTTTTCGTTTTAAAATACCATGGCGTTACCCTGTTATTGGCCGATTATTGGCTGATATTTTCCTATAATTTCCTCTAACGTCTGTTCGCTTTAGCCAATAAATAGCCAATGGAAAGTCCCGGAAACGGGACACCGTGACAGGGCAAGAGAAAAGGCCCCGGAGGGCCTTGGGAGAGGGGAGGGGCGCGCCCTCAGATGACGGGCACGACGCCCGCGCCGCGCGCCAGGTCGTCGGCCCCGCTGCGGACGTAGCGGCGGTAGGTCGTGTTGATGTCCTCGTGGCCCAGGAACGGCGAGAGGTCGGCCACGAGGCCGCCCGCGTGGAGGTAGGACGTGGCGAAGGAGTGGCGCATGTTCTCGAGCGTCACGGGCGGCACGTCGCGCCCCGTGTCCGCGCACCACCGCAGGAAGCGCGCCCAGCGGTGCTGCGCCGTCGAGGGCGATATGCGACCGCCCGAGGCGCCGGTCACGAACGGGCCGCCGGGGTTGCGCCCCAGGAGGTGCAGCCTGGCGGAGAAGGGCGCGGTCATGGGCAGCGAGCGCGTCCCCTTATCCGTCTTGGTGCCCTTCAGGTTGTTGCCGCCCTCGGCCGCGGAGGAGGGCGTGTAGGCCCGCCGCACGTAGAGGACGCCGCGATCGGCGTCCACGTCGTCGTCGTCCAGGCCGTAGCGCTCCTCGGGGCGCAGGCCCATGAGCAGCCCGGTGAACGCGACCTTCATCACGGAGTCCTCGCCGTAGTCCTCCACGGCGGCGAGCAGCGGCGCCATGGCCCCGAAGGTGGTGATCACCAGGCCGTTGTCCCTGGGCCTGCCCGGCGGCGGCATCTTGTATCGCGCCTCGGCGGGGTTCGCCAGGATGAGCCCGTCGCCCTTCGCCTCGTTGAGGATCGTCTTCAGGAGCGAGAGCGCCTTCCTGGCCACGGACTCGGTGGCGCAGCCGTCCACCATGCGCTGGATGCGCGGGCGGTCTATGTCGCGGATGTCGATGGGGCCGAAGGCGGGGCGCAGGCGCAGCCTGATCTCGCGCTCGTAGGTGGCGCGGCTCGACGCCTCCAGGCCCGCGCAGGCGGGCCAGAAGGTGCCGTCCACGTACTGGCCGAAGGTGCACCGGCCCGAGCGGTTGCGGAGGCCGTCCCGCAGGGCCACGAGCTTCGCCTGCTCCACCTTCGCCTCGGCGCGGGTCCGGCACGTGACGCAGGTGCGGTCGGGCCTGCCCTCGCGGGTGAAGCCCACGTACTCGCGGACGTCGAAGACGGTCGTGCCGTCCGCCAGCTTGCGCTCGGTTATGGCCATGGTACAATTCACCCGTCCTTCCTCTGGGAGGGATTTCCTAGTTCGGCCCCGCCCCCGTCTCGCCAAAGATCGGGCGGGGCCTCTTGTTGCCTAGGCCGTCGCAGCCTTTTTGGGCCGTCCGGCTCTGGGCGCCTCGGCCTTGCGGGCCTCCACACTGCCCCGGGTGACCCAGGTGCGGCCCTCGTCCTCGAAAGTCTCCAGCTGACCCTTGGCGACCATCTGGGAGACGCGCCCGGGGGTCACTCCCAGCTCGCGCGCGGCCGCCGCCGCGGTCATGCGCGGCACCGTGTCCTTGCCGGCGTCCACCGCCACGATGACGTTGCGCCCGCCGTGGCGCGGCTCATTGCCGAAGGTCGCCTCCGGGAAGGGCTCGCCGTGCATGGCGCGGTGCTCCATCTCGGTCTTCAGCCAGTCGGCGGCCATCTCGCAGGCCTCCTTGAAATCGGCGCCCTGGGTGCCGCCGGCCATGTCGTACGGGAACGCGAGCAGCCAGCCCTCGTCCTCGAACACCTCGAACTCGTACACGTGCAGCATCTTGCCGCTCCTTTCTCGAAGGGGGAGGGGCGGGGCTACTTGAGCCCCGCCTGCTTCTTCATCTCCTCGAACAGCTTCCTCGGAATCTCGGAGTGCCGCCCCAGGGTCGTCCATCTTCCGGTGTCGGGGTTCACCAGCCTGTCGTGGTTGGTGCCGGCGACGAGGACGAAGCCGCGGGCCTTGAAGAACTTGATCACTTCCCTTCTGTTCGGCATCTTCGCCTTCCTTTCATCCGATGATGATATTATAAATCAAAGTTTAGAATTATGCAAGCGGATGTAAAGAAAAGTTTAGAGTTTTTTCCTTCGTTTCCCTATATCTCGAAGTCGAACGGCATGACCGCGTAGACGACTTTCCCCATGATCGTGACCTCCGGCGTGTCCTCGTCGTTCATGTCGAACGTGATCTCGCGGATGGTCGGGTCGTAGCTGTCGGGCACGAGCTGGCAGCCGTTGGCCAGCCTCCGGTACCGCTTGATGGTGGCGCTGTCGCCGTTGACGCAAACAGCGTACAGGTCGCGGTCGTTGGTGGGCTCGCGCTCGTCCGGGTCCACCAGGGCGTAGTATCCATCCAGGATGCGCCGGTTCACGCTGTCGCCCACCACGCGCACCAGGTAGGCATGAGGGTGCTCTTTCATCACATTTTTCGGCACAGGCGCATGGCGCTCTATTTCCTGCATGTACAAAGGTTCACCGGCTGCAATTTCTCCGTAGACCGGAACTCTTTTGAACTCTGCCCCATCGTCTACTTGGAATGTGCCAGGTAAAACAAGATCATACCCAAACAACGCCTCTATAGAGACTTCGAGGTAATCGGCTATTCGCTTCAATACTGTGTTGTCGCGAGGCATCGTCCTGCACTGCTCCCAATTTCGATATGTGCTTAATTGCACGTCTAGATCGGCGGCCGCCTGTACCTGCGAAACACCTTTCTCCCTGCGCAGTCTTTGCAATTCATAAAGCATAGTACGCACCTAACTAGTACTAAATACTTGATTACTCATTCTAATTTCTAGAATATGACTTGACAAGTACTAAAGTATTGGTATATCTTCCGTTTCGCACCTCTACCAAATAATTAGTACCTTGAAAACCGAAACGACGCGGCGGTAGGTCCCGCACGCGCCCCCTGACACCGAGCAGGGTTTCGAGCATAGAGCCCCTCCCTGCGGCGGCGGGGAGGATGCGTTGACTCATCTTCTCAAAACGGCCATGCGTGAGTGATCGCGAACACTCGGCGACAGTACCGCCGCTGCGGGAAGGGGCTCTATGCCATTATCAACCGCCCTCCTAGCTCAAGGGACAGAGCGCGCGCCTCCTAAGCGCGGGGTCCCGGTTCGAATCCGGGGGAGGGCGCCATTTCGAAAGGAGAGAGATGCAGGAAATCAAGTCACTGTCGTGGGGTAACGAAACGTTACCCCATCGGCAAAAACCAGGCAATGGGGTAAGTGAGTCTCACCTCGTCCCGTTCCGCGCCCAGACCATCGAGGCATTCGGCGACGGCTCGGGCGGCTACCTCGTGGCCCTGAAGCCACTCTGCGAGAACCTGGGAATCGCATACAGCAATCAATTGCGACGACTAAAAGAGCAGCCGTGGGCAGTTGTGTCCGTCACGGACACAACTGGATCGGACGGCAAGACTTACCAAATGGCGGCCATTGACCGCCAGACCCTCGTCATGTGGCTCGCCACCATCGAGACCTCGCGGCTCAAGTCCGACGAGGCGCGCGAGACAGTGGTCGCGTACCAGCGCGAGTGCGCGCACGTCCTCGACAGCTACTTCTCGAAGGGCATCGCGGCCACGCCGCAGAAGATTGAGGAGATGATAGCCGACCCAGACTTCACCATCGGGCTGCTGCAGGAGCTGAAGCGCGAGCGCGAGGAGAAGGCGCTCCGCGAGAGGCGCATCGCGCGGCTCGCGCCCAAGGCCGAGTTCTGCGACCGAGTGACCGGGAGCGGCTCGCTCATCCTGGTGCGCGACATGGCCAAGCTGCTCAGCCAGAACGGCGTGGACATCGGCGGCACGCGGCTCTACGAGCGGCTGCGCGAGGACGGCTTCATCGAGAAGCGCCGCACCGCGCCGACGCAGAGGGCCATCGACATGGGCCTGATGCGGCTCGTGGAGCACACGGTGCAGAAGCCCGACGGCGAGGTGAAGCTGTCGGCGACGCCGAAGATCACCGGCAAGGGCCAGGCGTACTTCATGGAGCGCTATGCCGGACGCATCGCCGGCCAGACCGCGATGGACGTGTAGGAAGGAGGAAGAGCATGGACGGAGAGAAGCTGCGCGAGCTGCGCGAGTCCAGAGGGCTCACGCGCCGCCAGGTGGAGGACGCCACCGGAATCAGCCAGGCGCGTGTCTACGAGATCGAGCGCGGCAACTGCCCGAACCCGAAGCTGAACACCGTGAGAGCCCTGGCCGAGTGCTACGGCACGACGGTGGCCGAGATCATCGGAGAGGAGGAGTAGATGAGCGAGAAGCAGGCTTTGAAGATCGAAGTCGAGCCGACCGGCGAGTTTCTGGAGGTTCTCAGAAAGGCGAGGAATGCCCTGGCCGACGCCGCCGATGCTCTGGACGAGCGGGAGAAAAGGATCGCCGACGCGCTGGAGATCATGAAGGCGATGGAAGCATCGGCCAGGCGCTGCGGCGACAACGCGCGCGCCAACGCGCTGGCCGATGCCATCACCGTGGTGCAGGAGGTGGCCTGATGGGCGCCGAGGAGCCGCTGCCGCTGTATGTGAGCATCGAGCGGGCGGCGAAGATCGCGGGCGTATCCGAGGAGACGATGCGCGAGTGGGCGAACCGCCCCGTGGACCACGTGCCCTACCTGCAGGTGGGGAAGAAGAAGCTGGTGCGCGTGGCGGGTATCGCCGAGTTCGCCCAGAGGATGGAGGCAGCATGAGGAAGTTCGAGATGCCGGCGCCCCGCCGCCTTGCGCCCTGGAAAGCCGGGCGGCGGGACACCGTTTGGCAGCGGCAGCGCCGCGACCGCATTGTAGCAGAGGTGCTGGTCGCCTGCGGCGGCGCCTGCGCGATGTGGATGCTCGGCTGGGGCTGCTTCGCCGCGATGCGGGCGGCCGCGAGCGCGGCGGGGATGCTCCCATGACGTGCGCGGAGCTGTTCATCGACGGGATGATGCCCGGCCTGAACGACTGGCGCGACGCCATCCACAAGAGCCCGCACGCGGGCAACGCCATGACGCGCGAGCAGGTGCGCCGCGTCGAGACGGCCGCGCGGGTCCAGATGCTGCCGCACTTCGAGGGGAGGGTGGACCTCTTCTTCCTGTGGACGGAGCCGAACATGCGCCGCGATCCCGACAACATCGAGGGCGCCGGCGTGAAGTTCATCCTGGACGGCCTGGTGCGCGCCGGCGTGCTGGACGACGACGGCCCCCGCTACGTGGGGCGGATATCCCACGACGTGGCCTACGACCCCCTGAACGTGGGCGTGGCCGTGTTCATGACCGACGAGAGACTGACAAAAGGAGAACCCGATGGAGCTTGAGATAGTGCCCTTGGGCCAGCTGTGGCCCGATCCCAACAACCCGAGAAAGGACTTCGGCGACCTGGACGCCATGGCCGCCACGTTCGAGTCGAACCCCGTGCGCCCCTTCGAGCCGGTGAACCCGCCCGTGGTGGTGCCCGACGGCGAGGCGAACGGCATGCCAGCCTTCCGCATCGTGGACGGCGAGCGCCGCTGGCGCGCGATGACGAAGGCGGGCGCCGTGCAGGCGTGCGCGGTCATCGTGTGCACCATGGACGAGGCCAACGCCATGGCGGCCATGGTGGCCACCGACGACAAGGCGCCCCTGACGGAGGCCGAGCTCTCGCGCGGCGTGCAGCAGATGCTCGCCGTGGGCGTGGCCCCCGAGGAGGTGGACAAGGCGGCGCGCCTGAAGCGCGGCACCGCCGCCCGCGTGCGCAAGGTGGCCCGCGAGGGCACCGAGCAGATGAGCCTCGACCACCTGCTGGCCGCGAGCGAGTTCGAGGACGAGGCCGACCGCGAGGAGGTGCTGGCCGCGAGCGAGAAGGCGTGGGAGGCCAGGGCCGAGAGCATCCGGCGCCGCCTGAGGGTCGAGGCGGAGGCCGCGTCCTTCCGCCGCGCGTGCGAGTCGCTGGGCATCCCCGTGGCCGAGGAGAAGCCGGAGGGCGAGGGCATCTCGTACTTGAGATCCTGCCGCAGCCTCGAGGGCCTGGCGGGCGCGTGGAGCGAGATGCCGGAGGGAGCGGTTGCCCTGATCGTCCCCGCCGAGACCACGTGGGACCAGACGCGCGCCGAGTTCTACGGCCCGCGCGCCGAGGAGCCCGAGTCCCCCTTCGCGGAGGCGGCCCGCCTGTTCTCCGCGCGCGTCGAGCGCGCCCGGGAGGCCCGCGAGGCGTTTTTGGCCGAGCTGCTCATGGAGGAGGAGGGCGTGCTCGCCGCCATGCCCGTCCTGGAGGCCGCCAGGGCCTCCGGCGAGAACCTCAGCAGCCCCTGGACCTGGCAGATCCAGGGATGGATGGCGCGCCACTACAAGAACCCCTCCACCACGTTCGTGAGCGAGGGCACCATCGTGGGGGCTTTCATCCACATGGACACGGCGAACCCCGCATGGGTGAGCGTGAGAAGCGGCGAGGTGCTCGTCGGCTACAGCACGGAATACGCCGAGCACTGGATCGCGCTGGGCGAGGCGCTGGAGAAGTGCGGCTGGGAGCCCACGCCCGACGAGCTGGGGCTGCGCGACGAGATCCGGACGACGATCGCCAACCGGAAGTTCGAAGAGGACGACGAGGCCGCCGACGAGGCGGAGGAGAGCGAGGAAGAGGATGAGTAGCGAGAGCGTGAAGATCACGGCCCTGGAGGCCGAGAACGTGAAGCGCGTGAAGGCCGTGGCCATGCGCCCCGCGCCGGAGGGGCTGACCGTCATCGGCGGCCGCAACGGGCAGGGCAAGACCACGGTGCTGGACGCGATAGCCTGGGCGCTGGGCGGGGACCGCTACCGCCCGAGCGAGCCGCACCGCGAGGGCAGCGTGTCGGACCCCCGCCTGAAGGTGGAGCTGTCCAACGGGCTCACGGTGGAGCGGCGCGGCAAGAACTCGTCGCTTTACGTCACCGACCCGTCCGGCAAGCGCGCAGGGCAGCAGCTGCTGAACTCGCTCGTGGAGCAGCTGGCCCTCGACCTGCCCCGCTTCCTCGAGCAGAAGAGCGCCGAGAAGGCCAAGACGCTGCTGGAGGTCATCGGCGTGGGCGACGAGCTGAACCGCCTGGAGGCCGAGGAGCAGGCCGCCTACGACAAGCGCACCGCCGTCGGGCAGCTGGAGCGCCAGAAGCGCGCCCTGGCCGAGGAGATGCCCTTCGACCCGGACGCGCCCGCCGAGCCGGTGAGCGCCGCCGAGCTGGTCCAGCGCCAGACCGAGATCCTGGGCCGCAACGCCGAGAACCAGCGCAAGCGCATGGAGGCCGCCGAGTCGGCCCGGAAAGTGGAGGCGCTGACCGCCGACCTCGAGCGCGCGGACGCGCAGCTGGCCGAGATGCAGGCGCGCCGCAGCGGGCTCGTGATCGAGCTGGCCCGGGCGAGCGAGGACGCGATGCTGGCCGAGAAGACGGCGCAGGAGCTCGTGGACGAGGCCACCGACGAGATCGAGGCCAGCATAGCCGAGATCGACGCGGTGAACGCCCGGGTGCGCGACAACGAGCGCCGCGCCGCCGCCCTGGCCGAGGCCGACGCCCTCAAGGAGGAGTACGACGGGCTCACGGAGCAGGTGGAGGCGGCCCGCAAGGAGAAGCTGGCCCTGCTGGAGGGCGCCGACCTGCCCCTGCCGGGGCTGTCGGTCGAGCGCGGCGAGCTGACCTACAACGGGCGGCAGTGGGACGGCATGAGCGGCAGCGACCAGCTGAAGGTGGCCACCGCGATCGTGCGGGCGCTCAAGCCCTCGTGCGGCTTCGTGCTCGTGGACAAGCTGGAGCAGTTCGACCCGGCCACGCTCGCCGAGTTCGGAGAGTGGGCGGCCTCCGAGGGGCTCCAGATCATCGGCACCCGCGTGGCCACCGACGACACCTGCAGCATCGTCATCGAGGACGGCACGAGCTACGACCTGTCGAACGGGCTCTCGAAGGTAGAGAGCGACTGCGAGAGCGGAATCGAGAGCGGCACCGGGAGCGACGCGGCGACGGGCGCCACTGCGGGGCCTGCCGCGCAGCCGGCGCAGAAGTGGGTGGTCTAGATGGCCCTCAACATCACGCGCGGAAAGCAGCCCAAGGCCCAGAAGATCGTGGTCTACGGCGTGGAGGGCATCGGCAAGACCACGCTTGCCTCGCAGTTCCCGGACCCGCTGTTCATCGACACCGAGGGCGGCACGTCGCATATGGACGTGGCCCGAGCCGAGCCGCCCAAGACCTGGGCGGCGCTGCTCCAGGCCGTGGACGAGGTGCGCGCGACGCGCCCCTGCTCGACGCTGGTCGTCGACACGGCGGACTGGGCCGAGCGCCTGTGCGCCGCCCACGTGTGCCAGAGGGAGGGCAAGGCCTCCATCGAGGACTTCGGCTACGGCAAGGGCTACGTGAAGATGGCCGAGGAGTTCGGCCGCCTGCTGGACAAGCTGACCGAGCTCACCGACGCCGGCATCTGCGTGCTGCTGCTGGCGCACTCCGAAGTGCGCAAGTTCGAGGAGCCGAACGAGGCCGGGGCCTACGACCGCTGGGAGCTGAAGCTCTCGAAGAGCGGGCAGAAGAAGATCGCGCCGCTCGTGAAGGAGTGGGCCGACGCGGTCCTGTTTCTCAACTACAAGCAGATCGTGGAGAACGTGGCCAAGGACGGGCAGGCACCGAAGCTGAAGGCGCGCGGCGGCAAGCGCGTCATCTACGCGACGCACCATGCCTGCTGGGACGCGAAGAACCGCTGGGGCATGCCGGACGAGTCGCCGCTGGCGTTCGAGTCGATACGCCCCTACCTGCCGGAGGTCGCGCCCGCGCCGGTCGCACCGGCGGCCCCTCCCGCCCCGCAGCCCGCGGCGCCGGCCCAGCCGGCTGTCGCCGGCCCCGGGCAGACGGTGACCTTCGGCCAGGGCGGCCCGACCGTGGCGCCGACAGCGGAGCCGGCGGCGCCCGCGCTGCCGGCGAAATGGTCGAAGGTGGCCCAGCTGTGCGCGGCGGACGGCATCGACCCGTCGGAGATCGCGGCGGCGAGCGTCATGCTCGGCAACTTCACCGCAGACACGCCGATGGAGAACTACCCGGAGGACTACCTGGGATTCGTGGCGTCCTCGTGGGGCGCCTTCAAGGCGCACGTGGCGCGGCTGCGCGAGCAGGCCGAGCCCGTGCCGTTCGACAGGGACTACAAGCAACCCGAGGGAAAGGAATAGCACATGGCGGAATCTAATCTGGGCGAGGCGTTCGACTGGGACGCCACCGAGGTGAGCGACGAGGGCGGCTTCCAGCTGCTGCCGGCGGGCGTGTACGCCTTCGGCGTGGACAAGCTGGAGCGCGCCTACTTCGAGGGCTCGGCCAAGATGGCCGCCTGCCCCCAGGCGAAGCTCACGCTCTCGCTCGTAGGGGCCGACGGCGCAACCGGCACGGTCACGGAGCGCCTGAGCCTGAACACCAAGATGATGTGGCGCATCGCGCAGTTCTTCCAGGCGCTGGGCTACCAGAAGGACCCGGCCACCGGCAAGGTGCCCGTGGCGTGGAACGACGTCGAGGGCAAGGGCGGCTACCTGAAGCTGAAGGTGCGCACCTACAAGAAGAAGGACGGCGGCGACGGCGAGTCGAACGACATCGACGAGTACCTGGCGCCCGGGGACCCGCGCATCGCGGAGGCCCAGCGGCAGGCGGCGGCCGCCCAGCAGCCGCAGCAGACGGCCATGCCGGTGCCGCCGCAGCCCGCGCAGACGCAGCACCCCGGCTGGAGCGTGTAGCGTGGGCGGCATGGAGCTGCGGCCCTACCAGGCCGCGGCCGTCGCCGCCGTCGAGTCGGAGTGGGAGGGGGGCCGCGGCCGCACGCTGCTGGTCCTCCCCACCGGGTGCGGAAAGACCGTGGTCTTCGCGCACGTGGCCAAGGACGTGGTGGACGGCGGCGGGCGCGTGCTCGTGCTGGCGCACCGCGGCGAGCTGCTCGACCAGGCGGCCGACAAGATAGCCGCCGCCACCGGGCTCGGCTGCGCGGTGGAGAAGGCGGGGCGCACGAGCGAGGGCGAATGGTTCCGCGTGACCGTCGGCTCGGTGCAGTCGATGATGCGCGAGAGCCGCCTGTCCCGCTTCCCCCACGACTGGTTCGACGCCATCGTGATCGACGAGGCCCACCACGCCGTCTCGGACAGCTACCGCGCGGTGCTCGACTGGTTCCCCGGCGCGCGCGTGCTCGGCGTGACGGCCACGCCCGACCGCGCCGACCGCCGCAACCTGGGCGCCGTGTTCGACTCGGTGGCCTACGAGTACACGCTGCCCGCCGCCATCCGCGACGGGTACCTGTGCCCCATCAAGGCGCAGACGGTGCCTCTGCAGATCGACCTGTCCGCCGTCCGCCAGTCGGCGGGCGACTTCTCGGCGGGCGACCTCGGCACCGCGCTCGACCCCTACCTGTTCCAGATCGCCGACGAGATGCTGGCAGCAGGCTGCCTGGAGCGCCGCACCGTGGTGTTCCTGCCGCTGGTGGCCACGTCGCGCAAGTTCCGCGCGATCCTGGAGAAGAAGGGCTTCCGCGCCGCCGAGGTCAACGGGGAGAGCGAGGACCGCGCCGAGGTGCTGGCGGACTTCGACGCGGGGCGCTACGACGTGCTCTGCAACTCGATGCTGCTCACCGAGGGCTGGGACTGCCCGGCCGTGGACTGCGTGATCGTGCTGCGCCCGACGCGGAGCAACAGCCTCTACCAGCAGATGGTGGGGCGCGGCACGCGCCTGTCGCCGGAGACCGGCAAGAAGGAGCTGCTGCTGCTCGACTTCCTGTGGCACACCGAGCGCCACGACCTGTGCCGCCCGGCGCACCTGGTGACGTCCACGCCCGAGGTGGCCGAGAAGATGACCGAGAACCTGGAGGCCGCGGGCTGCCCCGCCGACCTCGAGGACGCGGAGCGCCAGGCTTCGGCCGACGTGGTGGCCCAGCGCGAGGAGGCGGTGAAGAAGGAGCTGGAGGCGATGCGCACCCGCAAGCGCAAGCTGGTGGACCCGCTCCAGTACGAGCTGTCCATCGGCAGCGCCGACCTGGCGGGCTACGAGCCCTCGATGCCGTGGGAGATGGCGCCGATGAGCGACCGGCAGAGGGCCTCGCTCGAGAAGGCCGGCATCTTCGCGGACGAGATCGAGTGCGCCGGCAAGGCGTCGCTCATCCTCGACAAGCTGGCCAAGCGCCGCGCCGAGGGCCTGGCGACGCCCAAGCAGATCCGCTTCCTCGAGCAGAGGGGCTTCCTGCACGCGGGGCAGTGGCCCCTGGCGGAGGCGAGCAAGATGATCGGGCGCATCCAGGCGAACAACTGGCACATGCCCCCCAACGTCGACCCGGCGAGCTACGTCCCGCCGAAGCCGAAGAAAGAGAGCCAACAGGGCGCGGACGAGCCGCTGCCCTGGTAGGAGATTGGAGAACCCTATGGAGAAAAACGAGATGACCGCAGCCCAGCTGCTGCGGAAGGCGGCCGAGGGCGGCTTCGAGGGGAGCACCGGCGAAACGTACCGGAACATCTCCGTCCTCATGGGAGCGAGCCGAAACGTGCTCAGCAGCGAAACGTGCCGCGCCCTCGCCGGCAAGATCGAGGCCGAGATCGAGGAAGCCCGACGCACAACATTGACTGGGATCATAGCGGGTATGGCTGCTATGAACGGGTGGCCTCAACCTGGATGCGGCGAGGCCCCCAGAAATTGGATCGACCGCTGCTTCCTCCCGCGCCCCCGCTTCGAGGATGGCGAGCCGGTGCAGTTCGGGGATGAGGTAGAGCTTTCCGACCATGACAGCTTCGCGGCGAAGTCCATGCTCTTCGGATCATCCGGGTCTGTGCGCATCGCGAGCGTGGGCAACGGCTCGGGCTACGTCGTCCCGCCGCCGTTCAAGCGCCCAGCCCCCGAGGTGCTGGACGCCGACGGGGTACCCATCCATGTGGGCGACACGGTGTGGCTACTCGACAGCGGTCACGACTTCGAGGTGACGGCGTTCGCCAAAAGAAAAGGCCGCCTCGTACAGTGTCGATCCTTGGAGACGGGCGACTCAGTGAATATCGGAGCCGAGAGCCTCACCCACGAGGAGCCGGACAGCTTGGAGAAGCTGCACCGTGACATGGCAGCGTTCGCGGAAGTTGGCGCAGATTGCACGAGCGACTGCTGCCGGGGCTTCGCAGGCCGACTCGCCGCCCTCGTCGAGAAGGGAGGCGAGTAGCCATGTGCGAGTACTGCGAAAGCGGTCAACCTATAGCCGAAGAGGAAGAGAACAGCATCTGCATCAGCCGTTTCGGCGACCTGTTCCTTATTTTCCGCGGCGATCAGTTGCACTTGTGGAGCGTGCCGATCAACTACTGCCCCATGTGCAGTCGCCCGATTCAGGAACAGGAGATACCCCGTGTCTAAACTCTTAATCATCGGCCCTGAGACAGGGGCCGAGAACTACAGCAGACTGGCGATCGAGCAGGCATGCTCGCGGCTCATCGAGGCCGGATACGATGCCGACATTCCTTGTTTCTGCGCTGGCAAGCGCCTCAAAAACAAGGACGCGATGCTCATGAGCATCAACCTGATGACCCAGTATTCAATTGCCAAGACGCCGAGGGCCAAGCCGCAGCGAGCCTATAGCGGCGTCGCCCTGCTTGAGGGCCATGAAGACAGCCAGGACGCGCTCGTTGCATGGGTGGTCGCCAAGAATTGCGGAATCCCCTGCAAGACAGTGGCAGAGTGGATCGAGGAGGCAGCGAAATGAGCGGCGAACACATCGGCGACTGTCGCGGCGGGGGCTACGCCATGGTCGCCCAGAAGTGCATCAAGTGCCGGAGGTTCATACGGCCGGCTAACCGGAAGATAAAAATCGAAGACGCCAGATGGCTGCGCGAGCGAACCGGCGCGGGCATCCGCGAGTGCAAGGACGCGCTGCTCCTGTACGGGCTGCTGGGCAGGGCCGAGGAGTACCTGCAATGCGCCGGATACGCCATACTCGCCAAGTGCGGGAACTTCGAGCCCGCCGATGACGGCGAGACCTGGATGCGGCAGTGCACGTGCCGAAGGGTCGAGAGATCCGAGACGTGGCAGCCCTACCCCTTCGAGTACTGCTCGGAGTGCGGCGCGTATCTCGGGGATTCCAACATCGGGGACCACTGCCCGAAATGCGAGGCGGAGGTGGTGGGCTGATGGGCGCGGAGTCCGTGTTCGCCATATTCGGAGCGGTGTGCGCCGTCCTTATATCGGCCGGCATATGCGCCGATCTCGTGTCGTACGCGCACACCATGTGGGGTCGGTACTCCGCAAGGCGCTGGTATCGCAGGGGGCGCAGAGACGAGAGAGACGGAGCTGCGGATTTCTTTGCCGGCCAGGAAAAGCCGACGTGGAGGTGGTGACCATGCTGGCTGAGGGAATCCTGGCGGCCTTGGTGCTGTCCGGGCTGCTGTTCGCCATCGTGTGCCTGCGGGAGTACGGGAGGTGGTCTTGATGCCCCGCGCTGTGATAGTGGACGGGCGCAGGTACCCCACGCTGACGGCCGCGGCCTACAGCATGGGGCTGTCGCGCTCGGCGCTCTGCCATATGCTGGTGGAGCGGCGGCCGGCGATCCGGGGCCACCGCGTCAGGTACGAGGACGAGGCCCCTCCGACGGGCCGCTGCCCGCATTGCGGGGCGGCCCTGGGGCTCGGGAGGAGGGACGGATGACGCCGGAGGAGTTCGACGCCCGTATAGATTGGGCTCGGGAGCACGGGCGCGGGGAGACCGCGCTCGACCGCATGATGGCCGAGGCGGCCGCCCTGGCGTACCGGGAGGACCCGCACGCGGCGGCGACGCTGTCCTGGAACCATCCCGTCAAGAGACTCACCGCCAGGGGGGCGCTCGACAGGTGGAAGGCCGTGGCCACGGGTCAGATGCGCGAGGCGTCGCGGCTGTACGCCTCGCGCACGTGCGGAGAGTGCGCCCATGCCGTTCCGGCGGTGTTCTGCCCCCTGACGCACCGCATGATGCTGGCGGAGGCGCACGGCGACCCCGGCGACTACTGGTGCGAGGCAAGCGAGGAAGCAGAGAGGAGGAGCGTATATGGCGGACGCCGATGAGCTGCTGGCAGCGCTGGAGTCGATCGACCCGGCGTCGCTGGCCTACCAGGAGTTCGTGGAGATCGGGATGGCCCTCAAGCACGAGGGCCTGCCCTTCGAGGCATGGGACTCGTGGGCGGCGCGGGACGCGGCCCGCTACAAGGGCACCCTGCGCCGCAAGTGGGACGGGTTCGGCGACGGCAACGCCGCCAGCCCCGTGACCGCCGGCACGCTCGTGCAGTACGCCCGCGACCGCGGCTGGGAGCCCGCCGGCGCCGGCCTCGGCGAGGCGCTGTCGTGGGACAGCGACGTGTGGGACGCGCGCCCGAGGGCCGCCGCCGAGAAGCCCCGCGTGGTGGATCCCACGTGGGTGGAGTCGGCCGAGGTCGAGGAGCCCGGCGAGGGCTGGGAGGGCTGGCGCGACCTGGCCGCCTACCTGGAGGCCGTCTTCGAGCCCGGCGAGACCGTGGGCTACGTGATCGAGGCCTGGGACAAGGAGGGCCGCTGGGTCCCCTCCGGAAAGGGGCCCCACGAGCGCACCGCCGGCGAGATGCTGGAGAGGCTGGAGCGGTACCAGGGCGACCTGGCGAGCGCGATCGGGCAGCCCAACCCCGAGGCGGGCGCGTGGATCCGCTTCAACCCGCTCGACGGCGAGGGCGTGCGCAACGACAACGTGACCGAGTTCCGCCACGCGCTGGTGGAGTCCGACTCGGTGCCGGTCGGGCGCCAGGTGGCCATCATACGCGAGCTGCAGCTGCCCGTGACGGCGCTCGTCAGCTCCGGCGGCAAGAGCGCCCACGCGATCGTGCGCGTGGATGCGAGGAACTACGACGAGTACCGCCAGCGCGTGGACGAGCTGTACCGCATCTGCCGCGAGAACGGCCTGCCGGTGGACACCCAGAACAAGAACCCCAGCCGCCTCTCGCGGATGCCGGGCGTCGAGCGCGGCGGCCGCAAGCAGTGGCTCATGGGGTTGCACATGGGGCGCGAGTCGTGGGCAGACTGGCGCGAGTGGTACGACGACCAGACCGACGACCTGCCGGAGCCGGAGAGCCTGGCGGACGTGTGGGACGGGCTGCCGGAGCTCTCGCCGCCGCTCATCGAGGGCGTGCTGCGCCAGGGGCACAAGATGCTGCTGGCCGGGCCGTCGAAGGCGGGCAAGTCCTACGCGCTCATCGAGCTGTGCGTGGCGGTGGCCGAGGGCGTCCCGTGGCTCGGCTTCGACGTGGCCGCCCGGGGGCGGGTGCTCTACGTCAACCTGGAGCTGGACCGCGCGAGCTGCCTGCACCGCTTCCGCGACGTGTACGGCGCCATGGGCTGCGAGCCGGCGCACGTGGCCGACATCGACGTGTGGAACCTGCGCGGCAAGTCCAAGCCCATGGACGAGCTGGCGCCGGCGCTCATCCGCCGCGCGCTGAAGACGCGCCCGATCTGCGTGGTGATCGACCCCATCTACAAGGTCATCACCGGCGACGAGAACTCGGCCGACCAGATGGCCGCGTTCTGCAACCAGTTCGACAAGGTGGCCGACGCGCTGGGCTGCGCGGTGGTGTACTGCCACCACCACAGCAAGGGCCTGCAGGGCGGCAAGCGCTCGATGGACCGCGCCAGCGGCTCGGGCGTGTTCGCCCGCGACCCGGACGCCCTGCTGGACATGATCGAGCTGCACCTCACCGAGGGCGCGGCGCAGAGGGCCGAGTGGGACGCGGTGCGCGACAGCTGCGCGGCGTTCCTGGACGCGGAGCCGCGGCTGGCCGGCTGGCGCGAGCTGGTGGACGACGACGACCAGACGCACGGCGAGGGCATGCTGCGGGCCTCCCGCGAGCTGTGCCGCCAGCTCGGCCTGGAGGACGCGCTGCTGCGGGCCGAGGGCGAGGCGAGGCGGCGGGCTCGGGCCATGACCGCCTGGCGCGTGGAGGGCACCCTGCGCGAGTTCCCGCGCTTCGAGCCGGTGAACCTGTGGTTCCGCCACCCGGCGCACGTCCGCGACGAGAGCGGCATCCTGGGCGATCTGTTCGCCGAGGGCGACGACAGCCCCGAGGCCGTGGCGGCGGGCAAGAAGGGGAAGCGGTTCGGCGGCAAGGAGGGAAGGCAGAGGGGGGCCGAGGCGGCCAAGGGGGCGGCCGAGGAGCGGCAGCGCGAGCGCGTGGCCGCCATGCGCGAGGCCATCGACCAGTGCAACCGGGAGGGCGCGAAGCCGACCCGCGAGCGCGTGGCCGATAAGGTGGAAGCCATCCTCGGCGAGGAGCTGCCGTCCTCGGGCCTGAAGAACTGGACGCGGAACGCCGCGAAGTGGTCGCCTATCCGGTCGAGAGAGGACGAGGACGGCGCGTGGGTGCTGTACGACACCGAGCTGGAGGCCGCGATAGGCGGATGGGACGACGGGGGTGCAAACACTAACGAGTGACCGCTGCACCCCGCACAGCTTGCACCCCTGCAAATCCTATAGGGTGCAAAGCTGGCGGATAGACTGTACAGGGGTGGGTGCAAGGGGGGGTGAAACACCATCCCCCTAAAGGGGGATGTGGGTTGGCTTTACACCCTACCCCCATCGGGGGTGCAGTGCCAAGCACGGTGGGCGCCAAGGGCGCGCCCACCTTTGCGCGCTGAGGCTGGCAAGCTTGCACCGCACCCCGTCCGGGGGTCCACGGCCCCTTGAGCAGAGGAGAAAATTAATCGTATTTGAGTGCAACATAGAAAGGACGGTCTGCTATGTCGAAGTCGAGCGAGAAGAGGAGGGCGCGCGAGGCCGAGTCCCTCGCGGCCAAGTACCCCGGCGCGGTGGTCGCGGACAGGGCGGCGCTGAAGATGCTGCTGTGCGCCTTCGTCGACGCCATGGAGGAGGGCACCGAGGACTACGTCCGGTTCTGCGACGTGGCCATGACGCTCGTGGGAGTGCAGCGTCCGGGGGGCGGCATGTCGGAGAGGTTCGCGCAGTCGCCCTACTGGACGGGCGCGGGCACCGCCTCCGACCCGCTGCGGGCGAGCGAGCACGCGAGGCTGGCGCTCGAGGTCATGGGAGTGCGCCATGCCCTACGCTAGCCCCGAGGGCCACGGGCCCCTCGGCATGGCGGAGGCGGCGAGGCTCTACGTGGAGCACGTGAGGGGGCTCAGGCTGCGCGAGATCGAGGCGGCCGCCGAGGTGGAGGACGCCCGGGGCGCGTCGGTCAGGTGCCAGCGCTACGCCCAGGGCACCTCGGGCGGCGGCCCGGCCCACGGCGACGACGCGGTGTTCTCGCTCGTGGAGGAGGCCGGTGAGAGGCTGCGGGAGTGGGAGGCGGCGGCTGCCGAGCTGGCGGGCGAGCGCCGCGAGTTCGAGGAGTCGGTGGCGCGGCTGGCCGACCCCAGGCACCGGCACCTGCTGAAGAGGCGGGCCCAGGGCGCGACGTGGCGCGAGATCGGCGGGGAGCTGCACTACTCGAAGAGGCAGACGCTGAGGCTGGCCGACTCCTCCCACGTGGCCCTGTGGTGCGAGATGCCGGAGCCGTGGCGGAGGAAGGCCTTCCCTGACGCCGAGCAATGATGGCACCAAATGTCACCTCGAAGCCTGCTATTCTGTATCGGGGTTTCCCCGCAAGGGGAGGGCGGAAAGACGAGCCGCCCCCCGGTTCTCCTCTCTCGACGGGCCGTCCAACTGCTTGGGCGGCCCGTCGGCGTTCCCGAGGGAAAGGGATGGCCATGGCCAGCATCGAGTACATCGCGGCGTCCGCAATCGCCGCGTTCCGCGACACGGGATCGGCGATGGCCCGCGCCATGCTGGTCGCCCTGGGCATCCGCCCGGCCGACGTGGCCCGGGAGAGGGGGCCGCGAGTCGGCGAGGTTGTGAGTGCGTCGCGCTACGCCGAGCTGATGGAGTGCTTCGAGAATGCGGAAAGTCCCATGGACGGGCGCGCGTGACGCGCAGGGGCTCGAACCCCAGGCGCGCGAACGGCAGCCGCAGGGACAAGCTGAGGGCGCGCCTCCGGGCCGAGGGCAGGCCGTGCCACATCTGCGGCATGCCCATCGACTACGCCCTGCCGCCCGGCCACCCGATGAGCTTCGAGGTGGACGAGCTGGTGCCCGTGAGGCACGACGGCGACCCGCTGGACTACGGCAACGTCGACGCCGCCCACCGGTACTGCAACCGCCAGCGCGCCGTGATCGAGATGCGCGACGAGAGGAGGGGGCGGGCCCCGTCGCCGAGAAGGGGGCTCTTCCCCCCATCGGGCGACCTCTGAGGCCGCGCCCCGCGGGAGATCGGAGCGGTGCTCCCGCGGGAAGGCGGACGGACGGCCCCGGCACCCCAGGGGGGATCCCCTCCCCGGTGCCTCGGAGACCACCACCACCGCCTAGGGCCGCACCCGCTCCACCGTTTTTTCCACAGATGGGAGGGAGGGCCGCCATGGCCAAGAACCTGGCCGCAGCGGCCGCCTCAGGCTGCCGCAGGGACACTCTGGAGGCGCTGCGCGACGAGCTGGCGCGCACCATCCAGGCCACCGACTCTGGCCGCGACATCGCGGCGCTCTCCAAGCGCCTCATGGAGGTCATGGCCGAGCTCGACGCCCTGCCCGACGACGACGCAGCTGCCCAGACGGCGCTCTCGCGCCAGCGCCGGCGCGTCGGCGCGAGGAAGGCCGCCTCCGATGGCTAGGACGGGGTGCCAGGAGCCGACGTTTCACACGGTCGGGTCGTGGGCCTACTCCGACGGCGCCGAGGCCGTGGCCATGTTCGGCGAGATGGGCGCCGAGTTCTCGGCCGCCCAGGTCTGGGAGCTGACGGTCTACCTCGCCCGCAACAGGTACGGCAAGTTCGCGGCGCGCACCATCGCGCTCTCGAAGCCCCGGCAGAACGGCAAGTCCCACGCCGCGCGCTACTACGCGGTGTGGATGGCCGCCGTCGAGGGGCGCAGCGTGCTCTATACGGCCCACCACGGCGAGACCTCGCGCAAGATGTTCAAGGCCATCTGCGCCATCGTCGAGCATCCGGACATGGCCGGCTTCCTCAAGCCGGGAAGCGCCGGCATCTACCGCTCGAAGGGCAGCGAGGGCATCTACTTCGCCGACTGGGAGGACGGCGAGGGCCAGGTGCACCGGGGCGGCTTCATCGAGTTCGCCACGCGCACCAACGCCGGCGGGCGCGGCGGCACCTACGACGTGATCATCGTGGACGAGGCCCAGGAGCTGACCGAGGAGCAGGCGGCGGCGCTCAAGCCGACCACCATCGCCTCGGAGTCGGGAGACCCCCAGGTGATCTACCTCGGCACCCCGCCCAACGAGAAGTGCCCCGGCACCGTGTTCCGCGACCTGCACGACAGGGCGCACGCGGGCAAGGGCGGATCGGCCTGGTGGATCGAGTGGGCCGCCTCCGAGGTCGGCGACCCGGCCGACCGCGACCGGTGGTACCGCTGCGTGCCGATGCTCGGCATCCTCATCGAGGAGGACGTGCTGGCCGACGCGGCCGACACCACGAGCCCCGACACCTTCGCCCGGGAGTACCTGGGCTGGTGGAGCGAGACCGCAGGCAGCGCCGCCGCCATAGGCCGCAGGGCCTGGGACGCCTGCGGCACCGCCGAGCGGGCCCCGTCGAAGGGCCGCACCTGGTACGCCGTGCGGTTCTCGCCCGACGGCATGTGGGCGGCGCTCGCGGCGTGCCGGCGCCGCAAGAAGGCCGCCCCCTTCGTGGAGGTGGTGGCCGCCAGGTCCTGCGAGCGCGGCCTGGGATGGCTGCGCCGGGCCGTCATGGCCCGCGTCGACCGCGCCGAGTCGGTGTGGATCGACGGCAAGGGCCGCTCGGACACGCTGCGCTCGCAGCTCCTGGACGAGGGGGCCGACCCGAGGAAGATACACGTGGCCAAGACCGCCGACGTGGTGGACGCGGCCTCGATGCTGCAGGAGGCCGTGGCCTCCGGGCAGATACGGCACGCGGGACAGCCGGGGCTCTCCGACTGCGCCGCGCGCTGCACCCGCCGCCAGATCGGCGGTGGCTGGGGCCTCGGCCCCGGCGACGACGGAACCGCGCCCGAGCCCATGGAGGCCGTGGCGCTGGCGCTGCTCGCGTCGAAGCGGGAGAAGCGCAAGAAGGGAAAGGGGCTGATCGGATGACGCCGAGCCTGCCGAACATCGAGCTGGCCGCGAACCTCGACAAGGACGCGAAGGCCGAGCTGGAGGCCCTGCTGGGCATCTGGGGGTCGGTGTCGCGGCGCAACCGGCTGCTGCGCGACCACTACGAGGGTGACGCGCGGCCCGAGCCGCTCGGCATCTGCGCGCTGCCCGACTCCGTGAAGCCCGAGGCCAGCAACACCTGGGCCCGCAAGGCCGTCACCTCGGTGTCGGAGCGGTGCCGCTTCGAGGGGTTCGCCTTCAAGGACGAGTACCGCGACGCGAAGCTGGCCGAGACCGTGCGGCGCAACCGCCTGGTCACGGCGGTGAACCGGCTCGCGCCCTCGGTGCTGGAGGCGGGCTGCGCCTTCCTGACCGTGGGCAAGCACCGCGGGCAGCCGATCCTGCGCACCCGTACCGTGGACACCGCCGTGGGCGACTGGGACGACGCGGCCCAGCAGCTGCGCGGGGGCCTGGTGGTCTCGGCCACTGCCCGCACGGAGTGGTCGCCCACGGCCCCCGTGCCCGTCTCGGCCGTCCTCCACCTGCCCCGCCGCCGCGTGCTGCTGGAGCGCACGGGCGCCTCGAGCTGGAGGGCGCAGAGCGACGACCACAAGATGGGGCGCCCCATGATGGAGGCCCTCGTCTTCCGCCCCTCGGGGCTCAAGCCCTTCGGCGAGACGCGGATCTCCGGAGAGGTGCGCTGGCTGGCCGACGAGGCCAACCGCATCATGGAGGACATGGCCGTGGCCGCCGAGCTGTTCGCCGCGCCGCAGAAGTACCTGCTGGGGCTGTCGGCCAAGCAGTTCAAGCAGATGAAGAAGAACAAGATGCCCGCCTACATGGGCATGATGCTGCTGGCCACGCAGAGCGAGGACGGCGGCACGCCCGCCTACGGGCAGCTGCCGGCCACGCCGCCCTCGGCCTACGTCGAGGTGCTGACGCTTCTGGCCAAGATGTACTCGGCGAGCACCGGCGTGCCGCTGTCGTCGCTCGGCATCGTGGCGGACAACCCCTCCTCGGCCGAGGCCATCGAGTCGGCGCGGGAGGACATCATCACCGCCGCCGAGGACATGATCGAGTCGCTGTCGCAGTCGCTGCGGGAGGTGGCGGTCATGGCCATGGCCGTGGGAGAGAACAAGGGGCCGGACGACCTGACGGACGAGCAGCTGGCCGTGGAGGCGTCCTTCGCCGACCCGGCGCGCCCCTCGACCGCCGCCCAGGCCGACGCCTCGGTGAAGCTCGCGGGCGCGGCCCCCGGCTTCTCGATGACCGACGAGTTCTGGAAGATGAACAAGTTCACCCAGGCCCAGGCCGACTCCATCAAGGCCCAGATGGCCGACGAGCAGGCCGCCCGCGACGCCTCGCGCCTATCGCAGATCGCGAAGCTCCAGACCGGCGGCGCCGACACGTCCGTGGAGGTCTTCGAGGATGAGGGTTAGCGCGGCGCGGCTCGCCGAGTGGCGCCGCGAGGTGGGCATGGCGGCGTCGGACGCGCGGCTGGCGGCCCTCTCGGAGCTGGAGGCGTGGGCCTCGGCCCGCCCGTCGGCCACCGTGGAGGAGCACCGCGCCGCCGCGATCCGCATCGTCTGCAAGGCCTCGACGGCCCACGGGCGCATCGCCTCGGCGACCTCCGGGCGGCTCTTCGACGAGCTGGCCCGCGAGCAGGGCAGCGCCGCCCGCTTCCGCGTCATGGACACCACCGACCGGGCCTACACCGAGGAGGAGGTGCGCAAGCTCGCGAACCTGCTGCGCGACGACCGGGGCGGCGAGTTCCGCGCGCGGTGCGCGGCCATCGCGGAGTCCCAGGCGTGGCGCAACTCCGGCGCGTCCATGGCGGCGAACTGCGAGCGGGCGCGCGTCCGGTGGGCGAGGGTGCCGAGCGGCGGGAAGACCTGCGGCTGGTGCCTGATGCTCGCCTCGCGCGGCTTCGCCTACAAGTCCGCGGGGACCGCCGGGGCGGGCCGCCACAAGGGCTGCCAGTGCGCCGTCGTGCCCGACTTCGACGGCCGCACGACGGTCGAGGGCTACGACCCGGACGCGCTCTACAGCCGCTGGAAGGCATGCGCCGACACTGTGCGCGTCGACCCCGGCACGACGAGCGAGGAGAGGCTGAAGCTGATCCTCGCCGAGTGCGACCGCCGCGACCCGCTGTGGCTCGGCGCCGGGAAGGCGCCGAAGGTCACGTACCTCAAGCCCGAGAAGGCCTTGGAGGATCACGAGAGGGCCGGTATCCGGCACCTATCCGAGAGCGGTTTCAAGATCGACGCGCTGAAAGAGGACCCGAAGGCGCCAGCGAACATGGACGTGCGCATCAACGGCGAACTCTGGGAGATGAAGAACGTGACGAACAGCGAGAGCTCGGTTAGCAACCAGGTGAAGCGGGCTCGAATGAAGTGGCTCAAGCTGGGCAAGGGCGGCAAGATGCGCGCCGTGTTCACGCAGGAGGGCTGCGCGAGCAGCCATGGGAGCGTCTGCGAGGCCGTTGAGAAGAGGCTGAGGCCGGGCGAGGAGGCGCTGGTGGTGTCGCCCGACGGCCGGATCTGCAGATTCGGAAGATAACGCGAGAGCGAGGCCGTGTCCCGATTCGATGGTCGGGGCGTACCTCGCTCTTCTCGAATTATACCACGGAATCAAGCGCCCGAACGGGCGCTTTTTTCATGCCCGGAAACGGGCGAGGAGCGCCCCGCACGGGGCGGAAGTGCAAGCGAAGCCCCGAAAGGGGGCAGGAGAAGAAGGAGGTTCCGAATGGCCGGAGAAGACACGGCCCCGGAGACGGCCCCCGAGGCCGCGCCGGAAGTCGAGCCGGAGACGGCGCCGCAGACCGAGCCGGAGGCCGCAGAGCCCGAGCAGCCCGAAGGGGCCGATGGCGACGCGGAGGACCCGGAAGGGCCGGAGGCCGACGCGACGGACTGGAAGGCCCGCTCGCGCATGTGGGAGAGCCGCGCCAAGTCGAACAAGGCCAAGGCCGACGAGAAGGACGCCGAGATCGCCAGCCTGCGCGCGCAGATCGAGCGCGGGGGCGAGGTCGCCCGCGTGGCCCGCGAGAAGGGCGTGAGCGCCGAGCTCCTGGCCCGCATGGCCGGCGACACGGCGGAGGAGATCGAGGCCAACGCCGACGCGCTCGCCGAGTGGGCCAGAAGCGCCCAGGGCTTCCCCGAGACCCCCGACGAGGGGGGCGGGCGGCCCGCGCCCATGACCCGCGAGCAGATCTTGGCCGAGCGGAACCCCGTGCGGCGCGCCCAGCTGATGGGCGAGCACCGCGAACTGTTCACCAGCAAGTAGAAGGGAGCTGCATATGCCAGCAATCACCAACACGACCACCACGGAGGACCTCGCCGCCGGCATGGACATCGAGATGGTCATGAACTTCCAGCAGGAGTACGACCGCCTGGCCGAGATCCTGGGCATCGTGTCCCCGGAGATCATCGCGGCGGGCACCGCGCTCTACCAGTTCAAGGTAGAGGGCAAGCTCAACACGGCCGACGTGGCCGAGGGCGAAGAGACGCCGCTTTCCAAGTACACCACCAAGAAGGTCCCGGTGGGCGAGATCGAGTTCAAGCCCTACCGCAAGCTGACCACGGCCCAGGCCATCCTCAAGAGCGGCTACGGCCCGGCTGTGCTCAAGACCGACGCCCAGATGCTCAAGGACGTGCGCGCGAACATCATCGCGAAGTTCTTCGCGTTCCTCGCCAAGGGCACGGGCAAGGCCGAGGGCAACGCCACGCTGCAGGCCGCCATCGCCATGGCCGACACGGAGCTGGACAACGCCATGGAGGACAAGGGCGACAAGGCCGAGACCATCGTGCACTTCGTCAACCGCACCGACATCGGCAAGTACCTGGCCGAGACGCCGGTCACCGTCCAGACCGTGTTCGGCATGACCTACCTGCAGAACTTCCTGGGCATGGAGCACGCCTTCGTGACCAACAAGGTGCCGCAGGGCACCGTGTACGTCACGCCGGCCGAGAACATCCACATGTACGGCGTGGACTTCGGCGCGCTCGCCCAGGCCGACATCGACTACACGGTGGTCGAGGGCTCGCTCATCGGCGTGCACCACGAGCCGAACTGGGCCCGCAACTCCGCCGAGACCTTCGTGGGCACCGGCGCGACGCTGATGGCCGAGATCCTGGACTACATCGTCAAGGGCACCTTCGAGCCGACTGCCGCCGCCCAGGCCGCGAAGGCCTAGGGGGTCCCCGTGGCAGCCGAGGAGCCCGCGCCGCTGTGGCCCTACGCCACGGCGGGCGACCTGAGGGCGCGGTGGCCCGACATGCCCGACGGCGACGATCCCATGGCGGGGGTGCTCCTGGAGGACGCCTCCGCCATGCTGGACGCCATGGAGCCCTTCGACGGCGCCGTGCCCGGGGAGCTGACAGAGCCCCAGCGCGCGGCGCTTCGGGCCGTGGCCTGCGAGATGGTGCGGGCCGCCATGGCCTCCGCCTCCGACGGGGACGGCTTCGGCGCGGGGCAGCTCACGGTGACGGCGGGCCCCTACAGCCAGACGGCCACCTACCAGGGGGCCGCCGGCAGCCTGTTCGTCACGAAGGCCCAGCGTCGCCGGCTCGGCATCGACCAGCCCGACGCGGGGTGGGCCACGCCATGGGGAGGCCCCGATGATTAGGGGCGAGGCGGTGGAGGTCATGCGCTTCGACCCCTCCTCCGGCTGGTCGTCGGAGGCCGTGGCCGACGTGCTGCCGGGGGCGCCGACGACCGAGGGCGGCAGCTCCGGCGCGGCGGTCACCTCCGTGGAGTTCCACTTCCCCAAGGGATGGGACGGCCCGCTTCGCGGCGCGTGGCTGTGCTGGCGCGGCCGCACGTTCCAGGTGCTCGGCGACCCGCAGCCGTACGCCGAGGCCAACACGCCGGGCCGCTGGAACCGCCCGGCGAAGGCGGCCGCCCGCTTCTACGGCGAGAGGTGCCTCCTCCAGAGGCCCGACTCCTCGACCGACGAGTACGGCAGGACCTCGCCCAGATGGGAGACCGTCTGGGAGGGCAGCGTCCGCGAGCCCGAGGCCGCCGAGGCGGCGCAGTGGAAGGCCCAGGGCGAGTCGCCCGAGCCGTCGCGCACCTACGCGGCCATGCCCGACGCCGACCTGCTGTCCGCAGCCGCCAGTTCGCTGAGGGCCGTCGTCGCCGGGCGGCAGTTGCGGGTCGCCTCAGTCTCCCAGGCGGGCGGCGCCTCCGGCGAGGTGCTCGTCCTCTGCGAGGGGGCGGCATGAGCGGGGCGCAGCTCGTGACGGCGGACGCCTTCACCCCCGCCGTGGAGGCCATCTTCGAGGAGTTCATGGACGAGTGCCGGGACGACATCCTGGCCGCCGCCATGGAGGCCGGCGCCGCCGGGGCCGAGGCGGCCCGGGCGGGCAGCCCCCGGGACACCGGGGCCTATGCGCGCGGCTGGTCGTGGGAGATGGAGGAGGCGGGCGGCACGGGCTACTACGTGCGCGTGTTCAACCGCTCGAAGCCATCGCTCACGCACCTGCTGGAGCTTGGCCACGCCGAGTGGATCGACGGGCGCGACACCGGGCGCCGCGTCCCCGGCACCCTTCACATCGCGCCCGCAGCCGATGCGGCGGCCAGGGCCTTCGAGGAGATGATGGAGCGATGACCGACTACACCGATTCCCGCCCCGTCCTGGCAGTGCTCGCCGAGACGGGGCTCCCCTGCGCCTATCGGCAGTGGCATCCCGCCGCCGCGCCGCCGCTGCCCTACCTGGTGGTCGTGCGCGCGTCCCGCGAGGACGTGATGGCCGACGACTCCAACTACCTGAAGCTCGCCCGATGGAGGGCCGAGCTCTACAGCGAGGGGGCCGATCTGGAGTCCATGGCCGCCGTCGAGGCGGCGCTGGAGTCCCACGGCATCGCCTACTCCGCCTTCGAGGGCGGGGGAGGCGATGCGGGCGTGCCCCTTGCCGCGACCTACTACTTCGACATGTTAGGAGCTAGCTGAGATGACAACTTCCACCAAGACCAACGCCGCCGCGTCCGACGGCGGCATCGCGCCCCAGAGCGAGACCGCCCCGGCGGTGCCGCCCCTCGCGAGCAACAAGGTCACGTTCGGCTTCAAGAACGTCACCTGCTTCGAGATGACCAAGGACGAGGACGGCGCCTACGAGTGGGATGAGAAGGACCCGGTGCGCGTGCCCGGCACCGTGAACCTGTCCCTCTCGCCCACGGGCTCGTCCAGCCCGTTCTACGCCGAGGACGGCGAGTACTTCAACGCGCCGGCGAACACCGGCTGGGAGGGCGACATGGAGATGGCGAACTTCCCCGACGAGTTCTACGTGCGTTTCCTCGGCTGGAAGAAGGACGCGAACGGCGCGCTCGTGGAGGATTCCGAGGCGCTGCCCAAGCCCTTCGCCATGGCCTTCGAGGTCCAGGGCGACGCGGCGGCCCGCCGCACGGTGTTCTTCAAGTGCACCGCCACCCGCCCCGCCGACGAGGCGAAGACCAAGGAGGAGACCATCTCCCCGCAGACCAAGAAGACGACGCTCAAGGCGTCGCCGGCCCTGGTGAACGGCGTGAAGGGCGCGAAGGCCACGCTGCCGGCGGACACGCCGAACAAGGAGGCCTACGAGAACTTCTACAAGTCCGTGTACAAGCCCACCTACGACGCGGCCGCGGCCTAGGCCATGCGCGAGGGAGTCATCTTCGGCCGCCCTGTGAGGATGCAGGGCGGCCCCTTCGCGCTCATGGCGTACCGCCGCGAGTTCGGCGCCGACCTGCTCGCCGACGCCCTGGCGGCCTACCGGAGGGACGGCGGCGACGTGGCCGCCTTCCTGCAGATCGCCTGGGCTATGGCCAAGACGGCCGACGAGGAGACCAGCCCCTACGCCGAGTGGCTGCGCGAGTTCGACCCGCGCGAGTTCACCCTGGGCGACGCCGCCCAGGCCGTGGGGGTGATCGACTCCGCCGTAGCTGCGGAGCTGTTTCGTCGCGGCAAGGCCCGGCGAGCCAGGCGATGGCTCGCCCGACGAATGGAGTCCCTGGCGCACCGTCTCGGCGCTCGCGCGTCTCGGCTTCTCGCTGGCTGACGTGCGCGGCATGTCCATGGCCGACGCCGTGGCGCTGTGCGACGTGGCCGCCGAAGGGACGCGCGAGGCGGCGGAGCCCCCGCGTGCGCGGGCGGCCACCCAGGCGGATATCGACCGCCTTCTCGGCTAGCACCTTCACAACCGGATAGGAGGCCCGCGTGGCCAAGAATCTGTACAAGGGCCTCACCTTCCGCATCGGGGCCGACACGACCGACCTGGACAAGGGCATCCGGTCGGCCAAGAAGGAGATGGCCGGGATCCCCTCGGAGCTGCGCAAGATCGAGCGCGCCCTGAAGCTGGACCCCGGCAACGTGAAGCTGCTCGCCCAGCAGCAGGAGGGCTACAAGCGGGCCATCGCCTCAACCGAGCAGCAGCTCGACCTGCTGCGCAAGGCGGAGCAGGCCCACGCCTCCGGGGACCTCGACCTGAACGAGGAGCAGTGGGTGCGGCTCCAGGCCGACATCGCCCAGTGCGAGCAGCAGCTCAAGGGCTACAGCCAGGCCCTGCTCGACTCTCAGGTGAGGCAGGCCGCTTCCGAGTCGCTGCTCGGAAAGATGGGCAGCCGCCTGCAGGAGGTGGGCGGCCGCCTGGACCCGATCGGCCAGAAGGTCGAGAAAGTCGGGGGGACGCTCACGCGCACCCTGACGCCGGCGCTCGTCGCCATGGGCGCCGCGTCGGTGGCCGCAGCCGTCGAGGTGGACGACTCTCTCACGGGCGTCCGCAAGACCGTGGACGGCACCGAGCAGGAGTACCAGGCGCTCAAGCAGGCCGCCATCGACTTCAGCGAGACCAACGCGGTCAGCGCGAGCCAGATCCTGGACATCCAGGCCCTCGGCGCGCAGCTCGGCTACAGCATCGGCGAGCTGGAGATGTTCGGCGAGGTCGTGAGCGGCCTCGACATCGCCACCAACATGGACGCGGACACCGCCGCCACCGAGCTGGCCCAGTTCGCGAACATCATGGGCATGGCCCACGACAAGACCGAGAACTACGGCTCGACCATCGTCGCCCTGGGCAACAACTTCGCGACGACGGAGGCCGACATCTCGTCCATGGCCATGCGTATCGCCGGCGCGGCGAAGTCGATCGGGCTCACCGAGGCCGACGTGCTCGGCCTGGCCACCGCGCTGTCCTCCATGGGCATCGAGGCGGAGGCCGGCGGCACGGCCATCTCGACCATCATGGCCACCATCGACAAGGACGTGGCCATGAACTCCGCGTCGATCGAGACGTGGGCATCGACGGCCAACATGAGCGTGGCGGACTTCAAGCAGAAGTGGGGCACCGACGCCGTGGGGGCCCTCTCGGCGGTGCTCGTCGGCATGGACGGCGCCACCCAGTCCGGCGGCAACCTGAGCCAGATGCTCGACGAGTTGGGCATCACGTCCATCCGCCAGACCGACACCATGAAGCGCCTGGCCAACAACTCGCAGTTCCTCGGCGAGGCCGTGGCCACGGCGAACGAGGCCTGGGGCGAGAACAGCGCCCTGCAGGCCGAGGTGGACAACCGCAACCAGTCGCTGTCGGCCCGCTTCGAGATGCTGAAGAACCGCGTGTTCGCCATCACCGAGGCCTACGGCGGCCCGCTCTGCGAGGGGATGCTCGACGTGGTGAACACCGCCGAGCCGCTCATCCAGGCCATCGCCGACGGCGCCAAGTCGTTCTCGGAGATGTCCGAGGGCGAGCAGCGCGCGGTGCTCGCGTGCGTGGCGCTGTCCGCCGCGGCGGGCCCCATGCTGTCGGTCTTCGGCAAGGGGCTCCAAACGGTTAAGAGCGTCGGCAAGGGCATGGAATCGCTCGCCGAGTTCATCCAGCGCGCCAAGCTGCGCACCCAGGAGCAGACGGCGGCCACCCAGACCGCCGCCAAGGCGACCCAGGCGCAGACCGCCGCCACAAAGGCCCAGGACGCGGCCAACAAGACGACGACGGCGAGCACGGCCGCCATGGGCACGGCCTCGACCGTCGCCGCCGGCGCCGCCGGAGTGCTCAGGGCCGCGCTCGTCGCCCTGCCGCTCGTCGGCATCGTGACGCTCATCTCCGGGGCCATCCCCGCCGTCATGGAGTGGGCCTCCGGCATGGGAGAGGCCGCCGAGGAGACCTTCAACCTCACCGACGCCTCGCGCGAGCAGGCCGAGAAGGTGGCCGACCTCAAGTCGAAATGGGAGGAGGCCGCCGCCTCGCAGGGCGAGAACAGCGACGCCGCCGCGCGCGCCAAGGCCGCCTACGAGGAGGAGGCCGCCGCCTTCGAGGCGAGCCGCCAGAGCCTGGGGCAGTTCGTGGACGAGTGCGCCGACGCGGTGGAGGCCCACGCAGAGATGGCCGAGTCCATGGCCGAGGCCGAGTCCGAGGCGCAGACCCAGGCCGGCACGATCATGAACCTGGCCTCGCAGGTGTCGGCGCTCCTGTCCGTGGAGACCCGCAGCGCCGACCAGAGGGCGCGGCTCTCGGCCCTGTCCGAGTCGCTGAACGAGGCGCTGGGCTACGAGGCCGTGAGCTACGACGCCCAGGCCGACGCGGCCAACCTGTCGGCGGAGGCGGTGACCGACCTCGCCAAGGCCGAGGCCAACCGCGTCCGGGGCGAGGCGGCCCTCAAGCGCTACAACACGTACCTCGAGGACTCCATCGACATAGACGACCAGCTGGCGCGGGCCGAGGCGGAGCTGAAGGCCGAGACCGAGCGCAACGTGTCGGCCTGGGGCAAGCTCGGCGACGTGCAGGTGTACACCTCCCAGGCGCAGATCGACCTCGAGAAGCAGGTGCGGGATCTCAAGGAGGCCCAGGCCGAGAACAACGAGGAGATGGAGCGGGCGCTCCAGACCGCCCAGGACATGGCCGCCCACGACGAGGCCCTGGCCCAGGCCGTCGAGGCCGTGAGGTCGGGCCAGATGAGCGCCGCCGAGGCCGCGGAGGCCTACTCCGAGGGCCTGTCGGTGGCCGTCGAGGAGTCCGAGGTGGCCACGCAGGTCTTCGACGAGGAGCAGGCCGCCGCCGAGGAGCTGTCCGAGGCCGTGGCCAAGATATCGGAGGCCCTGCAGGAGTACTGCGGCGAGTCGAAGTACTTCGCCGACGCCATCGAGGGCGCCGGCTGGACGTGCGACGAGCTGGCGCAGCACCTCAACGACTGCGGCATGGACGCGGGCGACCTCACGAAGGCGTTCGAGGACCTGAGCGGCAAGACGGTCAACGCCTTCGACAAGATCGAGAAGAAGCAGGACGTCAGCCTCGACAAGATGCTGGAGACGCTCGAGCACAACCGCAAGGCGACCGAGAACTGGTCGGAGAACCTGGCGGCCCTCTACGAGTCCGCCGGCAGCGAGAGCGAGCGCCGCTTCCTCGACTACATCGGATCCATGGGGCCGGAGTACGCCGGCGTTCTCGAGGATCTGAGAAACGACACCACCGGCAAGCTCGGGCAGCTCGCCGCCGAGTACGACGCCGCCGGGGCCGCCGCGGGCGACTCGCTCATCGTGCAGATGCAGCTGGCCCGCGACGAAGCCTCGACCGAGGCGGAGGCCATGGCCAACGCCGTGGGTGTCGCGGTCCAGGCCATGGCCGAGAAGGCCGGCGTCGGCACCGACGAGTTCGCCGAGAGGATGGCCGAGGCGGGCGTGGCCGTCGAGGACCTGCAATCCCTCACGGACGAGGAGCTCGCGAAGCTCGTGCAGGACTACGACGGCGACATGGCCTCGATCGGGCGGCTGCTCGACGGCTTCGTGTCGAAGAACCGGACGAGCGGCAGCCAGGGCGGCCAGGGGCTGTCCTCCAGCTACGGCAGCTGGCGGGGCGCGATGACGGGCTCCGCGACGGGGCTGGTGAACGCCGCCACCGCCGAGACAGGCAGGCTGCCGGGGCTGATGAGGACGGACGGCACCTCTTCCGGCAGGGAGTTCGCCGCGGGCCTGCCCCTCTACCGCGACGTGGCGAAGACCAACGCCGGCACGGTGGCCGACAAGGCCAAAGAGGGCATGACCAAGCACAAGAACGATGCGAAATATTGGGGCCAGCACCTCACGGACAACTTCGCCCAGGGAATCAGGGACGGCAAGAGCTGGGTGACGTCGGCGGCCAACGCCATCGCCCAGGCGGCCAAGGACGGGCTGGGCCACACGGTGCCCAAGAAGGGCCCGCTGCACGAGGGCGGCGAGGGCGAGATCCGGTGGGGCCGCCACGCCGTCGAGAACTACGTCGAGGGCATGATGCAGGCGCTTCCCGACGTGGAGCGCGCCTCCCGAGCGGTGGCCGAGACCCAGGCCGCCGTCATGTCGGGCGGCGCCTCGTCTATGGACGCCGCAGCGCGCGTGACGGTGAGCCACGAGGTGGCGGCCGCCGCGCGCCAGACGGTGGTCGTGCAGCGCGACGCGAGGGCCGACGCCGAGCTGTCCGCCGTGCGGGCCGAGGTGGCGCTCCTGCGCCGCGAGCTGCCGGCGATCATGGCGGCCTCGATGCCGGGCGAGCTGGTGGCCAAGATCAACGGGCGCGAGTTCATGCGGGCCTACGACGACAGCAAGGGGGCCTACTGATGATCAGGCAGCTGAGGTACGTCAACTCCCGCGGCGACGAGGTGGTGTTCGCCGGGGGCTCGGGCCCCTACCACTTCGGGCAGCTCGACATCTTCGACACCGAGCGGGACTACCGCAGCGTGGGAAGCACCATCACGTCCTTCACCGACGGCATCCGCGAGCTGTCCCTGGCGGTGGTCATGCGCGAGGGCAGCGCGGAGCACCACAACCGCCTGGAGGACGTGCTCTCCTACGACGTGCGCACCGGGCAGCCCGGCACGCTCTGGGCCGGCGACAGCTACATGCGCTGCTGGATACCCAAGCGCCGCCTCTCCGACTGGATGCACTACGACAGCTACTGCGTCTGGGACTGCACCGTGGTCACCGACCGCCCCCACTGGGTGCGCACGGTGGAGTTCGAGCTGTACGCCCGCGACGACCTGGACCGCGGGGGGCTCAACTACCCGCACGACTACCCGCACAACTACCTCTACAGCGCCGGCGCGTCCCAGGTGATCCGAAACCCGTTCATGCTGCCGTGCGCCTGCGACATCGCCTTCGCGGGGCCGTGCGTGCAGCCCTACGTGATCATCGGCGGCAACCGCTACCAGGTGCGCTCGACGGTGGAGGCGGGCCAGCTGCTGCTGGTGCGCGGCTACGGCGGCAAGGACATCGCGATCCGGCACTCCGACGGCACCGAGCGCTCCGCCTTCGCCCAGGGTGTGCGCGAGCCCGGCGCCAACATCTTCGCCGAGGTGCCCGTGGGCGACTCGGTGGCGTCGTGGTCGGGCTCCTACAACGTGTCCGTGACGCTCTACGAGGAGAGGACGACGCCATGGTGGACGTGATCTACGCCGACAGCTACGGGCGCGAGCTGGGCTACCTGCCCTACGCCGAGGGCACCTTCGACGTGGGGGTGTCCAACAGCTTCCAGCTGGCCGTGCCCGCCGGCCTCGGCATCGACGAGGGGCACTACCTGATGATCGACGGCACCGACCTCGGGGGGCGCGTGGACGGCCTGGACATCGACACGGCCGCCGACTACGTGACGGCGGTGGGCCGCACCTGGTCGGGGCTCATGGCCACGGCGCTCGTCAAGCCCCCCGCGGGCCAGTCCCACCGCACCGCCTCGGGCGACCTGAACGCGATCATCGGCGAGGTGATCGAGCTGCTGGGCCTCGGCTATCGGATGGCCGCCGAGGAGGCTCCCAGCGGCTTCGAGGTGTCGGGGTGGCGGTTCACCCGCGAGGGCGAGGCCATGGACGGCTACAGCCAGCTGCGGGCGCTCTGCCGCAGCGTCGGGGCGAAGCTCCGGTTCCGCTACGACGCGGCGAGGCGCCTGTGCGTCGTCTCCGCCGTGGCGCGCGGCGACTACGCCGACGACGGCATAGACGGCGACCGCACGAGATTCTCCATCTCGACCCGGCGCCCGGTGAACCACCTGCACTGCATGGGCACGGGCGAGGGGGCGGCACGGATCACGGTTGACCTCTACGCCGACGACCGGGGGCGCGTGTCGCGCACCCAGACGCTCTTCGGCCCCTACCACCGCGAGGAGGCCTACGACAACCCCGGCGCGGACGAGGCCGAGCTCATCGAGTACGGCACCCAGCGCCTGGCCGACTACCAGGCCGACCGCGAGAAGTGCTCGCTGCCGGACGCCGGCGACGGCCGCTACGACGTGGACGACATGGTGGGCGGCACGTCCACGAGGCACGGGAAGAGCGTCGTCACCACGGTGGCCCAGAAGACCGCCGTGGTAGACGGCGAGACCATCACCTACGAGACCAAGACAGCGATGGAGGTATAGGAATGCCGAAGATCAGCGGATTCACCATGTACGAGTGCGATCGCCCGGGCAAGGTGCACAAGAACGGCCAGAAGCCCGCCGAGTGGATCAAGCCGGAGGACATCAGGAACTCCGGATGGTTCGACGGCAGCTACGTCGACGCGAACGGCGTCGAGCTGCCGATCATCCTCTGCCCCGCCTGTGCGGCGCAGTTCGAGGAGATCGAGAAGGGCCAGCGCGTCCAGATGACCGCCTTCGCGAACGGGGCGGTGTAGGCCTATGCCGCACTTCGTAACGAGCACCCAGGACAAAGACCACGTCTCCTCCGCGAACGCGGGGCACTGGCAGGCGGGCACTCTCGGCAACGGCTGCTACGTGCTGCCGCTGCTCGGCCGCATGGCCTGCACGATGACCGACTCCAACACGCTCCGGATCCTCTCCGGCGTCGGCTCCATCTGCGGCCGGCAGTGGGAGATCGAGGGCGACTACGAGGAGGTCAACATCGACAACGGCGTGCCGGGGCTGAACCGCGTCGACCTGGTGGTGGCCCATATGGAGACCGCCACCCTGGGCAACACGCCCGCCGAGAAGCTGGAGCTGCGCGTCATCAAGGGCGAGGAGACCACCGGCACCCCCGTGGTGCCCGGCCACGTCTCCGGCGACCTCAACGACGGCGACACCGTCTGCGAGATGCCCATCTGCTCCGTGCGAATCAACGGCATCAACCCCCAGGCCCCCGAGATGCTGGTCAAGGAGAGCCCCACCATCGTGAGCGTGGATGCCGACCTCGCGAAGCTCCTGAAGGACTTCGGGGATTACAAGTCCCAG
>CAJUSP010000016.1 GCA_910589165.1 uncultured Adlercreutzia sp.
AGGGGCTCTGCCCCTTCCGCCCGGCCCGGGTTACCTCGCGGCCCTCGCGCGGCGGCGGGTTGACAGGGCGAGGGCGCCGGCGACCAGGAGGGAGCCCGCGGCAGCGCCTGCCAGGGTGCCGGCGAGGCGGCCCAGGGCGTCCCCTGTCTGGGCGAGGCGCGTCTTGGCGATGGTGGCCGAGTCGTCGACGGGCCCCTCGGCGGGGAGGACGCCGCCGTCTCTCGTCACTCCCGGCGGGTAGGCCGCCGGGGACTCGATGACCTCGCGGGTGCGGCCGTACTCCTCCCAGCCCTCGGGCGGGTCGAACGGCGTCCCGGGCTCGGGGTGCTCGCCGTCGGGATCCCACCTCGAGGGAGGCTGGCCGTAGGCGAGGGCGGTGTTGCCTGTGTCGGCGCCGAGCGCCGCCTCGGTGACGAGCGCGTCGAAGGCGAGGGTGACGGCCTGGCCGCCGTGCAGGCTCCCCGCCGCGACGGCCAGCACGCGGGTGCGGTGGTCGTAGGCCTCGTCCGATACCTCGAGCTCGGTTCCGTCGGGCAGCGCCATGCGGATGGTGCCGGCTACCGGCTCGAGCCCCTCCGGCACGTCGTCGCGGATGGCGGCGTCCATCCAGGAGGTGGCGGGGCCGTTGTTCCTGAGCACGATGGTGTAGCGCACGGTGTCGCCGACCCTCGTCGTGCCGTCGGAGCGCGTCAGGTTCTCGGCCTCCTTGGAGATGGAGAGGTCGCCCTCCTCCGGGTCGTCGCCGACGACGACGGGCGGCACGGCCGGGTCGGACGACGCGACGGGATCGTCATCTGCTGGCGGCACGGGCGCAGGCTTCCCGGGCTCGGGATCCTGCGGCTGCGAGCCGTCGCCGGGCTCCTCGGAGGGCACGGTGCCGTGTACGTCCGCCACGTTGGCCGCGTCGGTGCCCAGCGCGGCCTCGCCGACGACGGCATCGAACGTGAGGACGACTTTCTGGCCGCCCCACAGGTCGCCGGCGGTCACGGCGATCGTGCGGCTCCCCGCGTCGTAGGCGGAGTCGGGTACGGCGACCTCAGCGCCGCTAGACAGCGTCATCTTAAGCGTGCCGGGGACGGGCTCGATGCCCGCGGGCAGCGGGTCGGAGACGACCGCGCCGAGCAGGCAGCTGGACGCAGCGCCGACGTTCTCCAGGACGATCTCGTAGCGCAGCGTGTCGCCCACCCTCGTCATCTTAGCGCCGGGATCGGTCACGTTCTCGACTGTCTTGGATACCAGCACGTCGGGATCCGACGGCGCGACCCTCCCGCCGCCGGGAGGAGTGACGGGACCGGTCGGGGAGGGCGCGACCGGAAGCGGCTCCCCGGGGTCGTCGGGGTCGGGCATGGGGCTGTCCGGGTCGGCCGGGTCGGGGCGGGTGCCCGTGGCCTCCGCGATGTTGGCCAGGTCGAGGTCGTCCCCGGAGGCCGACGCGAAGTCGGGCTCCGCGACCGTGCACTCGAAGGTCAAGACGGCGCTCGATTCCCCGGCGACCGCGCCGGCGCCGACCGAGAGCGTGCGGCGCCCGTCTGTGCCCGGGGCCGAGAGGGCCCAGGTGCCCCTGCTCTTCCCGTCTCCCGCGGCTGGCGCGCCGGAGACGCCCTCCCAGGCGTTCTCCAGGTGCAGCGTCGAGGCGTCGAGCTCCAGGCACTTGGGCAGCGCGTCCGTGAGGACCACGTCCGTCCAGAGCGATCCCGCGGCGGAGTTGGAGGCCGTGACCGTGTAGCGCAGGCGGTCGCCGGGCTGCGTGGGCCCCTCCGGGTGCGTCAGGTTCTCGACCGACTTCTCCAGCTTCGGCGCGGGCGCGATCTTGGGGTCGGGGCGCACGGCGACCTCGGACTCCGGCACCTCGCCCTCGGCGGGGTCGGCGCTCTCCAGGTAGTTGATGGCCGGGATGTAGCGCGCCGAGATCCTGTGCCGCGCCCCCGGGGCCATGAGCTCGCCCGCCGGGAACGACCAGGACACGACGGTGTGCTCGCGCCCGTCGGCGTCCGTGCGCACGGTGGCGTTGCCGCCGGCGCCGAGGTCGATTGCCACCGGGTCGCCCGCGGGCTCCCCGTCCACGTAGAGCTGCACCTTGCCCGTGGGGGCCTTGCAAGTGGCGGCGGTCCCGTCGCCGCTCGTCACGTCCACGGAGACGTCCAGAACCTTCTCAGGAAGCTGCGCGTCGGCCACGTCCGACCCGTCGGCCCACTTGGCGGTCACGCCCGCCACCTTGGAGGCCACCGGCGTGATCTCGCACCACCCCGTGGCGCGGTGGCCCCAGTAGCTGTTGCGGAAGGCGGCGTAGGCCGGGTCGTCTCCCTCCGAGTACTGGGTCGAGGTGGCCGTGAACTTCATGACCCCGGCGTCGCGCGGCATGTCCGCGCTGCTGTCCACCTCGGGGCCCGCGGGCGTGCCCTCGCGCCGGTCGTAGAGCTGGTACCTGTAGGTGACCGAGGAGGCCTTGGTGAGGTAGCGGTAGACCGGCTGGCCCGTGTCCGGGTCGGTGCCCACCTGCTCCTCGGTGCGCAGGGGCGTGGACTCGCTGATGGCGTAGGTGGCGAAGGGGAGCCCGTCGTAGGGCTTGACGAGGGCCGCCTCGTAGTCGGCCGGGAACTTGAAGTCGGCGTAGCGGCGCAGCTTCCCGTCGGTGGAGTCGCCCGCGGGCCGGAACACGGGCAGCGGGGTGATCTCGGCCGGCTCGCCGCTCTCGTCGAGCTCGTCGGTGTTCAGGTAGGAGAAGTCGACGGTGACCTCGCTGTTCTTGATCACCGTCTCCGGCAGCCACAGGTACAGGTGCCCCTTATCGAACTCGGCGGGCGCCCCGTAGTCGTAGGGCTGCCCGTCAACGAGCAGCTGCCAGCGGGTGATCGGGTAGGCGCTCGAGCCCACGTCGGAGGTGAGGTCGATCTCGATCATGCGCACGGGCTCGTCCTTGTCGTTCTTCGCGGTGCCGATGAACCTAAAGCCGGCGGCACCGCTTTCGTTGCCCAGCGATCCGCCCGTAACCGTAACCTGCAGGCCCGGGGCGCCGACATCGGCCTGCTCATATCCGCTGGCGCGGCCGCCTGTTGGCAGCAGCGTGCCGCCTGTGAGTACGATTTGGAAGGCGGAGCTGTCCTGCGGACCGCATGCGCCGCCGAATCCGTTGCTGTGATCGCCTCCCTTTGCCTGTACGTAGCCGCCGCTGATCCGTATGTTGCCGGAGGCGCCAGCGGCTCCGGCGCCTATGCCGGCGCCATGGTAGGGGCCTATGGCTTGGACGCGGCCGCCGTTGATGGTTATCCAGTCTTCTTTTCCTGTGCCGTTGCCAAGATATCCGCCACCTATGGCTGCCCCGCAATCCTGCGGGCCTCCTGTTGGATTGTTTGTTCCCAGGAGAATGCTGACATTGCCTCCGTCGAAGGTCATGCTTCCCCCAGCTTCCCCTTTCGTGTAATTGTCGGCCGTCATGGGGATGTTTATCCAGTCGCCGCCGATGCCAGCGCCGCTTGCGTCGCCAGCTCCATGGATGAACAGCTCGCCCGGACTGTGACTTTCGAGAGAAGATAAGGTATCTCCCTCTTTCACGGTTTGACCGTTCTCCAGAGTGCAGCTGTAGGGGACAAGGCCGTCACGAGGGGTAAGATGGCTGCCGTTCGAGTCTCTGTTGAGCACCGAGTCATCTATGGTGAGCTTCGCGCCGGTTGGACAATGGATTGTAGCCTTATCGTTGGAAAGGCCGACTAAATGATTCTTCGTGCCGTCGCCGAGCACGAGGGTGAGTTCCGCGCCCACCTCGATGTCGATGGGCTGGGCTCCTTTGATGCCGACGCCCTCGAGGACCATGTGGGCCTTGCGGCCGGCGGGGACGACGAAGCAGACGGCCGAGGGATTGGCGATGCGGCCGGCGTCGTCGCCCGAGGCCACCTTCGTCTGGTCGGTGTTCTGCACGGCGAAGCGCTCGTCGGTGTTGACGGTGATGGTCTTTGCTGCGGAATCGTAGGAGAAGTCGGAGAGGGAGACCGTGTCGCCGTCGACGCCCCAGATGGTGTAGTCGGCCAGGGTGAACGCGCTCGAGGGTACCGCCGCCTGGGCGGAGGCTGCGGGGCCGGCCGAGGCGCCGCTCTCGGCTGCGCCGGGAACGCCCAGGTCCGAGAGGGCCGAGGCCACGTAGTTTATAAGGGATGAGAAAGAGGAAGAAGCGCTCGCGGTCTCCCCGTCGCCCGCCGCCTCTGCGGGAGGCTCGCCGGGGGAATCGCTCTTCCCGTCGGGTTCCTCTGACTGCTTGGGCTCGGTCGCGGGCGCATCGGGTCCGGTCGCGCCGCTCTCGGGTGAGCCTTCCGCGTCCGCTGCGCCGGCATCGGCCGGGGCGGGGGTGTCGTCTAGGACTTCAGAAAACTCGATCGGGGGGGGGTCTCAGTGAATTCGGCGTCGGGGTCGGCGAAGGCCGCGGCGGGGACCATCCCCAGCGCGAGCGCGGCCGCCATCCCGAGGCGCAGAAGCGACCCCCGTCGCTTCTCGCTCATGGCGTGTCTCCTTCTCTCGTGCGTCCTCTTATGGACGCGAGGTCAGCCCGCATGATACCCGACTTCGCCCGTGCCCTCAACCATGACCGCCCCGCTCGGCGAAGGGGGGCGGCGGAATGAGACGGTCCCCCGGGGCGGTGACGGGGGGGCGGCAAGGGCATGGCCCTTGCCCTACGGGGGATCTGGAATATGCGACGGGCTTTGCGGTGGGTTATTGCTCGCGGAGTTTTAGGGCGGCGGCTAGGCGGCGGCCTTTGCCGCATTTGGGCTTGGTGAGGGGACAGTGCTTCTTGCAGCAGGTGCAGTGCTCGAGCTTGAGCGACTGCTTCGCCTTCTTGCAGCCCTTGCAGCCCTCGGCGTTCTTCTCGCCCTTGCAGCCGGTGTGCTTCTTCTTGCGCTTCAGCTTGTCAGCCTTGCGGTCGGCCCTGGCTTTCTCGTGCTTCTTGTCCTTCTTCTTGTCGGCCATGATGCCCCCTCGTCTCGGATGTTTCCCGAAAGCTTACCATGAAGGGACCGCTGGGGCGATGGTGCTCTTTCGATGGCGCGCAGCTGTCAACTCGCGCTGCTCGGCGCGCAGCGGGCGAAAGTTCGGGCTCATGCGTAGCTGTCCCTCTATGGGGACACGCAAAGGTTCTAGCAGGCGTAGGATGCATCCATCATCAAACGTGATTGGAGGATGCCATGACAACCAAAGCCAAATCGATCTGCGTCGTGGAGAACACATCGGTGGCGGGCACGCGCTTCGTGCCCGATATGGCCGACATCGCGAATACCTACCGCGCAGGCGAGCGCTTCTCGCTGGTGCGCGATGCGCAGAACCCCCATGACGCCTGGGCCATCGAGGTGCACGACGGCGCGGGCCGCCGCGTGGGCTACGTGTCCTGCGAGTGCAACGAGTTCGTCGCGCGGCTCATCGACGGCGGCAAGTCGGTGGAGGGGCGCCTTGAGTCCATGGAACAGATCGGCTCGTGGACGCGGCTGCTGATGGGGGTGCATCTCAATGACTAGCGCGGCTTTAGCCCCCGAGGTGGGCATCTTCCAGCGAACGGCGAACTTGGTGTTCGGATCGCCGAGCACTCGGCGCGGCAACGGGGGAGCCGAGGCGAGCTTCGTGCCGCAGGTACTGCGCGGGGCCCGCTGGCGCCGGCGCCGCGAGGATGCCGGGGTGTTCGCCATCGACCGGCGCGGAGGCGAGCAGAGCGAGGGGCTGCCGCGGCTGTGGGTGAGCGAGCCGGCGCCAGACGGAACGGGGCGCGTGTTCGTGGCGTCGTACCCGTCGAGCCCCGATAGGGGAGGCTGGCGCGCGCTGGAGCTGGCCGACATCTACTTCGGCGAGGCGCTCGCGCACCCGGCGCCCGCGGACCGGCGCCGCCGCATCGACTGCTACCGGGCGGCCGAGATCCTGCTTCTGCACGCGGCGCGGCGAGGCAATGTGGCGGCCCACGCGCGCCTCGGCGTCATATACCGGGACGATTTGTGCGAGGGCGAGTACTGGGAGGGGCTGCTTGAGGGCAGGGCGCTCCACAGCGTGAGCACCCCCTGCGACGAGCGCGCCTACCTGCACTTCTCCTTCGGCGCCTACCATGGAAGCAGCGAGTGCTGCTGGCAGCTGGGCGACCTGTTCGCCGCAGGCCGTGGCTGCGAGAAGTCGGGGGAACGGGCCGTGGAATGGTACCGCCGCGCCTTCGATCTGGAAAGCGGGGCCGCCGACGAGGACCGGGCGAGCACGGGCAATGCGGCCTTGCGGCTCGCGCGGGCCTTCGAGCTGGGGCGCGGCTGCGAGCAGAACTTCCGCCGCGCCCGCACCTGGTACCGGCTGGCCGCCATCAGCCTGGGCGCCGCCTTCGACGAGGGCCAGTGGCACTTCAAGCGCGAGCGCATCGAGGCGCGGCGCGGCGTGGCGCGCATGGCCCAGGAGGTGGCCGGCTGCTACTAGGGTCGGAACATGAACGGAGGCCGCCTTGCGGGCGGCCTCCGAGTGCAGGTGATGCGGGCTGGGCGCTACTGGCCGAGCGGATGGGCGTAGGCCTCGGGCAGCTGGGCCGCGAGGGTCTCGTACTCGGCGATGTTGCGGTGCATGAAGTCGTTGAACATATCGTAGTTGACGCGAAGCTCGCGGGCGAACTTCTCGACCGGCCAGATTTCCGGCGCCTCCTCGAGGCCGCCCCAGCCGTCTACGTTGTGCTCCCACTCGATGATCTCGGCCTTGGCGACCGCCATCTCGTGGGGCAGCTTGCCCTCGCGCTCGAGATGCTCCAGCTCGGGCATCATGTGCTTCTGGATTTCGATGAGCTTGGTAACCAGTTCCTGGTACGTCATGTCGCGCCTCCTAAATTGCGGGTGAAACGGCGTTCGGGGGTGGTGCCCCGTGCGCTTGCCTCCCATGGTATCCTCCCTGGTGGCTCGCGGCTGAAGGGGCGGCGACGAGTCACCCCTTGGAGGGCGATCTGTTGCCAAATGCTCACGTTGGGTCATTGCCGGGACAGCGGGCGCGCCAAGTCGCGGTAGAATGGCCGAAACTGTTTTCGAGGAGGTTGTTTGCGCCGATGCCTGTGACCGTAGAGCTGTACCGCACCCAAGAGCGCGCCAACGCCGAGGCGAAGCGCGCTGCGGCCCGGGCGGGTGCCGGCGCCGCGCTCGGCGTGCGCCGCCTGACGCCCGCGTCGCTCGTGGAAGAGCTGTGGGAGGTGTGGGGCGACGGGCGCGAGCTTGTCGATGGATCGCAGAGAAGCTTGCTGGCGGCCTCGCTGGTTGCCGGCGACGACGGGTTGTCCCAGCTCGCCGGCGCGGGGGAGGCCCTGGCGGCTTTCTGCGCAAAGGCGGCGGGCCGCCTCGCCGACCTGGAAGCGAGGGGCGAGCGGGTGCCGGTTGCTGGTGTGAACCGTGACGTGCTTGGTCTTGCCGAGCGCTATCGCGGCGCGCTGGCGGATCGCGGCCTCATTGAGCTCGACGAAGCTGCCTGGGTACTTGCCAAAGCCGCGCGCGACGGTGTGCTGCCACCTACGCCCACAAGGGCGGCCGAGTCGCTGGATGCCACCTTCGGCATTGCGACGCTTCTGGAAGCCCTCGGCTGCTCGGAGGGGTGTGGAGGCGCCCGCTCGGAAAACGAAGATGTCGATGGTGCGGAGGTTGACCTGCTTGTCGCCTCGGGCTTCGGCGCTGTTCCCGGGCTCGTTCTCGATAACGTTCGGGCCCGCATGGCGGCAGGGGCGCGGCAGGTGCTGGTGGTTGCACCCGACGGCGCAAAGCTGTGCGGAACGCTCCAAGGCGCTTTAGCCTCGGAGGGCGCTTCGGTCGTCCTGCGCGCCTCGCGTGCCTGGGGCGACACGCTTATCGGCCGAGCGCTCGAGAACCTCTGCCGCGTGGCCTCGGCGTCGCATTGGCGCGAGGCCGCGACCGATTTCGCGCTTAACCCCCTTGCCCTGTGCCGTGGGCGCGATGCCAGGGCGGTGAACAGAAAGCTGCGCGAGGATCGGCTGATCGACGCGCAGCATGGCGCCTCGATGCTCGCCGAGGTATGCGAGGGCTACGAGGCGCTTTCGGCGCTTGCCAAGCTTGTTAACGGCGACGGCGGGGTAGAGGCTGAGCCCATCTGCCGAGCAACGGCGGGCGCGATAGCGGCCGCGCAGCTTAGCCCCGTAGAGCGCAGCGGCGAGACGGCGGCCCTCCAGTCGCTGTGCGCCGCCGTTGAGACGGCCGGCCGCCTTGGCGAGCCGGTTCCGCTGGCCTACGAGGTGGTGAGAAGCTCGACTTTGTCCTACGCGGCGGCGAGCGCACCTTTCGGCAGCCCCTCGGTGGAGTTCGCGAGCGCAGAGCGGCTCGACACCATCGTGCCCGACTCTTACGACGCTGTCGTGCTTGTCGACCTGAGCAACCGGCTCTTTCCCCTGAAGGAGCCTCTGAGCTGCCTGAACGATCTTTCCGAGCAGCTTGGTTTGCCTCGGGGGGCATCCATGGCCGCCCGTCAGCGCGAGCGGTTCGCCTCGGCCTTGCAAGCCGCGCGCGGCCGCGTGAGCTGCGTGGTAAGCCGTCGCGACGAGCGGGGCGGCGACTTGTATCCCTCGTTCCTGTTGGAAGAGCTTGCCGCATCGCAGGCTGCCCGCGGCGAGGCCCGTGCCCTGGCGGCAGGTACGCCGCATGAAGCGGAGCAATGGCAACAGCGCGACCGATCGCTTTTCAACATGCCGCTACCCGTGGCCCAAAGGGCCGTGAGCGTAGGGGAGGAGGGCCTGGCCGCCTCGGTGGGCCGCGCGTTCGCAAAAGCCGATGCGGTCGTGGAGCTCCCCCTGGTCACGCGCGGAATGCTGAATCAGCTCGATATCTTGGGGCTGGTTGCGACCGCGGGTGACGGTCGCATGCCCGTGCTGTCGCCCTCGGCCATCGAGCAGTACCTCGCCTGCCCGTACCGGTGGTTCGTGTCCTCTTGCCTGCGTCCCGAGGCCCCCGACGAGGGCTTCGGCGCGCCCGAGCTCGGCACGTTCGCCCACGAGGTGTTTGCTGCCTTCTACGACGAGCTTGCGGCCGAGGGCGTGCGCTCGCTGTCGGGCGCCTCGGCTGACGAGCATATCGAACGGCTCGATCGTATCTTCGACGAGCGCTTGGCGGCGCAGAGGGCAAAGGCCCCGGGGCGGCGTCTGGCGGCGACGGCCCTATCCGAGCGCCTGGAAGTGGAGGCGCTGCGGGGCCATTTGCGTCGCAGCATACGGCTCCAGGCTGCGCTTCCCCCTTCGTTTTCCGTGCTCGCCCACGAGCGGCGCATCGAAGTGGAAGACGGCGTCGACTTCGCGGGCATGCGCATCAAGGGCCGCATCGACCGCGTCGATGTGGATGAGGCGGCGGCCCGATTCCTCATCGTCGACTACAAGGGGTCATCCGAGGCCTATGCGGCGGGTGTGGCGGCAGAAGATGAGGTAGCGCTGCCCGGCCACATTCAGGCGCTCATATACGCCGCGGCCTTCGAGCGCATCGAGCCGAAGATGGCCTGCGCCGGCGCGCTGTACCTGGGCTACCGCGCGCGTCGGGCCGATAAGCTCATGGAAGGTTCCTACGACCCGGTGGCCTTCGACGGAGCCGCGATCGGTTCGGGGAAGTCCGCTGTTGAGATGAGTTTTTCGGTGTTTCTGGAGCAAATAGAGGCCCTGGTCGCCGAGCGTATGATGCCTCTTATGCGCGGAGCGATTCCCGTGCGCCCCGCCTCGGCCGACGCCTGCGCGTTCTGCCCGGCCGCCAACTGTCCTGGGAGGTTGTCATGAGTTTGCTCGATGGCTGTCGCGAGGGGCAGCTTCAAACCATCACCACGTTCGACCGTCCCCTTATGGTGTCGGCCGGCGCCGGCTCGGGTAAGACGTTCACCCTCACTCGGCGCATCGCCTACGCCCTCACGGAGGGTGCGGCCGATTCGGGTGTGGAGTCCATCGACCAGGTGCTAGCCATCACCTTCACGGTGAAGGCCGCCGCCGAGCTGCGCGACCGCATTCGCGCCCTCCTTCGCGAAGAGGGCCTCGTTGAAGAGTCTCTCAAGGTGGATGAGGCCTGGGTGTGCACAATCGGGTCCATGGCATCCCGCATCCTGCGAGAGCATGCCCTCGAGGTGGGCGTAGACCCTGCTTTCGAGATGTTGGAAGAGGGGGAGGCGAAGTTCCTGCGCGCCGAGGCGCTCGAGCGGGTACTGGCGCGGCAGGGCGAAGCGGGCGACCCCTTGGTGGGCGCTGTTATCGAGGAAATCGGCCTGCGCGCGACGGGGTCATACGGGAAGGCCCTCGTCGATCATGCGCAGCAGGTGCTCGGGTGCGTGCGCTCGATGCCTGAGGGCTTCGACGGCTTGCGGGTGACGCTGCCCAAGCACCGCCCCGCCGATGCCGCGCGAAAGCTTCTCGAGGCCGCTTACTCCGTGCTCGGGGTGGCGGAGGCATGGGAAGAGCTCGACAAAGCCGACGGCCCCTTCCGCGATGCCCTCTGCGAGGGCGTCGAGAACGTGCAGCGATGGCTCGAGGAGAACCCGTCGTCGGACTATCTGGACCCGCTCTTCGATGGAGAGGCATTCTGCGACGCGTTGTTCTCGCTCCCCCCGGGTTCCGAGAAGTACCGCTCGAAAAAGCCCGATGCCGACGTGTTCGCCGCATGGCGCGATGCCTATGCCGAAGCAGCCTTCGACGTTGCCGCCGCCATGGGCTCGCGCATCGCTGTGGCCGCTGTGCGACTCGCGCGGCAGATTGACGAGGAGTACCAGCTGATCAAGGGGCCTGGGCGCCTCGATCAGAGCGATTTGCTCTCTCGGTGCCTCGCGGCCTTCCGGGCTCACCCCGAGCTTTCGGAGAGCTACCGGCGCCGCTTCAAACTTATTATGGTGGACGAGTTCCAGGATACGGACAAGCTTCAGGTGGAGGTCATTCGCGCCCTCGCGCAGCCGGGGTTCGCCAATGTGTGCACCGTGGGCGACGCGCAGCAGAGCATCTACCGGTTCCGCGGCGCCGATGTGAACGTCTTCTTCGACTACCGCGATCAGCTGACCGCGGGCGCGGTGCCTCCCTCGTTCGCCCTGCTGCCCGACAACTTCCGCAGCCACGGCGATGTGCTTGCCTTAGTCGACGCCATCTTCTCCCAGCCCCAGGTGTTCGGCGAGCGCTTCTTGCACCTGGATGCGCAGGGGGCGGTGAACAGGCAGCCCGACGCGATCTTCGACGGGGGCGCTTATCCGCGCATCCACATCGAGGCGCTCCACAACGACACCACGAAGGAGACCGTCTCCTCCGACGAGGCCGTCGAGCGTGCCGCGCGGGACATAGCCGAGCATTTCGCGGCCCTGCGCTCGCGGGGCGCCCGTCCCGGCGAGATGGCGCTGCTCTTGGGGAGCATGAAGAAGGCCGAGGTGTACCAGCGGGCGCTGCGCGAGGCCGGCCTCGAGAGCCTTGTCTCGGGCGGCTCTGGCTTCGGGAAGAGCCCGGAGGCTGCGCTGGTGGCGGCGCTGCTGCGCGTGGCCGAGAACCGAGACGACAGCGAGGCGCTGTACCAGGTGCTCGCATCGCCTCTGTTCGCGCTGGACGATGACGTGCTGCTCGTGCTTGCCACCAAGGATGCGCTGGCGCAGGGGGAGAGCCTCGATTGGCCTCGCCAGCCGCTCTCCGCCGGGTTCTTCGCCCCAGATCGGGATGTCGTGGAGGCGGCCTTCGGGCTGTCCGACGACGAGAGGCGGGCCCTTTCGGCGGCCCGCACTATGTTGGGCCGCTTCCTTGCTCGGGTGCCGCACTGTGGCGCCTCCTCCTCGGTGCGCGGCCTTCTGGCTGAAAGCGGACTGCTCGACCGATTGCAGAGTCGTGGGGTGGAGGGTCTTGCCCAGGCCGCCAACTACAACAAGGCCTGCGTTATCGTCGATGAGCTCGAGCGGGGAAGCCTGGGCGCGGCCGATCTTTCGCGCCGCTATGCGGATTATATTGCCCTTGCGAAGGAGGCTCCGGGCTCCCTGGCCACCCTCGATGCCGATTTCGTCCAGATAATGACCGTACATGCCTCGAAGGGGCTCGAGTTTCCCCATGTCGCCGTGGCCGAGCTGAAGGACGGCTTCTCGCGCGGCATCATGCCTGCGTTCATGGTTGAGAATATCGGTGACGAGACGTACCTGGCCGCCAAGTATCTGCCGGCGTGTGCCGGGAAGGCAAATGCCGACAAGTGCATGAAGTTCGACCGGCCCGATGACGAGGTGGCCGGGCTTCCTCTCCTCGACGGCGAGTCGGCTCCGCGGGCCTATGCGGCCGAATCGGCGGGTCGGTTCATGCGCAGGCTGCTGGCGTACCTGGTCCGTCAGGAGCGCGAGGAGGCGCGCCGCCTGTTGTACGTGGCGCTTACCCGCGCGAGCAAATCGCTCATGCTGGTGCTCCGCTACGGCAAGAAGTGCAGGGAGGGCTACGGCGGCAGCTGGATCACAGAAGACGTGCACGACGCATTGAGCTGGCCGCTCGATGCGTCACCCTCGGTCACGATGGTCGATTTCGGGGGAAAGGCGAAGGCTCGCGTGGTGTCTGAGCGCCTGCTTCGCGAAGACACTACTGCCGAAGAGGTCGAGGCGTTGGCCGAATCGGAAAAGGAGGAGGCCGAGGGTGAGCCGGCGGCTGCGGCGGACCCAGAGGACGAGAGCGCACCGTTTCTGGTTCCCGTGCGACCGTTGCCGCCCGATACGGTATTCGTTCCGGCGCGCCGAGGCAGAGAGGGCGTGTGCTCGTACTCCTCTCTTTCCGGGGTGCATGAGCACGCTGGCGAGTCGGTTTCCGATGCGGCAGCCGGCAATGTCGTTGGGCCCGGTGCGGCGGGCGCCGACCGTGAGTCGCTGCCGCTAGGGACGTCCCTAGGCGGCGAGGGATCTGACATACGGGAAGGCGTCCCAGGCGAGGACGCCACGGCGTTGGGCCTGGCCTTCCACCACTTGGCGCAGCAGGCCATCGAACGGAGCGCCCAAGGAGCGCTCTATGAGCCCGATGAGGTGGCTGTTGAGGCGCAGATTCGAAAAGGGCAGCTCACCGAAGGACAGCGGGACCGATTGCGTCGTGCGCTGGCGTTCTGGCTTTCCAGCGACGAGGCCGCCCGCTTCGCCGCTCACGCGAACCTCGGCGCCGAGGTGCCCTTCATCGTCGAGTTCGCCCCCGAGCCCCCGGCGGGCGACGGGGCTGTACCTGTCGAGCCCTTCTACCTGGAGGGCGAGATCGACGGCTTGGCCGACAACGGCGACGGCGCGGCCTTCCTCATCGACTACAAGACCGGCGGCAGCCCGGAGGAGACGCCTGAGGCCCTGGACGCGAAGCACCGCCTACAGGCGAGCTGCTACGCCTACGCCCTCATGCGCGCCGGCTACACGTCGGTGGATGCGCATTTTCTGCGCATCGAGCACGTTTCGGCGACGAACCCCTGCGATCCGCAGATCGTGCCCTATCATTTCACGACCGAGGATATGCCGGCTTTAGAGGTGCTCATTCGAGAGCGGCACCGCGAGGCGACGGCATAGGGGCGGCCTCTCGTGGCGCCCGAGCGGCAGCGACGAGGGCCGCTCCCCAATGAGCGACAAGCAAGGAGGCCAGCCATGGCGCGTGAGCATACCGGAACCAACCGCGACCGCAGCGAGTACTACGGCGCCCTGCAAGATGTGGTCGACGGCCTGTACGCCGAGTGGGGCGATTTGGATCCGACCATCGCCGAGGCCCTCGGCGCCAAGGTGCGTCGGCTCGATGTGGTGCTCGCCGCCGAGGCGGCCGACCTGCCCGACGAGCTGCTGCGCATCGTCACGCTGCTGCCTCCCGGCGACTACACCCGCGACCGCCTCTGCACCCAGCTCAACAGCGCCATCGCCGGCCACGCCTGGGGCCAGGTCTACGGCACGGTGGAATAGGGAGTCTCCATTCGCGGTTATGCGCGATTATACCGTGGCAAAAAGAGGGGCCCGAAAGCCGACGCCTCCGGGCCCTTGCGCAGGCTTATGCCCGCTCTAGGCTTCCGTATGCCCCAAAGCGCTTAGAAGCGCAGGCTCAGGCAGGAAAGGCCGCCGTCCACCTTGCGGTACTCGGAAGTGTCCACCACGAGCGTCTTGTAGCCCAGATCCTGCACGGCCTTCAGCACCGTGGGGTAGCCCTCGGGTACGATGACGGTGCCGTTCACCCAGATGCAGTTGGCGCCGTAGGCCTCGTCCTCGGGCACGACCACCTTGTTGTACTCGGCGAAGTCGGGCTTGTCGATGAACTCGCCGGACACCAGCATGTTGCCGTCTTCCAGGTAGTTCACGCCGGTCTTCAGGTGCAGCACTTCCTCCAGCGGCACCTCGGAGCCCTCGAGCCCCCAGCCTTCCAGAATCTCGATGAATTGGCGGATGCCCTCCTCGTTGGTGCGGGCCGAGCGGCCCACGTAGAAGTGGTCGCCCACCATCATGACGTCGCCGCCGTCCAGCGTGCCGGGCGCCACGATGTGCTTGACGTGCTCGTCGTCGAAGAACTGGCGAATGGTCGGCTCGATCTCGTCCTTCTCGCCGTTGCGGCTTTCGGCGCCGGGGTTGGTGATGATGGCGCCGCAGCGGGTGATGACGGCCGGATCCTCCACGAAGCAGGAATCCGGGTACTGCTCGAGCGCGGGCAGCTCGGTCACTTCCACGCCGCACTGCTTCAGGGCCGCGATGTAGTCGTCGTGCTCCTCGACGGCGCGCTCGTAGATGGGCTGGCCGAGCTCCGGGGCGCTCGTGATGCCGTCGCACAGCGACCGGCCGGGCTTGCGGACGATGACGTTGGTGAACTTGGTCATGGGTAAGCTCCTTGTCGATGTATCGCGCGCGGTTTTGCGCACAGCGACAGTGTAGCCCTAACCCCGCGTCAACTGAAGCCCCAAACGAGAACTATCCCTCTTCGCGCTCGAGCAGCAGATCGGCCAAAAAGCGGATGATGTCGTCGGACTCGTAGAGCGGCTTGCCGTCGACGACCAGGCAGGGCACCTGGCCCTTGCCGCCGATGCGGATGAGCTCGTCCTTCACGCCCGGCTCGAGCACGTCGCGCATGGGCATGGCGATGTCCTCTTCCTCCATGAAGGCGATCACTTTGTGGCAAAACGGGCACGTGGGCTTGTAGTACAGAACCATGTTGTCGAAATACATACCTATTCCTCCGATCGATGCACGAACTGACCTGTTAGATGGACAAGATCGCGTTGGTTGCGCGCGAAACTGCCTCCGTGCCATGCTATTACCGTCCCGTGCCCGGAGAAACCGCAGATGGCGAAATTAATCGAGCTGTCAACCAGGGCTCAGGTTCTCGAAACGCACGGCACCGCTCGGCGCTTATGTAGGGCGTGCGGGTCATGGTTGGGGGTACAATGGCGCTGTTACCTACTGGCTGCCCGGCAGGCGCACGGTGTGCAGGCGCGGGCGCGTCGCGAAGGAGTTTGCCCCATGGCTCGTGTCTACAACTTTTCCGCCGGTCCCGCGGTGCTGCCCGAGGAGGTCCTGCGCCAGGCAGCCGCCGAGATGCTCGACTACAACGGCACCGGCATGTCCGTCATGGAGATGAGCCACCGCTCGAAGCCCTTCGCCGAGATCATCGAGACCGCCGAGGCCGACCTGCGCGAGCTTCTGGCTATCCCCGACAACTACCAGGTGCTGTTCCTGCAGGGCGGCGCCACCCAGCAGTTCGCCGCCATCCCCATGAACCTCATGCAGAACAAGGTGGCCGACTACATCGTGTCCGGCTCGTGGTCGAAGAAGGCCTGGAAGGAGGCGCAGCTCTACGGCACCGCCAACTGCGTGGCCTCCTCCGAGGACGAGAACTTCTCCTACGTGCCCGACGTCGACGGCCTTGCGTTCTCGCCCGACGCCGACTACGTCTACATCTGCCAGAACGAGACCATCTACGGCACCACCTACCCGAAGCTGCCCGACACCGGCGACATCCCGCTCGTGACCGACGTGAGCTCGATGTTCCTCTCCGAGCCCATGGACGTGTCGAAGTTCGGGCTCATCTACGGCGGCGTGCAGAAGAACATAGGACCTGCCGGCGTGACCATCGTCATCGTGCGCGACGACCTTATCCGCGAGGACGTGCTGCCGTTCACCCCCTCCATCATGCGCTACACCACCCAGGCCAAGGCGAAGTCGCTCTCGAACACGCCCCCGGCCTACGGCATCTACGTCTGCGGGCTGGTGTTCAAGTGGCTGAAGAACATGGGCGGTCTGGCCGTCATGAAGGAGCGCAACGTCGAGAAGGCGGGCATCCTGTACGACTACCTGGACCAGAGCAAGCTGTTCCGCGGCACCGCGCGCAAGGAGGACCGCTCGCTTATGAACGTGCCCTTCGTCACCGGCTCCGACGAGCTGGACGCGCTGTTCGTGGCCGAGGCGAAGAGCCACGGTATCGAGTCCATCAAGGGGCATCGCTCGGTGGGCGGCATGCGCGCGAGCATCTACAACGCCATGCCGAAGGCCGGCGTCGAGGCGCTTGTGGCCTTCATGGCCGAGTTCGAGAAGAACAACGGGTAGCAAGAAGAATGGGGAGGCGCGCGGTATGCCCGCGCGCCTCTGCGTTATGATATGCCGACAGGGAAGATCGTCTCGACGACACGAAGCGAAGGGGCTTGCAGCATGGCGAAGAAGATCCTGGTGACGGAAGATCTCGTTCAAGAGGGCATCGATGCGCTGACGGAGCAGGGCTACGAGGTCGATATGCTCATCGACCCGAGTCCCGAGGAGCTTATTGGGGCCATCGCGCCCTACGATGCGCTCATCGTGCATCCGAACACGCGCGTGACGCCGGAGGTGCTCGATGCCGCCGAGAACCTGAAGATCATCGGACGCGCCGGCGTGACCGTGGACAACATCGACATCGAGGCGGCCAGCGAGCGCGGCATCGTCGTGTGCAACGCGCCCACCTCCAACGTCATCTCGGCGGCCGAGCATACCATGGCGCTTCTGCTGGCGGCCGCCCGCAACATCCCCGAGGCGAGCGCCTCGATGCATGCCGGCGAGTGGCGCCGGGCCGACTTCATGGGAAGCGAGCTCTACGGCAAGACGCTCGCCATCTTCGGCCTGGGGCGCGTGGGCGGCCTGGTGGCCGAGCGCGCTGCCGCCTTCGGCATGAACCTCATCGGGCACGACCCCTACTGCTCGCCGGAGCGCGCGCTGCATTTGGGCGTCACCCTCTACGACGACGTGGCCCCGGTGCTCGCCCAGGCCGACTTCATCACGGTGCACCTGCCGCGCACGGTGAACACCCTGGGCATGTTCGGCGCCGACGAGTTCGCCGCCATGAAGGACGGCGTGGTGCTGGTGAACGCGGCCCGCGGCGGCATCTTCAATGGTGAGGCCCTGGCCGACTTCGTGGCCGCCGGCAAGGTGGCTGCCGTGGCAGTGGACTCCTTCGAGGTGGAGCCCTGCACCGACTCGCCCCTGCACGAGTTCCCGAACGCCATCCTGACGCCGCATCTGTCGCCCATGACCCACGAGGCCCAGCGCCGCGCGAGCACACAGATCGCCGAGTACGTGACAACCGGTTTGGAAGGGGGGCTCGTGGCCACGGCGCTTAACCTGTCGCCGGTGCCGGCCGAGGCCTTCGACACCATCGGGCCCTACGTGCACGCTTGCAAGATGATGGGCTCGATGGCCAGCCAGATTCTGGGGCACACGCCCAAGAGCCTGAAGGTGGAGCTCGCCGGCGCTATCAGCGAGGCCGACCCGGCGCCGCTCGTGGCCGCGGTGCTCGACGGCGGCCTGGCCTATCGGCGCATCGGGGCCTTCACGGCGGCCAACGCCGAGTCCATCGCCGCGCGCCACGGCATCTCGGTCCACGCCTCGTCGGTGCGCGACGCGGCCGAGTACGCCTCGTCGGTGCGCATCGAGGCCGACGGGGTGGAGGTGGCCGCGACGCTGTTCGGCACCGAGCACACGCCGCGCATCATCTCGCTTCTGGGCTACAAGATCGACATCGCACCCGCGGCCTGCTCGCTCGTGTTCGAGTACGTGGACGCGCCGGGTCGCATCGGCGTCATCGGCACGGTGCTCGGCGAGGCCGGCGCCAACATCACCACCATGCAGATCGGCACCAAGCCCGGCGAGGGCTGCGCGCTCGTGTACATGAACGTGGAGGGCACGGTGGACGAGGCGGTGCTCGACCGCCTGCGCGAGGCCATCGACCTGCGGAATCTGTGGAAGATCGTGCTATAGGAACGCTCGATAGCCCGCTATAGTGCTTTTTCAACGGCGCCCCCATCGGGGCGCCGTGCTGTTTTGCTATGATGCTTCCAGTCATTTTTAGAGAAAGAAGGAGCCATGACCCGCAAGATCGCCATCTTCGACACTACCTTGCGCGACGGCGAGCAGTCGCCCGGCGCGTCGATGAATACTGAGGAGAAGCTCGTTATCGCCCGGCAGCTCCTTCGCCTGAATGTGGACGTCATCGAGGCGGGCTTCCCCATTTCCAGCCCCGGCGACTTCGAGAGCGTGCGCCGCATCTCGGAGCTGGCCGGCGATGCCGCGGTCGTGTGCGCCCTTACCCGCGCGGTGGAGAAGGACATCGACTCGGCGGCCGACGCGCTGAAGTACGCCAAACGCCCCCGCATCCACACCGGCATCGGCGTGTCGCCCTCGCACATGCGCGACAAGCTGCGCATCACCGAGGACGAGTGCGTCGAGCGCGCGGTGAAGTGCGTGAGCTACGCGAAGAAGTTCGTCGACGACGTGCAGTTCTACGCCGAGGACGCCGGCCGGTCCGACTTCGCGTTTCTGGCCCGCGTCATCGAGGCCGTCATCGGTGCCGGCGCCACGGTGGTGAACATCCCCGACACCACGGGCTACTCGCTGCCCGAGGACTTCGGCGCCCGCATCAAGTACCTTATGGACAACGTGAAGGGTATCGACGACGTCACTGTGTCGGTGCACTGCCACAACGACCTGGGCATGGCCACGGCGCTGTCGCTGGCCGGCGTGCGCAACGGCGCCACGCAGATCGAATGCACCATCAACGGCTTGGGCGAGCGCGCGGGCAACACGGCCATGGAGGAAGTGGTCATGGCCATGCGCATGCACGGCGAGGAGCTGGACGCCCACACCGACATCAACACCCGCGAGTTCATCAAGGCGAGCCGGCTTGTCAGCTCTATCACCGGCATGAACGTGCAGGCCAACAAGGCCATCGTGGGCGCCAACGCCTTTGCGCACTCTTCCGGCATCCACCAGGACGGCGTGCTGAAGAAGCGCGACACCTACGAGATCATCGACCCGGCCGAGGTGGGTGTGGGCGCCAGCCAGATCGTGCTGACGGCCCGCAGCGGGCATGCGGCCTTGAAGCACCGCCTGGAGGAGCTGGGCTACCGCTACGAGGGCGAGGAGCTCGACCGCCTGTACACGGCCTTCCTCGACGTGGCCGACAAGAAGAAGGAAGTCTACGACGAGGATCTGGAGGCGCTGGTCAACGAGCGCGACCGCGAGGAAACGGCCATCTACAGCCTCGACGGCGTGCAGGTGAGCTGCGGCTTCCCGCTCACGCCCACGGCCACGGTCACCCTGAAGGGCCCCGACGGCACCGACCGCACGGTGTGCGAGTGGGGTACTGGCCCCATCGATGCGGTGTACAAGGCCATCGACAAGATCGTGCAGGTGGACAACGACCTGTCCGAGTTCGCCGTGACCGCCGTGACCCGCGGCATCGACGCGCTCGGCGAGGTGACGGTGCGCGTGAAGGCCGCCGGCGGGGAAGTGTACACCGGGCGCGGCGCCGACGGCGACATCATCGTCAGCTCGGCCAAGGCCTACCTGAACGCGCTCAACCGCCTGCTGGGGGAGAAGCGCTAGGGCATCCTCCGATATAACCTATGGGAAACCACCGAAAAGGGCGGCTCAGGCCGCTCTTTTCGTGTATCATGGCGCGAAACGCATCCCGAAGGAGGAGCCCCTATGGCAGACGAGAACAAGCTGGGCCGCAAAATCACCACCCTGCGCGAGGCCCATCACCTGACCACCCAGGACCTGGCCGACCGCTGCGGCTTCGAGGTTGAGACGGTCGAGCGCCTGGAGGCCGGCGAGGTGCCGGCGTCGCTGGCACCGCTCATCAAGCTCACCCGCGCCCTCGGCGTGCGCCTGGGCACCCTCATGGACGACGACGAGGCTTTCGGCCCCGCCTACATCGACGCCGACCAGATGGCCGCCGTGGAGCAGACGCGCTCGCTGCAGACGGCGAAGGACGCCGGCGACCTGTCCTACTTCAGCCTGGCCGCCGGGCGCCCGTCGCGCCATATGGACCCCTTCGTCATCACCGTGACGCCCACCGGCGAGGCGAGCCACAAGCTCGACTCCCACGAGGGCGAGGAATGGCTCTACGGCATGGAGGGCGAGATCGAGATCGAGTACGGCAACGAGGTGTACGTGCTGGGACCGGGCGAGTCCATCTACTACGACTCCATCGTGCCCCACCAGGTGCGTGCGCATAGCGGCCAGAACGCGAAGTTTTTGGCCTGCGTCTACACCCCCTTCTAAGGAGCGCTTATGACTGAAGTAACGAACGCTCCCGTTCCCGGGTCGGCGGATTATCCGCTGCACTCGGAGATGACGCTCGGGGCCTACCTGAAGATGCAGACGGCTATCGATCCGGACCACGAGTTCGTGGTGTACCCGGACCGCGACCTGCGCTGGACCTACGCCGACTTCGACAAGCGTACCGACGATTTGGCCAAGGGGCTTCTGGCCATCGGCATGCGCCCAGGCGACCACTTGGGCGTGTGGGCCCGCAACATTCCCGACTGGCTCACCTTCATGTACGCCAGCGCGAAGATCGGCGTGGTCATGGTGACGGTGAACCCGGTGTACAAGAGCCACGAGCTCGACTACGTGCTGAAGCAGTCGGACATGAAGGCCCTCTGCGTCATCGACGCTTACCGCGACGTGGACTACCTGAAGATCATCCGCGACCTGGTGCCGGAATCCACCGAGGTGCAGCGCGGCTTTTTGCGCAGCGAGGAATACCCGTTCCTGGAGAACCTCATCTACATGGGGCCCGAGAAGCATCGTGGCTTCTACAGCGTGCCCGAGCTTCTGCTGCTGGGCCAGCACAAGCCCGACAGCTCGCTGGAATGGGCCCAGGGCCAGTTCGACAACAACGACGTGGTCATGATGCAGTACACGAGCGGCACCACCGGCTTTCCCAAGGGCGTCATGCTTACGCACCGCAACATCTTGAACAACGGCTTCTACATCGGCGAGGGTCAGAAGCTGGGGCCGGAAGACCGCGTGTGCCTGCCGGTGCCGTTCTTCCACTGCTTCGGTTGCGTGCTGGGCGTCATGGCGTCGCTCACGCACCGCTGCACCATGATCATCGTGGAGGACTTCGATGCGGGGCTCGTGCTGCAGGCGCTGCACAAAGAGAAGGCCACGGCGGTCTACGGTGTGCCCACTATGTTCATCGCCGAGCTGAACCACCCCGATTTCGACTCCTTCGACCTGTCGCATTTGCGCACGGGCATCATGGCCGGCAGCCCCTGCCCGCCGGAGACCATGCGCGAGGTCATGGACCGCATGAACATGCGCGACGTGACCATCTGCTACGGCCTGACGGAAACGAGCCCCGTGTTCACCCAGACCTCGGTGGACGACGACATCCCGCACAAGTGTGAGACCGTGGGCCGGGCGCACCCGCCGGTGGAGGTGCGCGTGCTCGATGTGAACGACGGCCACATCTGCGCGCCGGGCGAGCACGGCGAGCTCTGCTGCAAGGGCTACAACGTCATGAAGGGCTACTACAAGATGCCCGAGGAGACGGCGAAGGCCATCGACGAGAACGGCTTTCTGCACTCCGGCGACATGGGCACCGTGGACGAGGACGGCTACTTCCGCGTCACGGGCCGCATCAAGGACATGATCATCCGCGGCGGCGAGAACATCTACCCGCTCGAGGTGGAGAACTTCCTGCTGACCATGCCCGGCGTGCTGGACGCCCAGGTGGTGGGCATTCCCGACGCGCGCCTCGGCGAGATCGTGGGCGCCTTCATCCGCGTGCGCCCCGGCTTCGAGCACCTGACTGAGGAGGCCGTGCGCGAGTACGCCATCCCGCGCATCGCCCGCTACAAGGTGCCCAAGCGCGTGTTCTTCGTGGACGATTTCCCCATGACTCCGTCCATGAAGGTGCAGAAGTTCAAGCTGCGCGAAATGGCCGAGGAACTGGTACGTGCAGAGCAACGTCAGGAGTCGCTGTGAAACGAGCCCTTACCCCTGGAACTTTCGACCCCATCACCGAGGGTCACTTGGATGTCATCCGCCGCGCCGCCCAGCTAGTGGACGAGGTGGTCGTGGCTGTGGCCGTATCGGCGGGGAAGGGGCCGAAGGGGCCCTTGTTCTCGCTCGAGGAGCGCGTGGCGCTTGCCCGGGAGGCGACCCGTGACATACCCGGCGTCATGGTGGAGCCCTTCGACGAGCTGCTGGTCGACTTCGCCCGGCGCATGGGGGCCCAGGCCGTGGTGAAGGGCCTGCGCGCTATCACTGACTTCGAGTACGAGTTCCAGATGACCGCCATGAACTACCAGCTCGACAAGGACCTGGAGACGGTGTTCATCATGAGCACGCCGCAGCATATGTACCTGTCGAGCTCCGTGGTCCGTGAGATCGCCTCCTGGGGCGGCGACGTGTCGAAGTTCGTGCCCCCCTGTGTGAACGAGGCTCTGCTGAGGAAGTTCGCGAAGTAGTCGCGATCCAGCTCTCCCGCCCTACGGGACGGTTTCATCGGTGACCGTTCGGCAACGTTCCTTCCAAATTCCCAACATAATACGTCCACAGGGTCAACAAGCATCTGTTGACCCTGTGTTACCTCCTTTACCGCGCTAAAGTTCAGTTATCAGGTAATCGTTCGAGCCACGAAGAGGTGCCCCTCAAGGGGAGGCTGGTCTCAACGCGACTCCTCCGATGCCCGCATTCCGCAGCGTGCGATTAAGGAGGCCTATCATGACCCGCACCAACCAAACTACCACTCTCGTCAACGGCATGTCGCGTCGTACCTTCGTGAAGGGCGCCGCCGTCCTCGGCATTTGGGGCGGCCTGGCAAGCTTCGGGCTTTCCGGCTGCGCGCCGCGCACCCACGCCGAGCAGCTTGCCAATTCGGCGCCGTGGAAGGCCGGCACCTACACGGCCGAGGTCACGGGCCACAACGCCCCTTACACCATGACGGTCACCTTCACCGACGATGCCATCACCGCCATCGACACCACGGCCAACCAGGAGTCCCTGGGCGTGGGCTACGATGCCCTGCAGGCCCTCCAGCAGCAGGTGCTCGACAACCAGACCATCAACGTGGATACCGTCACCGGCGCGACGCTTTCCTCCCTGTCGCTGCAGAACGGCCTCGAGGACTGCGCCAAGCAGGCCGGCGCCTTCGAGGAGCTTGAGGAAGTTCCCGCCCCGGCCAAGCCCGCCGTGGACGCCACCTACGACACCGACGTGTGCGTCATTGGCGGCGGCGGCGCGGGCTTGGCGGCGGCCATCGCGGCCGTGCAGGAGGGCGCCAACGTCATCGTGCTCGAGAAGTGCGGCATCACCGGCGGTTCCACCAACGTGTCCGAGGGCGCGCTGAACGCCGTGGATCCCGAGCGCCAGGAGCCCCAGGGCATCGAGGATTCCATCCCCACCTTCTTCGAGACCACTATGAAGGGCGGCCACAACACCAACAACCCCGAGCTCGTGCACTTCCTCACCGACAACGCGCTCGATTCCGTCCACTGGCTCGAGAGCCTCGGCGTGGAGTTCAAGGACGAGTGCGGCAGCGCCACCGGCTCTCTCGGCGAGCGCAGCCACTATCCGGCCACGCCCTCCGGCAACACCTACATCCGCTCGTTCCAGGAGTTCATCGCGAACAACGGCGACGCCATCACGCTGATGAACGACATGCAGGCCAAGGAGCTGATTACCGACGAGGCCGGCGCGGTCGTGGGCGTGAAGGCGCTCTACAACGAGACTGACGATGTCACCGTGAACTGCAAGGCCGTCATCATCGCCACCGGCGGCTTCGGCGGCAACGTGGAGTACCGCCAGTCCGTGAACAACGGCGTGTGGAAGGAAGTCGTGCTGGACGAGTCCATCGGCTGCACGAACATCAAGCCCTGCGCCCAGGGCGAGGGCCTGGCTTTGGCCGAGGGCGCCGGGGCCGAGCTCATCTGCCTGTCCGACATCCAGCTGCACCCCTGCGGCACCCCGGGCACGGGCCTTATGGAGGACATCCGTACCTCTGGACGTAACCGTATCTTCGTGAACACCGACGGCAAGCGTTTCGTGAACGAGGGCGCCGAGCGCGACGTGCTGTGCAAGAACATCTTCGCCCAGCCCGACGGCACCTACTGGATCGTCGTGAACACCCTGCGCTACCCCGACCCCGACGAGCCCGACGCCAACGGCTCCACCATCAACAACATGCTGGCTTTGGGCCACATCGTGGCGGCCGACACCGTTGAGGATCTGGCCAGCCAGATGGGCGTGGACGCCGCGAACCTGCAGGCCTCCATCGATGCCTACAACGCCGTGGTCGACGGCGGCACCGATGAGTTCGGCTTCGTGGCCGACAACACCGCCGACGCCCAGATGATCGAGGGCCCCTGGTACGCCTGCCGCAAGGTGCCCACCGTGCACCACACCATGGGCGGCATCCGCGTGAACGTGGAATCCGAGGCCTGCGACGCCGACGGCAACCCCATTCCCGGCCTGTATGCGGCTGGCGAGTGCACCGGCGGCATCCACGGTGAGAACCGCCTGGGCGGCAACGCCATCGCCGACTGCATGACCTTCGGCCGCAACGCCGGCACCAACGCCGCCGACTACGCCGCAGCTGCGTAAGGCAATCGGCACCGCTGAATGCGACGAGGTGGTTCAGGCGCCCTTCCGGAAGATCCGCCAGCCGCTGTTAGCGATAATCCTCCGTCCCGCTGCGGGATGAGAAAAGGGGAGCGAGCCAAAAGGCCCGCTCCCCTTAGTGTGTGCATGCAGAGTTGCGCCCGGAAGCGCGTCCAGCACAACCCCGTAGGGAAGGGGCCATGCCCCTTCCGCTTTTGTCGTGCGGACTGTTTCGGCCAGCGCGGTCTCCCGGGACGGCAAGGGCAGAGCCCTTGCCCTGCGGGTCTACCGGTTGCAGCGGGCGCCGCGACGGGTGGCCAGGGCTAGGGCTCCGGCTGCCAGGACGGCTAGGGCTCCCAGGGCGGCGATACCGCGTACGTCGTCGCCGGTTTGGGCGAGGCGGGTCTTGGCGATGGTCTTGCTGTCGTCGACCTTCTTGCCAGTCGCGGCGCCGTCCCCGTCACCCTCGGCGGGCAGGGGGCCGTTCTTGGCGTCGGTGCCGGGCGGGTAGGCTACGTTGCTGGAGATCTTCTCGGTCTCGAGCTCGAGGGCCTCCCAGCCCGCGGGCGGCGCATAGGGCTCGCCGGCCTCGGGGTGCTCGCTGTCGGGGTCCCAGCGCGAGGGCGGCACGCCGAGGGCCACGGCCGTGTTGCCGATGTCCGCGCCGAAGGCCGCCTCGGTCACGAGCGCGTCGAAGGCGAGGACGACCTCCTGGCCGCCGTAGAGCTGGCCGGCCGACACGGAGAGCACGCGGGTCTTCTCGTCGTAGGCCGCGTCGTCCACCCCCTTCTCGGTTCCGTCGGGGAGCGTCACTTTGATGGTGCCCGACAAGGGCTCGATGCCCTTCGGCAGCTCGTCGCGCAGCACGGCGTTCATCCACGAGGTGGCGGCGCCGGAGTTGGCGAGGCGGATGGTGTAGCGCACTGTGTCGCCCACGCGGGTCGTGCCGTCGTCGCGGGTGAGGTTGGCCGCCTCCTTCTCGACGCTCAGGTCGCCGTCGGCCGGGTCGTTGCCGACGAGGGTCTTGGGCGAGGCCGGGGGAGTCTGATCCACGAGGCCGCCTGCGGACGGATCCGCGGGCTCGCCGGGCTCGGGGTCGGTCGGCTGGGAGCCGTCGCCGGGGTTCTCGGAGGGAACCTTGCCGTGGACGCGGGCGATGTTGGCGTTGTCGGCGCCGAGCGCCCCCTCGCCGACGGTGCAGTCGAACACGAGTGTGACGGACTGGCCGCCCCAGAGGTCGCCGGCAGTGACGGCGAGGGTGCGGCTCTCCTTGTCGTAGGCGGAGTCGTCAACGACCTTCTCGGTGCCGTCGACGAGCGTCATCTTGATAGAGCCGGCCACGGGCTCGAGCCCCGCGGGCAGCGGATCGGATATCGCGGCGCCCACCAGGCAGCTGCTGGCCGACCCCTTGTTGGCGAGCGTAACCGTGTAGCGCAGCACGTCGCCGACGCGGGTCACCTTGGCGTCGGGGGCGGTGAGGTTCTCCACCGCCTTGCCGGACTCGATCTCGGGGTCGGCCGGCGCCACCTTGCCGCCGCCCTCGGGCAGGGCCGGGTCGGACGGGCCGGGGTTCTCCGGCAGCTTGCCGCCCGGGTTGTCCGGGTCGGGGCGGGAGCCCTGGACCTCGGCGATATTGGCCAGGTCGGCTCCCACGGCATCCTCGGCGACCGTGCACTCGAAGGTGAGCACGGCCTCGGAGCCGCCGTAGACACTGCCGGCGAATGCGGAGATCGTCACGCGCCCGTCGGCGTCGGGGCCGGCGAGGGCGAAGGTGCCGACCGAGGTCGGGGCGGCGGCCTTCTTGAGCGCGCCGTCGAACTTCTCCGACGTGCTCGCCAGGCGCACGCTGGACTCGTCGAGCTCGAGGGCGGCCGGCAGGCGGTCGGAGAGCATCACGTCGGTCCAGGCCGAGCCCTTCGCGGCGTTCGCGGCCGTCACGGTGTAGCGGATCCTGTCGCCGGGCTGGGTGGGGCCGTCCGGGTGCGTGAGGTTCTCGGCCCTCTTCGCGACGGAGGTCTGGGGGCGGATCTTCGGGTTCGGCTGGATGTCAACGTCGTAGGACCAGGTGGTGCCCGTGTGGGCGCCGTTGGGCTCCTGCCTGAAGGTGAGCTTGCCCTTGCCGACCGCCGTCGGGTCGAGCACGAGGGTGTAGGTGCCGTCCGGGTTGCGCACCGGCTCGCCGTCCTCGCCCCGCACGAAGTCGGCCTCGAACACCTCGCCGTCCTCGGAGGTCACGCTCACGGGGCCGGACGATGACGTCTTCACGTTCAGCGTCACGCGGCCTGGGTGCGGGTTCTCCTCGCTGGGGATGTCGTAGACGGTGGAGATGGTGCCGCCGAAGGTGCGCGTGCTCTCAGGGTCGTTAGGGTCAGCCGGCGTCGGCGTGCCGTTGGTGGTCACCGTCGGCTTCGGCGCGTCCGGGTCCTCCGGCGCATCGGGGTCGGCGTCCGGATCGTCGCCCAGCGCCACGTCGGTCGTCGGGTCCACCGGCTCGATGGCGATCTCCGCCTTCGGGGCGGCCTCCGGGTTCTCGGCCGGGTTCACGCTGTCCAGGTAGTTCGCCGGCTCCATGGAGTACAGTGCGGAGTTCTTGTCGTCGTTCACCGGATGGATGTACTGCAGCGACACGATGTGGCGGTTGTCCTTGGTGGCGTCGGGCAGCAGGAAGTCCTGGCTGGAGGGGGTGAACGCGTAGGTGAAGTCGGTATAGGAGCCCTCGCCTCGCGCCACCTCGCGGGCGTTGATGCGCTCGTCGCCCGCCTTGATCTCGCTGCCCTCTTCGTCCAAGTCGCCCTGGAAGACGAGCTTCACCGGGTCGCCCACGGCCTGGCCGTCGACGAACAGCTGCACGAATCCGCGGGGCGCCTTGCAGGCATCACCCGTGGGCTTGCCGTCGGGGTCCTTGTCCGCCTTGTCGATGGTGGCGTGGATGGTCAGCAGCTTGTGGGCGCTGTCCTGCTCGTGCCCCGGCTTGTTGTCCGGCCAGTTGGCCTCCACGAGCGTCACCTTCGAGTCGATGGGCATGATCTCGCACCAGCCCGTGGCGCGGTGCCCCCAGTAGTTTTTATTGAAGCCTTCTTGGCCGGAATACTGAGTTGAGGTCATTGTGAATTTCATGACGCCGACGTTGGATGGCATTTTTCCGTTTTCGTCAACTTCCTTGCCAAGAGGCTCGCCATCCTTCTGCGTGTACTGCTGATACTTGTAAGTGACAGAGTCTTTATTATCGAGCGTTTTCTGCGTGCCCTCTGGCTCAGTTGCAACGATTGGCGACTTCTCGATATCGTAGGGCTCGAAAGCGCTGCCGTCGTAGTATTTCTTAAGTTGTTCAAGATAGGTGGCTCCGCTCGGAGAGTCTTCAAGGCGGAAGTCCACATAACGTTTCAGAGGCTCATCTTTATGGGTCGGATTTCTGAACAGTGGATCGATTTTTTGAATCGAGCCATCATCCGCTCGATATGATAGGTTGACGGTAATTTCTTCGTTGTTTGCTACCTTTTCGGGTAACCAGAGATAAAGGCAGCCATCAGTGAATCGCGAAGGGGCGCCATAGGTGGACGGTTCTCCGCTGATAAGAAGCTCCCAGTCGATAATTTCGTTGTTGGTTACTTTTTCGGACTGGAGGTTGATTTCCACCATGCGCACTTTGTTCGAATCTCTTTCGTCAACCTGCAAGTCGTCGTTCTGATCGTAATTGAACGAGCCGTAGGCATAGCCGTTTCCCGCTTTGTTTTCAAATTTCGATCCGCTTTTATCCGTACGAACAGACCCGCCGGTGATGACGACATAGCCAGCGTTGCCTCCTACATCCATGAACCCATCACTTGCCGTGCTATCTGGAAGAACTGTTCCACCGGTGATGATAATGGATCCATCTTTGTTCCAGGCAGCGCATCCTTTGCCGATCGCGTTACCGTGGTAGGGGGCTGTTGCCATAACGAGGCCGCCGTTTATGCGTATATTTCCAGCATTGCCCATAGTTTGTGCGCTCATGGAGTTGCTACTGTTTTCCACTTTGCCACTGTAGACGGAGTCTTTAAACAAGTAGGATGATTCGCGACCAAACCATGGGGGAGTGTGCGATCCGTCGTACCAGGCCGCCAAAGAGCCTCCGATGGCTGCGCCGTGATAGGCTCCTGTAGCGCTGATCGTGCCGCCGTTGATGACGATCTCGGTTGGGGAGCTTCCTTCGCCGCTTCCGATGCCGGCACCCACGCCGTGATACCAGTTTTCGCTCGAAGTGTTTGTTACGGGGATATTGGGATTATTGAAGCCCTTTGCCGTAATTACTCCACCGTTAAAGGTCATTGATCCAGCGTCCTCGTAGCTAACGCTTCCGATACCTGCCCCTTTATATCCGCTGGTGACGGTAAGTTTTCCGGCGGATTTGCTGTCGAGATTGCTCAGAGAGTTATACGAGGTTTTCGATGCTGTCCTTTGGACTCCGGTGTTGTCGATGTAGACCGTGCCTTCGGGAATCAATCCATTTTCTGGAACAATTTGTTTGTTGTCTACGTCGGTGTTTTTTACGCTGTCATCGATCACGAGCTCGGTGCCCACGCCGCAATGTATACCTGCGGAATAGCCAGTCTTAATCGCGGTTATGACATTATCCGAACGATCCGCCAAGGTAATGTGGAGTTTCGTGATTGGCTTGATGGTTACGCCAGCTTTGTCGCGGTTCCTTTCAATGTGAACAGGAATGTTGGAGTTGATGGAGAGATTGGAAAAGACCAGGTCTGCTTGTGTGCCTGGGGCAATCCAGATAGTTGCGTCGACGGCTTCCTCAGAGGAAAGCGTTAGCTGCTTATCGCTGCAGATGACAAGTTTCTTCAGCTGATCTGTGTGTGAGGCGGTTGAGCCTGCCTTAGCGGTATCACGAGTGTAGCTTACGTTTTCGAAGTAGTAGTCAACGCCCTCAGTGCCGCCGGTCACCTGGATGGCGGCTGCGTCGGCTGGGCGCTTATAGTCCTCGGGAACCGAGGCCGCAGGGCTTGCCGCGCTTTCCTCGGAGGCGGGGGTAGTGAAGGCTGCAGCTACCGCGTCAGTGGCGGCGCTGTGGGCAGCTGTCAGAATGTGCTGCGAGAGCGTGACTGGCGCCGGCTCGGAGGTTTCCGTGGCGGCCACATCTTCTGTGGGCTGCGGAGTTTCCTCGGACTCAGTCAGATTTTGGGAATCCTCGGTCTCGGACTGCTCGCTCTCCGAGTTGGCTAATTCAGCCAGGGGGGGGGTAGGCTCTCCCTGCGGCTCGGTGGCCAAAGCAGCCGTAGGCCACATGAGCCCCACGGCCAGCACGGCGGCCAGCGCGCCTCGGAGAAGGGGGCCTTGTCGCTTCGCCTTCATATCGTCCTCCGTCTCACAAGTCTGGTGCCGCCCTCCCTGATTCAGGGCGCACGAAACGTTGCCGAACTGTTATCGGATGGTTGGAGTGTACTCGGTTTGCCCAGTTCCCGCAAGGATGAGGGCCCGCGTCATGGTTCGGCGGCAAGGGCAGAGCCCTTGCCCTACGATGGGATTCTCGTTTGGTCGATACTTTGTCATGGATGATCACGGCATCTAGATATAGTATCAAGTATGATACTATGAAAGTTCCGTATTAGCATCGCGATGGTTCCCTACGCTCTACCAGGTTAAGCAGGTTGTGAAGGCGATTGCGCGATTGGAGGAAGAGCATGGCGAGTAGAGCTGAAGATTATGCTTACCGAGTTCTTTGGTCCCAGGAGGACGGCGCCTATGTTGCAACCGTCGCTGAATTCCCCTCGCTGTCGTGTGTGGAGGAGAGTCAGGCCGACGCTTTTTTCGGTATCGTCAATGTGGTGACGGCCGTCCTCGAGGATATGCGCGAGGCGGGGGAGGAGATTCCCGTTCCTTATTCCAACCGGCATTACTCGGGGAAGTTCGCCTTAAGAATTCCCCCCGAAAAGCATCGCCAGCTAGCTATAGAGGCCGCGGAGCAGCATGTCTCGTTGAATCAGTTAGTCGTATCGCGGCTCTAGGGGACAGAAGGGGCTCCTGCATTTGCGCAAGAGCCCCTTCACCGCAGGGCAAGGGCAGGGCCCTTGCCCTGCGGGCCTACTTGTTGCGGGCGCGGCGGCGGGTGGCCAGGGTTAGGGCGGCGGCTGCCAGGACAGCGAGGGTGCCGAGGGCCGCGATGGCCCGGGCGTCGTCGCCTGTTTGGGCGAGGCGCGTCTTGGCGATGGTCTTGCTGTCGTCTACCTTCTTGCCGGTCGCGGCGTCGTCTCCGTCGCCCTCGGCGGGCAGGGGACCGTTCTTCGCGTCAGTGCCGGGCGGGTAGGCTACGTTGCTCTCAACCTTGTCGCTCACCTGCTCGAAGGCGGCCCAGCCCTCGGGTGGGTCGAAGGGCTCGCCGGCCTCGGGGTGCTCGCTGTCGGGGTTCCAGGCCGAGGGGGGCGTGCCGAGGGCCACGGCCACGTTGCCGATGTCGGCGCCCTGGGCGGCCTCGGTTACGAGGGCATCGAATACCAGGACGACTTCCTGGCCGCCGAACAGGCGCCCTGCGGACACGGAGAGCACCCGGGTCTCATCGTTGTAGGCGTCGTCGGAGACCTCCTTCTCGGTGCCATCGGGAAGCGTCATCTTGATGGTTCCGGCCACGGGCTCCAGGCCCTTCGGCACCTCGTCGCGCAGGACCGTGTCGAGCCATTCGGTGGCCGCGCCCTTGTTGGCGAGGCGGATGGTGTAGCGGACCGTGTCGCCCACGCGGGTCGTGCCGTCGTCGCGACTCGTGTTCTCGGCTTCCTTCTCCACGATCACGTCGCCGTCGGCAGGGTCGTTGCCCACCAGGACGGGCGGCGTCGCGGGAGGGGTGAACGCGGCAGGCTCGCCCGAGGGCGGCTCGGTCGGCTCGCCGGGCTCGGGGTCTTTAGGCTGGGAGCCGTCACCGGGGTTCTCCGAGGGGATCTTGCCGTGGGCGAGAGCGATGTTGGCGATGTTCTCGCCCAGAGCCCCCTCGCCGACAGCGCAATCAAAGACAAGTGTCACGGCCTGACCGCCCCACAGGTCTCCGGCGGTGACGGCAAGGGTGCGGGAGGCCTTGTCGAAGGCGCCGTCCGACACGGCCTTCTCAGTGCCGTCGGCGAGCGTCATCTTGATGGAGCCGGCCACGGGCTCGATTCCCTTAGGCAGCGGGTCGGAGATGACCGCGCCCACCAGGCAGCTGTTTGCCGGGCCTTCGTTGGCGAGGGTGACCGTGTAGCGCAGTACGTCGCCCACGCGGGTCACCTTGGCGTCGGGGGCCGTCGTGTTCTCGACGGACTTGGAGGTCTTCGACTTGGGATCGGCTGGAGCCACCTTGCCGCCGCCCTCGGGCAGGGCCGGGTCGGACGGGCCGGGGTTCTCGGGAAGCTTGCCGCCCGGGTTGTCCGGGTCGGGGCGCGATCCCTGGGCTTCGGCGATGTTGGCCAGGTCGGATCCCACGGCGTCCTCGGCTACGGTGCACTCGAAGGTGAGCACGGCCTCGGAGCCGCCGTAGACACTGCCGGCGAATGCGGAGAGGGTGACGCGCCCGTCGGCGTCGGGGCCTGCGAGGGCGAAGGCGCCCACGCTCGTCGGCGCTGCGGCCTTCTTGAGGCTCCCGTCGAACTTCTCGGACTTGCTCGCCAGGCGCACGCTGGCCTCGTCGAGCTCGAGAGCGGCCGGCAGGCGGTCGGAGAGCGTCACGTCGGTCCAGGCGGAGCCCTTGGCGGAATTGGCCGCCGTCACGGTGTAGCGGATCCTGTCGCCAGGCTGGGTGGGGCCGTCCGGATGGGTCAGGTTCTCGGCCCTCTTCGCGACGGAGGCCTGGGGGCGGATCTTCGGGTTCGGCTGGATGTCCACGTCGTAGGACCAGGTGGTGCCGGTGTGGGCACCGTTGGGATCCTGCTTGAAGGTGAGCTTGCCCTTGCCCACGGCGGTCGGGTCGAGCACGAGGGTGTAGGTGCCGTCCGGGTTGCGCACCGGCTCGCCGTCCTCGCCGCGGACGAAGTCGGCCTCGAACACCTCGCCGTCCTCGGACGTCACGCTCACCGGGCCCGACGAGCTCGTCTTCACGTTCAGTGTCACGCGGCCCGGGTGCGGGTTATCCTCGCTCCTGATGTCGTAGACGGTGGAGATGGTACCCGACACCACCTTGTCCCCAGGGCGCGTCGGATCCGCGCCTGGGTCGGCCGGCTCGGGCTTGCCCGTGGTCACCGTCGGCTTTGGCGCGTCCGGGTCCTCCGGCGCATCGGGGTCGGCGTCCGGATCGTCGCCGAGGGTCACCTCGGTCGACGGATCCACCGGGTCGATGTCCACCTCGGTGGTGTGCTCGCCGTCCGGATCGTCCTTGGGGTTCACGCTCTCAAGGTAGTTGGCGGGCCAGGTGGAGTAGAGCGCCGACTTCTCGTCGTCGTTCACGGGCGGGATGAACTGCAGCGACAGGATGTGCTTCTGATCGCTTGTGGCGTCGGGCACGAGGTAGTCGGAATCGGCGGGGATGAATGAGTAGGTGAAGCGGGTGTAGGAGCCCGTTCCGCGGGGAACCTCCACGGCGTTGATGCGCGCATCGCCGGCCTTGATCTCGTTGCCGTCCTCATCAAGGTCGCCGGCGAACACGAGGCGCACCGGGTCGCCCACGGCCTTTCCGTCGACGTGGATCTGCACGAAGCCCCGCGGCGCCTTGCAGGCCTCGCCTGTGGGATTGCCGTCCGGATCCTCGTCGGCCTTGTCGATCGTGGCCTGCACCGTGATCTCCTTGTGGGCGCTGTCCTTGTCGGCGGCGGGCTTGTCGTCGGGCCAGACGGCCTTCTCGATCTTCACCTTCGAGCCGATGGGCTTGATCTCGCACCAGCCGGTGGCTCGGTGCCCCCAGTAGCTAACTGAGAAGTCATCATCGTCGGACCACTGGCTCGAGTCCATGGTGAATTTCATAACACCGGCATCGGTGGGCATTGTCTTTACCGAATTGGACTCGACTCCGATAGGAGTGCCGTTCACTTTGTCGTATTGCAGGTATTTGTAAGTCACAAACTTGGGATCATTCAGCTCTTTGCCATCGCTCACACGGTCGCCCGCGCTGTTCGTGACGAGACCGGTCAGGGGAGGATTCTGATTCTCAAGGTCAAGGGTTTCGAAGGGTTCGCCGTCGTAATACTTGTGAAGCTTCTCGAGGTAGTCCTGAGGCAACTCGAAATCGATGTAGCGCTTGAGCGTGTCTCCGTCTTGGTCGGTTCCGGGAGCCCTGAACAGGGGTTCGATGGTTTGTATATCGCCCTTCTTGTCGGTATAGGTGAGGGTTACCGTTATCTCCTTCTCGGTGGCGCTCTTCGGCAGCCAGAGATACAATTTGCCCTCTTGGAAGCGATCGGGGGAGCCGTAAGGGTAGGGAGATCCGCCGACAGACAAAGACCAAGAGTTAATGCGATCATCGAGGGCTGTGTCATCGGCTATACCGCTCTCAGCGTTACGCTTGGCGATTTCCGAGGCGAGATTGATCGTGATCATAAAGACTTGATCGTCAGTAGGGAGTACCCCGTTATACTTCGCTGTCACATCATCCCAGTCATGTACGTCTAGCGTATTGTAGGCTGTGTTTCCGATACCCTGGAACTTCCCCGCCTCTGTGAACACAGAGCCCCCGGTGACGATGACGTACCCTCCGAGGCCGCCAATATCTTTTCTGTCGCCAGCCGAAGAGGGGTAGAGCGTGCCTCCGGTGATCTTGATGACGTGCTCGTTATTGGTTCCCCAGCATGCTTGACCAAAAGCGTTACCGTGTTGGTCGCCCTCTGCTCTAATATAACCTCCATTAATAGTTATATCGCCTGCGGTAGTACCTTTGTCCGGAACCGAGTCATCTGTGTGAATGGCGTCTGGCCAGAGAGTACCCAGATTCTTTGCTGGCTCGTAGGCATAGCCCGCACCTACGGCGGCACCATGATAGGAGGCGCGTGCATGGATTTCCCCAGAGTTAAATACTAGACCGTCGCTTCCGGCGAAGTTTCCACCTCCAATGCCTGCGCCGCCGTAGTAGTCAGTCATTGTTCCGCGAGCATTTGCAGTTGCTTGTATGATGCCGCCATTAATTGTTATATGCCCAGAGTCCTCTCGGCATGAGCCTCCGATGGCTGCGGAGGTGTAGCCCCCATTCACCGTGAGCGTTCCGCGATTGGGGCTGTCAAGTACTGTTAACGGATCGCCTGTCTTTATGCTCGTTCCATTTGATAGGGTCACGTTCGATCCGATAGCGCCTCCGACGGGTATGATCTCGGCATTCTGATCATGGACGTTCCCTCCAAGTTCGGTGGTGTTTCGGACGCTGTCATCTATGACAAGAAAAGAAGACTTTCCACATCGAAGTCCTGGGAAGTATCCATTTTGCGGATCGGCATTGAGCACATTATCGCTGTTGTCGGCAATGGTTAAGTGGCATCGGGTTGGGCTTGATGCGATATTTCCTTCTGCATCACGATGGGTCATGATATTGAAAGGTGCCATCTGAGAAATATGGACGCCGCTTAAGGTGATATCCGCATGAACGCCCGGATTCACTTGTATGCCGGTTGCCCCGGGGTTGGCGGGGTTATAGCCTGCCGCGTCGGCTATTTCTAGCGGTTTGGATGAGAGAATTTCAATGACATCGGATGTTCCATAGGGGCTATCGAGATAGGTGACATCCCCAGGGGTGTATAGATAATCCACTCCATAAGTGCCGCCCTTCACCTTAAGGGAGCCCACGGTGACCCACCCATCCGCGTCAGGAGCGGGGGTATCTGTCTGGGCCGCGGGCTCGGTGGCGTTCGCGCTGGCCACGTAGGCGAGAGCCGCAGCAGCGGCACTGTGAGTGGCTTCGATGGTCTGCTGGGAAACGGAAGGGGCATTTGACTCGAGCTGCTTATCGGCAGCTTCGGGCTCGGCCTCTTGGCCGCCCTCAGGGGAGGGGTCGGTGTCACCCTCCGGAATTGCCGAGGTGGCGTCTTGCACCTCCTCGGTGAAGGTAGTGCTTAATTCAGCCAGGGGGGGGGTGGGCTCTCCCTGCGGCTCGGTGGCCAGGGCGGCTGCGGGCCACATGAGCCCCACGGCCAGCACGGCGGCCAGCGCGCCTCGGAGAAGGGAGCCTTGTCGCTTCGCCTTCATATCGTCCTCCGTCTCATAAGTCTGGTGCCGCCCTCCCTGATTCAGGGCGCACGAAACGTTGCCGAACTGTTATCGGATGGTTGGAGTGTACAGGGTTTGCCCAGTTCCCGCAAGGATGAGGGCCCGCGTCATGGTTCGGCGTCTTTCGCGCCTTCGGCAGCGACACGTTCGTGTCCGAGTCCGTGTCGAAGCGATGCCGCGACCAGGGGCTGCCCGACACCGTGATGAAGGGGTTCGCGGATTTGTACTACAAGATGGCCGATAACGCCGCTGGCGGCGGGTTTTTGGGCCTTGGGTGTCGAAATTGCCGCGGCGCTGGTCAAAGGGGGCCGGCTATGGTATAAAACGTAAGGCTGCGCAGAAGGCCGCGCAGACATACTTTCGCATTGTGAGAAAGTGGGCATGTCCCGCTTTCTTTTGTTGTTAGGCCCCGTCGGCCGGTGCGAGAGTGGGAAGACGAGCTGAAGCGAAGGAGGTTCAACCGGTGCTGACAGGCAAGGAGAAGACGCTTCTTTCCGCCATGGAGGGCCGTGCCGCCTCCGAGGGCGTGGAGATCGTCACCGTGGAGATCGCGGGGTCGAAGAAGGCGCCCACCATCCGCGTGTACATCGACGCCGAGGGGGGCGTGAGCTTCGACGAGCTGGCCCGCACCCAGGCCTGGGTGGGCGAGCTTATGGACGAGCTGGATCCGTTCCCCGGCGCCTACATGCTGGAGGTGTCCTCGCCGGGCATCGACCGGCCGCTGCGCACGCCCGAGCACTTCGAGCGCTTCGCCGGCGAGACGGTGTCGGTGAAGACGACCTCTCCCATCGAGGGGCGCAGCTCGTTTACCGGCGAGCTTCTGGGCTATAGCGACGGCAACGTCGAGGTGGCCCTGGAAGGCGGCGCCGTCCGTATTCCGTACGACCAAATCAAGCGTGCCCGCGTCAAGGGCACCATCGATTTCAACGCATAGGGAAAGGAAGCAGTCAAGTGGCAACATCAGAGCTGATCGAGGCATTGCAGGCGCTGGCCCACGAGCGCAAGATCGACGAGTTCTACCTCATCGAGCGCCTGGAGCAGTCGCTCGCCAAGAGCTACGAGCGCATCCTCGATCTCGAGTGGGACGCGCGCGTGACCATCGATCGCCAGACCGGCAAGATCTACGTGTACGAGCTCGTGCCCGTGGGCGAGCCCGACGAGGAGACCGGCGAGTACAGCGAGTTCGAGGAGCGCGACGTCACCCCCGACGACGTGAGCCGCATCGCCGCCCAGAACGCCAAGGGCGTCATCTCCTCCATCGTGCGCGAGGCCGGCCGCCAGTCCATCTACGACGAGTTCCGCAACCGCGTGGGCGACCTGGTCACCGGCACGGTGCTGCAGGGCACGCCCGACTTCACCATCATCAAGATCCGCGACGGCGTGGAGGCGGAGCTGCCGCACTACGACGCCAAGCGCAACCCCGGCGAGCGCAACGAGCGCCCCGCCAGCGAGCACTACCGCCACAACCAGCGCCTGAAGGTGCTCATCATCGAGGTGCGCAACCCCAACGCCGACGCGCCTCGCGCCCGCGGCGAGCAGGCCCGTCCGGCCATTGTGGTGTCGCGCACCCACCCCGACCTCATCCGCCGTCTCTTCGAGATCGAGGTGCCGGAAATCTACGAGGGTGTGGTGGAGATCAAGTCCGTGGCCCGCGAGCCCGGCGCCCGCTCCAAGGTGGCCGTGTTCTCGCGCGAGTCGAACCTGGATCCGGTGGGCGCTTGCGTGGGGCCGAAGGGCTCGCGCGTGCGCATGGTGGTCGAGGAGCTGCGCAACGAGCGCGTCGACGTCATCCAGTGGAGCCCCGACCCGGCGGTGTACGTGGCTAACGCGCTGTCGCCGGCGAAGGTGAGCCACGTGACCATCGACGAGGACAACAACTACGCCACCGTGGTGGTGCCCGACGATCAGCTGTCGCTGGCCATCGGCAAGGAGGGCCAGAACGCCCGCCTGGCCGCGCGCCTGACCGGCTGGCACATCGACATCAAGCCGGCGAGCTTCCAGGGGGCGTCGCTGGTCGACGAGCCTGTGGCCGACGAGGTTGAGGAAGACGACGGCTTCTGCATCTACGTCGACGAGGAAGGCAACCGCTGCCGCAACCATGCCCGTCCGGGCAGCCAGTACTGCGGCGTGCATGCCTCGGCCGAGGACGACGAGTAGAGGGCGAAGGGTGCAATCTCCGTGGACCAGCAGGTAAAGAAACGCCAGCGCAGCTGCATCGGCTGTGGCGCGACCCTGGAGAAGGGCCGCCTTCTGCGCGTGGTGCGCGACGGCGAGGGCCGCGTGGCCTTCGACGGCTCGGGCCGGGTGCCCGGGCGCGGCGCCTACCTGTGTTCGGGAGCCTGCCTGACCCAAGCCCGGAAGAGCCGCAAGCTTGAGCGCGCCCTGCGCTGCAAGGTGACCGAAGAGGACTACGACCGCATCCAGCGGGACATCGAGCAAGCCGAGTCCGCCGGAAAGAATGAGGAGTGATATATGGCCAGCATGCGTGTACATGAGTTGGCGAAGGAGTTCGACATGTCGAGCAAGGATCTGCTCGACCGCCTTCACGAGATGAAGATTCCGGCGAAGTCCCACGCGAGTATGCTCAACGACGCCTACGTCGACAAGATCCGCAAGAGCCTGGAGCCCGAGATTCGCGCCCGCGCCGGCGCCCTCGAGGCCGAGGAGGCTGCGGCCCTCGCCGCCGAGCAGGAGGAGGCCGAGCGCAAGCGCGCCGAGGAGGAGGCTGCCCGCAAGGCTGCCCGCGAGAAGGAGCTCGCCGAGCGCGAGGCCGCCCGCGCTCGCCGCGAGGGCGCCCGTGCCGAGCACGAGGCCGACGACGAGGCTTCCGCACCGCGCAAGGCGCCGGAGGCCCCTTCCGCCTTCGCGAGCCTCGAGCAGCAGATTGCCGCCGAGAAGGAGCGCGTCGAGCGCGAGCGCGAGGAGGCCCGCGCCCGGGCCCGCGCCGAGAAGGCCGCCGCCGAGGTGGCGAAGAAGCGCGCCGTGGAGGAGGCCCTGCGCCAGGGCCACAAGAAGCACGGCAAGGCGGCCCCTGCCGCCCCCGAGGCCCCTAAGCCCGCACCCGTGGCCGCACCGGCCCGTCCGAAGAACAACTTTGACTCGCTGCTCTCGCAGATCGAGGCCGAGAAGCAGCGCATGGAGGCCCAGAAGAGCGCCCAGGACGCCGCCAAGCGCGCCGGCCGCGGCGCCGGCAAGAAGGGCAAGAAGGGCAGCGCCCATCAGGTGGTGCCCGAGCTTGAGATGCAGGCCGCCACGGGCGAGGACCGCTACGCCCAGATGGCCGTGCAGGCCGAGAAGCTGCAGCGCGACAAGGTGCTCGCCGAGGCCCGCGCCGCCGTGGAGGCCGCCAACACCCACGAGGGGGAGGGCCGCCGCAAGAAGCGCAAGGAGAAGCGCGAGGCCGAGGCCCGCGAGCGCGCCGAGCTCGAGGCCATCGAGCGCGGCTTGGACCCGTCGCTCGTGCTGGACGACTCCGTGGTGGAGATTCCCCAGGGCGCCACCGTGGCCAAGTTCGCCGAGCTGCTCGGCGTGCAGCCCAACGACGTCATCAAGCGCCTGTTCATGCTGGGCCAGGTGCTCACCCTCACCCAGTCGATGAACGACGAGACCATGGAGCTCATCGCCGACGACATGGGCCGCAAGGTGCGCGTCGTGTCGCCGGAGGAGGAGTACGCCGTGGTGTACAACGACTCCGAGGCCGACCTGAAGCCGCGCCCGCCGGTCGTCACCGTCATGGGCCACGTCGACCACGGCAAGACGTCGCTGCTCGACGCCATCCGCCACACCGGCGTGGTGGCCAGCGAGGCCGGCGGCATCACCCAGCACATCGGCGCTTCGGTGGTTAACATCGACGGTCGCCAGATCACCTTCATCGACACCCCGGGCCACGAGGCCTTCACCGCCATGCGCGCCCGCGGCGCCCAGGTGACCGACGTCATCGTGTTGGTGGTGGCCGCCGACGACGGCGTCATGCCGCAGACCATCGAGGCCATCAACCACGCCAAGGCCGCCGAGGTGCCCATCGTGGTGGCCGTGAACAAGATCGACAAGCCCGGCGCCAACCCCGACCGCGTGCGCCAGGAGCTCACCGAGTACGGCGTCATCCCCGAGGAGTGGGGCGGCTCGAACATGTTCGTCGAGGTGTCGGCCAAGAAGAACCTGCACATCGACGACCTGCTGGAAACCATTCTGCTGCAGGCCGACGTGCTGGAGCTGAAGGCCAACCCCGACGCCGAGGCCTCCGGCTTCGTCATCGAGGCCAACCTGGACAAGGGCCGCGGCCCTGTGGCCACGGTGCTCATCCAGCGCGGCACCCTGCATACCGGCGACGTGGTGGTGGCTGGTACGAGCTACGGTCGCGTGCGCGCCTTGGTGAACCCGCGTGGCGAGCACGTCTCCGAGGCCAAGCCCGCCGACCCGGTGGAGATCCTCGGCCTGAACTCGGTGCCCACCGCCGGCGACGAGTTCCGCGTGTTCGAGGACGAGCGCGACGCCCGCAAGCTGGCCGAGGAGCGCGCCCTGCGCGCCCGCCTGGCCGCTCAGGAGACCAAGAGCCACATGAGCCTGGACGACCTGTTCAGCCGCATCGAGGAGGGCAAGCAGACCGACCTGAACCTCATCGTGAAGGCCGACGTCCAGGGCTCCATCGAGGCCCTGCGCGACGCCTTCGAGAAGATGGACCAGTCCGAGGTGCGCATCAATATCGTGCACTCGGCCGTGGGCGGCATCACCGAGACCGACGTCACCCTGGCCGCCGCCTCCGACGCCATCATCATCGGCTTCAACGTGCGCCCGACCGGCAAGTCGCGCGTGCAGGCCGAGAAGGAGAAGGTGGACATCCGCCTGTACCGCGTCATCTACCAGGCCATCGAGGACATCAACGCCGCCCGCGTGGGCCTTCTGTCCCCCGATATCGTGGAAGAGGACACCGGCATCGCCGAGGTCCGCGAGACCTTCAAGGTGCCGAAGGTGGGCACCATCGCCGGCTGCTACATCGTCGAGGGCGAGATCAACCGCGACGACAAGGTGCGCATCGTGCGCGACGGCACGGTTATCTTCGAGGGCGTCATGGCCAGCTTGCGCCGCTTCAAGGACGACGTGAAGACCGTGAAGCAGGGCTACGAGTGCGGTATCGGCATCGAGAAGTTCCAGGACCTGAAGGTGGGCGACACCATCGAGGGCTACACCGTGAAGGAAGTCGAGCGCACCGAATAATCTTGCTTGTCCGCTGCCGGCCAGGGGGTATACCTCCATGCTCAGACAGATGCGAAATGCGCTCTTCTCGCCGAGGGTTTCAGGCGGGGAGGGGCGCACTTCGCATAACTGCGCGTGGAGGCACACCCCCTGTCCGGCAGCTGCGTTTTCTCGCTTGCTCGAATTCCATTTCGATGACGTAATTTCACTAAGGGGAAAATTTGTTTCCCTTCTCCTATACTTTGAAGCATCTACTAGTCTCGATTGAGGAGATGGCCCTATGAAACAGAGTGCTTCCAACCGCAAGGTCAACGAGCAGGCCCGCGAGGTTATTGCGAGCATTCTTCTGTTCGATGTGTCCGACCCGCGCCTGCATATGGTGACGATCACCGGCTGCGAGGTGAGCTACGACCGCTCGGTCTGCAACGTCTACTACACCACCGACCCAGACCGCTATGCCGGCGTGCAGGCGGCCTTTGAGGCGGCTGCCGGGCATATTCGCTCGCTTATGGCGAAGAAGCTCTCGTGGCGCGTGGCGCCGGAGCTGCGGTTCTTCGTGGACAAGTCGGTGGATCAGGCCGAGGCCATCAACTACGCGCTGAACAGCGAGCGCGAGCATTTGGAGGGCAAGATCGTCGATGAGACTATCGGCGAGGATCGGGAGTACTAGGATCTATGGCCGTTACCCCTCAGACGAATACCACCCTGCCTGAAATCGCCGAGGCGCTGCTTAAGCACGACCAGTTCGTCATCTGCGGGCATGTGAGCCCCGACGGCGATTGCTTGGGCTCGGCCCTCGGCCTTGCCTGGGCGCTGCGCCAGTGTGGCAAGCAGGTGACCTGCGTGCTCGCCCGCGACGAGCAGCCGCCGGCTGACCTCATGTTCCTGCCTGGCGCGGCCCAGCTGGTGCCCGCCTGCCGCTACGAGGGGCCCTGCGAGTGCTTCGTGGCCGTGGATGTGCCCACGCCCGAGCGACTGGGCGACGGCGCGGCGCTGCAGGAGCGCGCCGCCTTCACGGTGACTATCGACCACCACGCCGTGCCCGAGGCCATGAGCGAGCTTTCCTACACCGATCCCGACTCGGCCTCTACCACGCTGATGATCTGGGAATTGGCGAAGTACCTGGGCGCGGCCCGGGGCAAGCTCATCGCCACCTGCTGCTACACGGGGCTTATGACCGACACCGGCCGTTTCCAGAATCAGAACGCCGACGTGAGCGCCTTCGCCGCTGCCGCCGAGATGGTGGCGGCCGGGGCCTCGCCGTCCGACATCGCGCGGGCCTTCTACCAGAACCGCACCCTCGCCTCCATCGAACTTGAGGAGCGGGCCGTGGCCCATATGGCGCTCTCCGCCGACGGTGAGGCGGTGCTCTCGTGGCTCTCGCTCGCCGATTTCGAGGCCTGCGGCGCGGTGAAGGCCGATGCCGAGCAGCTCATTGATCTATTGCGCTCGATCAAGGGCGTGCGGGTGGCCTGCCTTCTGCGCGAGCAGGCGGGCGAGGTGCGCGGCAGCCTGCGCGCCAAGGATGACACCGACGTGGCCGCCATAGCCCGCGAGTTCGGCGGGGGAGGGCACCGCGCGGCAGCGGGACTCACCATCCACGAGCCCCTGCGCGCGGCCGTCGAGGCTGTGGCCGCCCGGCTCGGCATCGAGGACGTGAAGCTGCCGGAGGCGCGCTCGTGAAGCGCGGAACCACCGACTACTGCCTGGTCGTGGGCATCGACAAGCCTTCGGGCATGACGTCCCACGACGTGGTGAACCGGGTGCGCCGCATTTTCGGCGAGCGTCGCGTGGGCCATACGGGCACGCTCGACCCGCTCGCCTCTGGCGTGCTTCCCATCTGCGTGGGGCCGGCCACCCGGCTCGACCAGTACCTTACGGGCCATGGCAAGTCCTACGTGGTGTCCGTCGTCTTCGGCGCCGCCACCGACACCGACGACTGCGACGGCGAGGTCATCCGCACGGGCGATGTGCCCGAGGAGGTGTTCGACCCCTTCTTCGCCAGCACGTTCGTGGCCGGCCTCGTGGGGAAGTCGAAGCAGCTGCCGCCGGTGTACTCGGCCATCAAGGTGGCCGGCCAGAAGGCCTGCGACGCTGCCCGCAAGGGGCGCGTCATCAACCTGGAGCCGCGCGACATCGAGGTGTACTCGGCCGAGCTTCTGGGTATTTGGGGTGCCGATGGGGGCGAGCCGGCCCGCTGGGACATCGCGTTTTCCGTGTCGAAGGGCACCTACATCCGCGCGCTCGCCCGGGACATCGGCAACGCGATCGGCTGCCCGGCCCACGTGGGGGCGCTTCGCCGCACCCAGGCCGGTGCCATCGGCCTGGCCGACTGCGTGAGCCTGGAGACGCTCGAGGACGTGGGCCTGCGCGCTGCCCTGGACCCGGTGAGGGCGCTGGGCTTCCGCTTCGCGTTCCTTGGCGAGGAGCAGGCGTCCCGGGTGCGCAACGGCGGCTTTCTGCGCCCCGACGAACTGGCGCTTTGCGAGCGGCGCTCGGCGGACGCGGCCCTGGAGCTATGCGCCTGCACGGCTGGGGTGCGCGAGAGCTGCGAGCCTCTGCGCGATGGCGAGCTGGTGGCGCTTCTGTGCGATAATGCGCTTATCGCGCTCTACGAGTTCCAGGAGGCGCGGGGGCGGCTCAAGCCGACCTGCGTGTTCCAGACAGGGGTGATCCGTGGCTCAAGTGATCTCTAGATTCAGCCCGGCCTTCGACGAGACGCTGCTCGACGGTGCCTCGGTGGCCTTCGGCGTGTTCGATGGCGTGCACGAGGGGCACCGCTTCATCATAGGCGAAGCGGTGAACTCCGCCCGCGAGGAGGGGCTCGCCAGCGCCGTCATCACCTTCGACATCGACCCGGACGAGGTGTTCCGCCCTGGCGAGCTGAAGAAGCTCATGACCAACGAGGCGCGGCTGGCAAAACTCGCCGAGCTCGACGTGGACGCCGTGGTAGTGCTGCCGTTCTCCCGCGAGTTCGCCGCCCAGAGCCCCGATGGTTTCCTAGAAAGCTGCTTCGGCGCCGGTGCGCCGCGGCACATTCACATCGGCAGCGACTTCCATTTCGGGTCCAAGGCGTCGGGGTCGGTAGCCGATCTGCGCCGTTGGGGCGACGCGCGCGGCATGGAGGTGCACAGCCACGAGCTTCTTGCCGAAGGAGGCCGGCCAGTAAGCGCCACGCGCATCCGAGGCCTGCTCGGGCAGGGGAAGGTAGCCGAGGCCAACGAGCTTCTTGGTCGCCCCTACGTCCTCGAGGGCATCGTGCGCGCCGGTCGCGGCGAGGGGACCGATTTCGGCTTCGCCACGGCCAACCTGGAGATCGACCCCCTCATGAAGGCCATCGGCGATGGGGTTTACGCCGCCTACGCGGTGGTCGACGGCGAGCGTTACAAGGCCGCCGTGAACGTGGGCGTGCCCGCTACCTTCGCCGACCGATCGACGGCCAACATCGAGGTGCATATCCTCGATTTCGCCCGCGACATCTATGGCCAGCCCGTTCAGGTTGAGTTCATCGAATGGCTCCGCCCCATGCGCCCCTTCGATTCCACCGAGGAGCTCATAGCCACGGTAAAGGCCAACATCCAATGGGTGAGAGACAACCTCTAGCGTGAGCCGCTAGGTTGAGTCGCGGCCGGTGGGACAGTGCCCCGGAGGGGCGTCTCATCTTCCGAATGGCTTTCGGCGCATTCGCGCAGGGAGAGCGTCTGAAGATGAGACGCCCCTCCGGGGCACTGTCCCACTTACACTTCGTGGAAATCCGAGTCCTTGTTGAAGAGGTTGTCGTATTGGACGATGCCGTAGGTCTTCAGAGCCTCTTCGGCCCGCTGCTGGGCCTCGCTGTCCACCTCTTCGCCGAACCAGTGCCAGGCGCCTTCCGCATCCTGATAGCCGTTCAAGTTCACGGCGGGCAGTTCCTTTCGCAGGGCATCCATATAGCCCGTGTGCACCGTCTCGGGCAGCCCCGCCGCCTTCACCAGCAGGCTCGCCAGGTAGTTCAGGCTCGTCACGTCGGCGTCCTCGATGGCCGAGAGGCGGTCGCCGTACTGCTCGCGCGCGGCCTCGTTCGCCCAAATGAAATAGGGGGTGTGGTAGCGCTCCTGCACCTCTTCCAGGGTCGCGTCTTCCACCGACTTCCCGTAGGTGTGCTCGAAGAGCCAGTCGGCGAAGCCGGGCTGGTGGTCACCGAAGAACACCACGACGGTGGGCTCGTCTCGGGCGTTCAGCTCGTCCACGAGCCAGCGCAAGTCTTCATCGGACTGCTTGATGGCCGACAGGAACTCGTCCACTTCGGGGTTTTCCACGCCTTCCGTGTGCACGCGGTCGGCGGCCGGCACGAGCCCTGTGTCGTAGCCGCCATGGTTCTGGATGGTCACGTCGAACACGAACTGGGGGCCGTCGCCCTCATCGATCTTCTGCAGCGCGCGCTCGTAGGTGGCGCGGTCGGTCACGAGGTCGCGGAAGGTTTCAGCGTCCTCCATGGTGGTGATGTCGTCGAAGGTGTCGAAGCCGAGCTGGTCGTAGATGCGGTCGCGCCGCCAGTTGCTCGCCTCGGCCGGGTGGATGGCGTGGGTGCCGTAGCCCAGGTCGCGGAAGTAGGCGGCAAGGTTATCCACCCCTTCCAAATCGTAGAGCACGTAGGGGTACACGCCGCCGCCCATGTTGCCCATGGAGGCGCCGGTGAGGAACTCGAACTCGCTGTTGCAGGTGCCTCCACCCATGGCCGAGACGAACACGTTGCCCGAGGCCAGCGAATCGTCGGCCACCTCGTGGAAGAACTCCGTGACCGGGGCGGCGTCTTCCAGACCCGGATAGCTGGACAGGTCGGAAAAGGTTTCGTTCATGATGGCGATGACGTTGGGGCCGTCGTAGGGGAGGGCAGCTGCTGTGTCGCTGTTGCTGGCGCCATCGGCGTCCTCGTGGGGGCCTTCCAAGGGCGCAGAGGCCTGGAATATGCCGTCGGCCAACCCGAAGGGGCCGAGGATGGTGTCGAGGGTCTCCGGCGAGTAGCCCTCGGGCTCGGCCGGCGTGAGCTCCTGGGTGCGCGAGAGGAAGCAGAGCGCGGTGCCCTGGGTGGCATAGGAGCCGCGCACGTCCCACACGTCTACGGTGACGTCGCACTCGCTCTTGATGTCGATGGCGCCGTACTGCATGAACCCGAGGGCCACGAGCAGTACCGCCGCCAGGCAGTTCGGCCCGAAGTCGCGGCGGCTGACAGGTCGCGGGGGGCACAGGAAGTAGAGCGCCACGCAGAAGGCCGCGAACACGACGAGGCAGAATACGAGCTGAGCCGTGAGGAAGAGGCTGTAGCCTCCCGCGACCGAGGCCGCCGTGCTCAGTGCGAACAAGTCGGCGGGCACGATGGGCTGCCCCTTGAAGGTGATGATGAAGAAGTTCGCGCACCCGGCCGCAAGGGCGAGGCCCACGTACACGGCGAGCGATGCGCGCGTGCGCTGGCCGGCCAAGAACACGATGGCGCAGGCAAGCAGGCCGATGAGCAGGTTGGCTTGCACGTAGGGCCACGGAATAGCGAAGACGTCGGGGTTCCACGGCAGCTCCAGCAAAAGGAAGCCGAGCAGGACAGCCAGCGCGAAGAAAAGTCCGCGAACCAGCGCCGCCGCAGTCCCGCTCCGGGGCCGACGTCTCTTCGGCTCATTAAGTTCGTTCCAATTAGTTCTATCAGACAAGAGGTGTCTCCTGTAAAGTTTCCAGATGGTTCTGTTTGTCGGGGTTGCCTAGAAGCATGCCGTCCGCGCCGGCTCGACTGTGGCATTTGGTTTGCCAATCGCGTGTCTCAGCTTGCCACATGTTTCCTGTTGCAGAGCAGTCTGCACCTAATGCAGCTGACCCCTCCAAGCGCATAAATGTACCAGAGCGGCGCCCGACCGCCTTGCATTCTCGCAAAAACTCCCCGCGTAGCGCCCCTTTCTTCAGCATTTCTTCAACAATGTAAGCAACGTGTCACACGGGCGAGGGCAGCCTCGACCCCTTCGCGAACGAGATCCGACTTGGACGCAGGGTCGAACCTGACCCTTTTGCGATGCTGCCATGTGGTGAGTGTCAGTACCCGCAACAAAGTACCCCGATTTGTCGCGGTTCGGAAAAAGTCCGACAAAAATGGGCAGTTTGTTGCGGTGTTAGTAGATTCTAACTTAGAGTGGATAGGTATAATGCCTGTTCAGAGGCTTGCGTCGAAAAGTTAACTTCCACCTACCCGCAGCAAAACCCTTGAAATTGTCGGACTTTATTTCTGGCGTGGCAAAAGAAGGGGTTTTGTTGCGGTGTGGCGTTAGGCTTACTTTTAGAAGCTGCTGACGAGTCCGTGGGGAAAGCCGCAAAACAACTCCGTGGGAGAAGGCCGAAGCGAGTCCGCGGAAGAAACGGTTCTGTGGGTCAAGGTGAGGGGCGTAAATCGAGTCCGTGGCGCCCCATCTTGGCGCTCCTCAATGCCAATAGTGTTCTGGAAATTTGGAAGAGGGGCAGGCGAGCGGGTATACTGCTCGACATGAGCGAGAATGAAACCCAGACAGAGAAGATCGCGCGCATCAAGCGGGAGCTGGAGGCGGTGCCTACCGAGCCGGGGGTGTACCTGTGGAAGGACGCTGCCGGGCAGGTCATCTACGTGGGCAAGGCCAAGCAGCTGCGCGCCCGCATGCGGCAGTACGTGAACTTCCAGGACGACCGCGCGAAGATTCCGCTTCTGGTGGACGCCATCGACTCCTTCGACTACATTGTCGTGGCCAACGAGCACGAGGCCCTGGTGCTGGAGAAGAACCTCATCAACCAGCACAGCCCGTTCTTCAATGCCGACTTCAAGGACAACAAGAGCTACCCGTTCATCGCGCTGACCAAGGGCGATGTGTTCCCGGCCATCAAGTACACGCGCGAGAAGCACCGCTCCGACACCAAGTACTTCGGCCCCTTCACCGACGCCCGCGCGGCCCGCGAGATGGTGGACATCGCCCGGCGCGTGGTGCCGCTGTGCGCCGCCTCCTGCGCGGACTGGCGCAAGCTCACGCGCGACTTGGAGAAGAACCCGCTGGCGTTCCTCGGCCGCGAGGGGCGGCCGTGCTTCGACTGCCACGTGGGCCTGGGACCCGGCGCCTGCTGCGGGCAGATAACGCCGGAGGAGTACGCCGTCAACGTGCGGCGCATCGAGCGGTTCCTCGCGGGCAACCACCGCGAGTTCACCGAGGAGCTTGCCGTCGAGATGCAGCAGGCCGCCGAGGAGCTCGACTTCGAGCGGGCCGCGCGCCTGAAGAGCCGCATCGACACCATCAACTCGCTGGCCGACAAGCAGCATGCGGTGAGCACCCGCAACCTGAACGCCGACGTCATCGGCTTCTTCCGCGAGGAGACCGTGGCCGGCGTGCAGGTGCTCGTCATCCGCGAGGGGCGCATCGTGAACTCCAACGAGTTCGTGTTAGACCGCGGCACCGACGTGCCCGACCAGGACTTGCTGCGCAACTTCCTCATGCGCTACTACGACGCCACGACGAGCATCCCCCACGAGGTCATCGTGCGCGTGCTGCCCGAGGACGCCGAGGCCATGGGGGAGTGGCTCACCGGCAAGCTCGACTCGGCCCACGGGGCCAAAGTGCGCTTCACCGAGCCCCAGCGCGGCGAGAAGGCGGATCTCGTGGCCATGGCCGAGAAGAACGCCCGCCACGCGCTCATGCGCTACAAGGTGCGCACGAACTACGACGACAAGCGCATCAACAACGCGCTGCTGCAGCTGGAAAGCGCGCTGGCGCTCGACGCGCCGCCCATGCGCATCGAGTGCTTCGACATCTCCACCATCCACGGGTCCTACACGGTAGCCTCTATGGTGGTATTCACCGGCGGCAAGCCCGACAAGAACCAATACCGCCGCTTCAAGATAAAAACGCCGCTCGACGAGGCCAACGACTTCCTCTCGATGCAGGAGGTCATGCAGCGCCGCTACTCGCCCGAGCGTATGGCCGACGAGCACTTCGGTTCCAAGCCGGACCTCATCATCCTGGACGGCGGCAAGCCGCAGCTTTCGGCGGCGCTCGACATGTTCGAGGAGATGGGCATCGACGACATCGCCATCTGCGGTCTGGCCAAGCGCGACGAGGAACTGTTCGTGCCCTGGCAGGACACCGGCCCGGTGGTTCTGCCGAGCGGGTCGGCGTCGCTGTACCTGGTGAAGCAGGTGCGCGACGAGGCCCACCGCTTCGCCATTACGTTCCACCGTGAGCTGCGCGGCAAGGGCATGACGGCCTCGATCCTCGATGAGGTGGCGGGCCTGGGGCCGGTACGCAAGAAGGCGCTGATGAAGCACTTCAAGTCGTTCAAGAACCTGAAAGCGGCGAGTCTTGAGGACATAAAGGCAGCGAAAGTGATCCCCGAAGAGGTCGCCGAGGAACTGGTGCGCGTGCTGGCGCAGTATAATGAGCGGAAAACCGAGGCGGAAGGGAGCCTTAATGAGTGACGAGACCCAAGCGTTGGAGGCCATGCCCGACTTCGTCATTGTGACGGGAATGTCGGGGGCGGGCCGCACCGAGGCCATGCACGTGTTCGAGGACCTGGGCTACTTCTGCGTGGACAACCTGCCCTCGAGCCTGCTCGGCGAGCTGGTGCGCGTGAACGAGGGCACCGAGCACGAAGGTGGGCGGCGCCGGCTCGCCGTGGTGTGCGACTCGCGCAACGGCGACTTCTTCGGCGATCTGGAAACCGAGCTTTCCGCCATGACCGAGCACGGCATCTCCTACAAGACGCTGTTTCTGGACGCCGCCGACGACAAGCTCATCGCGCGGTACAAGAGCAGCCGGCGCCGGCATCCGCTGTGCACCGACGGCACCACCATCTGGCAGGGCATCCAGCGCGAGCGCCACATGCTCATGGGGCTGCGCGATCGAGCCGACTTCGTCATCGACACCACCGATATGCTGCCCCAGAAGCTGCGCAGCACCATCCGCGGCCTGTTCTCCACGGGCAGCGAGCGCAAGGGGCTTGCGGTTACCGTGTACTCCTTCGGTTTCAAGCACGGCGCCCCCTACGACGCCGACCTTGTCATGGACGTGCGCTTCCTGCCGAACCCCTACTACGACCCGGAGCTGCGGCCGCTGACGGGGCTCGACGCGCCGGTGCGCGACTTCGTGCGCATGCGCGAGGAGACCATCGAGTTCGAGCAGAAGTGGCACGACCTACTCGACGTGGTCATGCCGGGGTATGTGGCCGAGGGCAAGCAGCAGCTGGCCATCGGCGTGGGCTGCACCGGTGGCCAGCACCGTTCCGTGGCGCTCGCCGAATCCACCGGCGACTACCTGAAGTCGAAGGGCTACCGGGTGAGCGTGGCCCACCGCGACCTGCGTCTGGCCGAGCGCGGCAAGGACGTGCTCTCCGAAAGCGACAACGTGCTCGATTCCCGCGCCCGCTCCGGCAAGGACGCGTAGCGGTGGCCGTGAACAAGAGCGAGGCCTTCCGCGTCGATCCGGCGGCCACGGCGGCGTTCTCGGCCCTGCGCCACGCGCTGCCGAACCTGCGGGGCCTCGAGGGCGACGAGCAGGGCATCCGCGCCGTGGTCATCGGCGGCGGCACCGGGGCGCCCGTGTCCATCCGCACACTGCTGTCGCTCGGCGTGCAGACGAGCGCCGTGGTGGCCATGGCCGACGACGGCGGCTCCACCGGCGTGCTGCGCGAGGAGGCCGACGTGACGCCCCCCGGCGACATCCGCAAGTGCCTCGTGGCCTTCGCGAAGGACCCGGCCGACCCGCTCGTGCGCGCGCTCAAGTACCGCTTCGCCGTGGCCCGCGACCACGCGCTCGGCAACCTGTTGCTGGCCGCCCTGGAAGACGCCTGCGGGTCGTTCCCCGAGGCCATCGCCATCTGCGAGCGGCTCGTGAACGCCCAGGGGCACGTGTACCCCTCGACGCTGGACCACGTGGTGCTCTCGGCCCGCACGCAAGATGGGCGCGTGTTGGAGGGCCAGGCGGTGGCCTGCCATTCGAAGACGGCCCTGGAATCGGTGTGGCTCACCGACGAGGCGGGCCGGCCCCCGCGTCCCTACGAGCCGGCGCTCGAGGCCATCCGCGAGGCCGACCTCATCGTGCTGGGGCCCGGGTCGCTGTTCACCTCCATCATTCCGAACCTGCTCATTCCCGGCGTGGTGGAGGCCATCCGCGCCTCCCGCGGGCGCGTGCTGTTCGTGTGCGCCCTCGCCGACGTGCAGGGGGAGACCTGGGGGCTCACGGCCCGCGAGCACTTCGAGGCGCTCGCCGCCCACGGCATGGAGGGGCTCATCGACTACATGCTCGTGCACTCGAAGGTGCCGCTGCGCGCCGAGAGCCCGGCCACGGGCAGCTTCGCGGCGCTCTCTGGCGCCGAGCTGGAGCACGCCTCCACGAGCGATTTGAACGACACCCAGCTCACGCGCGGGGTGCGTCCCATCTCCATCAATTACGCCGACATGCTCGCCATCCAGTCGCGCGGCCCCATTGTCATCAGCCGCAACCTGGTGGATTCCGAGCAGCCCACGTGGCACTCGCCCTTCGCCCTGCGCGAGGCCTTCCAAAGCGTCATCAAGATGGCCCGGGCGCGGCGGAGCTAGGCCATGTCGTTTACCGCCGAGGTGAAAGACGAGCTGGCCCGTGTGGCGCCGGCGTGCCCCGCTTGCGAGAAGGCCACGCTGGCGGCGCTCGTGCGCATCGAGGGCACGCTGTTCGTGAGCGGGCCTTCGCGCTACCGCGTGGAAATCGCCACCGACGCGCCGGCCGTGGCGCGCCTGGTGGTGCGGCTTCTGCACGGTATCTACCAGCTGAAGACGAACCTCACCATGCGCCGGTCGGTGCTGCACAAGACGCCGAACTACCTCATCGAGGTGCCGGCCCAGCCTCATTTGGCCGACGCCCTGCGCGACATGGGCGTGCTCACGGCCGAGGGCGGCCTGGAAATGGGCATCAAGCCGGAACTTGTGGCGCGCCCCTGCTGCGCGGCGGCCTATCTGCGCGGGGCGTTCCTCGGCTCCGGGTTCATCTCGAACCCCAAAAGCGACTTCCACTTCGAGATCACCGTGGAATCCGAGGCCCTGGCCGAGGGGCTTGTGGCCCTCATGGCCCGCAAGGACATCGCCGCGCGCATCATGGCCCGGCGCAGCTCGTACATGGTGTACCTGAAGAGCGGCACGGCCATCCTCGAGTTCCTCGCGTTCACCGGTGCCCACCAGGCGGCGCTGTCCATGGAGGAGGAGCGCGTGGTGAAGAGCGTCCGCAACGACGTGAACCGCATGATCAACGCCGAGATGGCCAACCAGCAGAAGGCGTCGAACGCGGCGGTCGAGCAGCTCTACACCATCCGCGCGGTACTCGAGCACTACGGCATGGAGAACCTGCCGCCGGCCCTGCAGGACTTCATCCGCCTGCGCGTCACCTACCCGGAGGCGTCCCTGAAGGAGCTCGGCGAGCGCGCCACGCCGCCTCTTTCCAAAAGCGCCGTCTACCACCGAGTCCGCCGCATAGAACAGCTCGCCCGCGAGATAAGCTAACCGCTTTTGCCAGCCGCAGTCGTTATGGCTCCAACAAGATAGATCTATTCTACCATTTTACTTCGTGAGTAAGAGTTATGGTAATAGTAGTAAAAAATATTTCAGTAAAATTTTTCAGCAATGAATACTGGTATACGGTACTATGAAAATATACAGAACTCATATCATAAATGAGTAATGGAGGTGCTTTATGCGGTACCAGAAGAACGGGAAGCTTTACGACACCGATACGGCTGTGCGGGTGCTTGTGGCGGAAAGCGAGGTTGCTCGGAAGAACCCGCGGTTCTACGAACAGACGCTGTACCGCAAGCGGACGGGAGAGTTCTTTCTCCATTGCGTCGGCGGTCCGGAGTCGCCGGCAGCGCGGTTCACGCGCCCGGGGCAGAGCAAGCCCGAGGGCGGCGAGTTCATTCAGCCCGTCGACGCCATCGGCGCCCGCGAGTTCGTAGAGGAGCGCGGGGGGAGGGCGGCGGCGGATCTTCTCGACCGCTATTTCGGCGAAAAACCCGACGAGGTGAAGATAACTGCCGTCATCGACCGTCAGGCCGATGCGATGCTGCGCCGCCTGCAGGAGACCGACCCGACCGTCCGCTCCCAGGGCACTGTCATCTCGAAGGCCCTGCGGATGTACTTTCAAGCCACACGCATTGACGGCGTGGCCCACCCCCTCGACGCCGACCTGCGCCTCATCCGCTAGAGGGCGGCAATTTGTGCGCGGGGCGCGGTTTTCGGGGCCGAATGCGTTATGCGCGTTACCCAATGGTGATCTTCGTAGTAAACTACGGGAAGTTAAACAGCTGATCAAGCGTTTATCATTGGCATCGCGAGTATCTTGTGAAAGGAGATACGCATGACAACCAAGGTAGGCATCAACGGATTCGGCCGTATCGGGCGCCTCGTGTTCCGCGCCATGGCGAACGACCCCGATGTGGAGGTCGTGGCCGTTAACGACCTGGGCGACAAGGCCGCCCTCGCGCACCTGCTGAAGTACGACTCCGTGCACGGCCGCGCCTTCGACACCATCGAAGTGGTGGATGACGGCCTCATCGTGGACGGTAAACACGTGACCATGCTCTCCGATCGCGATCCGGCGAACCTGCCCTGGGGCGAGCTGGGGGTCGACGTCGTCGTCGAGTCCACCGGCTTCTTCACCGACGCCAATGCCGCCAAGGCCCACCTGGACGCCGGCGCCAAGAAGGTCGTCATCTCCGCGCCCGCCAAGAACGAGGACATCACCATCGTCATGGGCGTGAACGACGATCAGTACGACCCTGAGAAGCACAACATCATCTCCAACGCTTCCTGCACCACCAACTGCCTCGCGCCCTTCGCCAAGGTGCTGCTGGACAACTTCGGCATCAAGCGCGGCTACATGAACACCATCCACTCCTACACCAACGACCAGAAGATCCTGGACCTGCCCCACAAGGACCTGCGCCGCGCCCGCTCGGCTGCCGTGTCCATGATCCCCACCACCACCGGCGCTGCCCGCGCCGTGTCGCTGGTGCTGCCCGAGCTGAAGGGCAAGCTTGACGGCTTCGCCACCCGCGTTCCCACCCCCGACGGGTCCATGGTCGACCTCACGGTGGAGCTTGAGAAGGACGTGACGGTTGACGAGATCAACGCCGCCATGAAGGCCGCGGCCGAGGGCCCCTTGAAGGGCATCCTCGAGTACACCGAGGATCCCATCGTCTCCATCGACATCGTGGGCGACCCGGCGAGCTCCGTGTTCGACTCCAAGCTCACCATGTGCCTGGGCGGCGAGGGCAACTTCGTGAAGTGCGTCTCCTGGTACGACAACGAGTGGGGCTATTCGAATCGAGTCAAGGACCTCGTGAAGATTCTGCTCCCCGAGGCGTAAGAGAACGATAGTTTCTGAAAAGCCTGGCTCATCTTGGGTCAGGCTTTTCGTTTTGAAAGGACGGACATGGCTGATATTAAGACGATCGACGAGGGGCAGTTCGCGGGGAAGCGCGTGCTGGTGCGCGTCGATTTCAACGTACCGCTCGACGGCGATACGGTCACCGACGACACCCGCATCCGCGCGGCGCTGCCGACGATCCAGAAGCTTGTGGGTGATGGCGCCCGTGTCATTCTCATGAGCCACCTGGGCCGCCCGGCCGGCGAGGGCTTCGAGGAGAAGTTCTCCCTGCGCCCGGCCGCGGCGCGCCTGGCCGAATTGGTGGAGGCGCCGGTGACGTTCGCCGAGGACACCGTGGGGCCGGACGTCCAGGCCAAGGCTGCGGCCCTGGCCGATGGCGAGATCCTCGTTCTGGAGAACCTGCGCTTCGATAAGCGCGAGAAGAAGAACGACCCTGCCTTCTGCGAGGAGCTGGCGGCCCTCGGCGATATGTACGTGAACGATGCCTTCGGCACGGCCCATCGCGCTCATGCCTCCACGGCGGGGGTGGCGGCGCTGCTTCCGGCCTATGCTGGCTACCTGATGGAGCGCGAGGTGTCTACGCTCACGGGCATGCTCGATGAGCCGAAGCGCCCGTTCGTGGCCATTCTCGGCGGCTCGAAGGTGTCCGACAAGATCAAGGTCATCGATGCGCTGCTCGACAAGGCCGACACGCTCATCATCGGCGGCGGCATGTGCTTCACCTTCTTGGCCGCCCAGGGCAAGTCGGTGGGCACCTCGCTCATGGAGGCCGACTGGGTCGAGCGCGCCGCCGACATGATGAAGAAGGCCGACGACCGCGGCGTGGCGCTGCTTCTGCCGGTGGACGTGGTGGCGGCCGACGCCTTCGCCAACGACGCGCGCACGGCCATCGTGTCGGTGGACGAGGTTCCCGATGACATGATGGGCCTCGATATCGGGCCTGCAACCGCCGAGCTGTACGCCGAGGCCATCGGCATGGGCAAGAGCGTGTTCTGGAACGGCCCCATGGGCGTGTTCGAGATGCCGTCCTACGAGGCGGGCACGCGCCGTGTGGCCGAGGCCGTGGCCGATAACGCCGAGGCCGACACCATCATCGGCGGCGGCGACTCGGTGGCGGCGGTGAACAAGTTCGATTTGGCCGACAAGATGACTTTCATCTCCACCGGCGGCGGCGCCTCCATGGAGCTCGTCCAGGGCGAGAAGCTGCCCGGCGTCGAATCTTTGAAGTAGCAGTGTCTCACTCCTTGAAAGGAACCCTATGACCCGCAAGAACCTTATCGCCGGCAACTGGAAGATGAACAACACCGTGGCCGAGGCCGTGGTGCTTGCCCAGGAGATTTCGAACCGCATCGAGCGCGACTGGCTCGAGCTGGTGGATGTGGCCGTGTGCCCGCCCTATGTGGACTTGAAGCCCGTGAAGAGCGTCTTCGAGTTCGACCGCGTGGATATCGCCGTGGGCGCTCAGAACGTGTACTGGGAGCCGAAGGGCGCGTTCACCGGCGAGATCTCCATCGAGATGATCAAGAACATCGGCTGCACCTACTGCATCGTGGGCCACTCCGAGCGCCGCAACCTCTTCGGCGAGACCAACGAGGACGTGAACCTGAAGGCCCGCGCCCTGGTGGAGGCCGATATCGTGCCCATCATCTGCGTGGGCGAGTCGCTGTCGGTGCGCGACGAGGGGGTCTACCTCGACTTCGTCACCTCCCAGGTGCGCGCCGCCTACGCCGGAATGGACGCCGCCGACGCCGCCAAGACCGTGGTGGCCTACGAGCCGGTGTGGGCCATCGGCACGGGCCGCACGGCCACGCCGGAGCAGGCCGAGGAAGTGTGCGCCGCCATCCGCGCCACGGTGGCCGACCTGTTCGGCGCCGAGGTGGCAGACGGCCTGCGCGTGCTGTACGGCGGCTCCATGAACGAGGGCAACGCCGCGCTGCTGCTGGCCGAGGAGGATATCGACGGCGGCCTTATCGGCGGCGCGTCGCTGAAGGCCGACTCGTTCATCCAGATCGTGAAGGAAGCCTGCTAAATGAACCCTACGGAAACATCCGCTGCCGCCCGCGAAGGCCTGCGCCTGCCGGCCTGCCTCATCATCATGGACGGCTTCGGTCTGGCCGAGCCGGGGCCGGGCAACGCCATCTCTCTGGCGAATACCCCGGTGCTCGACGGGCTGTTCGCTAACGAATCCCACACGCGGCTTCAGGCCTCCGGCGAGGCCGTGGGTCTGCCCGAGGGGCAGATGGGGAACTCGGAAGTGGGGCACCTGAACATCGGCGCGGGGCGCGTCGTGTTCCAGGAGCTCACCCGCATCAACCGCGCTTGCCGCGACGGCTCCCTTGCCGCCAATCCGGTGCTCGGCGAGGCCTTCAAGGCCGCCCAGGCCCCGGGTGCGGCGCTGCACCTCATGGGCCTGCTCTCCGACGGCGGCGTGCACTCGTCCAACGAGCACCTCTACGGGCTCATCGACGCGGCTGTGGCTGCCGGCGTGGGCCACATCATGATCCACTGCTTCATGGATGGCCGCGATGTGCCGCCCTCGAGCGGCGCGGAATACATGCGCCAGCTGGTCGACTACATCGAGCGGGCGGCCAACCGCGGGGGCGAGGCGCCCTGCCTCATCGAGGTCGCCTCGGTTTCCGGCCGCTACTACGCCATGGACCGCGACAACCGCTGGGAGCGCGTGAGCCGGGCCTACGACGCCGTCGTGTGCGCCGAGCCCTGCCGCGACGTGGCGGCGGTGGCAGCTATGGAGGCGTCCTACGCCGAGGGCATTACCGACGAGTTCGTGGAGCCGGTGGCGCTCAGCCCGCGCGGCATGCGCGACGGCGACGCGGTCGTCTTCTTCAACTTCCGCCCCGACCGAGCCCGCGAGCTTACCCGGGCCATTACCGACCCGTCCTTTGCCGGCTTTAAGCGCGACGCGTGGCCCCAGGTGTCCTTCGTGTGCCTGACCGAGTACGACCCCGATATTCCCGCGCCCATCGCCTTTGCGAAGGAGTTCCCGGAAAACGTGCTGGCCGACGTGTTGGCCGACGCGGGGCTTTCCCAGTACCACATCGCCGAGACGGAGAAGTACGCCCACGTGACCTTCTTCCTGAACGGAGGCCGCGAGGCCGAGAAGGCGGGGGAGAGCCGCTGCCTGGTGGCGAGCCCCAAGGTGGCCACCTACGACCTGCAGCCTGAGATGAGCGAGCCGGAGGTGGCCGATAAGCTAGCGGCTGCCATCGACGCTGGCGAGGCCGACGTGTACATCGTGAACTTCGCGAACTGCGATATGGTGGGGCACACTGGCGTGGTGCAGGCGGCCCGCGAGGCGGTAGAGGCGGTGGATGCCGGCGTGGGCCGGGTGCTCGACGCGGTTCGCCGCCAGGGAGGCGTGGCGCTTGTCACCGCCGACCACGGCAATGCCGACTGCATGATCGCCGAGGACGGCACGCCGTTCACGGCCCACACGACGGCCCCTGTGCCACTCGTGCTGGTGGATGCCAGTGGCGCGAGCCTTGCGCTCTCGGGCGCCGAGGGGCGCCTGGCCGACATCGCGCCCACGCTGCTGGCCATGATCGGCCTTGAGGCCCCGGCCGAGATGACCGGCGAGAACCTGCTGGCTTAATGAAAGGCGGCCCGACCCCTGCGCGGGCCGCCCATTGCAGGTAATGTGCGCTTACCTCGGCGTTTGCAAGATACGCCTTGAAACGGCGCGGGGCATCCCTTATACTCAACAACTTGCGTGTACATTAAACGGTAACTGAAAGAAGGGCGTCGTCTTGAATCCCCTGGTCATCATCTTCCTGATCCTGCTGGTTATCTCCGGCTTGGGCCTGATCATCTTCATTCTCATGCATTCCGGCAAGGGTACCGGCATCTCCGATATGATCGCGAGCTCCATGTACTCCACCCAGACGGGCACGAGCATCATCGAGAAGAACCTCGACCGCATTACCATCGGCTGCGCCATCGTGTTCCTTCTTTCCCTGGTGGTGCTCATGATCGTGTACCCCCACGGCACCATTTCCCAGTAATTAGAAAAAACTTCTTGCATCGACGAGGGGTTCTGTTAGAATAATCGTCGCTGCAAATCGCACGTCGGAGTGGTGGAACGGCAGACACGCTAGCTTGAGGTGCTAGTGCCCATTTACCGGGTGTGCGGGTTCAAATCCCGCCTCCGACACCATCGTTAATTGAGGAACTCCCAGTTCAGGCCGGGAGTTTTCTTTTTGTACAATGTTTTGCATAGCCACGGTAATCTCTCACTGATCGGTGGTGCAGCCCCTAAAATTGAGCACCGCCAACACATTCTCTTCATAAAACACTACTTTGTTCACAAAGTAGCGGAGTATTCTCTCGTCGTTGGTATCGCCGGCGACGATCGACTGGAAGAAGCGCACCACGTCTTCTTCGCTCGCCTCGGCGGTTTCACCCTCGAGGTTCTTGATCCGGTTCTGGATCTTCTCAATATCCCTCTCAGTCTCTTCGAATTTCGAGCGCACCCCTTCGTAGGGCATGCCGTCGGCCACGGCGTTCACGAGGTTCTGCTTCAGCTTCTCCAACGTCTTCAGCTCGTCCTGGGCGGCCTTGATGGCGGGGCGCACGTCTCCCTCGGCCAGGTAGGCCACGAAGCGTCGCGCCAGATCGCGCACCAGCATCTCGTCGTGCAGCACCTCGCGCACGCCCTGCACCACCTTGTTTTCCAAAAGGCCCTTCTGCACGCTGTGGCGCCGCTTCTGCTCGTCGCGCCAGGCGTAGTAGTAATAGGTCCGCCCCGTCTTCGATAGGCCCGACTCGCCGTGCATCAGCAGGCCCGTGTCGCGCCAGTAGAGCTTCCCGCACAGCGGGTACTCGGTGCGGGCCTTGCCGCGGCGGTAGGTGCGTATCCGATCGATGCAGGCCTGTTTGATTTCCATACTCACGATGGCCGGCATGCCGCCCTCAACGCGCACAGCCGGCACCGGCTTGCCCGTCGCATCCTTGATGACGCGCCCGCGCTCGTCCTTCAGCTGCCCCCAGGTATACACGCCGCCGTAAGACTCGTCGAGCAGCATATTACGCACGAAGTGGTACCCCGGATCCGCGTCCTGGGACGTCTTGGCGCCAAGCTCGCGCAGGTAGCCGAAGATGTCCTTGATGGGCACGCTGCCCAAGAAATCGTAGTGCGCCTGTTCGGCCACGGGCGCCCATACGGGATCCAGGGTGATGATGTCTCCGTCGTGGCTATAGCCGAACTTCTTCACGCCGAGGTACTGGCACTGGCGCGCCTTACCCATCATGCCGCGCATAGTGTCCACTGCGCTCTGCTGCGATCGCAGCTGAGCGAAAATGGCCAGCATGCCCTTGTTCATGTCGGCCTCTATGGTGCCGCCGGAGATGTTCTCCTTGCAGCTTTCCAGCGTCACTCCGGCAAGCTTCAGTTCGCGCTCGTAGTGGAACTGGTCCATCATGTTGCGGGCAAAGCGGTCGATCTTCCAGACGATGACCACGTCGAACTTGTGGTTCTTGGCGTCCTTCACCATCTGCAGGAACTGAGGCCGATAAATATCTCCGCCTTTCTACCTTACAACCTTCCTGGTCGCAAGGCGGCTAGATCCTCGGGTTCTGCCAAGAACTTCGTCGGAGAACCGCTTTTTTGAATGCGGCGACGCTCTGCCCCTAAGCTGCTAGCGCTGGAATGTACTGATCTGCATTGCTCCATGGAACAGGGGTCGCGTTGTAGGCCTCGCACGCTTGCCGTAGGGCCGCCGCCGTCTCCTTGCCATCATCGTTGAGGAACACGTAAAGTTGTGCTCCAGAGCGCACCCGCTGGATGTCGTTCCACCCAAATAAAGCGTTCTTCACACTAGCTTCGGATGGGCTTCCTATGGCTTTCAATAAGCGTTCTGGCGCTTTTCCTTTAGTTTTGGGAATGAGGAAATCGAACTTTGATTCGAACCCCGACGTTCCCCGGACCATCAGGTTTTCTGAGTAGCGGATCTCGTTGCCATCGAGCCAGTGTGCTACATCTTCAATGAAGTAACTGCGCACGCTGTCTTTCGCGGTGTAGAACAGGTCATCGACTGATGCCATGGCCTGCATGAGCATGTTCATCTGCGGGAACAGATCAGAGGAGTTGGCTCGTGCGTATATCTCTCCATCCGAGCTCATAACGCCAAACGCGTTGAGCGTCTGCTCTAACTTGCTGGCACGAGACTTACTGCCGAAAATATCGCAGCCCGACATTTCTAAATCGGCTATAGTGGCCCCAAGATCGGAAAGCAGGAAACTGCCTGTCTGTTGCGGATCTTCTGCGATATAGAGGCTCATATGATCGTTATTGCGATCGAGCATGGGGCACACCAGCCGAACCGCATCGCCGACCTGATAGGTTTTGACGCCGGCACGCCACCAGTCAGCGTAACCGTTTATTATGCTCTGTGCCTGCTCGATATTCATCTCAGATACCTAGTCCCCACCTTACATTTAACTGATTATCGATATGGCAAAATAGCCTGAACGCCTCGAAGATTGAGGGAACGTAATCGCTGCTGCCGGCAACCATGATACCCTCATCGCTTTTCAAGGGGAAGGCATAGGCTATTCCGTATCCTTCTATCGGAAGGTGGACGTGACTGCCTTTGATGATTTTTCCGTCCGGATTTGTGTGTATGAGATTGTCGTCAATGTCTATCCTTACGAGTGGTTGCGATGAGTGGCGTGTTTGCATCGTCACCTTGCGCGTGTCTTCCACTGAAAGGACAATCGTGGAGCTACGCGCTCCCTCGTATACGCTAAGAATGAACTTTTCAGGATGTGGCTTTACCGACACCAGGGGGACTTCTAGCTTGTGACCTGGTTTTGGTGCATCGTAGTTAAGCCGACTGCTGTCGACGATCTTGTCGCAACTTATCCACGCATCGTATTCTTCAGGGAATTCCATATCAGTGCAACCTAACGCTTAGAATTTAGTACGAAGGCGATTATATCGGTTCAAACAGATAAGATATACATAAGCATACTCTCAATAGTTTTTCTCGAGCCCGGCTTTGTCAATCACGCTGAAAGTGAAGCCTTGGGCTTCCGCTTTGCGCTTGATGATGTCTTGGAGGTTCGGAGCGGAGGGCACATTGCAGATGGCTGCAAGCTCGCATCCGTATTCCGTAAAAGCGCCATATGGTAGGGAGAACCGATGCTCGCCTTCACTGAGGCTGATCCTTACAGCTTTGTCGGAGAGGTGCATCACTAGGCTCTCTTCCGAACTAATTGGCGGGTAGAAAGCCGCATTAATTACGTATAGACCCAATGATTCGAGCATACAGAGCTCGTAATGTGTGACAGCTTTTTCATTGTAGGTAGTATGGTTTCTGTTGTCTTCTACTAGAAAAAGAATCCCGGGCTTTCCGCTCTGGTCGTAAGTTGCGAAAGAGCAAACCTTCATAAAGACCAGAGCTTCCTCCTTACCCATCTCGGAAAGAATCCTCAGTGTTTTCCTTGAGGTCTCTCCAGGTTTTTTGATCTCGCTTGCGAGAAGCGAAGCCCAGATTTCACGGAGTTCTTGATCGTAGGCAGAGCGCGAGCCCTCGATAATCCCGTCAAGCATCGCAGGCGCAATTTCAGGATACGCATCAGGTTCGGGCAGCATTCTTTCCGCAGATTCAAACACATCGAAGACGTTGAGGGCTTGCTCGGGGGTGCTTACGTAACCGTTTGCGAACAGGAAGGCTTGCTTCTCGGTAAGAAAAGGCATATTCTGGCGGTAGATGTTGTAGACGCTGGTCTCGGCGTCTGCCTTTATCTTCATGGCTGCCGCCATCTCTTCGGCATAGGCCGTTGGATTGACGGCTCTACGCACTTCAGAGATAGCTCGTCCCAGAAGCGACGGTTTAGCGGTGTCAATTTGTGGAGCGGCAAAATGATTATTTACATTTAGGCTCGCGTTTGCGGACACGTCACTGATCTTGACGCCGTTGGCCTCAGCGCTAGCTGATAGCTTGAAATCTCCCATAGGCTCTATCTCCATTCTAGACTATGGTTCCCTCAAGGTCTCGAAGGGGATAATCCTGCATCTCGACTTTTGCATACTTTCCCGAGTTGGCAGGATTATCCGCGAGGTCAATAATCTGCTCCATTCCTTTGTTGCCGGGCATTCGGAAAACCGAGCTAGTTCGTTCTCGCCGCTGCTTGCGACGAAGATACCCAAATCGAGTATCTTTTTCAATGTTCAATCCTATAATCTATCAAAATCGGCGTTATGGCTCGCACAAAAGTATCCAAATTGGGTACTTTTGAAAAGAGACGACATGCCCGACAACATCGTTTCGGAACGATGGAGTGTGCCTGGGGCCTGAGCAGCTACGACTCCCAGCGCCCGCAGGAGCAAATGGGCGACATGGCTCACAGAGTAGACGAGATCTACGGAGCAGAATTGCAAACCATCAGGAATGTAACATGAGTGCGAACACCTCTTGGTAGCTGCCTTCGCGCGACTCGCTGCTGGCCTCGTAGCGCTCGTGCCCATACGGCTCGGCATCGACTTGGATGCCGACCTTACTGAGATCGTCATCAACCTGCTAGCTGTCGGTGTTCTCGTCTGCCCGTGGTGAAAACCAGCTGGCCACTAAAGCCGCTCAAAAAGTCCGGAGTACTTTCTTTTGCCCGAGGAGGAGTACGCTGTGAAGAAAAACTAGACCGGAGCTATCTGCAGCGGCGGTCTAGAAGGAGACGGGCAACAATGAAGATTAACGAGATCAACCTGTAGTTCGAAGCGCCAAGCATGCAAGTGAGCACATGTCGTGCGATACTTTCTCACACCGAGGGGACGAAGTGCTTGGCTGAGGATATCCGCCGCTGGCATATGGAGCGAGAATGGTCAGGGGTGCCTAAAGGGTAACTCTGACTTCGGCTGCATCTGCTTCGAGGACACTTCAACAATGAGACAGAGCCTCAGGCTCAGATCGATGCGAGTCGCGAGTTTGCTGTGTGGCTCAAGGACAAGTGTGGCTTTTACATCGTCGTGCGCCACAAGGATGCCGGCTGCACTGACTGGCCTGGAAAGATGTTTCCGCTCGATGTTATCGCAGGCGCTGCCGCCAAGCTCGCAGTTCATGCCGTCTCCGCCCCCGCGGCACCCAAGCTCCCCAAGCCGTCCAGCTATGATTCCCGGGCTGATTCGCTCCGAAAGGAGCGCAACGCCCAGAGCTTCTCCAGGCAGTCCGCAGACGGCGTCTTCGGACTTTTCACTCTTGCCGTATGCCCGACCCCTCGCAAGGGGCCATGGGTAGCACCACTAAGCTGGTTCAGAAGCATCTCGTTGCTAAAGGTTACTCTTTCGGCAAGCATGGTGTGGACGGTAGCTTCGGCGATTAGACGCTCAAGGCCGCGCGATTCTTCCAGAAGGTCAACGCCCTTCCAATGACGGTGTCGTTGTCTAGAAAGCTTGGCGCAAGTTCCTTGATCTTTAGGTGCTAGCGTTGCTTCATGTCCATGCGGCTGAGCCTCGCTCAGCATGGTATACCACTTTTCCAAGAGGGATGACGTTTCGAATTTGCAATCGGATTTGCCGGATTCTGACTGTGGTTCTCGTGTCATCCCTCCTTCCTTTCGTTTTGTATCGATCGTGTTGTTATGGGATGAACCCTATGCAGTCGACAAGAATTCGAAATAGTCCAAGATGCCAAGTCGATAAGTGCGCAAATGCCCTTATGTGGGCATGGCTATTGGATGGTTTGATCTGGTATATACTTTATCCGACAGACAGCTCTTGTTGGTTTTGCGTTTCCTGTAGGATACCTTCGAAGTGAATAGAGCCCCTACGGGACCTTTTCACTTCGTCGACACTGCGGCGTCCTGTCGCATGTCAAGCCCTGCGGGGCGGGGCGTGTCCTCTCGGGCGCCTAGAGGGGCTGAACAGCCCACTGGGCTGTTAATGTTTTGGGCGCGGCGTTGGCGAAAGCCAACTTGGCCCAAAGGCGGACGAATCTGAAGTGCGACAGAACGTCTCGCTGACTTCCTTGGGCGAACCTCTGGGTCTGCCCTGGTCCTCTGTTGGTTTTTATGAAAGTAAGGTAGGGACGATGGACTCGCATAATTTGAAGAGTACTCATGCTCGACAGGTGGAGCGGGTGCTTTGGATTGTGCTTCTGCTCAACTTGGTGGTGGCGGCGGCGAAGTACTTCTACGGGCTCGCCTCGCAGTCGGCTTCCATGCAGGCCGACGGCATCCACTCGCTGTTCGATTCGGTGGGCAACGTCATCGGGCTCGTGGGCATCGGCCTGGCGGCCCGGCCGGCCGATGAGGGGCACCCCTACGGCCATTCCAAGTTTGAAACCTACGGCTCGCTCGTCATCGGCGTGCTGCTGCTTCTGGCGGCCTTCGAGGTGGGCTCGTCGGCTATCGGCAAGCTCGAGAGCGGCTCCTACACGGCCCAAGTGACTCCGGTGTCCTTCGTGGTCATGGTGGGAACGCTGGCGGTGAATCTGGGCGTGACACTGTACGAGCGCCGTGCTGGCCGTCAGCTGAAGAGCGAGATTCTCGCGGCCGATGCGGCCCACACGCTCTCGGACGCCTTCGTTTCCATCGGGGTTATCGTGGGTCTTGCGCTCGTTGTGGCGGGCTTTCCCATGGCTGACCCCATCATGGCGCTGTTCGTGACGGTGGCCATTCTCATCACGGCGTTCGGGGTTTTCCGCACGGGGCTGCGCACGCTGTCGGACCACGCCTGCCTTCCCGCTGAGAAAATCAAGGAAGTGGGCGAGACGGTGCCGGGTATCGTCGAGGTGCACTGCGTGCGCACCCGCGGCACCGAGGCCGAGGTGTACTGCGACATGCACGCGTTGGTGGATCCTGCCATGACGGTCCTTGAGGCCCACAGCCTGGGAGACGAGGTGGAAGCCAAGGTGAAAATCGCCTTCCCCCAGGTGAAGGAAGTGCTCGTGCACATAGAGCCCTACGGCGCCGACGAGACCGCCGAGCAGCGCTAACCGACTACTCTAACATCCGTAGGGCAAGGGCCATGCCCTTGCCGCCTCGTTCCAATAGAGAAAGCACCCTCGGTCGAGCGGAAAGGGCATGGCCCTTTCCCTACGGGGTCTCCTAGGCTTGGGCGGTCAGGCGAATGCCAACATAGAAGGCGGTGTTCGGCAGCCCGGAGATGTCGTACACCTCGTCGAGTTCGATGACCGACACGCGCCAGTTGCAGGTACCGGCATCGGTGGAAACCACGCCGGCCTGGTAGGTGTTGCCCGAATCGTCCACGCCACTGTCGGTGATCTCGGTGTTCTCGAGGCCCTCGGCCTGCATGGCGGCCTGGATGGCCGACTCGATGGAGCCCGACTGGAAATCGGCGTAGCGCAGGCGCAGGTCGTCGCCGGCCTTGCGGGTGACCGTGAGCGTCCAGGCACCCTTCAAAAGCTTCACCGCGTCCGGCGCCGACAGCTTGTCGATGCCGGTGAGGTACATGGCCCCGGCCTCTTCCAGGCTCACGTCGGCCGGCAGCTTGATCACCTCGAAGCCGCCGTCAGGGTCGGTACCCACCGGCGTGCGCTCGTAGAGCGTGTAGCCCGCCTCGGAGAGCGTGGCCATCATCTCCTCGTCGGACAGGGGCATGAGCGCGGTCAGCGAGGGGAAGTCGTAGGAGACCTCGCGGGTGAGGTTCTCCTGGAGCGCCTCCTGTTGGCGGATGGGCTCGTTCATGATCTGGTCGAAGTACTTGCTGAGAACCACGCCGCCGGCGATGGCGGCGATAGCCATGGCCACGAGCAGTGTGATGCGCACGTAGGTGGGCATTTCCAGCGGGCGCGAGAGCTCGGCGCCGTCGTAGTAGCGCACGTCGCCGATAACGACGTTGCTCTTCTCCTTGCGGCCGAACAGGTGGGGAAGCCCCTTGCGCATTTGCGGCGCGGCCTCGGCGCTGTGGCGCGCGTGAGAGGCGCGGCGCGGCGCGGTCGCCTCCTCGGCGGCGGGAAGTTCCTTCGCGGTTTCCTCGTTGGTCATAGGTGGTTCTCCTGTATGTCACGGCATTGTTGCCGATTATACCATTGCTAAGCGAAACGCCCTTTGTTAGGGTTGTCTAAAGGCCAGAAGGGCCGTATACGAAAGCGAGGACAACGGTGGACTTCTCTATATTCCTTACCCCCGAGGCGTGGATCAGCCTGGTGACACTGATATTCCTGGAGATTGTGCTTGGCGTGGACAACCTCGTGTTCATCTCCATCACCACCAACCGCCTGCCTGCCGAGAAGCAGCACATCGGCCGCAAGCTGGGTCTGGCCGGTGCGCTTATTATGCGCATTCTGTTCCTCTGCTTCGCGTCGTATCTGGTGCACATGACCACCCCGCTGTTCACCATCGATCTGGGGCCCTACGCCCACGGGTTCTCGGTGCGCGACATCGTCATGCTCGTCGGCGGTGCCTACCTTATCTACAAGGGCATCAAGGAGCTCGTTGACGTGCTGGCGCTTACTGAGATCAAAGCCGAGACCTCCGAGGAGCACAAGGCGCGCCACCTCATCACGCTACCTCAGGCTGTGGGCACCATCATGGTCATGGACCTCGTGTTCTCCATCGACTCGGTTATCACGGCGGTGGGCCTGGCCGAGCACCTTATCATCATGATCCTCGCGGTGATGATCGCCGTCATCATCATGATGGTGTTCATCGACCCCATCTCGAACTTCATCAACTCGCATCCCGAAATGAAGATTCTCGCGCTCGTGTTCATCACCGCCATCGGCGTGCTGCTCGTGCTCGACTCCGCAGGTATCCACACCGACATCGAGCTTCTGGATATGCACGTGGAGAAGCTGATGGTGTACTTCGCCATGATCTTCGCCGTAGTGCTCGAGTTCATTCAGATGCGGTTCAATTCGAACTTGAACGCGTGGAAGAAGGAGCTGGCCGACCAGGCCATCGCTGACGCCGTGGCCCAGGCCGAGGCCGGCGCGGCGCCGTCCGAGGTGGGGGAGCGCGCCCAGCGCCGGGTGGATGCCGCCATCGAGAACGGCGAGCGGGCCGAATAGGCTTTCCGGATGCGCTGCGACCGTTCCCCAAAATTTTCAAAAATTGGGGCTTGCATCTGCGTGGCGCATCCCGTATAGTATCTCCTCGCGATGCGGACATGGCTCAGCTGGTAGAGCATCACCTTGCCAAGGTGAGG
>CAJUSP010000017.1 GCA_910589165.1 uncultured Adlercreutzia sp.
GCAGCTCAAGCTCGGTCCACACGGCATCGAGCGGCTCGTTGGTGCCCTCGGGGCGCCCCAGGCCGCAAGCCTTGCAGAAGCGCTCGACCTCCATGGAATGCGGGTTCACGAACAGCAGCGCTTGCACGCCGTCGTCCTTCGCGCGCCACACGCCCTCGTACGGGCTCACCGCCGGCTCCGGCGCGCCCACGAACAGGCGCGTGGCCTCGGCCCGAAGCGTGCGCTGCAGCTCGGCCGGGTCGTCGAAGGCCGCGCCCTCGGCAGCGCCGGCCGCCACATCCGCCGACCAGTCGAGGTCAAGGGCGCCGGCAATTTCCTCGGCCGCCTCGCCCCACTCCCCCGACGCCACCGCGTCGGCCAGCACCCGGTCCTCCGGATAGCGGAACGAAAGCGCCAAAAGCTCGCACATCGCCGCCCGAGCCTGCCACACATCAGCCGATACCGTCATGCCTCTCCTCCTTCGAAAACTTATCTTGCCGCACAGCATACCACGACCGCACCGCTACCCACACCATGCGAGCGTGAATCGCCAGATGTACGAGAATAAGGGCCAGAAGCGCTTTAGCGGCGAAGGCGTGCAGCGGATCCCAGAAGTAGTAGCCCTCGGCGTACAGGCCCAAAGCGGGCAGCACGTCGCCCGACACCATGATCCCCGACACCGCGCACAGAGCCACCGCCACAAGCAGAGCCGCGTCCAACACGACTCGCCCCACCCGCACTGCGCGCTTGGCGCCGGGCCGCAACAAAGAGGGCAGCAGCTCGACCGACGAAGCGCAGTGGGCCACGAGCACCACCACAGCGCCCAGGCCTACCCATTCGTGCAGGGGAATGCCCGTCACCGTCGGGTTGGCAGCCAGAAGGTAGAAGACGAGCACCGTTGCATCGAAGAGAAGCTTGCGCTTACTCACAGGGATCACCCGCCTCCATCTCGCTCTTGCTGCTGCCGTCCGGAACCGAAGACAACGGCGATGCAGCAGCATCCCTACGCGCCGCTTTCTCTTTCCGGGAGAGCCCTCGCACTAGAGCCACAAGGGTCACGACTAAAGCCACCGGCATAAGTATCCACAGATTCAAGCTCGCATCCGATGCCTGGTGGTAGCGCCCCGCCAGCGTATCCCACGCATGGCACTCCACCGAAGCGCATCCAGCCTCGGGGCAGACCATCTCGGTCACGCCGTCGGGCTCGGGCACGTTCCCGAAACCGTGGCACTCTCCGGAGGCGCAACCCGCCACCGGGCATGGCGAGCCTGTCTCCACCGGCAGCACCGCGGTCCTCGGCTCCATCAGCACGCCAGCGCCCAGCACTAGCACCACAAGCGCGATGAAGGCGACGCCCGTTATCGCATATTTCCTCACGTGTTGTTCCTTTCCCAATCGCGATACAGAAAAGCCCGCGCCTGGAAAGGAGGGCGCGGGCCGCATGCAAGGGAGAGCCAGTTACTCGCCGTCGGTTGGACGGAGGGGCAAAAACTTGATGCCCAGCAGGAACACGAGCACGCCCAGGGCCACCACGCCCAAGGTCACGCCAAACTCGAGCGGCGTAGGCCAGTAGACCATAGAGCCGTAGATGCTCGTCAAACCTGCATCCCAACCCGTATGGTGCATCGAAGTGAGCGCACCGGGCAAATCGAGAGAGGCAACCTGGAAGCCGCCCACCAGCAGCTGCACGCGCTTGCAGAAAATGCCTACGATGGCCAGCAGAGCCCCCACGGTCAGAAGGGCGTTCGTGCGCAGAGCCGGCGTGAAGCAAATAACGGCACAGACAGCGCAGCCGATAATCTCCACCCAGAAGTAGGGCGCAAGCGGGCCGGTGGTCAGCATGGTCACCACTTCCAGGCCAGAACCAGCCGGGAAGGCCTCAGTCAGAAGATCGCAGCCGAAGAAGTACAGATCCACCATCACGAAGGCGCCCAGCAGCTTCGCCAGCTTCACCATGTAGGCCTGGTCGAGCTTCAGGTAGCCAGTCTTGCGCAAAGCCATGGCCACCACCATGACGAGCGCCGTACCGCACACCAACGCCGAGGACACGAACCACGGGGCCAGAAGCGCGGTATGCCACATCTCGCGGCCCTGTTGCAGCCCGAAAATCCAAGCGGTCACGGAGTGCACGAGCACGGCACAAACAAGGGCGATCACCGAGATGACGCGCAAAGCAGTGTGTGACACCTTGCCTGCGTCGGCCTGCACCTGGGCCCACAGGTACACGCAAGAGAGGATAAGGTAGGTGCCCAGCACCACAATGTCCCACATGAGCGGCGAGCCCAAGTTCGAGTACGCGAACAACTCCCACAGGCGAGTCGGCTGACCCAGGTCGACCACCACCATGCCGATGGCGGCCACGGTGCAGGCGATGGAGCTCATGACGGCCACTTTAGAGATGCCGCCGAAGCCCTGGATGCCGAAGGCCTTCGGCACCGACGAGATGATGAGGCCGCCGGCGGACAGGCCCACGAAGAACATGAAGGACGTGATGTAGAGGCCCCACGAGTTCAGATTGCGCATACCGGTCTGCACCATGCCGCCGGAAAGCTGCAGGAACCACAAGACGATGCCGGCCACCATCACTGCGGCAGACACACCGATGGCGACAGTCAATCCCTTGCCGCCCCAGGCGGCTGCGCGGGAACCGACCGCCTCGCGGCCTGCAGTGCGGTTCGCAACCGCGCTGAAATCAAGGTCGTCGTCTACAACGACACCCGAAGAGAAGTCAGACATGAGTATCTCCTAGAATAGGGCGCGCATCGCTAGCTAGGACGCGCGCGGTTCAATTACACCAGGTAGTACACCGAGGGATTCGTGCCCTCTTCGGGAAGCAGCTGCTTAGCCGAGCGCTCGCGCACCAAAGTGGCAACTTCCGATGCGGGATCGTCTAAATCGCCCCAGAAGCGAGCCCGTGCAAGGCAGGTCTTCACGCACATAGGCTCCTCCCCCTTGGCCAGACGATGCCAACACATCGTGCACTTCTCGACCGTGTGCTGCTGGTGCGGAGCGACGTCGGCATCGCCCATTTCGAAGCCAACCGTGTAAGCGGGCTCTTCCCAATTAAACGAGCGCACACCAGTGTAAGGGCAAGCCGCCATGCACATACGGCAACCGATGCACTTGTCGTAGTCCTGGCGCACAACGCCCGTCTCCGGATCTTTGTATGTGGCGCCCACTGGGCACACCTTCACGCAGGCAGGGTTCTCGCAATGCTGGCACGCCACCGTCAAGTAGCTCATGGTTACATCGGGAAATTCTCCAACCGGCGTATCCATCTCTGCACCGCCATCGGTCAGTGCGCGATTCCACCACGTACCGTTCGGCAGATTGTTCTCAATGCGGCAAGCGACCGAACAAGTATGGCAGCCGATGCAGCGCTTGGTGTCTATGGCAAATCCGTAACGCATGATTTAGGCCTCCCATTTCCGGAAATTGACGCGCGCATCGTAGAACGAAGCGGCGGAGGGGTACGGATCGACGCCCGGCTGGGACATCTCCTGGTAACCACCCTCAATGAACTGGTCGCGCTGCCACCCCTTGGGAATGGAGACAATGCCAGGCGCAATCGATTCGTCGACGAGGCACTTGACAACGCAGTGGCCGCGGTCGTTGTAAACTTCAACCAAATCGCCCGTCGCCACCCCGCGCTCAGCGGCATCCTTGCCGTTGACCTTGGCCACCGGCTCGGGATCAAGCTCGCGCAGAAGCGGCACACGGCCCCACTGCGTATGAACGCGGAAACGAGAGTGCTCCTGCAGATACACGAGCGGGTACTTCTCCTTGAGCGGGTTGTCGATGCCCGCTTCCTCGGGCTCGCGATAGTAAACCAGATGCTCGCCGTCGTAGCGATCCGACAAATCCTGGCCGTAGTTCAAACGCGGCTGCGGATTATCGGTGTACAGCCGCACGAGGCCCCTCTCAGTGGTGAACGGCGTCGTCATCCCCGTGATGAAGGACTCACCCGGGGTGCCCGTTGTCTGAATGACCTTCTCCTCGCGGAAGCGGTCGAGCGAGAGGTTCTGAGCCTGCGATGCCTCGTTGCTGAACAGAATAGCGGCCCACGTGTTAATGTCGTCGCCCTCGGGGAACGACTTCTCGAAGCCAAGGGCCTGACCAAGTAGATAGGCGATTTCCGAGTCGGACTTGCTCTCGTAAAGCGGCTCGATAGCCTTCTCCTGGAAAATGGTATAGGGGTTGTTGTATCCAGCGCGGATATCCTCCACCTCGTACCATGAGGTGGCCGGAAGCACCATGTCGGCGCATTGGGCCGAGTCGGTCATCTCCATATCAATGACCACGTAGTAATCGAGATTCGGAAGCAAGCGGTCGAGGAACTCACGCTGGCCGCCCAAATTGCTGGCGGGATTCGCGCAATAGGAGATCATAAGTTTCATGGGGAACGGCTGCCCGTTGAGCGTCTGCGTGGCCACAATTTCCGGCATGATCGCAAACGGAATGGTTGCATTGAGCCCCTTGTACTCCTCGGTCACCCACAGCCCAAGCGTTTCAGGCGACCAGCGGGTCGTGAAAACGCCCGTGAATCCTGCACCGGGCTTGGCCAGGTTGCCCGTCAGCGCCATGAGAATGGCGATGGCCCAGGTGTTCTGATACCCATTGAGATAGTGATCGAGGCCGTAAGTGATGTTCACCGAAACCGCATCCTCTGCGGCAAACCGCTCGGTAAACTCGACGATGAAGTCTTCCGTTAGCCCCGTCAGGCGAGCGGCCTCGGCAATAGAGTACTGCGAGAGCTGCTTCTTAAGCAGCGAGAACGAGGTTTCCAGAGCCACGCCATCGGAGGTGGCAAAGCTGCCCTCAAACGCCGGATCCTGCGCCTGGTCGACCAGAACCGGAGCCCCAACGGCATTGTCCCATACGTAGTAGTCGATGGGTATAGCGGCAAGCGCGGTCGCCACAGCTACCGGCCCCATAGGCTCGTACTGCTCGGTCAGCGCTGCAACGGTAGCAGCGTAGGTCTGCGCCGACTCGACGGGCCAGTTGGCCGTAGAGAGGTGACGCTTGCTGTCCTCGCGCACCAGGAAGGCACCATTGGAACGACTGTTGATAAAGTCCCAGTCGACCAAATCGTGCTCGATCACGTAATTGGCCATCGCGAGGGCAAGGTAGCCATCGTGGCCCGGGTTGACGCGGATGTACTCGTCCGATCGATGCGCCGTAGCGGACTTAATGGGGTCGATGGTCACAACTTTCGTCCCTTGCTCTTTAGCCCACTGGATCCAACGCCAACTATGGGGATGGGTAAAGACCGGGTTGGTACCCCAAACCACGACCATGGAAGAGTCCATAACACTATTCGGCTCGTTGCAATACTGCCAATCGCCCGTGCCAAGCACACGATCGATCCCATGCCCTGCCGCGTAATCGTAGCAGGCAGCCGTCTTGATAGCGCCGAGACATGCAGCGAGGCGCGGGAAGAGGCCATACACACCATTGATGTAGCCGTAGTTGCCGGATGCGGCATCGAAGGCGATAGCTGTTGGTCCATAGGTGTCGACGGTTTCCTGCATCTTCTGGGAAATCTCGGCGATAGCCTCGTCCCAGCTTACTCGCTCCCACTGACCAGCACCGCGCTCGGTGCCCTCGACACGCCTCATCGGATACTGAATACGCGTGGGGCTATAAATGCGCTCAAGATAAGAGAGGCCCTTCAGGCAGCAGCCTGTGTAGCCCGGCTCGTCATACTCGCCTGGCTCAAGCTTCACAAGCTTGCCGTCACGCACATGAGCGAGAAGACGGCACGAGCCCATGCAGTTGGAACGGCAGTTGCAGTTAAAGATTTCTTCTCCGGATTCCGGAAGGCTCTCCTGATCTGCATGGGCGCTCAGCATTCCTGCCGTGCCCACCAACGCAGAGGCGCCCGCAACTGCCCCTGTGGTCTTGAGAAAACTACGACGCGTCAGTCCGCGCGGCGAACTGCTCTGATTCGACATTTCTCCTCCTCTTGGAGAAACGCGCAGTGTGCGTTGGGGCAGCTTCCCCCCTTGCTCGCTTGCGCATTTCCTCTCTCTTCCCATCCCCCATGGGCGAATCCGGGTGCCTTATCGCGGCATGCTTGATGGGATTCCAACAATGTCTTTAGAATCGGCCGGATTCTGATGGGAACAGTCTGTCATAGCTTGTCATAGTCTGTCAAGAGAAAATGTAGGACAATCTATGACAGAGAAGGAAATCTTTTTCTGGCTCCTGGGAATTTTTTTGCCCGTTTCGGCAATGTCAAGACTTATATACAAGAAAATTTGTTCGTATTATTGAAGCACGCGGGGAGCAGGCCTCTCTGCATACACCTTCCCCAACGCCCTATTCTAGATACTGGGAGGGAGGTGATGCAGATGAGTGTTTTCCTGGCCGTGGTTCAGACTTTTTTGGCCGCAGCGTCTCTCGGGGTTGCACTTTTGGCCCTAGAGCGCGAAGGCCCGCCGCGTAGCGACGGACCTTCGAACCAAAAAAGCGAGGACTAGGCACCCTCGCTAGCTGGGACGTCTTCGGACGTCCCAGCCCTTTGGGGCCAGTCTTCTAGGCACGGCCCATTGTAGCACGCATGAGGGTAGATACACCAGATAGAAACAGGGTTCTCCCCTATTTCACCGCCTTCGCCAGCGCTTCGGCGGTTTCGGGGTCGGTGAAGCCTTCGCTGAAGGCGCTGGGGATGACCAGCGTGCCGCCGGACTGCTTCACGGACTCGTAGGCCAGGTGCATGGTGCGCAGGCGCATGGCCTCGGCATCGCCCTCGTAGGTGGCGCTCGCGTCCTTCAGCATGGCGGAGATGTCCGCCTCGGCCTCGGCCAAAATCATGCGGGCGTTCTTCTCGCGCGTAGCAATGGCCTCGGCGGCCATGGACTGCTGCAAGTCGCGCGGCACCACAATGTCGCGCACCTCCACGTCCATCACGTCGATGCCCCACTCGGAGAGCTTCTCGGTGAGCACGTCCTTCAGCTCGGCGTCCAGCTGGTCGCGCCGGGCCGCCACCTCAGCCAGGCTTGCCCGTCCGATGGCCTTGCGCAGGGTGGCCTGGGCCATCCACGACACGGCGCTCGCGTAGTCCTCCACCTCGGTGGCCGCCTTCTTCGGCGAGAACACCATCCAGAACACGACGGCGTCCACGTTCACGGGCACAAGGTCGGCCGTAAGCGTCTCCTCGGCGCCGAAGTAGGTGGCCGCCACGCGCTGGTCTACCCGCAAGGTGTAGAACTCGATGATGGGGCAGGTGAACACGAGGCCCGGCCCCGCCACGCGGTTGAACTTGCCGCAACGCATGACCACGGCCTTCTCCCATTCCATGACGAAATGCACCGAGCTGGCCGCGAGCGCGCCCACGGCTGCGGCCACGATGAGGGCCGCAAGGCCGAGACTTCCCGCAAGCACCTGCCATACCCCCAGCACGACGGCTGCCGCAACCGTGAACACCACGAGGGTGAACACGATGGCGCCGTTGCGCGAGGTGCGGCTACGCCCCGTTTCCAGACGCCCGCTCGGCGGCATCGCCGGGGACGGCAGGGAATTCGACGATGCGTCCGCGACGTTCCTCTGGTTTCTGCGACTCATGGGCATCTCCAATCTCGCGTTCCCGCTTCTGCTTGGCGGCCACGAGGGCCGCGGTGAACTGCGCATCAATATCTTCCAGGGAAAGCCCCAGCTCCTGGCAGCGCTGAAGGTACTCAGCCGTCACGGCCTCGGCCACCACCGATGCCGACACGCCCGGCTTGTCGGACACGTCGGCCACAAACGCCCCCTGCCGGGGCTTCGACACAATGTAGCCGTCCTCCTCCAGGCTCTGGTACACCTTGCTCACGGTGTTGTAGTTCACCTCCACCTCGGCGGCCAGGCCCCGCACCGTGGGCAGATGGTCGCCGGGCTTGTAGAAGCCCGAGGTAATGAGGTAGATGAACCGGTTCTTCAGCTGAAGCCACACCGGAATGCTTGAGCCCTCGTCCAAGGTGAACAAGTCCCCGGCGGGGATGGTCTTGCCTAGCTTAACCACGTCGAAATATCCTCTCGTTCGTCTTCGGGGGCCCGGGCGGCACCGTCGGGGTCGGGCTGCGCCTCGGCGCCCGTTGCGTCCTCGGGGGCGGCAGGTGCGCCCTCCTCGCCTTGGGCAGCTTCCGCAGCCTGCGCTGACACGGGCTGCAACTCCAAGGGGCGCTGCGCGCCGGCCTCCACGATAGCGGCCCTCAGCCCCGCGCTGCCCGCGAAAACGAGGGCAGCGGACAGGGCCAGGGCCCAGGCGGCTGCGGGCGAGCTAGCCGGGATGGACGCTGTGCCGAAAGCAGTCGGAAGCTGACCGCGCTGAGGCGCTACCCGCTGGCGAGCCAGATAGATGCCCTCGATGACCAAGGGCGCCCCGATGCCGCAGGCCACGAAACCGATCCACCAGGGCAGCGCCGCGGCCCCGCCCATAAGCGACGCCGCCGAGGCCTCCACCCCCGGATGGTCATTTTCCAGCACGAAGGCGAGGAAGAACGCCGCCGCAACCACTTCCAAGGCGATGACCGCCGCATCGACCCTCGCCGCCGCTTGGGCCATGCGGGCCACCGCTCCGTCGGCGCCGACGAACAGCCCGCAGGCGAGCATAAGCGCGCAGCCGCAGGAAGCCGCCGACAGGGCGAAGAGCGTCGGAACCCATGGCGTCGACCACAGGCGCACGCCCGCGTTCATCTGCAGCAGCAGGCCGGCGTACACCGCCACCACCACGGCGGCAACGCACGCAGTCACTTCCAACGCCGCCACAGCACGTCGGGACGCCCACGGCAGGTACAGGAAGCGCACCAGAGTGAGCGCAGCCAGAGCCGCCCCGAGCGCAGCGAGCGCCCAGGCCCCCACTACCATCACCGACAGACGCGGCGCCAGGAACAGCGCCAGCACACGGTCGGCGCGGCCCACGTCCAGCACCAGGCAGGAGATGCCGAGCCCCACCGCCCCCAGGGAGGCGGCGAACGCAAGGGCCACGAGGCGCTCGGTCGGGGCCTTCCCGTCGTAAGGCCGGACTGCCGCGCCGAAGGGCTCGCGCACGAGGAGCAGGTCGGCCAGGGAGGCCGCCACGGTGCCACCAGCGCCAAGACCGGCCAGGAACAGGTAGGCTATGACCAGTTCGCCGAACACGCGCATCCCCTTCTCGTCACCCGGGCGCCCCCCGCACCCAGAAAGTAGGACAAAGTATGACACACAAGATCGGCGTTGTAAATGTGACACAGTGACCCGAAGGGGCGCCCGACGGGGCGGAAAGGATAAAGCCCTTTCCCTACAGATGTGATGCCCAGGAAGAGGTGTCTTACATGAGGGAAAGGGCGCCGCCTCACGCGGTGGGGTCGCCTGCGGGGTCGTCTACCCTTAGCATGCGGTAGCCGATGCCTACGTGGGTTTGCAGGTAGCGGGGGCCCTGCGCGTCGGGCTCTATTTTCTTCCGCAAGGTGGCCATGAACACGCGCAGGCTCGGCAGGTCGGCCGCCAGGGCCTGGCCCCACACCTCCTTCAGGATGTAGTTGTGGGTGAGCACCTTGCCGGTGTTGCGCGCCAGCAGGCACAAGAGCCGATACTCGATGGGCGTGAGGTGCAGCTCGTCGCCATCCAACGTCGCCACGCCCGCATCGAAATCGATGGCAAGGGCGCCGTTGCGGTAGGTCTGGGGCTCGGGCGCGGCGGGCGCATCGTAAGCCAGCCGGCGCAGGGCCACGCGCACCCGCGCCATCAGCTCGTCCACGGAGAAGGGCTTGGTAAGGTAGTCGTCGGCGCCCGCATCGAGGGCGGCCACCTTGTCGGCATCTTCCTGGCGGGCCGACAGCACGATCACCGGCGTGCGCGACCAGCCGCGCAGGGCCCGAATCACCTCCACGCCATCACGGTCGGGCAACCCCAAATCCAGAATAACCAGGTTGATGTCGCTCGCGCTGGTCAGCTCCATGAGGGCCGCCGTGGCCGTGGCTGCCTCACGGTGGCGCAGGCCGTGCACCTCCAGCGCCGTGGACACCAGGTTGCGCACCGCCCCGTCGTCTTCCACCACGAGTACCACACCGTTATCGACCGTCGCCATGGCGCACCTCCTCTTCCGCAGCCGGTGCCTCGGCCGCCTTCAGCAGAAACGAGAACACGCACCCGTGGGGGTCGGCATCAGCAAGGGTTATGTCGCTGCCGTGGGCACGCAGGATAGACCGGCAGAGCGCGAGCCCGAGCCCCATGCCGCGGCGGGCGTCTCCCCCTTCGCCGGCCGGGCGCGCCATTCCATCGGGAACCGCCTCGGCGGCCCCACTCGGCACGGCGGGCGCGGCCCCATGGTAGAACAGGTCGAACACCCGGGCCTTCTCGGCCGGGGCAATGCCGGGGCCGTCGTCGGCCACCCACAGGCGCACCTTGTCGCCGACCCGCTCGGCGCCCACGGTTATGCACGAGCCCGGCGGCGTGTAGGCGATGGCGTTGTTGATAAGGTTCACCAGCACCTGCACCACGAGCCGCCCGTCCATCTCGGCCATGAGCAGCTCGTCTTCCACGGCCACGGTCAGCCGGTGCTCGGCAGCGCGGCGACTTCCGTGGCGCAGGGCCTCGTCGATCACATCGGCCACCAGCTCGGGGGCCACGCTCATCTGCACGGCACCGTCGTCGAGGCGCGTCACGGAAAGCAGATTCTCCACCAAGCTGATAAGCCAGCCGGCGTCCTCCGAGATATCCGAGGCGAGCCGGCGGCGCTGATCGTCCGAAAGTGCTCCCTCGTCGGCCAGCAGCATGTCCGCATCACCCGAAATGCTCGTCAGCGGCGTGCGCAGGTCGTGGGAAATAGAGCGCAGCAGATTGGTGCGCAGCTCTTCCTTCTCGGCCTTCACCGTCAGGTCGCGGTGCTTCCGCGCGAGCATGAGGGCCTCGGCAGCGCGCCCGCATTCATCGAGGAGCGCCACCAGCAGGTTGTTCTCGAAGGCACCGAAGTCGTCGTCCGCAAGCACGATGCCCATCACGCCCCATACCGCCTCCTTTGTGCGCACGGGCAGGTAAAGGCAGGCGGCCTCACGCAGCGTGTCGGTGCCCACACCGGCTGCCTCGCCGTTGACGGCAACCCACGAGGCCACCGCCGCCTCGTCCGCCGTCAGCAAACGCGCCTCCTCCTCAGCAGCAGGCACAGAGCCCGGGGCGCCGAACAGGCGCGGAGGCAGCAGGCCGCCGGGGGCCGCCGGGTCGGCCTCGTAGACGACCACGGGCCGATCGAGGATCTTCACCACCTGGGCGGCCCCCAGGGCCAGGCACTCCTCCAGCGTGGACGCGCCCTGCAAAAGCCGCGTGCTCTCGAGCAGCACTTCGGTGCGGTACGAGCGGCGGGCAGCCTGGGCAGCCTGGCGCTTCAGCCGAATGGCCAGCGACGAGGCCGCCAAGGTGCCTACCAGGAGGAAGGCGAAGATGAACGGGGCGGACAGCCCGTAGGCGTGGAAGGTGAAGCGCGGGGCCGTGAAGAAAAAATTGTAAGCCACTACGCTGCCAAGGGCCGAGAGCAGCGGGTAGAGGAACCCGTCGGCCCGCGTGGCCAGAAGCAGCGAGACAAGCAGGTAGACCATGAGAATGACCGAGGTAGTGGGGCTCGCGAGCCACGCCGCCTCGCCGATGGCCGTAGCCAAGGCGACCGCCAAGGCCGCCCGCGCAGCATCGGCGACCGTGGGGTGCAGCCCCGCCACCGTGCCCGTGCGAGCGAGCATGCTGGGGGCATCAAGAGCCGGCACGGCCGTCACCTGCGCCTCGGGGGCCGCGCGGCGCAGGCGGTGGGCCATATCGCGGCTTCCCAGCAAGCCGGGATGCAGCGGAGATGCCGGCACCACGATCTGCCGAATGCCGGCCGAGGCGGCGTAGAGGGCCATCGGTGGCACCGGGTCGTCGCCGGCTAGGGTGACCACGCGGGCGCCCAGCTGCTCGGCCAGGGCCAGGGCCTCGCGCTGCGGCGCCTCTCGCCTCTGCACCGACCTCGCCGCCTCGTCTGATTCCACGACAAGGGCCGTGAGCGCTCCCCCGGAGGCCTCAGCCAAAGAGGATGCCACGCGCACCACGCGAGCGATGTGGGGAGCATCCGTCACGAGCGCGAGCACATCCTCACCCGTCGCCGGTACACTCTCGCCACCGGCGCGCCGATCGCGCCCGAGCCGGTCGGCGGCGCGGCGCAGGGCGATCTCGCGCAGGGCGCCCAAGTTCGACCGCGAGAAGAAGTGGTCGAGCGCCCAGCCCACGCGCTCGGGGGCGTACACCTTGCCCGCCCGCAGGCGCTCGATAAGCTCGGAGGGCTCGAGGTCCACCACTTCCACCGAGTCGGCCGCGTCGAAGAGGCGGTCGGGCACCCGCTCGGCCACGGCCACCGAGGTCACCGCCGCCACCTTGTCGTTCAGGCCCTCCAAATGCTGTACGTTCACCGTCGTGTACACGTCGATGCCGGCACGCAGCAGCTCTTCCACATCTTGGTAGCGCTTGCGGTGCCGGCTGCCGGGGGCGTTGCTGTGAGCCAGCTCGTCGACGAGCACCACCTGAGGGCACCGGGCGAGGACGCCGTCCAGGTCGAACTCCCGCAGCACGATGCCCCGATGCTCCGCCGTCTTCGGCGGCAGCACCTCCAGGCCGTCCAGAAGCGCCAGGGTGTCGGCGCGGGTATGGGGCTCCACATAGCCCACTACCACATCCACGCCGGCCTCCTGGGCCCGATGGGCCTCGCTGAGCATGGCGAAGGTCTTGCCCACGCCGGCCGCATAGCCGAAGAACACCTTGAGCCGCCCTCGCGCCCGAGGCTCATCTTCCTCGGCGGCTTCCTCCCTAATCAGCCTCAGAAAGGCCTCGGGGTCGCGCCGACCGTCCGCCTCGTCGCCCGTGCGCGCCATCGGCGCCTCCCTTCAGCCATTCCTTACCGTTTTCGTCATCCTATCACTCACGGAAGCCCCCTCGGTGTCGCGCACTTAACGGTTGGGCGGCGCATCCAACACGCCGTCGAGCATGAGGTTAGCCTCCAGCACGTTCACCCGCGCCTCGCCGATAACGCCCAGAAGCGGGCGCTCAGTGCAGCCCCGGATGATGGATCGCACCTCGTCCTCGCTGCGCCCCGTGGCCCGGGCGATGCGCCCCACCTGGTACTCGGCGGCCGCCGGCGAGATATGGGGGTCGAAGCCCGAGCCCGACACCGTCACCAAATCGCTCGGCACCGGCTCATCGCCCGCCTCGGGAGTCGCCGCGCGCACGGATTCCACGCGCGCTTGCACCCGTTCGGCGAACTCGTCGCTGGCGGGGCTCAGGTTCTCGGGCCCGTACCACAGAAGCGGCGACCCATCCTGCGCCGTAAAGATGCCGGCGTCGGCCACCGTGGGGCGGCCCCACAAATGCCCCGGCTCGGCGAAGGGCTGGCCCACCAGGGCGCTTCCGTACTTCACACCGTCCACCTCGATGACCGAGCCCGTGGCCTGCCAGGGAAACGCCACCGCCGCCAGGCCGCACATGGCCACCGGGTACACGATGCCGAGGGCTAGCGTGGCCACCAGGAAGAGCGCCGTCGCGCGCCCCAGGGCCGAGCCCACTCCGTTCGCTTTCATCATTCGTCCTTTCCGCCTATCTGCCGCACGCCGGGCAATCCTAGGCCACGCCCGCCGCCGCAAGCAGCACGTCGATCGCCTTGATGGCCACGAAGGGCACCGCCACGCCTCCCAGCCCGTACACCACCAGGTTTCGCGCCAGCAGCGCGCTGGGCGCGGCCTCGCGGTACTTCACGCCCCTCAGCGCCAGCGGGATGAGGGCCACGATGATGAGCGCGTTGTAGATGATGGCGGCCAACATGGCCGAAGCCGGCGACGACAAGTGCATGATGTTGAGCGCCTCGAGGCCGGGGTACAGCGGCACGAGCAGGGCCGGCACCACGGCGAAGTACTTGGCCAGGTCGTTGGCAATGGAGAACGTCGTGAGGCTGCCGCGGGTCATGAGCATCTGCTTGCCGATGCGCACGATCTCGATGAGCTTGGTGGGCGACGAGTCGAGGTCCACCATGTTGCCAGCCTCCTTGGCTGCCTGGGTGCCGCTGTTCATGGCCACGGCCACGTCGGCCTGGGCCAGCGCCGGCGCGTCGTTGGTGCCGTCGCCGGTCATGGCCACGAGGTGCCCCTCGGCCTGGTAGCGGCGGATGGCCTGAAGCTTCGCCTCGGGGGTGGCCTCGGCGATGAAGTCGTCGAGGCCGGCCTCGGCGGCGATGGCCGCAGCCGTCAGCGGGTTGTCGCCGGTGACCATGACCGTGCGGATGCCCATGGCGTGCAAATCGGCGAAGTTCTCGCGGATGCCCGACTTGATGACGTCCTTCAGGTGGATGACGCCGAGCACGCGCCCGTCGCGGGCCACCACGAGCGGCGTGCCTCCCTCGCGGGCCACCTCGTCGGCCACTCGGGCGCACTCGGCGCTGTAGGTGCCCCCGCGCCCCTCCACGTAGGCGCGCACGGCATCGGCCGCCCCCTTGCGAATCTCGTGGCCGTCGAAGTCGACGCCGCTCATGCGCGTGGCCGCCGTAAAGGGCACCACGGTGAAGCCAGCACCGGAAAGGGTGCGCTCGCGAATGCCGAAGCGCTCCTTGGCCAGCACCACCACGCTGCGGCCCTCCGGCGTCTCGTCGGCAAGGCTCGCCAGCTGGGCGGCGTCGGCCAGATCGCGCTCGTCGGCCCCGTCCACGGGAATGAATGCCGCGGCCTGGCGGTTGCCAAGCGTGATGGTGCCAGTTTTGTCGAGCAGCAGCACATCCACATCGCCGGCCGCCTCCACGGCGCGCCCGCTGGTGGCCAGCACATTGGCCTCGTTCAGGCGGCTCATGCCGGCGATGCCGATGGCCGAGAGCAAGGCGCCGATGGTCGTGGGCGCCAGGCACACGAATAGCGCCACCAGCGAGGTGATTCCAAGAGGGTTGGGCCTGCCCTCGCCGGCGGCCGAGAACGCCCCGAAGCCGTAGAGCGTCCAGGTAACGGCGAGGAATACCAGGGTCAGGGCGATGAGCAGCAGCTCGAGCGCCCGCTCGTTGGGGGTCTTGCTGCGCGCCGAGGACTCCACCATGGCGATCATCTGGTCGAGGAAGCTGTGACCGGCCTCGGTCGCCACGCGGGCCACGAGCCAGTCGGAGAGCACGAGGGTGCCCCCGGTAAGGGCCGAACGGTCGCCGCCCGACTCGCGCACGACCGGAGCCGACTCGCCGGTGATGGCGCTCTCGTCCACTGAGGCGGCCCCCAGCACGATCTCGCCGTCGGCCGGCACCTGTTCCCCGGCGCGCACCACGTACAGCTGACCGCGAGCGAGCTTCGTCGAGGCAACCGGCCGCGCCGCCGCAGCCAAAAGCGCCGCTGCCTCGGCGGGGTCGGCCTCGGCCGCCCGGGCCACATCCGCCTCGGCCACCACGGCGGCCTCCACCTCGCGCTTGGCGGCGCGCAGGGAGTCGGCTTGGGCCTTACCCCGGCCCTCGGCCACCGCCTCGGCGAAGTTCCCGAACAGCACCGTGGCCCACAGCACCGGGCAGATAGCCGCGATGTAGCCGCTCGGCGAGTCGGCGATGCCGAACAGCGACAGCACGAACAGCACCGTGGTAAGCAGGGCCGACAGATACACCATGAACATCACCGGGTTCGACACCTGGGCCCGGGGATTCAGCTTGGCCACTGCATCGCGCAGGGCCCGCACCGTCGTCGTCTTCATGTCGCGCCTCCTAGCCGACCGCCAGCGCCACGGGCCCCAAGGCCAGCGCCGGAACGAGCGTGAGCGCTCCCACGAGCACCACGATCACCATGAGCAGCACCACAAACAACGGGCTCGCCGTGGAAAGCGATCCGGTCGCCTGGGCCGCCGGCTCGCAAGCGGCGAAGCGCCCGGCCAGCGCCATGGTGCACCCCAGGGCCACCACACGCCCGAGAATCATCTCTGCGCCCAGAACCCCGTTGGCCCAAGGCGTGTCGGCGTTGAAACCGCCCAAAGCCGACCCGTTGTTTGCCCCGGTTGAAACTGCCGCGTAGAACGCGTTGGCGAACCCCTCGGGCCCCCCGCCGCCGACGGTCTGGGCCGCCGCGGGCACCAGCACGAGCACCGCCGCGCCGGCAAGCATCAACAGCGAGGGCGCCACGGCCATTACCACAGCTAGGCGCATCTCAGCCGGCCCGATCTTCTTCCCCAGGTATTCCGGGGCGCGGCCCACCATAAGGCTCGCGATGAACACCGTGAGGATGGTGAAGCCGAGCAGGCTCGCCAGCCCCGTGCCCACACCGCCGCCGACTACCTCACCCACGCCCATGAACACGAGCGGCACCACCAGGCCGAGCGGGGTGAGCCCGGCCAGCGAGCCGTTGGACGAGCCGTTGGCCGCCGCCGTGGTAAGCGCCGTCCACAGCGCCGTGGCCCCGGTGCCAATGCGCACCTCCTTGCCCTCCATGTTCCCTGCCGACTGGCCCACGTTCCCGGTGTAGACGGCACCGCCGTCGGACAGCTGCGGCGTAGCGGCGAACTCGGCGGCAATAAGCGCCGTCACGCCGACGCCCAGCAGCGCCAGCACCGCCGCCATGAGCGCGCGGCCCTGGCGTCGATCGGCCACCATGCGCCCGAAGCAGAAGATGAGGGTCAGCGGCAGCAGCATGATAGCGCCGCACTGCAGCAGGTTAGTGAACGGCGTGGGGTTCTCCAGCGACGAGGCGGAGTTCGCCCCGTTGAAGCCGCCGCCGTTGGTGCCGATCTGCTTGATGGACACCTGCGAGGCCTGGGGGCCCAACGGCACCACCGCCTCGGTCACATCCCGCACCGCGCTCGGGTCGTCGGCGGCCACCACGTTGCCTTCCCCATCCACGGCCACCGGCTCGATAAGCTGCACCGTCTCATAGGGCTCGAGGGTCTGCGGAATGCCCTCGGCCATGCCCGCGATGCAGCCGACAAGGGCCAAGGGCACGAGCACGTAGATGAGCGCCCGCGTCACATCGACGAAGAAATTCCCCACCGCTTCCCCGCCCCGGGACCACAAGCCCCGCATGAGGGCGAAGGCCGCAGCGATGCCCACCGCGGGCGAGAGGAAGTTCTCGACGGTGAGCCCCACCGCCTGAGAGAAATAACTCAGGTGCGACTCGCCGGCCACGGCCTGCCAGTCGGTGTTGGTGGCGAAGCTCGCCGCCACGTTGAAGGCCGTGTCGGCGGGAAGCCCCGGCAGCTCTTCCGGATTCGCCGGCAGCACACCTTGGAGCAGCAGGATGCCGAACAGGCCCGCGCATCCCACGGCCGTCAGCGCCAGCGCGCACAGCAGGTAGCGCTTCCACCCCATGGGGGCCTCGTCGTCGGCGCCAACCAGGCGCTCGCAACCCCGCTCGAGGGGCCCGAGCACGCGCCGCGCCGTCATGGGGCAGCCTTCCATGGCCTTCACCACGTAGTTTGAGAAGGGCAGCGCAAGCGCTGTCACCGCCGCCACCAACACAGCGGCCTCCAGCAGCGCCTGGCCCACGACCGCGCCCATTACCGGTCACCGCCCCTTACGAGCAGCACCGCCAGATACGCCATCGCGGCAATGCCCAGCACGCCGACGATTGCCGTCACCACAGCCATGACCGCTTCCTTTCCACAGGGCCCCGCAGGGCCTTTTCCCGATGAAAAGAAGGGTATGGCAACGGGTTTAAATGCGCCGTTAAGGTTGAGCCCGTCGCATTAAGGCGGTATTAAGATGCAGTCTAGTAGGGCTCTTCCAAGTCGCCGTGGGCAGCCGCGTCGGTGTCCAGGGGCGAGAAGCGGGCCTCACGGAAGCGGTCGAGGGCCACTTCCGCGATCATGCCGGCGTTGTCGCCGCAAGAGGCCAGCGGCGGCATGACCAGGCGCACGCCCTCCTCGGCGCACATCTTCTCGTAGGCGGCGCGCAGCAAGGGGTTCGCGGCCACGCCGCCACCCAGGCAGAAGGTGGGCGCGCCGGTCTCGCGCAGGGCGGTGCAGGCCTTCGCCACCTGCACGTCCACTACCGCGGCCTCGAAGCTGGCGCAGATGTCGGGCACGTTCAGCTCGCGGCCGGCCTCGCGCTCGCCGTTGATGTAGGTGACCACGGCGGTTTTCAGGCCGGAAAGCGAGAAGCGCAAATCGCCCGAGTGCAGCATGGCCCGCGGGAAGGCGATGGCTTCCGGGTTGCCCTCGGCGGCGAACTTCGAGACGACCGGGCCGCCGGGGTAGCCGAGCCCCAGCGCCTTGGCCACCTTGTCGAAGGCCTCGCCCACCGCGTCGTCGATGGTGGTGCCGAGCACCTGGTATTCGCCCCAATCGGCCATGTACACGAGCATGGTGTTGCCGCCCGAGACGAGCGATACCACGGCCGGCGGCGCGAAGTCGGGCAGGCCGATCTTGTTCGCGTAGAGGTGCCCTTCCAGGTGGTTCACGATGATGAAGGGCTTGTCGGCGCCCCAGGCTGCGCCCTTGGCGAAGGCCACGCCCACCACGAGCGCTCCCACGAGGCCGGGCGCGTAGGTGACCGACACGGCATCGAGATCGCGCCAGCGCAGGCGGCCCTCCCCCAGCGCGGCCGCGGCGCGGTCCAGGCAGTCGTCGCACACGCCGCAGATGGCCTCGATGTGCTTGCGGCTGGCAATTTCGGGAACCACGCCGCCGAAGCGGGCATGGAAATCGACCTGGGAGGCCACCACGTCGGAGAGCAGCGTGCCCGCACCGTCGATGACAGCGGCAGCCGTCTCGTCGCAGGAGGATTCGATAGCCAGAATGAGGGGTCGGGTGCCCGCACTCCCCGGGAACGAAGTGTCCCCACCCGTAGGGCAAGGGCCATGCCCTTGCCGCTCGTCCGACGAAGACAGATTGTCCTTGTTGAACGGAAGGGGCATGGCCCCTTCCCTACGGGCGACATGGAAGGCGGGGGCGCCGTTGGGGACGGCTTTCAACACCTCGGTGGGCAGGGGGCCCTGCATGATGACGGCGTCTTCGCCGTCGGAATAGTAGCGGGGGCGGCGTCCCAGGCTCTGATAGCCCAGCGCCTCGTAGAGCGCCTGGGCGCCGGTGTTGGAGGCTCGCACCTCCAACGAGCTCGTGCGAGCGCCCAGGTTGCGGGCGTCGTCGGCTACCCGCGCCAGCAGGGCGCGCGCGATACCGTGGCGGCGCCATGCGGGGCTCACGCCCACCTTCAGCACCTGCACGTCCCCGTCGACCACCCAGCCGCCGGCATAGCCCACCAGCGGCGCCTCCGCAGAAAGGGGCATCTTCGGGTCGGCGGCATAGGCGGCCCACCACACGCGGTCGGCGCGGCCCAGCTCGTCGGCCACCAGGACCTCGTTCCACGCATCCGATCCCATCACCCGGGCTTCCAGCGCGGCCACCTCGGCCACATGGCACGCATCAAGCGGCTTGTAGGCGATGCCCTCGCCATTGGCCCGGGCGTTGGCGATGGCCGTATCGTTCATAGTCACATGCTTGCTGCCGCGCTTGCCGGCCAGGGCGGCGTCAGCCCGGGCAAGCCGGGTGCGCTCGTTCTCCTCGGCATCGGAAAGCCGTGTGTACACCGGCAGCGCGAAGGCCGGATCGTGGCGGGCGGCATCGAAGGGGTCGCATTCCCCGGCGCGCCAGGCGGCCTGCACGGCCAGCAGCAGCCCGGCGCCCGTCGGCGCCCACAGCGCCTCGGGGGCCAGTGTGCCGGCGCCTTCGAACAAGTCGGCGTACTTGCGCAGAGCATCGCCGGCGATGAGGAGAGACGCAGGCGACGGGGCGGCCGAGGCGGGTACCGGGGAATCTGCAGCATCGTTCTGCTCGAGCGGAAAGGGCATGGCCCTTTCCCTACGGGGGGTCTGCGAGTCATCTTGCGTGCTGTTCAGTTCTTCGGCGAAGGCTTCGGCTTTCACGACGCGGTCGTTGGTGAGGCGCTCGGCGCCATCGTCGGCCACGCGGTACTCTACGGGGTACACCTCGCGACGCATGGCGTCGGCCACCACAAGGGCGCGACCCCGCTCGCCGGCCTGCCACAGGCCCCAGGCCACGGCATCGAGCGACGACACACCCACCAGCCCCACTTCGAGGGAACTGGCAATGCCCTTCGCCGTGGCCATGGCAATGCGCACCCCGGTGAACGACCCGGGCCCGCGCCCCACCGCCACGCACGCGATGGCCTCGCGAGCCACCCCCGCGCTAGCGCACAGCTTATCGATGCGGGGCAGCAGCTGCGTGTTCGACGCCCGCCGCGCCTCCACCTCCACGCAAGCCACGGGCACCACCGCGCGCTCTTCGGCACGCAGCTCGCCCAGCCCGATGGCAATCACTTCGTTGGCAGTATCAAAAGCAAGGAGGTAGCGCTCGGTCACAGGGATTCCTTCAACGGGGTTCCATACAAGATTCAGCGCGAACCATGATAGCGGAATATCTCCTCATTCGTCATTTCGCGACATCTTGGCTGCGGAATTGCGTTTTGGAACATCTTGCGCCCGCAAGAAGGCAACCAGAGGGCGAAAACATCTTCCAAAACGTCAATCGAGCGCCACCGATAGCGATAGCGTCTTCCAAAACGCAATTCCGGCGCCACGGGAGCGCAAGCGCAGCACCAGGCGCCTACAGCGTGCACTTGCCGAGGCGCGCCTTGGAGTCGTTGGCCCACACGCACAAAAGCTGGCGGCTCCGCTTCCCGTAGGAGTGGGCGACCACGCGGCGCGTGCCCTGGGCATCGGCGGTGATGGTGATTTCCAAATAGTCGTAGGGCATGTCCTCGGGGAACTTCTCAGCCCATTCCACGAAGGCCACCCCGTCGCCGTAGCCGTCGATGGCGCTGTAGTAGTCGATGTCCTCCAGCTGCCAGGGCTCGTCGAGGCGGTACAGATCGTAGTGGTACAGCGGCAGGCGCCCGTCGTGGTACTCCAGCAGAATGTTGAACGTGGGACTCGTTACCACGCCGCGCACGCCGAGGGCCGCGGCCACGCCCTGCACGAACTGGGTCTTCCCCGCGCCCAAATCGCCGTTGAGCACAATGGCGTCGCCGGCATGCAAGTAGGGCGCCAGCGTGGCCGCCAGCTGCTTGGTGGCCTCGGGGGTCGTGGTGGTGCGCGCGTATGTCAGTCCGTTTGCCATAGGGACAGTGTACTACTTCTCCTTCGTGCCGTGGCAGGCGTACATGACCAGGCCCACAACTACGCCGCCGACGATATTGCCCAGCGTCACCGGAATAAGGTTCGCGAAGAAAAAGTCGCCGAAGTTGAGCGCGGCCACGTTGATGCCGGCCGCGTCGATCAGCCCCGTGTAGGCCGGGTTCAGGTACGCGAAGATGCCCGCCGGAATGTAGTACATATTGGCGACACAGTGCTCGAAGCCGCACAGCACGAACCCCATAATGGGGAAGAAGATGGCCCAAATCTTGCCCGCCGTGTCGTGGGCCGTGTTCGCCATGTACACTGCGATGCACACGAGCAGGTTGCAGAAAATGGCCAGCACGAAGGCGTTCGCCCAAGGCAGGCTGTTCTTGCTGGCCGCCACTTTCGCCGTGTATACCGCCAAGTCGCCCCCGCCGATGTTCAGCTGGCCGAAGAACGCCATGAGCGCCGCCAGCGCCACCGCGCCCACGAAATTGCCCAGGAACACGAGGCCCCAGTTGCGCAGCAGCAGCTTCCAGGTGATCTTGCCGGAAACAGCCGCCGTCACCATAAGCGCGTTGCCCGTGAACAGCTCGGTGCCCAGAAGCACCACCATCATCAGGCCAACAGGGAAGATGAGGCCGGAAACCAGGCGCACCATGCCGGCGTCTTCAAGGGCGTGGGCCGCCGTCGAGGAGGCCACGGCGCCCAGGCCGATGAACAGGCCCGCAGCCACGGCCAAAAGGAATATCCGCCAGGCCGGCGAGGTCGCCTTCGCAATGGAGGCCTTGGCGTAGTTGTCGGTAATCTCGGTAGGGGTGAAGATGGGCATGGCGATTCCCTTCCAATACGTGCTTTGCCCCATCATTTCACGGAACGCGCGCATCGGGCGGGGCTCATCGACCAGCGGCCCTGTGGGGGCGGAAAGGGCGCGCTCAGCGGCTGGCGGCCCGCTCGGCGGCGGCCACCACGTGGGCCATGGTGACGCTCGTGGTCACCGAGCCCAAGCCGCCCGGCACCGGCGTGATGGCGCCCCCGTCACCCAGCACCGGCTCGACGGCGGCGAAGTCCACATCGCCGCAGAGCTCGCCGTCGGCGAAGTTGATGCCCACATCGAGCACCACCTGGCCCGGCGAGAAGTACTCAGGCCCGTAGGCGCGGGCGCGCCCCGTGGCGCACACGACGATGTCGGCCTCACGGGTATGGGCCGCAGCGTCGGCAGTACGGGAGTGGGCCAGAGTCACCGTGGCATGGCGGGCAAGCATCATGCAGGCCACCGGGCGCCCGATCACCAGACTGCGGCCGAGCACCACGACGCTCTTGCCCTCGAGCGGGATACCGTAGAAGTCGAGCATCTCAAGGCAGGCCTGGGCCGTGGCCGGCGGGAAGCCCTCGCCGGTATCGGCGAACACACCGGCCAGCGATGCCGAGGAGATGCCGTCGATGTCCTTCTCGGGAGCCAGCCGATCGCACACGGCGCGCTCGTCAATGCCCGCAGGCAGCGGGCGGAAGAGCAGGCAACCGTGAAGGGCATCGTCGGCGTTCACCTCGTCGATGACGGCCTCCAGGGCCGCCTGGCTGGCATCGGCCGGCAATGCGAAGGTGCGCACGGCGATGCCGAGCCCCTCGGCGCGTTTCACCGCGGCGCGCTCGTAGGACAGATCGTCGGGACGCTCACCCACCCGCACGATAGCGAGGGTGGGCGTGATGCCGTGCTCTTTCAACGTCTCTACGCGCGCGGTCAGGTCGTCGCGCATCGCGGCGACGACTTCCTTGCCGGTTAGCATCTGCGTCATCGGTAGCCTTTCTCTTCTGCGGGGGTGATCGATCACACCGCAAAACCGCATTTTCCAGGCCAGCTTCTGAGCTGGTATTTCTCTAGTTTTCGCAGGTCAAAATGCCAGTTTGAAATGTCCTGAAAACACCGGTTCTGCGACTGCCTTTAAGCGGAAAGCCGTTGTACGACTTCCCCGTACACCTCGTCGGCCAAAGGAACGCCTGCGGCCAGCAAATCTTCCATGTCGTTGCGGTAGGAAGCGGCACGGTCGGCATCGGCCATAGAGCCGATATTGATGACCACGTTCAGGCTCGCCGCCTGCAGCGCCGCCTTCGCGAGCACGGCGGCCGCCCCCGCATCGGACAGGGCCATCACCGAGCCGTGGCGCGCCAGAAAGACACAGGACTCGACGACTTCCACGCACTGGCGCATGATTTCCAGCGGCACCTCGCACGCGTCAACGAGAGCCGCTTGCAGCGCCGCTTGCTGGGCCGCGGCCTCCTCCTCGGTCGCCCGCGGCAGGCGGTAGGCCGCCGCCAGCGGCTCGAAGGCGCGGGCGTCCTCGCCGATAAGCTCCAGCAGGCGCCGGCGCGTGTCCGCCAGTTCCACGAGCTCGCTTTGCACGCGTTCCTCCACCGCGGCGTACTTCTTCTTCCCCACGGTAAGGTTGCCCACCATAGAAGCCAAAGCCGAGGCCAACGCACCCGCATAGGCCGACGCCCCTCCCCCGCCCGGGGTCGGCGCCGCCGAAGCCAGCGCCTCCACAAACTCCGTATCCACCATCGTCGCATCCTTTTCCTCAACGTCGAACGGCCCCCAGCATAAAGGACTGAGGGCCGTTCGACGGAATCGACACTAAATTCTCGGTTTAGAACAGGCCCGTGATGGTGCCGTCCTCGAGGACATCGATCTTGTGCGCTGCCGGGGCTTTGCCGAGGCCGGGCATGGTCATGATGGAACCGGTGAGCGCCACTACGAAGCCAGCGCCGGCCGACACCTTCACCTGGCGCACCGTGATGGTGAACCCGCGCGGCGCGCCCAACTTGGCGGCATCGTCGCTGAACGAGTACTGGGTTTTCGCCATGCACACGGGCATGCCGCCGAAGCCCAGGGCCTCCAACTGCGCGATCTCCTTCTGGGCGGCGGGCTCGAACACCACGCCGTCGGCCCGGTAGACGCGCTTGGCAATGGCCTCGATCTTCTCAGCGAGCGTGAGGTCATCGTCGTAGGAGAAGGCAAAGGTGTCGGCAGAGCGCCCGGCCGCATCGCCGTTCTCGCACAGAGCCACCACTTCGTCGGCGAGCGCCAGGCCGCCCTCGCCGCCCTTTGCCCACACCTCGGACAGGGCCACGTTCACGCCCAACTCGCGGCACTTGGCCTCTACCAGGTCGAGCTCGGCCTTCGTGTCAGTGGGGAAGGCGTTAATAGCCACCACGCAAGGCAAGTTGTACACGTTGGTGATGTTCTCCACATGCTGCAGCAGATTCGGCAAGCCCGCCTCCAGGGCCTCCAGGTTCTCCTCGTTGAGGTCGGCCTTGGCCACGCCGCCGTGGTTCTTCAGGGCGCGCACCGTGGCGACAACCACCACTGCATCGGGTTTCAAACCGGCCAGGCGGCACTTGATGTCGAGGAACTTCTCGGCGCCCAAATCGGCGCCGAAACCGGCCTCGGTGACGCAGTAGTTGCCGAGCGCCATGGCCATGCGCGTGGCCATAATGGAATTGCAGCCATGGGCGATGTTGGCGAAGGGGCCGCCGTGCACGAAAGCGGGCGTGCCCTCAAGGGTCTGCACGAGGTTCGGCTTCAGGGCGTCCTTCAGCAGGGCCGCCATGGCGCCCTCGGCCTGCAAGTCGTGAGCGGTAACCGGCTTATCGTCGTAGGTGTAGCCCACCACGATACGGCCGAGGCGCTCCTTCAGGTCGGTGATGGAGGTGGCCAGGCAGAAGATGGCCATGACCTCGGAGGCCACGGTGATGTCGAAGCCGTCCTCGCGGGGCACGCCGTGGGCCTTGCCGCCCAGGCCGTCCACAATGTGGCGCAGTTGGCGGTCGTTCATGTCCACCACGCGCTTCCAGGTGATCTTGCGCACATCGATGTTGAGCTCGTTGCCGTTCTGAATATGGGCATCGAGCAGGGCCGCCAGCAGGTTGTTGGCCGCGCCGATAGCGTGGAAGTCGCCGGTGAAGTGCAGGTTGATGTCTTCCATGGGCACCACCTGGGCGTACCCGCCGCCGGCAGCGCCGCCCTTGATGCCGAATACCGGCCCCAGCGACGGCTCACGCAGGGCCACGACCACGTTCTTGCCCCGCTTCGCCAGAGCGTCGGCCAGGCCCACCGTCGTGGTGGTCTTGCCCTCGCCGGCCGGCGTGGGGTTGATGGCCGTCACCAAAATGAGCTTGCCGGGCGCATGCTCTTCCTCGCGCAAAAGGTTGTAGTCGACCTTCGCCTTGTAGTTGCCGTACAACTCCAGGTACTTCTCGTCGACGCCGGCAACTTCGGCGATCTCGCGGATGGGTTTCGGATCGCATGCCTGGGCAATTTCAATGTCGGTCAACACGTCGGGCCCTCTTTCTCTTGTCGCGGCGCCGGACGGCCGGCGGCCAGGGGAATAGACCCCTCCATTGTAGCGGCGCGGCGGCGCGGCAATGCCGCCAATGCGGGGAACGAGCCTATTGCCCGCGGTTTCGACCGCCCGAGGGTGCGAAGGACGTCGAAGGCAGACGGAAGAGCCGCGCCAGGACGCGCGCTAGCGGGCGGCGCGCTCGGCGATGAGGCGCAGGCCCTCCAGCGTCAGCTCAGTATTCACGATGCCGATGGTCTCGGAATTCTGCGCCACCGTGGGCCCCAGACCCCCCGTGGCCACCACGGTCGCATCGTAGCCCAGCTCGGCGAAAATGCGGCGCACCAGGCCGTCGACCCGGTCGGCCTCGCCGAGCATGATGCCCGCCTGGATGGCCTCCATGGTCGAGCGCCCCACCACCTGCGGCGGGTTCACCAAGTCGATGGCCGGCAACTGGGCCCCGCGGGAGAACAGGGCGTTGGCCGATGTCATCACACCCGGGGCGATAATACCCCCGCGGAAGACGCCGTCGGCATCTATCACTTCCATGTTGGTGGCCGTGCCGAAGTCGACCACGATGACCGGCTCGCCGTACAGGGCCCGGGCCGCCACGGCATCCGCGATGCGGTCGGCGCCGATTTCGTGGGGGCTCGGGTAGTCGGTGTCGAACAGGTCGCCGGCGGTCTCGGCCGAGCACACCACAGGCTGCGCCCCGGTGGCGTCCTCAATGGCCTGGGACCAGGCGCGCGTGAGCTGGGGCACTACCGAGGCCAATGCGGCGGCATCGACGTTTTCGAAGCTTAAGCCCTCCAGCGAGAACAGCGTAGAAAGCGTGATGCGCAGCTCGTCGGCAGCGGCGTTCCGGTCGGTGGCAATGCGCCACATGGCGTCGAGAGTTTTCCCCGTATAGACGCCTAAAACGGTATGGGTATTCCCGATGTCAATAGCAAGTAACATAATTATGACAATCTTCCTCAGTTTTCCCGTATAATGACGCTGTTTACGTATAGTGAACAGCGCGCCCTATTATAGCAAGGTACCAACGATATGCCCCCAACGGGCAATCGTCGATATGACGAGAGAAAGGCAAGACCATGACTGAGACACCGAGCCGAATCCTTGTCGTTGACGACGAGCCATCGATCACCGAATTCGTAAGCTACGCATTGAAGAAAGAGGGTTACGAGGCTGACGTTGTCGACAACGGCGAAGACGCATTCGCCTTGGCCAGCGCCAACACCTACGATTTGTACGTGCTCGACATCATGCTGCCGGGCATGGACGGCTACGAGCTGTGCCGCCGCCTGCGCTCGAAGACCACGGCCCCTGTGCTGTTCCTGTCGGCCCGCGATACCGAGCTGGACAAAGTCGTCGGCTTGGAAATCGGCGGCGACGACTACCTCGCCAAGCCCTTCGGCGTGCGCGAGCTTATCGCCCGCGTGCGCGCGCTGCTGCGCCGCGGCCAGGGCGGCGAGTTCCCCGGTGCTTCCAATTCCATTACCGCCTCGGGCATTACCCTCGACGAGGACGCCCACACCGCCTCGGGCGACCACGGCGAGATCGACCTGACGCCCCGCGAGTTCGAGCTGCTTGCCAGCCTGATGAAGAACGCCGGCAAGGTGGTTTCCCGCGAAGACCTGCTGCGCGACGCCTGGGGCTGGGAGTACCTCACCGAGACGAAGACGGTGGACACCCACATCAAGCGCCTGCGCGACAAGATTCACGCTGCCGGCTACGACCCGGCCCTCGTGGAAACCGTCCGCGGCTACGGCTACCGCTTCAAGGCGTAGGCCGAACACAAGCTAAGCACGTCGAAAGGGCCTCTTCGGAGGCCCTTTTCTTGTATTTAGGAAGAAATTCGGGGCGCCTTTCCGGGCCCATGCCGTCGAGGCAGATCCCGTGCCGAAGCCTAACCGACCACCCGGCGCACGGCCCGGGCACACACCGCCGCTGCGACGATTTTCGCCAGATCGAGCACTATGAACGGCGCGCAGCTCGTAAGGAACGCGGTCAGCGGGTCAACCTGCCCCACGAACATATACTGGAGCCAGCCGCAAGCATAAGCCACGGCCGTGAAGATGACACCCGCCATCGCATCGGTAACAAGGTTGCGGCGCGACCCCACCGCCTTCAGGAACAGAGCCGCTAGCGGCACCCCGATCAGGTAGCCCCACAGAAAGCCGCCCGTGGGGCCTGCCAGCACGCCGATGCCGCCGCGCATACCCGAGAACACCGGCACGCCCACTGCGCCCAGCAGCTCGTAGCCGAAGATAGCCGCCGTGGCCTCCTTCGGCGTCAGCACGCAGATGGCGAAGGTGATGGCGAACATCTGCAGCGTGAAGGGAATGGGGCCCAGCGGCACCACCACCCAGGCGGAAACGGCAATGAGCGCGATGGTGAGCCCCATAAACGCCACCGAGCGCGTCCGCGAGGAGGCCGGAGCCTTCCGGAAGGCGGCTACTTGTTCCCCCTTCGCCCCTTTCGGCACAACCGTCTCTTCCCCGACAACCTCTTCTTGCGACATGGCGTATCTCCTTTCTCGGAGATGCCATCGTAACGGGAGCGAACACTCGCTACCGCTTGGGAAGGCTCCGCATCAGGCGACGAACACGCCACGACTCCTGTTTTGTGCAAGAAAGCAAGAATAAGGCCCGGGTGCACAAGAGGTGAGACAGCGCCCCGGAGGGGCGTATCACCCGCCGAGCCTTCTACTGCTGCAGGGCCTGCACCTTGCGCAGGCGATGCATCTCCCAGGCCACGAAGATGGCCGTCGTGAAAATGGAGAGGAAGTCGGCCACGGGTGCCGCGAAGTAGAGGGCGTCCAAGCCGTCGAACTGCGGAGCCATCTGCGGCAGCACCACAGGCATGAGGTACAGAAGCGGCACGAGGAACAGAATCTGGCGCGTCAGCGTGAGGAACACCGACTTGGCCGGCTGGCCGGTGGCCTGGAAGTAGTTCGAGCTGACAATTTGGAAGCCCACAAAGGGCAGCATCACGAACTGCACGCGGATGGCGAAGGCCGTGAAATCCACCAGGCCGTCATGGGAGATGCCGAAGGCATGGGCGATGGGCGCCGCGAACAGCTCCACGATAGCGAACATGAGCACCGAGATGGACGAGGCCGCACCGATGCCGTACCACAGCGTCTTGCGCACGCGGTCGACGTTATGGGCGCCGTAGTTGAACCCGAGCAGCGGCTGCAGGGCGATGGCGATGCCGATAAGCGGCATGACCGAGAACTGCCCGATGCGCTGCACCACGCCGATAGCCGCCAGCGCGTCGTCGGCCCCGATGGGCGAGAGGGCGCCGTACTTCACCAGCTGGAAGTTGATGACGAAGTTCACGATGGCCATGCCCGCCTGCACGCAGAAGCTCGGCAAGCCGAAGGCAAGGATAGTGCCGTCCATAGGCAGGTTCAGGCGCAGGCCCCGCAGGGTAAGCCGCATGGGCACGTCGGTCCGCAGGCAGAAGTACTGGAGCACCGCCGCGCACGAGCAGGCCCAGCCGAGCACGGTGGCCAGAGCGCTGCCCATGACCCCCCAGCCAAGGCCCAGCACGAACAGGGCGTTGAAAGCCACCGAGCCCACCAGGCCGATGACCATGGTGCCCAAGGCGCGGTTCGGCGCCCCGCAGGTGCGGATGAAGTTGTTCACGCCGAGCCCGATGCACTGCAAGATGAATCCGGCGCAGAGAATCTGGATGAACGTCTGGGCATAGGGGCGCACCTCGGGAGTGGCACTGGCCAGATCGAGCACGGCGGACACCAGGGCCGGGTTCCACCCGATGATGAGCACGACAACCGCCGCGATGATGCTGAGCGACACCACGTTGCCCAGGGCCCGTTCCGCTTCCTCGCGCTTGCCCTCGCCCAGGCGCAGGGCCGCCAGCGCATTGCCGCCATTGCCGATGAGCATGGCCACGGCCATGAACACGATCATGATGGGGTTGGCCACCGTCATGGCCGAAAGCCCGATCTCGCCCACGGCGTGGCCGAGGAACACCGAGTCGATAATGGCATAGGAGCCGTTGATGAGCATGCCCACCACCGAGGGGATGGCGAACTCCGTGATAAGCCGCGGAATGGAGGCCGTACCCATGCGCAGCACCTTGTCGTCGCCGGCCGAGGCGCCGGAGAGCTTTTGGCCGCGCGGGTCGGGAGCCGCCGCATCGGGGGTGGTCAGAATGTCTTCGGGGTGTTCGTCATGGTTCATAGAAGCGCCTTTCCGTAGTGCAGGCGCTATTGTAGGACTTACGGCCGAACGATGACGTGGGCCTCGCCGGAGGCGACGGGAACGAGCCCCGAATCGCTGCGAACGAGCAGGCGGCCGCGCTCGTCGATGCCCTGCACGACGCCCTCCACGGTGGTGTCGCCCACGGCGTCCTGGATGCCCACCTCGCGGCCGTTGAGGAACGATGCGCCCTCGTAGCTGCCCACGCTCGGCATGAAGCCCAGCTCACGCCAGCGGCCATAACTCACGAAGATGCGAGCAAGCACCTCACGCTGAATGTCGGTAATGACCTCTTCGCGGCGGGCGGCCAGGGCCGGGCCCTCAAGCTGCGCCGTCGCTTCGGCCACCGTCAGCGGGCGCTCGGGCGTGCTCTCCGACGCGCGCATGAGGTCGGCCATATAGGCGGGCACGTTGCGGCCGCAGGCAGGCACATCGATCTCGGGCCGGAACACGTTGATGCCGATGCCGATGCACACACCGCCCCCGCAGGCCTCCAGCGAGATGCCGCACAGCTTGCGGTACTCGTCGGCCGGGGTGTCGGCGGCCGGCAGATAGACGATGTCGTTGGGCCACTTCAGCTGGATGCCGTCCTCGCAGGCCGGGGCAGCCATAGCGGCCAGGGCCCGCTGCACCGCCAGCCCCACCACCAAGCTCAGCGTGGAGAGCCCGCTGCCCGCCACATCGGGACGCAGCAAAAGCGACATGTACAGACCGCCCTCGGGGCTGTCCCAGGGACGCCCCTGGCGCCCGTAGCCGCCGTTCTGCCTGCGTGCGCGCACGACCAGGCCCTCGGCCTTGCCCTCGCGCAGGGCGCTTTTCACCACCTCGTTGGTGGAGGCCACCTCATCCAGTACCGTCAGCTTCATGAACCTACAGCCTCCTCGCCGCGCCGACGCGCGCATCTTCGGGCACCCGCCCCACCGGCGTGCCGTCGGCCAGCTCCCATCCGGGCAGAATATCCAGCAACGGCTTCACGACGAAATCACGCTCGCACACCCGCGGATGCGGAAGGGTAAGCTCGTCGTCGGAAGCCACATACATTTGGTAATCGAGAATATCGATGTCGAGGGTACGCGGGCCATTCTCGCGCTCGCGCACGCGACCGAGCGAGTTCTCGATGCCGTGCAGGTAGCCGAGCAGCTCCTTGGGCGGAAGCCCGCTGCGCAGCAGCACCACGGTGTTCACGAACGGGTCCTGCTCGGTGTAATAGGCCGGCTCGCTCTCGTAGAACGGAGCCATGTCGATGATCTGGGTGTCGGGAAGGGCGCACAGCTGCCCCACCGCCAAGTTGATCTGGGCGATTTTCGCCTCGGTCTCCTCGCCGGGCTCGGCCACGAGGGCCACATTCGACCCCAGGCCCAAAAGCACCGCCGGGCGCAGGTCGCGCAGGGCGGCCACGGTCATTTCCACATTGTGCGTGCGCACCACGCTTGCCCCCAGCTCGCAGGCAAGCAGCGCCTCAGCGGCCGAGGCCACGTCGCGCTCGTGGGGCTCTTCCACGTGGTAGGCGTAGCCCACGTAGCTTTTGCGCGAGGCCGCCACCATCACCGGGTAGCCCAAATGAACGATCTCGTGCAGGTTGCGCATGAGCTCGATGGTTTGCTGGGGGGTCTTCCCGAAACCGGGGCCCGGGTCGACGCAGATGCGGGAATGGTCGACGCCGGCGGCCTCCAGGGCAGCGGCGGCATCGCGCAGGTAGTCGCGCACCTCGGCCACCACATCCTCGTACACCGGGTCGTCCTGCATGGTCTTCGGCTCGCCGTTCATATGCATGACCACGCAGCCGCAGCCGGTGCGGCGCACGGCCTCAATCATGGCCGGGTCGCGGAAACCGGACACATCGTTGACGACCGAGGCGCCGGCGTGCAGCGCGCGAGCGGCCACTTCGGCATGGCGCGTGTCCACCGAAACGCAAATGTCGTCTTCCACGAGCGCCTCGATAACCGGCGCAATGCGGGCCCATTCCTCATCGGGGCTCACCGCATCGGCGCCGGGGCGCGTCGACTCGCCGCCCACATCGATGATGGCCGCCCCCTGGGTGACCATCTCGCGGCCGTGAGCCACGGCCGCCGCGGGGTCGAGGAACTCACCGCCATCGGAAAACGAGTCGGGAGTCACGTTGAGAATGCCCATGATGAGGGGCTTTCCCAAATCGAAATCATATCGTCCGCAATGCCAAATCATGAAGAGAAGCCTTTTCGCTCCGGTACCGCTCACAAATACTTAAGCGTCCAGTGTAGCGGCCCAAACCCCGTGTGTAACGAGGTTTTAGGCGAAAGACACGTCTTCTACTCTTAGAGCGGGCTTCAAGGAAGGCACCGAATAGCATGGGAGGAGCGGCGGCCGTCGGCGATCCTCTCTGAACGCCAAAGGAAAAGGCGGCCGAAGGCCGCCCAGTAAATGCATGAGGGAGCGAAGCGCCTGAGCCGAAGGCGAACAGCGAAGCGGGAGGAGCGACGATGACTGCCGGCTCCTCCCGCGCGGACAAACTCGTTAGTCCCGCTTGTCGGGATCGGGGGCGTCGGCCGAGGAGTCCATGTCGTCTTCGCGGTCGATTTCCGCATCCACCTGCTCTTGGGTGGGCATATCGGCGCGGTCGGCATCCTCGGCAGGCGCGCGGAAGGGGCCGTTGGCGTCCTGGTCACCCGGCTCCACCGGCTCTTCGCGCCAGTTCGGGTCGGCCAGCGTCTCGCCAGCATCGGGGTTTGCGCCCTCGACAGGCGCATTGCCTTCGCGCTCGGCCAGCAGAGCCTCGTCCTTGGCGCGGGCCGCGGCCTCCTCGGCCTCCTTCGCCGCGATGATGTCGTCCTCGCGGGCCAGGTACTCGTCCCACTTGTTGTCGAGCAGCGCCTCGCAGGCCTCACCTTCCACCGTTTCGCGCTCCAGAAGCACGCTGGCCATCAGATCCATCTGCTCGGCGTGGTCAGAGAGGATCTTGTGGGCCCGGTCGTGGGCCTCCTTCATGATCTTCGCCACCTCTTCGTCGATGCGGCGGGCCGTCTCCTCGGAGTAGTCCTGGGTGTTGCCGTAGTCGCGGCCCAGGAACACCTCGTGGTTCGGCTGGCCGAACACCTGGGTGCCCAGCGGGCTCATGCCGTACTGGGTGACGATGGCGCGCGCCATCTTGCTCGCGCGCTCAAGGTCGTTGGAGGCGCCCGTGGTCACATCGTCGCAGAAAATCTCCTCGGCCACGCGGCCGCCCATGAACACCGCCAGCTCGTCCTTCATCTCGGACAGCGAGTTCAGCACCTTGTCCTCGTCGGGAATGGACAGGGTGTAGCCCAAGGCGCGCCCGCGGGAGATGATCGAGATCTTGTGCACCGGGTCGGCATGGTCCAGCAAGTGCCCCACGAGGGCATGGCCGCTCTCGTGGTAGGCAATGGTGTGCTTGGTCTTCTCGTTCATCACGCGGCCCTTGCGCTCGGGTCCGGCGATGACGCGCTCCATAGACTCGCTCACCTCGCGCATGGTGATGATCTTCTTGCCGCGGCGGGCGGTAAGCAGGGCCGACTCGTTCATGAGGTTCGCCAGGTCGGCGCCGGTGAAGCCCGGGGTGATCTTCGCGATCTTGTTCAGGTCCACGTCCGACCCGATGGGCTTGTCCTTCGCGTGCACGTTGAGGATCTTCTCGCGGCCCTTCACGTCGGGGGTGTCCACGACAATCTGGCGGTCGAAGCGGCCGGGGCGCAGAAGGGCCGGGTCCAGCACGTCGGCGCGGTTCGTGGCGGCAATGAGCACCACCGAGTCGTTCGACTCGAAGCCGTCCATTTCCACGAGCAGCTGGTTCAGCGTCTGCTCGCGCTCGTCGTGACCGCCGCCGAGGCCGGTGCCGCGCTGGCGGCCCACGGCGTCAATCTCGTCGATGAAGATGATGGCCGGGGCAGCGTCCTTGGCCTGCTGGAACAGGTCGCGCACGCGGGAAGCGCCCACGCCGACGAACATCTCCACGAAGTCGGAGCCGGAAATGCTGAAGAAAGGCACGCCCGCCTCGCCGGCCACAGCGCGGGCCAGCAGCGTCTTGCCGGTGCCCGGAGGGCCCACCAAAAGGCAGCCGCGGGGAATTTTCGCGCCCATGGACTGGTACTTCGCCGGGTTGGCCAGAAAGTCCTTGATCTCCTGCATCTCTTCCACGGCCTCATCCACGCCGGCCACGTCCGAGAACTTCACGTCGGGGCGCTCCTCGGCGGCCTTCTTCGTCTTGGCCTTGCCGAAGTTCATCTGGGAGTTGTTGGCCTGCTGCATCTTGAAGAAGAAGAAGAACAGCAAGCCGCCGATGATGAGAATGGGCAGAAGCGTGGCCACCACTTCCAGGATGGGGCTCGGCAGCGTCACCTGGTAGGAGATGTCCGGGTGCGCGGCCAAAAGCTCGCCCAAGGAATCGGAGCCCACGTAGGTGGACACGTAGTTGTGCTCCTTGCCGAGCGTGGCCGGGTCGAGCGTGGTGGTGGCCACGCCGGAAAGCGACTTGCCCGCGTCGTCCATCTTCGTGGCCAGAAGCGCGTTCATGGCGTTGAAGGCGCCGTTCATGCCCTCGGCGATTTCCGAGCCGGCCGTGGCCGCCGGGAAGTAGCTGCCCGAAACCGTGTAGTCGCCGGCGGAATAGGTGACCGACTGCACGCGGTCCTGCTCGACGGCCTGGGTGAACTCAGAGGTGATGAGCTCGTCGGTGACGGTGTTGCCCACCGCGCCCGTGCGCATGAACTGGCTGCCCACGAAAAACGCCACGGCCAGCAGGATGATGACCATGGCCATGGTGGTGCGCTGGGTGGTGTTGGGAGGCGTGGGCTTCTTCGAGTTGTTGTCTGCCATGATAGTCTGCCTTTACTGGTAAATTTCCGGCTTGAGCACGCCGATGTAGGGAAGGTTGCGATAGCGCTCGGCATAGTCGAGCCCGTAGCCCACGATGAACTCGTCGGGGCATTCGAAGCCCACATAGCGGCAGTTCACGTCGGCCTGATTCGGCGTGTTCTTGCGCAGCAGCGTGGCCACCGAGATGGAGGCCGGCCCGCGCGATTTCAGGTTCTTGATGAGGTAGCTCAAGGTGAGGCCCGAATCGAGGATATCCTCGGCGATGACCACGTGGCGGCCGTGGATGTTGCTGGACAGGTCCTTCAGGATGCGCACGACGCCGGTGCTCTTCACGCCGCTGCCGTAGGAAGACACGGCCATGAAGTCGACCTCGAGCGGCATGTCGATGGCGCGGATGAGGTCGCAGGTGTACATGGCCGCACCGCGCAGCACGCAGACGACCACGATGCCCTCGGGGCCGGCTACGTCCTTGTAGTCGCGGGTGATGGCGGCGCCCAGGTCGGCCACCCGGTCGGCAATCTCCTGCTCGGAGAAGATCACGCGGGAAATATCGTCGTTCAAAGCTCACACCTTCTCGCTTTTCGCCGCAGCCCGACTCGGCCGCGCGAAACCCATTGATCGCGGTTCAGTTTACCAAAGGCCGCGCGCGAGCCGCCGACAATACGGCAACGCCACACATTATGTGCGGTTACTGTTACCCCGTTGATAAGGAATGCGTGAGACAGGGGCGCTGTCTCACGGGGCACGGGCCCACTATGCAGGAGGCCCCGCAGCCTGAGTCAGGGAGCTGCGGGGCCTCTGCTTTGAAGAGGGGCTTCGGAGCCTAGCGGCGCAGCCGGTGGGCACGAAGAGCGGTCAGGGCTCCAGCAAGGGCCGCAGCGGCCAGGGCCAGCGTTAGGGCGGCCACGCCGTCGCTGGTTTGCGCGAGATGCCGCACGACGGTCGGCTGCTCAGCCGCCGATGCCTTGGCGCCCACAGAGCTGGAGCCAGTCGATCCCGCTCCGCCTGGGCGGTTGGCGCCGGTGCTGCCGCCCTCGCTCGATGCGCTGCCGTTGCCGTGGAAGCCTCCCGAGCCGCCAGGACGGCCAGGAGAGGAAGAGCCGCCCGAGTCATCTGGGGGCGCCGGATCCTGGGGGCCGTCTGGCTTCGAGGGATCATCGGGCGCATCGGGGCCTGCGGGGCCCTCCGGTCCTGTCGGTTCATCGGGCCCCGGGTTGACCGGGCCGCCGGGGTTGCCGGCGTCGTCGCGGGCCACTTCCACATGCACTGACTGGCCGGATCGCACGGCTTCCAACAGCACCTCGCTCACGCCGGGGACCGCCAGGTCGGGGCGCTCCTCGCCGTTCACGATGACGCGCACCACGTGCCAACCGGGTTCCGTCGCCCAGGTGACGCGGGCATCGTCGCCCCAGGCCACCGTGTCGGGGGCCGTCACCGTCGCTCCGGCCGGGTCGCTCACTGACACGAGCACGCCGCAGCGGATGCGGTCGAAGGCCACCTCCACCGACACGTCCTCGGAGAGCGAGGCCGTCTCCCACGCCTCGGCGCCGGCGGCCAGGCCGGGCTGGGCCGCGCCGTTCACCGCGACCGACGACACCCGCCAGCCTTCGGCCGGCCGCCACTGCAGCGTCGCGGGCGACCCCCAGGGCAGCTCGGCGGAGGCCGACGCAGAGGCATCCGCCCCGGGCGCGCCGCCGACGGCGACCGTGCCGCTTCCCTCGGGGCCGGCAGAGATGGACACCCGGCACATGATCTGCTCGAAGGTGGCCACGACGGCATGGGGGCCCGTCACGGCCGCGAAACCGACGCGCCCCGCCTCGGCGGCAGCGTCGTCGGCCGCGCCGTCCACCATCACCTCGGCCACACGCCATCCGGGATTGGGCACGATGGACACCGCAGCGTCGCTACCATGGGTCACCTCGTAGCTCGCCGTAATGACGCCTCCCTCCGCGGGGCCAGCCGCCGTGGTGATAGGATACCGAACGGGCTCGAAGGCTACGGAAATCTGGTAGATGAAGTCCTCCTGAAGGGCGCCGTCGCCGACAGGCAGCCTAAGCGCCCCCTCGAGGGCGGCCGCCAGCTGGGCATCGTCCAGCGCCACGGGATCGCCCCGCACGCCGTCGGCGCCGGTCACGGCAAGCGTCGCGCCCGCGACCCGCCACCCCTCGGCCGGCTGCCAGCCCACCCGGGCTGTCTCGCCCGGGTTGAACAGACCGTCTTCGCGGGCCGCGCCGGACCCGTCGGCCACCGAGAAGGTGCCCTCTCCGGAGGCTACCACGGCCACCAGCGCCTTGCCCGGCACCTTGGCGAACTCCACGGCGAAGGTGTGGGGTGCGCTCACGTTGCGGAACCAGTACTCGCCGGCCGCCAGTGCCGCGTCATCCACCGAAGCGCCGTCGGCCTCCGCACCCGCCACATAGGCCCCGGCGTTCGGCGACCAGCGCACAGGGAAGTCCTCGCCGAAGGGTACGTCGGCCGAAGCGGTGAGGGTGCCCAGCGCCCGATCGGCGAAGGTCTCGATGCGGAACACCTGGCGGGCGAAAGCCACCTCCACCCGGTGGGCCGCCCGCACATCAGAGAGCGTCAACGTACCTGCCGCGGCCTCGTCGGCACTAAGAGGCGTGCCGTCCACCAGGACCTCGCGCACCTTCCAGCCCCGCGCCGGCTCCCAAGAGATCTTCACGTCGTCGCCGAAGGCCGCGGTGGACGAAGGGGATATGGATCCGTTGCCCTCGGCCACCGCGCAGGACACCGGAAAGCGCAGCCGCTCCACGGTCACATGCACGGCATGGGGGCCACTCACCGCCGCGAACGTCGTCGCTCCGCCGGCCGCGCCGCCCGTGGCCTCCACATCCACCGGCACGCCATCGATGGACACGGCGGTCACCGCCCAGCCCTCGGCCGCCTTCCACGTCACCGTAGCGTCCTCGCCGTGGAGCACCGTCGTCGGGCCGATAATGGTACCGCCGTCCTTGTCGCTCACCGTGAGCGTGAGCGGATGGCTGTCCCGCTCGAAGGTCACGGCCACAGCGTGGTCGGCCCTCACGTCGGCCAGGGTCACCGAGGAGGGAAAGGCCTCCACGGGCCACGGGGCGCCGTCCACCTCCACTGCGGCCACGTGCCAGCCAGGCCGAGCCTCGTAGGTCACGGTGGCGGCGTCGCCGTAGAGCACGGTGCCCCCTCCGGCGACGGTGCCACCCTGGGCGGGCGCCCCCGTCGCCGTCACCTGGCAGGGAATGCGCTCGAAGGTCACGGCCACGTCCGTGTCCCTCTCCAGGCTCGCGACGGGCCACGACGGCTCCTCCGGGAGGGGCGCCGCCGCGCCGTTCACCGTCAGCGTCTTCACACGCCACCCCTCGGCCGGCTGCCAGGCAAGGGCCGCCCGGCTTCCCCAAGGAAGCGTCGCCTCGGCACGCCCCGCCGCGCCCCCGTCGCGGCTCACCGCGGTGCCGTCCGGAGTCGCGGCCGCGAAGGACACCGAGCCGCCTGCCACCGGGGTTCCGGTGATGGACAGGCCCAGCATGATGGGGGCGAAGGTCACGTGCACTTTGTGCCCTGCCTTCAGATTCCGGAACACGACGAAGCCGGCTGCGGCTGCCTCGACGCTCTCCACGCCATCGACAGTCACGGACGCGACCTTCCACCCGGCGGCCGGCGTGAACGCCACGCGGGCGTCCGACCCCCAGGTCTCCTCGTAGGTGGGCGTCACCGCGCCCTGGCCCTCGCTCGAGGTGCTCAGCGCGAACCGCGTCAGCTCGAACGTAAGATGCAGCTCATAAAGGTGCCCCTCGCGCAGGTTCTCCAGCGTGAAGCCGTCGGCCAGGCCGGCCGTCACCTCGTCGGCCGTGAGCACCCGCGAGAGCTCGGCCACGGGATTGCGGTCGGCGTCGGACACGGCCAGCTGCGCGCCCTTCACGGTGTAGCCCTCCTGGGCCGTCCAGCCGAGCGCGGTCGACGATCCGGCGGGGAAGGCCGGCCCCGCACCGCCGACGAGGTGTCCCTCGCCGCCGCCCGAGGCCGTTACCACGACAAGGGCCTTGTCGGGAATGCGCGCGAAGCGGGCCGCCACGTCGTGGTCGGCGGCAACGTTCGCGAACTCGTAGCGACCGCCGGCCGTCACGGCATCGCCCGCCGAGGCCCCGTCCACCAGGACGTCTTCCACAAAGGCCTTCTCCGGGTCGTGCACCGACCACGAAACGACATGGTCGGCGCCGCGGGGCACTTCGGCCGTACCCGTGATGGTGCCCAGCGCGTCGTCGGCGTGGGTGGTCACGGTGAACACGGCCCGCTCGAACACGACGCGCACCTCGTGGGCCGCGCGGATGTCGTCGAAGCGATAGCTGCCGGGCCCATCGGAGCTGTCGGCGATCTGCCCGTCGCCGTCCCATACGCCGGCCACGCGCCAGCCGGCCGCCGGCGCCCAGCTCACCTCGGCCGAGCCGCCCAGCATCACCGTCTGGGCCGCAGCGGCCTCGCCCCCGGCCGTCACGGAGGCCTCGCCGTTGCCCTCGGTGGCCACGGCCACCCGGAACGTCGGCAGAGGCTCGTAGGTCACCTTGAAGTGGATGGGCCCCTTGGCCGCAGGCGCCGTCCAGTTCCCCACTGCCTCGTAGAGCGGTGCGGCTCCTCCATAGATGGGCAGCCCGTTGGCCGTGATGGAGGCCACTCGCCACCCCTCGGCCGCCGCCCACGTGAACGTGGCCGGCTCGCCCCAGGCCACCGTGCCCTCGGCCGGTGCCGCGGCCGTGCCGCCCTCGGCCGGCACCGCCTCGGCCGTCAGCTTCGGCGGATCGGGCGCCACCACCACTTCCACATCCAAAGCATCGGCGATGCCCGAAAACGTATGCCGCGCGCTTCCTGTGCCGCACTGGGCAAGAAGGTCGGGGCGCTCGGCTCCATTCACGAGGATCTTGTCCACATGCCAGTTTTCGGCCGGCGTCCAGGCAATGTCCGTAGAGCGCCCCACGGGCACATCGCCCGTTCCGGTAATCGTCCCGGGACCTCCAGACACCCTCGTGGTCACCGGCACGCGATCCTCCCGCCAGGCGAACACCACGTGCACCGTGACGGTCTTCTCGCTGCTATTGGCGTACTGAGACCAATTCGTGCAGGAAAGCGTCGCTCCGTTCCAGGTGGCTTTGGTCCCGAAGGACGACCACGGCTTGCCGTTGATGAGCACTTCGGTCACCCGGGCGCCAGGATAGGGAGCCGTCGAAACCGAGAACGACCCGAGCGTTTTATAGGCCCCCGACGGCCCCGCCGTGCCTGGCCCCTCGGTCGTCACCTGAACCATGGCAGTGGTGGGAGAGGCGCTTTCCACCACCACCGTCACCAGATGGTCGCTCGAAAGATCGGTGAATGTGCGGCTCCACGTCGCTGTCGACTTCTCAACCTGCACGCCGTCGACGTAAATCTCCTTGATAGCGTGGATCGGATAACCGGTGACCGATTTGGCATGGGTTACGCACACCGTTGGGGAGGCGCCCTCCTCGTAGGTTCCGAAGCCATCGGTGGTCAAGTTGTACCGCGCGTAAACGCTGCCGGTCAGCTTGCCCGCACGAACTTCGAGGGCAACGGAGTGGGTCTTCACCGAGGGCGGCTCGAAGGCAGCTGTCGTGAAGCGAACGAAGACCTCGTGATCGGCCCCCACGTCTTCGAACCGAAGGGAGCCGGACTGCCCCTGAGCCATCAGATCGGGGCGGGGGACGCCGTCCACCTCTACCATGAGCACCGCGTAACCTGACGACGCCTTCCACGTCACGGTGTGGGCTCCCCCTGCTTCCACAGAAGCCGTCGGGCCGACGGTGCCCTCGCCCACCCAGGAGGCCTGGATGTCGTAATTCTCCTTCTCGGAAGGGTCGGGGCGGGCTGCCTCGCAGAGCGTCACCACAACCGAGCAGTTGCTCTGGAAGTCATCGAGACGCAGCGTTCCGAGCGCAACGGCGCCTTCGAGCTCCTGGCCGCCGAGCACCTTCCCATTCACCTCGATGGAGCGCACCTTCCACCCGGCACCGAGCACCCACGAGACATCGCGGCTCTCTCCGGCAGGAACTGAAAGTTCGCTTGGTGTGATAGAGCCCTCGCCCCCAAGAATCTGGGTGCGCAGGGCGAAGCCCGTCGGCGCCTCGCCGCCCTCCGCGGGCTCGGTGCGCACCTCAACCCGATGGTCGCCGCCCACGGCATCGAAGGCGAGCGACCCCTCGCGGGCGTCCGTCACGGGAATCGGCGCCCCGTCCACGGTCACCGACACAATGCGGTGGCCCTCGGCGGCCCTCCAAGACACCTGATGCGAATCGCCCGCGGCCACAAGCGTCGTGGGCGTGAGTGAGCCGACTCCCCCATCGCCCGCTGTCTCAACGGGATAGAAATCGCGCACCGGCTTGTCGCCCGGGGCGTAGGCGGCGTACACCGTGTGGTCGGCGTTGTTCATGGGCACATCCAGCGACCAAGCTCCGTCACCGGAAAGAAGGTCGTCGCGAACGACGCCGTCGACCACGAGCGCCTTCAGATAGTTGTTCACGCCGGCAGCACCGCTTGCCTTGACCGTCGAGTCGCCCGGATAGCACAGGACCCCCGTCTCGTCCTTGGCGGAATCGGAGCCCGAAGCCGCAGCGGTTCCCGTCCCCGCCACCGTGCGAACGTCCAGCCGGTAGCGCAACTTGTCGGACGCCGTCGTGGTGTAGGCACTACCCAGCTTGTCGAGCACCGTGGAGTGAGTGGTTCCCTGCTCGTCGACGAAGGTGCCCGTCACCGACATCGAGCTTTCGTAGGCGGTGTAGGTCTCGCTGCTTTTCGCGGGGCCCGTAAACGTGATCTCGAAGCGGCCGCCCGTCGCCAGGTTCACCGATGGCTGGGGGGCAGCTGTCACCGTCGTTCCCAACACCGTGACGTTGGTCAACTCCACCACGGTTCCATCAGGCATTATGTAGCGTGCATCAATGCTGTCGACATCAATGCTGGCGAAGGCCGGAGCCGAAACCGTCATCGAGGCATTGCGCACGCCAATCTGGCTCGACCCGCCCGATACGTTATCACACGTGGCATCGAGCTTCAGTCGATCCCCCGGCAATGCGTAATGCGAAGTCGGCGCATAGCCCGCATCGGTGGTGGTGCAGGCGTTCTCTTTCACGCCGTTGCCGCGCTCGTTCGTGACGATAAGGTTCGATTGGAAAAGCGGCACCTTCACATCAAGGGCCATACCCAGCACGGAAAGCAGCGTGGGGTTTTTGCTCGTGTTGACGGAGAGGCCCACGCTCGTCAGCCCGGAGCCGATGGACGGCGAGCCCGCATTGGCCGCATCGTTGACGCGCATGACCGACAAATCGGTGTTCGACTGGGTGAACGACAGCCCGTTGTTCACTCCAGGGAGAGTGAGATTGCCCGCACTGGAAGTAGAGCCCGTCCTGGCCGTGCGAGCCGCGGGATCCAAAGTCGCGCGCGTGCCCAGAACGTCCACCTGCATCGTGAAGAACTTATCCGCAGCTCTCAGCACCCGGTTGTCGTAGACAGCGGTGACCGAGCTCGCTGAAGACGTTCGGTAGTTGAGCATCTGCGACGAGTCGCTCATGTCGCCGCCATCGAGCCCCACCACCAGCTCGCCAGTGGGAGCGGCGCCCCCTACCGCCCCAGTAGTCAAGCCGTCGCCGTCGATGGTCACGTACGAAGAGTTGCCCGTGGCCACACCGTCGCCGCCCAGTTTCAGACGCACCATGCGCGTGGGAAGGCTCGTGTCCTCCTCGACCACCACCAGCTTCCACGCTGCGAAGCAATCCGTGCCTCCCGTACCCGAGTTTCCGAAGGGAATGTTGACGCAGCTGTACCAGCCGTAGCCCTGACCCTTCACGAAGGAGGTCACGTCGTAGTAGCACGACACGCGCGAGTTGGCGCCGTCGAGAAACATCGTCTGAGGCTGGTAGAAGTTGCCCCCGCCCTTCGGCCCGTAGAAGTAGAAACCATAGGTGGCCAGCGGCATCGTGTTGTAAGTGGACGCCCGCTGCGTCATGGACACGACGAGGTAGGCGCGGGCAATGCGAGATCGGTTCGTAGTCTGCGTGAGGTAGCCGCTGCTGGAGTTCTTCGTGCCGCCCACGCCGTCGGGCAGTGACGCGCCGATGCTCGATGCCGGATAGCGAGACGAGTACCAGGGTGTGCCCCAACTGCCATAGCGGCCCCCGCAGTTGCTGTTCCCCGCGGCGTTGAAACGGTAGGGGCCGGCAACGGAAAGCACCTGGTCCATGGTGTTGTAGCGGTACGACGCGCCGGCGGCCGCCAGAGGGGTTGCCGCAGCCCGCAAGGGTAGCCCCTGGGCAGCCAGATCGAGGGCGCTCAGCTGGGCGCTGCCGCTGAAGGGCGACGAGGTTCCCGTCGGCTCTTCAGATGCTGCAAGCTCGGTACTTTCAGCAACCTGCTGCTCCGTGACGTCTTGATGCACCGATGAGACGAGCCATGCGACGTCGGCGAAGGCGATGGTGAAGGCGACCAGGGCGCCGGCGGCGGCCAGCAGCAGGCCGAGGGCCGCAAGGGCCGCTCGGCCCCTGCCAGTACGAGCGCGGTCCTCCATAAGGGTCTCCGATCTAGCGCCCGCGGTCGCCGGCGGGGCCGCACCGGGCTCGCGCGGGGCATCTTCGTTGCTTTCAACAGTTTGTCAACGAAGATGCCCCCCCCCCCGTACCTAATTGTCAAGATTCGGAACCGATTTTTCGCGGCCTACCTCCCTTTTTCCCACTATTCCGCTCGCGAATTCCAAGTAGCAAACTCATCATGCGCTGCTTCTGATCCATACGGCAGCGGCACCATTCGTGAGACAGTGCCCCGGAGGGGTGTCTCATGTTCGATATCCGCCTCTGCGCGAATGCGCCGCATGTCTTTCGGAACATGAGACACCCCTCCGGGGCACTGTCTCACGCACCAATCCCGATTAGAACTCGACGATGGCGACGGTGATGTTGTTTTTGGGGAACAGGGCCTTCAGGTACTCCGGGTCACGCAGTTCGGGCAGCACCTGCTGAAGCGCGATGAAGATGTCAGTAGAGGGAGTGCGGGTGCCCTCTTCCAGCGCGTAGATGGTGCGCTCGGAGACGCGCATGCCCGTCTTCTCCTTGATGGCATCGCAGAGGAACTGGCCACGCGAGTAACCCTGGGATACGCGGGAGGCCTTCAGCAGCGTTCCGAACGCGCCCCAGTCGATGAAACCGTCTTCCTTCATTACCTTGCTCCTTTGCGTAGGTCGGCTCATGATTGAACTATCATGCTTGTATTGTAGTTCAACAGTACGCGTCCGCTCCGATGAATTCAGAAAATCCTAAGAGGCAGGAACTAAATCGGGGAACTCTCGGATGAGGCGGTTGGCGGGCAGGCCTATGATGGTGTCGAGGCTGCCCTCGTAGTGGTCCACGAGAGAGGCGCCCTCGCCCTGGATGGCGTAGGCGCCGGCCTTGTCGAAGGACTCGCCTTTACGCAGGTAATCGGTGATTTCCTCATCGGTCAGGTCGCGGAAGGTGACGTAGCTGGTATCGGCGAAGGTGCGGAAGCCCAGCGAGATGTCCTCGGCTGTGGGCGCGTTTACCATCCATACCGACACAGCGGTAATGACCTCGTGGGTGCGGCCGGAAAGCTGGCGCAGCATGTGCTTGCCATCGGAGGCGGACCGCGGCTTGCCGAAGATCTTCCCGTCGAGCACCACCATGGTGTCGGCGCCGATAACGATGAGCATACCCTCGTAGTTTTCGGCGAGCACCTCCTGGATGACGGCGCCGGCCTTGCGCTCGGCGAGCTTTTTGGCGGCTTCCTCGGGGTTGGCGGCCAGGTCGGGCTCGAGTGACTCGTCCACCGGGGTCACGGGCGTGCGCACGGTGAAGGCAACGCCGGCAGCCTCAAGCAGGTCGCGGCGGCGCGGGCTGTTGGAGGCGAGGATGACCTCGAAGGCCGGCGCGGGACGCTCCGATTCCTCAGCCACGGCCTGGCGTACTTCCTCGTTCGCCACGGCCTGGGCCGCCTCGTGTTGCAACTCGTCATGCTTGTCGGTCATGCTTCTTCCTCCTTGCTCGGAAGTAGGCCATGGGCTCCACGAGGACGCCCTGCTTGTTCGCGCTTACGGCCAGATCATACTGGATATTGGCCACATACCCGCTCTTCGGCGCCCCCTCTTCGAAGCCATCGAGCACTTTTTCCACGCTGGCGGTATCGATGCGGGCATCGGGGCCGAGCATGGCCGACAGCAGCCGCAGCACGGCGCGGCGCTGCAGCGGGCGGGCCGCCTTCCCGAAGGCAGGCAGCAGGCGGAAGCCCTCGGAGCGGTCCGTGCCGAAGGTGTCGTCTTCGGCCACCCACGCGCTGGATTCCTCTGCCAGGGTCTCGGCCATGGCGTCGAGCATATCGTCCTCGTCGGCGATGAGGTTCATCGAGCGCACGAGCACCTCGGGCATGGCAGGATTCCACTCCTTCGCCGGCGGCACCACCTTGTGGCGCACGTAGGCGCGAAAACGGTCGGTATGGGCGTTGGTGGCGTCCTCGCGCCAGAGCGCCCCTGCCTCGTCGCGCACCACCGGCTCGCCGGCTTCGGCGCGCCCGTCCAGGTAGGCGCGCAGCTCGTCGCGGGTAGCGTCCAGAAGCGGGCGCACGACCGGGCCGTTGCGGTACTTCATGGAGCGGAAGCCGCCGGGGCCCGTGCCCACGATGGAGCGCATGTAGAAGTTCTCGATACGGTCGTCGGCCGTGTGCGCCGTGAAGATGCGCGCCTCGGAGAGGGGGCAGCCCTCGTGCTGGCACATGGACCGCAGCGCCTCGTTGGCGGCCAGGTAGCGCTCGCGGCGGGCCACCGCTTCCACGTTCTCGCGGGTGCGCTCGGCCTCGGCAGCGATGTCAATGGAGCAGATGAACAGCGGAATGTCCAGCGCGCCGGCGAGCTTCTGCACGAAGGCCTCGTCGCCGTCGGCCTCATCGCCGCGCAGCTGGTGGTTCACGTGCAGCATGGCCACCGGCCCCACCGCGCCGGCCTCGCGCAGGGCGACGCCCAGGTAGGCCAGGGCCGTGGAATCGGAGCCGCCGGACACCATGAGCAAGACGGCGGCATCGTTGGCGCACAGGTCGTGCGTTGCGATCGCCTGCTGGGCCTTTTGAAGCATATCGGCCATGGTTCTTCTTGTACCTCCTCCGGGGTCGGGCTACGGGGTAGTGCTCAGTCGCTCAGACAGTCCTCGCTCGGCGAAACAGCCCACTGGGCTGTTTCGTTCGCTGCGGAACTCGCTTGGTGAGCACCACCCCGTATCCCTCTACGCTCAACTCTCATTCGGGGTTTTCCTCATGCCTTCTTTCTAGCAGGACGATGGATTCTACGTGGTGGGTGTGGGGGAACATGTCTACGGGGCGGAGGGCTTTTACGGTGTAGCCGCCCTCTACGAGCTGGCGCACGTCGCGGGCCTGGGTCTCGGGGTTGCAGGAGATGTAGACGATGCGATCGGGAGCCAGGCTGCAGGCGGCTTCCAGGAACTCGGGGGTGGAACCGGCGCGGGGCGGGTCCATGAGCAACACAAGCGGCGCGGCCCCGTCGCGAGACACGCCCCGGAGAGGTGCCTCAGGTGAGACAGCGCCCCCCTCCGCTTCCGCCAACTCGCGCATGAACTTCGTGGCGTCCTCGGCTACGAACTCGGCGTTTTCCACGCCGTTGTGGCGGGCGTTGGCGGCGGCGTCGCGGATGGAGGAGGCCACGGCATCGACACCGATGACCTGGGCGGCGCCGCGCTTGGCGGCCACCAGGCCGATGGTGCCGGTGCCGCAGTAGGCGTCGATCACCGTCTCGTTCCCCGTGAGGTTCGCCAGGCGAATGGCCTCGTCGTAGAGCATCTCGGTTTGGGTGGCGTTCACCTGGTAGAACGACTGCGACGAGATGCGGAAGCTCAGGCCGCAAAGCGTGTCCAGAATGAAGCCGGGGCCGAAAAGCGTGCGCTCCTTCTCGCCTAGGATAACGTTGGTGGCCCGCGTGTTCACGTTCTGCACGATGGTGGTGATTTCGGGCACGCGCCGCTTGAGCTCGCGGCAGAAGGCCTTCGACGAGGGGAATTCCTCGCCGTTGGTGACCACGGTGACGAGCACTTCCCCGCTTTGGTGGCCCACGCGCACCACCACGTGGCGGATGAAGCCCTCGCCCGTGTCCTCGTCGTAGGGAGCCATGCTCCAGCGCGCCATGATGTCGCGCACGGCCAGGGTCACGCGCTTGGCGGTCTCGTTCTCGATGGCGCAGGCATCCGTGGGGATGAGGCGGTGGGTGCCCGGGGCGTACATGCCCGTGAGGATGTCAGCGCGGGTGAGCTTGGCGGGCGCCGCGCCCTTGCCGCCCTTGGGAACTCCTTTGCGGCCCTTCCCCACACGGCCCTTGGCCGGGGCGTAGGGGGATACCACCTTGTTGCGGTAGTGGAAGGGGTCGTCCATGCCCAGGATGGGCAGCAGGGCGCCTTCCGGCGCCAGGCCCGCGAACAGGTCGGCCACGGCCTGCTGCTTGGCGGCCAGTTGCACCTCGTAGGGCACATCAAGCTGCGAGCAACCGCCGCACCGCCCGAACACGGGGCAGAGCGCGCAGCCCGCAGTCCTTTCAGCGGGGCGGGCCGAAGGGGTTGTTCTCGCTGAGCGGGAGGGGCAGAGCCCCTCCCCTACGGAAAATTTGCGGGAGTTCTTGCTGGCTGCAGAGCGGCTTTGGCCGCCCCTTCCCTTCCCCGTTTTGCCCTGCGGGTTACTGGTGCGTTTCGGATTGTTGTCGTGTTTTCTTGCCATGGCCCCATTTTGACATAATGGCCCTACTGGAAAAGGAGGTACGTATGAACTTCATCATTCGCTGGATCGTCACTGCCATCGCCGTGGCCGCGGCCGTGTGGCTCGTGCCCGGCATCGAGATCATCAGCAACGGCGCCTCGTGGGCGGGCATTGTGTTCTTCGCCCTTATCCTGTCGCTCATCAACATGTCAGTGAAGCCGCTGCTGCAGGTGCTCTCGCTGCCGGTGACCGTGCTCACGCTGGGCATCTTCTACCTGGTGGTGAACACGCTTTTGCTGTACCTGGCCGCCTGGCTCGCCAACGGCCTGTTCGGCGCAGGCTTCTACATCGCCAGTTTCGGAAGCGCCTTCGTGGCCTCCATCGTCATCTCCATCGTAAGCGCCATCGTGAACTCGCTCGTGGGCAACGACGCGTAGGAGGGCGCGCAACCGGTGGCCAAGGCCGAGCCCAGGAGAGCTTGCCGCCGAGCGTCCGCGCCGCCTCGCCCGCCGCGCGCCAATTCCCGGTTCCCCTTTTAATATGAGTAGAACATTGTCAAGTGGCAATAAAGGCCCAAACCAGGAATTT
>CAJUSP010000018.1 GCA_910589165.1 uncultured Adlercreutzia sp.
ACCGCGTCGAGGATCCCACCCTCGTGCGCCCCGAGATGTGGAAGTAAGCACCACCCACGCATCCGCGCAAACGCGTATCGAAGGAACCCGCCCCGTGCGGGTTCCTTTTTTTTGTTGGTGAGACAGCGCCCCGCGAGACAGCGCCCCGCGAGACAGCGCCCCGCGCTTTCCCCTGTTGAACTTGGATTTCGCTCTAAGGAAAACAAAATTATGCACGTGAGTATTTCCCTATTGTCGCCTGCATAAAATGATCGGTATGGTAAGATGAAAGCTCAGTCACGGCCATATTGAAAGGAGAAGCCATGATTGGAACTTTCACAACTCACCTGATCGAGCGGGGTGGTCGTCATGAGTAGTCAGGCTGCCGCATCCACCTACGCCGAGGCTACCGAGGCAGAGAAGCACGCGGTTCTGCGCAAAGTGACCGGCTCTTCCTTCCTCGGTAACTTCATCGAGTGGTTCGACTACGCGAGCTATTCCTACCTCGCCACGGTCATCGCACTCGTGTTCTTCCCCGCCGAGGATCGCACCGTCGCGGTTATGAGTACTTTCGGCGTGTTCGCGCTGTCGTTCCTCGTGCGACCCATCGGCGCCATCTTCTGGGGCAACATGGGCGACAAGAAGGGCCGCAAGTGGGCGCTTTCGGTGTCCATTCTGCTGATGAGCGGCGCCACGTTCCTTATTGGCTGCCTGCCCGGCTACGCCATCATCGGCGTGGGGGCGCCGCTGCTGCTTCTGCTGCTGCGCATGGTGCAGTCGTTTTCGGCCGCCGGCGAGTATGCGGGTGCGGCCACCTTCATCGCCGAGTACGCGCCGCATAACCACCGCGGCTTCTACTGCTCGATGGTGCCCGCTTCCACGGCTACGGGCCTACTTGTGGGATCGCTTCTGGCCACGTTCATGTTCACGGTGTGGGGCGCCGATTCCGAGTTCGTGGTGAACTGGGGCTGGCGTATTCCATTCTGGCTGGCGCTTCCGCTGGGCTATATCACGCACTACATTCGTACGCACTTGGAGGATTCCCCGGTGTACGCGCAGATGCAGGATCGCATGAAGGCCCTGGGCGAGAAGGTAGAGCATCCCATCCGCACGCTGTTCACGAAGCATCTGCGCGTTCTGCTCATCTCGTTCGGCGCCTGCGTGCTGAACGCTGTGGGCTTCTACGCCGTGCTCACCTACCTGCCGAACTACCTGGAGACAACGCTGAACTACGATCCCGGCTCGGCTTCCACTATTACGACGATCGTGCTGGTGGTCTACATTGCGTTCATCTTCCTGTCTGGGCGCATTTCCGACCGCTTCGGGCGTAAGAAGATGCTCATCGGCGCCTGCGTGGGCTTCATCGTGCTCACGGTGCCGGCGTTCATGCTGCTGGGCACCATGAACTTCTGGGTGATTCTCATTGTGGAGCTGGTGATGTGTCTCATCCTCACCATCAATGACGGTACGCTGGCGAGCTACCTTACCGAGACGTTCCCCACCGACGTGCGCTACTCCGGCTTCGCGCTGTCGTTCAACCTGGCGAACGCCATCTTCGGCGGCTCGGCGTCGTTCATCTCGTTCTGGTTGATCGACATCACCGGCAACGCTATCGCGCCGGCCTGGTACATGGTGGTTATCGCCATCATCGCGCTCATTGCCATGTGCATGACCCACGACCATTCCGGCAAGAAACTCGACGACGTGCGGTAAGCGCTACGCCCCCACGTTTCGAGGCAGCACTGCACCGGGCCCCTCTTCGGAGGGGCCCGTTTTTTCGGAATGCGAACTGGCTTACGCCGACGTTTCGGGATGGCCCTGCGGCGCCCCCTCTTCGGAGGGGCCCGCTTTTTCTTAGGGCGCGGAAGGGCCCGGGCATCTCTTGGGGTAGGGGCAAGCTAGCACACCCCAGAGGTCGGAAGCAGGCTTGGGCCCTCTCAGCTTGGAGGGATCTTCGCTCTGCGGGACCTCAACCGCAGCAAAACCCCTTGTTTTGTCGGATGCTTTGAAAAGTCCGACAATTTAGGGGGTTTTGTTGCGGTGTTAGAAGAGGGGAACTTCTTCTTGTTGAGAATAGCACCAGGTCAGAGCGTTGCGGCGAAAAGTTAACCGCTGCCTACCCGCAGCAAAACGGGCGAAATTGTCAGACTTTTTCCGTGGCCTGGCAAAAACGCGGGGTTTGCTGCGGGTTGCGGGAGAGACGCCACGCCCAGAAGAGGGTGAGGGCGATGACGCCGGCGGCATAGAGGTAGTCGAGCGGGCAGAAGGTGAGCCACGCCAAGATAAGCGCGCCATCGATGATGACAAAATGCACAAGCGCGTCGAAAGCATGGTAATGATACCGCCCGCGTTCCCGCCGCACGCTTCCACCACCAGAGAACTCCTCAGTCGCCTCCGTAGGGCAAGGGCCATGCCCTTGCCGCTCGACGAAGGTGGCCGCATCGCATGCAAGCGCTTCCGCACGCTTCTGCCGCCCGATGCGGGCGAACGAGTCTGCTCCAACCCCCTCCGTAGGGCAAGGGCCGTGCCCTTGCCGCTGGGCATCGGCGGAGGTGCGGCATTGGCGCAGGCGCATGAGGGAATAGGCTGTCGACATCAGCGCCAACAGCACAAATAGGATATGCATCGGGCACGGGCCCAAAATGCCGCCGGTCTGCGGAAGGTCGGTCAGCGCGGCGGTAAAGTTGGTGCGCGTGTCGCCTGCGGTACCGTTGCCATTGGCGGAGCCGTTGCCGCTGCCGCCGCCCTGGCTGGAGCCAGAGCCCGTGTTGGTCAGCGAGCCCGAGGCAGAATCCTCCCGCACCGTAATCGTGAGACGCAGGGTGGTGCGGTTGCCCTGGGCATCGGTGAAGGTTTGCTCGGCGTACCAGGTGCCCGGCGCGGCCCGGTCGATGGCGTCGACCGCGTTGCCCTCGGCGTCGAGCAGGCGCACCGCGCCGGCGGAAATGTTGGCGGAAGTAAGCCCAGCGCCCACGGTGTAGCGCTCGGCAATGAGGGTAGCCATCATGGCGGGCGAAACAGGCTTGGAAGAGCAGGGGAGTGTGAGGGAGTCCTCCATCCAGGCATGGGTAAGGCCGGTGACTGGGTCGCGCTCAGTCTTCGTGGGCGCAAGCGGGGTGGGGCTCGGCTGCTCGTCGGTGGGCTTCGGCGTGATAGCGGGGAAGGTGGGATCGGTGGTGCCAGGAGTGTCTGGCGCAGGGTCGTCAGTTGTCGGCGGCTTCGGGTTGCCGCCGGGATTATCGGGATTGTCTGGAGTGTCAGGGGCGGGGTTGTTCGGATCGTCGTCTCCGTCGCCGGGGCCGGGCTTGTTCGGGTCGTCGGGCGTCGGGTCAACGGGCGGCGTGGGATCGTCGGGGCCCGGGTCGACCGGGGTCTCCGGCTCCTTCACCTCGAAGACGGCGCTGCGGTTGCCGGCAGCGTCGGTGGCCACGTAGAAGCCGGGCTGCGCGCCGGCGACGGTCTGGGTGGCGGCCCCCTTGCCGTCTGCGATCGGGAAGTCCCAGCTTGTCTGTTCGTCGGCATATGCGGTTGCGGCCGAGGTGCCGCCGGGTATCAGGGGCTCAGCGGCAGTGCTGGCCTGGGGCGTGATGTCCTCTGCGGAAAACGGGCGGCCGCCGGCCTTCACGCGCTCGACCTTCCAGATGCCGGAGGTTGCCTTGCCCGCGGCGCCCGTGTCGTTGGCAGTGAGGGCTCCCGTGGCGGCATCGTGGGAGAGCGACGGAGCCTGGGTGTCGATGCGGATGATGTCCTCCCCAGTGGTGGAGAGGGCTTCGCTCACGGTGTTTTTCGCCTGGTAAGTGACCAGCAGCGCGTCAATGTCGGCCGATTGCGTCCACTTCTGGCCGCCAGCGAGCGTGCCGAGGGCCGAGCCGCCCGCGCCCGTGACGGTGAACCGGTCGAAGTCCCCGGCGTAGAACGTCACGTCCACGGGCGAGGTCGCGATGCCGTTCCACCCGTTCTCGTTGGCAGCAGGCAGCCGCGTGTAGTGGTAGTCGGTGCCGGGCTTAAGAGTCGGGTCGCCCGGATCGCCGGGAACGAGGGCGCGCTTGGGCAGAAGCTCCACGGTCTTGAACTGGCTGCCTTGGAACGAGTCCTCGATGAGCTCGTGACTCACGCTCACGGCGGCCGACCCCTGGTTCACCTTCGCGTAGTAGGACACCTCCACCGGCGTCGTGCCCACGAGGGTGAGGGGAACCCCGTTGGCGCCGGTGAGCGTGTTGTCGCCGGGGGCGGTGGCCACGGTCTTCCCGTCCACCTGCAGCGGGTGCGCCGCGTCCGCGAAGGGAGCGATGCCCCGCGTGGGGTTCTCCGCCGTGTCCGCGAGCTTCAGGTGCATGTTGAACCGCTCGCTGTAGCCGCTTGCCGCGGAGGAGGCGTTGGCGTTGATGACCGTGCAGACCGCCTGCACGACCTCGTCGTCATCCAACTCGTCGGTCGGCTGAACGAGGATGTCGAACTTCCCGGTGGCCTGGTTAAGTCGATAGAGCTTGATGCTGCTGATCTGCGGGTTGAGATGGGGCAGCGACATGGAGTTGAAGGTGAGTTCCAGCGTTCCTTGAGGAGCGTTGGCGACGGCAAGTCCGTCCTTGCTCCGCCAATAAAGACTTCCGCCGAGAAATAAGTAGGCACTGTCGCACCGCATAAGAGCTTTGATGTTGTTGGCCAGCGTTCCCCCTCCTGCTTCCAGTGTAAGAGATCCAGTTTTTGCGTTGTAGTAAAAACGAATTTCTTCGTTTCCCCAGTTAGCGGGCACCACGGGGTTCAGCGATTCTACGAACGCTCCATTTTCTGAGTGATATATTTCAAGAGAGGTAGTTTCTGGCGAGCTCTCTCGCCATATATGTTGGTATCTCCATGAGTAGCCGCTTATTCCGAGTGGATCAGAAGTGCTGCTGAGGCCCAAGCTGTATAAGGCAATCACCAAAGTCGACCTATTGTGCGGAACAATGGAAGACGCCGATGGGGTTGCGTAGATTTCCCAATCGTGGAGCAGCGATACTTTTGCTTTAGTGGTAAATGAGCCGGTGCTGGACCATGCACTTCCGTCAGGGTCTTCTTCGTACATCGGTGTAGATGTTGAATGCCCTAGTGTAGTGGCAACTCTGAGGGTCGCTCCGTCGATCGCCGCTGGCCTCCCAACGATATTATCAATATTGAACACCTTGGTGTAGTCGGTGGTGCTCGCAAAACCGCCGTCCTCAGCAGCGTAGGCCGTGGAGGAATCGGCTTCTTTAGCGGTGGGTGTGAGGGAAGCGTTAGGGAGAAGCGAGCAGGCGAGGGCGACGGCGATAGCGGCGCGGAATGCTCGGCCTCTTTGCCGTCGGTGTGTGGTGGTTCCCCTAGCTCTCTTTCCCCAGGTCATGAGCTTCCTCCTTATGGTTATGGTACGCTTGTTGACGCAGCGCCCGGATTTTTAGACAAGAATTCCAGTTCTTAATCCAGCTGATTGAGGTTTCGGCTCAAAAAAATTCCGAAAAGCCGCGAGGTGTCTTCCACAGGAGCTTCATTGATATTCGTGCAACTGCTTGCATCTTCGTGCTGCTCAACCTTGTGATGGCAGAACCAATGAGGTAATGTGCATCCATAAAGTATGATTAAAGAAGGAGAAAATCATGACTGCCTTGCAAGTGAAAGACTTTCCTGATGACCTCTATAAGGAGCTAAAGGAGTGTGCGGCCGAGGAATGCCGCAGCGTGTCCCAGCAGACGGTTTACGTGCTGCGTGAGTTCCTGCGCTATCGCAAGAACCATGGCTCCGTAAAAAATGCGCTTTGGGCCGCTCCGCTCGTAACTGATCTTCTTAGTGACGAGGAGAAGGCAGAGCGAGCTGCACGACTTGCAAAGCGAAAGCGGATCATGGAAGAACTCAGAGAGCGCGGGCCCATTGAGGTGCCGGACGATTTCCCCGATCCTGCAGAGATGATCAGGCAGATGCGTGAGGAGCGCACTGAGCAGATATTGGAAGCAGTCGGAGATTTGGAAATGATTCGAGAGGCAGAGGCTGCTCAAGCGTCTCAGGCTGAAAGTGAAAAACAGTGAAACATTAGTGAAATGCCAATTTCACTAATGGGGCTTAGGGTAGTGTTCTGCGCGGCGGGGTGGTTGTGCTATTATCCGCGACCAGTGAAAGGCTGATGGAAGGATTGGGATGGCTCGGGACGGCGCGCGGGATCGGCGGTTGGCGGGGTTGGTGCGGCGCGCTCAGGCGGGCGATCGGGCGGCTTTCGACGAGCTGTACGCGCGCACGGCGCAGGTGCAGTGGTTCTCGCTGGTGGGCAAAGTAGGGCGCGAGGCAGCGCCCGATGTGCTGCAGGAGCTGTACCTGATCGCGTGGAAGAACATTGCCGCTGTGAAGCCCGAGGCGTTCGTCGGCTATTTGAACGGCATTGCGCGGAACTTGTGCCTGCAACACTTTAACGGCGCGGGCACAAGCAGGCGGCCCGACCCTACCGAGGACGAGGCCTTAGAGGTGGAGCTGGCCGAGCGCGGGCCGGTGGTGCCGGCGGATATGGCCGACCCGGCGAAGGTGGCCGATGGTCGCGACGAGCAGGCGCGGCTGGCTCGGGCGCTGCGCGAGGAGCTTTCCGATGATGAGCGAAACGCCGTGCTGCTGCGCTACTACGAGGGGATGAAACTGGCGGACGTGGCCGAGGCGCTGGATGTGTCGCTGGCTACGGTGAAGCGGCTGATCAACCAGGCATTGGCCACGCTGCGGCGCACCATGGGCGTGCTGCCGGTGGGTGCGGCGTTCTCGGCGGCGCTGACGCGGGCAGTGGAGGCCGACCCGGCGCCTGGCGCTCGCCTGCGGGGCGCGGCCGATGCGGCGGCGCGGGAGCGTCGGGGCGATTGGGCCGCGAAGGCCGTGGGCGCGGCCGCCGTGGCGGCGGTCGTTGCCGTGGTGGGCATTGCTGTGACGCTGCCCCGCCCCGAGGTAGTTCCCGAGGAGCCCGTGCCCGCTGCGGTTCCGGCCGAGGCCGTTGCCGTGTCGGCCGATACCGAGGGGCCCGAGCTGCGGGAGGTGAGCACGCTCGACGGCGCGACGGTGGTGACGCTGGCCGATGAGTCCGGAGTGGCCCGCGTCTGGTGCGAGAACGCCGAGGGGAATATCTTCGAGCCTGGTTCTCTGCAAGAAGGTGAGGAGGGTGCGTTCGGGAGCGCTGAGGAAGCTATCGGTGCGGGCGATGCTGAAGGGCCTGACGCGACTGCGGCAGTTGAAGGTGGCGCTTCGGTTTCCGAATGGGTCTTCCAGCTGCCGACGGGCGAGTATACCCTGCATGCCGTGGACTCTCTTGGCAACGAATCGACTGGGCCGCTTTCCGCCGACATTACCCCCGACGCGTTCTAAACAGCAGAAGCGTCCTAAATGAAAAATGGCGCCCGGGCCAGCTGCTTTCTTTTGGAGCGCAGCCGGCTCGGGCGTTCTTCTGTCTTGCGCTTTAGCGAGCTGCGGCTCTTTTCGCCGAGCGGCTGCGGTGCAGGAAGAGGGCTGACCAGAAGAGAACCACAACCACCGTGGCGGCGGCCCATAGCAGGTCGTAGAGGCAGAAGGGCCGCAGGGCCAGGGCCACGGCGCACAGGGCCACAACGCCGTGGACGAGCCCGTCGAACACCGTGTAGCGGCGCGCCCGCAGAACCTCGTCGTTGCGGTAGGCGTCGCTGTTGCGCCGGCGCGGCTCGTCGGTAAGGCGCAGCACCGAATAGGCCGATACGGCGAAGATCATCAGCAGGAACAGAATATGCAGCGGGCACGGGCCGATGAGGCCGCCGGTTTGGGGCAGGTCGGTGAGGCGCGTGAGCAGCGCGTTTCCGGTACCGGTGCCGTTGCTGCCGTTCGTGCCGCTTCCAGATCCTGCCGAGTTGGAACTGCCGGCGGTGCCGTCGCCTTCGGAACTGATGGTTCCGCTGATGGTGTTCTCCTTCACGGTGATGGCGAGCCGAATGGTGGTGGAGTTGCCGGCGGAATCGGTGAAGGTCTGCTCGGCTACCCAGGTGCCGGGGCGCGTGCGGTCGATGGCCGCCACGGGGTTGCCTGCGGCGTCGAACAGGCTTACCTGCCCTGCGGTGATGGCACCATCGGGGCGGTTGGCCGTGACGACGTAGCGGTCGGCGATGAGCTGGCCCATCATGGCCGGCGTGATGGAGCCGGGGGCCGTCGGCAGGGTGAGCGCGTGCTCGACGGTGTCGTGCTGAAGGCCCGTGGTGGGATCCTTGTCGGTGACTGTGGGGGCCAGCGGCTTGGGCGCCGGATCGTCGCCATCGCCCGACGGCTTCGGCGTTACGGTGGGGGCGACCGGCTTATCGGTACCTGGGTTGTTGCCGCTTGGGTCGTCGGTGCCGGGCTTGTTCGGAGTATCGGGCGTCGGGTCGACGGGCGGCGTGGGCTCGTCGGGGCCGGGGTCGACCGGGGTCTCGGGCTCCTTCACCTCGAAGACGGCGCTGCGGTTGCCCGCGGCATCGGTGGCCACGTAGAAGCCGGGCTGCGCGTCGGCGACGGCCTGGGTGGCGGCTCCCTTGCCGTCGGTGAGGGGGAAGTCCCAGCGGGTCTGTTCATCGGCATACGCGGCTGCGGCGTGAGACTGCGGGGTGATGTCCTCGGTGCCGAGGGCACGGCCGTCGGCCTTCACGCGCTCGATCTTCCAGATGCCGGAGGTCGCCTTGCCGGCAGCGCCGGTGTCGTCGGCGGAAAGCGTGCCGGTGTCGGCATCATGGGAGAGCGACGGCGCCTGGGTGTCGATGCGGATGGTGTCCTCGCCGGTGGTGGACAGGGCTTCGCTCACGGTGTTTTTCGCCTGGTAGGTGACAGGCAGCGCGTCCACGTCGGCCGACTGTGTCCACTTCTGGCCGCCCGAGAGCGTGCCCAAGGCCGAGCCGTCTGCGCCCGTGACGGTGAACCGGTCGAAGTCCCCGGCGTAGAACGTCACGTCCACGGGCGAGGTCGCGATGCCGTTCCACCCGTTCTCGTTGGCAGCAGGCAGCCGCGTGTAGTGGTAGTCGGTGCCGGGCTTAAGAGTCGGGTCGCCCGGATCGCCGGGAACGAGGGCGCGCTTGGGCAGAAGCTCCACGGTCTTGAACTGGCTGCCTTGGAACGAGTCCTCGATGAGCTCGTGACTCACGCTCACGGCGGCCGACCCCTGGTTCACCTTCGCGTAGTAGGACACCTCCACCGGCGTCGTGCCCACGAGGGTGAGGGGAACCCCGTTGGCGCCGGTGAGCGTGTTGTCGCCGGGGGCGGTGGCCACGGTCTTCCCGTCCACCTGCAGCGGGTGCGCCGCGTCCGCGAAGGGCGCGATGCCCCGCGTGGGGTAGGCGTCCGTGTCCGCGAGCTTTAGGTGCATATCGAATTGCTCCCGGAAGCTGCCCGTTATTGAGCCAGCGTTGATGTTGCGCACGGTGCACACCGCTCGCACGATTTCATTGGGCTCAAGTTCGTCATCTTTCTTTACGGGTAGGTCGAAGACTCCGGTCGTGGGATTCTTTCGATAAAGTTTGATTCCGCTGATTTCGGGATCGAGATGGGGGAGAGACATAGATTCGAACGAGACGGAGATGCTTCTTGTTGTGTCGGGCGCTCTCTTCTCGGGGTTAGTTGTTGAGTAGTTCGGTTCATTTTCGTTGCTCCACTCCGCACCGCCTGTGATATGCAGATAAGCGCGATCGGAGCCGAGGTAGGTAGTACGAAAATTGTCGAGAGCGGTAAGTTGTTCTCCGTTCATAGAAGCAGTAAACGTGTCGGTGGGGGCATCGTAGGCGATGGTTACGCTTGGTGGGGAGCTGGGAAAAGTTGGGTTGCGGTATACAAGCTTCTCTCCGTTCTCACCTTTGGCCAAGCGCATGATGTAGCTTTCCGTGAGCGGAGCGCTCATACCTGCGACCTGGATTTGTCCCAAAATGCAAATCCCTATGCCGTCCAATTCGCTGTATGTGTCTGAATCTCCGAGTCCGAGCGAAATATAGACGTCGTAAAACTTCTTGTTCATTTCGGAAGAGGTAAGGGGAGTGATATTGCTCCGAAGGCGCAGCGTCCAGCTGCTCAAAAGCGAGATGGTTCGTTTGGGCTTAAAGCCTGCGGTGCTTCTGACGAGGTAGGGCTTGGAATAGAAGTCGTAGTGCTTGGAGTCGAGGGTTGAGGCGACGCGCAGCGTGTTTCCCTCGATGAGGGCGGGCGTTCCATCGATGTTTTGAATGTCGTAGAGGATCGAGTAATTATTCGTGCCCTCCATGGCTTCCGCCTGCGGCGTCTCGGGGGAGCAGGGAATCAGGGTGGCGGCGAGCAGGATTGCCAGCAGCGCCCTCCCCAGCTTTCCGCTGACGCTTCTGCGGTTTGTGGTTCCGTTCGCCTTCTTTCTCTTTCCCCAGATCATGGCTTGTCCTCCTATGGGTTGGCCCGAATGCCCTGACGCTCGGGCGGCTGTTTCGACACTGAATCTTGCCTAAATGGAGCCGATGGGGAAAGTGGCTCAAAGTTTTTTCGTGACTGGTCGGTTACCTCGCGTTTGCGGCCCTGAGCGTACCACGCCCGTGCGCCCTCCGGCGCGGTATTTACGCCGAAGGCGGCCTCCTCCAAGCAACCTTTCGCGTGCTTGGAGGTGTGCTATGATTCGCGGCATTGTTGGGCGGCGAGACGGAAGGCGGGGCGCATGGCAGACGGGTGCGGGCGAGCGAGCCATCGGGAACTGGCGCGGCTGGTGCGGCGCGCGCAGGCCGGCGACCGTGCCGCCTTCGACGAGCTGTATGCGCAGACGGCGCAGATTCAATACTTCGCCATTTTAGGGAAGGTGGGGCCCGATGCTGCGCCGGATATCCTGCAGGAGTTGTACCTGATTGCCTGGAAGAACCTGGCCGAGGTGCGACCGCAGGCCTTCGTCGGCTACCTGAATGGCGTGGCCCGTAACTTGTGCCGCGACCACTTCAAGCGCCAGGGCGGTACGAAGGCGCCGGCGCCAGTGGACGATGAGGCCTTGGAGGCGGCGGCCCACGAGCGCGGGGCCGTGGCCGACGAGGCGGTGGCCGACCCCGGCGCGGTGGTGAGCTCCCGCGATGAGCGGGCGCGGCTCGCGCGGGCCCTGCGCGAGGAGTTGGACGATCGTGAGCGCGATGCGGTGCTGCTGCGTTACTACCAGGGCATGAAGCTGGCCGAGGTGGCCGAAGAGCTTGAGGTGTCGCGGGCCACGGCGAAGCGCATCATCGCCAGTGCGCTGGAGAAGCTGCGGGCCAAGCTGGGGCTGTTGCCCGTGGGCGCGGCGCTTGGGCCGGCGGTGGCGGCGGCCGTGGAGGCGTCGCCGGCGCCAGGCGTGACGCTGGGGAGAGTCGGCGATGGGAATGTTTCGGAGCCGCGGCGCCACGAGTGGTTGACCCGCGCTTGCGGTGCGGTGGCCTTGGCCGTGGCCGTCGGCGCAGCCGGGTTCGCCCTTTTCGCGCCTCGCGCCGTACCGGTGCCGGACGAGCCGGTGCCGCAGGCAGAGCCGGATACCTTCGAGGCGCCTGCTGACACGAGCGGCCCTGTGCTGGCAGAGAGCTTCACGGAGGGTGCGACGACCGTGTTCGTGTTGCGCGATGGCTCGGGCGTAGCAAGTGCTTGGTGCGTGAGTGAGAGCGGCGAACGGGTGGAGCCGACGAGCCGCCCCGCCAGCGCTGCCACCGAAGGGGAGTGGCGCTTCAGCCTGACCTCGGGCACCTGGGAACTTCATGCCGTAGACGCCCTCGGCAACGAGTCTTCCGGCGCGCTTTCCGCCGATATCACGCCCGACGCGTTCTCCTGAGACGTTCCTGAGCTGATCGGCCTGCCGGGAATTCCCCCCAAGACGCAAGAAACCCCGCTGCGTATCAAGGGCTTTCGCAGCGGGGTTCTCACCTCAGATTCCCAAAAAGGAATGGCACAAGAGCTTTGGTAGCGGGCGGTTGACGCCCGGAATCCTTAACGGATGATGATCGGCCAGTCCATGATGAGCCTCCTTACCAGCGGGTTTGCTTTCTAGGGACAGTGCTTCTTTGATTGCCTTCACTATAGAACTCAGCACACGTTCTATCAATATCTAGAATTCTGATAACAAGAAAGATAATTCTAGATAGTAATAGAAAAAGTAATAGATAGTTGAACCCTTAAAAAATGATAGAATTTCTGGCACGGCTTTTCGACGTAGACAAGAGGAGAGTGCTGCTATGACAACGAAAGCGCAGCGGGAGGCGTTTGTGGAGGAGACGGTGGCCTTTATGAGCCACCCGTGCTTCATGCAGCTGCGAACGGCGGCCGACGTGGGTATTCTGCTGTTCGACGATCTAAACCGCTACGACTTGCCCGCCGGCTTTTCCAAAGAGGACATCTGGCGCATTCTCACGGCGGTGCGCAAGCAGGCCGCGGTGTTCATCCCCGACGACCCGGAGCGCGAAGCCGACATGTGGATGATCACCACGAGCGCGCTGTCCTTCGACTCCGAGATGATGGAGGTGCGCTGCAAGGGGAACTCGTCGCTGGCGCACTCGCTGGCGGATATGCAGGGCTCGTCGTTCATCACGCGCTTCCTCGAGCAGACGCTTATCGGGGGGCTGCGGGCCGAGGACATCGAGGTGGACGAGGGCCGCGTGCACGAGCTGTACGTGGGTCAGGCGCCCGTCACCTCGCTCGATCGGCTGGTGGCGAACTACTTCAGCCTCTCGAGCCGCTGCGATGCGCTGGCGGCCCGCGAGGTGACCCACGGGCTCATCGAGACGCTGTACTACGACCTCATCGAGGGGGTGGACCTGGCCGAGATTCCCGACCGCAACCCGGTGCCGCTGGACCCGCGCCTGCCGCCGCCGGAATCGCAGGTGCTTATGGACCTCGTATGCCAGCGCGCCCGCAGCTCCGACGACGACATCCGCTTCGGGCCGGTGCTGCGCATCGTGAACATCGTGTGGTTCTTCCGCTACTTCAACGTGGTGCCGCACCTGAACGTGCTGGTGGGGCTGCTGCTGCGCAACATCATCGCCATCCAGTGGGACTTGCCTGTTATGTCGTGGCTGCCCGACGGCCTTGATGCCCAGCCCGGAGACGACGTTGTGGACGCGGCGCGCCAGGAGGCGGTGTTTGCCCACTGGTCGCGCGATTTCGGCTTTGGGTTCGACTTCACGCCCTACTTCGAACTGAACCTGAAGCGCTACCTGTTCCAGCTGGAGAAGCTCAACCGGTCGCTCGTGTATCTGGAGCGGCTGAACGAGCAGATCGAGCGCATCTTCGAGTCGGACATCAACCACCGGCAGATGTCGATTCTCTCGTCGCTCATTCGTGAGCCGGGGGCGGTCATGCGCATTGCCCCGCACCAGCGCGCGTTCCGCGTCGCCTACGGCACGGCGCGGGCCGATTTCCTCTCGTTGGAGCGCGAGGGCTACCTGGTGCGCGAGCAGGAGGGGCGCGCCTTCGTGTTCCGCGCGCACCCCGATTTGCAGGAGAAGATCGTGCAGCTGGGGGCGGCCGCCGTGGATTCCGCCGAGGCCGCCGTGGCGCCGCTGCCGTAGAAGGCGGCAGGGGCTATATCTCGCTGTAGTATGCTGGGGAAAATACTGAAGGGAAGGTACCGCTATGATCAACGAGAAGATGTACGGGTTGGGTGACGAGCCGAGCGTCATTCGCGAGCTGTTCGCCTATGGGCTGGCGCGCAAGGCGGAAATCGGCGCCGAGAACGTGTTCGACTACTCCATCGGCAACCCGTCGGTGCCCGCGCCGGTGTTGGTGCGCGACACGATGGAGGAGCTGATTGCCGGCGACCCGGTGGCGCTTCACGCCTACTCGCCGGCGGCGGGCCTGCCCGAGGTGCGCCAGGCCATTGCCGACTCCATCACGCAGCGCTACGACTTCCCCGCCACGGCGGCCCACGTGTATATGACGGCCGGCGCGGCGGCGGCCCTGGCGGCTTCCATTGCGGCGGTGACGCACCCTGGCGACGAGGTAGTGGTGGTGGCGCCGTACTTCCCGGAGTACCGTACCTGGATTGAGGCGGCCGGCTGCACGGTGGTGGAGGTGCCGGCATCGGTGCCCTCGTTCCAGCCCGATGTGGAGGCTCTGGCCGCGGCCATCGGGCCCAAGACGAGCGCCGTCATCATCAACTCGCCGAACAACCCCGTGGGCGCGGTGTACACGCGTGAGAGCCTGGAGGCCCTGGCCGCAATGCTGCGCGCCAAGGAGGAAGAGCTCGGGCGCCCGCTGTACCTGATCAGCGACGAGCCCTATCGCGAGATCACCTACGGCGCCGAGGTGCCCTGGGTGCCGGCGCTGTACGCGCGCACCATCGTATGCTATTCCTACTCGAAGGCGCTGTCGCTGCCCGGCGAGCGCATCGGCTGGGTGTACGTGTCGGACACTGCCCCCGACGGCGACGAGCTGTCCGTGGCCATTGCCGGCGCGGGCCGGGCGCTCGGCTACGTGTGCGCGCCGGTGCTGCTGCAGCGCGTGGCCGCCCGTTGCGTGAACGAGCCGTCGGACGTGGCCGCCTATGCCGAGAACCGCCGCATCCTCACCGAGGGGCTGGCCTCGCTGGGCTACGAGTACGTGGAGCCGGACGGGGCCTTCTACCTGTGGGTGCGGGCGCTGGAACCCGATGCGAACGCGTTCTCCGAGCGCGCCAAGGAATGCGAGCTGCTCATTGTGCCCTCGGACAGCTTCGGCGTGCCCGGCTGGGTGCGGCTTTCCTACTGCATCGCCCGCGACACCATCGAGCGCTCGATGCCCGCGTTCGCGGCGCTGAAGGAGAGCTATGACAACTAGGCTGCGATAACGATGATGCCCCAGGCCCGCTTGCTAGCGGGCCTTTTTCTTTGAGAGCCAGAAGCAGAAGATGCTGGCGGCTACGAGCAGGACGAGCGTGGCCACGCGGCCGAAGCTGGGGCTTTTGTAGCCGATGAGGAACACGCCCACGCAGAACAGCGCCATGACAGCGCACAGGATGCCGAGCCATCGCAGGTACTGGGGTGTGCCGGTGACTTGCTTACTGCCTGCCGGTTTCTTGCCGGTCGCTTGCTGGTCGGTGCCGGCGGACTTGCCGGTGGCGCTTTCCGGTGCGGGGCGATGCTCGTTCATGGGGGCTCCTTAGCTTCCGTAGCTTGCCAGGTATTCTAGGATTTCCTGGCGGGAATGCATGCCGCACTTCCCGTAAATGCGCTTGATGTGGGTGTGGGCTGTGGCCGGGGTGATGAAGAGCTCTTCGGCCACTTTCTTCTGGGTGTAGCCGGCGGCGTACAGCGCCAGCACGTCCACCTCGCGGCTGGAGAGCAGGAACTGCTCGCCCATGCGCCGGACCGCCTCCTGCAGGGTGTGGCCCGAAGGGGCGGCCGCCTCAGGCGCGGGAGCGGAAGCCTCCAAGGCGGGAAGGCTTGCCAGGTGGCTCGTAAGCTGCTGGAGGGTCTGCTCGGATTTGGCGAGGGCCTCCCGGGCGTTGGCCACGTCGCGCTCGGCCTCCTTCAGCGTGAGCTGCGACTGCTCTTCCAGCTGGCGCAGCGCCCGTTCGCCCTCGGCCTCGGCGGCAAGGCGCGCCTGCTCGCCGGCGGCTTCGGCACGGCGCAGCGCCTCGGCGTTGCGAGCGTCTTGGTAGCGGGCCTCGTGGGTCGATTCCCCGTGCTCGGCCAGCAGGAACTGAATGAGCACCACCTGGGAGGCCACGAGGATGAGCGCCCCCAGAAGCGAGTTGATGAACAAGTCGTTGCCCGTAAGCGGGTACACGAAGAACAGCAGCATACGGGCCACCGAGCGCATACCGAAGCAAATGACCCAGCCGGCCATAGCGTACAGGTAGGGGTCGCGGTCGCCGAAGCTGGTGAAGGCGATGATGACGTACCAGCAGTAGGCGCAGATGACCACGTTGAGCGTGTTCACCACCGCCGCCCCGATATCCCAGCGGCTGGGGAAGGCGCCGAACAGCACGAGGGAGGCCGAGGCGAGCAGGGCCATGACGGTGAAGATGCCGACGGTCATCACCCGCTGGCGGCGCCGGATGACAAGCGCAAGCAGCAGCCCGCAGACCAACAGCGTGAGCGCCACGTTGGCGAGCCGCGTCTCGGGAGTGAACAGAATGGGCAGGCCGTCGGGGTAGCCGCGCAGGAAGCCGTCCACGAAGCTGAGTGCCCCCATGCCGACGGTGCAGGCCATAAGAAAGCGGCCGTCCTGCATATGGTTGCGGGCGAAGGTGAAGAAGGTGCGGGCGCGGCGATGCCGGCGCTCCTCGGTGATACTCTCGCGGGCCGCCGCAGGGCCGAGGAAGGCGAGCTGGGCCACGATGAGCGCCGCGCCGATGAGGTTCTGGGCCGGCGCGGGCAGAAACGAGAGCAGGTAGACTACCACAGCGCTGATCATGAAGGCGGCGAACACGTAGAGGGCCGCCGTGACCTCGTCGGCGCCGCGCAGGGCGCGCAGCCAGTAGAACATGCACAGCGACAGGGCCAGGGTGGAAAGGACGCTGAGGGCGAACCCCAAGGACAGCACGGCCTGATCGGTGCTGTCGAAGGCGCCCAGGGCCACCGAGCAGCCCGTGGCCACCGCGACGCTGGCGACGAACAGCCCCAGCACGACGCGCTCGGAGAGGACGCCGCGCCGGCGGCCGAAGAGCGCGAGCAGCACGGCGAACAAAAGGCAGCAGGCGAGCATGGCGCCGTCGGTGAACAGGCCGTCGTCGGTGGCGGCGTAACTTCCGTAGCAGGCCACGATAAGGGCCGTGCGGGCGCAGACGATGCCCGCGAGCATGGGCCAAAACGCCCCGAGGCGGGCGGCGATGCCGCTGCCGACTGTGTTCATGGATACCTTCCTCCCAAGGCCGTGCGGCCTCTCCCTCCCGATGCGGCCCGCGGCCGCTTCCCCATGATAGCCGTTTTCGCGTGTCGTGCCGACCGATCTTCGGGCGCAAACGGGACGCTTGTTTCTTTTCTGCAACGTGACATCGCCTGAAATAGGGTAATACGCGCGGAAAGGTCATGGTAACCTGAGCGCAGAAGGTAGGGGCTGCGCCAGTGCGACGCCGCGGGCGCGGCGGCCCCGCTATTCGAGAGGAGCGCTTTCATGAGCGAGCGAGATATTTACCACGAGCCGCCGACGCGGGTGCTTCTGCGCACGGCCGATGCCTACCAGACCGAATCGGCCGATGCGGTGGAAAGCTATTCCGACCGGCTGCTGTCCATTGTGGCCGACTACCACAACGGGGGTCGCCCCGAGGGAATGAACGCCCAGGCCATGGTGGGCAAGTCGAAGCGCGGCGAGGTGGCCTTCCGCCTGTTCGCCCGCATCGACCCCGCCACGCGGGTGATTGAGGCGGCCGGGTTCAAGACGCGCGGCTGTTTGGCCATGACCGGGTGCGCGAGCGTGACCTGCGAAATGATCGAGGGGAAGACCTTCGAGGAGGCCCTGGCCATTACGACCGACGACATTCGCGCGGCGGTGGACGGGGTGCCCGTGGGCAAGACCAACACGCTGACGTTTTCCGTGGAGGCCATCCGCGCGCTGATCGGCGATTTCCTGGCGCGCGAGGGCGCGGGCCTGGCCGAGCTGGACGCGGTGGTGCCCTGCGACACCATGAGCGTGCCCTGCCTCATGTGCGAGCACTGCTCGCTGCGGGATACGCGCACCGACCTTCTGGTGGCCGAGATGGAGGGCGAGTGACCATGCGCGAGGAAGACGAGATCCGCGCGGCGGTCGTGGCCCTGGCCGAGGCGGCCGAGCGTGGCGAGGATATTCTGAACGAGCTGCCGGCGTGCGGGTCGGTTGATGGGATCGCTGCGGAAGGAGGCTCCGGTGCCGAGGGGGCCGGGGAGGCGCTCTCGGCCGACGAGGTGCGCGAGCGGGCTATTGCGGCCGTGATGGACGCGGTGCGCGCCGCCACGCGGGAGAGCCGCCTGTCGCAGCCGAGCGAGTGGGAGGCCGCGGGCCTTGTGCCCGAGGGCCTGACGGCTGAGGATGTGGAAATGGCCGTGTACGATCGGCTTATGGAGGCCGGCGCTGTGGCCGGGGAGGCCCCGGCGAAGGAGGTGCCTGGGGAAGGCGGGGGCCAGCGCTCCCGTAACCGGCATGTGAAGTCGGCGTTTTCGTCTTCCAACGGGCGTCCTGTGGGCGCGCCGGCGTTCAAGCACCGTGGGAAGGTGCAGAAGGGGGGCGACGGGGAGTCGGCGACGCCCGTTGAGGAGCGGCCAGGGCAGAGCCCTTGCCCTACGGAGGGGCTTGGAGCCGTTGCGGGGGTGGGGGAGCCGACGGCGGTTGTAGAGGGGCGGCAAGGGCGTGGCCCTTGCCCTACGGAGGAGCGCGTGGCGGGGGAAGGGCCTTCTGGCGCTGCGACTCCTGCGTTTCCGGAATGCGAGGGTATTCGGCTGCTCATGGGGGGTTCTAGCTACTACCTGTACGATGGCGCGGCCATGACCGACGCCTTCGCTCGGTGGGCCTTTCTTGCTGCTGAAGACGATCCGGTGACCACCTTTATCGAGTGCGTGCGCGAGGAGTCGGAAGTGTACCCGCGCCCTATGGCCCGCGCGAATTTGGCCAACGACCCCTTCCGCATGAGCGCTGAAGTAGTGGAGGAGGCCTTCGACGCTGCCCGAGAGCAGGGCCGCGCCGACGACATCGAGCGCACCGTCGCCTCCAACGGCGACGTCTACTTCTATTCCACCCGCTTCCTCACCCCTCGGAGAGCCAACGCCCTAGCCGAATGGGATGCCGTGGAACGCTACCGCAACGTATAAACTTGCGCTGCTACCCTGTGGGATGAGACAAGTCAGACGGTTGGCTGTCTCATAGACTGTCTCATCTTCGAAAGAGGAAGAGTCTCAACCTCGGCTGAGCCGAGAGGGATACGGGGTGGTGCTCACCAAGCGAGTTCCGCAGCGAACGAAACAGCCCAGTGGGCTGTTTCGCCGAGCGAGGACTGTCTGAGCGACTGAGCACTACCCCGTAGCCCGATCCCGACGACTTCCAACCAGAACCAAAAAGAGCCCCCGCCGGAATAGCGGGGGCTCTGCACGAAGGGGAGCTCTTCGGAGCTCTCAGGGGCGACTTAGGCGTCGGGCAGAAGGCCCAGGGCGGCCAAGTCTTCCTTCACGTCGGGCATGTCGTAGTAGTCGAGGCACTCGGCCGTGGGGCAGCCCAGTTCCGGATCCCAGCCGAAGCACTCGTACATCATGGTTAGGGCCGTTTGGAAGTCTTCCTTGTCCATCTTGTTGGTGCCCTCGGTGAACACCGGGATGTCCGGGTCCATGGTGTAGGGCCACTCGGTCACCACGTCGTGGATGTTGCGGAAGTCGTTGGTGCCCATGGCGCCGGCGGCGTCGGTCATGCCGCGGGCCGTGTTGGCGCGCTGCAGGGTGGTGATCTTCGCGCCCATCTTGTAGAGGTCCTCGGTGGTGTAGTCCTCACCGGTGACGGCCTTCATGAACTTGGCCTCCAGGTCCAGGTCGCCGCGGTAGTCGCGGGCGGCCGTGGGGCTCATGGTCATGGGCCACACCCAGTTGCACAGCGTGAGCGAGTCGTGCAGCACGTCGGTGACGATGGACCACCAGGCGAAGTTCGCCTTGTACTCGTTCATAGGCGTGTAGTTCTTGTCCGGGTCGATGGCCGACGCGTCGCCCCATACCTCGGCGGCGATCTGCTGCTTCAGCTCGAAGGGCAGGCCGCAGCCCTGGAAGTTCACGGCGGAGTGGATCATGTCGTCGCGGTTGAACACCATGTTGTACAGCAGGCCCACCTGGCCGAAGCACTCATGGGCGTGGTGCACCGGCCAGCCGCGCGGGTTGATCATGCAGGAGGCGGCGGTGTCGTTCCATTCCATGTCGTCCCAGCGCTCGGTCCACACCAGAGGGCCGTGGCCCACGTAGGCCAGCTCGGAGTCGTTCTGGGCGATCATGGTCAGCAGCGGCGGCACCATGGAGGGATCGTTGTTCATGAAGCCGTCCCAGTTGATGGCGGCGTACTCCTCGGCCGGCAGCACGCGCTCGAACACGCCGGCGGCGTAGCAGTGGGCGATGTCGCGGTAGATCTGGCCGTAGTTGCACCACAGGCCCAGATCGTCCATGGTGGAGCCGAACACCTGGTCCCAAACGAGGGCATCCTCGCTTTGGGCCTTCACCGGCGTCTTGTCGCCCAGAATGCCGATCATGTAGTTGGTGAAGGGGAAGTTCGGCACGCAGGTGTTGCCGGTGATCTCGTAGCCGCCGTTGGCCGCGCTGGCCGGCACGCGCATGTCGGAGTAGCAGTGGATGGGGCAGCTGTGGCAGCCGTCCATCTTGATGGTGTACTTCTCGGCCTCGGGGCCCTCGTCTTTGAACGATTTCATGCAGCGGTAGCCCACGGTGTTGATCTCGCCGGGCTTCGGCTCGCCGGTCTCGATGGGGCCGCCCTCGGCGAGCGCCCAGGTCAGGCCCTTCTGCGCCGTCCAGCGGCTACCCTTGTCGAAGTACTCGGCCCATTCCTGCTGGGTGGAGGGCACCACGTGGTTGTTGTTCGATCCCACGATCTCGCGCAGCATGTAGTCGGAAAGGTCGGCCACCTCCTGGGGGTCGGCCACGTAGATGGGCTGCGTGCCGCGCACCACGAGGGCCTTCAGCTTCTTCGAGCCCATGACGGCGGCCGTGCCGGCTCCGGCGGAGTGGTTGCGGGAGTTGATGATGCAGGCGTAGGGCAGCAGATTCTCGCCGGCGGGCCCGATGGTGGCCACGCAGAAGTCGGTGCCTTCCACGCGCGAGAGCGCCTCGGTGGTGGCGCGGGTGCCCAGGCCCCATACCTTGTCGGCCGACTTGATGCGCACATCGTCGTCGTCAATGACGAGGTACACCGGTTCCTGGGAAGCGCCCTCGATGATGATGGCGTCCCAGCCAGCCTTCTTGATGGCCGCGCCGATCATGCCGCCGGTGTGGGCGTCGATAACCTGATGGTCTTTGGTGTAGGTGGAAAGCGAGGCGATGGTAGTGCGCCCAGCCAGGGGCACACCGGTGGCCGTCAGCGGCCCCACGGCGAAGACGACCTTGTTCTCGGGGGAGAGCGGGTCGGTGCCGGCGGGCACTTCGTCGTACATGATCTTGTTGGCGATGCCCATGCCGCCCAGATACTCTTTATAAGGGTCGGTGGGGGTGACGGAGACGGTTCCGTCGGTGAGGTTGACGCGGAGGATCTTGCCGGTCCAGCCGTAGGACTTGCCCGCGTCGAGCGTCGTGTCTGCCATGATAAGCTCCAAATCTCTTCGTGTGCTCGTGTTGCGCGGCACCATGCGGCGATTTGGAGTAATCCGTTGCGTTGTAGTATAAAAGAGCAGTTCAGGGCGGTTGTACCCTCAAGGAGGGGACAAATTTTGACAGCCTGGTGACGGCCATTCAACCGCAACATGGCCGCTTGGAAAACGATCGGTAATCCCCCTCAATGAGGGTACACGAATCCTTCATTCATGATTATGATCCTCAGTGTTGCGCGGCGTTGGCGATTTTGAGTTCTCTCTTATGACGAGTATCTACACGAGGGGGAGTTCATAATGACTGACACCCAGAAAAATGAAACGGTAGCCACCGAGCCTGTGGCTTCTCCGGCTACCCCGGCCGCTGAGGCGCCCGACGCCCAGCCCAAGCCGAAAACCTTCAACCGCCGCTCGGTTCTGGCCATGGCCGGATGCGGCGTCGCGGGCCTTGTGGTCGGCGGCGTGCTGGCATCCTGGGGCGTGACGACGCAATCCATCGCCTCGGGCCGCATCGAGCTGCGCACCACCCCTGCGAAAATGATCGTCACCGACCGCGCCCGCTGCTCCGGCTGCCAGCGCTGCGAGATGATGTGCACCCTGAAGAACGACGGTGCGGCTCAGCAGTCCATCGCCCGCGTTCACGTATGGGAGAACTACAACTTCGGCAGCGGTGTCGACACCAACGACGGCATCTTCGGGAACTGCGAGTTCACCGTGGGGTCCTGCAAGCAGTGCGCCGACCCCCAGTGCGCCAAGTACTGCCCCGTGCATGCCATTTCCGCCGATGAGGAATCGGGCGCCCGCGTGGTGGACGCCGAGGCGTGCATCGGCTGCGGCATGTGCACCGCGGCCTGCCCGTGGAACATGCCCCGGGTGAACGCCCAGACGGGCACGTCCACCAAGTGCATCTCCTGCGGCCGTTGCGCCGAGCAGTGCCCCAACGGCGCCATCAAGTTCATCGATTGGGAAGATATCGCGCAGAAGGTCATCGACGGCGGCGTGGTTTCCACGGCAACGCTCGTTGAGACCGAGGCTTAGGCCGGCGGCGTTTTGCTGCCCTCCTAAGACACCGAAGAGAGGATAGAGCAATGTCTCATACCATTACCAGGCGGGGATTCGTAGCCGCCAGTGCCGCAGGAGCTGCTCTGGCAGCCTCCGGCGCGGCGCTGACCGGTTGCGCGTCGACCCCTGCGGTGGAGACGGCCTTTGCCGACGAGGTTGTCAACACCCAGTGCACCGCCTGTCCCAAACAATGCGGCTATGCCGCCTACGTGGTCGATGGGAACATCGACAAGGTCGTGGGAAACGCGACCAACCCCGCTTCCGCCGGCACCCTGTGCGCCCGCGGCTATGGCATGGCCACGGCCGCCGCTTCGGCCGACCGGCTCACTGAGCCCATGCACCGCAACGAGCGCGGCACCTTCGACGTGGTCAGCTGGGACGACGCCATCGCCGCCATCGGCGAGGCCGTGAAGTCCATTAAAGAGTCGAAGGGCCCTGAGGCCCTAGCGGCTATCAGCGACGGCACCTCAACGAACCAGTGGTACACCGACCGCCTGATGGCGGCCTGGGGAAGCGCCAACAGCTACACCGACGCGGTGTACGGGTCGGCCTCGCTTGCGGCGGGTTTGGCCCTGGCCACCGGACATGCGGGCTACGAGGTAGACTACGCGAACGCCAAGGCCGTGCTCATTTTGGGCGCGAGTACCGTTGAGATGCCCGATCCGGGTACCGTGGCCGGCCTGGCCGCCGCCAAGGAGCGCGGCGCGGCCATCATCATGGCCGATTCCCGCCAGGCCGCCAGCGGCACCCTGGCCACCCAGTGGCTGCCCCTGCGCGCCGGCACCGATCTGGCGCTCGTGCTGGCTATCGGCCACGAGCTGGTCAGCCGCGGCGCCGTCACCGACGAGGCGGCCGCGCAGATGGCCGGGCTCGACGAGTGGAAGGCCGAGCTGGAAAGCTACACGCCGGCCTGGGCCGCCAGCGTCACGGGGGCTTCCGAGACAGCCATCGAAGACGTGGCCCGCACCCTGGCCGACGCCGCGCCGGCCGCGGCCATCGACCTGACATGGATGGCCCTGTACGGCGGTGCCTACGCCAACACCGGCGAGCTCGCCCGTGCCACGGCGCTGGTGAACGGGCTGCTGGGCGCCTGGAACGCCCCGGGCGGCGTATTCGCGGCGGCGACGCTTCCCGCTTGGGAAGAGGAGACGGTGGGCACGGTGACGCCCACGGCGGCCGACGTGACCGCCGAGGCCTACCCGCTGGCCCTGGCCGGGTCGCCCGGCGCGGCGCTGCGCCGGGCCCAAGACGGCGCCATCGCCGGCCTGTTCCTGGTGAACGCCAACGTGGTGGCCGAGTACCCGGATCCGGCCTATGTGGCCGAGGCCATCGAGGCCTGCGAGCTTTCCGTGGCCCTGGTGCCGGAGATGACCGAGACGGCCGTGTGCTGCGACTGGATTCTTCCGACTCTCACCTGGGCCGAGAGCGCTCAGCTGCCCACGGTGACCGGTGCGGCGCACCCGATGCTGGTGGTGTCCTCGCCGGTGATTGAGCCGGCGGTGGAAAACGCTCGGGCAGTGCCCGCCATCGTGGGCGCGCTGGCGACGGCCACCGGCGTGGAGGGCGCCTTCGGCTTCACCGTGGAAGACGCGGCGGCGGCCTGCTGCGAGGCCTGCGGCTGCGACTACGCGAGCGCGGCGGCCGTGGGCACCGTGGCCCTTGAGGCTCCGGCGGCCGCGTGGGCGACCGAGTCGGGCCTTCTGGAATGCGCTTCGGCCACGGCATCGGCCGCGGGCCTTTCCGCCGTGCCCACCTGGGTGGAGCCGGCAGCGGCCCCGGCGGGACTTGGCTTCGAGTTCTACCGCCTGACCACCGGCAACCAGGCCCCTATGGCCACCGCGGTGACCTCGAACGTCGCCCCGCTGGCGGCCATCGCCGAGCAGTACGCCCTCGACGGGCTGTGGATCAATGCCGCCACGGCGGCCGATCTGGGGCTGGCTGAGGGAGACGAGGCCCTCATTGGCAACGACAAGGACTCCGCGACGGTGCTGGTGCACGTGACCGAGGCCATTGAGCCTGCGGCCCTGTACCTGGCGGGCCATTACGGGGTGACAGACGACGAGCAGACCGCGGCCAACGGCCTGGGCGTGCGGCAAGGGCGCTTCGGCACCCTTTCCCTTGAGCCGGCCTACGGCGCGCCCCTGACCCAGGAGATCGTGGTCGCCGTCGAGAAGGCAGGTGCATGATGACACGCTACGGAATGCTCATTGATACCACGAAGTGCGTCGGGTGCTATTCCTGCCGCACGGCGTGTCAGCGGCAGAACAACCTTCTGCCCGACGAGGACTTCATCCGCTACGAGCACGCGGAGGTGGGCACCTACCCCAACGTGCGCGTGGAGACGGTGCCCCTGCAGTGCATGCACTGCGAGGACGCCCCCTGCGCGAGCGTGTGCCCCACGGGCGCGGCCCACATCGGCGCCGACGGCATTGTGGCCGTGGATCAGGGCCGCTGCATCGGCTGTTTGTACTGCATGTCGGCCTGCCCCTACCAGGTGCGCGTGCGCAATTCCGAGACCGGCGCCGTGGACAAGTGCCGCTTCTGCGCCGTGCAGACGGAAAACGGCACCACCACCTGCACCTGCGTGGACGCCTGCCCCACCCATGCCCGCCTGTTCGGCGACTTGGACGATCCGAATTCCGAAGTGGCCCGGGCCATTGCCGAGAAGGGCGCCAAGCCCATCGCCGGCGACCTGACCCGCGCCAAAGTCTACTACGTGAGGTGATTGAGATGACCTACGAACCCATTTGGGGAACCATCATTGCGTGGTACCTCTTCCTCGCCGGTTTGGGCGGCGGTGCGTTCATCACCTCCGCGTGGATCCGGCTGCGCAACCCCGCGTGCACCCACCTGATTCGCGCCGGGCGCATTATCGCCCCGGCCGTGGTCATCGTGGGCCTGTGTCTGCTGATGGCCGATGCGGCCGCCGGCTTCGCGCACCCACTGCGCTTCGTGCTGCTGCTGACGAACTTCGGGTCGGTTATGACCTGGGGCGTGGTGTTCCTCGCCGTGTTCGTGGTGGTGGCCCTTATCGCGCTGGTGCTGGACCTGCTGCACCGCGACGTGCCCCAGTGGCTCGACATCCTGGGTGCCGTCATGGGCCTGTGCGTGGCGGCCTACACCGGCTGCCTGCTCGGCGTGTGCCAGGGCTTCCCGCTGTGGAACACCGCGCTTCTGCCCATTTTGTTCCTCGTGTCTGCGGTGTCTACGGGCATGGCGGCGGTGCTGCTGGTGGGCGCTGTCGCCTTCCCCGGCGAGTTCAACACCGTGGTGCCGCTGAAGAAGTTCCACTTCTGGCTGCCGGTGGTCGAGCTCGTGCTGGTGGCGGCGCTGCTGTTCATCACGGCGGCCAACCCCAGCGAGGCCGGCCTCGCGAGCGTCATGGCACTTTTGGGCGGCAACTGGGCCGTGGCCTTCTGGCTGCTGTTCGTTATCGTGGGCCTGGTGCTGCCCACGGTGCTGGAATGCTGGATGCTGTGGTTTGCCAAGCCCGAGCTGGAGGATTCGCGCACGGGCCAGACCATCTCGGCCGTGTCCGACGCCGGCATCCTCATCGGCGGCTTCGTGCTGCGCCTCATCATCGTGAGCGCGGCCCTGCCCGTTACGATAGTGCAGCCCTGGATGTTGTAGGATTCCGCTTGGCGGCTCCTCGAGGATCGGACTACGGGGTAATGCGCAGTCGCTCAGACAATCCTCGCTCGGCGGCTCCCCGGGAGCGGAGCCGCCGGGTACCCTGATTCGCTCAGACAGTCCTCGCTTTGGAGAACAGCCCACTGGGCTGTTCTCGTCGCTGCGGAACTCGCTCGGTCAGGGCACCCGGCGTCTCCTTTGGGCTCAACTCCTGTTGAGGACTCGGATCGGTCTTGGTTGGGCTGGCGAGAGATGGCCTATTGGGCTCTTACAAATGAAGGTAGTCGCTGAGCCATTCTTCGAAGGCGAGGCCGCTTTCCGTTATGGCGGGGGCGGCCTCGCGGCCTACGTAGCGGTAGTGCCAGGGCTCGTAGCCGATGCAGGTGATGTCGCTTTTGTCGGTGGGGTAGCGCAGGATGAAGCCGTACTCGACGCAGTGGTCGATGAGCCACTGCTGGGTGGCGGTGGTTTCCTGGCGCTCGTCGAGCTCTTGGTAGTCGGCATCTACGATATCGACGGCGAGGCCTGCGTTGTGCTCGCTGGCGCCGGGCGGGGCCACCCAGAACGCGGCGGCTTCTTCGGCCGCCTCGCCTTCCAGGCCTTCCTCTTTCTCGGCGCGGCGGACGCGTTTCTCGAACAGGCGCTGCTGGTAGTCGTAGGTGCGGTAGGACGAGCAGATTTCGGGGTTCACGCCGTCGGCTCGGGCGGCGGCGAGCATGGCTGCAAGGTCGTCGGCCACGCGCTCGTCCACGGCGTGGTCGCCTTCGCCCACCTCACGCAGCACCGGTGCCTCGAAGCTGTCAGGCAGGGGGTGGGCAGCGCTTATGAGCTGCAGGTTCCAGGGCAGCTCGTCGAGGCTCTCGGGCGCTTGGTAAAGCTCGGAGAGCGCCTGCACCTGGGCCCGGGCCGAAGCGTGGGGGTCGGTGGTGGCGGCGCCGTCGTGGGCGTGGGCCGTCTGCGGGGCGGCCTCGCCGGCGGACCCCAGGGCAATGCCGGCAACCAGTACGGCGGCGGCGCCGGTGGCCAGGGCGATGAACTCCCGACGGGGAATGCTGGGCGGCAACGGGCTCATGGGGCGCCTCCTTCCAGGGGTTGCTCGGCGGATACGGGGCACCTATCTTAGCGCTCGACCGCCGCAGCGCACCCCGTATTCGGCAAAAGACGCACACCTTACGCTTTCTTAAAGCGCATCTGTCGGTGCGTTCAGGTGGGCCGGGTGCCGCTAGGAAAGGGTCGACTCGTCGGGGAAAGCCTCATCGTAGGGAGGGTCGTCCTCGCGCCGGACGAACTCGTAGATGAGGCGGCGCGTGGCCGGCAGCTCCTTCTTCTTCAGCTGGTGCTCCCACAGCACGAGCACCTTCCAGCCCGCTTCTTCCAAAGCGGCCAGGTTGCGCTCGTCTCGCTCGATGTTGCGGGCGAATTTTTCTTCCCAATACGGGGTGTTCTTCTTGGGGGTGGAAAGGTTGCACACGGGGCAGCGATGCCAGAAGCAGCCCATGACGAAGATGGCCCGCTTGCGGCCTACGAAGGCCACGTCGGGGCGGCCCGGTGCCTTCCGCCAGTCGCAGCGGTAACCGGTGAAGCCCATTTCGCGCAGCATGCGGCGCACGAGTATTTCCGGCTTCGTGTCGCGCCGCTTGTTGCCTTGCATCGACTTGCGCGTGGCCGTGCTGACGACGCCGAAGTCGTAGCCCTTCTTTGGGGAGGGGCGCAAGGTGGCTTTCTCGGCGGCCTCGTCGGGGGAGAGGTTTACGGTCTGCTCGGAAGCGGCGACGGCTCCCTTGTCGTCGGGGGTATTTTCCGAGGTGGCTCGGCGACCGGGTTCGGGGTTATTTCGGGGCTTCTTTTTGGACATGGGCGAATTATAACGGTAGGCCGCTGAAGCCGGGGCAGGTGCGGCGGTTTCAACGGTTCAGTGGCGGCGCGGCTTCCGTTCGGTAGGCGACGGGGTGCGTTTTCCGGTGGGCGCGTATGCTGAGTCGGTCTGCAAAAACACACTTTGGAAGAAGGTTGCCATGACTCAATCGACAGAACTTCTGGCGGCGCTCAAGCGCGCGGCCAATTACAGTAAGCTCGCCATGCACAATGAGGGCCCCCGCAGCTTCAAGCGCGGCCAGGGCGCCCTTATCAAGGTGGTGTACAAATTCGGGGACGAGAAGGGCATCTCGGCGAAGAAGCTGTGCGGCATTCTGGGCTGGAGCCGTCACGAGACCATGGCGGTGGCCCACAAGGCCGCCGACAACGGCTATGTGACGGTGACTCGCAAGCCCAACGGCAAGCGCCGCGTGGCGCTAACCGAGCTCGGCAACGAGATTCTGCAGAAGCGCTTCGCCGCCGAGGATCGCGCCGCCGATGCCGTGTGCGCGTACCTGACTGAGGCCGAGCGCGAGCAGTTGGTCGCCTTGTGCAACAAGGTGAGCGACGCTTGCGAGGACATGGGCGTCGACTACGCGGAAATCGCGGAGAAGCGTGACGGCCGCAAGGGCCGCGAGCGTGTGCACCGCTTCGGGCACCATCATGGCGCGCCCCAGGATCTCGATGGCGAGAGCTGCGAGTGCGCTGGCCGCGGTAAGCAGCGCAAGGGCGCATCGCGTCGGGGCGCCGGCAAGGGCGCCGAGGAGGCTTGCGGCTGCGAAGGCGGCGCGGGCCAGAAGCGCCACGGCCGCCGCGGCCATGGCATGAAAGAGGCCGATGCCAAGGCGATCGAGGTCGTGGAGACCGAGGCGACTGAGGAGCTGTAGGCCCGCGCTCGGCTGGCTTTAGGCCCGTTCGAGAAATAAGCGGTAAAGCGTATCGTCGGCGTCGAGTTCCGGATGGAACGCGGCGCCGATTTGGTTTCCGTGGCGCACGGCCACGGGGCGCCCATCCAGGGTTACCAGGGGCTCGGTGCCCGTCCCCAGCCCCTCGATACGCGGGGCGCGGATGAAGGTGAGGGGAATACGGGCGGCGGTTTCGTCGGGCCCTTCGGATGCCGCGGATGCCAGCAACCCTTCACCGCGGAAGCTGCCCAGCTGGCGCCCGTAGGCGTTGCGGCTCACGGTGACAGGCAGCGTACGGAAGCCCTCGACCGTTGCGCGCCGGGCCGCGGCATCGGCCGACAGGCCCTGGGTGTCGCCGGCCCCTTCTACCCGCTCTGCCAGAAGAATGAGGCCGGCGCAGGTGCCCAAGGTGGGCAGCCCGGCGGCGATGCGCTCGCGCAGCGGGTCGAAAAGGCCCACCGCGCGCAGCAACTTCGCCTGCACCGTGGACTCGCCCCCGGGCAGCACGAGCCCGTCGAAGGGGCGCGCCAGATCGGCGGCCTGGCGAAGCTCGAAGGCCTCGCAGCCGAGGGCCTGAAGCCGGCGCTCGTGCTCGATGAAGGCCCCTTGGACGGCCAAGACGGCAATAGTGGGCGCCATGGGCTACTGCCCCCGCTCTTCCATGATGATTTGAATCTCGCTCTCGTTGATGCCCACCATGGCCTCGCCGAGGTTCTCGGAGAGTGCGGCCAGGCGCTCGGCGTCGTCGTAGTTGGTGACCGCCTGCACGATGGCCGCCGCGCGACGGGCCGGGTCGCCCGACTTGAAGATGCCGCTGCCGACGAAGACGCCCTCGGCGCCGAGCTGCATCATGAGGGCCGCGTCGGCCGGTGTGGCAATGCCGCCGGCGGCGAAGTTCACCACGGGGAGCTTGCCCGTCTCGTGCACCTCGCGTAGAAGCTCCAGGGGCACGCGCAGCTCCTTAGCGGCCTCGAACAGCTCGTCGTCGCGCAGGTTCTGGATGCGGCGGATTTCCGCGTTCATCTTCCGCATGTGGCGCACGGCCTGCACGACGTCGCCGGTGCCCGGCTCGCCCTTGGTGCGGATCATCGTGGCACCTTCGGCAATGCGGCGCAGGGCCTCGCCCAAATCGCGCGCCCCGCAGACGAAGGGCACGGCGAAGGCGGTCTTGTCGATGTGGTAGGTGTCGTCGGCCGGCGAGAGCACCTCCGACTCGTCGACGTAATCGATCTCGATTGCCTGAAGAATTTGGGCCTCGGCGAAATGCCCGATGCGGCATTTCGCCATGACGGGGATGGTCACGGCGGCCTGGATGCCCTTTATCATGGCCGGGTCGCTCATGCGCGAGACGCCGCCGGCGGCGCGGATGTCGGCGGGGATGCGTTCGAGGGCCATGACGGCGCAGGCGCCGGCCTCTTCGGCGATGCGCGCCTGTTCGGGGGTGGTGACGTCCATGATGACGCCGCCCTTCAGCATTTGGGCCAGCTGGCGGTTGAGCGCGACGCGTTCGGTATGGTTGACGGGGGTGCCTTGGGCGGTGGTCATGGCGGTTTCCTTTCGCTCGAAATGGTGAGCGGAAGTGTAAGCAATATCTGAACCTAGTGATATAGTCAGTTTTTGTAAAATTGATAAGGTCAGTTGGGAGTCGTATGCTCACCTACGAATTGGGCCGGGGTGCCGGCGAGAGCCTTTACGAGCAACTCTACCGGGCGTTGCGGTGCGATATGGAGCACGGCGTTCTGGCCGCTGGCGAGCGCCTGCCTTCCAAACGGGCCCTCGCGCAGCATTTGGGCGTGAGCGTGATCACGGTGGAAGGCGCCTACCGGCAGCTCGTGGCCGAGGGCTACGTGCGCGCCGTGCCCCGCAGCGGGTATTACGTGCAGCCCAATGCGTTTCTGCCAGGGGACGTGCAGCTTTCTGGCGAGACAATGGTCACAGATGGGCGAAATGGCAGCGAAGGGCCCCGCAAGGAGCCGGACAAGCAGCCGAATCAATGCGAATTCGGGGAAAATGGGCCGTCTGGGCGGTGTCGGGACGAGGGCAGCACGCCATTATGGCCATTAGTGACCACTTTTCGGAGCGAGGGCGACACGGTGCTCGCTGACTTCACGGGTGCGTCGGCGCCGGAGGGGGTATTTCCCTATGCGGCCTGGGCGCGCACCATGCGGGTGGTGCTTTCCGACGAGAACGAGGGGAGCCTGCGTCAGGCCAGCGGCCCGCAGGGCTCTTTGCGGCTGAGGGAGGCAATCGCCGCGCACCTTCGGGGGTCGCGCGGCATGCAGGTGACCCCCGATCAGATTGTGGTGGGCTCCGGTGCCCAGTCGCTTTACGGCATCATCGTGCAGCTGCTCGGCCGCGACAAGGTGTACGGCGTAGAAGACCCCGGCTATCCGCGCCTGACCCGCATCTACCGAGCGAACGACGTGAGCGTGGCCACCGTTCCGCTCGATGAGGAGGGGCCCGTGCCCGAAGCGCTGTCTCGCGCGGGCGTGCAGGTGCTCCATTGCATGCCCTCGCACCAGTTCCCCACGGGGCTCACGACGCCGGTGGGGCGTCGCGTCGAGCTGCTTGCGTGGGCGGTCTCATGCGAGGGGCGTTTCCTCATCGAGGATGACTTCGACTGCGAGTTCCGTATGGAGGGACGCCCGATGCCAACGCTTGCCTCGCTCGACGGCACCGGCCGCGTCATCTACGTGAACACGTTCACCAAGACGCTTGGCGCGGCGTTCCGCATCGGGTACGTGGTGCTGCCGCCGGCCCTGGCGGCGCGCTTTCGCGACGAGCTGGGATTCTACGCCTGCTCGGTGGGCGCGCTCGAGCAGCTCACCTTAGCGCGGTTCATGGAGGCGGGGGACTACGAGCGCCACGTGAACCGGCAGCGCACGCACTTTCGCCGAGTGCTGCAGCGTGTGGTCGAGGGCCTGCAGAAGGGGCCGGGGGCTCCGTGGATGCGGCTGCGGAACCAGGGGTCGGGGCTGCATTTCCTGCTGGAGGTAACGGGGAGAAGCGCGGGGGCAAGCGAAATTGAGGAACGGGTGGCGCAGGCGGCGGCTCAAGAGGGGGTGCTCCTTGCACCGCTCGGCCAGTATCGGCTTGGCGCCGAGCTGGGAGGTAGGTCGGAGGTGCGGGGCGCCTACGACCTACCCGCGTTCGTCATGAGCTTTGCGAGCGTGCCAGAGGAGCGTGCTGAAGAGGCGGGGGCCACGGTGTCGAAGGCCGTGGCCGAAGTTTGCCGCGGTCTGATCCAGTAGGGGACGCCTTCCCAGCCAGGGTCGCGCTTGCCTGCGCCGTTTCCGGCGGGTGTGCTTTCGGCAGCGTGGCCCTAGCGCGCCTGCCTGCGTCGGGATCGAGGGCGTTACGATGGCTTAGGCGATGACGTCGCCGGTGACGGAGAACGTGACGACGTTGAGGGGGACGTCCTTGCCGGTTTGGGCCACGGCCTCGGCGGCGGCCCGTTCGAGGCCCCCGCAGCAGGGGACCTCCATGCGGGCGACGGTGACCGAGGTGATATCGTTGCCGGCGATGATGGCAGCGAGCTTGTCAGTATAGGTGCCCTCGTCGAGCTTCGGGCAGCCGATGATGGTGACGTTGCCGTTCATGAAGCGCTCGTGGAAGCTGGCGCAGGCGAAGGCCGTGCAGTCGGCGGCGATGAGCAGGCCGCGCCCGTTGTAGTAGGGGGCCTGCACCGGCACGAGCTTGATTTGGGCCGGCCACTGCATAAGGCGGCTGGGCAGTTCGGCCACGGCGAACACGTCATCGGTGGGCGTGGGCATCTCGTCGTGGGAAAGGGCGCGGGCACGAGAGCCGGGGCAGCCGGTTGCGGCCGGAGAGGGCGCGTCGTCGGCCAGAAGGCGCGCTCGGCTTCCCGGGCAGCCGCTGGGCGAAAGCTCGGCCACGGTGCGGTCCAAATCGTCCTCGGCGATCTGCTCGGCAGCGGCGCGGGCGGCCAGGTGCTGGGCTACGGCGTGCTCGTCGTAGGCGGCTGCCTCGCGCTCGATGAACGTGATGGCGCCGGTGGGGCAGGCCGGCAGGCAGTCGCCCAAACCGTCGCAGTAGTCGTCGCGCAGCAGCCGGGCCTTGCCGTTCACCATGCCGATGGCACCCTCGTGGCAGGCGTCGACGCACAGACGGCAGCCAGTGCATTTCTCCTCATCGATCTGAATAACGGTGCGCAGCATGATGGTCCTTTCGACGGCGGATGATTGAGCCCATCTTAGGTCGGAAGGCCTCGAAGCGGGACGCCCGCGGAACAGGGGAGGGGAAACTGTTACGCCTTCGGGGTCGGTTCGGCGAGCAGGCTTTCCACGGCCTCGATCTTGCGGTCGATGGTGCCGGTATAGCCCGGGCGCACGTCGGCCTTCAGGATGACCTCGGTGCGGATGCCCTGCTCGGCCAGTACGAAGGTGGCGTCGCGCACGACGGCCATGACCTCGTCCCACTCGCCTTCGATTTCCGTGAACATGGAGGTGGTGCGGTGGGGCAGGCCAGAGTCGCGAATGATGCGGATGGCCTCGGCGACATAGGGCGCCAGCTCGTCGCCCATGCCGAAGGGGGCGATGGCGACCGCTACGAGTACGTTCATGAGGGTCCTTTCGTCGGAATCGGCTGAAGGCTCTCGGCGCAAAGGGGTGGAATACCTTGCGTCTAGGCCTCGTCGGCAGGGCTGAGGGAAAGCGGGGCCTCGGCGACGGCTTCGGGGGAAAGGCGCGAAAGCTCGTCGAGGAACGCCACTTGGAAGCTGCCGGTGCCTGCAGCCAGGGGGGCTGCTTCGGCGGCCACAGCGTGCTCGGCGGCGGCGCCGGCTACGTTGTAGGCGGCGGTGGCCGCCAGCGCGGCGACGAAGGGGTCGGTTACGGCGGCATACACGGTCGCCACGCCGCCCAGCGAACAGCCCGAGCCGGTGATGCGGGTCATAAGCGGCGAGCCGCCCTCGAGCCGTGCTGTGGTGCATCCGTCGGTGACGAGGTCGATCGGCCCCGACACCGCCACGGCGCCTCCGGTGAAGCGGGCGATGGCGCGGGCGGCCGCCTCGGCGGCATCAACGGCGTCGGTGGTGTCGACGCCGCGCGGGCCTTCTGCGTCGCCTTCGGCCGGGGAAGCCTCGTCGAGCCCCCACAGCTTCGCGACGGCGATGATTTCCGAGGCGTTGCCGCGCACGATGGCAGGCTTGCAGTCGCGCACGGCTTCGATGAGGTGGGTGCGCAGGCTGCCGATGCCCACGCCCACCGGGTCGAGCACCCAGGGCTTGTGCGCGGCCGCCAGGGCGCGGGCGGTGCGGGGCACGGTTTCCTCGTAGACGGGCATCAGCGTGCCCAGGTTTATATACACGGCGCCTCCGGCTTCGGCGACGCATTCCCCCTCGTCGGGCAAGTACACCATGGCGGCCGATCCGCCCACGGCCAGCTGCGCGTTGGCGACGAAGTTCTGCGTGACGGTGTTTGTGATGGAGGGGGCCAGCGGGCACACCTCGCGCGCCTCGCGAACGGCGCGGGCCATAAGCGCCCGCAACTCGGTTTCAGTCATGATCGTCCTTTCCGGAAGCAAATCGCCCGCGGGGCCTCCGGAACGGAAAGCGCTCCCCGCGGGGAGCGCTGATGCACGAGATGCATGCTCCCTACGACAGTGTTAGCTGACAGGTTCGAAGGGTTGGGACATGGGCCCTCTCAACCACGCGCCGGATGGCAACGCGGTACCCCTGCATGGTTCGAAGGGTAACGCAGGGGCGGCCGTGCTAAGATGGTCCCATGACTGAACGGATGGAAAAACCACGGGAGAGCACCGCTGCGGGCGCCGAGGCGCCGCGCGTCATGGCCGCCATGAGCGGAGGCGTCGACAGCTCGGTGATGGCGCTGCTGCTGAAGGAGCAGGGCTATGGGGTCGTGGGCGCTACGATGGTGCTGCGCGAGCCGACGGGACATGCCGAGGGGGGCTGCGGCTCGTCACGGGAGGTGGAGGATGCGCGTTCAGTGTGTCGGCGCCTGGGTATTCCGCATCGGACTTACGACCTTGCTGACCGCTTCGAAGAGGCGGTGGTGGAGCCGTTTTGCCGCGCCTGGTGCGCCGGACTCACGCCGAACCCGTGCGTGGTCTGCAACCGGCGCCTGAAGTTCGAGGCGCTGCAGCAGGCGCGCCGGGCCGAGGGGTTCGGCTTTGTGGCCACCGGCCACTATGCGCGCCGCGCCTTCGACGAGCGATCGGGCCGCTGGCAGTTGCTGCGGGCGCGCGACGAGTCGAAGGATCAGAGTTACTTCCTGTACCACCTCACCCAAGATACGCTGGCTCATATGCTTTTCACGCTGGGAGAGCTGACGAAGCCCGAGGTGCGCGCCATCGCCCGCGAGCGGGGCTTCGTGACGGCCGACAAGCCCGAGAGCCAGGATATCTGCTTCGTGCCCGACGGCGACTACGTCGGCTTCATCGAGCGTCGGCTGGGGAATGGCTGTGGAGGCGACGAAGCCTGCGCCGAGTCGGAGGGTGCCCCGTTGGCGTCCGCCTTCGAGCCGGGCGATATTGTGAACCGGGCGGGCGAGGTGCTCGGGCGCCATTGGGGGCTCATCCACTACACGGCCGGTCAGCGCAAGGGTATCGGCGTGGCGGCCCGCGAACCGCTCTATGTGATTGGGAAAGACCCAAAGCGCAACCAACTCGTGGTGGGGTTCGCCGACGAGGCGCGCTGTGCCGGGGTGGTGGCCCGCGATGTGAACCTCATCGGAGGGGAGTTCTGGGAAGGCCCGCGCCCCGTGCAGGTGAAGACGCATTATCGTCAACAGCCGGTGGAGGCCGTGGCGGAGCGAACAGGGGAAGACGAGCTGACGATCACGTTCGCCGAGCCCCAGCGCGTGGCGGCCCCGGGCCAAGCGGCCGTTCTCTACGACGGCGACGAGATCCTCGGCGGCGGCACCATTGCGGGTGTGTTGTAACCTATAGAGTCGCGACTAAGTTCGTAGGGAAAGGGCCATGCCCTTTCCGTTTTTGTCGCACATTTCCGGTTGAGCGGAAAGGGCGTGGCCCTTTCCCTACAGGCCGGCTAGGCCAATCTGGTAGCCTTCCACGAACAGGCTCAGCTTCTCCAGGTAATGCTCGGCGAGCTCGGAGAGCTGGCGCTCGTTGTGCACGATGTAGCCGACGCGCATGATCTCCTTGGTGGCCAAGGGCACGCTGGCGATACCGGTGTACATCTCGCTGGACAGCACGCCGGTGGATACCGTGTAGCCGTTGTGGTGCGCCAGCAGGTTCGAGAGCGTGCCGCGGTCGCTCACCGAGATGCACTTGTCGTGGGGCAGCTCGGCCAGGGGCTCCTCGGCGTAGAAGAACGAGTTGTTCGTGCCCTGCTCGAAGGCGTAGCGCGGGTAGTCGGCCAGCTCTTCCACGGTGACCTCGGCCCGGCTGGCCAGGGGGTGGTGCTCGCTGACGAACACGTGGGGCTGGGCGCAGAACAGCTGGGTGAACGACAGGTTCGCGTCTTCCAGGGCGTGGCCGATGACGCTTTCGTTGAAGGTGGACAGGTACAGCACGCCCAAGTCGCTGCGGAAGTCGCGCACGTCCTCGATGACTTCCGAGGTGCGGGTCTCGCGCAGGCTGAAGTTGTAGCCGTCGCCCTCGTACTGCTCGACCATTTCCAGGAAGGCCTCCACGACGAAAGCGTAGTGCTGGGAGGTGATGGCCAGGCGGCGGTCGGCGCGTTCGCTGCGGCCGGAGTAGCGCTCTTCCATAAGGTCGGCCTGTTCCACCACCTGGCGCGCGTAGCCCAAAAGCTCCATGCCGTCGCGGGTGAGGGTGATGCCGCGGTTGGATCGCTCGAAGATGGTGACGCCAGTCTCACGCTCGATGTCGCGCACGGCCACCGACAGGCTCGATTGCGACACATAGAGCGTGTGGGCCGCCGCGCTGATGGAGCCGTGGTTCGCGATGGCGATGAGGTAGCGAAGCTGTTGCAGGGTCATGGCGGCTCCTTCGGCGAAGATAAAGTCTAGTGAATTGCTAGGTATTATAGGGCGAATCGATGGCCTGTGCTGCGAGAATCATAGGGAAACGGGGTGTCAACAGGCGAGCGGCCATCGGAAACACGTATGGCGCTGTCGGTTGACGGGGGGCGCCAGCGCGCTACGATGGCTGCAACCCATAGAAAGGATCGCGCCATGACCATCCACAAGAGCGTTACCGAGCTCATCGGCCACACCCCGCTGGTGGAGCTGACCCACTACGAGCAGAACCACAACCTGCCCGCCACCCTCATCGGCAAGGTAGAGTCGTTCAACCCGGGCGGCTCGGTGAAGGACCGCATTGCGAAGGCCATGATCGACGAGGCCGTGGCCGCCGGCAAGATCGACGAGAACACCGTCATCATCGAGCCCACTTCCGGCAACACCGGCATCGGTCTGGCTGCCATCGCCGCGGCCCGGGGCAACCGCATTATCATCACCATGCCCGAGACCATGTCGGTGGAGCGCCGACGCCTTATGGCCGCCTATGGCGCCGAGCTGGTGCTTACCGAAGGCGCGAAGGGCATGAAGGGGGCCATCGCCAAGGCCGAGGAACTGGCTGCCGAAACCCCGAACTCGTTCATTCCCTCGCAGTTCACCAACCCGGCGAACCCGGCGGTCCACGAGGCCACCACGGGCCCCGAGATTTGGGCCGCCACCGAGGGCAAGGTGGATATTCTCGTGGCCGGCGTGGGCACCGGCGGCACTATTTCCGGCACGGGCGCCTACCTGAAGGCCCAGAACCCGGCCATTCAGGTGATTGCCGTGGAACCGGCCGGCTCCCCGGTGCTTTCCGAGGGCCGCGCCGGCAGCCATAAGATTCAGGGCATCGGCGCGGGGTTCGTGCCCGACACGCTGAATACCGAGGTGTACGACGAGGTCATCACCATCGAGGACGAGGAGGCCTTCGCCGCCGGCCGCGAGCTTGCGGCCCACGACGGGCTGCTCGTGGGCATCTCCTCGGGCGCGGCCGTGGCGGCGGCGGCCAAGGTGGCGGCCCGTCCGGAGAACGCCGGCAAGAACATCGTCGTCATCCTCCCCGACACCGGCGAGCGCTACCTGACCACTGCCATGTTCGCAGAAGAGTAGTTCCGCGTCGTCCGCGTGCGAGGCCGAGCGCTTCTTGTGGTCATCTCGTTGCTTTCGTTTCCTTCTCGTAACGGATCGGGGAGGTTGGGTTTCCTTGCCCGTGGAAGCGGCCGCCGGCCGTGGTAGGATGGTCGGAAACGACGCACCGCCCCGATTGGAACCAGACGCCATGTCCGAAGACGCCACCCATAGCTTTCCAGCCTTTCTTCAGTTGGACATATCCGATGTGCTCGGCTACATGCCGGGGGGCTTCTTCGTGTACCGGGCCGAGGGCGGCGAGGAACTCGTCTACGCCAACGCCGCCTGCTGCCGCATCTTCGGGTGCGCCACGCTCGACGAGTTCAAGGCGCTGACCGGCTTCACGTTCCCCGGACTCGTGCATCCCGACGACCTGGCCACGGTCGAGCGGTCCATCGAGCAGCAGATTGCCACCGACCGCTACGATATGGACTATGTGGAATACCGTATCGTGCGCCGCGACGGCGAGGTGCGCTGGATCGAGGACTACGGCCACTATGTGGCATCGGAAGCCGGCCCGTTCTTCTACGTGTTCATCAACGACGCCACCGAGAAGCACGAGCGCCATGCCCAAGAGCTTGCCCAGATGAACGGGCAGCTGCGCGACGCCTACGCTCGCGAGGCCGAGCACCGCGCCATGCTGCGCCACGCGCTTTCCGAGGCCGAGGCCGCCAACGTGGCCAAGAACACCTTCCTCTCGAACATGAGCCACGATATTCGCACGCCGCTGAACGCCGTGGTGGGCTATGCCGAGCTCATCCGTGCCCACCGCGGCGACGAGGATCGGGTGCGCGCCTACACCGAGCGGGTGCTCGACGCCTCCGAGCAGCTGCTCGACGTGGTGAACGAGACGCTGGAGATCAGCCGCATGGAGGCGGGTCACGTGCAGCTGGCCGAGGCCGATTGCTCGCTTCAGGCCCTTGTGCGCCAGGTAGAGCTCGACTGCGCCGAGGTGGCGGCGCGCCGCGAGGTGCGGCTCAAGGTGGCCTGCGAGGGTATCGTGCACGACCGGGTCATCGTCGACGGCGTGCGCCTGTCCCAGGTGCTGCGCCAGCTGGTGGACAACGCGGTGAAGTACTCGCATCCGGGCGGCGCGGTGAGCGTGGTCGTTACCGAGCGGCCGGGGGCGCCCGTGGGCTTCGCGGCCTTCCGCTTCGCGGTGACCGACCGGGGCGTGGGCATGGATGCCGCCTTCATGGAGCGCATGTTCGTGCCCTTCGAACGCGAGAGCAACACCACCGCCTCGGGCGTGCAGGGCACCGGTCTGGGCCTGACCATCGTGCGGAACATCCTCGACCTCATGGACGGCGAGCTGTCAGTGGAAAGCGCGGTGGGAAAGGGCTCCACGTTTACGGTGAACCTCACCCTGCGCCGGGCCCGCAAGGACCCGGCAGGCGACGCGGCCCCGCGCAAGGCGGGAGCGGTGCGCCACGTGCTGCTGGTGGAGGACAACGAGCTGAACCGCGAGATTGCCTGCTGCCTTCTGGAGGACGCGGGCTATACCGTGGAATGGGCCGAGAACGGCCAGGTGGCGGTGGATATGATGCAGGCGGCCGCGCCCGGCGCTTTCGATTTGGTGCTCATGGATATTCAGATGCCCGTCATGGACGGCTACGCGGCCACCCGCGCCATCCGGGCGCTGCCCGATGCGGCCCGGGCTAGCGTGCCCATCATCGCCGTAAGTGCGAACGCCTTCTCGGAAGACCGCAAGCGCTCGCTGGAAAGCGGCATGGATGCGCACCTGCCCAAGCCGCTCGACATAAATCGTCTGGAGGCCCTCATCGCCAGCGTCGTGGGGTAGCGGCAGGGCGCTGTCTCACTCTGGGCGGTAGCTTGCTGCGATGTCTTCCAGGTAGGCGACGTACTCTTGGGCGAGGGACTTCGGCGCCTCGATGCGCACGGCGCGGCCGAACTGGGCGAGCCAGCCGAAGAACACGGGGCTTGTGGCCACGGTCACGTGCACGTGGGCCACGCCCTCTTCCACCACCGTGCTTTCCACGTCTTTGCCGAACCGGTCGATGATGGCGCCCATGACGCCCTCTTCCACCCGCAGCGTCACCGCCCGCGCCTCGCCCCCGAACATGGAGAACGTGCGCGCCGAGAAAGCCGCCGGGTCGAAGGCGGCTATGCGCTCGTTGCGGGCCGCCGGCTCGTCGGTAATGCGCAGCCCCACCATGCGGTCGACGCGGTAGGCAGGGAAGCTCTCGTGCTTCTCGTTGTAGGCGATAAGGTAGTAGCAGCCGTCGGAGTAAATGAGGTGCACCGGCGTCTCGTGGTAGACGCGGGCATCCTTCTGGGCCACCATCTCCTTGGCGGCGTTGGGCTTGGCGTAGCGGAAGGCCACCTTCGCCCGGCGGCGCAGGGCCTCGTGGATGGTGTCCACGTGGTGGAACACCGACTCGTTCTGCATTTTGATGCGCCCGTCCACGTGCACGTTACGGGCGAGGGTCTCGGCCTGGTGCTGCGAGCCGAGGGAGGCGAGCCCCGATGAGAGCCGCTGGGCCATGCGTGCGGTAAGGAAGCGCGACGACTGCACGGCGTCCACCAGCAGCGTGAGCTCGGCGGCGGTGAAGGTGCGCGAGCCCAGGGCGTAGCTTACCGGGCGCGTGGGCAGCTTCACGATATCCATGCCGAAGGCGCGCAGGGCGTCCAGATCGCGGTAGACCGACTTGCGCTCGGCCTCGACCCCGCGCTCGTAGAGGCCCTCGATGATTTGCGGTGTGGTCAGGCCGTGGGTCTCGTCGGTCTGCTCGTAGAGCATTTGCAGCAGGTAGAGCAGCTTCAGCTTCTGGCTTTCTGCGGACACGGGCATCCTTTCTGCGGGGGCGGGGTAGGGCGGCCTCGTGCCAGCCGCGCCACAGCTTTCCAACTAACTGGTGACAAAGGGGCGCGGCGTGGGGGCGGCTTCGTCGGCGTTTTTAGAATGGGCAGCGTAGCACATTCTAATCCTTAAAGAAGTGAGGTGTTCCCGTGACTACTGCAAACAATTCCACCGCTCCTCTGGCGGGCATGAAGGTCATCGACTGGACCGAGGTGCAATCGGGGCCGTCCTGCACGCAGCTTCTGGCGTGGATGGGCGCCGAGGTGATCAAGATCGAGCGCCCCGGTGGCGACCCGACCCGTACCGAGCTGTTGGACATCGCCGACTCGTGGTCGGTGTACTACCTTCAGCTGAACGCCAACAAGAAGTCGCTCACCCTGAACGTGAAGACCGACGAGGGCAAGCAGATTCTCACCCAGCTTTTGAAGGAGGCCGACGTGTTCGTGGAGAACATCGGCCCCGGCGACGTTGAGAAGATGGGCTTCGGCTGGGAGAACGTCCACAAGATCAACCCGCGCTGCGTCATGGCATCGCTGAAGGGCTTCGGCCAGAAATCCCGCTTCTCGAAGGTGAAGGCCTTCGAGCCGGTGGCTCAGTCCGCGGGTGGCGCGGCTTCCACCACGGGCTGGAACGAGGGCGCCTTCAACGTGCCGACCCAGTCCTCGGCGGCGCTCGGCGACTCCAACACCGGCATGCACCTGTGCATCGGCATCCTGTCGGCGCTGCTCCAGCGCGAGCACACCGGCGAGGGCTGCTACGTGTACCAGTCGATGCAGAACGCCGTGCTGAACCTGTGCCGCATCAAGCTGCGCGACCAGATCATGCTCGACAACTTGGGCGCCCTGCCCCACTACGAGGTGTACCCCGACTGGGATTGGACCGACACCATCCCCCGCGCCGAGAACACCGAGGGCGGCCAGGTTATCGGTTGGTGCTACAAGGCCAAGGGCTGGGAGACCGACCCCAACGCCTACGTGTACATCGTTATTGAGAACTCCGAGAAGGCCTTCAAGGAGCTGTGCGCGGCCATCGACAAGCCTGAGCTGGCCGACGATCCGAAGTTCACGCCGTGGCAGAACCGCCAGCTGCACAAGGACGAGCTGTACCCCATCATCGAGGAGTACACCAAGCAGTACGACAAGTTCACGCTGACCGACAAGCTGGGCGCTGCTGGCGTGCCGGTGGGCCCGGTGCTCGATTGGCACGAGATCGAGAACGATACCGACCTGCTGAACGACGGCACCATCCCCGAGATCGACCAGGGCGGCGCCCGCGGCAAGTTCAAGACCATCGGCCTGCCCTTCACCATGTCGAACTTCAAGCCCGACTACAAGCGCGCTCCCGATTTGGGCGAGAACAACGCCGAGATTCTGGAAGGCCTTGGCTACACCGCCGACCAGGTGCAGCAGTTCACCGAGCAGGGCGTGCTGGAGGCTCCGGCCACGCCGCACAACCCGGCCGTGAAGGTTATCACCTACGCCGAGTACCAGCAGATGCAGAAGGAAGCCAAGTAGCGGCTTGACTGCAGGGGCTGCGATGCCCGATCTGCCGTTTCGAAGCGCCGACTCCGCCCCGCGGAGCCGGCGCTTTTGCGTTGCGCGCGCGAATGGAGTGAGACGGTGTTCCGTGAGACAGTGCCCCGGAGGGGTGTCTCATCTTCCGAATGTCGTCCAGCGCATACGCGCGCAAAGCGCCGCAGAAGATGAGACACCCCTCCGGGGCACTGTCTCACCGGCTGCGCTGGGGTTGGCTCCTCCTAGAACGGGATGAGTTCGTTTAAGGGCAGGTCGAGGGCGTCGGCTATCTTTATGAGTTGGGAGATGCCGGTGCTGTGGTTGCCGGCCTCGATGCGGGCGATGACGGACTGGTCGGTGTGGATCATGAGCGCGAGGCGCGTCTGCGAAAGTCCCTGGGCCAGGCGCTGGGCCCGGATGGCCTGCCCCAGCTGCTTGACGCGGATGTCCATGGGCTTCCCCTTTCGTTGTTTGCCCTAGGGTACGGCCATGGCAAGATGGACATATGGCGAATAGGGCATAGAGGGGGAAAGCCCGCAACGACGAGCGCGCGCAGCGGTGCGGGGCTAGCCTTCGTAATCGGTGTCGACGATGACGTTGTAGTCGTAGGCGGGGTACTTCTCGCGCATGGCGGCCACCACGGCGTCGCGGATGGCGTCGTCGTCGGCCTTGAAGTCGATGACCAAGTCGAAGTAGACGGTCTTGTTCGCCTCGTCTACGTAGAAGCCGTGGGTTTGCAGCACCTTCGGCTCGTTCTTCACGATGCGGTTGAGCTCGGCGCGCATGGGGGCGAACTGGCCGGTGGTGTTCTCGGCGTAGATGCCCACGGTGGCCACGATGTTGAACTTGTCGAACAGGCCCAACGTGATCTGGCGCGTCAGCTCGTGGATCTCGCGGGCCGACAAGTCGTCGGGCACCTCGATGTGCACGCTGCCGATGGTCTCGTTGGGGCCGAAGTTGTCCAGCAGCAAATCGTAGGTGCCGCACACGCCGGGAAACGAGTTCACGTAGTCCTCGATCTTGCGGCCGAGCTCGTCGTCCTCGCGCTCGCCGATGATGGGGCCGAGCGCATCGGCGAGCACTTCCAGGCCGGCCTTGATGACCACCAGCGAGATGAGCAGGCCCACGATGCCGTCGATGTTCACGTTCCAGGCCAGCTGCACGATGGCCACCACGAGGGTGCCGGCCGAGAGCACCGCGTCGTAGTTGGAGTCGATGCCCGAGGCGATGAGCGCCTGGGAGTTGGTCTTGTCGCCGGCGCGCTTGAAGTACACGCCGATGAAGATCTTCGCGATGATGGCCACCACGATGACCGTGATGGTGAGGGCGGTGTAGTTCGTTTGCGCCGGATGGATGATCTTGTCGATAGACTCGCGCAGCGACAGCGCGCCGGCCACCAGGATGATGATGGCGATGATGACCGAGGTGAGGTACTCGATGCGGCCGTAGCCGAAGGGGTGGCGGCGGTTGGGGCGCATGCCGGCGATTTTCGTGCCGACGATGGTGACGATGGAAGACAGGGCGTCGGTGGCGTTGTTCACGGCGTCCAAGATGATGGCGATGGAATTCGACAGGAGGCCGACGACAAGCTTGAAGGCCACCAGCAGCATATTGCCGGCAATGCCCACAAAGCTTGCCTTGACGATTTCGCGCTCTCGCTCGTTCTTCACGATGCATCACCTTCGACTTCGATTTTATACGTCCCGTGCGCTCATATCGATTATAGTCCGCGGGCTGCAACTTTATGGCCGCTGCCGCGTTGCCTTTCCAATGCAGTTCGGTAACCCCCAGCCAACATCGTTCTAGGGGGAGGAATTTGCTCAGCGCCGAGGTCTATATTTCAGAGCAGAAGCAGCGCTCCCTTTCTGCCCGCTTGCCGTAAGCGGCCCGCAACGAGGCGCCGGCGGCCCTTTTGCGGCATGGTCTTTGGCCGATACAACGTTGCCGAACGTTCGCACACCCTAAAACAGGAGGCACTTATGACTGCAACCGCCCAAGCGGCCGCGCCGGCCAGCGAGAACCTGACCGACGGGTTCCACGTGCTGGTGGAATCGCTGCTGAAGAACGATTTCGACAAGATGTACGGCGTCATCGGCATTCCGGTGACCGATGTGGCCCGCATCGCCCAGGCCAAGGGCATCCGCTACATCGGCCTGCGCCACGAGTCCGACGCGGGCAACGCCGCCGCGGCCGAGGGCTTCATCACCGGCAAGCCCGGTCTGTACCTGACGGTGTCGGCCCCGGGCTTCATGAACGGCCTCATTCCCCTGAAGGAGGCTACCGAGAACGGTTGGCCGGTCATTATGATGTCCGGATCGTCGTCCCGCGAGCTCATCGATATGGGCGAGGGCGACTACGAGGGCATGGACCAGCTGAACTACGCGAAGCCCTTCTCGAAGGCCGCCTACCGCGTTGACAAGGTGGAGGATATCCCGCTGGTAGTGGCCCGCGCTATCCGTGCCGCCTGCACGGGACGCCCCGGCGGCGTGTACATCGACCTGCCCGGCGACACCCTGGGCCAGACCATCGACGCCACCGTGGCCGAAGGCCTGCTCTACAAGGTGAACGATCCCTGCCCGGCGCAGATTCCGGCCCAGAACGTCATCGACCAGGCCATGGAGCTTCTGGCCACTGCCAAGAAGCCGCTGATCTACCTGGGCAAGGGCGCCGCCTATGCCCAGTGCGACGAGGCCATCAAGCAGTTCGTGGAAAGCACTGGCGCTCCCTACCTGGCCATGTCCATGGCTAAGGGCCTGCTGCCCGACAACCATCCGCAGAACGCTGCTTCCGCCCGCGGCATGACCATGCGCGAAGCCGACGTCGTGGTGATGGTGGGCGCCCGCCTGAACTGGATGCTCAATTTCGGCAAGGGCAAGCACTGGAACCCCGATGTGAAGTTCATCCAGATTGACATCGACCCCACCGAGATCGACAACTCCCGCTACATCGCCGCCCCGGTGGTCGGCGACATCAAGAGCACCATCGGCCTGTTCAACGAGTATCTGGCGAAGAAGCCCTACCACGCCGACCCGGCCTGGATGGCCGCCATCGTGGCCGACAGCGAGAAGAACAACGCCCGCTTCGCCGGCGCCACTACCGCTGACACGGTGCCCATGACCCACTACAACGCGCTCGGCGCCATCAAGAAGGTCACCGACGCCAACCACGACGTCTACATCGCCAACGAGGGCGCCAACGCCCTGGACGATTGCCGCGACATCATCGACATGTACCTGCCGCGCCATCGTTTGGACTGCGGCACCTGGGGCGTCATGGGCGTGGGGCTGCCCTATGCCATCGGCGCTGCGGTGACCACCGGCAAGCCGGTCATCTCCATCCACGGCGACTCGGCCTTCGGCTTCGACGGCATGGAAGTGGAAACCATCTGCCGCTACCAGCTGCCCGTGACCGTGGTCATCCTCAACAACGGCGGCATCTATCGCGGCGACTTCAAGAACCTCGGCGACGACGGCGACCCCTCGCCGCTGACGCTGTCGGCCTGCGGTCACTACGAGATGCTGATGGAGGCCTTCGGCGGCACCGGCTACTACGCCAAGACCCCGGAAGAGGTCGAGAAGTACGTGGCCGCCGGCGTGGCCAGCCGCAAGCCCACCATGGTGTGCTGCGAGCTTTCGATCCATTCCGGCAAGGAGTCGGGCCACATCACCTACCTGAACCCCCAGCCCGTCACCGGTCCTTTGGTCGGCAACGAGCAGGAAGACCTCGCCGAGCACCGCGAGAACGGCAAACTCGTCGACTAACTAGAAATGGCTCCCCGCTGTACTCAACCAGAGTTGAGTCCGGCGGGGGCACCGGGTGTCCTGACCGAGCGAGTTCCGCACGAGCCGAAACGTCCAGTGGACGTTTCGCGCGAGCCCAGGACTGTTTGAGCGAATCAGGATACCCGGTGGCCCCGCCCCCGGGAGACCCGCGAGAAAGGGTAAGAAAATGGGAGATATCGGTAACATACTCCTTTCCGACATTTTGCCGATCTTCGTCATCATGATCCTCGGCTACTTAGGCGGCCGACTGCACAAGTTTGATCACGACCAGATGCAGGGCCTCAATAAGGTCGTGCTGGACATCGCCCTGCCGGCGGCCCTGTTCGTGTCCATCACGGGCGCAACCCGCGAGATGCTGTTCAGCGACCTCACGCTGACGCTCGTGAGCCTCGGCGTGGTCATCGGCATGTTCCTGCTCAGCTTCCTGCTGTGCTGGAAGGTGTTCAAGCACAACATCGCCGAAGCGGGCGTGTGCGCGCTGATCGCCGGCTCGCCGACCATCGGCTTTCTGGGCTACGCCGTACTCGACCCGGTGTTCGGCACGGGCACCCAGACGGGCCTCGTCGTAGCCATCGTGGCCATCGTGGTGAACGCCATCACCATCCCCATCGGCATGTACCTGGTGAATAAGGGCGAGAACCAAATGACGGCCTCGAACACCGGCAAGACCAAGCTGGCCGCCACCGGTGCTGCCGCCACGGCCAAGGGCGGCACGCCCGCGGCTCCGGCCAAGAAGAACTCGAGCCTCACCGCTATCGTGAACGCCCTGAAGCAGCCCGTCGTGTGGGTGCCGCTTCTGGCCGTGGCCATCGTGCTGGTGGGCATTCGGTTCCCCAAGGAGCTCTATCCCTGCTTCGACCTGATCGCCAAGGCCAACTCCGGCCTGGCCGTGTTCGCCGCCGGCATTGCGCTGTCCACGGTAAAGTTCAGCCTGGGCAAGGAGATTCTCTGGAACACCTTCTACCGCAACCTGCTGACTCCGGCCGTGGGCCTGGTCATCGGCCTGCTCTGCGGCATCCACGGCGAGGTGCTGCAGATGTTCGTGCTGGCCATCGCCCTGCCCCCGGCGTTCTCGGGCATCATCATCTCCAGTCGCTACAACATCTACGTGCGCGACGGCGCCTCCACCGTGGCCGTGTCCACCCTGGCCTTCGCCGCCACCATGCCCCTCTGGATCGTGGTAACCCCCATGATCGAGCATCTGTTTGGGGCGTAGTAGTTCCTTCCGTTTGCGTTTTTGCGACTGAGCCTCCTCGAGATCGGACCACGGGGTAGTGCTCAGTCGCTCAAACAGTCCTCGCTCGGCGAAACAGCCCACTGGGCTGTTTCGTTCGCTGCGGAACTC
>CAJUSP010000019.1 GCA_910589165.1 uncultured Adlercreutzia sp.
GCGACCGCCAGACCGGCAAGACCGCTATCGCCATCGACGCCATCATCAACCAGAAAGATACCGACATGATCTGCATCTATGTCGCTATCGGCCAGAAGGCCTCCACGGTCGCTGGCGTGGTTGAGACCCTCGAGCGTCACGGCGCCATGAAGAACACCATCATCGTGGCCGCTACGGCATCGGACTCCGCTCCGCTGCAGTACATCGCCCCGATGGCCGGTGCCGCCATGGGCGAGTACTTCGTTTACAACGGCGAGGACGGCAAGCCCGCCTCCGCCGAGAACCGCGGCCGCGCCGTGCTCATCGTCTACGACGACCTGTCCAAGCAGGCCGTGGCCTACCGCCAGATGTCGCTGACCCTGCGCCGTCCTCCGGGACGCGAGGCCTATCCCGGCGACGTGTTCTACCTGCACTCCCGCCTGCTGGAGCGCGCGGTGAAGATGTCGGACGAGAACGGCGGCGGCTCCATGACGGCTCTGCCGATCATCGAGACCCAGGCCGGCGATGTGTCCGCCTACATCCCCACCAACGTCATCTCCATTACCGACGGTCAGATCTTCCTGCAGACCGACCTGTTCTTCCAGGGCCAGCGCCCGGCTGTCGACGTGGGTATTTCCGTGTCCCGCGTGGGCGGCTCCGCGCAGATCAAGGCCATGAAGCAGGTGGCCGGCTCGCTGCGTCTGGACCTGGCGTCTTACCGCGAGCTGCAGGCCTTCACCCAGTTCGGTAGCGATCTGGACAAGGCCACCCAGGATCAGCTGACCCGCGGCTCGCACATGACGAAGCTGCTCATCCAGGGCCGCTACGCTCCCATGCCGGTGGCCGAGCAGGTCATCGCCATCTTCGCGGGCAACGAGGGCTTCCTGGACGATCTGCCGCTGGACGATGTCGTGCGCTTCCGCACCGAGATGCTCTCCTCGATCCGCGCCTCCAAGCCGGAGATCATCGAGAAGATCAACACGGAGAAGAAGCTGACGCCCGAGCTCGAGTCTGCCATGAAGGAGGCCATCGCCGCCTTCAAGCAGTCCTTCGTCGCCACAGCGTAAGGTAGGTAGACCATGCCCAACCTACATGACATCGAACGGCGAATCAAATCCGTCTCCTCGACGAAGCAGATCACGCGCACCATGGAAATGGTCGCGGCTGCCAAGATTCGCCGCGCTTCGGAGCGCGTGGACAACGCGCTGCCTTGGGCGGTCGCCATCTCAGACATGCTCATCAGCACGGCAAAGTACGCTCATCTGGACAACGAGCCGCTGCTGCAAGTTCACGACGAGGTGCGCCGCGTGCTCATCGTGGCCGTCACGTCGGACCGTGGCCTTGCCGGCGGCTTCAACACCAACGTACTGCGCTATGTGGAGAAGCTCATGAAGGAGAAGCAGCGGGAAGGTGCCGAGGTGGAGGTGGCGGCCTGTGGCAAGAAGGCCATTGGCTACTTCACCTACCGCGGCATCGAGCCGGTGTTCTCCTTCGCGGGATACTCCGCCGACCCCGAGTTCGCTCAGGCGGCAGAGCTTTCCGGCTACGTGATGCAGGCCTACGCCGAGGGCAAGCTCGACGAGGTGTTCATCGTGTACAACCACGCGAAGAACGCCGCCGAGCAGACCTTGGTCGAGCAGCAGGTGCTGCCGGTGAAGGAGGAATCCTACGCCGAGCTTCTGGGGCTCACGGCCAAGGAAGAGGATATCTTCAAGTCGTTCCGCGAGAAGGACGATTCCTCTATCCCGGGCGACATCGACTTCGAGCCGAGCACGGAGTCGGTCATGTCCTACATGATGAACGCCTACCTGAACAACGCGTTCTACTACGCGATGCTCGATTCCGCAGCGGGCGAACAAGGCGCTCGCCGCAACGCGATGAAATCGGCTACCGACAACGCGAACGAGATGGTCTCGACGCTGGAGCGCGTGTACAACACCGTGCGCCAGGGTGCTATCACCACCGAGATCACCGAGATCGTGGGCGGTGCCGCAGCTTTGGAGGATTAAATGGCTGAAAACACTTCTACTGAAGCGGCCAAGGGAGGCGCCACCGGACGCATCGTCCGTATCGTCGGCGCCGTTGTGGATGTGGAGTTCCCGGCAGACGCCATGCCGGCCATCTACAACGCCCTTACCGTGAAGGCACAAACCCCTTCGGGCGAAGTGTCGACCGTGCTCGAGGTGCAGACGCACCTTCCCGGCGACATCGTCCGTACCGTGGCCATGACGTCTACCGACGGTATGGTGCGCGGCCTGGAGGCCCAGGACACTGGCGCCCCCATCATGATGCCCGTGGGCAAGGCGACCCTGGGCCGTATTTGGAACGTGCTCGGCGAGCCCGTGGACGGCAAGCCCATGCCCACCGATGTGGAATGGCGCCCCATCCATCACCCCGCCCCGCCGTTCGACACCCTGGTCACCACGACCGAGACCTTCGAGACCGGCATCAAGGTCGTCGACCTCATCGAGCCCTACGTTAAGGGCGGCAAGACCGGTCTGTTCGGCGGCGCCGGCGTAGGCAAGACCGTGTGCATCCAGGAGCTCATCAACAACCTGGCCCAGGAACACGGCGGTACCTCGGTGTTCACCGGCGTAGGCGAGCGTACCCGTGAGGGTACCGACCTCTACCTCGAGATGACCGACTCCGGCGTTATCGAGAAGACCTGCCTGGTCTACGGCCAGATGAACGAGCCTCCGGGAGCCCGTCTGCGCGTGGGTCTGGCCGGCCTGACGGAAGCCGAGTACTTCCGTGACCAGGGCCAGGACGTGCTGTTGTTCATCGACAACATCTTCCGCTTCACCCAGGCCGGTTCCGAGGTGTCCGCTCTGCTCGGCCGTATGCCTTCTGCTGTAGGCTACCAGCCGACGCTGGCCACCGAGATGGGCGATTTGCAGGAGCGCATCTGCTCCACGCAGACCGGCTCCATCACCTCGGTGCAGGCCGTCTACGTGCCCGCCGACGACCTGACCGACCCGGCCCCGGCTACCACGTTTACCCACCTGGATGCCAAGACGGTTCTGTCCCGCTCCATTGCCGAGCTGGGCATTTACCCCGCCGTGGATCCGCTGGAGTCCACCTCCCGCGCCCTCGATCCCGAGATCGTCGGCCAGGAGCACTACGACGTGGCCATGGGCGTGCAGCAGATTCTGCAGCAGTACAAGGACCTGCAGGACATCATCGCCATTCTGGGTATGGACGAGCTGTCCGAGGACCAGAAGCTGACGGTTAACCGCGCCCGTAAGGTGCAGAAGTTCCTGGGCCAGCCGTTCCACGTGGCCGAGGTCTTCACGGGCCTGCCCGGCGTCTACGTCAAGGTTGAGGACACCGTGCGCTCCTTCAAGGAGATCCTCGATGGCAAGTGCGACCACATTCCCGAGCAGTGCTTCGTGAACAAGGGCGCCATCGAGCAGGTCTACGAGGCCTACGATGCCATGCAGAAGGAAGGTAACTAATGGCCTCTCTGGGCTGCCTGGTGGCTCTTCCTGACAAGGCCCTGTTCAAGGGCGAGATCACCTATGCGTCCATTCCGGGCACGGACGGCTACTTCGGCGTCCTGCCCGGCCATGAGCTGACCGTGTCCCTCAACCGCGAGGGCGGCGTCGTCACCCTGACGGTAGGGGAGAACGACAAGCGCGAGTTTCTGGTCATGGGCGGCGCCACGTCGGTGCTCGACAACAAGGTGACCGTGCTCGCCCGTTTCGGCGTGGCAGTGGAGGACATCGACGCCGAGGCCGTCCGCGCCGAGGCCGAGGAGTGCCGCAAGGTCATGGCGGATGCCGAGGGTTCGGACGATCCGCAGGATCAGGCCACCTTCGTCACCAACCAGAAGAAGCTGGAGTGGTGCGAAGCGCAGCTGAAGCACGTAAGCGGAGTCGCCGCCTAAGGGCAGCAGCACCGCCAAAACTCAAGTCTTTTGAGCCTGTTCAGAAGGGCGCCCCACCGGGGCGCCCTTCCTGGTTTCGGGGGTGCAGCTCTTCCCGGGCCTTGACCGCCCGATATCCGATATTCCCTCGCAGGATCGCCCGCCCATCGTAGGGCAAGGGCCATGCCCTTGCCGCCCATCCCGCCCGGTTCGTGAGGCAAGCCGCTACCCGTAGGGCAAGGGCTCTGCCCTTGCCGCTGTCTGCGTTCTTGTATGCTGTTAAAGCAAAGGGGGCGTCTTCGTGCTGAAGACGCCCCCCGGTCATCTGCGAGCTTCTATTGCTACTTCTGGAAGATGTTCATTACGAGGGATGCTTTGCCGCCCGTCATACCGTCGAGCTTGTCGGTAGCGAGCCCGATGACGGCAGACTGGATCTGGTCCTGGGTCGCCTGCTCGTTGGCGGCCTGCTCGCGATAGGCCTCGATGGCGTCGCCCATGGTCGCGTTGATGTCGGACTGCAGGCACTCGAGGTAGGCGAGCGTCGCGGCGGCACTGCGCGGCTGGTAGGCGCCGTCGTTGCCGGGGTTACGCTCGATTCCCAGGGCGTCGGCGATGGCGTCCGCACGGCGCTCCGCTTCGGCCAGCTGCCCGTTCGCCGCGGCCAGCACGCTCTCGGCGCTTTCGTGGCGCAGGGCGCGGTCGTACAGATCGGGGACGACCGGCAGCGCCTTCAGGAATGCCTCCTCGAACTCGGCGCGGTTCAGGGTGCCATTCTGCGCATCGGCCGCGAGCTTGCTGACGACGCTGCTCGGAATGGTCTGGCCGAGAATGTCTCCGACGGGGCTAGCTGATAGCACCTTGTCGAACAGCCCGCGCTTCTTGGTTCCTCCAGCGATTTTGGCGTAAGGGCCCTGGATGATCTTGGGTACGTTGGCCTCCAAGGTGAAGCGGTAGTACATGAGGATCGACAGCATCTCCAGCGTGGCGTCGTGGTCGGTGATGGACACGCGCAGGTGCCCCTCGGGGTAGGCGACAGGCACAACCATCGCCTTCTCCGCCTGCGCGTCCGCCGTGCAATAGGGGTCGCCGTCGGCAGGCATCGACCGCAGCTGGCTCAGCTGCAGGCTGGCGATGGCCGCCGTCCCCGCCGTTGCCAGGGGGATAGCGATCGACGCCGGTGTCGCATAGGCCCCACGCAGCTTCTCGGCATTGTCGTCGGCCCCGTCGAGGGTGTTGTCGCATACGATGGGCACGGGGACGATCGCCAGGGGGATGTTGTTAAGGTCGAAGGGCATGCTGGCCATGGCGCCGTCGGCGGTTCGGACGGTGTAGCGCGGGGTGTTCAAGTCGACGCTGCAATTGCCGAGGACGTTCACGAAGGGGCACTCCGCGTAAGCGTTGCCCTCCCTCAGCTGGTTCGTGGAAACCCCGATGGCCGTAATGCCTGTCTTAGCGGTGATATCGGCGGCTACGGCGTCTACTGCTTCTTTGAGCATGGTTGTCTTCCTCTCTCATTCGTTGGTTCTCTCCTTCTGCCCGAAAGGTCTGGGACGGATCGCCCGGCCCTTCGGAAGCGCTCCTAAGACACAAGTCCCCACATGGCGCGCTTAGGAGCTTTTATCAAGCTTCTCAAGCAGCTGGTTCTGCTTCTTGAGTTGCCGGCGGATAGGGGTCGTTCCCGCAAAGGTCACGGCAACGTCTCGCACGAGCGATCCGATGACCGACGGCCTGCGCGGCTCGTCGTCATCGTCGTCCCACTCGTCGTCTTGGTAGGAACTCGCGCGGTCGACGGACTGATCCGAGGGATCGGACATGGGCGCGAGCACCGCTGCGAAGCTGTCTGACAGCCGCCGCTCTTCCTCGAGGCGTGCTTCGGCATAGCGATCGTAGGCGTACTCTGCCGCGTTGAACGTGCTGGTGGGTTGCCGCAGCGCGTCATGGTAGATGTCCAGGCGCTGCCTCGGCTGGGCTGCGTGCTGCAGTCCCTCGACCTTTCCTGGAATGTAAAGGGCGTCGCACAAGGTGTGCTTCGCGTTCTCGTAGGCCAGCGCGTGGCGGGAAATAATCTGGACGAGCCGCTCCGGATCGCCGCCGCCGACGGTGTCGTCGTAGAGACGGGGGTAGACGGCGACGAGCGATTCGAATTCCGTGTCGAACATGCGGCGGTCGATCGGCTCGCCCTGCAGGTAAGCGGTGCGCAACTGCTCGAGCCGGTCGCTGGTCGCGTAAGGCTCTCCGGTGCCGCAGAGGTATCGGAGAGCTTGGAGGTCGCGTCTCACGCACCCCCAATTGGCAAGCTCGTGGCAGCAGCGCGCGGCAGCCAGAATCTCGTACTTCCGCCCCTCGCTCATGACCGCCACGTCGTGTTCCTGCTCGCGTATGGGGTAGGGAACGGCCTGGTGGTCGATGATGCGGGGAACCTGGGCGCAAACGCAGGTCACGGGAAAGAGCATCTTGGCGTTGACGGGCCCGGCGGTGGCGATGGCTACCTCGTCGAGGTTGATGCTGGCGGTCACATACGGCCTTCCGGCCGAGCAGCCGTCGAGGGGAATGTCGATTTCGGGATTGTTCTCGAAATAGCGTGCAAGCCTGGATGCAAGGGTCGAGCATTCATCGGCGGTTTCGGCAAAGATGACGGCGCCCGCATCGTATTCGAAGGGAAGCACCGGGTACTCGAACGCGATTGTCGTTTTGGCTTCGGGTACTGAGGCGTCCTTAGCGGAATAGCCGGCGTGCTCGCAGTTGAAATCGAGCTCATCCATGAGAACCAGCAGCGGGAGGGGCATTGCCTCACCGCTGCGCCATTTCTCCTTTTTCACCCAGAACTCTCCGTCGCGCGAAGCGAGCATGATGGCGACATCGGCCCCAAGGCCATGCCTCAGGGCATCGAGGACAGGCTTTTCGAACTGCTCGATCACTGCGCATGCTCCTTGCGCCAATTCAAGACGATGTCCTTGTTCACCTGGGCGACTTCGCAAAAGTAGGGATTCACTTCGAAGGGATCCCCCGTGGGCGACTCGTTGGCGTTGCGCACCATGCAAGGGGAGCAGAAGGCGCGTTTGTTGCAATCAGGGCATGGCTGCATGGCGCTGCGGCGTATGGCACGCAGGGCGCCCATCTTGTCGGCTCCTTGCCAAATGTCTTTCAACGGCGTGGTTTTCAGGTTGCCACAGACGTAGGTCTGCCAGCCAGGACAGGGGTACACGTTGCCGTTGCTTACCATGCAGCAGGTGGAAATACCCACGCCGCAGAGGGGAGCGTCCGGGTCGTCGGAGTATTCGCGCGCTTGCTCCTCGAACGTCGGGGAGAGGATCTCGTCCTGGTAGTCGGTGTCCCATTCGATGATGTCACGAATAACTTCGCCGCACTCCTCGGGACTCAGGCGGTGGGCCAGGTTCGAAGTATCGTGATTGTATTCGGCCATGATCATATAGTCGGTGATGGCTCGAATCTTGTGGTCGTGGGCCCAACGCAGCACCTCGCCAAAGTCGTTCTTGTTGCCCTTCATAGTGGGGCAGCTGATCTGCACGGGAATGTCGTTGGCGATAAGCTTCTCGATGGCCGCTTTGGTCTTCTCGAAGGATCCAGGCAGCTGGGTAATGGCATCGTGTCGGGTGGGATCCATGCTGTAGAGGCTCGCCTGCACCGAGGAGACATTACCTTCTTTCATGATGTTCACGGTTTCGTCATCGAGAAGTGTCAGGTTGGAGAGGATGCTTACGTAGAAGTCGCGCTCTTTGGCGGCAGCCAGAAATTCTTTGAAGTGCGGGTGCAGCATAGGTTCGCCGCCAGAAAGCGTGAGGTGCCAGGTTCCCATCTCCTGAAGTTGGTCGAGCACGGAGTAGAAGAGTCTTGGCGTTATGTCGCCCTCTTTCAGCTCGTGGGGGATGTAGCAGTGCACACAGCGCTCGTTGCAGCGGCTGGTAAGTTCAATCTGGAAGCTCATGAGTTGCGGGTTGTGGAGGAAATAGTCATCGAGGATATTTTGGCTATCGGGATCGGCACGCAGACGCTCGGGGGTGAAGTCGTGCTTCATCGTTTGCGGTTCGACAACGCCGTAGGTAAAACCTTGGGCATTCATGAGGGCCTCTTCGGCCGTCATGCCAGAGGCAAGGAATCCGTCTTCGACGAAAGCTTGGTAGAACGCCGTCGCATCTTCCCTCACTTCGGCTTCGTTTGCATCGGCGAAGCAGGAGGCGATGGCCGAGGTAAGATCATCGATGGTCTGAGGGATTCGAGTGAGCTGGCCGAGGAACACTGCACCAGCAGCATCGACCACTTTATCTTGGAACAAGCCCGTTGAAGTGATATATCCCACGTCCTCGTAGGAGCGGAAGTAGGTATCTTCGTTAAGCATATAAAACATGGAGGAAAATCTTTCTTCGATAGGGCGATGCCCGCTGCAGGAGCGGGCATCTTGTTTTCGCAAAAAATTCTTCTGCTTGGTTACTTCGTGCGATCGCAGATGCGACAAAACGAGCCGCCCATGTTCTTTGCCGGGCAGCCAGCGGCAAACGAACCGGCCTTCTTGCTTTCCGCAATGATGCTGGGCTTCTGATAGCTCATGATCTTTCCTCCTAATCAGGTTCCTCGGCGCTGCGAATTACAGCACTCGCGAGAATTCTACGGGGGGGGGGGGGCTTGTCAATGCCTATTTTTTCCCAGACTGTTAGGGGATAATGTGGGAAAACGTGTCCTATGGACTGATTGTCAGTAGGGGGTTCGCGGGTTGTCGCGAGCTTTTCATCCTGTGCGACGAAAGCTGAGAACATGCTTCTACAATTAAGTTCCGGCCAGGGGCCGATGGAGTGCGAGCTGGCTGTGGGGAAGCTCGCGGAGGCGCTGCAGCGGGAGTTCCCGGGCGCGGTGGTGGTGTCGAGCCATCAGTCGCGCTACGCAGAGAAGGGCTGCTACGATTCTGTGCTTCTTTCGACTGATGAGGACCTGTCCTTCCTTGAGGGGTCGGTGCTGTGGGTCGCCCAGAGTCCGTTTCGCCCGCACCACAAGCGGAAGAACTGGTTCGTCGACGTTAGCGTCATTCCCGAGCCGGAGGCGCTGAGCCGTGAGGGCGAGGTTCGCTTCGAGACCTTCCATTGCGGCGGCAAGGGCGGCCAAAACGTGAACAAGGTGGAGACAGGGGTGCGCTTGACCCATGTTCCCACGGGCATTGTCGTGGAATCGACCGAGGAGCGCAGCCAGCACCAGAACCGCCGCCATGCCCTGGCGCGGCTGGCCCTGCGGCTGAACGAGCGGGAGCGCGAGGCCAAGCGCGCCCAGGACAAGGACGCCTGGAGCCGCCATGCGCAGATTGTGCGGGGAAACCCGGTGCGCACCTACCGCGGCCCGGATTTCAAGCTTTCGAAAGACGACGCGAAGACCCGGTGAGGCAACCCCCGGCGTTCGAGGAAAGAGGTTTTATTCATGCAGCTAGTTGAGGGCGCCTACGCGTCGGCTCACGTTTACAGCGACGATGCCGAGCAGTACGCGCTGGCGCAAGTGAAGATGATCTGCGACAACCCGGCCGCTGCGGGTTCGCGCATCTGCGTGATGCCCGACGTGCATCCGGGGAAGATGGGGCCCGTGGGACTCACGATGACCGTGGGCGACTGCGTGCTGCCGGGGCTCGTGGGGGTCGATATCGGCTGCGGCGTGACCGTGGCGAAGGTGCGCGCGAAGCGGCTGGAGCTGCCGAAGGTGGATGCCGTGGTGCGCGACCGCGTCCCTGCGGGGTTCTCCTCGCGAACCCAGGCACACCGGTTCTTCGACGACGTCGACTTAGACGAGCTCGCCTGCGCGAAGAGCGTCCGCCGCGACAAGGCGGCGCTCAGCTTGGGCACGCTCGGCGGCGGCAACCATTTCATCGAGGTGGACAAGGGCGAAGACGGCTCCCTCTACGTGGCCGTGCACAGCGGCAGCCGCCACTTGGGCGTGGAGGTGGCCGAGCACTACCTGCGCCGGGGCCAGGAGGCTTTGCGGGCCCGCGGCGAGGACGTGCCCTACGAGATGACCTACCTCGACGGGGAGCTTCTCGCCGGCTACCTCCACGACATGGGAGTGGTCTGCGAGTACGCGGCCCTCAACCGCCGCGCCATGATCGACGAGCTGACGCGCGGGCTGAAGTGGAAGGTGGAGGAGGTTGTCGAGTCGGTGCATAACTACATCGACACAGCGGCCGAGCGCCCGATGCTGCGCAAGGGGGCCATTGCGGCCGCGGCCGATGAGCGCGTGGTGGTGCCCCTGAACATGCGCGACGGCATCATTATGGGCCGCGGCCTCGGCAACGAGGCGTGGAACGGCTCGGCGCCCCACGGCGCGGGGCGCCGCTTTAGCCGCGACGAGGTGAAGAACCACTACACGGTGTCTAGCTTCAAGGCGGCCATGAAGGGCGTCTACAGCAGCTGCATCGACAAGGGAACCCTGGATGAGTCGCCGTTCGCCTACCGCGATGCTAAGGTCATTCAGACGGCCATCGGCGAGACGGTAGAGGTGGACGAGGTGCTGCAGCCCCTCTACTCGTTCAAGGCCGGAAACGCGAAAGGATAGCCATGTTCACTATCGAGGGAAAGTGCGGAAACGCCGCCTGCTACGCCACCAACATCGAGGACGAGGCGGTCCAGCAGATCGCCGCCATGCTCGACATGCCCTTTGCGGAAGGGGCCCACACGGCCATCATGCCCGACGCCCACTTCGGCAAGGGCTGCACCATCGGCACCACCATGCGGGTGACGGACAAGGCCGTGCCGAACCTGGTCGGGGTCGATATCGGCTGCGGCATGCTCACGGCCGATTTGGGCACGAAGCCCATCGACCTGGCCGCCTTCGACGCCGCCTGCCACGAGGTGCCCTCGGGCCGCAACGTGTGGGACGGCCGCCGCGAGCGATTCGACCTGGAGGAGCTGCGCTGCTACCGCGCGCTGAAAGACACCAAGCGCATCGGCCGCTCGCTCGGCAGCCTCGGCGGCGGCAACCACTTCATCGAGATCGACCGCGCCTCCGACGGCATGCAGCGCCTCGTCATCCACACTGGCTCGCGCAACCTGGGGCTGCAGGTGGCCGAGCACTACCAGAAGCTGGCCATCGACCTGCACCGGGGCAAGGAGGAGTTCTTCGTTCGCAAGCAGGAACTGATCGACTCCTACAAGGCCGCCGGCCGCCGCGCCGAGATCCAGGAGGCGCTGAAGGAGCTGTCCCGCGAATACAACGTGGCCCGGCCCCTGGACGCGCCGGCGGAGCTCTGCTGGCTCTACGGCACTTACTTGGAGGACTACCTGCATGATGTGGCCCTCTGCCAGCAGTTCGCCGTGCGCAACCGCGAACGCATCATGGTGGAGTTGCTGGCCCGCACGGGGCTGGACGCCAGCAGCGTCTTCCACACGGTGCACAACTACATCGACACCGACGAGATGATCCTGCGCAAGGGGGCCATCGCCGCCCACGAGGGGGAGGTGGTGCTCATTCCGCTGAACATGCGCGACGGCTCGGTGATCGCCCGCGGACGCGGCAACGAGGCGTGGAACTGGTCGGCACCCCACGGGGCCGGCCGCGTGATGTCGCGCACGGCGGCCCGCGAGCGGCTGAGCCTGGATGAGTACCGCGACGAGATGGCGGGTGTGTACTCAACGTCGGTCTGCGAATCGACGCTGGACGAGGCCCCGGCCGCCTACAAGCCCATCGACGACATCATCGGCCCCATCGCGGAAGCCGTCGACATCATCGACGTCATGAAGCCCATCTTCAATTTCAAAGCTAGCTGAGCAAGCGACCTTGAGCCGTTGCGCTAAGCGGCGATTTCGAGGGGATCCGTTACCTGCTGCGCCTCGTAAGCAACGAATGGATCAATGTCGATGCAGGTCGTCGGGTCGTAATGGCCGCTCGTGTCCCATGCAACGGTGTCGTTGAGCACGGTTAGGGCCTCCGCGAAGAAGGCATCGTCTGCAAGCTGAGCGAACACGCCTCCTGCTGCGATGTTGTCCTTCATATCAACTTGCGTGATGCGCCCATCCGAGAAGTAGGCGTAAACGGTTCTGCCGGGCCCTGCCACCGCCTGCACGACAGTCGGAATATACTCGCTTTGCATGGGTGCCTCCCTACAGCGGATTGATTCGGTTGAGGGTGTGCTGCTCTTTGGCGAGCTCCCAGTTTTGCATAAGTTCGTCCCTGTGAAGTTCGTTCCAGGCGAGGATGAGCTTAAGTTGGCGAGTGGGGAGCGAGCCCTTGATGACGCATCCTGCGCATATGTCTACCAGGCATTTGTGTCCTGCGTACTCGGCGTGGAAATGCGGCGGATTGTGGTCACTGTAGTACATGGTAACGCGTATACCGCGAAAGAGGGATATCTCTGGCATCGTTTTACCTCGCTCGAATGAGAATAGGCACATTGAAGCTGTGGAGCTTGTCTGTGTTGCTGATTATAGCAAGGTAGACTTGAGAATACATGAGGACTGGGGACTTTGGGGCAATGTGTCGAGGCTGACGACTCGGGGCCTTTACCACGCGGGTTTGCCGGTGGCTATGAGGCTATCCAGGTCCATGAAGGCGTTTTCGATGGACTCGGTGTGGTACATCTCGTACATGTCGTAGGCGAACTGCGTCATGCCCTGTCGGTCGAGCCCCGCAAGCGCCTCGGCAGCCGAGATGCCGCGCGCCTGGGCGTAGCTTTCGATGAGGTAAGCGAAGAACGAGAACTCTTTAGGCAACTTCATCACCTCGCAGGTAAAGCGAGTTGCGCGGGTCGCCCGTGGCCTGCTCATTCTCCCACATGTCGAAGAGCGCGAGCGGGCTGAAGTGCCACATCTTCAAGTCGTCATCGAGAAGCATCTCGTGGGTCTCGGATTCCAGGAAGAGCCGCAGTCCATCCATGAGCTCGATGTCCCGCGCCTGGGAGATCAGCAGGGCGAGCTGCGCGTCGAACCCCTCCATAGTGGAAGGCAGAGTGAGATTAGCCAAGTCGATTCACCTCTGTGCAGGTCAGGTGTCCGAGTGCTTTGGTAGTGCGGAAGCAGTATTGGTCGGTCAAACGTTGGGGCTCGAGTAGAACGAGCGCGGTCGACTTGTCGATCACATCGTTCATGTAGTCGTTCACCACTCGCATAGTGCGATCGTTGGCAACGGGGCCGATGACGAGATCATAGAGAGGGCCGGTGTAGATTTGTTTGCGGTTGGCAACAACGAAATCGAGCCAATCACCATCGGCGTCTGCAAACTGGAGGATAGAGAGTCTCGTCAGCGCATCGTCCGAAAGTTCGTAAACCGAAACGACGGGCAGTCCCTCCTTGCGACGCTCCGCTTGAAGCGTGGCCCATCTTTCCGCCTGCTGGTAGCTAGACGTTGTGTAGAAGCCTGCGCCGAAGTCGACCGAACGGTTCGACACAAGTATGCGAGGCTGCTCAACTGCGACATTGCTCCCATGATAGAGGATCATAACCAAAGGCTCCTGCCAATATAAGTGGATCTTTCCGCTGATTATAGCAAGGAACGCCATGGGTAATACCCAGGGCGTTCCTTGAATTCAAAAGGGTCGCGAATACGTTGAGGGCGATGGCGACACCGAGCTTTGTGTTTGCTCTATGTCCCTGTTTCCCTGAATCCCGCAAAAAAGTCTCTTCTTCGTATTTAGTCAAGTACTTTACTTGACTAAATCTATTTTATTTATAAGATAAAGATATTAGTTAAATCTATTATAACAACTCAAGTACTTTGTGAGTAGGACGGCTGTCTGTCTGCGAATTCATTCTATTCGAATTGCCACGAAGCGACTGCATGTTTACTGAGGGCGATTGCCCTTTCGGCCATTGAACCCTCGTCCCATGCTTCTTTATCGAGAACACCCTCGAAGGTCGTTAGCCCGCTGCAGCACTTGTCGAGACCCTCCCTGCTGCCTTTACCGATCTTCTTGGTTCTCCAATTAGCATCTCGTATGGAAGCATTAAGCGGTTGGGTAATTATTGCGAGGTTACCCAGAGTAAGGAGCTTGCGATTGCGGTTTTGGATAGCTTCCTCGGAATCGGGGATTTCCCAATGGCTCTGCCAGTTCTTTGGCATTAGATGCTCGAGGCTATACGAGTTGAAAGCTAATATCGCAGAACCCATGTCTTTGGGTCGAATGTCAACCTCTAGAAGGTAAAGAATCCCCTTGGCTTGCAGATTGGTGAGCCGTGTTTCGGTTTTGAAGGCGCTCTCAATTTCGTCATCGGATGGCACGCGTGTGGTGGCCTCATCGTTTGCTCCAAGAGCCGTTTTCAATGATTCTGCGGAATCCACTTCATTCAAGATGAGCGAAGTGAAGAGTCGGTTGTAGTTCTTCGTCGTCTCTCTGGTAATGATGCGGCGCATCATGTAAGACTCTAGTAGTCGCCAGATATTGTTTCGCTCGGCCTCGTCATCAACCGAGCCTTCTATATAGAGGATATAGGGAATCATTGTGGTGGACTTAAGGCCGAATATGACAACGTTCAAGCGTGCAAGCCTCTCATTTTTCTCTATGCTTCGCCTTGTTGCGCTTGGGTCAATCGCCTTCGTGAAGAGCGTTGCGTAATGACTCATCTTCTTGAAGAAGGCACGCATGCCAGAAGGTTCCACGCGAAGATAGTGCTTCTTTAAGAAACTCTGATACGAGTGAAATAGTTGGTCAATTCGCTCGTAAGCCATCTTTTCATCGGCGCTAACTCCAAAACGGGTGTCCTGGATGAGAATCTGCAGAAGCGCATCGAAAAACAGATCAATCATAGTTCTTCGGATTCGGCCGGTTACGATCTCCTGATTCCACCACTTACGCATTTCTTCGTTCTTCTCGAAAACCGGTTCCCAGTATTTTTCAAACTCTCCCATATTGTCTTTGTCGAACAGGTAGTTCTTCAGCAGCTCGGCCGTTGTTAGCGTAACGCCCAAGCTGTTGATAGTGTCGAAAATTTGCTGTTCATCCTCGTCTCGACTCACATCAATGACGTAGAAACCTAGATTTTTCACGATGCTAAGCTCATCGATGTCTTCGAGGTTGATTTCGTCGTAAAAGTAATTGAACGCATCAATAACGTTGGATTGCATGGAATCTACCGGTGCAGCCTTTCCGACCTCCCTCTTGTTCTGCTTCGCTAGTTCAGGTGAAAGCGCCATGATAGCTGCAAAGTATTCTCCATCGGCTTTCCCGTGCTCAAGCAGAGGGGTCCTGTCATGGAAGCAGAATGTACTGTAAAACATATCGTCCATCTCCATCCTCAAATATAGAGCTTTGAAGAAGAGCATGATGGTAGTTAATCTCTGCTGTCCGTCGATGACAAGCCTTCTGTCGGTTATCCTGCGTTTTTTGTTTGCTTCGCTGCTTGGCGTGTCGAGTTGCTTTAATATTACTGATCCGAGGAAGTATGGACGTTTGACTTTGCTGACATACAGCATGTCGTCGAGGAAGCGCTCCCATTGCTCTCGCTTCCATACAAATGCACGTTGGTAAAAGGGTATTTGCAGTAATCGACCTGACACGAATAAAGTATTGAGATTGTCGCGCTTGTTTTCCATTGTGTCTCCATTTTAGCATCGGTTGAGAGGCGAACAGTGTCCCAATTATATACCGATTATATAGGAGGTGAAAGTCGGAACGCGGGCAACAAGAGCACTTAACGTTCTTGGCAGTAAGTGGCGTAGAATTTCGCGACGGTTTCTGTGATGTCATCGTCGAGGAAGGTTTCGGCTGTTTCCCAAATGTGGGGATCGATTCCGTAGAATGCCTCGGCGATGGCTCCTGCCATGTCGCCCATGGTGTCGGCGTCGCCGCCCAGCGATATCGCCAGCTTGACGGCTTCCTCGAATCCGGTCGACTCGAGAAACGCCACGATGGATTGGGGCACCGATCCCTGGCAGGTCACATCGAAACTGTATTTGGGCCGGATCGCATCGAGCGGGATGGACGTGAAGCCCGGATAGAAGCTAGCGTCGACGAAGTTCGCGATGTCGCTCTTGGAATGCCCGCTGCGCGCGAGAAAGACGCATGCAGCGATCGCCGGGCTCCCTTGATGCCCTCGGGGTGGTTGTGGGTGACGGCCGCTGTGGCCTTGGCCAGGTCAAGGGCCTCGTTGAGTGTCCGTGCGTACCATCCGACCGGCGAGACGCGCATGGCAGATCCGTTGCCGAAGCTGTTGTAGGGCTCGCGCTTGCGGTACTTGAGCCACTCGTATTGCCAATGTCCGAAGCCGACATGCAGGTGTCGGTTACCGAATGCGTGGAGCGAGTCAATCAGGATCTCTTCCAAGGGGGTCGTGCGACCCTCTGCCCGAAGAGCATCGTAGGCGAGGAGCGCATCGGCGACGGCCGCAGTCATAACGGTGTCGTCGGTGTACCGGCACGGCGCTGGATCCTCGCCGTTCTCACCGGGCGTGGAAAGATCCCGGCCGAACAAGTCGAAGTCAGTGCTCTTAAGAGGCTCAAACTCGAACCGACTCCCAGCGATATCCCCAATGATCGCGCCCTTCACAGCGCCGCCTCGATGGCGTCGGCGACGAATTGGTTGAGGGATTCGCGTCTTGCGGCGGCGGCCAAGGCTGCGGCTCGATGCAGCTCAGGGTTGATGCGGACGTTGAACGAGCCCTTGTAGGATTTCTCGGGCTCCTTGCCCTTTTCGCGGCAGAAATCAAGGTAATCATCCACGGCCTCATGGAAGGCCTTTTCGACCTCATCGGCCCGATCTGCCTCGAAGTAGACTCCGTCGCGCATTCCCACGACCGATCCGCATAGCAGCTCGGCTTCGGCATCGAACTCGATTGTGGCGTAGTAGCCTTTGTACGACAAGACGTTGCTCACAGCGTGTCCTCTCCACGTAGGAACCTGACGGCGGCCTTAACCGCGCCCCGGCTCATTTCGTTCGAGGGGTGAGGGGAATGCATGATGAGCATTCTCCCGTCCCGCTCTCGGTAAAAACGGACGCGAGAACCTGATGTTGCGCCTTTCTGGTCGAGTGCGAAACCGAGATGTTCCATCACCCGAACGAAGTCGCGAAAATCGAAGGTGCTCGGCATCCTGAGCAAATTGTCCAGCATCTTTTCTGCACGTGTCATGAGCCCCTCGCAATCTGCGACTGTATTATAGTTGCATTTGTTTCTTTCGTCAATATTGAGGCCATTATATCAAACAAATGTTCTAATTGAAATCTCCTTTTGACTTTCCGGCTAAAGCGGCTTGTGAGGCTGATCGCTGCGGAAAACGGCGGTGTGCCTCTTCCGCACGCTGCTCCGCTCTGCGGAGGATCTGATGGAACAGGGATGTCTGCCACAAAGGGAACGGGTGCTTGTGCCGTGAGATTCTATGGGCTAGGATTAGGGCCATTGTTGGGACTTGTTTCGCATGTGATGGGAGTCGGCTGTGGCTAATCAGCCTAATCAGAAGCGTAAGTTGCTCTGTCTTGTCGATATTCTTCTGAAGAAGACCGATGCCGAGCGCGGGCTTTCCATGAACGAGATCCTAGGCGAGCTGGCGGTGCGGGGGATCGATGCGGAGCGCAAGTCGGTGGGGCGCGACTTCGAGGTGATGCGCGAGCACGGGATCGACGTGGTGTTCGACCCTTCCACCAAGCAGTGGCGCCTGGCCGCCCGCCCCTTCGAGCGCGAAGAGCTGGTCATGCTCGTCGATGCGGTGCAGAGCGCCCCGTTCCTCACCGAGCATATGGCCGTGAGCCTCATCGACAAGCTCAAGCGGTTCGCCTCCGAGGGCCAGGAGAAGCGGCTCGACCAGCGGTTCGACCTGGCCGACTACGTGAAGATGGACAACCCCGAGGTGTTCTGGAGCATCGATGCTATCCAGCAGGCCATGCACGAGGGCCGCAAGGTGCAGTTCTACTACTTCCACTACGACAGCTCTGGGCGCCGCGTGCTCAACCGCGACGGTCGCATGTACGCGGCAACGCCGCTGCGCTTGGTGTACGCCGACGGGCTCTACTACCTCCTCACCTACAACGACCACTACGGGAACATGACGCCCTACCGTGTCGACCGCATGGTGGATGTGAGCGTGTCCGAGGAGCCCGCCACGCGCAACGAGGCCGTGGCCACCTGGCAGCTGGAGAACGAGATCCGCCTCTCCTTCGGCGTCTTCGGGGTGGGCTCGCTGGAGCCCGTGGTTCTCGAGGTCGACGAGCCCCGCGTGTCCGTGATGCTGGACAAGTTCGGAGGCGACCTCGATCTGTACCCGATGGAGAACGGCCGCGCCAAGGTGTACGCCCGTGCGCCCCTGAGCCCCCAGTTCTTCGGTTGGCTCTTCCAAATGGGTACCTACGTGAAGCTCCTGGGCTCGAAAAAAGCCGTCGCTATGTACAAGGACTACCTCCAAGAAGCCCTCGCCATGTACGAAGAGTAACGAGCGAGCCTTGTTCCCTCGTTTATGTGTGTTGTCGCAGGTCACCTTCAGACGAGCCCCATTTGTGGGTCTCGATAGTTGTCGCAGGGGGCTAGAATCCTTGTCGCTCTAATTGAAGAGGAGGTTACTCATGAATCTGCGAGAGGGTCAGGGCTCTACGGTTGTTTATTCGGGCTTTAAGGACATCGACAAACTCATCGGGGGGTTTCATGGGGGCGAACTGATCGTGATCGCTCGCGACCCGCGCGCTTGGCATGAGCGCATAGATGGGGCATGGGAACTCGCAACGGGCATCGCGACGCATGCCGTCCAGGAAGATGTCGGGGTCGTTCTCTCTCCTCGTGTAAGTAATTCGGTCTGCTTGGACAATATGGCGGCCGTTATGGCTCGAATCGACAGAGGAGAAGTGTGGAAGATACGTAACCCGGCTTCGATGAAAAAGACTGCTACCGTCGAAGCTGGAGGTGATCGCAGGAGAAGATCGGGGTTGCATGACGACAGTCACAAGATCGAAGAGTTCTGCGAGACCAGGGAAAACTTTGCAAAGCGCATCGGGTTCCTCGACGGCCACTGCGGAGTGGCTGAAGTGAGGGATGCCCTTGGAAGCTTCTCGGAATCTTCGCGCTCCATTCTTATCGTCGAGTGCATGTGGGATTACAAGCTCGGATGCGAACGGAGCAGCGAGGGCGGGCGAACGGCGGCCAACTTAAAGCGCATTGCTCAGGAACTGGACATTCCTGTCATAGCGGTATGCGATCTTTACACAGGGGTGGATATGCCGCCGGCGAGTTTCCTGGGGCGCCGATCGGGGTCCGATGAGGATCCCATAGGGGATTACATCGATATAGCCATGATTCTCGATTACTGCTCTTCTCGGGAGAATGCCTGCTATGACGATAGGCCTGACCTGGGGATGGCAGTGCTTGACGTAGTGAAAAACCGCGAGGGTTTCCTCTGTCAGCATATTCCTCTTGCGTACATTCCATCAGTGGGGAAGTTCATGGATCTATTCACGGAGGATAATGGTGCAAGGCCCCACGAGATACCTTCTGTGAGATACGAGGGCATCGATACGGTGTTTAATCGGTGTGCGCTTGGTCTCGAAATGAGGGAAAAGCGATTGGACGCCCATGGAGCAAATCTGGGATATAAATGTATCGCGGAGTGCGCGGGAAAGCTTGGGCCCGGCGAGGTAGCTCTCGTAGCAGGAGATTGGCGGAAAGCCTCGGATCTTGTTTTGTGCATGGGCCTTGATGCGGCAAAAAAGGGCACTATAGTCGGCGTTGCCGTTGGCGATAACTATGATGAAGCGGGTCTCAGGATCCTCGCCCGTGAGGCCCGCATTCCGGAGAGGCGTCTTTTGGAGGGGCAAATTACCGATGAGGATCGATCGGCTGTTGCGAAAGCGGCCAAAGCGCTTAAAGGAAGACGGTTCGGACTGCTTCGTTCTTGCGGGGGGCGCGGCACCATAGGCTGTTCAACGGTTCAGGTAAGCGATTCGGCAAATCGGTTCGCGGAATGCAGGCCTTGGCCTTACTATGGCCCGAGGGCTCTTTTCATGGCGGCCCCTCTGTTCGTGGAGAGCACGGAAGATCCTTGTTGTTGGCCATCTCCGAACATCAAGCTGGAGGAGTTGTCCACTCTTGTCGAGCATCTTCGCAGTTTGGGTGAGAAGAGGGGGTTCGGTATCGTGCTTGGCATCGAGGCTGAATGCCTTGTTGCCGAGGAGGCCGGAGGCACGAATCGCGAACGGTTCTGGGAATGGGCGGATGCGTCCGTTGATGTCGTGATCGGGGTGGACACATGGCTGGCATGAGGGACGACGCGCTGGAGCTGTCAACGCTGAGCATCGTTTTGCCGCCGTCGCGGATAGCGCAGAAGAGGCGTCTCGCTTACAACGACAGTATCGGCAACTTCATCGAGTTCGTCGAATACGATCACGCTTCCATTCTCGATACACCCTTCGACAGCGTCTTTCGCCTGCGTGGATTATTGGCGAAGAAGCGAGCGAGTCTCTTTGCGATGACCGAAGAGCGCTTTCCCGATCCGGTGTTTCGCATGTTTGTCGCAGAGCAGTGGGGAAGGGCCATTGCCGAGCAGGGCTGGGGCGTGGTTACGGAGTTGCGGGTGCCGCGCAGCTTCCTGCGATTCGAGTCGTGGGGCCACGTAGCGCCCGGGGTCGTGCAGCCGATCCGCTCTCTCGAGGGCATCGAGTATCTGGCTAATCTGGAGGCGTTGGACTATTGCGATCAGCTGCTGGAAAGGGAGCCCGACCTTTCGTTTAACAGGCGGCTGAAAAAGGTGACGACCGAGGGGTTTGGGGATCGTCCCTTGCCGCGGGACTGCTTCCATATTGCTGGCGATGTCCCTGAGCTGTGGCAGACGCTGGAGCAGTGGTTCGAAATCGCACCATTTGACGCCGACGAGTCTGTTAGCTTGGAGGCTGAGGCATCGGTAGCCTATGAACTTGGGTTTGCGTCGGAAATGGATGGTCGATTAGGGGAGGAGGGACGCGCGAAGGCTCTTCACGATAGCTTGCTTAATGCGGCGGCGGAAGACGAGAGTCTTCAGCTCAGCGTGTATCTGCATATGCTGCATACCCTTTCCTACCTGCGGGACAACGCCTTTGTGGCCGCCTGATTGAGCGCCGCGCCATTTATGCCCGCTCCATTCCACGCAAAACCCATGGTTTGTTCGCACCTTCTTGGGCGGGCGGCTGGTATCATGGCGGGCGAGCAATTGACCGCATTCGAGAGGCTGGAAACGGGTCGCGTCGGGCAGGGCCGCAGGGCCCGGCCGCGCAGCGTTTTCGGCGAAGCACAGCAGACATCCTGAGCGCGCAAAACCACCTTCAAACGCCCCCGCGCCTCGCCTTCTTCAGAAGAGGTTTAGCAACTTATGGCATTCGTACACCTGCACAACCATACGGAATACTCCCTGCTCGACGGGCTTACGCACATCAAGGACATGGTGCGTCGCGCCGCCGAGCTTGACATGCCGGCCGTCGCCGTCACCGACCACGGCGTCATGTCCGGCATGGTGGAGCTCTCCGACGCCTGCGACGCCATCGAGAAGGAGACGGGCAAGCGCGTGAAGCCCATCTTCGGCTGCGAGGTGTACTTCACGGTGGACGAGTCGCTGCGCAAGGACGTGAAGCCGAAGCTGTACCACCTGCTGCTGCTGGCGAAAACCAACGAGGGCTACCACAACCTGCTGAAGCTCGTCAGCGAGTCCCACGTGGACAACTTCTACTACAAGCCGCGCACCACCTTCTCGATGCTGCAGAAGTACGGCAAGGGCATCATCGGCTCGTCGGCCTGCATCGCCGGCGTCATCCCGAAGCTTCTGGACCAGAACCGCTTCGACGACGCGGTGGAGTGGGCCCGTAAATTCGCCAGCTGCTTCGAGCCCGGCGACTTCTACATTGAGCTACAGAACCAGGGCCTGCGCACCGACGCCGGCATGACCCAGGTGGAGCTTAACCATCAGCTGACCGCTGTGGCCAAGGCGGCGGGGCTGAAGACCATCGCCACCAACGACTTCCACTACCTGCTGAAGGAAGACGCCGAGGCCCAGGACATCATGCTGTGCATCGGCACGGGCTCCACGGTGAACCAGACCAACCGCATGAAGTTCGAGAACGACCAGTTCTACATGAAGACCGAGGAGGAGATGCGCGCCGCCATGGCCGATTTCCCCGAGGCCTGCGACAACACCGTGGAAGTGGCCGCGAAGTGCGATGTCACGCTGGAGCGCGAGCCCATTCTGCCGAAGTTCCCCCTGCCTGAGGGCGAGACCGAGGAATCGTGGTTCCGCAAGCGCGTGCAGGAGGGCCTGGAGAAGCGCTACGGCGTGCCCGTGCCCGAGCGCGAGCAGAAGCAGGCCGACTACGAGATGGGCATCATCATCCAGCAGGGCTTCCCGGCCTACTTCCTTATCGTGCAGGAGTACATCGAGTGGGCGCGCTCCCAGGGCATCGGCGTGGGGCCGGGCCGCGGCTCGGCCGCCGGCGCCATCGTGGCCTACGCCATGGGCATCACCGACCTGGACCCCATGCCCAACGGCCTCATGTTCGAGCGCTTCCTGTCGCCCGAGCGCGTGGAGATGCCCGATATCGACGTCGACTTCGAGCAGGGCCGCCGCGAAGAGGTCATCAACCACATCAAGGACGTCTACGGCGAAGACCACGTCTCCCAGGTGATCACCTTCGGCACGCTGCAGGCGAAGAACGCCGTGCGCGACTCGGCCCGCGTGCTCGACTACCCCTACGGCGTGGGCGACCGCATCTGCAAGATGATCGGCGACGAGCTGGGCATCACCATCGACAAGGCCCTGGAAACCAACCCGGATCTGAAGAAGGCCTACGACACCGAAGAGGACGTCAAGCGCATCATCGACGCGGCGAAGTCCATCGAGGGCCACGTGCGCGGTGAGGGCGTGCATGCCTGCGCCACCATCATCTGCCGCGACCCCATGAGCGATCATGTGCCCATGAAGCGCGACACCAAGGGCGGCGGCATCATCACCCAGTACGACGGCCACTACACGCCGGATTTGGGCCTGTTGAAGATGGACTTTCTGGGCCTGCGCACGCTGGACGTGCTCTCCATCGCCTGCAAGAACATCGAGAAGCGCTTCGGCACGAAGATCGTGCCCGAGGAGATTCCCACCGACGACGAGAAGGCCTTCCGCCTCATGCAGTCGGGCAACATGGACGGCCTGTTCCAGGTGGAGGGCTCGCTGTACGTGAGCCTGTTCAAGCGCCTGCCCCCCAAGCAGTTCTCCGATGTTGTGGCCTCCATCGCGCTGAACCGCCCGGGCCCGCTTGAGTCCGGCATGGTGGAGGACTACATCGCCGCCGCGAAGAACCCGGCCAACGTGCACTACTACGACGAGCGCCTGCGCCCGCTTCTGGAAGAGACCCACGGCACCATGGTCTACCAAGAGCAGATCATGCAGATCTCCATGGTGATGAGCGGCTTTTCCGCCGGCAAGTCCGACAAGCTGCGTAAGGCCATGGGCAAGAAGAAGCTCGACATCATGCGCCAGCTGCAGGCCGACTGGGATTCCGGTGCCGTGGAGAACGGCTACTCGCTGGAGGTGGCCCAGCAGATTTGGTCCGACGCCGAGAAGTTCGCGAAGTACGCGTTCAACAAGTCGCACTCGGCCGCCTACGCCATCCTGGTGATGCGCACGGCGTGGCTGAAGGCGCACTACCCGAACGACTTCATGGCCGCCGTGCTCACGAGCTACATGGGCAACACCGACCGGCTCATCCGCTACATCGCCAGCTGCAACAAGAACGGCACGCCGGTGCTGCCGCCGGACATCAACGCGTCGAACGCCGAGTTCACGCCGGTGGACGAGGGCATCCGCTTCGGGCTCGTGGGCGTGCGCGGCGTGGGCAAGAACGTGGCCGACGAGATCATCGCCGAGCGCGAGGCCAACGGGCCCTTCACCTCGCTGCACGACTTCGTGAACCGGCTCGACGCCAAGTGCTACAACCGAAAGACGCTCGAGGCCCTCATCAAGGGCGGCGCCTTCGACTCCACCGGCTACACCCGCAAGCAGCTGATGTACTTCGTGGACGAGACGCCGCTGCTCGAGGGCGCGGCCAAGCGCCAGAAGGACCGCGACGCCGGCCAGGTGTCTATGTTCGACATGTTCGCCGACGACGCCGATTCCGGCTTCCAGGAGGACGTGCCCGCCCCCGATGGCGTGGAGTGGGACAAGAAGACCAAGCTCGCCTTCGAGAAGGAGATCATGAAGATCTACGTGAGCGAGCACCCGCTGGCACCGTACGAGGGCACCATCGCACGCATGACGAAGTACACCATGGGCGAGCTGTCCGAGCGCACCAAGGAGATCCGCAACGGCGTGTTCGTGGGCATGATCTCGAACGTGGTGGTGAAGATGACCAAGGCCCAGAAGAAGTACGCCACCTTCACGTTGGAGGACACGACGGGCTCGGTGGAGTGCATCTGCTTCAAGTACGAGGAGAACGCCGACGTCATCCAAGAAGATGTTATCGCGAAGGTGAAGGGCAAGTTCGAGAGCGGCGACCGCGGCAACCAGATCATGGCCTTCGAGTTGGACGCGCTGGAGCTGTCCGAGGCCGACGCGCGCCCGAGCCACTTGGAGCTGAAGGTGGCCTCGCGGGCCTTCGACCAGAATCGGTCGGCGCATTTGAACCGCATCCTGCGGTCCTACCCGGGCCGCGACGGAGTGGTGCTGCTGGTGCAGCAGGCCGACGGCCGCAAGTTCCGCGCCGAGCTGCCCGTGTCGGTGGACGCTCAGTCCCCGGTGCTGAAGTCCGAGATTCTGGGGCTTTTCGGAAACGAGGCCATGATTGCCTAGTGAGTTGAGCCGTCCCTCGCTCGCGCAGCGGGCGGGGGAGTGTTTGCGGGAGCGATCGTTCTCTTGCACGGTGGGCTATGACGGGGCTCCCTTTGCGGGGTTCGCCAAGCAGCCGGGGCAGGCGACGGTGCAGGGGGAGCTGGAAGGCGCGCTCGCGCTGTTGCTGCGCCGGCCGGTGGATGTGGTGTGTGCCGGGCGGACGGACGCCGGGGTGCACGCCCGCGGCCAGGTGGTGTCCTTCGACGCTGACACGAACGAGCTGCGTGGGCGCACGCTGCATTCTCTGCGCCGGTCGCTGAACGCGCTGACGGCCGAGGGCGTCGTGGTACGCGCGGTGGACGAGCGGCCCCGGGGCTTCTCGGCCCGCTTCGATGCCCAGTGGCGCGAGTACAAGTACTACCTGTCCTGCGGGGACGTGCCCCCGGTGTTCACGGGGCACACCTCGTGGTTCGTGGGGCCGAACCTGGATATAGCCGCCATGGAGCGCGGGGCGGCCCACCTCATCGGCGAGCACGACTTCAAGAGCTTCTGCATGGCCGCCTCGGCGGTGGGCAAGCCCACCTGCCGCAACGTGAGCGAGATATCCATCGCCTCCGAGGAAATTCTGGGCGAGCCGCACCGGGTCATCACGGTGCGGGGCAACGCGTTTCTGCACTCTATGGTGCGCACCATCGTGGGCACGCTCGTCATGGTGGGCCGCGGCATGCGCGAGCCCGACTGGGTGGCCGAAGTGCTGGCCGCCCGCGACCGCCAGGCGGCGGGGGAGAACGCGCCGGCCGCGGGCCTCGTGTTCTGGTCGGTCCACTACGGCGAGGAAGCTGCCCCGCTGCCAGCGTAACGAGTCCCTTGCCCTACGAAGCGCGCGCTGTCTCATGCCGGCCTGCGACGTGCTATGATGGCTCCGTCGTATTTTTGCGCATGTGCACAAGGGGGTAATCATGGGAACTGCCGACAAGTTGGCGCCGCTGGGGTTCGGGTTCATGCGGCTTCCGCTGAAAGACGAGAACGATCCCGCGTCCATCGACATCGAGAAAACCTGCGAGCTGGTAGACGTGTTCATGGGTGCCGGCTTCACCTACTTCGATTCCGCCCGCGGCTACCACGCCGGCAAATCGGAATGGGCGCTTAAGAAGGCGCTTGTGGAGCGCTACCCGCGCGAGTCGTTCACCATCGCCACGAAGCTGCCCGCGTGGCTCGCGGAAAACGCCGAGCACGCTCGGGCCATGTTCGACAAGTCGCTGCGCGAGTGCGGTGTCGCCTACTTCGACTACTACCTGCTGCACAATCTGGGCGAGAGCCTCACCCAGTGCTTTGAGGACTTCGGGCTGTGGGAGTTCTGCGCCCAGATGAAGGCCGAGGGCAAGATCCGGAAGTTCGGCTTCTCCATCCACGACAACGCTGAGGAGCTCGAGCGCGTGCTCGATGCGCACCCCGAGGTCGATTTCGTGCAGCTGCAGATCAACTACGTCGACTGGGAAAGCGACATCATCCAGTCGCGCCGCTGCTACGAGGTATGCCAGGCCCGCGGCCTTCCCGTGGTCATCATGGAGCCGGTGAAGGGCGGCACGCTGGTGAAGCTGCCGGACGCCGTGGCCGACGTGCTCCGTACGGCCGAGCCCGGTGCGCCGCTGGCGTCGTGGGCCCTGCGCTTCGCCGGCTCGCTGCCGAACGTCATCGCGGTGCTCTCGGGCATGAACACCCCCGAGATGGTGGCCGAGAACGCCGCCATCATGCGCGACTGCCCACCGCTCACCGACGAGGAGCGCCAGGTCATCGATCGCGCCCGCGAGGTGCTGGCGGGCCTTCCCGGCGTGCCCTGCACCGACTGCCGCTACTGTATGAAGGGCTGCCCGGAAGGGGTGCACATCAACACCATCATGCAGTCGCTCAACATCTACGACCAGATGGGGGACGCCCACCGCGCCCAGGAGAACTACAACTGGAACGCCGGCGACGGCAAGGCGAGCGCCTGCATCCAGTGCGGGGCCTGCGAGGCCGTCTGCCCCCAGCATATCGAGATCGTGAGCCAGTTGGAGCGCGCCGTCGACCTGTTCGAGTAGGTCTGCGCTATAATCTTCCAACTTATGGTTTTGACGCCCAGTGCGGGCGAGGGGCCTTTGCGGCCCGCGGAAGGAAAGGGACTCTATGGCAGGCAATATCGAGAAGCGCGCTTCCTGGTCGGGCAAGTGGGCATTCATTCTGGCCGCGGCGGCCTCGGCCGTGGGCCTGGGGAACATGTGGCGCTTCCCCTATCTGGCGGCGAAGTACGGCGGCGGCACCTTCCTCATCACCTATCTGGTGCTGGTGTTCACCTTCGGCGTGTCGCTGCTGCTTCTGGAAACGGCGCTCGGCCGCAAGACGGGCCAGTCCGCTATCGGCGCGTTCTCCAGCTTCGGCAAGAAGTACACGTTCATCGGCGTTCTGGCCAGTGCGGTGCCGTTCATCATCACCCCCTATTACTGCATCATCGGCGGTTGGGTGACGAAGTACGCCGCATCGTATTTGGGCGCGGGCGCCGATGCCCTGGCGGACGGCGGCGGGTTCTTCACGAGCTTCATCACCTCCAACGTTGAGAGCTACGTGTGGATGCTCGTGTTCATGATCCTCGTGTTCGTGGTCGTGGGCCTGGGTGTGAAGGGCGGCATCGAGAAGGCGAACCTCGTCATGATGCCGGCGCTCATCATCATGGCCATCGCCATCGCCATCTACACGCTCACCATGCCGGGCGCGGTGGACGGCGCGCTGTACTACCTGACGCCCGATTTCAGCAAGTTCTCGCCCGAGCTGGTCATCTCGGCTTTGGGCCAGATGTTCTACAGCCTGTCGCTGGCCATGGGCATCATGATCACCTACGGCTCCTACATGCGCAAGCAGGACAGCCTCACCTCCTCGGTGGTGCGCATCGGCGGCTTCGATATCGGCGTGTCGTTCCTCGCCGGCCTCATGATCGTGCCCGCGGCCTTCGTGGCCATGGGCTCTGGCGAGGCCGTGGCCTCCAACGCCGGCCCCTCGCTCATGTTCATCACGCTGCCCGGCGTGTTCGCCGACATGGAGGGCATGGCCGCCGTCATCGGCTTCGTGTTCTTCCTGCTGGTGCTGTTCGCCGCGCTCACGAGCGCCATCTCGCTCACCGAGACGCTCGTGTCCATCGTGCAGGACGGCCTGAAGTGCGCCCGCGCCAAGGCCCTCGGCATCGTCATCGCCTTCGTGGTCATCGTCGGCGCCTTCATCAACGCCGGCTACAACGGGCTCGCCTTCATCGAGCCTTTGGGCGCCGGAACGAGCCTGCTCGACTTCGCCGACTTCTTCTCGAACTCGGTGCTCATGCCCATCGTGGCGCTGCTCACCTGCATCTTCGTCGGCTGGATCATCAAGCCGAAGACCATCGTCGACGAGGTGCGCATCTCGGCCCCCTTCAAGGCGGCCGGCGCCTGGTCCATCATGATCAAGTACATCGCGCCCGTGTTGGTGATCATCATCCTGGTGGCCTACGTCGCCGCGCAGTTCGGGTTCTTCAGCATGTAGAGGAAGAACTCGCTGAGTTGGAATTCCCTTGCGGAGGGCGTCCTTTGGGGCGCTCTCCGTTTGTTTTGCGGTAGGATGTTCAGTTATTGAAACGCTTCGAAGTGAAGGATTCTCATGGCTTTATCCATTGGTATTGTGGGGCTGCCGAACGTGGGCAAGTCCACGCTGTTCACGGCAATGACCAACAAGGGCGGCCTGGCCGCCAACTACCCGTTCGCCACCATCGAGCCGAACGTGGGCATCGTGCCGGTGCCCGACGAGCGGCTTGATGCTCTGGCGGAAATCGACCACCCGGCGAAGATCGTGCCGGCGACGGTGGAGTTTGTGGACATCGCGGGGCTTGTGGCCGGAGCCTCCCAGGGCGAGGGCCTGGGCAACCAGTTCCTCGCGAACATCCGCGAGACCGACGCCATCGCGGAGGTGGTGCGCTTCTTCGGCGACCCGGACGTGACCCATGTGGCCGGCAAGGTGGACCCGCAATCCGACGTGGAAACCATCAAGACCGAGCTCATTCTGGCCGACATCGCCACGGTGGAGAAGGCCATTCCGCGCCTTGAGAAGGAGGCCAAGCGCGACAAGGCCGGCATCGCCAAGCTGGAGGCCGCCAAAAAGGTGCTCGCGGGGCTGAACGAGGGGCACCGCGCGCGCACGCTGGGGCTGACCGACGACGAGGTGGCCGCCATCTACGAGCTGCACCTGCTGACCATGAAGCCCATGCTGTATATCGCGAACGTGGACGAGGACGCCGTGGCGGCCGACCTGCCGGAGATCGACGGCTGTGTGCCGGTGCCCATCTCCGCGAAGGTGGAGGCCGACATCGCCGAGCTGGCCGAGATGGACCCGGCCGAGGCCCGCGAGTACATGGAGGCGCTCGGCCTGGGCGAGAGCGGGCTGGCGCGCCTCATCCGCGAGGCCTACGCGCTGCTGGGCCTGCAGAGCTACTTCACGAGCGGCGAGACCGAGACCCGTGCCTGGACCATCCCCGTGGGCGCGAAGGCCCCCCAGGCCGCCGGCGTCATCCACACCGATTTCGAGCGCGGCTTCATCAAGGCGGAAACGGCCAGCTTCGAGGACTACGTGGCCCTCGGCGGCGAGAAGGGCTGCCGGGACGCGGGGAAGCTGCGCCAGGAAGGCAAGGACTACGTCGTCCAAGACGGCGACGTCATGCACTTCAAGTTCAACGTGTAGCAGGGCGATAAGGAGGCCGATATGGCAGAGAGCTTTGGGCAGGGGCGCGGCGAGCGTCGGCCGAGCCGTGACGAGGTGCGCGAGGAGCGGCGGCGCGAGGCGGCGCGGCACAGCGGGCTGATGAAGGCGGCCTTCGGGGCCGAGACGGCCCAGACCGTGGAAGCCGCGGTGATTTACGAGGAAGGGGAGGGGCGCGAGCTGCCGCTGCCCGAGCCGGCCGCCGAGGCTACCGAGACCTGCGTGGTCACCTCGTTTGCCCCCGAGGCGCTCTACCGCGAGGGCCGCGGGAAGTGCGCCGTGGTGGATCCGGCGAACTTCACCCGGGCTGGTGGCGCCTACGAGGACGGCGCCTTCGGGCCCGAGCAGATCCTCTGCTCCGAGAGCAACCTCTACGAGGTGCTGCAGGGCGTGGCCGGCGAGTACCATCGCAAGAACAAGGATTACCGCCGCGGTTCGCTGTTCACCGATCGCGCGCTGTGGCTGCCCGAGGTCGTGTTCTCGCGCGGCGGCGACGTGCGTCGCGCCGGCGTCATCGCCGTGGCCGAGCCCGTGCGCGCCTTCGCGCTGGAGAACCACCGCCCCGAGGCCGAGGTGGAGCGCGCCCTGCGCGACCGCGTTGAGACGCTGCTGCGCATAGCCGCGGCCAACGAGGTGGAGACGCTTGTCGTGGGCGCCTTCGGCTGCGGGCGCAACGGGTACGAGCCCCAGGCGGTGATCGGCCTGTTCCAGGAGTGGTTCGCCGCGCATCCTGGCGCGCTGCCTCGCGTGGTGTTCGCCGTGCCCCGTATGTACCTCGATGCCTTCGATGCCGCCTTCGGTGCTCCTAAGGCCGACGAGGTCGTGGAAGTGGTCGAGGACGATGCCGACGAGGAGCGCGAGGACTGGCGCGACATCGAACTCCCCGAGGGCATCACCCTGCGATGAACGATTTCGAAACGCGCATTGCGCCGGATACCGACATTGTCGGGCCGGGGCAGCGGGTGGCGGTGGAGCCGCTGGAGGTGTTCCTGTCCCGCGAGCCGCGCCTGGCCGTGGCGTTTTCCGGCGGCTGCGACTCGTCGCTTCTGCTGGCGGCGGCGAAGCTGGCCGGCTGCGAGGCCCATGCCTACCTGGTGAAGACCGCCTTCCAGCCCGATTTCGAATTGGCCGACGCCCGCGCCGTGGCCGATACCCTCGGCGTTCCGCTCACGGTCATCGAGGCCGATGTGCTGGCCGAGGCCGCCATCTGCGCGAATTCGCCCGACCGCTGCCGGCTGTGCAAGGCCTTTATCTTCCGCGCCATCCGCGAGGCGGCCGCCGCCGACGGTTTCACCGTGCTCGTGGACGGCACCAACGCCACCGACGACCCGGCGCGCCGCCCCGGCTTCGCCGCCCTGGAGGAGGCCGGGGTTGTGTCGCCTTTGCGTCGTGCGGGGCTTACCAAGGCCAACGTGCGTGCGGTGCTCGCCCAGCTGGAGGGCTCTTTCGGCCTGGACGCCGGCACCCTCATGTCCGCCAAGCCGAGCTTCCCCTGCCTGGCCGTCTACGTGCCCGAGGGGCAGCCCATCGGCAAGGATTCCCTCGCTGCCGCCGCCCGCGCCCGCGGACTCTGTTAAATCTCGGCGCTTGGCGCTGCTCGTCAGCTTGGGGCAGCCCCCTTTTGCTATCATGGGGCGGTTACTATTTCGAATGCAGAAGGAGCCCCGTTCCATGACGCAGCATCTTTCCGAGGCCGATGTGCGCGGCATTGCCGAATACACGCGCATCGGGCTTACGGCCGAGGAAGTGGTCACCATGACCGCCGACCTCAATGCCATCATCGACAGCCTCGCGCCCATCACCGAGTTCGACCTCGACGGTGTCGAGCCCACCTTCCATCCCATCGGCGACTTGTCCAACGTCATGCGCGAGGACAAGGTGCGCGGCAGCTTCACCCAGGCGGTGGCGCTGGAGAACGCGCCGAAGCAGGAGGACGGCAGCTTCCTCATCCCGTCCATCCTGGGCGAGGGGGGCGATCGCTAATGGCTACTTTCGGGGAAATGAGCATCCGCGAGATCCAGCGTGGCTTGGCGGCCAAGGAGTTCTCGGCGGCGGACGTGGCCCGCGGTACCTTTGAGCGCATCGCGGCGGCCGACGAGACCGTGCATTCCTTCTTGGAAACCACTGAGACGTTGGCGCTGGATGCCGCGGCCCGCATCGATGCTGCCATCGCTGAAGGGCGCCTGGCCGAGATGGGTCCGCTGGCCGGCGTGCCGGTGGGCTACAAGGACAACATGAACCTCACGGGCACTCATACCACCTGCTCGTCGAACATGCTGAAGAACTACGTGTCGCCCTACACCGCCACCTGCGTGGAGAACACCCTGCGCGCCGGCGCTTTGCCCATCGGCAAGCTGAACATGGACGAGTTCGCCTTCGGCAGCTCCACCGAGACGAGCGCCTTCGGCCCCACCCGCAACCCGTGGGACCTCGAGCGCGTGCCCGGCGGATCCTCGGGCGGCTCGGCGGCGGCGGTGGCGGCGGGGCTGGTGCCCGTCACCCTGGGCTCCGATACCGGCGGCTCCATCCGCCAGCCCGGCAGCTTCTGCGGACTCGTGGCTGTGAAGCCCACCTACGGCGTGGTATCGCGCTACGGCGTGGTAGCCTTCGGCAGCTCGCTCGACCAGGTGGGGCCGTTCACCCGTACGGTGGAGGATGCGGCGCTCGCCCTGAACGCGCTCGCGGGCCGCGACGAGCTGGACTGCACGAGCCAGCCTTGCGATGTGGACTTTACGGCGAACCTCGCAGAGGGCGTGGCCGGCATGAAGATTGGCATTGTGCCGGCGTTTATGGAGGCGCAAGGTCTCACGGCCGAGGTGAAGGCGAAGGTGGCCGAGGCCGCCGACCAGCTGCGAAAGCTCGGCGCTGAACTGGTGGAAGTGGAGTTGCCCCATGCCCAGGCGGCCATGAGCGCCTACTACGTGCTCGGCCCCTGCGAGGCCTTCAGCAACCTGGCCCGCTTCGATTCCGTGCGCTACGGCTATTGCGATCCGGGCCACAAGGATCTGGGCAGCCAGTACGAGGCCAGCCGCCACGAGGGCTTCGGCCCCGAGGCGCGCCGCCGCATCATGCTGGGCAGCTACCTCTTGTCCGCCGGCGTGTACGACAAGTACTACTACCCGGCCCAGCAGGTGCGCACCCTCATCACCCAGGACTACACGAGCGCCTACGAGCAGGTCGACTGCATCCTCACGCCGGTGGCGCCGCGCACCGCCTTCAAGTTCGGCGAGATCGGCGACCCGACGGAAATGTACCTGTCGGACATGTTCACCATCTCCATCAACATCGCCGGCAACGGCGGCATGTCGGTGCCCGTGGGCCTGGGGGCCGACACCAACCTGCCGGTGGGCGTGCAGCTTATCGCCCCGGCCTTCAAGGACAAGAACATGCTGCGTGTGGCCGCCGCGCTGGAAACGGTGTACGGCGTAGCTCCCGTTGCCCCCGCCTTCGCCGACGGAAAGGTTGGTGCCTAAATGAAGACGCTCGAGGAAGTTTTCGAGACTTGGGAGGCCGTCATCGGCCTGGAGATCCATGCTGAGTTGACCACCCTGGAAACCAAGATGTTCTGCGGCTGCAAGCTGGAGTTCGGCGCCGACCCGAACACCCACACCTGCCCGGTGTGCCTGGGGCTGCCCGGCGCGCTGCCGGTGCCCAACCGCGCCGCCATCGAGTCCATCGTGCTGGCGGGCCTGGCAACCAATTGCGATATCGAGAAGCACTCCATGTTCTACCGTAAGAACTACATGTACCCCGATATGGCGAAGAACTTCCAAACCACCCAGGGCCCCATCGCCTTCTGCATGCGCGGGCACCTGGACTTGGACGTCGACGGCCGCGGGGCCAGCGAGCGCTACCGCCTGGATGCACTCAAGCCCGGCGAGGCCGAGGGCAATATCACGCGCACGGAAGACGGCTACGTGGCCCACGTGGGCATCACGCGCATCCACATGGAAGAGGACGCGGGCAAGATGATCCACCTGGGCGGCGGCGAGGGGCGTATTGCCGGCGCCACCCAGTCGCTCGTGGACTACAACCGCGCCGGCACGCCGCTCATCGAGCTCGTGACCGAGCCAGATTTGCGCACGCCCGAGGAGGCGCGCCTGTTCATGCAGAAGCTGCGCCAGATCTATCTGGCCATCGGCATTTCCGACTGCTCCATGGAGGAGGGGTCGCTGCGCTGCGACGGCAACGTGTCGCTGCGCCGCCGCGGCTCCACGGGCCTGGGCACGAAGACCGAGCTCAAGAACATAAACTCCTTCAAGAACCTCCACGACGGCCTGGCCTACGAGATCTGCCGTCAGGCCGAGGTGCTGGAAGAGGGAGGCACCATCTACCAGGAAACGCGCCACTGGGACCCGTCGGCCAAGCGCACCATTGTCATGCGCGTGAAGGAGACGGCCGACGACTACCGCCTGTTCCCCGAGCCCGACCTCGCGCCCTACGACCTGTCCGACGAGTTCATCGAGGCCGTGCGCGCCAAGCTGCCCGAGCTGCCCGACCAGAAGGCGGCCCGCTACAGCGCCGACTTCGGGCTTTCGGCCTACGACGCGCGCCACTTGGTGGACCATCGCGCCACGGCTGACTTCTTCGACGAGTGCATGGCGCTGGCTGCGGCCGAGGCCGACGGGTCCAAGTTCGCCAAGCCGCTCGCGAACCTCATCATCAACGACGTGACGGCCTACCTGAACGCCCACGAGGGCGAAGCTCTGGCCGATACGCCGCTGACGGCCGCCCGCGCGCTCTCGCTCGTGAAGCTGCTCACCGCCGACACCATCTCGTCGAAGCAGGCGAAGGAGGTGTTCGCGGCCATCATGGACGAGGACAAGGATCCCGATGCCATCGTGGAGGCCCGCGGCATGAAGCAGGTGTCCGACACCGGCGCTATCGAGGCCGTGGTGGACGAGGTCATCGCCGCCAACCCCGACGAGGTGGCCCGCTACCGCGACGGCAACGACAAGCTCATCGGCTTCTTCGTCGGCCAGTGCATGAAAGCCATGCGCGGCCAAGGCAACCCCAAGATCATCAACGAGCTTCTGGCGAAGAAGCTGGGGTAGGAGATTATGGCTCCGGGTAGAGGGTTACCTTGAGGGGGCCGGTGGTTTCTTTGCCGGTGGTGTCGGCGACGTGGAGGGTGTAGGTGCCGCTGGGGAGTTCGAAGGCGTAGGACGCGGTGCCTGCGCCTTCTTCTTTTTGGAGCGGCTCGTAGGCGCTTCCGTCGGCAGCGGTGCACCAGGCGCGGTCGACGGGGGAGGAGCCGGGGCGGATGCGCGCCCAGGTGAGGCCTTCTTCCGTCCAGGTTTCCTCGCAGGTAGGTGGCGCGTAGGCCGGGGCGGCAGCTGCAGGCGGCTCTGGTTCGTCGGGCAGCTCGGCGGTCGGCGGCGGGGTAAGGGCTGCGGCTATGCCGATGGCTGCGACAGCCAGCACGGCGGCTGCGGCGGCGAAGCGGTGGGCGTGCTCGCGGAGGGTACCGTTCTCGTGGCGGTTCGAACTGGTGCTGGGGTCGGCAGCCGGGGATGCCGGCGATTCGGCGCCGGAGCCGGTTGCCGTGTCCGTAGGGGAAGCCGTAGGTGTGGCACCCGAGGGGATCGCCTCACCAAGCCCCGAGGCCTGCGCGCCCTGCGCCGCCACCGCCGCCGCGGCGATGTCGACGCCGACGGGCATCGCGCCCAGCTTGTGCCGCAGCGTGGCAAGGGCCCGGGCGACGATGCGCTTCACCGTGCGCTCGGACACCCCCAGCTGGGCTGCCACGTCCTCGTTTCTCATCTCCAGGAAGTAGCGCATGAGCAGCGCCGAGCGCTCCTGGTCGTCCAGCTCCGTGGCCATGGTCTCGCGCAGGCGGCGGTGCAAGTCGCGCTCGACGGCCGTTTCGGCCGGGTTGGCCGCCTCGCCCGGCGCCCCCGAGGCCACCAGCGTGTCGGCCGCTAAGGTCTCGTCCTCGGCCAGATCGGTGGCCATGCCGCTCAGGCGCTTCCGCTGCCGCAGGTAGTTGCTGCAAACGTTGCGCGCCGTGGCATTCAGATAGGCCACCACCGACTGCGGGTCGATGCCGCCTAGGTTGCGCCACGCCACCAGGTAGACCTCCTGCAGCAAATCCTCCGCCTCGGCGAATCCCACCTTGTTCGCAATGGTGAACCGCAGGATGGGCGCGGTCTTCTCGTGCAGTACGTCGAAGGCGGCGCTGTCGCCGGCCTGGGCCCGGGACACGAGCCGTGCCAGCTCGTCGTAAGAGGCGAATTCCATGAAAAGCCGTGCTCCTTCGTTCGCGCGAGTGGTAAACCGCGCTCCTTTTGCCGAGCGCAGGCGGTGGGGTAGGGCGCTCCCGCCCCTCCGCTGTAGCGGCCCGTGCTTCTTCAGCTGAGCACAGGTGGTGAGGTAGGCGAGATATGCCCGAAGCAACATAGCATCGCCGCAGGCCCCCGCCCGCCGCCATTCGGAGAAAGGCCAGGCAAACGCGCCATCGGCGACCCGAAATACCGCTCGCAGATCAACGGAAACAACCTTGGCCCGACGAGGTGTTCACTGCTATCTATTGTGAATTGTTTAGTTTGGGAAAGGGGTGTAGCATCGGATTTCCTAAGGAAGCTTAAAAGGCGCGGCAGACCTGAGTTTTCCGAGATAGCTTGGGGGAGCACGACATGGGAACACGGCGTGGGAAGTCGACATAGAGATTGTGTTCCCATGCTGTCTGGTCAAGAAACGGCTCTCGTCTGATGTTTCTGCAATCGAGAACGCTATTTTGGTCAAGAAACCTTCGTCGTCTGAAGTTGAAGAGGCGGCCGAGCGCTAAAAGCCCTGCAAAAGTATCTGTAAACATCATTTCACCGTGAAAGCCACCTACAAAACATCAGACGAGGCGCGTTTTGTGACCAAAGTAACTTCCGTGAGTCAAGGTTGGGACGTGGTAGTGATTCACGGGCCTCGACTCGCGCTCGCGGATCGCCGATTGTGGGTCGAGTAACAGGCGAGCGAGTGTCCTGTCGCTGCTTTTCGCTGGTTCGATATGCTGGTTGTCCGCAAAATCACGGTTCTGCTTAATACGTGCAGGGCAAGGGGTTCGGTTGTCCCGGAAAGTGCGGTTCTGCTTAATGAGGGTAAGCGCTGAATAAGCAGAACCGACAATTCGCGGACAGTTACGTTCCGCTGCGGGGGTATTTGCAGCTGACCGTGCTGCGCGCATTAAGCAGAGTCGTGATTCCGGGGACAAATGAACTACTGACGGGCACTCTGAATAAGCAGAACCGTATTTTTGAGGACATCAGAAAAATTTTGGCCCGAAGGGTGACCTCATGCTATCTAGTCCGATGTGGCGATTACTGTCTTTGGGGAAAGGCAGGGTTGCCGAAGGGTTGAGCCGCGTGAAGTCAGTCAGATGATTCGGCGTGCTTTTGCCCAAAGAGAGAACTATGAGAACATACGCCCGAGAGAAGGAGTACCAAACCTATGATCTCGCGGAGAAGGAATATGCCCCGGGGCATATATAGTCGCATGGCCGAAAAACGCACGGGGGGGGGGCGGTCTCTGCCTCCGGTAGCTGCTTGGAAAGCGTCCGGCCAAACGCTCGGACGACTCTTTCTTGTATTCGTGCTCGTTCTTGCAACAGCGTTCCCCCTATCGGTTGTCGAGAGCTTCACGACTTCTATCATGGTGGAGGACGCGTCCGAGGCTTATGCGGCGGTGGGAACGAGCAATTACGAAGACATCTTTCATTGTGAACAGAAAAGTGGGACGCCAGGAAAGATCGTCGGAGGTACCTTAACTTACGGATCATCATCCGAGAGTGCGACATCTGGTTTGCCGTATGCATATGTTTCGATCAATGGGGCCAGCGTATGGGAGTCGAGCGCCTTCTTCTTCACCAACGAGAAGCTGCCTCTAACGTTCGATTGGGAGATTTCTTTCTCTGCTACTCAGTCAGCGCTGAACTATGAAGTGGGAAAACATAAAACGATATTATCAACAATTCAAGTAGGATTAAGTTCGGAGCAGGGTGCAGCCAAACTCAAAGGTCCTTTTATCGCGCAAGTCTTCCAGAGGGATGGCGATGACGTATCCAACGTTTTAAGAACAACCACAATGCTTAATGGATTTCATGAGGGTATTCTTGCGGAATCAAACATCGCTCGTCCTTCTGGCCCTCCTTTCACTTATGAATCTAGCTTCAAATACAAGTATTCGACTGATACGCTGACCTATACGTCTAACGGAAAATCTACTTCAATTTCTCAAGCAAGAAGCAAGCTTGGTTCATCGTCGGCCTATCTGTGCTTTGGTGGACGCCTGCAATGGCAGAATGCCTCGCAGCCTGCTGTCGACAAGCATCCTAACGGCGTGTATGGAACCATAACATTTAACTCTATTAAGTTGCCTCATCTTGATCCGGCAATTGAGTCGATCAGTCTCTCGGATGCTACGACCGGAAAGCCTATCAGTGCTAACAGCAACGTAGCACCGGGTACGAGAATAAAGGTTGAAGTAAAGGTGTGGAACAAAAATGCGAGTGCAGGTAGCGAATCGTTTAGCATGCACTTCTTACCTTCGACAGCTCTGACGAAGAATTTCACACCGGATTCCTCAAAAAGCGCTGATGTGAATGGGCAGTCCTCGGGTAAGCCTATTACTGTTTCCGGCGGAATTCCGATCACATTAACTGGTCGAACGCCAGTAACGATTTCATACGAGGGCACTGTGGGTGCTAATACACGCATAGACACCATAATTGGAGCCGATCTCAAGGAGGATATATTCGGGGACATTGTGTCCGACTCAGCCAAGGCGCTTGATGCTCAGACCTTGGTTCAAGGGCCTGGTACTGGGTTGACGCCGGGGACGGGGTATCACTTCACTCGATTGCCGGCCGCTAACGCTAACGGCTGGAACAACTCGCCGGTGACGGTGTCGTTCTTTGCGGGGGATTACGATCGGTTCTCCATCTCGCCTCAGGCTGGGGGCGCGGCGGTTTCTACGCTTTCGGGCACTTCTTCGTGGACGGAATCCGACGACGTCGATAGCCTTGCTGTTCGCTATCAGGCTTCTAAATCATCGACGGGGCTTGCCTCTACCACGGCTGATGATGTGATACGTATTGATACGACGGAGCCGACGCTTTCATTGAATCGAGCGACCAAGACACTGACGGTGGACGACAGTGCGTCTGCTCGGGCGGTGGGGGTTTCTTCGGGGGTTTGGAAGTTGTACGCGACCGATGCTTCTGGGACGCCTGCTTCTACCGTCAATACGTTCACGCTGACCGATGGCAAGGGGGCGGTTACTCAAACCGTGCCTAACGTGGCCGAGGGGTACTACGTGGCTGAGGATGCGGCGGGGAACCGGAGTGCGGTATTCCAGGTGAAGGACTCGTCGGCTCCTACGGCGGGACGGCCCGAGGGGTCGGGGCTGCCTGAACCGGAGCCGCCTTCCGAGACCACCGATGGCGAGGGGCTCAAGCATGCCGTCTACGAGGAAACCATCACGCGGGTGGTCGACGCGGACAACCCGGCTTTCGGCGGTTCGCTCGACTTGGACGACGCGAAAGCACTGGCGGCCGATCGCTGGACGTTCGCCTCGGCGGAGGGAGACCCGCTCGCAGGCGTGACCGAGCTTCTGGACGCAGCGGGAGCGAGCCCGATTGCCTCGCTGCCGACGAATACGCCCGGGGAGTGTCTCATTCGCACCGTGGCGACCGACGCCGATGGCAACACGGCGACGGCGAACATCCATTACCGGTTCGTGGCACCGCAGATTCCCACGCTCACGCCGCAGGGGCCGAAAGACCCGGACGACCCCGATTCGCCCAAGGTGCCCACAGGAGACCCGGTGAAACCGCCCGTGCCCCCGACGTTGGCGCCCGATGGCACGCAGTCGGGCGAGCTGAACGTGCAGGTGCAGGAGCGGGTGCGCGAAGGGTCGCTGCCGGTGGCCGGCGCGGCCTCGGTGCTGACGGAGCACTTCGCCCTGGGCTCGGCGGCGGGCGATGAGCCGACGGTGACCGTGGACGGGGCGACCGATGCCGCGGGCAACCCGGTGGATGCCATCGACTTGGCGGTGCCGGCGACCTACCGTATTGAATACACGCTCACGGACGCTGCGGGCAACACTACCAAGGTGCACCTCACCTACGTTCTGCAGGAGAGCGTCACGCCGCCGGATCCCCCGGGGCCTGTCGATCCTGTCGATCCGAACCCGCCTGTCGATCCGAACCCGCCTGTCGATCCGAACCCGCCTGTCGATCCGAACCCGCCCGTGGACCCGACGCCCGACCAGCCGAAGCCGGACGACCCAAAGCCCGAGCAGCCCGTCGACCCGAAGCCACCTGCGCCTTCCACGCCCGACACGCCGAAGCCAGTGCCCACCCCGCCGACGGTGACCGTGGTGCCCGACGGCGGCGGCGCGCCTACGGTGCTGAAGCCGGCGCCCTCCACGGTGACGCCCGGCGACGGACTCACTCACGTGACCGTGAGCGACGAGCTCGTGGTGGCGGTGCGCGATGCGCGCATGGGCCCCGACGACTTCGCCGCGCTGTTCGCCAAGCGCTACCAGGTGGTCTCGGCCCAGCCCGACGGCAAGCTGACCGCTGGCGACGTGGCCATCTACGACGAGTCCGGGAAGTCCATCGGCGAGGTGGACCGCTCCCATGAGGGCCGCTACGTGGTGGAGCAGGTGTTCACCGACTCGGCCGGCAACACCACGACCGTGCGCCTGACCTATATCGTGCGCGAGGAGTCGGCCGTGGGCACGCTGACCGGCGGCACGGGCGGCGCCGGCGCCGATGCGGACGCGTCGAAGGGTGCGGCTTCCACCAAGGTGTCCACCACGGCGCTGCCGCAGACCGGGCCCTTCGGCACGCTCTGCCCGCTGCACCCGCTGTTCGTGGCCCTGGCGGCCGTCGCGGCGCTGTACACGGCCGCGCGCCTGCGCCAGGAGGCGGCCTCGCGCGGCAAGCTGAAGTCCCGCGCCGAGTGGGTGCGCGAGCAAGTGCTGGAAGGCGATGCGGCCGAGGTGGCCGTGGCCCGCGCCATTTGGGGCGACCCGGAGCCCTTCGCGCCGGAGGCCCGCTGGCGCGCCGACGACGCATCCGGTGCCCGACGCCTGCGACTCGGCGTGCTCGACGGCGCGGTGCTCGCCCTGGTGGCCGCCACGGCCCTCGTCATCGCGCTTTCGCCCCAGTGCGCCTACGACGGTCCGCTCGCGTTGCTCGTCTGCGGCCTGTGCCTTCTGTGCGCGGCGATGATCCAGCTGTCCCTCGGCAGCACCGCTCGCACCCGCCGTCGCTGCTGGCTCGTGGAATGGGCCCGCGAGGTCGAACTGCTGTAGCGCCCTGCCGATTGCCGCCAAGCCAAGGAGCCCCTTCCGCCCGAAGCGCAGAAGGGGCTCCGCTGCATGTGACGCCCTCGTTACAGCGGCGGGGGAGGGCGACCGCTCGCGGCGGGGCGTGGTAGAATGCCATCCCAAAGCAACAAGGTCAACTTTTGGAGGCAAATCCCATGGGCATTTTCAAGGACGAGAACGGGCGCAGCTACGGCGACTGGAGCCATCGCGGCCAGGGGCGCACCCGCGAGAACGCGAACGACATCGTGACCGACGGCGACGAGAAGAAGTGGTACGACCAGACGTTCTGGATCATCTTCTTCCTCGTAGTGCTGTGGCCGGTGGGACTCGTGCTCATGTGGCGCAGCGCCTGCACGTGGCACGTGGCGGTGAAGGTGGTGGTCACCATCGTGCTCATCGGCGTCGTCATTCTGTCCTACCAGATGAGCCAAGCCGTGCTGGCCGCCCAGGGCACGCTGAGCTAGCCCCGGCGCGCCGCCCTTTTCAGGCCGCACCCGCCCGCCATCGGATTGCGCGATGGCGGGCGGTTCTGTTTCCGTATGTCGTTTTCCCTTGCCCTGAGCGGGCGTTTCTGGTTTCATACTGCACCGTGACAAAAACGGTTCGCGGCAAGGCGGCGAACCGCGGGCCCGGCTGTGGGGCCGGCCCGACGAGGAAATCGCGAAGGAGCAGTGATGGCGAAGAAGAACATCCCCTACGACCAGAAGTACTACGATCCGGAAATCGAGTGCATGCCGCGCCCCGAGCTTGAGGCCATGCAGCTCGAGCGCCTGCAGGAGATGGTCCAGTACGCCTACGACAACACGGTGTACTACAAGCGCTCCTTCGACGAGGCCGGTGTGAAGCCCTCCGACATCAAGACGCTGGAGGATCTGCAGAAGTTCCCCTTCATCGACAAGAAGACCGAGCGCGAGACCCAGCACGTGGGCTCGTTCTTCGGCGAGATGTGCTCGGTGCCCGAGGAGGACGTCATCTTCATGGCCACCTCGTCCGGCTCCACTGGCGTGCCCACGGTGTCGCCCTTTACCCAGGAGGACTTCGACCTGTGGCAGGACACCGAGGCGCGCCTGTTCTGGCAGGCCGGCATGCGCCCGACCGACCGCTACGTGCACGGCCTGAACTTCGCTCTGTACGTGGGCGGCCCCGACGTCATCGGCGCCCAGCGTTTGGGCGCGCTGGCCATCTGGGTGGGTGCCGTGCCCTCCGACCGCCTTATCTTCGTGCTGCAGCAGTATCAGCCCACCATCATCTGGACGAGCCCGTCCTACGCGTGGACCTTGGGCGAGAAGATCAAGGAGAAGGGCCTCGACCCGCGCACCGACTTCTCCATCCACACCA
>CAJUSP010000020.1 GCA_910589165.1 uncultured Adlercreutzia sp.
CGCGCTACGAGGACATCCCCGCCATGCTGCGCCACCAGGGCTTCGGTTTCGAAAAGTAGCGAGGCTTCATTGGCCTCGCAAAAGCCACGGGTTCATCTTCGAATTGAGGGTCCATATTGGCACCTCAAAGAGGATCCTTGGAATTCGACAGAGACCGCGCACTCAACTAGCTAGCTAAAGCCGTCACATCCAGCTTCAAGCCGAAGGCTCTCACAACTTTCTGCACGGTGTCAAACGAAGGGTTGCCAGCAGGTGAAAGCGCCTTGTAGAGCCCGTCGCGCGTTATGCCGGTCTCGCGAGAGAGCTGCGTCATGCCCTTCGCGCGCGCAATATCACCGAGGGCAGCAGCAACCACAGATGCGTCACCGTCCTCCAAAGCCGCATTGAGATAGGCAATCATGTCCTCATCGCTCTCAAGGTATTCGGAGGCATCCCATTTTGTCACTTGCTTCATCGCCGATCCAATCATTCGTACTCCGACTTGATCTTTTTCGCCCTCTCAATATCTCTCTGCTGAGACGATTTATCGCCGCCAATTAAGAGCAGAATGATGCTATCCTGGCGTTGCGCATAGTAGACTCGGTAGCCTGGACCATAGTCAATACGCAACTCGTAGACGCCATCGCCCACAGACTTCGCATCCCCGAGATTTCCCGTTAGGGCGATTCGCCTGATACGCAGATTTATTCGCGCTCGCGCATTCGCGTCCCTTAACCGCTTGAGCCATTTCTCAAATTCGTCCGTCTGAAGAATCTCGATTGCGGATTGATTGTATATTATAGTATACATTTAGTCAAGAACCCCCTTGTCCCCATATATCCATCAATCTCGACGCGAGAAATACGACCAGGCGCCCTGCGAACACTGGACGGCATTGCTACGCCCCCATCCAGCCAGCACATAGAGGAGTTTGCATCTTCAATCTCACTCACTTGAAATCACAATTCGTGATTTCAAGTTCTCGCGCCCTTCGCCTACTACCCCGATTTCCCTACGACGATAGCCGAGCCACTCTGGATGCTCAACAGTCGCAATAGTGTCATTTTTCATAGACGCAATCTTTGCTGCTCGATCGGGAAGAACCGCGCGATGCGTCTCGCTTCCTGTATACTGTGGAGCCCTTAGAGAGGAGGCGCCATGAGTGACAGCCGCAATGCACTTGCCGAGAACCGTCGCATGGCTAGCGAGGAAATGCACGAGCGGGTTCGCGCGGCCATCGACGAGCTCATGCGCTCCGGAATCACCCCGTCGTTCTACGCTGTCGCCGACCTGGCGGGCGTTTCCCGCAGTACGCTGTACCGCCGGCCCGATCTGCGGCGCATGGTGGAAGAGGCCCGCGAGCAAGCGACCCGGCTCCATCCATCATGGCGCACCGCCCTCAACCAACTTGAAGTCGAGAACGCGTCGCTCAAGCAGCAAGTCGTGCAGCTGCAAGCCGCTCTAGCGAAGGCGCTGGCCAGAAGGCAGAGCCTACGGTTCTCGACGAACAAGCCGCGCTACGAGCACGCAGTCTGCCGCTTCGAGGCCGAAGGCCGCGCCGCCTAGAGCACCGGCAAGCAGCTAGACACCGAAGCATACGAGGCGCCCTATGAAAATCATTATCTCGCCAGCGAAAAAGATGACGGACAACACCGTGCTACCCTGGGCGGAGCTGCCGGCGTTCATCGACCGCAGCGAAGTGCTGCTGGCGCGCCTGCGCGTGCTTTCCTTCGACGAGTGCAAGACGCTTTGGGACTGCAGCCAGAAGCTGGCCGAGACCAACTTCGAGCGCCTGCGAACCATGGATCTGCGCGGCGACCTGGCACCGGCGCTGCTCTCCTACATTGGCATCCAATACCAGTACATGGGCGCCGCCGTGCTTGACGACGGCTCCTACGACTACCTGCAGGAACATCTGCGCATCCTTTCCGGCTTCTACGGTGTGCTGCGCCCCTTCGACGGCGTCACCCCCTATCGCCTGGAAATGCAGGCGAAGCTCGCCGTGGACGGCGCGGCCAACCTTTACGAGTTCTGGGGGTCGTCCCTCTACGAAGCGGTGATGGACGATGATCGCACTGTGGTGGACCTTGCCTCCGTGGAGTACTCCAAATGCGTCAGCGCGTATCTGCGCGAGGGCGACCGCTTCCTCAAGATAGTGTTCGGCGAGCTCATTAATGGCAAAGTGGTACAGAAGGGCACCCTGGCCAAAATGGCCCGCGGCGAAATGGTGCGATTCATGGCCGCGAACCACGTGGAAGACATCGAAGCACTCAAAGAGTTCGCCGAGCTGGGCTACCGCTTCGCCCCGCAGCTTTCCAACGAAAACGAGTACGTTTTCCTGGCAGAGTAAATTCAGGGAGGACTACCATGCTTGAACTGACGAAAGACAACTTCGACCACGAAGTGACCGAGGCCCCAGGGCGCGTGCTGGTGGACTTCTGGAGCCCGGGGTGCGGCCCGTGCCGTGCCATGGAGCCCGTGCTGGCAAGCGCCGCCTCGCGCCACCCAGACGTGAAGTTCGCGAAAATGAACGCCGCCGAAAACCCTGATGTGGCCTGGGCCTTCAACGTGGTGGCCGTGCCCACCCTCGTGCTGTTCGAAGGCGGCCGCCCGATAGCCGACCTCACCGGCGCCGTCCCCGCCCAGCGCATCGACGAGCTGCTGAGCACCGCCGCCGAAGACGATGCAGAGACAGGAGTACGCGAAGTTGCGCTCTTTATTGCCATGAGCCTCGATGGCTACATCGCCGACAGCGACGGAGGCGTCGATTGGCTCGCCGGCCACGACCCCGCCGGGCCCGAGCCGGACTCCTACGACCGGTTCATCGCGGGCATCGACACAGTGCTGATGGGCTGGAACACCTATCGGCAGGTGACCGAGGAGCTTTCGCCAGAAGCGTGGCCCTACGAGGGGCTCGACACCTGGGTGGTCACCCACCGCGCCCCTTCCCCCGTCGAGGACGTGCGCTTTACCAGCGAAGATCCCGCACCGCTTGTGCGCAGGCTGCAACAGGAAGAAGGCCGGGGCATCTGGGTCTGCGGCGGCGCATCGCTGGCCCAGCAGTTGATGCGCGAAGGCCTGATCGACCGCCTGCATCTCTCCGTCATTCCCACTATCCTGGGCTCGGGCATCCCCTTGTTCGAGCACAACGGTCCGCAACTAAACCTTCGCCTGATACGCACCGAAACCTGCAACGGCATCGTCGACCTTGTATATGAGAAAAGAGACAAGGAGTAGCGCCATGAGCTTGACCATCAACATCATCTACCGCGGGGAAGGCGACAGCGCCTGCGAGTTCGCTCGCGAGATGACCGAAAGCGGCGTGGTGAGCCGCATTCGCGCCGAAGAAGGCAACCTGCGCTATGCCTACTACGCTCCGCTCGATGAGCCCGAAGCCCTGCTGCTCATCGACGAGTGGCGCGACCAGGAAGCCCTTGATGCCCACCATGCGTCGCCCACGATGCAGGAGATTGCCGCCCTGCGCGACAAGTACGACCTGTCCATGGAGGTGCACCGCTACCGCGATGCGGAAGACGCTCCTCAGGACGCACAGTTCATTAGAAGCTAGCGAGCCCCCGAATCAACGAGCCCAGCCCCCATCGTTAAGCTCGCGGTAGCCGCGCCCGCCTAGCGCGTCGACGAACCGCTGAACACAGTCTTCAAAGGCGACCGAGGCGCGAAAGGACGCTAGGACGCTAGGACGCGTCCTCAAAGAGCGACGCCAAAATGCTGGCAAACTCGCTGACCAAGGCGCTGCCCCTTCCCTTGGGCCAGAAGGCGTAGTACTCGCTTACCGAATGACCGCTGCCGTCGTGCAGGGGAATTCGCCGGATGACGCCTCCGGCTCGTGGCGTCTGCTCGCGCGCCTCGCTCGGCAGCCAGCCGCGATTGCCGGCCACCATCATGCGGCCCTCGTCGGAGTCGGCAGCGAAAAGGAAGTCTCCCGAGAAATTCATGACGTCGCGCCACCACTGCACCTCGGTTTCGCGCTGGTCGGGCGCGCACACGATAATGCAGGGCAGCTCCGAAAGCGCCTCGCAAGTCACCGCATCATCCCACGCGTGGCTGCTTGCCTCGGATACCTCGGCATAGCGATAGCACGTCAGCAAGTGCACGTTCTCCCACTCGTCGGACAGACTGCGGCGTTGGTCGTTGAAAAGAATATCGGCCTGACCCTCCAGCGCATAGCGGTAAAGCTGGTCGTGGCTGCCTGACAGGGTGCGCACGTCGCAGCCCGGATGGCGGCGGGCGAAGGCGGCCACAGCGCCGGCTATCTCCCAACCGTCATAGCGATTGAGGTATCCCACCGTGAGGCTGCGCGGCTTGCCTGCGGCAACATCGTAGACCTCCGCCTCAAGATCAGCCAGCTGGCCCAGCAGCACCTCCCCCTTGCGCGCCAGCAGCGTTCCCGCGGCCGTCGGCTCAAAACGGCGCCCGCTGCGAACGAGCAGCTCGCAACCGAGATCGGCCTCCAAGGCTTGCACCTGCTGGGAAATGGCAGACTGCGAGATATGGCACGCCTCGGCCGCCTTCGTGAAGCTGCCGTGCCGAAGCACCGAGCAGAAGTATCCGAGCTGTCGAGAGTCCATGGACGAAGCCTTTCTGCGTTTCCCTCAGTCTACACGACAACAGGCGCCTTGACGTTCTCCGTCACTCCTTCAGCTCCCATTCGTCGATGAGCCTCAGCACCGCCTGCTTGTTGTTGACCCCGGCGCGGGCGTAGGCTCGACTCAGGTAGGTCTTCACCGTGTCGCGCGAGAGGAACAGCACCTCGGCCACTCCTTCCACGGTGCGGCCATGCAGCGCTTCGAACAGCACATCGCGCTCGCGGTCGCTGAGGGACTTCGCCTCACAGAACTCCTCGAACTTCAAGCAGAACTCAATGCCGCGCTGGCGCAAGGGGCTGTCCCCCAACAGAAACGGCACCGTGCTGTCGTGCGCTGGGAGCACGGCAGCGCCTTCCGAGGCGCCCTCCGCCCGCTCGTCCTCAACAGCGGCAGCCTCGGCTCCGCCCGCATGAGCTCGCGAACGGTGGGCCGCAGCGGCCAAACCGCCGATAGCGGCTACAGCAGCCATAACCAAGCACCACCACGCCCAGGCCAAAAGAACGCTCTCCTCCAGCTGAAAGCCCGGGATCACTTCGGTCAGGTAGCATCCGAACCGGCTCACCTGACCGCCAAGCAACGCGAAAGACACCACGCCCATGACAAAGACTCCGCGAGCCGGATGCATTCCCACATAGCGGGCCGCCAGAACCAGCATGAGCACCTGCAGGCCATAGAGCCCCGCCTTCACGACGACGCCGCCCACGGCCGCGCCGAAGACATTGCCTGCCAGCATGAGCACCAGAATGCCCGCCGACCAGCAGAGGCTGCAGACGCCAGCCACCGTGCCAAACCCGAACGTGGTGCCCGCAAACAAGCAAAACGCCAACAGCACTAAGCGCACGCCGATGACAACGAACTCGCTGGTTGTGTCGAAAAATGCAATGGTGCCGCCGCCGGATAGCTCGGCAACGATACCCCATACGAAAGCAAGAAGCGTCACAAACACCATGGCAGGCCCCAAGCCAACGCCGCCCAGCATAACCGGAGCTTCCGCAGGGTTGGCATCGTCCGCAGCGCGCTCCGCCAGCTCCTCATCGCCTTCGGGCAGCGGGAGGCTCAAGCTCGGCCGAACCAGCAGAGCCCATGCCGCCGCCAACGCCGCCACCTCCCCCAAAGGCAGCGAGGCAGCCACGACGGCCGGCGATGCGAACAGCAGCAGGCAGTAGAGCAAATCGGCCAGCAAATAGGCGAACGCCACAGCCAGCGCGCTCACCCACGGCTTGAAACGCGCAACCATGATGAGCAGAACCAGCTCCAAAAGAGCAATGCCGAATCCTTCGAACACGGCGGAAATGCCTGCCAGGACAAAGTGCTCGGAACTGGCAGGATCGAAGGCACCCACAAGGCTTCCAGCCAGAACGTGGGTCAGCAGAAATATGGCGGCGAAGGCGGCAAGCGGTTTGTAGGCCGCCCCGTGACCGCGAAAGGCAATGGCCAAGCCCAAGAAGGCCGCCATCATGGAGAACCGCGCAATGAACAGCTCTGCCGCCGACACTTCGGTGGCCGGATTGCGCGCGGCCCACGTCGAGCAGAACAGCACGGCCAACCCGACAGTCGCCAGCACGAGGGGAGCCCACGAGCCCGCAGGCACAAAGCGCTCGTTGCGCTCGACATCGGTCGACCAGCCCATGGCGGCATCTCCCCATTTCCCCATTTCGATACGGAACACCCTCATTATAACCCCTTAAGTTTCACAACCTTCGAACGCAGCAAGGCCGCAAGGCGCGCAGCTGGAGGGAGGGAAAGGCTGCGCGCCTTGCGGCGATAAGAGAGAAGGACTCAGAAAGAAGTGCTGCCTACGAATGGCAGGTGTAGCACTCGTAGACGCCCTCGTGGTGGCAGTCGTTGCACAGTCGGCGCGCATCACGCTGAGGGTCGCCATCGCTCTCGTGCATCTTGTGGCAGCTGGAGCAGGTAGCCTCTGCCGCATGATCCGCATTGTCGGGCAGCGCATGAGGGTTCACCGTGGTTCCCTGGGTGTCGGTCAGCACGTCCAGGTCAGCCGTGGCCGCTGCCAAATCGTCCATGTTGTGGCACGTCAGGCACGCTTCCTGGGACACATCGCTCGACGAAAGATGCGATGGCGTAGCCGCCCCGGCCTCAGCCGAGGCATGGGCCTCGGTCAGCGCCGCCTCATCGTTGTGGCACGTGGCGCAGGTGGCGCCCTGAGCTTCGTGGGTAGAAGCGGGGCAGGTGGCGTCGGCCATGGAGGCCGTCTCGCCGTCGTGGCACATGGAGCAGTCGCTGTCCAGCGACCAATCCATCTGCACCGCTGCCGGCTCCTCCTCAGCCGCATCGGCGCCGGCTTCCGGCACGGTGGCCGCCTGCTGGGGCGCGCACGCCGCCAGCGACAGCGCAAAGACCAACGTTGCCACGGGAGCCAGCAGCTTCAGGGCCTTATTTCCTTTCTTCATGGGGTCCTCCTCTTTTCAGGTAGTGCGTTTCTCGTCTTCAGAAGGCCGCTGTCGCCCGATCGCGACAGCGGCCAGAGGGACGCCGGCGAAACCAGCGCCTCGGCAAGCCAAACCCTAGGCGCTCAGCGCGGCAGCGGCGGCGTTCGCAGCCCAGCGGCCGGAGACGCCGGCGGTGGAAATGGAGCCACAGTAGAAGTCGTACATGAAACCGCCAGCGCAAGGGCAGGTAGCATACAGGCCGCGGATCGGCTTCTTGGAACCGTCGAGCACCTGGGCCTGATCGTTGATGGCCACACCGCCGAAGCAGACGAACACGGCGTTGCGGATGGGCAGCGCGTAGTACGGCGGGGTGGACAGCGCCACCGGCTCGTGGGCCACGCGCGGCACCTCAAGGTCGGCACCGGTGCCGTTAGCGGCCGCCTCGTTGTACTCGGCGATGGTGCGCACGAGATTGCCCTTGTGCACCTTGTGGGTGGCAATGCCCGCCGCGTTCATATTGTCGGCCAGCTCCTCAACCGTGTTGCCCGTGTAGTAGGCGCCGCCCACCACGTCGGACGTGAGGATCTCGAGCTTTTCAGCCATGTCGGCCGTAGCGTCGCGGGTACCCAGCGCCAGGAACTCGTCCCATACCGTCTGATCGCAGATCATGTGAGCCGTAGCCAGGCGCTGCTCGTCCAGGAAACGCTCCCACACATGGCCCGAGCCCAGCTCGTCGCAGAATCGCTTGCCATCCAGGTTCACCAGGATGCCGTTCTGGGCCAGATTGTCCACAATGGTGCTGAACAGCCACCACTTGCCGCCCTCGGGCTCGTCGTTGTAGTCGCTGGCCTCCCAGGCCTCCACGTCGGCCATCCAGTTCTTGGCTGGCTGGGCGCATACCCACTCGCCGGCATGGCCCGCCATGTCGCCCTGCAGCGACGCACCGCACTCCAGCGCCATGCGCATGCCGGAACCAGTGAGGTAGGGGCTCGACATGTTGGCAGACATATAGGAATCGGGGCCGCCGAAGTAGCGCTGCTTCAGCTCCTCATCATTCTGGAAGCCGCCCGTGGCCAGGATGACTTGGGTGGTGCCGATGCGGATGGGGTTGCCGTCCTTGTCGGCCGCCAGCACGCCGATGACGTTGCCGTACTCGTCCTGCAGCACCTTCTTGACCTCGGTCTCGGTGAGCAGCTGGCCGCCGCGCTCTTCGTAAAGGGCGGAGAACTGGCGGAAGAAGTTGACCGGGCCGGTGGGGCCCTCGTTACCTTCCTCGTCAATCATGTGGGCGCGCGGGGCGGAGTTGTCGTGGCCGTGGGAGTTGGCCTCGGCGGCCGAGGTCTTGCCTGCCTCGGTGATCTTCAGCGGCATGCCCATGTCGGCGAGCCAGTTCTGCAGGTCGGGCGTCTCCATAACCGACTTGGATCCAATGGAGTGCCCCACGCCCAGGCCCTGCGTGTAGGCGTTGTAGCTATCCTCGGTGGTGCCGGCGCTGCCCGCGTGCACCGTGCCGAAGGAGAACGACGTGCTGCCGCCAATGTGACGGCTGATCTCCACGACGAGTACGTTCTGCACGCCGTTTTCCAGCGCCTGCACGCCGGCGCACATGCCGCCCATGCCCGCGCCCACAATAACGATGTCGGCCTCGCGATCCCAGCCGCCCTCGCCCGTCGCGGCAAGGTCAGTGGACTCGGCGTTGCTCGAGCAGCCGGCCAGCGCCGTCGCCCCCATGGCGCCCGCCGCCAGAATCGCGCCACTCTTAAGAATGTCCCTTCTCGAAAGTTCCATGGTCGCTCCTCCTTGTTAGTGATGTTGGAACCTTGCTCTCAGTGCCTTGTTGGCGACTCGAAAGATACGCGTGCCAACTTGGCGAAGCGTCACAACAAGCGGAGGGGTTTTCGATAACCCGTCACCCATGATGGATGGATTCTTGTCACCCAAAGTGGCGGAAACCCTGATAGCCAATGCTTTTACACGCTGTCAGCAAGAACTTCCAATCAGCAACCAACAGAACGTCGGCGCGACTTCGATAAGCTCAACTTATGCCTTTGCCAAACCATTCGAATTGCAGAGAGGGATTCCACAGGGTAATTTCTTACAGTTGGCGATATCCGAAAGGGTGAATAACATGAGCAAGAACGTGGTACTGTGGATGGGCGCGGGGCAGATTGGCATGGCCATTGCGCGACGCATCGGATACGGCAAGAAGATCATCGTTGGCGACAAGAACCCCGCAAACGCCGAGGCCATCGCGAAGGTCATGACCGACGCGGGCTTCGATTGCGAGTGGATGGAGGCGGATCTTTCCAACCGCGAATCCATCAAGACCTTCATCGCCAAAGGCCAGGAATTCGGCCCCATCGAGTTCCTCATCAACGGCGCCGGCGTCTCCCCCAGCCAGGCGCCCATCGAGACCATTCTTGCCGTGGACCTTTACGGCACCGCCGTGCTCCTAGAGGAAGTAGGCAAGGTCATCATGGAGGGCGGCTCGGGCGTCACCATCTCCAGCCAATCCGGCAAGCGCATGCCGCAGCTGACCGCCGAAGAGGATCGCCTTCTGGCCACGACTCCCACCGAAGAGCTGTTGGCGCTGCCGATGCTGCAGCCCGGCGCCATTCGCGACACCCTGCACGCCTACCAGATGGCCAAGCGTTGCAACGAGAAGCGCGTCATGGCCGAGGCGGTGAAGTGGGGCGAGCGCGGCGCGCGCGTGAACTCCATCAGCCCCGGCATTATCGTCACGCCCCTGGCCATCGACGAGTTCAACGGCCCGCGCGGCGACTTCTACAAGAACATGTTCGCGAAGTGCCCCGCCGGACGCCCCGGCACCGCCGACGAGGTGGGCGCGCTTGCCGAGCTCATCATGGGCCCGCAGGGCGCCTTCATCACCGGCAGCGATTTCCTCATCGACGGCGGCGCCACCGCCAGCTACTACTACGGCCCGCTGCAGCCTGAGGAATAGTCGACGAACGCTGTCCCTTTGAGAAAGGCTTAACCATGAACCTGTCGGAATACGAGAAAACCATCTTCTTCCCCATCGGCGAGCCGAACGACAGCTTCGCCCAGTACTTCATCGGCCAGAGCTATCTGGCGCCTGTCTCCACCGAGCAGGTACCGTTCTTCAACGTCACCTTCGAGCCGGGCTGCCGCAACAACTGGCACATCCACCACGCAACAGAAGGCGGCGGCCAGATGCTCGTGTGCGTGGGCGGTCGCGGCTGGTACCAGGAATGGGGCAAGCCCGCCCAGCAGATGCTCCCTGGGGATGTCGTGCACATTCCGGCGAACGTGAAGCACTGGCATGGGGCCGCAGCCGAGAGCTGGTTCTCGCACCTGGCCTTCGAGGTGCCAGGCACAGACACATCGAACGAATGGCTGGAGCCCGTAGACGACGAGCAATACAACGCTCTCGAGGCGTAGAGGGGAGACACGATGGCGCTATTTGGAGGAAACGGACTCTTCGGGTTTGGGTGCATGCGGCTTCCCATGGACGGGGGTGCCGTCGATCTGGCTGAGACGAACCGCATGATCGACGCGTTCATGGATGCCGGGTTCAACTACTTCGACACGGCCCACGGATACCTGGGCGGCAAGAGCGAGCGAGCTCTTCGCGATACGCTCGTGGCCCGCTACCCGCGCGAGAGCTACGTGCTCGTGAACAAGCTGACGAGCGCGCACTGGGAGAAGGAGGCCGATATTCGCCCGCTGCTGGAAGCCGAGCTTGAGATCTGCGGCGTGGAATACTTCGACGCGTTGCTCATGCATGCCCAAAACGCCGAGTTCTACGTGAAGTACAAGCGTGAGCGCGCCTATGATATAGGCCGCGAATTCGTGGCCGAGGGGAAAGCGAAGCACTTCGGCATCTCCTTCCACGGGAAGGCCGACGTGCTAGATCTCATCCTGACCGAGCAGCCCGGCATCGAGGCGGTGCAGCTGCAGTTCAACTACATGGACTATGACGACAAAGGCGTGGAAGGGCGTGCTTGCTACGAGGTATGCGAGAAGCACGGCGTCCCGGTCATCGTCATGGAACCGCTTCGCGGCGGCAACCTCGTCAACCTGCCTCCCGAGGCGATGGAAGCGGTGCAGGCGCTACCCGGCGACGTGACGCCCGCGCAGTTGGCGCTTCGCTGGTGCGCCCAGTTCCCCAACGTGAAGATGATCCTCTCAGGCGTGCCCGACCTCGCGCAGATGGAGGACAACACAGCAACGCTTGCAGACCCGAAGCCGCTGACGCCAGAAGAGGACGCCGCCATCGATGAGGTTTGCAAGGTGTTCCGCTCCATGGACCTCATCGGCTGCACGGGATGCGGGTACTGCCTGGCCGGATGCCCCGAGAACATAGCCATACCGGACCTGTTCTCCGTCATGAACTCCTATACCATGTTCAAGAATTGGAACAGCGACTGGTACTACATGGTCTACACTCAAGGACTCGGCAAAGCGGGAGATTGCATCGCCTGCGGATCGTGCGAGACCCAGTGTCCACAGAGCCTTCCGATCATCGACTTGATGGAAAAGGTGTCGGACCAGTTCGATAAATAGGGAAACCGCGCAACGGTAAGCTATCGGAGGTCTAGGAAATGGAATACCGCACCCTGCCACATGGTGGCGACAAGATCAGCGTCATCGGACTCGGGATGGGCTCGATCCATAACGCGGGCACTGCCGAGGCGGAGCGCATCGTGCGCGCCGCCCTTGACGCCGGCATCAACTACTTTGACTTCGTGCCGAGCAAAGTCGTCGCTTTCGAAGGCTATGCCCGGGCGCTCAAGGGCCAGCGCGACCGCGCCATGCTGCAGGTGCATATCGGCGCCGACTACTCCCGCGGCGAATACGGGTGGACCACCGACCCGAAGAAGTCCATCGCTGAGTTCGAGGCGCGCTTGGCCCTGCTCGGCACCGACTATGCCGACTTCGGCTTCATCCACTGCATCGACGAGAACGCCGATTTCGACAAGGTGATGAACGGCCCCGTTTGGGAATGGGCTCAGCGCCGCCACGACGAGGGCGTCATTCGCCACCTGGGCTTCAGCACCCACAGCGTCTCCATCGCGCGCCGCTTCCTGGCCACCGGGAAGATGGACATGGGTATGTTCTCCATGAACCCCATGTACGACTACACCGACGAATCCGCCTACGGAAAGGGCGAAGTGGCCGACCGCGCCGACCTATACCGCGAGTTCGAGGCGGCAGGTGTGGGCATCTCGGTGATGAAGACCTTCGCCGGAGGTCAGCTGCTCGACGGGAGAGAATCCCCCTTCGGCCATGCCCTCACGCCAGCTCAGTGCCTGCAGTATGTGCTGGACAAGCCCGGTGTGATTACCGCGCTGCCCGGTGTTCGCTCCATGGCCGATCTAGAGGATGCCATCCGCTTCTGTGACCTGACGCCTGAGGAGCGCGATTATTCCATCCTGGGCACGTTCTCCCAAACTGACACACGGGGCCGCTGCGTCTATTGCAACCACTGTCAGCCGTGCCCCGAGGGCATTTCCATCGGACTCGTGAACAAGTACTACGACCTGGCCTGCATCGGCGACGACATGGCGGCGAATCATTACCGTGAGTTGGAGCGCCACGCCTCCGACTGCATCCACTGCGGCCACTGCGACAAGCGCTGCCCCTTCGGCGTCCCCCAAAGCGCCCGCATGGCCGAAATCGCCAAGTACTTCGAGCGGTAACGCTCAGGGTGAGACTCGATCTCACGCACGGGAAAAGAGGCGATCCTCTATACTTCGCTTGGAACAACACGCGAGCGAGAGGACGAAGCATGTCACTAGAGAGAGCGAAGGAGCACCTGGCACAGTTCGGGCGGGCGGACGACATCATGGAGTTCGACACGTCGAGCGCCACGGTGGAGCTGGCGGCCCAGGCCGTGGGATGCGAGCCGGCGCGCATTGCGAAGACGCTCTCGTTCGCCGTGGGCGACCGCGTGGCGCTTGTGGTATGTGCCGGCGACGCGCGCGTGGCGAACCCCAAGTTCAAAGAACAGTTCCACACGAAGCCCAAGATGCTGAAAGCAGAAGAGGCTGAGGAGCGCATCGGTCACGCAGTCGGCGGCGTGTGCCCCTTCGGCGTAAACGACGATTGCGACGTGTACCTGGACGAAACGCTCCGCCGCTTCGCTACCGTGTTCCCCGCCTGCGGCAGCTCTAACAGCGCCATCGAACTGACCCCAGATGAGCTAGAGCAACTGACCCTCGGCAGCACCTGGGTCGACGTCTGCAAGTTGCCGGAGGAGTAGCGCGAAAGCCGTGCTTGGATACATCACTGCATCCAAGCACGTTGCAATCTTTCTTTGTCACCCTCCAACGAAGCGATGATCGCTCAGGCCTCCGCCTTTCCCGAACGCTTAAGCGAGACCAAGCACGCCACTCCCACCACGATGAACCCAATGCCGCCGATGATGCCCGTGGGGGCCGGGCCGATGAACGGGTTGGAGATCACGGCGAACAGGGTGGGGGCGTTGCCGCAGCCGTTGAGCGCGCCGTGGGCGAACACCGCGGGCAAGCAGCTTTTCGCCCGCAACGTGAGCCAGCTGAAGAAGCTGCCCATGACCATGGTGAAGCAGCACATGGCAGCAATGCCAAGCACGGGCCAGCCGGGGTACGCCAGTCCGTAGTTGTGCCCCAGCACCGTGATGGGCGCGTGCCACAGGCCCCAGATGATTCCGCTCACCACTATCGTGAACGTCACGGAGCGCTTCTCCAGCATATGGGGCAGCAGGTACCCGCGCCAGCCCCACTCTTCGCCGAAACAGGTGAACACGTTAAGGGCAGGAGCGATAAGTATCAACGCCAACTGGGCGTAGGCCATAACAGCAATCTCGGAGTCGGGCAAAGCCGACTGCCCCGCTGCCGCCAGCTGGGCCTCCACCGTCTCCTTAAAGAGCGGCATCGAGGGATCGAAGCTGCCCGGGGTCACTAGGAAGTAAAGGGCGCCTCCCAAGGCCACCAGGATCATGGGGCCGAACCAACCGATGAGGTAGTACTTCCCCGTGCCCTTGAACCGCTTTGGCTTGATCCACGCATTGCGGAAGCCCTCGCCCGTCAGCAGACGCGTCACCACCACGCCAATGGCCGGGAAAAACATACCCGCCCCCACGGCGAGCATGACTTCGAGTGAGCCCAGAGGATTGTCGCCTGCCATCAACGCCGGAAGCGCCTGCGGGTACACCACTGCAAACCAGAACCCCCAGGTGAGCACAAACGTGACAACGCAGTAGACCGCCACGCGATGGCTCGCGAGCTTCTTCCTAATTGCCGCCATGACCCTCACCCGCCTTCACTTCGCACGCTCCGTGACAGGTGCCGGGCACGCATTGGCCGGGCGCTATCTCGATGGGGTCGGCATGATAGTGCTCCACGCACCAATCCTTCTGATGGCAACAGGGACAGGTAAGCTTGCGCGTTCGCGGGGTATGGTTCGACCAGAAGTAAGCGCCCAGCTTCGGACGGAAATCCGCTCCGCATGCCGGGCAAAGGTAGGTGGAGTGGGCGCTGTAATACCGCACTTCCCAGGCGCCAATCAGAGCTACCACCACCAACGCTACCGGGAAGGGCCACCATGGGCCCGTCATAATGCCCAGCACCAGCGTGCCGATCCAGGCCGCGTCCATGAAAACGCCGATGATGATCATGATGATCCACCAGCGGGTTCTCGCTTTCTCGTCGTTCATTCGCTTTACCATGGCAGGTTCGGTGGTAGCCATCAGCTTGCCGAAGTGCTCGAGGTCCGTGCGCGCCGTGTTCAGAACCTGCAGCCGCCGCGTGCTTTCGTCGATTTCGCGCTCAAGGCTTTCCGCCTGCTCGTCCAGCAGCAGCTTCAGCACGGCATCGCGGTTCGGGCTTTCCAGCACGCCCTTGATTTGTGCGAGCCGAAGCCCCAGCGCCTTCAGCATGAGAATGAAACGGAGCCGCTCGGCATCCTCCGCCGAGTAAAGGCGGCGGCCGCCTTCCGAATAGCTCGAAGGCGCCAGCAGCCCTTTGCCGTCGTAGTACTGCACCGTGCGCACCGTTGTGCCGCACGCCTCGGCCAGCTCTCCCGTTTGATACAAGTTGTTTTCAGCCATGGTTTCACCTCCTTGAAGGCCGTTCTACAACGCGACGTCGCGTCACAAGCAAGCATTTTCGCGGATGAATTCGGGGATATTCTACGTTACGTCGCGGAATGAGGCGGCCAACCGCCTGACTTGTCATGCCCCATGAGACAAGTCAGGCGGTTGGCCGTCTCATTGCTGGCCGCTTGCTGCAAAGCTAAAGCCCCTCGACGAACTGCTCGATGAGGGCGTTTACCTCTGCGGGGCGGTCGGTGTTCGAGTTGTGGCCGGCGCCCTCGATCCAGTGCACGGGGTTGCCCGTTCGCTTCTCCCAGGCTCGGTTGTAGCGCTTCGCCGAGCCGGCGCCGTCTTTCTCCCCGCAGATGATGAGCGCCGGGCACCCCGGTTCATAGGGGCGGTTTGCTTCCACGGCCTCAGCCAGCACGCAGAATCCGTGGGCGGACAGTTTGCAGTACTCGCGCTTGTCGTAGTCGAGCATCATGGCGCGCATAAGCTGCTGGCCGTAGGGACTTGTGGCGTTCCCCGTCGAGCCGTACTTCACCAGTGTCTTCCAAGGAAACGACAGGAACATGAGCTTCGTGTGCTTGAGTGCCGCCAACTCCCATCCGGCATAATAGCTGCGCTGCAGCGGACACGAGTCGATAGAGACGAAGCCCGCCGCCTGGCCAGGGTAAAGTTCCATGAACACCTGCGACAGATAGCCGCCCATGGACTGGCCGACCAACACAGGGTGCTCGACGCCCTCGGCATCGAAGATCTCCCGAAGCCAGCGCGCCTTATCGTCGAGCGTCCAGTCCAGCGCGAAGGGACGTGACGCCCCATGGGAGGGCGGATCCCATACCAGCACGTTCGCTTTGCCGGCGAAGTATTCCACCTGCTTGTCGAAGAGCCGATGATCGGCGGTCAGGCCCGGCAAGAACACAAGCCACGGCTTGCTCTCGTCGGCGCAGTCCGACACCCAATAGGCGATCCCGTTATGTCGCTCTTCACGCAGCACGACCAACCTCCCCACGCGCATTCGCCAACTATCTGTGTCATTTTAGACTGCTTTGAGGCAGATAGTCCGATTATGAGGCAATTACTTTAGCGACAGCCGCACAACTACTTTTAATGCAAGCTGGAAACGATGCTGCCGATAATAAACCCGAGGGCGAGGGCAACGGCGGCTCCTGCCAACACCTTTACGGCGTTGGCAACCCACGGGTGCTTTCTTGAAAAGGCATCGGGATTGAGGTGCGCGATCGCCTCGGGGTCTTCACCGTCCATGAAGGCGCTGATCTCGCGGAACGTGACAAGGTCGTGATCCTTCTTCAGCTTCTCAACGCGACAGGCGCACACCATGGCCAGCGCGGCGCACAGGGCGAAAAGCGCCATCCCCACCACCATGCCCCAGGTGAGCCACGGCACCGCCGCTACCGGCTCGTCCCAGATGAGATCCCAGCCCACCAGGCAGGCGACCCCGGCGAGCAAAAGCCCGACCATCCCGATGGAAAGGCGCTCCATCCGCACCGCATCCTTAACAATGGTCTCTTTCATGGTTTCCACGTCTCCTTTCACAAACGAATCGATGGAGACGCCGAACAGATTGCTCAGCAGCAGAAGCGACTGCACATCCGGGTAGGTCTTGCCCGTCTCCCAGCTGGACATGGTCTGGCGGCTGACGAAGATGCGCTGCGCCACGTCCTCCTGGGTGAGCCCCAGACGCTCACGGTTCGCTTTCAGCTGCTGCGGCAGTTCCACCGGCGCCTCCTTTCCGAGACGAGGATTCCACGATCAGCAAAAGCGTACCACCCGAAGTTCTTGACATCGACGGGAAAGCGACAGTTTTACGCGTCAAGAGTTCTTGACAGGCAGGGACGACCTGGGGTTTCTCGCAGCAAGGCGACAACCAATGAGACGGCCTCCTCGCGGGTGATGCCCATGGCGTCGGCCTCTATTTGGGCCGCGGCCTCGATGAACTCGCCCAGGTCTACCCCCTTCGCCGTGAAATCGCCGCCCTGATAGCAGTACTTGCAGTAGCGCTCGCCTTGCGCCCCGTTGGCCTCGGTGCCATGAAGGGCGGGGAAGACAGGCAGGGGTCCTTTCCCTATAATACGATGCAATGGCATTGATAGGGTAAGGATGGTTCCCATGGCTGCTTCCGACGCTTCGCTCGCTATTGCCCGACGGTCTTCCTGGCGCGACGAGGAATGCCTCGAGCTGGTCTGCGGCATTTCCAACGCGGGTGGCGGCCGCCTCATCCTCGATGCCGACGTGGACAGCCGCGGCGCCGTGAAGCGCCGCACCAACCGCATGATGAAGGCCATCCCGGGCATTATCGCTCAGTCGCTCTCGCTGACCTGCGCCGTGGAACTGGTGCTCGACAGCGGCCGCTTCTGCCTGGAGGTGGTTATTCCCCCCTCCCCCGAGCCCATCAGCTACCACGGCTCGTTCTTCTTCTTCCGCGACGGCGAGAACCACGAGCTCGACGACGAGGCCCTCGACCGCCTGCTGCAGCGCGATATGGAAGTGGATACCAAGTGGGAGCTGCGCCCGGTGGTGCAGGCGAGCATCGACGACTTGAACATGGGGCTCGTTACCCGCTTCACCGGAGCCTCGCGCGACACCGACCTGACCCAGGACCTCGACGAGCTGTCCGCCATCGAGCTGACGCTGCGCCACGCGGGCCTCATGACCGGCGTGGGCACCCCCACCAACGCGGGCATCCTGCTTCTGCACGACCACCCGCACCAGTACATTCCCGGCGCCACGGTGCGCATCGGCTTCTTCGGCAGCCACGGGGGCACCCCCATTTTCGAGGACGAGGTGTTCGGCTCGCTCATCGAGCAGGTGCATACCACCGTCGAGCTGCTCTTCGACAAGTACCTTCCCGAAGAGGACACGAAGACGACGTCCTATCGGCTGGGCACCGCCGGAGGCCATGGGCGGCCGCCGCGCGATGCGGTGCACGAGGCGGTGCTGAACGCCCTGGCCCACAAGAACTACGACAGCGGCACGCCCATTCAGGTGAGCGTGTTCACCGACCGGCTGTGCATCGACAACGTCGGGCGCCCCCCGCGCACCTGGACGGTGGCGGCCCTGCTCGGCCGGCACACCTCGCGCCCGAACAACCCCACGCTAGTGGCGGCCCTGCGCTCGCTCGGCATTATCGATGGCTGGGGCAACGGCATTTCCTCCATTCGCCTGCAGTGCATGGAGGCCGGCACCCCCGAGCCGCTGTTCGAGCTGCGCGACGACGAGACCATGATCTGCTTCCCCATGGACTCCGACAGCCTGCTGGCCGCCTCGGTGGCGCGCCCCGACCTGCCGAGCAACGCGCCGCAGGTGCGCACCGAGCTGCCCGAGGTGCAGCTGACGGCCCGCGCCCGCGCCCAGGCCCACGATACGAGCCTGACGCTGAACGACGAGAAAGTGCTCGCCATGATCGACATCGACGGGCGCCTGACGGCCCCGCGCATCGCGAAGAACCTCAATATCTCCGAGAGCACCGTGCGCCGCAGCTTCCGCCGCCTGCGCGAGCTGGGGCTCATCGACCGCATCGGCTCCGACAAGAGCGGCTTCTGGCAGGTGAAGTAGCCGGGCACGGTCTCACCCTACTCCTATATATGAAGGAAGGGCGTCCCGTCCTGATCCGGGACGCCCTTTCCTTGGAGGGAGGAGAGAAGCAAGCTATGCCTGCCGCGAGGGCCGTGCGCTAGGAGCGTACCTTCGTGGCAGCGGGAACGGCCGCCTCGCGCGCACGCTCAACGGCGGCGCTGCGGGTAAGAGCCACCTCGAAATCCTCGATGCGGCGCCCGAAGCCGAGGCGGCGGCTGGCCACCACGGCGGCGTAGCCGAGGGTGAGCACGATGCCGAGGGCCATCAGCCAGTGCACCCAGCAGTGCGGCTCGTCGAAGGCGCCCAAGGCCGTCTCGTCGTCCTCGATGACCTCGCCGGCCGCCCGCGTCACCGTGGGCTCCTCGTCGTCGAAGGACACGCGGCCGGACACGGCGCCCGCCGCTTCCAGAGCCAGGCCCACGGCCGTGCTGGCAGCCCCTTCGCTGCGGGCCGCCTGGGCCACACCGGCCACCGTGCGCACTACCGCGCCGGCAACGCCGTCGATGACCTCGCCCGAAGAGTCACCGGTCGCGCCGTAGGTACGCGGGGGCAGAAGCGGGTTGCTCGGGTTCACCACCACCGAGCCCACCGGCCCGATGGTGAAGGTGCCGGGAAGCACGTCGACGTGGTAGTTGTTGTTGGGCAGGTAGTTCGCCGTCAGCGCGTCAAGGTACATGCCCACTTCCTCGGCGTCGTTCACGCGCTCGAAGGTGATGGCGCCCAGGTCGTCCTCTTCCACCAGGTCGCCCTCTACGATGGCGCCGGTGAACTCGGGGTCGGCCGTCGCTTCAATCTTGAAGGAATCCTCCACTGCGATAGTCACGGGGCGCTGAATGATGTAGAGCCCCACCGTGCCCTCGAAGGTACCGTGGTCGGCGCAGGACACCGTGAAGTCGATGGCGCGGGCGCCGGCCGTGGTGTAGGCGATAGGCGCGTCGAAGGTGATCGTGGCATCTTCGCCCTCGGCCACCGCGTAGGTAATGGCATGCTCTTCGCCGTCGTACACGCCCACGTAGCCCTCAATGGTCACCGGGCACTCGGAGGACACCATCTTGATGGTGCCGAGCTGCGCCACCACGGTGTAGTTGCCTTCCTTGGCGGTATAGCTGTTGCCGTCGGCGGCCCAGGTGAGCTCGAAGGTGTTCTCCACCATCTCGCCGACCTCGTGGGCCACGCCCGTCGTGCGGTAGCCGAGGGTCTCGCCGGCGACGAGGCCTTCCACCACGATGCCCTCGCTGGTAGCCGGCGTGCCGTCGAAGGGATGGATGATGCTGTTCGTGGTCACCGTGAGGGTCGCCTTCGCCACCTGGACGGACACGCCCTCGAGGGTGCAGAGCACCTGGCCGTCGCGAGCCACAATGCGCACGACGATGTCGTCGCGGCTGTCGGCGACGTTCACCAGGGCCGTGCGCGCGGCCGCCTCGCTGTACACGGTGCCGTCGATGACCGCTTCCACGTGCTCACCTTCCTTCAGCGCCAGGCCCGCGGGCACCACGATGCCGTGGCCGCGCCCGTCGTAGGTGCCGGCCCACGAGAAGTCCTCGGCCTCAAGCCAGGCAGTGTCGAGCGCCCACTGCGCATAGTAGGTGGTGGTGTGGGCGGCGAAGGTGGCGGGGAAGCTCGTCACCATATCGCCCGTGCCATCAGCGCGGGTGTTCCAGCCGACGAAGTGGTAACCGGAACGCTCGTAGTTGCAGCCCTCGGGGAAGGCGGCGTTCACGGCAGCGTCGGTCACGCCCTGGATGCCCTCCTGGGAACCGGTGGCGTCGTCGGCGTTCTTGTCGAAGCGGATGTAGGCCGCGTCGGCCGACCACTTCGCGTAGTAGACGGTGTCGCCCGCGGGGAATGCCTCGGGCAGGGCCGCTATCGGCTCCCCGGCGCACTCGGCGTTGTCGTACCAGCCGCCGAACGTGTAGCCGTCGCGAGTAGTGGTGGGCAGCGCGGTGCCCACGGTCTCGTCGGTGACACCCGTCAGCGTTTCCACAGGGGTGCCCCCGTTGGCCACAAAGGCGATGGTTGCCGGCAGCGCCTCGTAAGTGGCCGTGTAGGTGACGGCGCGCGAGACGGGCTGGACAAAAGTATCGTCGGCCACGGGGGTTCCCTGCTGGGCCCAGCCGGTGAAGCGGTAGCCTGCAACGGGCTGCACGGTCGGCACGGCCGGGATGCGAGCGCCCTTCAGCAGGCGGTACGCCACCAGGTTCTCGTTGTCGATCGTCGCACCATCGCCCGTTCGGTTCGGGAAGCTACCGTGCTCGCCGGCCTCGAAGGCCACCTGGAGGTACTTCTCGACGTATACCTTGAACACGGGGGGTCGGTCCGGCAGGTACGTGATCACGAAGACGTTGCCGGGGTTGGACTCGTCCAAGGTGTAGTGCGTCGGGTCGAAATCTTGGGGCAGCGTGCCCTGGGCACCTGCGAGGAACGCGAAGCCATCGTCGCGGTAGCCCTTGTCTTCCGGCATGATGTTGTTACCTGCGCCCTCGACAAAAGGAGCGGTCCTGACCAGGAAGCAGGTGGGGTTGCTCGGGTACTCGCCCGCGTCGTCCATCAGGTAGTAGTTCACGTAGTAGAGCACGTTCTCGCCCGAAGATACATGGCTGTACTCGAACCAGGCCTCGAAGACGATGTTCTCGTAGGCACCGTCGACCACCGTCAGCTGGCGCGCCACCTCTTCGGGCGTCAGCACCAGGTTGCGCGTGAAGGCCTCGCCGTTCGGCGTGGCGTTGCCGTCCTCGTCGACGGTGATCACGCGCCAGCCGACGAACACGAAGTACTGCGACCAGGGAGACGACGCCGTAGCGCCCTTCAGGCCCTCGGTCGTGCCCTGCAGCACCTTGCCCTCGCTGACCTGGCTCGTCGCCGGCGTCAGGCCGGCGCCGGTGCCCAGCTGCACCTGGCCGCCGTAGGAGGCGCGGTAGGTAACCGTGTAGTACTGGCTGGGGTCTTCCTCGTACTGAGCGTACAGGATGATGTCGCCGGCAGCGAAGGTGCCCGACACCTGGGAGAGCAGGGTGCCGGTGCCATCGGCGGCGGTGTTCCAGCCCACGAAGCGGTAGCCGGGCTTCACCGGCGTGGCGCCGGTCGCCTGTACCTCGGCCCCCGTCACGCCGGCCAGCACCATCTGGTCGCTGCCATCGGCGAAGGAGCCGCCCTCGGCGCTCAACGTGATGGAAGCCGGCAGGGCCTCCCACTGAGCGGTGTAGGTGAGGTCGGCATCATCCATGGAACGGGCGAACCCAGCCGCGAACAGGTTCTGCGTGCCATCGAGCAGCCAGCCGGTGAATTTGTAGCCGAAGCGGCTGGGCGCCTCGGGCAGCCAGTAGGCGGCGCCGGCGTCGGCCTTCACTTCGCGGTACACGTTCTCGTCGGCGAAGGTGCCACCAGCGCAGTCGAAGGTGGCCGTATGGGCCGCCTCGGACACATAACGGGCGTAGAAGGTAGCCGACTCCTGGGCGCTGTAGCTCGCCGGCGCCTTGTGCTGGTAGGACGAGTCGGTGTACCAGCCGTCGAAGAGGTAGCTGGTGCCCTCAGTGCCGTCTTCGCCGGCCACGCGCTGCACCATCGGGTAGGTATAGCCGTCGACCACCAGGTTGCTCTCGGCCGTCGAGGGCAGCGCCACGGCCTTGTCAGAGGCGCGATGCAGCACCGCATGGGTCGTCAGACCAGCCGGGGCAAGCACCTTGTAGGACACGGTAAAGGAGTCTTCCGTGGCAATGCTCATCTGCACGTACACGTGGTGGGCCGAGGCCGGCGAGAGCGTCTCGCCCTTGTAACCCACCGACGACATCTTCCCGCTGATCTGCACGGGCTCGAAGCTGTAACCGGTAATCTGGTCGGCGGTGATCTTCGAGGAACCCTCGTCAAGGCTGCCGTTGTAGTAGGAGGCCAGACCCAGGCGCACCTCGCGGTCGGTGGGCGCCGACACGATAAGGTCGGCCAGGGAGATCACCTTGTTACGCACCGGCTCGCCATTGTCGTTCTTGGAAAGCGGCAGCACCGTGCCATTCACCAGCGTCTGATTGTCCGCGTAGCCATCGGGAATCTTCACGAGGCCCGAGCCGAGGAACTTGGCCGCAGCCAGGCTCGCCTCGGTAGCGCCGTCCTCGGTGGGCGGCAGGAAGTAGAAGTGGGCCAACTCAACCGTGCCGTTGGCCATCTCGTCGGCCACCACCGCGCGCACCACCACTTCAAAGACCGCTTCCTCGCCGTAGCGGATGACCGTGGTGCCCGGCGTGAGGGCGGAAACCGTGCCATCGAGCGAGATGGAGGCCACCTCGGCATGTTCCGAGGACCAATTCTGGCCCGGCTCGACGAAGCTGCGCAGGTTGCGGCTCTCGCCCACATACAGGACGATGCGCTCCACTTCGGCGGAATCGTTCACGTTGGAACCGGGGGTGGGAGCGGGCGTCTCGGGGACGGTCTCGCCGTCGCCCTCCTCCGGCGTGTCGGGGGTTGCGGGCTCGCCAGTAGCCGGGCCCTCGGGCTCGGTTTCGGTATTCGTATCGGCCTCGGGAGTGCTCGGCGTCTCGGGCGTCTCCTCGCCTTCGACAGGCTCGGTTTCCTCAGCATCCTGCGGCGCTGGGCCGGCCAGCACGAACACCGATGCGGCATGATCGGTCGTGAAAGTCAGGGCATTCAGCGGCGCGGTGCCCTCGGGGGTCAGGGCGGCGTCAATCTCAACCGGAGCCGCCTGGCCCGTGCCCACAATGCGGTAGAGAGAAAGGCCCATGGTGGCATAGGTCGTCGGCTCGAAGGTCACCTTGACGGTGCCGGCCGGCACGAACGTCTCGCCCTCGGCGTTCTTGAAGACCAGCTGGTAAGCCGTCTTGAACACATCGATGCTCTCGCTCTGGGCGAGATGCTCGTTCAGCGCCTCGACGACGCGGTCGGTGCCGGCGTACTCTACCTCAAGCGTCGCGCCCTCGGGAATCTCGGCGCCAGCGGCCTCAACGGTCACGCGCGTGCCATCCTGGGCCTCGCCCGTCAGCGCAGCGGTCTCGGGCACATCCTCGATCACCGCCGGCACGTCGCTAAAGACCGGCTCGTCGGGCTCGGGGGTAGTCTCCTCGATGGGGTCGTCCACTGGCGCGGGCACCTCGGCGACCGTATCGGCAACTTCACCGTCGAACTCGGCGGCCAGGGCGCGGTCGGCGAACAGCGCGCCGTTCATAAACGAGAGCACCAGCAGCACCGAGAGAATCGTCGCGACGATCTTCCCTTCGGTGCAGTTTTTCGCGTCGGCGAATCGCAGTACCTTGTTCATGGCTTCCAACTTCTCCTTAACCTCGGCGGCCCCCGCCGCCACCTCTCTCACGTTCCGCGGAACGATAGTTCACTGAGTATGCTGAGCATTCTACGCAGCATTAGTTAGTAGGTCATGGTTTCAGAGGCTTATGAATGCCTAGTGATAGGGTTACGCCAGGGTTAATGCTGCCAATTTGTAAGAATTCTGTTTTGCCAAGGTAATGACAGGCATAGAAAAGGCCGCGCAAACGGCCTTGTCAAAGCGGATATATGCGTGGCGCCTTCGCTCTAGGCGGCATGTCCGGCCACAATGGCAGCCAGTTCCGCCCTATCGCGGAACGGAATAGGCCGATCGGGCCGCGCGACCTCTACCACTTCCCCTTCCCAGGTGTTCCCCGCCTCGTCGAACTTCGAGGAGCGCACGATGCGCTGGAAGCGCACGCGGGAATTCGAGGGAAGCTCGGCCATGTCGAAGCCGTAGGTGAGGCTTTCGAGCACCTGGGCAAGGGCGTCCACCAAGGGGGTGTCGGGGCCCAGACGCACCATGCCCGTTTCGCTGTTGTAGATAAGGCCCGGCGCCACGAAGATGGTGCGAATGCGCTCTTGGCGCTTCTTCTCGGCCAGGTGGATGGCCACGCAGGCGCCGGCAATGACGAGCCACCACACCACGGTGACGATAATATCGAGGGGATTGTCGACCAGATCGAACTGCAGGGCGTGCCATACCCAGAGGAACAACACGGACGCCAGCACCAGAATGGCGGCTATGATCCAGTTGCTCTTGCGCATGCGGTGTGGCTCTCTCCCGTGAATCGCTGACGACTTTGTTTCCATTTTGACAATTCTACAACTATCGGAAGCGACAATCTACCACAAATCCCGTGATCGAAGGCCGAAATTGCAAGAAGGCCCGCAACGGTGTGCGGGCCTTCGAAGCTTCTCGGTAACGGCGGGCGAAAAGGCGCCCGCACCGAGGGGTGTTTTGCCGGATAGTCGGTTAGTCCTCGACGATCTCGGGGATGGCGCCCATGGGGCACTCCTCCACGCAGTCGCCACAGGCGATGCAGGCTTCCTCGTTAACCGCGTCGGCAACGCCGTTGACGACCTCGAGCACTTCCTGGGGGCAGGCGTCGACGCAGATGCCGCAGCCGATGCACTCGTCAGCTTCAATAACCGGATGAGACATGGGAAGCTCCTTCTGTTGGGGTTTAATTCCTCGTCTATGGAAGCAGAGGCGCGCGGCCCCGTTCACTTCATTGCGCAAGATACCATGAAAGCCCGCGAGCGCAAGTAGGAATACGGAACTTTTCAGGGGACGGCGCGCCCCCTGCGCAGGGCCTGCCAAAACCCTCGGTGAACGGCCCGTTATTGACGAGTGCGCAACTTAGCAGATGCGGGGAAGCTGCTCACCGACGAGCATATCCAAAATGCGCGTGCTGCCGAACGCGGTGCGCAGGAACACCTTCGGCCCGCGCGTCGGATCGGCAGCGGCCACGGCGCCGATAAGGGCGGCATCGCGGCCGTAAGGGCTCTGTCGCATGGCCGCCAGGGCCGCCTCGGCCTCGTCGGCAGCCACCACGCACACCATCTTTCCCTCGTTGGCCACTTGCATCACGTCGTAGCCGAGCATCTCGCAGGCGCCGAGCACGGCGTCGCGCACGGGCACGGCTTCCTCGTCGATGGTGATGTCGGTGTTCGACTGGGCCGCCAGCTCGTTCAGGGTGCTGGCAATGCCGCCGCGCGTGGGGTCGCGGAAGCAGCGCGTGTTCGGTGCCGCTGCCAGCACATCGGCGATAAGGTGGTTCAGCGGAGCCGCGTCGCTTTCGATGTCCGCCGAGAAGTTCAGGCCCTCGCGGCAGCTCATGATGGTGATGCCGTGGTCGCCCAGCGTGCCGGTGACGAGCACCGCGTCGCCCGGGCGAATCTGCGCGCCGCCGAGGTTCACGCCCGGCGCCAGTGCGCCCACGCCGCTCGTGTTGATGTAGATGCCGTCGCCGTGGCCGCGATTCACCACCTTGGTGTCGCCGGTGACGAAGCGTACGTTCGCCTCGCGGGCAGCCTCGGCCATCGAGGCGCAGATGCGCCGCAGGTCGTCCATGGGGAAGCCCTCTTCCAACACGAAGGCGCAGGACAAATACAGCGGGCGGGCGCCCGAGGTGGCCACGTCGTTCACCGTGCCGCACACGGCCAGGCGCCCGATGTCGCCGCCGGGGAAGAAGTGCGGCGTCACCACAAAGCTGTCCGTGGAATAGGCCAGCCGCTCGCCCGGCGCCAGGGCCGGCAGCACCGCCGCATCGTCGCCGCGCAGAAGCTCGTCGGAGCCGTAAGCCTCGAAGAACACCTCGTCGATAATGCGCTTCATCATAGAGCCGCCCGAGCCATGCCCAAGCATTACCTTGTCGTCTGCCACGCTTTCACTCCTCTTCTAAGATGGTTGAGCTTAGAGGAACACGGGGTGGTGCTCACCAAGCGAGTTCCGCAGCGAACGCGATCAGCCCAGTGGGCTGTCGCGCCGAGCGATGACTGTCTGAGCGACTGAGCACTACCCCGTGGTCCGATCCCGGCCGACTCCCTACAAGAATCGCCCGGTAGTCGTGAGCACCAGTTTGCCGTTCTTCACGCCCTTGGTGCCCAAAATGAGGTTCCCCACGCTTTGCACCAGGCCCGTCTCGCCGCGCATGACGATGACTTCCAGGCACATGTGCTCGTCGATGTGCACGTGCATGGTGGAGATGATGGTGTCGAAGTAGTCGTGCTGAATGAGGTGCAGCTTCTCCTGAAGGTCGGTGGAATGGTGGTCGTAGATGATGGTGAGGGTGCCCATGACCACCGAGCCGGGGGTGGCGCACTCCTCTTCCACGAGCGCCTCGCGCACCAGGTCGCGCACCACTTCGCTGCGGTTCTTCGCCAGGCCGCGCCGGGCCACCAGCTGGTCGAACTCAATCAGCAGGTCTTCCGGCATGGCCACGGAGAACCGGACCAGATCGTGACTCATGGCTATACGCGGGAAACGGTGAAGCCGGCCGCTCCAGCGGCATCGTCTTCCATGGCATCCTTCGCCTCGTCGAGGGCCGCACGCACCTCGTCGAGCAGATGCTGGGCCGCATGCAGCTTCTCGCCCACGGTGGTAAAGCCGGCATCGGCGGCGGTGTGGGCCAGGTTATGGGCCCAGCGGCGCTCGAGCTTGATGTGGTCGTCAATCTGGTCGATCATCAGTTCCAGCTGACCGGTGTTCACGCCGTTGGTGCACATAGGCGCCTCCTTGCTTGGGGTCGGCGGCGTCGGCTTCGGGGGCGGGAGCGCCGGCGGGGCGCGTTCCCGGCACAGCGCCGAGCGGGCGCGGGCCTTCCGTTTGCTACTATAGTAAGTAAGGATGTTTTACCCCGAAGCGGGGCCGCGCGCAAGATAGGGTGTGATTTTTTCCGTGAATAGTAACATGTTCGAGGTAACGGGCGAATCGGTGCTCATGCTCTACGGGGCACACCTGACGGGCACTCCCGCCTCGTCGCTTCTGGTGGTAACCCAGAAGGCCCCCAGCGACGCGGCGCGCCAGGCGCTGGAGAAGTCGGCCCGCTCGCTGGAGTTCGGCGACGCACCCGTGGCCTGGGCGACGCTGGAAACCGAGGAGGGCGCGCTGGGCGCGGAAGACGTGCGCACCATCGTGGAGGGACTCGACCCGGTGGCCCTCGTGGCAACGGATGCCTTCGCCGCCGAGGCCCTCTCGGCCGCCTACCGCACGTCGCTGACCGTGGACGCCCCCAACCGCCTGCTGGGGCGCACCGCCGTCATCTTCCAAGACTTCGAGGCCCTTATGGAAACGCCCGCCGACAAGCAGCGGGCGTGGGCCTTGCTGAAGAAGCTGCGCTAGCTACAGGCTCGTAACCACCTGTTCGGCGGCGTTCAGGAGCTCTTCTACTTCCTCGGTGGTGGCGGCCTCGGCGTACACGCGAACCAGAGGCTCGGTGCCGCTCGGGCGCATCATCACCCAGGCGTCGCCTTCAAGCAGCAGCTTCACGCCATCGCGGCGGTCGATATCGGTCACGGCCTTGCCGCAGAACTCGTCAACGGCGTAGTCGGGCATGATTTCGGCACGGAAGCGGGCGATCTGCTCCGGCGTGATGGCCAGGCCGCGGCGGCCGAACTCCAAGCGGCCGATGTCGTCCAGCATCTCGTCCACGAGCGTGCCCAAATCCTTGCCGGACTGGGCCATGCATTCCGTGAGCAGCAGGGCCATGAGCAGGCCGTCGCGCTCCTTCACGTGGTTCGGCAGGCCGATGCCGCCGGATTCCTCGCCGCCGATCATGACGCCGCCCTTTTCCATTTCGGCGTAAATCCACTTGAAGCCGACGGGCGTGCTGACCAGCTCGAGCCCCAGCTTGCGGCACATCCGGTCGAGCATGGCCGAGGCCGTCACGGTGGATACCACCCGGCCCGTCTCGCCACGCTCCACCATGTGCTGGGTGAGCAGCGTGATAATGCGGTGCGGGTTCACGAAGTTGCCGCGCGAATCGCCGGCGGCAATGCGGTCGGCATCGCCGTCGTTCACGAACAGGGCGTCGTAGCCGAGCTCCTTCACCTTCGCCAGGCCGCGGTCCACCCAGGGCTGGATGGGCTCGGGGTGCAGACCGTCGAAGGTGGGGTCTTCCGCGTTGTCGATCTCGCAGACCTCCACGCCCATATCGCGCAGCAACCCCGCCAGGTACAAGCGGCCGGCGCCGAAAAGCGGGTCCACCACCACGCGCAGGTTGGCGGCGCGGATAGCTTCCACATCTACCAGCTCGCGCAGGGCGGCCAGGTAGTCGGTCATGAGGTCGACCTCGGTGAAGGGGCCGAGGATGTCGGTCGGCTCCGGCGGCAACACCGCTTCCACGCGATCGGTGAACTCGGCGGGGCTCGCGCCGCCATCGGCCATGCGCAGCTTCACGCCCAGGTACTCGGCGGGGTTGTGCGAGCTCGTGAGCATGATGCCGCCCACGGCGTCGTCGTTGTGGGCCACCGACCAGCACAACGTGGGCGTGGGGCAGTAGTCCTGGGTGAGCAGCACGTTGAAGCCGTGGCCCGCCGCCACCTGAGCGGCCAGCTCGGCATAGGCGTGGGCATCTTGGCGGCAGTCGTGGCCGACGATGAGCGTGCCCGGGTGGTCGGCATCGCGGCCCGCAGCCACGGCGTCTTCCTTGAACACGCGAGCCGCCGCATCGATGACGCGGTTCAGGTTGTCGGGCGTGAAGTCCTCCCCGATAATGGCGCGCCAGCCGTCGGTCCCGAAATGAATATCAGCCATGCCTGCTGCCTCCTTGGCCTCACGTTTTTTCAACGTAATTGATTATAGTAGATGCGCCCGCTGGTACCATGGGGGCAGCATTGAATTCGTGGAAAGTGGGCGATTATGGCGAATGCGCTTTTGGCTAAGGATGCGGCGGACACCTGCGTGCTGGTGACCGGAGGCGCCGGGTTCATCGGCAGCCACACCGTGGTGGAGCTGCTCGAGCGCGGCTACCAGGTGGTCATCGTGGACGACCTGAGCAATTCCAGCCGCGAGGCCGTGCGACGCGTGGGAAAGATCTGCGGCATCGTGCCGGTGTTCGCCGACCTGGATGCCGAGCGCGTGGCCGAGGGCGCGGCGGCGGTGGCCGGCGTGAACGGCCAGCTGGCAGCGGCGGCGGCAGGCGACGCGAACGCGGGCGCGCCGGGGCCGTCGCTTACCTTCTACGAGGCGAACATCCTCGATCGCACGGCGCTGGAGACCATCTTCGCGGCCCACCCCGTAGACGTCATCATCCACTTCGCCGGCTTCAAGGCCGTAGGCGAGAGCGTGGCCAAGCCGCTGGAGTACTACTGGAACAACATCGCCGGCACGCTCGTGCTATGCGAAGTGGCCCGCGAGCACGGCTGCAAGAACATCGTGTTCTCGTCGAGCGCCACGGTGTACGGCGACCCGGAGTTCGTGCCCATCACCGAGGCGTGCCCCAAGCACAACGCCACCAACCCCTACGGGCAGACGAAGTCCATGCTTGAGCAGATTCTCACCGACCTGTACGTGGGCGACAACGAGTGGAACGTCGTGCTGCTGCGCTACTTCAACCCCATCGGCGCCCACATAAGCGGCACCATCGGCGAGGATCCGAAGGGCATTCCGAACAACCTGCTGCCCTACGTGGCCCAGGTGGCCGTGGGCAAGCTCGAGCGCGTGGGCGTGTTCGGCGACGACTACCCGACGCCGGACGGCACGGGCGTGCGCGACTACATTCATGTGGTGGATTTGGCCCGCGGCCATGTGGCGGCGCTCGACTGGATGGCCGGACGCGTGGGTACTGGCGAGCCTCTTGGGCTGGGGTCGCTGGCTGGCGAGCCGGCCGAAGATGGCAGCCGTCGCGGCGTGGGCATCTTCAACCTGGGCACGGGCACGGGCTCGTCGGTGCTCGACGTGATTCACGCCTTCGAGGCGGCCTGCGGCCACGAGATTCCCTACGCCATTCTGGACCGCCGCCCCGGCGACATCGCCGAGTGCTACGCCGACGCCACCAAGGCCCGCGACGAGCTGGGCTGGACCGCCGAGTACGACATGGCCCGCATGTGCGAAGACGGCTGGCGCTGGCAATCGCAAAACCCCAACGGCTACGGCGACGCGGAGTAGCGCAGTTACAGCTGCAGTTCACTAGCAATTGGGGTTTTCCAGCAAGTCATCGATGGAACAGCCGAGAACGCGGGCCATGCGATAGAGCGTGCGGGCTTGGGCCTTGTCGATGTCGTTGACGCGCTGCTCATACATTTGAATAGAACGAAGGCCCACCTGAGCTTTTTCGGCCAGAGCGCTCTGGGATAAACCGCGAGCCTCCCGAATGCGCTTGAGATTTGCGTCGCCGCGACGTTCGGCGAGCAGTTCGACAAGATCTGCGTCGAACTGATCCTGCCCCATCTCGTGATAGAGCGGATACCACGAAAGGATTTCCGAAAAAGACACTTTACGGAATATATCCTTGAAGGACGAGGCAAACCGCCATTGGAACGCCGCCAGGCACCAGCCGGCCCAGTACTCGGGTGAACGCCCGATTTCCATCTCGCTCCCAGGATAGTCCACCACCGCGAAGGAGTCACGCAGCACCGCTTGGGCCAGCTCAGTCCCCGACATGCCTGCCACCACCGATGGGTTACCGCACTCGAACTGCCTTCCCCAAGGCGATTGGGCGAGCAAGGCGGCAGCTAAGTCAGGGGCAATGCCGCAGCCGTTGATCACATAGTCGAAGTAGTCCGCCAAGGCCGTTTGGGCGCTAGGCAGATAGCAATCGTCGTACGCGTGGATCATCGTTATCCACCTCCTCAAACATAATCTGCGCAGCAAACAAGTCATCCGCGTAGGATTTCGCCCGGCGGACATCGTGACGATAGGCATCTCGAGCCCTGATATCGTTCTCGAGAAAGCGAGGGTAATACTCCGATGCCGCCGCCGGCTCGGCACCCACAAACACAAGGCGGTCAAACGCACGCTCTGACACGAGTACCACCTGCTGACCAAGCTTCCCCAGCCTCAAAGCTCGATTTAGAAGCCCCAAGGGCAAGCCGTTTTCCACGAAATCCTGAGCGTACGAGAAATACGAGTCGTCAGCTCGGTAGCCACGGACAAGGTCGTAAGGCCCAAGATCGACAGCGAATTTGTCGATGATGTAATCGCGAACATCGATGGCAACCGTATTCCTCAGAGCGAAACGGCGATTCTGCAGCAGCAAAGCGATCCAATTGAGCACGGTATAGGGAGGCTTCATAAGATCGAGCATGCGCAGGCCTTCATCATCAAGTTCGTAAGCGTTTGCGAAGCCGTCGGTGTTGCGCTTGCACGCCCACTCCTTCGCCATGGCAAGACTCTCGGTGCAGTAAAAGCCCCGGCCGTAATCACTTTGCGGGTTGCCAAGACCGAGCGCCGGAGAAGGAATCACCCGAATTGATCCATGGAACAACTGCACAAGCTACCCCCTATCATTGTGATGCTAGGGGTATTCTATCATCACAATGATATCTTCTCAAGCAGCCAATGGCGAGCGAATCAAACGGACTATCCATCTGGCCTTCTCCCTTCGTTTTGAGTTTGACCAGGTGTTTTTCCGCCTCATGTTCTGCGCATGATATTGGGAGTGCGGGGGTAAATGCAGAGATTGACAGGATGCGCGAGCTTCGGGGTGGACGCAGAATGGGGGCGCTTTCGCTTCGCTGCCACGACGAAACGCAGGCTGAAGCGAGGGAGTTCGCAAAGGGAGGGCGCCGGACACGAGACGTCACGGCGAACCTTCGAAGAAGAGGGAGAAAGGGAGACCCATGACCCACACGAACAAAACTGGTATGTCCCGCCGCAACTTCCTACAGGGCGCAGGCCTTGTGGCGGCCGCTGCGGCCGGCGCGGGCCTTGCGGGCTGCGCGCCCCAGGCACCGGCACCTGCCGAGACGCTCGCCGAAACTGGCGAGGCCTCGACAGCGGCAGCCACAGGCGAGGGCAACGTCTACACGTCCATCGCCGCCCAGCTGAACCCGCAGGACTACGACTACCGCCAGAACTCCGGCGACCTGTCTCATGTGCTATCGCCTTGGAAGCTCGGCAACATGGAATTCTCCAACCGCATCGTGAAATCTGCCGCGGGCTCCAACTACGAGAACGGCGGCTGGGACGCCTTCGTGGAGTACTACCGCCGCCTTGCAGCCGGCGGCACCGAGATGATCTTCGTCGAGAACTTCTGCCACATCTTCCTGCCCTACACCAACATCATCAACGGCAACATCGACGAGTTCACCGACGAGCAAGTGAAGCAGCTGACCGACGCCATCCACGCCGAGGGAGCCAAGTGCGGCACCCAGACCGACATCATGGGATCGGCCTTCTATTCCGAGGTGAGCGCCCGCGGCGGCCACGATGCCATGTACTTCACCACCGAGGAAATCGACTACATGGTTGATTGCTACGTGGCCGCGGCCAAGAAGTTCAAGGCCTGGGGCTTCGACGCCTGGGAGCTGAACTGCGCCGGCAACAACCAGACCCAGTGGTTCTTCTCGAAGTCGCGCAACCACCGCGAAGACGAGTACGGCGCACAAACCTTCGAGAACCGCGTTCGCTTCATCAAGCGCATCATCGACGCCGTGAAGGCCGAGCTCGGCGAGGACTTCCCCATCCAGGTGCTGATGGACGCCATCAACGAGAACGACCTGAACATGGGTGAGAACGCCGAATTCAACACCGTGGAGGACAACATCGAGATCGCCAAGGAGCTCGAGAAAGCCGGTGTGGCCAGCCTGCACATGCGCCTCGGGCCCCAAGAGCAGCACGCCACCCAGTTTCTGGGCGACTTGTACTTCGACACCCGCGGCTGCATCGGCTCGACCAGCTTCGGCGGCCAGTTCGACTTCTCCCGCCACTTCCAAGGCCAGCTGCTGGCGAACCACGACGGCTGCGGCCTCATGCTGAACCTGGCCAAGCGCTTCACTGAGGCCGTGTCCATCCCCGTGGGCACCGTCACCTACATGGATCCGGCCCACGCCCCCGACTTCTTCGATAAGGCCGTGGCCGACGGCATGGTGGACTTCATGATGATGAACCGCCCGCTCACTGTGGACAACAACTACGTGAATAAGCTGAAGGAAGGCAAGCTGGACGAAATTCGCCCCTGCACCCGCTGCTGCCATTGCTGGAACGACCTGGAGAAGAACGAGCCTTACAGCACCGCGGGCTTCGGCGGCCTGAACTACCAGTGCCGTCTCGACCCTATCCGCGACCGCGTGGGACAGCCCGAGAAGGGGCTACCCGGCTGGTTTGACCCGCCGGCGGGCGAGGGAGAGAAGAACGTCATGGTGGTCGGCGGCGGCCCCGGCGGCATGGAGGCCGCGCGCATCGCGGCTGAGCGCGGCTACACCGTGACCCTGTACGAGAAGAAGGGGTCACTCGGCGGCATGCTCGACTTCGCCACGCTTATCAAGGGCCCGCACCAGAATCTGGAGGACTACCGCGACTGGTCCATCGGCGACCTTGAGCGCAAGGGCGTAACCGTGGTGACCGGCCAGGAAGTGGACGCCGCCTTCATCAAGGAGCAGGCACCGGACGCGGTCATCCTCGCTTGCGGCGGTCAACGCGCAGACCTGGGCATTTCCGGAGACGACGCCACGCAGGTGATTTCCATTGAGGATGCCGCCATGGCCGAGGTGGGCCAGAACGTCACCATCGTGGGCGGCAATCTGCAGGCCACTGATATGGCCGTGTATCTGCTCGAACAGGGCAAGAACGTGTCCATCGTGACGCCCGAGAACGCGAACATGCTGGCCAAGGGCCAGTCCATCTGGTGCCGCCGTTTCACCTTGCCCATGATTTACGCCCGCGGCACCAAGGTGTGGCAGGAGTCCGAGCTGGTGAGCGCCGGCGGCGGGTCGGTCACGGTGAAGACCTCCACGGGCACCGAGACCACCTACCCCTGCGACACGGTGATCGCCGCCATGGACATGCTGCCGAACAAGGACATGCTTGACGAGCTGTCCGGTATCACCGCCTACGCGGTGGGCGACTGCAACGATCCGTACAACATTCAGCACGCTATCGCAGACGGCAACATCGCTGCTCGCAGCATCTAGCACTCCCCCGCGCCGCCTTGCGATTCCCTCCCTCGCAAGGCGGCTTCTTTTCCAACCGACTAGGCGATGGGGCTCCCCTCCCAACGGCATCGCCTCCGGGCAGAAGGGGCCTCGCGCTTGAACTGAACCCCGATAGTGGGACTGGAAACAAAAGTTTCCAGTCCCACTTATTT
>CAJUSP010000021.1 GCA_910589165.1 uncultured Adlercreutzia sp.
ATGCGAAAAGATGACATGAAGTAGGGGCTCACAATGTTCTACTCATATCGTCTGTCTCTAGGAGCTGGTGCCCCCATGCGCGAACTGAGTGTCTTTTGCGACGAGTCCGGCGATTTCGGCGCCTACGATCACCACTGCCCCTACTACATCGTGAGCCTCGTCTTCCACAACCAAGAGGCAGGTATTCATGCTGGCATCTCCTTCCTTGAAAACGCCCTTATGAACATCGGTTTCAGCCGCAACCTCACCATTCATACCGCACCGCTGATCAGGCGCGAGGCTGAATTCGTAAACGTAGATATGCCGAAGCGAAAGAAACTGTTCGACACGCTGTTCTCTTTCTTCAGGTGCAGCGACGTCTCATTTCAGACTTTCGTCGTAGAGAAGCGGAAATTCGGATCGGGCGAGGAGCTTGCAGAGAGGCTCGCCAAACTCATGGGCGAATTCCTGCGGGATAACTTGGCCTACCTCCAAAACTTCGACCGTGTCGTGGTGTATTACGACAAGGGCCAGAAGGAAGTAACTCGCACCCTGAAGATTATCTTCAGCGCCTATTTGTCTAATGTGGAGTTCAAGATCGTGCAGGCCGACAGGTATAGGTTATTCCAGGTCGCCGACCTTGTTTGCACCCTTGAGCTGCTGCAGACAAAGCTCGGCGACCACCTATTGAGCACTTCCGAGAAAGACTTTTTCGTAAATACGAAGAGACTAAAGAAAACCTACCTTCGCACCTTTGAGACGAAGAGATTCGCATAGCGGCTAAGCATGGGTAGCGAACGAGAGCCAGAAACATAAGCCGGTTGCGCGTGCCGGCCCATTCTCTAAGGCGGCAAGAGCATGGCCCATGCCCTACGGAGCGCTTTCTACTCCCCCAGGTACTCTCGCTGGCGGCGGCGGGCTAGTTGGAGGCCTCGGGCTACGAAGCCTTGGCCGTATTCCTCGCGGATCTTCCAGGCGTAGCGGGTGTGGGGGTCTTCGAACTTCTCACGCTGGAAGGCGAGGCAGTCGTGAACTACCGAGCCGAAATCGGCGTAGAAGGCCTCCATGGCGTCGATGATCTTCTTGCCGGCCTTCACCACGGAGTGCGCGCTGCCGTCGGGCATGACGATCTTCACCGTCTTCAGGTCGTAGTGCGCCGCGTTCTTGAAGTTCTGCACGGCCTGCACCTGGTCTTTCGCCGAAAGCCGCGGGCCCTCGATGGAGGCGGCCCACACCAAGAACAGCTGGCTGAACAGCACGTCGCGCTCATCGAGGCCGCTTTTCACAAGCGGGTTCAAATCCACCATGCGCAGCTCGATGTGGCTCACGCCCTGGCTGAGTCCCTCCAGGCTGTAGGGGCCGAAGTTCTTCAGGCGGATGGGATAGTACAGCTCGGAGGGGTAGCGGATCATGCCGCGGTCGATGTAGTCTTGGATGGAGGCCGCGTAGGCCGCGGGGCTCGAGTAATCGAGGATGGGCGCGAAGAAGTTCCAGTAGCCGAGTTCCGAGCAGCGCACCGTGGCCAGGCCCTGGAACAGGTCGCCGCCGATCTTGCCCTTCTCCACGTAGGAGGAGTCCATCACGGGGCTCGCGGCCATGACGGCGGTGAGCACCCAACCGTAGGTGACGCAGTTCTCGGCCAGGCGCACGTACAGCTCGTCGCGGTAGGCGTCGAAGTCGTCGCCATCGGTGAGGGCGAAATCGGCCCGCAGCAGGTTCTCGCCGAAGGAGTAGTTGATGTGAATGCCCGAGAAGGCCATCTTGTAGCGGCCGTAGCGGTCGGAGAGGTACTCGCGGTACTCCGTCTTGTCGGCCTGATCGCCGAAGTACTGGGCGATGGGAATGTCCTTCTCGTTCAGGATGTAGGGCGGGTTGGAAAAGGGCCACACAAGCTCGGCAGAGGGAAGCTCGGCCAGGGCCCGCTGCACCTTCTCGTTGTAGTACTCCAGCGACTGCATGGCCTCGGACACCGTGCCGCACACCGGCGTGTTCACCTCTACCTGGTTCTCCGAGAAGTCGCGCACGATGTGCACGTCGTCGGCGAAGTCGGCCGGCGTGTGGGCCAGAAAGCCGCCGCCGTCGATGCGCAGGCTCTCCTTCTCCAGGCCGAAGCCGCCCTCCAACAAGTGGGCGCGGACGGACTCGCCGTGGGCGTGCAGCATGGGAACCTCCCGGAACGCGATGGCGGAGTCGTGCCCGCCAAACCTGATGATCGCGGTTAAGTTTACCAGTTGCGACTTCCGCGCAGACGGCCAACATACGAACGCCACCATCCTGCAACAAAAGCGCCGCGACGAGGGGGCATCGCGGCGCTTTCTGAAAAGGGGCTGCCCCAGGCGGGAGGGGAGGTTAGAACCTGGGGCAGCTTGGGAATAACGGATTTAGGCCCAGGCCTCCTCGGCAGCGGCGGCAATGCCGGCCAGGCGGCCGAAGGTGGCGGCGGTCATCTGGTAGGTGCCCATGATGGCGTCCTTGCCGAAGTGGCCGCCGGTGCACAGGCCGGCCGCGTACAGGCCCGGGATGTTCTCGCCGTTCACGTGGCGCACGTGGCCGTCGACGTCGGCGTCGTAGCCGCCGAGGGTCATCTGCACGTGGGCGGTCTGCTTCGGGCTCACCCAGTACGGCGGGGTGTCAAGCGGCGTGAGGAAGTTCTTCGGCTTGCCGAACTCGGGGTCCTCGCCGGCCTCGCAGTAGGAGTTGTAGGTGAGGATGGTGTTCAGGGCCACCTGCTCGTCCATGCCCCACACGCGGGCCATGCCAGCCGCCAGCTCCTCGAAGGTGTCGGCCTTTACCATGTAGCCCTGCTCGGCCCAGTTGTTCATGTCGTCCTGGGTGGCGAAGGGCAGCATCTTGCCGGGAATCCACTTGCCGTCGTAGATCACCAGGTAGGTGCTCTCGGGCTGGGCGTAGATGTCCTCGGCCATCTGGCCGCGGGTCTTCGACTCGTCGTAGAAGCGCACGCCGTTGAGGTTCACATGGAACTCGTCGGGCTCGCGGGTCAGGCCCTCGGTAGCGATGACCAGCTCCTGCAGGTCCATGGTGGAGTGGTAGGGCTCGGAGTTCATGTAGCTCATGTGGCGCATGTTGGCGCCGATGCGCTGGCCGGCCTTGATGTGGTCGCCCATGAAGGGACCGAACGGAATGCCCTTCGAGCCGCTCTCGGTGTTGGCCTCGAGCAGGTCCTGGTCGATGGTCGGCCACTCCTTCAGGATCATGTCGGTGTCGTGCAGCCACAGGCCGGTGCACATAACCACGGCGCGGCGGGCCTTGATGGCCAGCGGGTTGCCCTTCTTGTCCTCGAACCAGGCACCCACCACGCGGCCGGAGTCGCCGTCCACGATGAAGTCGGTCATCTTGGTCTCTAGCAGGGTCTCGCCGCCGCGGCCCTCGAACACCTCTTTCAGGGCGAAGGGAGCACCGCCGGCCTGGGCGGTCTTATAGGCGCCCTGGCCCTCGCGGCCCTCGACCGGCTTCAGCTCCGGCTCGAACTCGCAGCCGTTCTCGACGAGGAAGTCGATGGTGTCAGCGCAGTTGTCCACGAGCGCACGGGTGAGCTCGGGGTCGGCCAGGTTGGAGCCGCAGGCCATGACGGCCTCGTACATCTGGTCGGCGTCGTCGGTGATGCCCTCGAACTTCTGGGGCAGGTCGAGTGCCGTGGAACCCCAGGAATAGAAGATCTGGCAGCCGCCGGACGCGCCGCCGGCACCGTTGTACTGCTCGCACACGAGCGCCTCGGCGCCGTTATCGGTGGCAGCCACAGCAGCGGCATAGCCAGCCACGCCGGAGCCCACGACGAGCACGTCGGTCTCGCGCCCCCACTCGATGTCGCCGGTGTTGGCGAGATTCACGCTCGCGGGGGCCGAAGAGCCCTCGTCGCCCGCGCCCTTGCCCTGCGGCGCGCAGCCGGCCACACCCATGGCGGCGGCGCCCAGAGCGGCCACGCCCAGGCCCTTGACGAAGTCGCGGCGCTTGAAGGAATGAGTTTCAGTCATAAGTTCCCTCCTAGAAACTTAACTTGGCAAGCCGTGCGGGCTCGCCTCTCCCTTAGGTCGGCGGAACGTGCCGACGCCATGGGATTCTAGGGGGCGGAAAGGGGCGCCGTCTTCATGCGCTTTGGCGATTTATTGGGTGATTCGGCTCACCCCTCTCCCATCGCCAAAAGGGATGAGACGAGGTGGGCGACCGCTTCTGAACAGGCGCTATGCAGACGCTTGCGCGACAGCGCCCTCGGGGCGCAGAAGGTCGATGAGCTCGTCGACGCCGTGGGTGCCGCTCTTCTGGTAGATATGGGCCACGTGGGACTTCACCGTGTTGCGCGACAGAATGAGCTTGTCGGCGATGGCCTGCTGGCTGTAGCCGCGCAGCAGCAGCCCCAGAACTTCCGCCTCGCGGCCCGTAAGGTCGAAGCGCGCTGTGGCTTCGGCAACCAGGGAGGCATCGGCCGCAGCGCCTGAATCCGACGGCGCGGCAGGCGCACCGGCAGACGGCTCGCCCTCGGAGGTCTCAGCCGAGGCGATGGCCTCAGAAGCGCCTTGCAGAGCCTCACGCTCGGCCTCCTTCTCGAACTGACGGCGCTGCAGGAAGCGCGGCAGCAGCAGAATGCCGGTAAGGAAAACGACGTACATGGTGAAGGCCGAGAAGGCCGGCAAGGTGGCCGGGGCGAAGGCGCCGAACCACAGCGCGCAGCCGAGCCCGATGGCCACGCCCGCGTCGATAGCCACGAAGCCCCAGGCGAACACCTGGGCCGGCGGCCGCGATGCTTTGCGGGCATAGGCGGCCAGCACATCGAAGATGAACACGAGCGAGAGCTGCTGACCGAGCATGATGGGAATGTTCACCACATCTTCCCGCACCGAGCCCACAAACACCGAGAGCATGAGCCCCGCGCCCAGAATAGCGAGCACGTAGCCGGGAATGTTGTCGCCGACGCGACGGCTGGCCATGTAGTCGATAAGCGAGGCGGCCACGAAGAACACGAGCAGCACCGCGAAGATGAGGTTCCAGTCGAGCGGCGCCTGGGCCTGGGACAACATGGCCTGGTAGGCGCCGTAGGGCAGCGCGCACACGAACCCGTAGAGCAGGATGAAGATGGGGTAGCGCACCGGAGCCGCTGCCGGAGAGGAGCCACCGAGGGCGGCACGGGAATCGGCGGCGGGTGCGGGGGCGCTGGGCGCGGAAGGCGCGGCGCCAGACGCGGGCGCCCGCAAGAGCACCATGGCGAGCGTCGGCAGCAGCACCGGCAGCGCGAGGGCCAGCGCCGGCACCGCCCCGGCCACCACACAGATGTTGTAAGCCAGCGCCATGCCGAAGAACATGACGAGGCGGCGCACGCGGGCATCCTCAAGCTCGGTGAAGGCCTCGCCCCACACCAGCCGGAACCCCGAGAGACCGGCGCCCGAGAGCACGGCCGACAGCACCGAGAACGCCAGCGGGTTGCCGAGCGCGCCCCCGATTTCCACCGCCAGGGCCCCCAGGCCCAGGGCCACCGGGCACAGAATTTGCACCGAGCGCTTCGAGCGCAACGGGAAAAGGCGGTGCGCCGCAAGGGCCGCCGCCAACACAATAACAAGTTGTACGAGAGTGATATAGAGATGCTGCACCGGCAGCGTGGTGGGCTCCGAGAAGCCGAAGCCCACCGGCGGCGCCATCAACATGAGCGGCGTCCAGGCCCAGAAGGCGCTGAACCCGATGATCTTCTTCAGAAGCGAGCGGTCGAGCACAAACGAGCTGTCCAAGGTAGTCCCTTCGTCACCGTGAGCACGTGAGGCATGCCCCCGACGCCTCCCTACCGCCCGCTAGTATACCATTGCGTTGAAACCTTGACCGTTACACTTACTGGCAGCACTCCTGGACCCACGCGATGAAATTCTCGTCAGCGGAGCCCGTGCGCTCGGCCTTCACGTGGCCCTGGCCCCACACCGTTTCGAAATCGACATCGGCGCCGTCGTTTTCCAGGGCAAGCGCCAGGTTCACCTCGGTGGCCAGCGCCGTATCGCCCTGGTTGATGCCCGAGCGGATGCGCCAGAACTTCGCCACCTCGGAGGTGTCGTAGCCCTCGGAGCTGGGCACCAGGTAGTACAGCGGGCTGTACATGGCCAGGCGCGTCTGCACGCTCGCGCCCAGCGCGTCGGTGCGCGCAAGGTCGCTGGCGTAGGCATCGCCGTACTCGGTGCCGTGGAGCAGCTCGGCCATGGTGGCGTCGAAGTGGTCGCCCTCGCCGTCGCCATCGCCGAACAGCACGTTCTCGCCCTGCGACTCATCGAGGGCATCGAAGGCGCCGATGCTCTTCGAGGCGCGCTTGAGGGCGTTGGCGAAGTCGGCGATGCTCGTGATAGTGGCGGTGTTCGTCTCGGCGTCGTAGGTCACCCAGGTACCGTCGGCGTTCAGCGCGTCGATGTAAGCCTGGGGCGTGTCGTAGGTGCCAGACAGGGTGATGCCGCCGGCGTTTTCGGTGCGGGCGATGTTGTCGCGGGCCGCGTAGTCGCCGTCGTCGGCGCCTTGGGCATCGGCCGTCGTGCCGCCGCCCATGCCACCCATGCCGTCGCGCGTGGGCTTCTCGCCGTCGATCTCGGGCAAGTCGCCCTTCTGGGCCCCGCCTCGGCCGCCGTTGCCGCCCTTGCCACCCTGGCCGTCGGGGCCGGCGAAATCGCCGTCGCCGTCAGGACCGGGGAATGTGCCGCCATCAGGCCCGGCAAAGTCGCCGTCGCCATCGGGGCCCGGGAAACCGCCCTCACCGTCGGAGCCGCCGAAGTCGCCGCCCGCGCCGGAGTCATCGAAGGTGCCGAAGCCGCCCTTGCCGCCAGACTGCACCGTATAGGGGAACGTCGTATCGGCGAGGAAGTTGTCGAGCGACCCCTCGATGACCTTCTTCAGGTAGTCGTAGTACGTGCCCGACTGGTACACGCCCTCGTCGGATTCCACCAGCGTGAGCACGTTGCCATCCTCGTCGGTAAGCCCGAGCGCGTTCAGCGAGAGCGCGAACTGCTCGGCCATCGCATCGGAAAGCGCCTGATCCTCGGCCGACAGGTCGGTACGCGTCGAGCCCATATTCCACTCGTAGGCCCCGCTGGCAGTATCGAGGCTCGTCACCGGGCACCAACACATGGCGCCGTTCACGGCGTCGCTCACGCCCTCCACCGCGCCGATGGCCTGAAGGTAGGGCTCGTACAGCGCGCTGTCGCCGGAAGCGCCCAGCACTGCGCTCTGCGCGCCGCCGCCACTCATGCCGAAGCTGAAGATGCGGTCCATGGCGCCCGGCAGCACGCCCTCGTTGCTGCGCACGTAGCGGATGGCCGCCTTCAGGTCGGTCACGCCGGCGGGCGCCCCGGCATCACGGCCGCGGCAGCCGGCGTACACGTACACGAAGCCGGCGTCGGTGTACTGCTTAGCGCTGGACACGTAGCCCGCGGGCGCGTCCATGGCCATGTAGCCGGGTGTCTCCACCGGAAGCACCACCGGCGCGGTAGAGGCGGTGTAGCCGCCCACGGTGGCCGCCGGGTCGATCTCGCAGGTGTAGGTGCCGTTGCCGTTGTCGGTAGCCTTGAAGTAGGCGGCCGGCACGTACAGTCCCAGCGTCTCGTAGGAGGCGTCAGCCGGGTTCTGGCAGTAGGAGATGCCCGCCTGCCAGTACACGTCGCCCTCTTCGCTATAGTTCCACGCCGTCATATCCACGGCACTCCAGAGCGATGTCGCAGCATCCTTCTGCTCGGCGGCGGGTACCTCGGCGGCTTCTTCAAAGGTGCCACCCTGGCACCCCGCCAGGGAGCCGGCGGCCAAGGCGCAGGCCAAGGCACCAACCGAAAGGGTTCTCATTCTCATGTTCTGCTCGCTTTCTCAGTCGGGGAAGCATAGTTGTAATAACTCAGGTTACAGATTACCCGCTCCCCCGCCGCGCGCCTCGGACGGCGGCCCGATTTCAGCAAATGTCAGCAAAGCTGAAACGCTCCTGAAAAGCGAGGCGCCCACGCCCTCTAATCCAGCGGCGCCTCTCCGCTGATCTCGGGGAAGGTCTTCGCGATGTCGCCCTCTACGGCGATGCCGCTTTTAATGGAGGCGTCCACCTCGGCGCTGTCGTAGTTCATGCGGATAAGGGGGCTTCCCGTCTTCTTGGCAATTTGCTCGAAGGGCATGCGAATCCACACCGGGGTGTTCCAGCCCACGCCCATTTCCAGAAGAAGGGTGCGCTTCTCGGGAATCTGCGCGACGAACTCACGGTAGCGCTTCTCGGCGGCGTACCAGTCGTCGGTCTGCACGAAGGAGCCGTCCACGCGCAGGTGCATGTTCATGGGCGCGCCGCACACGTCGCAGGTGGGCACGAGGGTCGCATCGGTGATGCGGGTGCGCCGGCCGTGGTCGGTGTCCTCTTCAATGCGGGCGAACACCTCGGCATCGTCGCGGATGCCGTGCTCGCCGGTGATGCACTGGATGTGCGCGTAGTCGCCCTGGGTGGCGAAGATGCGCTCGGGGCTGAAACCGGCCTTCAGGAACTGCTGGTCGGCGTTGGTGGTAATGACGAAGTAGTCGAGGTTGCGCGCCCACTCGAAGATCTCCTCATAAAGCGGCAGCGCCTCCTGGCCCAGGCAGTTCACTGTGGCGTGGTGCGCCCAGTAGGCCCAGCGATCCTCTTCCGTGGGGAAGGGGTAGAAGCCGGCCGAGTACATGTCGGTCATGCCGTAGCGCTTGATGAACGCGGGCATTTCCCGCTGGAAGCGCTCGCCGCCGTAGTTGAGCCCGGCGGCCGTGGAAAGACCGGCGCCGGCGCCGATGAGCACGCGGTCGGTCTCGGCCATGACGGCGCGGGCGCGCTTTATGGCCTCTTCCTTTTCCTCGGCGGTCTGAGGACGCGGGCGGCTCATGAAAAACGGGTGCATGGAAGTTCCTTTCCTACAGGTTCAGAAGACGGCGGTACAGCTGCTCGTCGGCCTCGCCGAAGACGTTGAAGACGACGATCATGGACGAGTTCGGATGCTCGGCAAACCAGCCGCGCACCGTGGTGACGGCGATTTGCGCGGCCTCGTCCTGAGGGAAGCCGAACACGCCGGTGGAGATGCAGCACAGCGCCAGAGACAGGCAGTCGTGGGCATGGGCGGTATCCAGGCAGGCGCGGTAGCTGCGCGAAAGCTCGCGGCGATGGGTATCGGTGGGACGCCCCGCCGCAATGGGGCCCACGGTGTGGATGATGTGCTTGGAGGGCAGGTTGTAGGCCGGGGTGATCTTCGCGTGACCGGTAGGCTCCTCATGTCCCTGGGCATCCATGATGCAGGCCATCTCGGCGCGCAGCTGCACGCCGGCATAGGTGTGGATGGCGTTGTCGATGCAGTAGTGCAGCGGCTGCCAGCAGCCGGTCATCTGAGAGTTGGCCGCGTTCACAATGGCATCGGCGCCGAGCGTGGTGATGTCGCCGTGCCACAGCCGCAAACGCGTATCATTGGGCGACGGCTCAGCATCGGCGATGGTGGAAATGCCGGCCTCCTCGATGAGGCCTTCCAGAAACTCGTCCTGGGCGATGAGGAACTCCGGGCTAGCGGGCCAGGGCGGCCGCACGTTCACGAGCGACCGGAAGGCAAGCCACAGCGACTCGAAATCGGCCCGAGGGTTCTCGGCCAAAGAAGCGTATTCCGCCGGCACCCAGCTTCCGTGGGCACGGGCCTCGTCGACAAGCGCGCTTACCAAGAAGCGCGCCAGCTCCATTTTACGTTCTTGCTGCATAGCGTTCTCCTCTAAGGTTCGGGTTTTGTGCTCGATGGCTATCCTAGGGAAACCCTTTCATGTAAGCATTGAGATTACAGCTATGACACGGGATCGTCAATCTTCCGACAGAGACAACGGCGGTGCCCGCGCCCACAAAGAAGCCCCCGCCGGGTAACCGACGGGGCCTAGGGCAACCCTCAGGGGATGTCGGGGAGGGGAAACGGCATCCGAGAGGTATCGGGATAGCGACCTACAACTTATTCAATGGCGTCGATGGCGCGGGCCTCGGCGTCGGCCACGGCATCTTCAGCCGTCGCCTCAAGGGCCAAGGCACGGCGCTTGCGGGCGTAGAGGAAGGCAATGACAGTGCCGATGAGGGCAATGACGCAGGCGACGGCCACCGCCGCCGCGAAGCCGTCGGCCTGGGCTACCGTGGCCGCGGCGCCGGCCGCCTCGGTGTTGGCCGCCACCGCCGACAGCACGCCGATGAACAGCGACGGGCCGATAGAGGCGGCGATTTGGATGAAGGTGTTCAGGATAGCCACGCCGTGGGGGTGCTGGTGGGGCAAAAGCGTCTGCAGGCCGGCCGCCTGCGAGGGCGACAGAATAAGGCCCACGCCGGCGTACACCGCCACCGAGGCCAAAAGCACGCCCACAAGCGACAGTTGCGTGGCAAACAGGCACACGGCGGCCTGGCCCACGGCAATGAGCCCGAAGCCGGCGGGAAGCAGCGGCCAGCAGCCCTTGGTGTCCATCACCTTGCCGCCGATGAGCGCCGTCACCGCGTTCACCAGAATGGGCGCCAGCAGAAGCGCGCCGGCGGCCAGGGCCGTGGTGCCCAGGGCGCCCTCGAAGTACAGGGGCAGAAGCACGCTCATGGAAAACGTCGTCATCATGGCCACCACCATAAGCGCGCACACGGGCGCGAACAGGGAGTTGTGCAGCGGCCCCAGGTTCAGAAGCGGGTTCGAGATGCGGTGCTGCCGCACGACGAACGCCGCCAGGGCACCGAGGCCCACCACAATGGCCGCCAACGCCAGCGCCGTCTCGGAGGCGATAAGCGACAAGCCGAACACGAAGAAGAACAGCCCCGCCGCCGAGAGCGCCACCGACGCTACGTCGAGCTTCACCGGCTCCGGCTCGTCGATGTTGCGCATGAAGAACACGCCGGCAATGGCCAGAACCACGATGACCGCCGCCGGCGGAATGAGCACGCTGCGCCAGCCGAAGGTGGTCACCATGATGCCGCTCACCACGGGCGCGAGCGCCGGGCCGAAGGTGATCATGCAGCTGCCGATGGAAAGGTAGGTGCCCGTCTTCTCGTGAGGCGCCACGGCCAGCACCGTGCTCATCATAAGCGGGATGAACAGGCCCGTGCCCACGGCCTGGATCAGGCGGAAGATGAGGAACAGCGGCCAGGTGGGCATGAACATGTCCACGATGAGGCCCGCGCCCAAGAACGTGGCGGCGCTCAGGTACAGCGTGCGCAGGCGCAGGCGCTTGAACAGGAAGGCCGTCGTCGTCACCACGATGGCAGTAACGATCATGTAGCCGGTAACGAGCCACTGCGCCGTGTTCGCGCTGATGGAGAACTCGTTCATGATGCTGATAAGGGCGACGTTGATGGTGTTCTCGTTGAACGACGCTACGAAAGCGCTGCCGTAGAGCACGGCGAGCATGGGAATGGCTTGTCGCTGGTTCATGGATCCTCTTCGGTTCCGCACCGCTGCACGGCCCCCGAGACACAACGAGCGAGTGCCGTGCAACTGGACTTACGCTACTGACTGCTCGTTGTAAAGCAGAATAGTACAGGAACCCGATCGGCCGCCCGCCCCGCCAAATCACCGAATGGGGGCAACCCGTGCGGGAGCGGCGAGGTGGGACCCTGGCCTAGATGGTCGTCAGATAGGGGCCGAGCGCTTCCTGCAGCACTTCTACGGCTGCGTCGTCGTAGAAGAACGAGGAGCGTGTCAGATAGAGGCCCACTTTCCCCAGCGAGTAGTAGCGCAGCTTCTCGCGCGTGCCTTCGAACAGCAGGCTCTTCCAGCTGACGACGGCGTCGCAGTAGGTTAGCACGAAGCCGTCGGGGATCTGGTGGCCCTTCGGCCCGAACTGCACGATGGCAGGCATGGCATCGGGCTGGCTGTGAAACGCGACAAAGAGGGCCGCAACCTCGAAGATTGCGGCCCCCATGGCAAACGCCTGGTGCGCCTTGGAAGATGGGAGGTGAGGCGCTGGCGTGTGCAGCGAGGCTTACTTGCCCCAGCTCTTCTCCTCCTTCTCGGGCATAAGCTCGGTGAAGGTGCGCAGGGCACGGCCGGCCGTGATGGCGAAGCCGTACTGGGCCGTGGACATGCCGAGCGAGCGGCCTTGGCAGTACAGGTAGCACTGGCCGCAGCTTTGGCAGTTCTCGGGATACAGCATGACCGACTTCATCTCGTCGTCGTTGAAGTAGAACACGTCCATCGGGCAGATCTCGGTGCAGGTCTTGCACCCGATGCAGTCGTCCAGGTTCTTGCGAATAACACTCATTTCGAGTCTCCTCCTATCAAGGGTGAATAGCTCCGTACGCGTCGGCGAATCCTAGCGGCCGCCCTTCTCCTCCTTGGGAAGGCCGAGCGCGTCCTCCTCGCCGGGGAAGCGCCACAGGTAGCGGTCGGTGTAGGCCAGGGAGGTATCGCCCTTCCAGGAATCGGGGATCTCCACCTTCTCGACCACCGGGTTGCCGTCGTCGCCCTTGCGCACGCCCATGTAGCACAGGAAGTTCTCGTCGTCGCGGTAGGGGAAGTCGATGCGGTAGTGCATGCCGCGGCTCTCCTTGCGGGCCATCTGCACGCGCAGCTTCAGCTCGCTGGCCAGCACCTTGTGCTTCATCTCCATGCACAGGCGCAGGTCGTGGCCGGAATAGCCCATCAGCTTCGGCACCACGCGGTCGCGCAGCCATTCCACCTGGTTCAATGCCGCCGACAGGGTCTCCTCGGTGCGGGCCAGATGCACCTGCGGAGCGATCATCGTGGCGTTCAGGATATCGCGGGCCCAGTTGGGGTCGAAGCCCTTCTCAAGCTTCGAGGGCGCGAAAATCTCCTCGGTGGCCGCGTCGATCTTTTCCTGGGACACAGGCACCTGCTCCACGTCCTTGATGTACTCCACGGCTGCCGCAGCGGAGCGGTCGCCCATAACCGAGCACCCGGTGGAGGTAGTGCAGCCAAGCGAGTACATGGCGCCCAGGAACATGGCGCCGTAGGTGCCGTCGCCGGCCACGTACAGGCCCGGTACGCTCGTCTTGCCGTCCATGTCGTCCCAGCCGCAGTACACGCCGCCGCACATATGCGCGTTCATGCCCGCCGCAATGCCGTAGACGTCGGCCTTGGTCTCGGGGGTCAGCTCCTGGGTGTTGGTCAGGTAGTCGGTATAGCGCGGGTCGCCCTCGGCCGGCTCGGGGCTGTGGTCGCCCTTAAGGCCGGTGCCGTCGCAGGCCGCCACGCCCTCGAGCGCCTGGTTCACGCGGCTGCGGATCATGAAGTTGCCCTTGCCGATAACGTAGTTGTCGATGACTTCCTTGTCGTTCACGCAGTTGAAGATGGCCACGGGGTTGATGGGCTGCACGTAGTCCCACAGGCAGTTATAGGACGTGTCGCCGGCGGCCCAGGAGTTGGTCTGGTGGAAGTCGTCGAACTCCTTGCCCAGGATGGTCAGCCCCAGGTTGTAGGCGATGTACTCGCCGTCGAAGGTGTTGCCCGAGGTGGGGTAACCCGCCGAGCGGATGGAGCTGGGGCCCGTACACAGAATGACGGCCTTCGCGGAGATGGAGACAACGGTGGAGCTGCGGAACTGGAAGCCGATGGCGCCGGTCACGCGGCCGTCCTCGGTCACCACGTCGGTGAGCATCGTGTGGGTGAGCACCTGCACGCCGTTGTCCTCAAGCGCCGGCAGCCACTTGGCATGGCGGCTCGAGGTGTCGCGGTACTGCTCGAAGTAGTCGTACTCCTCGTTGTGCTCATAGCCGTCGGCGATGCCGCTGTTGTACTGCTCGCAGATGCCCAGCTCGTCGTTCAGAGCCCAGGCATCGGGCGTCGCGTTAATGTACATGCGCAGGTAGTCGAGGTTGGCGATGTACTCGCCGGTCATCTGGTCGTGGTTCACCGAGCCCTCGAAGTCGTCGAAGTCCTCGTCGAACCAGGTGGTGCTGTTCGAGAACGGCGCCAGGCCCGAATAGCCCGGCTTGCCCTTGTCAACGCAGATTACCTTCGCGCCGGCCCGCGCCGAGCGCACCGCCGCGTGAAGGCCAGCCCAGCCGGCGCCCACCACGAGGATGTCGCACTCGTAGGACGTCTCGGACGGCGCGGCCTCCTCGCCCGGATAGCCCAGCTCGTCGGCGATGGCGTTCATGCGCGCCGAGGTGGTCTCGCCGGTGTTCGCCAGAGTCTCGTCGCCCGCGGCGCTGTCGGCTGCTTTCGTCTCGGTAGAAGGCGCGCATCCGGCCATGCCCAGCGTGGCAGCGGCCACCGCGGCGCCGGCGCCCGTCAGGAAGCTGCGGCGGGTCACCCCGTAGGCACCCTGGGCCATCTTGGCGGATTCGTATCCGTTCATAGTCACTCCTCCAAATCTTGTCTTTCCTTGCGTGTGCCGCCCCTCCGGGCGACGGAAAGAAGATAGGAGAAAAAGCCTCGGTCGCACGACCTGCAAAACCTACGATTTTTTGTGCGCACCCACCAACAAAACCTACTAAACGTGAAATTGAACTGGATGTTTACTTTTCGTTCAACTGGTCGATAAGATCGATGAGCTCCTGCTTGCGATGTACGCCCATCTTACGGTACACATGGCCCATATACCCCCGCACGGTTGATTCGGAAAGGTACAGCTCCTCCCCGATGCCCTTGGCGCTGAAGCCGCGGTAGGCAAGCACCGCTACCTCCTCCTCGCGAGTCGTGAGGCCCCGCTTCTCGGTCGCCCGGATGACGCGCTCGCGGGCCAACGCCAGCGGGTCGACCGGTTCGGCGCAGCCCTCGCGACAAACGGCACAGGCCTCGCAGGCGCTCTCGGCCTGAGGGCAGCCGGGCACCGACTCCGCACTGCCGGGCCGCGGCGCAAGATACCAGCGCGCCAGCAGCACCACCGCACCGGTTACCGCGGCGAACAGCACCACCGCGATAACCGGCAGCGCCATCGGGCTCTGCAACAGTCCATGGAGGAATCCCTGACCGTGAATGAGCCCCGAAGTGAGAGGATGCGAGAAGCACACCACGATAATGCCGTACACGCTGAACGCCGGGTAGGGCGACAGCCCACGCCCGGCCACGGTATAGGCAAGCGCCACCCATAAAAACATGCGGAAGAGCGCCTTGTTGGCCGGCAGCCCGTTCACGAACGAGGAGAAGAGCACTGCCAGAAGCGCAATGGCGCAGTAGAGGATGATAAGGCCGGCGAATGCCACCACGAGCTTACGCTGGGAATAGCTGCCAGCACCCAAGGGCAGCAAGATGAGCGCGCCCGCGCTCACGAACATCACGCGCAGCAGCAGTTGTATCAGATCGGATGCATTGGGCGTGAAGCCCACAAGCGCCTCTCCCAGCACCCACGTACCCACGTAGATAAGCAGCGCCGAGCACAGGGTCATGATCCAGGGGAGTTCGGTGACAGAGCGCATGGTGCACGGCGCCACCGGATGATCCGCCGACCGCGCGAGCAGGCACGCCGTGATGGCGAAGGGCGCCAGAAACGACATCTCGAACTCCATGGCGCCGAAGCACGAGAGTAGCACCACATACAGCACGTAGGACACCGTCGCGTTCACGGCTGCCACCCCGCAGGGAGCCTGCACCGTGGCCGCTCCACAAGCTGCCGTGGCGAAGGCGACGAACAGGGCAGAGGCCGCCAGCCCCACCGCAGCGAGCGCCACCGAGACGCCGCCCTCCTGTGCGCTGGCCGCGATAAGCGCGATGCCTGCAATGCCGACGATGCCGATGGCCCCCACCGTCCAGCGGCTCAGCAGCCCACTCCCCCGTCTAAAGCCCAGGGCTAGCACCGCCAGAAACCCCACAAGCAGCCCCACCGTGTACACGTTGTCAAACAGCGAGGCATCGGCCAGCGAGAACAGATGACCCGCCTGCGAGAGGAAGGCGTTGGGGTAGGCGTCCAGCCGAAAGCACGACCATAGAAAGCACAGCGCGCCCACGACGAGCACGTTGTCGCGCTTGAAGTATCCCCTTATGTCGACTTCCGCCATTCAACCCACCTACCACCAGGCGGCGTGCCCTCCTATGGAAGGCACGCGCCTGCAACACTGCAAAACTGTTTTCAGTCTAGCACAATGCCGTGCGTTGTAGGTTTCAATACTACATCATACGCAAAAGGGCGGTCGGAACTTGGTCCGGCCGCCCTTTCGGCGCTCCTGTTTTTATATAGAACGACGCGGTGCGTCGTGCGGGGCGCTACTTGCCCACCACGCTGATGCGCTCACGGATGTGGGCCTCGGGGGTACCGGTGCGCTCGGCCTCGTCAACCATGGCGATGGCGTAGTCGGCATAGCTGATCTGCGACTCGCCTTTGTCGTTCACCGTGAACTCCTCACCGGCGAGGATGTAATCGCCCTTGCGATCGCCGTCGGCCTGGAAGTCGGCCGCCGGAGACACAAAAGTCCACTCCACGTCGTCGACGCCGCGCAGGAAGTCGAGGGTCACGTTCTGGGCGCTAGCCAGCGGCTTGAACACATCGGGGAAGTCGGGGGTGTCGATCAGCTGCACGGTGTGCTCGGGGTTCATATACAGCGAGCCGGCGCCACCCACGATGAGCAGGCGCACATCGGTGCCAGCCAGAATATCCACCAGGTGCTTGATAGTGGCGGAGTGCTGGTCGAGGGTCTCGGGCTCCCAGGTGCCGAAGGCGTCGACTACCACGTCGAAGTCCTTCAGGTCGTCGGTGGTCAGGTCCATGATGTCCTTCTGGATGACATGCTGGGCGCAGGTCTTGTTCTCGCCGCGCACGATGGCGGTCACATCTTCGCCGCGATCCACGGCCTCCTTCACAACCAAGCGGCCGACGCGTCCATTGGCGGCAACAACTGCGATCTTCATAGGTTGGGGCTCCTTTCGCTTCGTTGTAACTTTTTTAGTTACATCTACTACGCTTGACAGTATCGGGCAGAAGAGCTGTAATGTCAACACTTACGCTTTGTGTTTTTGGCAACGAGGAAGCAACGCCGCGTTGCCGCCTATGACCGAGGGGGTCCCATGAAAATTGCCGCGCGCTTTCCTATCGCCGTGCACACGCTGCTCTGCATCGACTATTTCGAGGGCCAAGAGCGCACCACTTCCGAATTTATCGCCGGCAGCGTGAACGTAAACCCGGTGATCATCCGCCAGGTGCTGCAGAAACTGAAGGCGGCCGAGCTGGTGGAAGTCGAGCGCGGCGTGGGCGGCGCCCGGCTGGGGCGCCCCGCCGACCAGATCAGCCTGCTCGATGTGTTCAACGCCGTCGAGGCCGTGGACGGCTCGCTCTTCGGCTTCCATGAGACGCCGAACCCGGAATGCCCCGTGGGGCGCACGATCCAGCCGGTGCTGGGCGCGCACCTCGATGCAGCCCAGCGCGCCCTAGAAGACAGCCTCGCCCACGTCACCCTGGCCGACCTGCTCGCCGAAGTGGCCGACAAGAACGCCGCCTAGCAAACAAGCGCCAGAGAACCGCACGCAAAAAGGCCGCACGACTCATGCCGTGCGGCCTTTTCAGAGCATCTATACCAAATGCGGCGTCCACTCCCGAGACGAACTAGTAGACCTCATGAGCGCCCAGGAGTAAGGCGATTCCAAACAGAAACCCCGCGGCCGGGGCGGCGGGGTTTGGAAGGAGGGGTGCTTGACTCTTCGGGAGAGGGGCGGCAGCGCGGGCATCGGCCGAATAGGAGGAGGGAAAAGCAGATGCCCGGTGCGCTTTCGGAAAATTCAGGGTTGGGCTAGTCGGCCAGCACGACCTCGGCGTCATCGAGAACATCGGCGCCCGCGGGCGCGTTCAGGGTCTCGCCGGCCTTGGCCTTCGAGCGGCCGAGCAGGCTGATGGCCTTCGACGGGCACGCATCGACGCACAGGCCGCACTTCGTGCACTCGGGAATGCGGTCGGAATGGGGGTCGAGCTTCTCGGGGCACACGTTCACGCACACCTGGCAGTCGACGCCCTTGGCCGAGCGCAGGCAGGCCTCGGCGTCAACCTTGGGGCGAATCTTGTTGTTGCCCCAGTTCAGCAGCGACAGCAGCGCGCCCATGGGGCAGAACTTGTGACACCACTTGCGCAGCACTACCAGCTCGACGATGAGCATGGCCGGAAACACCAGCAGCGACCAGGTGGGCTCCTGGTACCCCAAGGCTCGCACGAGCGCGATAACCGTCGCGAAGGTAAGGCCCACCGGGCAGATGAGGCAGAACACCGGGAAGCCGAAGATGGCCGCCGATACCAGCGAGCCGCCCAGCACCCAGTGGCGCGTGTCGATCTTGCGCCCATCGCGCTCGCCGCCCACCGGCGGCAGCGACCCGCAGGTGCCGCAGTGGTGGCCACCCGTATGCTGGCAGCCCTCCTCGCCGTGGTCGTGATGGTGGCTCATGGCGGCCTTCAGGGTGGAAAGCTCGCGATCGCTCAGCGGCTCGGCAGCCCCGGCGCCCTCGGCCTGGGTGTGGCCCTTCTCCTCGCCCTTGTTCTTCTTCTCGGGACGGAAGAACCGCGTCAGCGGCGGCACGGGGCAAATCCACGAGCAGAACATGCGCCCCACAAGCACCGCGATGACAATGATGGCCGCCAGCGCGATGATTGCCCGCGGTATAAGCGTCTTAGAAGCAACAAAGGTCTCCAACGCACCCAGAGGGCAGATGGCCGCAATGGCGCCGATGCCCATGGATGACAGATTGCCCCAGCCGATATGCAGAGCGAGCCCCACGGAAATACCGACGAAGGCCACCAGCAGCACTGCATTGCGCAGCCGCGTGACCGTGCGCCTCGACGGCGTCTTCTTCTCGTTCTCAGTCATGACTCCCCCTTTACGCCCGCACGACTTCAATGGCCCGGCGACGGTCGCCGTCGAAGCTCAGAAACACGTTGGCCGTGCAGGCCTCGGTGCAGGCACCGCAGCCGTTGCACTTCTCCTCGATCACCGAGGGGCGCTTCATCTCGTCGAAGACGATGGCCTCGTACTCGCACACGTTGCACCTATCGCAGCTGCCGCTCACGTAGGCGATGCAGCGCTCCGGGTCCACCTGCGCGATGCCGATCTTGTCGATTTGCGGGTCGAAGGCCTCAAGGGCGCCGGTGGGGCACGCCTCGATGCACTGGTCGCAGAACGTGCACTTGCCCTGATGGAAATCGAGCTTGGGCAGGCGCGCGTTCAGCAGGCCGTCCTCGATGCTCGCCACGGACACGCAGTCTTCCGGGCATACCGTGCGGCACTTGTCGCAGCGCAGGCAGAGCGCCTTGAAGCGCTCCTCGTCCTGCCCTCCCGGCGGCCGCAGGTGGTCCACCCCTTCGCCGTCGAGCACCTTCACGGCGCCGCCGAAGGCTATGACCGCCGCGCCGGCTCCCATGCCGTAGAGAAAGTTTCGCCGCTTCATGCCGCACTCTCCTCAGCCGGGGGCGCCTCGGCGGCCATCTCTTCCACCGCCTCGATAAGGTCGGCCAGAAGCTCGCCATCGAGATGCACGAAGCTGCGGGTCATCTTCGCCACGCCGCGGTAGAAACGGGTCTCGGCGCAGCCCTCCAGGCAGTCGCAGTACTCGTCGATCCAGTTCATAAGGTGATCGCGATGGAAGGCCTGCTCGGTACGCAGGTTCTCCAGCGCCTCGGCGTCGACGCCCACTTCAAGAAGCTCATTGCAGCGCTCGGCCATAATGGCCAGGTACTCGAACATGAAGCTCAGATGGTCCTCGGGCACCCTCAGCTTCTCGTCCACCTCCAGGTGCGCCTCCAGCATGAGCTTGCACACATCGTCGCGGGCATCTTGCATCATGAGCCCGTCGTCGCTCGTGAACACGCTCTCGTAGGGCGTGGCGCGCCGCTCCTCGTGCACGCCGGCACCCAGAATGGCGCCCGCGTAGTCAACGGCCAGAAGCTGGCGGGTGGCGGAGTTCTTCTTGCGCAGGTACCGCTCGATGTCGCGGCAACCCTCGGCGAAGCCCTCGTCGAGCCCCTCGAAGGTGCTGAAATCGAGTTCCTTGATATGATCGAGCTGTTCGTCAGTGAGTTCCTTGAAGTACAGCGACGCCAGCATGCGGTAGATGGCCGCACGCGATTCATTAGCCTGGATCACCGATTGGGTCATCTCGTCCACGGCTCTCCTCCTTTTCTCTTCTTCCCCCGGTGGGGGGCAATCCCTGAATAGGGCGAAACGGGGCCGCATACCTTGTGGCATTACGGCCCCGCCTCGTGATGTAGCTGCTTCGCGGGTCTCAGGCAATCGCGACCCGCCGGACGCGGAGCTGTTCCTCGTTTAGCCCAGCGCGCCGAAGAAGGTGTACAGGCCCACGCCCGACGCCCACATGAGCATGCGGAACACGACGCTGCCGATGAGCGCGCCGGCGCTGGAGCACACGGTGAGTGCAAGGGCCAGGTCGGACTTCTTCATGAGCACCGCACCGCAGACGAGGGGCACGATGGCGCCGAGCACCACCACGCAGCCCCAGAACTGCACCACTTCGCCATGAAGGCCAGCAAACGTGCCGTAGATCACGCCCACGATGAGCGAGATGGCAGCGGCCACAGCCAACGGCAGCCCGTAGAAGGACACCGCCTCGTTTTCCTTGCGGCAGGCCAGCAGCAGCAGATACAGGCTCACGCCGAGCACCATGGAAGTCACCGCGTACTCAAGGGGCACGATGAAGTGGTTCCAGGTGGAGCGGGCGGCCATCATGTAGGACTCGCCCATGAGGTAGCTGAACAGGATGCCCAGCACCGCGCCGATGACGGCCACGACCTTGCGGGCCTGATCGGACGAGGAGCGCTTCATCAGAACGAGGTACACGATGATAGCCAGGCAGGTGAAGCCCAGCATGAACGCCTCGATGGCGATACCCGAGGTCGGGTGCGAAATGGCGCCCAGCATGCGGGTCGGGTGCGACAAGTGCGTCACCGAGCACAGGCCGCCGGCCACGATGAGGACGATGGCGACGATGGAGGTCAGAAACGACGCATCCTTGCCGCGGCCAGTGAACTCGCTCACCGCCGCGCCCACGAACATCCAGCTACCGGCACCGGCGAGTACCGTGAACAGAACAAGGGACCATTGGATTTCCACTGTTACTCACCGCTCTTCCAGGTGGCGTACTTCTCGGAGAGAATGTAGGCCGTCGAAGGTCCATTACCCACATCGGTCAGACGATGGATAGAATCGGGCTTGGCAGCCAGGGCCTGGGACACCGTGGAGTTCGGGTCGTCCAAGTCGCCCATGAAACGGGCCGAGCCGCAGCAAACCGTCACGCACAGCGGATCTACGACGCCCTCTTCCGTCCAACGCTGCGAGCACAGCGTGCACTTCTCGACAACCTTCTCCTCGCGGTTCCAGTTACGCACGTCGTAGGGGCAGGCCATCATGCAGTACTTGCAGCCGATGCACTTCTCCTTGTCCACGAGCACCACGTCGGTGTCGGGGTCGCGATACGAAGCACCAGTCGGACACACGTTCACGCAAGGGGCATCCTGGCACTGCTGGCACATGACCGGCAGGTAGTACTGCTCCAGGTAGGGATACTCGCCGGACGGGCCGACCTTCATCACCTTGTTCCAGCGCTCGCCAAGCGCTACCTGGTTCTCGTTCTTGCAAGCGATCTCGCAGCTTTGGCAGCCAATGCAGCGATCGAGATCGACAACTAGACAGTAACGACTCATTATCGGTAACCTCCTCCGGTGTTATCGCTGGGTTGGGGCAGCCAGGGCGCGAAGTCCTCGGGTTCGTACCAAATGCCCTCGGGGCGCTCGGCCTTGGTGACCTCTACCTGGAAGCCACGCAGCGTGTAGGTGCCGCACTCGGGGTTCCAGGGCTCGGCCTTCTTGGAAAGCACGTTCATGTTGCACAGCGTCCAGCTCTTGCGGGCGTCCTGGCCCTCTTCCAAGAACTCGGGGTTCCACCAGCGCTCCATGTAGACGACGCCGTGGCAGATGCCGGGAGTGACGTAGGCCACACCGAAGATGCCGTCCTTGATGTACTCGCTCTCCTCGCAGCGGCGCGACTTGACGTTGACCCAGTCGCCGGTCTCGATGCCGCGCTCGGCCGCCGCATCCGGGTCGATCCACACCTCGGGGGCCGGATAGATCTCGCGGATGTAAGGAATGTTGCGCATGGTGCCGTGCTGCACGTAGGGAATACGGCCCTCGGTGAGCACCAGCGGGTAATCGGTGTCCGTAAGCGGAGACTCCGAGGGCTCCTCGTAATAAGGAACAGGCTGGTAGTCCACCGACGCAGGCGGCAGCTCGAACTTCTCCTGACCATGACGCCCGATGTAGACTACCTTGTCGTTGTAGATGGAAAGCTTCTTCGGGCTCACCTGAATGTCGGCGGCATCGGTAAAGTCGGGGTTGAAGCCAGTGTAGGTGCCGTCTTCCTCGTCGAGGGCGAGGTAGTTCTCCTCGTACTTCATAGCCGCCCAGAACTCGTCTTCCTCGCAGTTCTTCCACGGGTTGATGGCCTGCGCCTCTTCCCAGGTCATACCCACCGGCGTGAGCTCCTTCAGGTACTCCTGGAAGGTCGACTGGGTGTGGTAAGCGTTGTCCACATAGATGCAGTTGTAGGCGTTCGGATCGCCCAAATCGGCCAGCTTCTGCATGATAGTGCCCCAGGTGAAGCGGTCGTCGCAGTGCTCGAACAGCAGGGTCACGTTGCTATGGAAGCCGCCGTAGTTGCACACCGTCGCGCTGTAGGCCGACTCAAGCCACTCGGTGATGGGGAAGATGATGTCGGCCGCCTCGAAGGTGAACGAGGTGGGGTACATGTAGGAGTGCACGATGAGGTCGAACTTCTTGAAGGCATCGACCCACGAGGAGGAGTCGGCCAGGTTCGTCATCTTGTTGCCGGAGCGCTCGATCCACACGCGCGGCTGGTAGGGCTCGCCGGTCATAACGGCGTTGTGCACCGTGGGGATGTGGCTTTGGCGCCAGTAGCCCAGGCCCTTGTGCTCGGTGTAGCCCAGCCACTCGGCCACCGACTCGTCGGTCTCGTAGATATAACCGTTGGTGCTGCGCTCGTTCACCTGAAGCTGCTGACGCATGTTCGGGCCCAAGGCGCTGAAGAACTCGCGCACCGGCGCCTGCATCTCGTACTTGCTCGGCATCTTCGGCATGGTGGAGATGGGGCAGCCCGGCTTCTCGATGAAGCCCATGATGAGGTTGAGCGCGCAGGCACCCTCGCCGGCCTGGGTCGACTGCGGGTGATGGTCGGTGGCCACGCCCAGCGACACGCCGCCGGAATTGGCGCTCGCGTACATCTCGATGGCCTTCTTGATGTCGTCGGCGTTCACCCAGCAGATCTCGGCGGCCTTCTCGATGGTCCACTCGGCCACAGAGTCCTTGTAGGCCTGGCCGGCGGTCTTGCAGGTGAGCTTCGTGCCGTCGTTAAGCTCCACCTCGTATTCGCCCCACAGCGAAGGCTGGTACTCGCCCTCGTTCTCGGGCGAGAGGGCGAAGGTCTTGCACACGGCGTTCTTCGCGGTATCGAAGTACACATAAGACGTGCCATCAGCCATCCCCTTCACCTCCGAGCTGCGCAGCAGCGCGCCAGCCGGGTCGCGGGGGTCGACCAAATGCGGGAAGTTCGACCACTTCTCCATGAACTCCTTGTTGTACAGGTCGTTCGACAGGATGTGGTTCAACCAGGCCAGCATCATGGCCACGTCGGTGCCGGGGCGAATGGGCAGCCAGATATCGGCGCGGGCCGAGTCGGCGGTGAAGCGCGGGTCCACGACGATGGTCTTGGTGCCGTGCTCACGCAGCTCCACGCAGCAGCGGCCGGGCTGGGCCGGGCCGGACTGGGCCGGGCCGGTGCCCCAAATAACGTAGCACTCGCAGTTGTAGGCCGGGTTGTACAGCTCGCGGGCCTGGCCGTCGGCGATGGAGGGGAACGTCGGGCGTCCGCCGAACATCATCGACATAATCCAGTCGCGGGGCATGGCGCACTGAGCGGCGCCGGGCTCGAAGCAGTTGCCGCCGCCCCAGTAGCTGCGGAAGGCCAGCGGGTCGTTGAACTGCGGATTGCCGCCGCCGCCCGAGGTTGCGAGCAGGCCGTTGCGGCCGGTCTTGTCGCGCATCTCGATGAGGGCCTCAGCCACCTGGGTGATGCCCTCCTCCCAGGAAATGCGCTCCCACTTATTGTCGACCCCGCGCTCGCCGACGCGACGCATGGGGTACTTGGTGCGGTTCGGGTGATACAGCGCGTTCACGCCGCACAGGCCCTTCGGGCACAGACGACCGCGGTTGTAGGGGTTGTCCTGGTTGCCCTCCAAGCGAACCACGCGCCCATTGCGCACCGTGGCAATCACCTGGCAACCGAGAATACAGCCCTTGCAGAAGGAGCCCAGCTGCTTGACTTCGTCTTCTGCGTAGGCCTTTTCGGTCTCGACAAGATTGTTGACGGCGGTGGCGCCCAAAGCCGTGGCAACGCCGGCGGCGGCCGTCAGCTTCATAAACGAGCGTCGAGTCAAATCAGTATTCATGTAGCCTCTTCTCCTCTCTTTCCTACTTGTTAGTTTTCCTGCTTTCCTTTCCTGTTACTTACGCATGGGTTGCGAGAAACTCCTCTCCTTCCTTTGTCGTCAGCCAACCCTCTTCCCACGTGAGCCCATCGGCCTCATCGAGGCGGCTCACGAAGACGCTCGGCTGGATGCGCGGCGATGACTCGTCGTCGTCCATATGGGGCATCTTCTGAAGGGGCAGATGGTCGTTGATGGCGCCAAGCGTTCTCTTCTCCTTGCAGAACGCCAGTAAATCCGTGTAAATCCACGCCTGGGCGGGAACCCGGTCAATCAATTTCTGAAGACGGGAAGCCGGCGTGTACTGGGCGAGGAAGGCCTCGCCGGCCGTCGAGGTGGTCAGCCGCCAGTCGACGATGAGATCCTCGATCTCGTCCTCGGGCGCCTCCAGGGCGCGCAGCTCGTCCTTCATCTCCTCGGTGATCACCTGACCGTCGCTGTCGAGCTCGTCCACGTCGATGCCGCCGGCGCGCACGAGGATGTCTATGAGAATGCGAGGCGATTGCATGCGGGGCTTGTAGGCCTTGTGGGAGGCCACGTAGTCTTCGCCTTCCTCGTAGGAATGGGTCTCTTGAAAATAGAGAAGGATTTGGTAGAGAATCTCGCGCTGGGTGGGCGTGCGCTCCACCGACTCGCGGATGCGCTCGATGCGCTCCTCGTCGCTCATGGCCCCCAGGGCCTCCTTGTCGGCGACGAACTGCGTTCGGGGCGCCGAAGCCGAGATGCTGCGGGGAAGCGTGCTGGGGTCGGCGAGAAGGCCGACTTCCGCATCGGTTCCCGCGATGATGCCGCCGCCGAACGTCGCCTCAACGGCGGCCGCCTCCTCGGGGACGGGCATGGCTGCCGCGGCGGAAGCATCCTCGAAATGCTGCTGCTCCATGGTTCTCCCTCTTCTGCTCTCTCGTCTTGCAGGGTGCGCCGCCCTTATCGGCGCTCTTCTATAGTGCCTGCCGCCCCGTCGAGGAAAAACCTTCGCAACGCAGTATCTTCGCGTTGAAAATAGAGTAATTACACCGAACATCAGATACTCAAGAGACTACTTAGTATTAGAGTAGGGAGGAAAAGAGATACCCGCTAGAATGGGGTGTAAGGCGAGAGAGGCAGGGGGATTACCGTGGTTGAGAAAGTTGGGCAAACCGGAGCGCAGCTGCGCTCCATCTCGTATCTGGGCTTCGGTTTCTGGGAAGCCTGGTCCATGCTGTGCTACGTAGACGGCTTCTTCACCTTCCAAGGAATGCCCGCCCCCTGGGGCGGCGAGCAGTCGCTTACCAGCCTGCTGTTCGCGCTGTGCTCTACCTCGCTGGCCATCTCCATCATCGTGCTCGCCTGCCTGAGGCCCATCGACCGCTGGCTCACCGAGCGGTGGTTTCCCGCTGCTGGCGGGGTTCTGGTCGCCACGGCCACCGTCGGCATCAGCCTGACGGCCTCGCAGATAGTAGAGGCTCCAGGGCTCTTCTATGCCTGTTGCGTCGTTGCCGGTGCAGGCAACGCCATGCTGTGCCTTTCCTACGCGCCGCTCATCGGCTCGAAACCTCCCACCCGGTCGTTTCTCGAAGTGTGCTACAGCATGATGCTCTGCTGCGTCATCTACTTCATTGCCGCCGGTGCGCCCTTTGGTCTCAAGTGCCTCTTCTGCACGCTGTGCCCCCTCCTGAGCGGCGGTTTCGCCCTCCTGGGCCAAACGCAGCTTACCACGGGGAAGATCTCCCAGGAGCTCTCGCTCACCCGAGCGACATGGCGCTTCTTTGTGGCCGTTTTCGTGCTCGCCGCGGCCGCCTCCCTCATTCGCAGCCCCCTCCTCACCGCTTACCACAGCAACACCGAGGTGGAATGGGCCGGCTGGGGCACCTTCACGGTGCTTGTTGTCTGCATCGGCCTCGCCCTCGTCTATGGCAACAGCACCCGCTCGTATCGGGCCTCGTACCTGTTCTACCCCATCAGCATCTTCGTAATGATCTTCCTGCTGGTCATTGCCATGCAGTCCCAGGAGGTGAACACGACCCTCGCCTCCTTCTCGTCGGCTCCCCGCTCGCTTTTGAACGTGGTGTTCGACGCCATCTTCTTCTACATCATCTTCCAGTCGAAGATGTCGCCGGCGAAGATCATGGGTCTCGGGCACGGCTTCAAATCGCTCGGCATCTTGCTGGGAGGCGAGCTGGGCCGCGCCGACGCCCTGTTCGGCATGGACGGGGAATCACGGCTGGTGCTCTATATGATCGTGGCCTTCTGCGTGGTGGTAAGCCTTGTGCTCGTGGCCCCCAATACCGTGCTGAGTTCCATCCTCATTCCCATCGAGGACGATGATGCCGGCACCGCTCTTCCTTTTGCCGATGGCAAGGAGGTCGAGAGTGAACCGACACAGCCAGCCGCGGAGCCCGCAAGCGCTGCCGACGGGCCCGATATCGCCGCGCCCGCGAGCCCCTCCCCTGCGATTCCCGAGGAGCCCGCACTCAAGGGTAAGGCGCTCTGGCAGAAGCGCTGCGACAGCGTCTGCGACACGTTCAAGCTCACCACTCGTGAGCGCGAGGTGCTGCACCAGCTGTCTTTGGGCCATGGCAGCGAGTATATTGCCGAGCAGCTTGTCATCTCGCTGTACACGGCGCGCACCCACGTGCGCAACATCTACGGCAAAACCGGGGTCCACTCCCGCGAGGAGCTCATCCAGCTCATCAAGACCACCGAGGTCGACCCTTCCGCGTACCACCCGAAGAACTAAAGCCGCCCACGAAGCGGAATATAAAACAGCAGCGGGGCCGCCGGGTAAAGGCGGCCCCGCTGCTTGGGAGGGGAAGAGGATCGGAAATGCTTGCTTAGGCTTCGGCCAGCTCCTCGTCGAGGTCCTCGGCGTTGAAAGCCGGGGCGGCAGAGGGGGCCTTGTCCCGCTCCAACGCCGGGGCGCCGGCTTTCTTGCGGGCGAAGAAGGGGAAGGTGATGGCGCCGGCCGGGCACACTTCCTTGCACTTGCCGCACTTGGAGCACTCGGGGATGTCGCTCATATGCGGGTCGAGCAGCTCGGGGCAGGCATCCACGCAGGCGTGGCAGTCGATACCGCGGCTGCGCAGGCACTTCTCCTCGTTCACCTGAGGCTTCAGGAACTTGTTGCCGGTGGACACCAGCGACATGAGCGCCGAAATGGGGCAGAACTTGTGACACCACTTGCGCAGCACCACGAGCTCCAGAATGAGCAGAGCCGGGAACAGCAGCAGGCCCCAGGTGGTCTCGTTGAACTGGAACAGGTGCCACAGTCCGATGAAGGTGGCGAAGGTGAGGCCCACCGGGCAGATGAGGCAGAACACCGGGAAACCGAAGATGGCCGCCGAGGCCAGCGCGCCGCCGAGCACCGCGAAGCGGGTGTCCAGCTTGAAGCCGTCGCGCTTGCCGCCGCAGGGGGCAAGCGACCCGCAGGACGTGCACGAGTGCGAGCAGCCGGACAGGACCGCCTTCTCGTCGGCCGTCAGGGCCACCGCGGCCTTCGCGCTGTCGACTGCCAGCGCGGCGCCCGCAGGCTCGCTCGCGTCCTTGGCCTCGCCGGCATCCTTGGCGGCGTCCTTCTTGCCCTTCTTCTTACCGGGGCGGAACAGTGCCTGCAGCATGGGTGTGGGGCACAGCCACGCGCAGAAGGCCTTGCCTACCAGAAGCAGGGCTGCCACCACCACAAGCAGCAGGATGAAGGGGTGCAGCAGAAACTGGTGCAGCCCCAGCATGACTTCCAGCGCGCCCACCGGGCAGATAAGCGCAATGGACTCGAACCCGATGGCCGACAGCGTGCCGGTGGCGGCATTGGTGGCCAGCGACACCGCCACCAGAATGAAGACGGCGGCGACAGTGATCTTACGCAAGGTAGAGGGTTTCATTTAGGCCTCCCTCTCGACATTCACGCCGCGGCGGCGCGATCCGGAATAGCTCATGAACGTGGCCGACGGGCAGGCGTACTCGCAGGCGCCGCAGCCGTTGCACAGCTCCTCGTGCACCACGGGGCGGTCGTTCTGGTTCAACTCGATGGCCTCGTAGGGACAGGCCTCCACGCACTTCACGCAGCCGCCCTGCTTCCAGGCGATGCACTCCTCCTCGTCGATGACGGCGATGCCGAGCTTCTCGGTCTCCGGGTCGAACGGGAGCAGAGCCTGGGTGGGACACACCTCGATGCAGCGGTTGCAGAAGTCGCAGAAGCCCTTGTGGAAGTCCATGTAGGGCGTGCGCATATTCACCAGGCCGTCTTCCAAGGCGGCGATGGACACGCACTGCTGCGGGCAGACGCTGCGGCATTTGTCGCACTTCAGGCAGGTGGCGAGAAAACGGTCGTCGTCTTGGCCGCCGGGCAGGCGCACCAGGGTGTCCTCCCCCGCAAAGGCCGTGCCGACGCCGCCCAAGGCGACCATGGCCGCCACGCATCCGGCCCCCGCGAGCAACCCGCGGCGGCTGACGGCGAACTTCTCAGACGATGGTGATTCATCGCGATTCAAGACCGCACCCCCTCTTGTCATGGGCCCCGCAGGGCCGCTTTTCCCTCGCCGCTCTCACAAGGCGAAGTCCTCTCTGTGGTGCCCATTCTGGCGCGAGAGGTAAGGGTGCGGAAGGTTCAAAACGCACTGTTTTCCGGGAAAATGGTGTAGTGCAATCTGAACTGGTCAAGCATTTTGCCAGTTCAGAGGTGCATCAGCTTAAGGCGGGGAAGGGGGTTAGGTAGTCGTTGAGTAGCCCGTGCAGTAGACGGGCGCGCCCCTTACGAGAAGCTGCGGATATAGCCCTGCAGCTCGTCTTTGCTGTGGATGCCGCACTTCGCGTAGATGTGCTGGATGTGGTTGCGCGTCGTGTTGTAGGAGATGCACAGGTCGTCCGAGATGGCCCGGGCGGAAAGGCCGCGCACCAGCCCGTCGAACACCTCGGCCTCGCGCACGGAAAGCTGCGCCGCCTGGGCCGCCAGCGCGCACTGGCGCCGCCAGGCCGTGTATTCCTCGGCCTCGGCGCTGCGCAGGGCCGCGTTGCTCGGGCAGCTGGCGCAGGCCGCCACCAAATCGCCCGCCGATCCGGCGGCCAGGCTGCACGTGGCGCACTCGAGCCCCATGGGCGCGCTGCCCTTATCGTCGGTAGTCTCCTGCAAAGGCTGCATCATGGCCACAAGATCGCTCTTGCGGAACAGGAACAGCGCCACCACGAGCATGACCACGGCCGATGCCACCATAATGGCCAGCACCACCCCAAGACCCAGGCCGCATACCTCCACTACCAGCGCCACGGCCCAGCCCATGATGGCGCCGAGGGTGTAGGAGGCGTACCCGAAACCGAATACCCGCAGCACCGAGGCGCCCGACTTGAACGCGATGCGCGCGATGAGCACCCACACGCACAGGCTCACGAGCGCGTTCACCCCGCCGCTAACAGCCATCACCAGGCCGCTTTGCGGCCCCACGACGGAGAGTCCGATGTAGACGAACGACACCACCAAGATGATGCCGTACAGCAGCGTACCGAACTTGGCGTTCTTGGGAAGGCGCAGGGCAATGAGGGCCATGGCCACCATGAACACGATAATGAGGAAGCCGGAGATGCGGCGGTAGTCGACCAGCAGGCTCACATTGTCGGAGAACAGCGGGAAGCACGCCCGGCAGATGCTCACGGGAATGGCGAAGAACAGCACACCGAGCACGAAGCGCCACAGCCACGAGGGCGGCTGCCAGCTGTCGGAGGGCACCTCGTGGCGCTGCTCCGCCGGCTCAACCAGAAGCAGGGCCGCGGCCAAAGCCGGCATGGCGAAGAACAGCCATGGCTGCACATACAGCGACACCGACAGCACCGTGTAGTCGAGCGTCATGCCGCACACCTGCACAAGCGCCGCCATGAGGATGACCTCGCGCGGGCCCAGCTCGGCGAACTGCAGCATCGACTTCGCCGCGATGAACGCCGTGCCCACACCGATGAGCGCCGCGCCCGCCAGGTACCACAGCCCCGGCACCATCTGCAGCACGAACAGCAGCACCGTGCCCACTGTGGCCACCAGCCCCATAGAGAACACGAACCACGGCACCTGCAGCAGCCGGTGGAAGGTGCGGTGGGCGGCGCCGGTTACCACGAGGGTAAGGGCAAAGAGCGCGTTGCTGACCACGTACACCGCCGAGACGGCCTGGTCATCCAGCTCGTAGCCGAAAAACGTCACCTCGCACCCGTACAGCACAAGCAGATACCCCACCCAGAAGGCGGCTCCCAGGTACTTCACCCCCGGTACCATCTTGTCGAGCGTGGCAAGCATCTCGCTGCGCGACGACCACTGCATAGCGTCCCCTCTCATGCGGTGCGCTGAACAAGGCGAAAGCCGCCCGCAGGCGGCCTTCCCCAATATACAGGAAAGCCGATGCCGTTGGGCGGTTGAACCGCCGTCAACAGCATCGGCCACCATTGTAAGCTATAACGTTACTTACTGGGCCAAGGATTCTTCCAGCCAGGCCGCGTCATCATCCACAAAAGCGATGGCATAGTCCATGAAGGCCGGGTAGAAGGCCTCCCTGGCGAAGGTTCGCACCCGCTCGGCCAGCATCGGCATCCAGTTCAGCAGATGCTCGCGGGCGAAGCGCTCCTGCACGGCCAGCAGCCGCGAGGCCTCTTCCTCGTTACCCGCTTCCAGGGCCTCGGCGATACGGTCGCTGGTAATGGCCATGAACTCAAGCTCGAAGGAAAGGTGGTCTTCCGGGCTCTGCAGCGCGGGGTCCACCGTCACCTCCTCGGCGCGGAAGACGGCCACCACCTGCTCGCGGGCCTCGCCCATGAGGTTGCCCTCCTCGTCGGTGAACACCGACTCGAAGGGAACGGCGGTATCGCCCTCGTACACGCCGGCTGCCAGGAAGATGCGGGCATAATCGACGCGCAGGCGGGTGAGCACATCGGGAGGGGCCACGCGGAAGGAGCGGTAGATCGCCTCGGAGGCGGCCTTCATGGGGCCCTCTTCCGGCGCGGCCAGCGGCGTGGCCTTCAGCGTGGCAATCTGCTCGTCGTCAAGCTCGCGATAGAACACCGATGCGAGCAGGCGGTACATCTCGGCGCGACCGCACATCTCGGCGATACGGTCGGACATCTCCTCGGTCATAGCCCTCTCCTTTTCCTTCCGGGCGGCCAGCCGCACGGCTGGCGCCCCTGGTTTCCATCAGGCAGGGCGGCAGGTTGCACAGCCGCCCTGCGTCGTGCCTACGTACGATGCCCCTACAGGGTGATCCCGAAGAAGTTCTCCAGGGGAACGTAGGCCATCCACATGGCGCAGCGCAGGCACACCGCACCGATGAGAGCGCCGGCCACGGCCACCGCGGCAAGCACCGCCGCGGAGTTGGCCGCCTTCAGGCCGGCCACACCGCAGGCCAGGGGCACCACACCGCCCACGGCCACGGCACCCACGGCCACGAGCACCATGTCGGCCACGTCCATGACGCCGGTCAGGTACAGAAGCGAGGTCAGCGCCGCGGCCACGCCGCCCACGGCCAGCAGGATGAAGGCGATCTTCATGTCGGCCGGAGTGGTCTCGTTGTGGCGGATAGCCGCCACCAGGGCGTACACGGCGAACCCGCTGGCCGCCGCCGTGCCCAGGTAGGCCAGGGGTAAAAGCATGGTGTTCCAGGTGTAGACGGCGTCCATCAGGTAGGAGTGCCCGGCCATGAAGGACAGGGCCACGCCCACCACGGCGCCCACCACGGCGCAGATGCGGCGGAGCATCTCGTTGCGGTTGTAGGCCACCAGGTACACGATGACGAACGCCGCCGCGATGCCCACGAGCACGGCCTCGATGAAGATGCCGGAGGTGGGGTGGTTCAGAGCCGCCATCATGTTCTCGGGGTGCTCCAGGTGGGTCACCGAGCACAGGCCGCCCACGATGAGCAGCACAAGCGCCACGATGGCCGCCACGAAGTTGGCCTTCGAGGTCTTCTTCGCGAACTCGTCGATGGCCACGCCGGCGAAGAGCCATCCGCCGCAACCGGTAAGTGCCGTGAACAGCACCAAGGACCAGGCAATTTCCATGTTAGTCTCCGTTCCTCCAGGTTCCGAACCGGCTCGACAGGATGTAGGCCGTCGAGGGGTTGTTGCCGACGTTCTTCAGGTAGTGCACATCGCCCTCGGGGGCCTCGGCGATGGCGCGGGCGGCATCGGATGTGGGGTCGTCCAAGTCGCCGTAGAAGCGGGCCTCGCCCGGGCAGTTGTGCACGCACGCGGGCTCCTTGCCCTGGCTCGTGAGGTGCTGGCACAGCGTGCACTTCTCCACAACGCGCTGCTCCTTGTTCCAGTTGCGCACGCCGTAGGGGCAGGCCATCATGCAGTACTTGCAGCCGATGCACACCGACTTGTCGATAAGCACGACGCCGTCCTCGTTGCGATAGCTGGCGCCGGTGGGGCACACATGCACGCAGGGGGCGTTCTCGCACTGCTGGCACATGGTGGGCAGCCAGTACTCCTCCACATCGGGGAAGGTGCCGTGGGGCCCTTCGATGATCACCTTGTTCCAGTACTCGCCCAAGGCGACGTTGTTCTCCATCTTGCACGAGATCTCGCAACCGAAGCATCCGATGCAACGGTCGAGATCGACGACGATCGCGTTACGCATAGTTGGCCTCCCCTGCGTCGTAGACTGCATAGCCGCCGCCAGTGTAATCGGAGTACTCGGGCAGCCACGGAGTGAACTCCTCGGGCTCCTCCCACACTCCGGCGGGCTTCTCGGACTTGCTGATCTTCACCGTGAAACCGCGCAGCGTGTAAGAACCGTACACGTTGTTGTAAGGCGGGTCGTTCTTGGTGAGCACGTTGACGTTCATGGCCTTCCACGCCTGGCTCGGGTCCTCGGAGTTCAGAAGCTCCGGGTTCCAGAAGCGCTCCTGGGCCACCACGCCGGGCGCGATGCCCTCGGTGACGAGCACCTTGCCGTGGGTCTCGCCGCGGCGCGACTCGATCTTCACCCAGTCGCCCTCTTCCACGCCCACTTCGGCGGCGGTCTTCGGGTTCATCCAGCACTGGGGCACAGGATAGATCTCGCGCAGCCAGGGCACGTTGCGCAGGGTGCCGTGATGGAACATGGGCACGCGGCCGGAGGTGAGCACGTAGGGGTACTCGGTGTCCGTGAGCGGGCTTTCCGCCGGCTCCTCGAAGTGCGGCAGCGGCTCGTAGTCGGCGCTGGCCGGGGGCTGCACGTTGCCGTTGTGGTCGGCGCCGAAGCGGCCGCCCGTACGGCCCATGACCGTGAAGCCTTCAGCGTAGGGCTCGCACTTCTTCGAGGAGGTGTTGAAACCCTTCGGCTTGCCCGTCTCCTCATCGATGACGGCGAACTGCTCGTAGTTGTTCTGCCACTCGTCCATGGGCATGAACTCGATGGGAGCCTGCTCGCAGAGTTCCTTCCAGGAAAGGCCCTTGTGCAGCACCTTGCGGTCGGCCTGGTCGGCCAGCCACGCCTGGAACTCGTCGAGGTTCTTCCAGTAACCGCCGAAGTTCGGGTCCGGGAAGGGGTCCTGGAAGGTGAGCTGGCAGTTCTCATGACCGCGGTCGGCAAGGGCCTTGGCCAGCCAGCCGTAGATCATGTGGTTGTCCACCGACTCGAACAGGTGGGTGCAGGGCTGGCGCACCACGAGCGTGTTCATACGGTAGGCGATGTAGGAGTTCTCAAGCCACTCGGAGGTGGGCAGCAGGATGTCGGCCATCTCCACCGAGGACGCCGTGGGGTACATGAAGCAGTGCACGGCCAGCTCGATGTTGTCGCGCATGTCCTGGATGAAGCCGGCGGCGTTGCCCATCATGATGGGCTTGTTGCCGGAGAAGTCGACCCAGATCTTCGGGCGGTAGGGCTTGCCGGTGCGCACGGCCTCCAGGATGGTGGGGATGTGCGAGGCATGCCAGTGCTCGAGGCCCTTGTGCTCGATGTAGCCGAGCTTGGCGGCCTGCTGCTCGGCCGGCACGCAGAGCGTGGGCACGAGCTCGTTGAAGCCGTTGTTGTCCCAGGGCTGGG
>CAJUSP010000022.1 GCA_910589165.1 uncultured Adlercreutzia sp.
TAGCTGCCCGAGGCCGCGTCGTCGGCGAAGTCCACGGCGGCGTCCATCAGGTAGATGAAGCGACCGAGTGCATAGCCGAGCGCTTCCATGCCCTCGGCCCAGAATCCCTGGTTGTGGGCGAAAAGCTGCCCGAGCAGCATACCGAACTCTCGTGCTGCCGCATCGGGGTCGGCCTCGGCACCTTCCCGCTCGATGGTCCGGATGAGACCCATGGCTTCCTCTATGGCGGCGCACTGCTCGGGAATGCGGGCCCGCGCTCGCTCGTAGGCCCCGGCGAGCAGGTGCGCCGCCGCACGGGCCCGCGCGGCGCCGTCGTCGACCACGTCGTCGAGCACCTTGTGGTAGGCGAGCGCCACGGAAAGGTCGGCCGCGTAGTCGGTCCACGGCGAGCGCGCCCACGCCCGCGGAGCCGCCGGAGCAGGGTGCATCACGCAGTGGCTCGCGCCCTGGGTTTCCTCCGGCTCGTGCAGCGAGCTGCACAGCAGCACGAAGAAGGTGAGGTCGTAGGTCAGGCACGCCCGCGACAGCTGCCCGTACCGGTCTCGCAGCGCGAGGCACAGCCCGCAGTACACCGCCCGGTAGCGCTCTTTCTCCTCCTCGGAAAGTGCTCCCGCATCCGCCACCACGAACCCGAGCATGGGCTGCCCGTTTACTCCGGCTTCTTCGCGACATGCACGGCCGCGATGCCGCCGGTATAGTTCTTCCAGGTTACGTCGGTGAAGCCGGCCTCGCGCATCAGGGCCGCCAGGCCCTCCTGGTCGGGGAAGGCCTCGATGGACTTCGTCAGGTACACGAAGCCCTCTTTGTCGCCGGTGATGAGGTCGCCCCAGAACGGGATGAAGCGGTGCAGGTAGAACCGGTACAGCGCCCGCCAGGCGCGATTCGGCGGCGTGGAAAACTCCAGGCACACGAGAGATCCGCCCGGCTTCAGCACCCGCAGCATCTCGGAGAGCGCGCGGGGTCGGTCGGGCATGTTGCGGATGCCGTAGGCCATGGTGATGGCATCGAAGGACGCGTCGGGGTAGGGGATGTCCTGGGCGTCCACCACTTCGAAATCGATGGGAACGCCGGCGCCGTCGCCCTCGTCCACGTGCATCTGGGCCACTTCCAGCATCTCGGGCACGAGATCGGTGCACTGGATGTGGCGCGGGTGCTTGGTGCGAGCCACGGTGAAGGTGACCTCGCCCGTGCCGCCGGCGATGTCGAGCACGTCGTGGTACTCCTCGATGGGTGCCTGGCGCATCATGCCGGCGAGCCACAGCTTGTAGGCACCGAAGCTGGAGATGGCGTTGAAGCGTTCGTATTTGCGGGCAATGTGAGAGAAGATGTCGCGCACGCGCTCGCTGGAAAGCTCGGCGGGCGCCTCGAGGCCGGTGGCGGTGTCGATGGTCATAGGGGGCGGATCCTTTCGTCGTTCGGGCCCAGTATAGGGCACGCGGCCGCCTCTCGGCTGTACCCGTCCGCCGTACGGCGCGCGCTCGTGCTATCATGGTCGGCTGATACACATCCCCCCGAACGAATTGGGAGGTTCCATGCTTCTGTGTGCCCAGTATGTCCTGCCCGTCTCCTCGGCGCCCATCACCGACGGCGCCGTGCTCGTGCGCGACGGCGTCATCCGCGATGTCGGCAAAGCCGACCAGCTGCGTCTGCGCTACCCCGAGGAGGAAGTCATCGACCAGGGGCTCGCGGCCCTCATGCCCGGCCTCGTGGACCTGTACACGCGCCTCGAGCAGTCGGTGCTGCGCGGCGTGGTGAACGACGCCCCCTATGTGCAGTGGATCACCGAGGTGGCCCGCAAGAGCTCGCGCATGGAGGCGTCCGACTGGTTCGATTCCGCCATCTTGGGCGGCCTCGACGCCCTGTCCAGCGGCATCACCTGCGTGGCCGACATCACCACCACCGGCGCCTCGTGCACCGCGGTGAACAAGCTCGGCCTGCGCTCGGTCATCTTCCGCCAGGTGGGCGCCATGGACAAGAGCCGCATCGACGCGGCCATGCAGTTCGCCCAGAAGGACATCCTGCACTGGCGCGAGGAGGTGGACCCCGAGCGGGTGACCATCGGCATCGCCGCCACGCACCTGTTCAACAACCACCCTGCCATGCTGCGCGCCATCTCGGAGTTCGCCACCAAGGAGGACCTGCCCGTGGCCCTCTGGCTCGCCGACAGCCGCGAGGAGTACGACTTCGTGCGCTACGGCTCGTCGCCCTTCCAGGTGCACGGCGGCGACGTGAAGCGCGGCTACGTGGAGATTCCGCCCTGGCTGCCCACCGGCGTGAGCCCCGTGCGCTACGCGCTCAACTGGAACGCGTTTGACGCCCCCAACGTCATGATCGTGGGCGCCGTGTTCGTCGACGACGAGGATCTGAAGAAGCTGCGCGAGTACGACGTGGCCGTCTGCTGCTGCCCGCGGGCCTCGGCCCAGCTGGGCAAGGGCGTGGCGCCGCTCGACGAGTTCCTGCGCGCCGATCTGCGCGTGGGCCTGGGCACCGATTCGCCGGCGGCCACCGAATCCACCGACATGCTCTCGGAGATGCGCCTCGGCATGCTTTTGCAGCGCGCCGTGAACCCGGGCCGCTTCCTCGACGCGAACACCATGCTCGAGGTGGCCACCTTAGGCGGCGCCCGTGCCCTCGGCCTCGACGACAAGATCGGCTCGCTGGAAATCGGCAAGCGCGCCGACATGATCGCCGTGGACCTGTCCAGCTCGCACCAGTCGTTCACCACCGACCCGGTGGCCGCCGTCGTGAACACCTGCACCACCGCAGACGTGCTCATGACCATGGTCGACGGCAACGTGCTCTACGAGAAGAACCGCTGGCACGTGAAAGTGGAAGTGGCCAAGAACATCGCCCGGGTCATCGAGATTCGCAGCAAGCTGCGCCCGGAGGCCTAGAAAGTCGCTGAGCAAACCGCTCGGCGCAGTTGGAAATTCGTGGAGCCGCGCGCTTGCGGGCCTTTCTCGCTGGCGCTGCGGCTCTTGTTCTGCGATAATTCCGAATTTGCGTACAGATAACAACGGGAAACCGAGGAGCGCGAAGCCATGTCGAGCAAGAAGAACCAGACAGGGGCCAAGAACCCCACGCGCAAGCAGCAGGCCGAGCGCGTGCGCGCCGCTCAGGAGCGCGAGCGCCGCGCGAAGGAGGCGGCCGAGGCGAAGGCCCGCACCAAGAAGATTTTCACGGTCGTGGTGTGCATCATCCTCGTACTGGCCCTCGGCATTCCCACCATGGCACTGACCGTGCTCTCGATGTAGAGCTGTAGAAAGGACCGCATCGTGTTTGGAATCGGCGGATTCGAGCTTTTCCTCATTCTGCTGTTCGGGTTCCTTATTTTCGGGCCCGACAAGCTGCCGGCCATGGCGAAGACGCTCGGCAAGGCCATCGCGAAGTTCCGCAACGCCCAAGAGGAGATGAGTGGCGTGCTGAAGGGCGAGATGGTGTTCGACAAGGATGCCGAGGACCCGTTCAAGAACCCGCTCGACGCCTTGGACGAGGTGGCGGCGAAGGCCAAGAAGGGGGCCGATAGCGCCAAGAAGACGGCCCAGTCGGCCGCCAAGAAGGTGAACGAGGCCACGAAGAAGTCCGAGAAGGCCGCCGGCGCCGCTGCCGGAACGGCTGCCGTAGCCAAGGCCGCCGGCGACGGGAAGGCCGCCGAGGGCGACGCTGACGGCGCCGAGGCCCCGGCCAAGCCCGAGAGCTTCGCCGAGCGCAAGGCCCGCTACGACCGCGAGCGCGCGGCCCGCAAGGAGGCCGAGGCCGAGGAGGCCAAGAAGCAGGAGGAGGCCGAGCGCAAGGCGGCCGCCGAGGCGCGCCGGGCCGAGGCCGAGAAGAAGCGCAAGCTCGCCGAGGCCAAGCGCAAGGCCCAGGCCGCCATCAAGAAGGCCGAGGAAGAGAAGAAGGCCGTCACCGAGGCCTCCGATGTGAAGAAGGAGGCCTAACATGCCTATCGGACCGGCACGTATGCCCCTGTTCGATCACCTGGGCGAGCTGCGCATGCGCCTTGTGCGCATCGTCGCCTGCCTGGCGGTCGCCGTGGTCGTGTTCTACATGGCCACCCCCACCATGGGCCAGTTCCTGCTGATGCCCATCGCCGAGTTTCTGCCCGAGAACCCCGCCACGGGCCTGGCCTCGCTGCAGGCCATCGACCCGTTCGAGGCCTTCGCCGTGCGCTTCCAGATATCGCTGTGGGCCGGCATTGTGGCCACTTCGCCCGTCATTCTCTGGCAGCTGCTCGCGTTCTTCCTGCCGGCGCTGAAGCCCGAGGAGCGCAAGTGGTTCATCCCCACGTTCGCTGCGGCCGTGGCGCTGTTCATCATCGGCACGGTGTTCTGCTACGCCATCATCTTGAACCCGGCGTTCCAGTGGCTCACCGACCAGGCCATGGGCCTTGGCTACGTGGCGCCGCGCATGAGCTCCTACATCGACATCATCATCAAGTTCGAGCTGGGCTTCGGTTTCGCCTTCGAGCTGCCGCTCATCGTGTTCTACCTGGTTATCTTCGACGTCATTCCCTATGCGAAGCTGCGCGGTAGCTGGCGTACGGTGTATGTGGTGCTCATGGTCATCTGTGCCGTGGTCACGCCCGATGCCTCGCCCGTTACCATGCTGCTCATGTTCGCGGCCATGATCGTGCTCTACGAGGGCAGCCTGCTCATCGCGCGCGTGGTGCTGTCGCGCCGTATCAAGGCGCAGAACGAGCGTCTGGCCGAGGAAGAGGACTAGGGTGCACGAGCTGGGCCTCATGACCGGCGTCATGGATGCGGCCGTGGAGGCCGCCCGCGAGGCCGGCGCCACGAAGCTTTTGGGCGTGAAGGTGTCCATCGGCGAGGCCACCGAGGCGGTGGAAGACGCCCTCGTGTTCGCCTTCGGGGCCCTGGCCGAGGCCGACCCGTTTACCGAGGGCGCCACGCTGGATCTCACGATGATCCGCCCGAAGAGCGTGTGCTTGGAATGCGGTACGGAATTCGAACACGACCTGTACAACCGCTTCTGCCCCGCCTGCGACAGCTTCGCCACCGAGCTTCTCTGCGGCCGAGAGCTGCAGATAGACTCCATCGAGGTGGATCTGCCCGACGCCTAGGCGCAAGGAAGAACCGAGCCAAAGCGCTGCCGCAACCGGCAGCGCTTTTTTGCGAGGTGAGACAGTGCCCCGGAGGGGTGTCTCGCCTTCGATTAATCTTGCGGCGCGTAGCGCGGAAAACCGTTTGGGAAGATGAGACACCCCTCCGGGGCACTGTCTCGCGGATGAAAGGAACGTCATGGAACCTGGAAAGATGTACGCGGCCTGTGTGGAGGCGTTGGGCGACTTCGTGCGCGGGGCGGGTTTCTCCGATGTAGTTATCGGCCTGTCCGGGGGCATGGATTCGTCGCTGGTGGCCGTTATGGCCGTCGACGCGCTGGGGGCGTCGCGCGTGCACGGCGTGCTGCTGCCGGGCCCCTATTCCAGCGCGTCGTCCGTGGAAGACGCCGAGGCCCTTGCCGCCAACCTGGGCATCGCCTGCATGACGGTGTCCATCGCCGAGCCCTTCGCCGCCTTCGAGCGCGTGCTCGCCGCGCCCTGCGGCGGGGCGCTTTCCGGCCTGGCCGCCGAGAACACCCAGGCCCGCTGCCGCATGGTGTGCCTGATGGCGCTTTCGAACGCCCACGGCTGGCTCATGCTGAATACCGGCAACAAATCCGAGGCCTGCATGGGCTATTCCACCTTGTACGGCGACACGGCTGGGGCCTTCGCGCCCATCGGCGGCCTGTACAAGACCGATGTGTTCGCCGTGGCCCGCTGGCGCAACGAGCAGGCGCGCGCGGCCGGCGAGGTGCCCCCCATTCCGGAAAACGTGTTCGTGAAGCCGCCCAGCGCCGAACTGGCCCCTGACCAGGAGGACGAGAAGTCCCTCGGCATCGACTACGCTACGCTCGACAGCATTCTGCGGCGCTACGTGGAAGAGGGGCAGGGCGTGGAAGCCATCGCCGCGGCTGGGTTCGACGCGGCGCTCGTGGCCTCGGTGGCGGCCCGCACCGACGCCAACGCCTTCAAGCGCGCCCTGGAGCCGCCTTTCCCGAACGCGCCGTTCTACAAATAGACAACTACTCCGCTCGGTGTATGGCGCTGGTCGGCCTGCTCGTATACCATGACCTTCATGGACAACCTTTTCCTACAGAACCGCAAGTTGAGCGCCACCGATTGGCTTATTGACGCCGTCATTGCCGCTGGTGCCTTCGGGTTCGCCTGCCTTCAGCTGACACTGGCGGTGAACCTGCTTATTCCCGATGACTTCATGCGGCGGCTCATGGGTATTCAGGCCATGGTGCCCTCGGCGCTGTCGCTTCTGGCCATCGCGCTCACGACGCTGCCGCTGGTGCTGCGCCGCCGCGCGCCGTGGCCCGTGTTCGCCTGGTGCCTGGTGGCGTGGGCCCTGTGCCAAACCGAGATGAACGGCATCTCACTTTCCGTAGCGGGCCCTCTCATCGCGCTGTTCACCGTAGCCTCGCTGAGAAGCCGCGCCGAGGCGGCGGTGGCTGCCGTGGTGGCGATGGGGGTGTTCCTGTTTGCTCCAGCGCCAGCCGAGCAGGTGCGCGTGCTCACCCAGTTGACGGTGTTTCAGAACGCGGCCCTGGCCTTGGCGGCGGCCTTTGCCGGCTACGCGCTGCACGAGCATCAGGACCGCATCCGCGCCAGCGAGGAGCGGGCGCTTGCGGCCGAGCGCACCCGCGAGACCGAGGCCCAGCGCCGGGTTGAGGCCGAGCGCGTCTCCATCGCCCGCGAGGTGCACGATATTACGGCGCACTCGCTTTCTGCTGTGAGCATTCAGGCCGCGGCCGCCGAGCGATTGGTGGATCGCGACCCGGCGGCGGCCAAGGAGGCCATCGCCGAGGTGCGGCGCACGTCGAAGAGCGCGCTCGAGGAAATTCGTGCCATGATCGGCGTGCTGCGCAGCGGCGAGGAAGCGGCCGAGACCACCCCCACCGAAGGCACCGAGCGCTTGGCTGACCTGGTGGCTTACTTGGAAGGGGCCGGCATCGAGGCCTCGCTTTCCGTGGAGGGCTACGAGCGGCCGGCGGTGCCCGCGTTCATCGATGTGGCGCTTTACGGCATCGCCCGCGAGGCGGCCACCAACATCGTGCGCCATGCGGGTGCCACCCGGGCGAGCATCGTGCTGGCCACTGAAGGGGGCGTACGCGCGACGCTTACCGTAGAGGATAACGGTCGCGGCCTTAAGGCGGCGGCTATTCCCGAAGGGCACCACGGCCTGCAGGGTATGCGCGAGCGCGCCCGCCTTCTGCAGGGCACGTTTACGGCCGACCGCGGCCCTGCGGGCGGCACGCGTGTGACCGTGGTGATCCCCCTTATCCAAGGAGATGCCGTCCAATGAGACCGCTGGCCGCGAGGCAGGTCTCACCGATGAAGGAGGAAAGGCTATGAGCGACGACGATGCCATTCGCGTGCTGGTGGTAGACGACCAGGACCTCGTGCGCAGCGGCTTCAAGGCGATCCTCGGCACCTACGACGGCATCGAGATCGTCGGCGAGGCGCGCAACGGCGCCGAAGCGGTAGCCGAGGCCCAGCGCCTGCGCCCCGACGTGGTGCTCATGGACATTCGTATGCCGGAGATAAACGGCATCGAGGCCTGCCGCGACATCACGAGCAACCCGCTGCTGGCCAAGACCCGCGTGCTCGTGCTGACCACCTTCGACATCGACGAGTACGTCTACGACGCCCTGGGCGCCGGGGCGAGTGGCTTCCTTCTGAAGGACGCCGATCCCGACGAGATTGCCGCCGCCATCCGCGTGGTGGCCGACGGCGACGCGCTCATTCAGCCGAAGGTGATGCGCCGGCTCGTAGAGACCTTCGTGGCGGCGCGACCGCGCGCAGGATGGGGAAGCGCCGAGGCGGCCGATGGGCGTCGGGCGGCGCTTGCGAGCCTTACCGACCGCGAGCGCGAGATTCTGCTTCTGGTGGCCCGGGGCCTTTCCAACGACGAGATAGGGACCGAACTGTTCATATCGCCGGCCACGGTGAAGACGCACCTCGCCCGCATCATGGCGAAGACCGACGCCCACGACCGCGCCCAGCTCGTCGTGTTCGCCTACGAAACCGGTTTAGTATCACCAGCAAGGTAATCCCTGATCAAACCGGTAATCTCACAAAACCTGAGCGAGAAAAACTCAAGTTTTTCCCTCTGCCTACTTGTATTCGCGGCTGTTGCTGTTATGATGTCTTCCTGTTTAGCACTCGTAGTTGAAGAGTGCTAGCACTTAACCCAACCGAGTGGTTAAATTGGAAGTTGCGCGAATGCGCTACGACACCATTGAAAGGACGGCAAGCTATGAATTTGAAGCCTCTGGGCGACCGCGTCATCCTGAAGCAGGACGAGGCCGAGGTCACCACCGCGTCTGGCCTGTTTTTGGCCTCCGACGCCAAGGAAAAGCCCCAGACCGGCACTATCCTCGCCGTGGGCGAGGGCCGGATGGACAAGGACGGCAAGCTGCTTCCTATGCCGGTGAAGGTCGGCGACAAGGTCATCTACGGCAAGTTCGGCGGCACCGAGATTGCCCTGGACGGCGAGAACGTGCTGATCCTCCGCGCCGACGACATCTACGCGATTGTTGATTAGAAGATATTTGAAAGGAACGCGAACTAATGGCTAAGGAAATTAAGTTCGATACCGACGCTCGCTCCGCTCTGGCCGCGGGCGTTTCCAAGCTGGCCGACGCCGTGAAGGTCACCCTCGGCCCCAAGGGCCGCTACGTGGCGCTTGAGAAGTCCTACGGCGCCCCGCTCATCACCAACGACGGCGTGACCGTCGCCAAGGAAGTCGAGCTGGAGAACCCCGTCGAGAACATGGGCGCCCAGCTCGTGCGCGAGGTGGCCGTGAAGACCAACGACGTAGCCGGCGACGGTACCACCACCGCCACCCTGCTCGCTGACGTCATCGTGTCCGAGGGCCTGAAGAACGTCACCGCCGGTGCCGATGCCCTGGGTATCCGCCGCGGCATCGAGAAGGCCACCGACGCCGTGGTCGAGGCCATCAAGGCTTCCGCTACGCCGGTGTCCACCAAGGAGCAGATTGCCAACGTTGGCCGCATCTCCGCCGGCGATATCGCCATCGGCGACAAGATCGCCGAGGCCATGGACGCCGTGGGCAAGGACGGCGCCATCTCCGTGGAGGAGTCCCAGACCTTCGGCATCGAGATGGACCTCGTCGAGGGCATGCAGTACGACCGCGGCTACATCTCTCCCTACATGGCCACCGACATGGAGAAGATGGAGGCGGTGCTGAAGGACCCCTTCGTGCTGCTCACCGACATGAAGATCAACTCCATCCAGGACATGGTTCCGTTGCTGGAGGAGATCATGCGCGCCCAGCGTCCGCTGTTCATCGTGGCTGAGGACGTCGAGGGCGAGGCCCTGTCCACCATCCTGCTGAACCGCCTGCGCGGCACCCTGAACGTCGTGGCCATCAAGGCTCCCGGCTTCGGCGACCGCCGCAAGCGCATCCTCGAGGACATCGCCGTGGTTACCGGCGCCCAGGTCATCGACAAGGACTTCGGCATGACCATGGCCGACGCCACCATGGAGATGCTCGGCTCCGCCAAGACCGTGAAGGTCACCAAGGACACCGCACTTATCGTCGACGGTGCCGGCAAGAAGGAAGACATCGAGAACCGCATTCAGATCATCCGCGCCGAGCTCGAGCGCGTCGATTCCGACTTCGACCGCGAGAAGGCTCAGGAGCGTCTGGCGAAGCTGTCCGGCGGCGTGGCCGTGCTGAAGGTGGGCGCTGCCACCGAGTCCGAGCTGAAGGAGAAGAAGTCCCGCATCGAGGACGCCCTGCAGGCGACCCGCGCGGCTGTTGAAGAGGGCATCGTCGCCGGCGGCGGCGTGGCGCTCGTCGACGCCATCGGCTGCCTGGATGCCGTGAAGGCCTCCGACAAGGACGAGGAAGTGGGCATCGACATCATCCGCAAGGCCATCGAGGCCCCCATGCGCGCCATCGCCCAGAACGCGGGCTTCGAGGGCTCCGTCGTGGTCGAGAAGGTGAAGAGCCTGCCGGCCGGCGAGGGCCTGAACTGCGCCAACGGCGAGTACGGCAACATGATTGAGATGGGCGTGAACGACCCGGTGAAGGTGACCCGCACCGCGCTGCAGTCCGCGGCTTCCGTGGCGGCCCTCATCCTCATCACCGAGGCCACCATCAACGAGATCCCCAAGGAGGGTCCGGACCTGTCCGCCCTGGCCGGCGCCATGGGTGGCGGCGGCGGAATGTACTAAGCCGCAGCCGAGTAAGACTCGCCGGTCGCTTCGACCAACGAGCAAGGCCGCAAACAGCTAACTCGCAAGAAGGCACCCTCCGGGGTGCCTTCTTTGTTGGCTAGGACTCGAAGTTTTCTATGAGGTCGAGGAGCGCTTGGCGTGAGGAGACGCCGCATTTTTCGTAGATGTGCTTCACGTGGGTCTTCACTGTGCTTTTGGCGAGGACGAGTTCTTGCTCGATATAGGGAACATCGCGCCCCGCAGCAATGAGGCGCAGCACGTCGGTCTCTCTGCCAGTCAGCCCGTAGCGCGAGGCGAAGCGCGAGCAGCGCTCCTCGGGGGTAGTGGGGGTGGCATCGGCGCTTTCTGCGGGGCCCTGCACAGCAGAAGGCGCCTCCAGAAGCTCGCGCAGCCGCGGCAGCGGTCCGATAAGCAGAACGACAAGCACGGCGATACCGCAGCTGGCGAATAACGTGCGGAAGGTGAAGTCGCTGTAGTCGAAACCCTCCTGCAGCTGCATGAGCATCACTAGCACGTCCGCCGCAATCATGCTGGCGAAAATGAGCAGGCCGAATTGCGCGAAGAGCAGTTGCGCCCGCTGGGGCGTCGGGTTCTTTTCCAGAAGGCGAAGGGCCACGACGAGCGCAAAGACGAAAACGATGATGCGCCCCGCTTCGGCCGCCGCCAAAGGGAAGCCGCCCTGGAGGCGGTAGGGTGTGAGCAGGTACCCGAGAGCCGTCAGCAGGAAGCCGAGCGTGTAGATAAGGCTCAGCGAAACGCGCCCCCGATGGGTGCCAAGGCACAGCAAAGCGGCGAAGGGGATCAAAAGAGCGGCCCCGATGGCGCCCGGAGTGGGCAGCGATCCGTAGGCCATATCTTCGAAGTACAGCGCGATGGGGAACAAATCAAGCTCGAAATCGACGACGAAGAACGAGAGCACGAGCACGATGATGGCGGGCAGGGGGACCAGCCACGACGGAGCCTCTTCGCATTCGGCGCTATCGCCGGCGGGAGATAGCGCGCGCTGGCGCGGGTCGGGAATCGAAGGCGCAAGGCAGGCGCCAGACAAAGCGCACAGTGCAAGCGGCGCTGCTATGCGGGCCATAGAGGCGGGAGCGGCATTCGCGATAAGGAAAAGCAGGGTGCCCGCCGCGAGGGCCGCCCCCATGATGCCGAGGGCCTCTCTGGGCGGGCGCAGCGCAACATTGAGCCACCAGAACAGCATGCAGGGAACGAGGAAGAACCCGGCTAGGGCGTCGCCGGCAACGAGCGAGACGACCGACGGGTCTCCGAATGCGCCGCCTTTGGCCAGAAGGGAGAGTGCGAGCCCGGCGAAGGAGGCGGCTGCGGCAAATCCCGCGGTTGAGGCGGAAAGAGGCGGCCGGTAGGCAATGAAGAGGGTAAGAAGGAGTCCGACGAAACATCCTGCATCCCCGGAAAGGGTGAGGGGTATCTGCTGGGCGAAGGCAGTGTCGTAGTCGGCGAACGGAAGGCGGCTCATCAAGCCGAGGAGCACGAGCGCGATCAGGCACCCGAGGCCTGCCACGACTCTCGCCTGCGCCTTCCGCGCCGATGTGTTCTGGTTCACGAGTCCTCCTCCCCTACGGACGGGCATTATAGCGCAGCATGGGTGCGTTAGGCCAGATGGGAAGCCCTCCTACCAACAGGAGGAGGTTCGGAATTCCCCCAATTTCCCCCTCCCGAGCCGATGCGGGCCCCGTTTTTCCGCTGGCAGAATTCGATCCGTCGATAAGCCCGCATCAAGGGAATGGAATTTCGAAAGAAGGAGACTGCCATGAAGGGAATCGAGGAGTCTAAGGGGATCAGCCGCCGCTCGTTTATCGGGGGCGCAAGCCTCGCCGCGCTCGGCGCGAGTTTAGCGGGTACCGGCCTGCTTGGCGGATGCGCCCCCGAGCCACGGGCTGCCGCCCCGGCGACAGCGGAGAGGGAGGCGCTTGCGTCTACGGGGGCGCAGGGGCTTTCGGGCACCTCGGCCTACGCTCAGATTAACCCTCAAGACTGGGATTTCACCACCAACAGCATTGCCGACTTGGCATCCACCACGATGGCGAGCGAGCTGGCCATCGGCACAGTAACCATGAAGAACCGCTTCATCAAGACGGCGGCCACCTCGGGCGTGTGCAACGACGAGCAGCAGGCGGTGGCCTATTTCGGCAACATCGCCAAAGGCGGCATCGGTGGCGTGTTCGTGGAAGGCAGCTACTGCCTGTGCGAAGAGGTGGAGCGCCGCTACAGCTCGTCGTCCATGGGGCCGGACACGCGCCTCTATATTGACGAGAGCCCGCTGGCGGCCATCGTGGAGGAAGTGCACAGTGCTGGCGTGCCTGTGTTCGTGCAGATGAAATGGGGCACGCCCGGCATCGTCTACACCTGGGGCAATACCCCGGCCGAGGGTAGCCAAACGCGCGCCTCGGAGCTGACCGACGAGGACATCGCCTTCTTCATCAAGGACGTCGCCGACTCGGCGAAGAAGCTGCAGGCCATCGGGTTCGACGGCGTCGAGCTCAACTGCGCCGGCGACAACGTGCCGGCGTGGTTCCTCTCGCGCCTGCGCAACGACCGTCCCGCCGACGACGCCTACGGACCCGCCACGTTCGAGAACCGCACGCGCTTCGTGGCCGAGTGCATCCAGGGCATCAAGGCGGCCTGCGGCGCCGACTTCCCGGTGCAGGTGCGCATGAACGGCATCGAGGAGAACGACAGCCCCTGCGGCCAGAGTGCCTTCGCCTCGCCGGTCGAGGAAGTGTGCGAGCTGGCGAAGCTTCTGGAAGCGGCCGGCGCCGACAGCTTCCACCTTATTCTCGGCGTGTTCGAGAACCACGAGGCGCAATTCCTCGGCGACGGCTTCTTCGGCGGCTTCGGTCTGGACGGCACGAACGGCTTCGGCACGTTCTTCGACTTCTCCCGCCACTTCGGCGGGCATCTCGACGGTAGCCACTCCGGCGTGGGGCTCATGCTGGGCGCGGCGGCCATCGTGAAGCAGGCGGTGTCGGTGCCGGTGGGTGCGGCCACCTACATGGACCCGGCCATCGCCCCCGATTTCTTCGAGGAGGCGGTCAGCTCTGGGAAGATCGACTTCCTGTTCATGAACCGCCCGGTGGCCAACGCCGACCCCGACTACCCGACGAAGTTCTTCGAGAACCGCATCGAGGACATTCGTCCCTGCTGCCGCTGCCTGCACTGCGCTGCCGACTTCTCGAACCATCTGGGTGTGATGGAGGGCTGCCGCGTGAACGCCTGCAAGGCGCGGGCCTTCACCGAGGCGATGCCCGAGGGCTACGAGCCGTTGGCGGCCGAGGGCCAGAAGAAGGTCATGGTCGTGGGCGGCGGTCCTGCCGGCATGGAGGCGGCCCGCGTGTGTGCCGAGCGCGGCTATGAGGTGGCGCTCTACGAGAAGAGCGGCTCGCTCGGCGGCCTGCTCTCCTTCGCCGAGCTGGTGAAGGGGCGCCATGAGAACCTGGGCCTGCTGCGCGACTGGATGGCCCGCGCCGCCGAGGCGGCCGGTGTTGCTGTGACGACGGGCACCGAGGTGACGGCCGAGACGGTGGCCGCCGAGGCTCCGGATGTGGTGATCCTGGCTACGGGTGGGTCGCGCGCCGAGCTCGGCTGGCAGGGCACCGATGCGACGCCGGTGTACTCCATCAACGACTTCATGGCCGCTGAACTGGGCGAGAACGTGGTTGTCGCCGGCTTCAATGCCCAGGCATACGATGTGGCCCAGTACCTGCTGGCCTACGGCAAGAAGGTGACCATGGTGGCGGCCGACCCCATCGAGGGGCTCGGCAAGGGGCAGTCGACCAAGATGCTCGCCTTCACGACGCCTGGCTATTTCGCCGCTGGCGGCCGCGCCCTGGCGGAAAGCGCCATCGAATCGGTGGGAGAGGGAACGGTCAGCGTGCGCACCGGAACCGGCACCCTCATCGAACTGCCCTGCGACGCGGTGGTGGACGCGAGCGACATGCTGCCGAACACGGGCTTGGCCGACGAGCTTTCCGGCATGTCGGTGGTGACTGTGGGCGATTGCGCCGACCCTTGGGACATCCAGGCGGCCATCGCCACGGCCAACCTCGCGGCTCGCGCCTGCTAGGGGCTTTTCCGCTAACCCTCCCCGGGGCCGCCGTGTGGCGGCCCCTTCTTTGTTGCGTGTTTGATGGTCGCCAACGGGGGCGCAATGGCCTAAGATAGTGGGCAACTTGTTTTTCATCCCAAGGAGGTTTTCGTGGAGCTGCTGGAGGAGCGCATTCGGCGCGACGGCGTGGTGAAGCCGGGCGGCGTCTTGAAGGTGGACGCGTTTCTGAACCATCAGATGGACGTGGCGCTGTTCTCGGCCATGGCCGAGGAGTGGGCGCGCCTGTTCGCGGGCCGGCCCATCAACAAGGTGCTCACCATCGAGGCCTCCGGTATCGGCATCGCCGCCGTGGTGGCTCATCATCTGGGCGTGCCGGTGGTGTTCGCGAAGAAGACCCAGTCCATCAACTTGGACGGCACCATGTATTCCACGCGCATCCAGTCGTTCACCCACAACCGCATCTACGACGTCATCGTCTCTACCCGCTTCCTGGGGCCCGACGACCACGTGCTCATCATCGACGACTTCCTGGCCAACGGCTGCGCCCTGCGCGGCCTGCTGGAGATTTGCGAGAGCGCCGGCGCCACCGTGGAGGGCATCGGCATCGCCATCGAGAAGGGCTTCCAGCCCGGCGGCGACGAGCTGCGCCGTGCCGGCTACGACCTGCAGTCGCTGGCCATCGTGGAGTCGATGGACCCGGAAACCGGCGCCATCGAGTTCCGCCACTAACGATCACCGCGCGCCAACGGGGCGGGGCCCAAGGCCCCACTCCATTTCCGTTGCCCCTTCAGACGAAAGCGAGTTTCCGTGAGCGATTCTTCCCGCACCGATGCGTCGGCGGCTTCCAAAGAGGAAGAGGTAGTCGTCGAAGCCGGCGGCGTCGTCTTCCGCGACGGCAAAGAGGAGGCCCTGCGCTCCCTCGATGGACATATCGGGTGGCTGGCCGCCTTCCCCTACGGGTTGCAGCATGTGCTGGCCATGTTCGTGGCGAACCTGGCGCCCATCGCCATCATCGTGGGCGCGGCTGGCCTTTCCGAGGACATGCGCGCCGTGCTCATCCAGAACGCCATGTTCATCGCCGGTATCGGCACCTTCGTGCAGCTGTTCCCGGTGTGGCGCGTGGGCAGCGGCCTGCCTATTGTCATGGGTATCAGCTTCACCTTCGTCACCGTAGCCTGCACCGTGGCGGCCACCCAGGGCTACGGGGCGCTGGTGGGCGCGGTTATCGTCGGCGGCCTTATCGAGGGCGTCCTCGGCCTGTTCGCCCAGTACTGGCGGCGCATCATCACGCCCATTGTGGCGGCCGTGGTGGTGACGTCTATTGGGTTCTCGCTGCTCGGCGTGGGGGCCGCCTCCTTCGGTGGCGGTACGGGTGCGCCGGATTTCGGCAGCGCTCAGAACCTCATTCTGGGCACCATCTCGCTCGTGGCCTGCCTGGCCTTCCAGGGCCTTGCCAAAGGTGCCACCAAGCAGCTTTCGGTGCTGTTCGGCCTGGTGGTGGGCTACCTGGTGGCCATTGTCATGGGGAAGGTCGACTTCTCGGGCTTCGCCAACTTCGAGCTGTTCAGCCTGCCCGCCCTCATGCCCGTGGCCCCCGAGTTCCACCCGGGCGCCATCGTGTCCATCGTGCTGCTGTTTTTGGTGTCGGCCACGGAAACGGTGGGCGACTGCTCGGCGCTCACGGCGGTGGCCCTGAAGCGCTCGCCCAACGATCGCGAGCTTTCCGGCGCCGTCACGGCCGATGGCGTGATCAGCACGTTCTCGGGCATCTTCGGTTGCTCGCCGGTCACCTCGTTCTCGCAGAACGTGGGGCTCGTGGCCATGACCGGTGTGGTGAATCGCCGCGCCATTGCCACGGGTGCCTTCGTGCTCGTGCTGGCCGGCTTCGTGCCTGTGGTGAGCCTTGTGTTCGCGTCGCTGCCCGAGGCGGTGCTCGGCGGCTGCACCATCATGATGTTCGGCAACATCATCGTCTCCGGCTTCCAAATGATCGCGAGCGCCGGGTTCTCGCAGCGCAACATCACCATCGCGGCGCTGTCGCTGGCTGTGGGCATCGGCTTTACCCAAATGAGCGACATCTTCGTCATCTTCCCCGAGCTGCTGCAGAGCGTGTTCGCCGACAACTGCGTGGCCATGGTGTTCGTGGTGGCCATTCTGGCGAGCCTGCTGCTGCCGAAGGACGAAAAGGTGCATGGGCCGCTGGTGGTGCAGGATGAAAACGGTTCGGTGAAGACGCCCGAATAAGCGTTATGATTCCCTCCATGGAAGAAATTGCGCACATAGCCGAGCACGTGCTGGAGCATTCTCTGGCTGACACGCTCTATCTTATCCCGTTTCTGTGGGTTACTTACCTGGCCATGGAATGGCTCGAGCACAAGACGGGTGCCAAAACCCAGAACGCCATCCGCCACGCCGGAGCCGCCGGGCCCATCGTGGGCGCGCTGTTGGGTGTGGTGCCCCAGTGCGGGTTCTCGGCCGTGGCGGCCACCCTGTGGGCCGGCCGCGTCATTACCTTGGGCACGTTGTTCGCCGTGTTCCTGTCCACCTCCGATGAGATGCTGCCCATCTTCCTGGCCGAGCAGGTGCCGGCCAACACCATCTTGTCCATCATGGGCGCGAAGGTGGTCATCGGCATGGTCATGGGCTTCATCGTAGACGCGGTGCTGCGCCTGGCCCGTCGCGACAAGGAGCGCCTGCGCATCCACGAGCTGTGCGAGCAGGATCAGTGCGGCTGCAACCATGACTGCCACGCCTGCGAGGAGCACCCGGAGCGCTCCTACGAACACCACGACGACGTGCATCACACTCACGAGCACGGCCACGGCTGGCGCGGCATCCTGCTGAGCGCCACGAAGCACACCGTGCAGGTGACGCTGTTCATCTTCATCATCACCATCCTGCTGAACATCGTGCTTGAGACGGTGGGGGAGGACGCGCTGGCGCAGTTCCTCGGCGACAACCCCACCTTCTCGGTGTTCGCCACGGCGCTCGTGGGCCTCATTCCGAACTGCGCCGCCAGCGTGGTTATCGCGCAGCTGTACGTCGACGGCGTCCTCGGCGCCGGCGCTATGCTCGCCGGCCTGCTCGTGTCGGCTGGCGTCGGGCTGCTCGTGCTCGCGCGCGCGAACCGCCACTGGAAGCAGAACGTGGCCATCATCGTCATCCTGTACGTCATCGGTGTGTTCTGGGGGCTCATCTGCAACGGCCTCGGCGTCGTGTTCTAGAAATAGACGGCTCGTCAAAATTTCCTCTTGCGCGTTTTCGCAGGTAGGAGTACCCTGCAAAAATCATAAGTGACAAGGTCACGGTAAGGGGAAGAAGGCGACGCGAGCTTGGAAGACCGACAACAGGTCATCGAGCGTCTGTTAGCCGCGCACGAGGCGTGGTTCGATGTGGAACGCGACCACGAGTTCGCGGGCCGCACCTTCCCTGGCTATGCTGAATTCCATTCCACCGCCACCAAGTACGTGCTGGTGAAGCGGGCGAAGCTGTGGGAGGCCTCGGCTCACGAGTACCTGTTCTTCTGCGAAACCCCTCTCCTGGATGCGGTCACCCTGAACGAGCTGGTGTCGTTCATGACCGGCGAGGCCCTGGCCAAAGTACAGTTGGGCCCCGACCACATGAGCTCGTATCTGTCGCTTGTGGTGGTGGCCGACACGGTGGATACGGCCGCGGCCCGCCAGGTGCGCGCCACGCGCTTTCGCAAGAACTTCTCCTTCGGATTTCGCGGCTGGGCCGACTTGCGCCTGGCCGTTATCGATTTATCGCAGGGCCGGGTGTATACCAACGGCCAGGGGAAAGCCCTCAAGGAAACCTTAGCGACGAACGCATTCGCCTGCGGGGCGTCGCCCGAGCAGCAGAGGGGGCGCGCGGCTGATGGGGCGGCCAGCGCGGACGGCCCCTCTCATGGCACGGGCGACCCGGCGACGGAGGCGTACGCCGCGAGGGTTTCTTCTGAATAGGGGAAAGAGAAACAAGACAAGGAAAGGAAGGAACCCATGAACGCGCTGATCATTTTGCTGATCGCCATTGTCGTGCTCGTGTGCGGCTACGTGTTCTACGGCGGCTGGCTGGCCAAGCAGTGGGGCATCGAGCCCAACCGCCCCACGCCGGCCCATGAGATGGAGGACGGGGTCGACTACGTGCCCGCGGCTCCCTATGTGGTGCTCGGCCACCACTTCTCGTCCATCGCCGGCGCCGGCCCCATCAACGGCCCCATTCAGGCGGCCATCTTCGGTTGGGTGCCCGTGCTTTTGTGGGTGCTCATCGGCGGTATCTTCTTCGGCGCCATGCACGACTTCGGCGCCCTGTTCGCCTCTATCCGCCACAAGGGGCAGACGCTGGCCACGGTTATCGAGCACAACATCGACGACACCGCGAAGAAGCTGTTCTGCATCTTCGCCTATCTGACGCTCATCTTGGTGGTGGCGGCCTTCGCCTCTATTGTGGCGAGCACGTTCGCCGTGGTGCCTGTGACGGCTGAGAACGCCGCCACGGCCGAGGTGAGCAACCTCGCCAACATGCGTACGGCCATGATCTCGGTGCTGTTTATCGTGGTGGCCGTTATCTACGGTTTCGCGACCCGCGGCCGTAAGATTCCCACGGCGGCGAATATCATCTCGGCCATCGTCATCATCGTGGCCGTGGTGGCCGTCGGCTACAACCTGCCCGTCATCGCGCTGGACAACACCGCCTGGATGATCCTCGTGGGCCTCTACATTCTGGTGGCCTCGGTGGCTCCGGTGTGGATTCTCCTGCAGCCGCGCGACTATCTGTCCAGCTACCTGCTCTACGGCATGATCGCGCTGGCGCTCATCGGCATCATCGGCGCCGGCATCACCGGCGACGCCGCCTCGCTGGAAATTCCCGCGTTCACCGGCTTTACGGCCGTGGCCGGGGAATCGAAGGTGGCCGCCTCCGGCTTCCTGTTCCCGGCGCTGTTCATCACCATCGCCTGCGGCGCCATCTCCGGCTTCCACAGCCTGGTGGCCTCCGGCACCACCTCCAAGCAGCTCGACCGCGAGGCCGAGGCCCAGCCCATCGCCTACGGCGGCATGCTGCTGGAGTGCCTGGTGGCCGTCATCTCGCTGTGCGCCGTGGCCTTCGTGTTCGCCGGCTACATGGACGGCACCTACGCCTCGCCCACCCAGGTGTTCGCTGCGGGCCTCTCGCAGATGCTCGCCTGCGTGCCGGGGCTGGCCGGTGTGGAGTCCATCGCCTACGCGCTGCTGGTGCTGGCGGTGTCGGTGTTCTGCCTGACCTCGCTCGATACGGCCACGCGCTTGGCCCGTTACATGTTCCAGGAGCTGTTCACGCCCCACGGCGTGAAGATGAGCGAGCTTACCGGCTGGCGCGCCGTGCTCACGAACCCGTGGGTGGCCACCATCATCACGGTCATCCTGGGCGTGGGGCTCGGCCTGACCGGCTACCAGCTCGTGTGGCCGCTGTTCGGCGCGGCCAACCAGCTGCTGGCGGCCCTCGGCCTTCTGGCTGTGTGCGCGTGGCTCGGCAACGCGGGGCGCAATAACAAGATGTTCTACTTCCCCATGGTCTTCATGATGGTGGTGACGCTGTGCTCGCTGGCCATCACCGTGTACACGAAGTTCGGCCTGCTGGCGGCCGGCACGGTGGATGCCGCCACGGTGCTGCAGCTGGTCATCGCGCTGCTGCTCATGGTGTTCGCGGTGATTCTGGCCGTGAAGGGCTGCAAGACCATCTTCGGCAAGAAAGAGCAAGCTCAGGCGTAAGCGCTTTTCGGCGCTCCATGCGAGGCCGTTGGGAAATGCCCCAACGGCCTCTTTCGTTTTCTGGAAGAAACCCCATCGCGCGCGTCGCGGAATCCCGCTATAGTGGTCTCATGCGAAAACGAGGGAATGCGCGCCGAGGAGCGCGCCGCTTAGAGAGGAGAACCATGGCTGAGTTGAATGCCGGCATGACGCGCGAGCAGGCTTTCGAGCTGCTTTCCGCCCACAACAAGGATCCGTTCCACATCGAGCACGGTGAGACGGTGGAGCAGACCATGCGCTACTTCGCCCGCGAGTACGACCCGGAAAACGAGGAGTTCTGGGGCATCGTGGGCCTTCTGCACGACCTGGATTGGGAGGAGCACGACGACGAGCCCGAGCTGCACACCATCTACGCAGCGCCCCTTATCGAGGAGGCCGGCGGCACGCCCGAGCTCATCCGCGCCATCCAATCGCACACCTCCGACTACAACACCGACCTGCCCAAGCCCGAGCTGCAGATGGAGAAGATCCTCTTCGCCACCGAGGAGCTGACGGGCCTTATCGGCGCGGCCATTGTCATGCGCCCCAGCAAGTCGGTCATGGATTTCAACGTGAAGTCGCTCAAGAAGAAGTACAAAGACAAGCGCTTCGCTGCCGGCGTGAGCCGCGAGGTTATCGCCAGCGGCGCCGAGATGCTCGGCTGGGAGATGGACGAGCTGTTCGCCCGCACCATCGAAGCCATGCAGTCCTTCGCCCCCGACCGCGACACCTTCCAGCCCGAGGCCTAGAGCGGCAATTCAAAACGGCCTTTCCGCCGCAAACGCGAAGACGCCCGCAGCGCACGGCTGCGGGCGTCTTCGTTATAGAACGGCCGGAAGGGAGGGAATCCGGCTGAGTCCCCTTAGGCCAGGTCGCCGGCCATGTGGCGCACGGCGTGGCGGCTGAAGGTGAGGGTGCGGCCGCAGGCGCAGCCCACGATGTACTCGGGGTAGTTGTTGGCGAACATCGAGCCCGAGCAGTCGCCGGCGGCGTACAGGCCCTCGATGGGCTGGTTCAGGGCGTCGAGCACCTGCATGTCGGCGTTGATGCGCAGGCCGTCGACCGTGGTCAGCAGCGAGCCGCCGTACCAGATGCCGAAGAAGGGCGCCTCGCGCAGGGCGGACAGGCGGTAGGCCTCCTTGCCGAAGTCGTCGTCCTTCTGCGCATCGTAGAAGCCGTTGTACTTCTCCACCTCGGCGAGGAAGGCGTCCTTGGCCTCGCCGGCAAAGCCCAGCTTGTCGGCGAGCTCGTCGATGGTGTCGGCCATGACCATGGTGCCCTTCTCCAGCTGGTCGGCGTAAATCTCCTCGAGGGGCGTGGCCTCTTCCTTGGCCAGCAGCTGCTGGGTCTGGCGCGAGCAGCCGATGGTGGAGAAGCGCTTCACGTCCTCCTTCAGGTTGGAGTCGAACACCTGGCAGAACACGCCGCCCTCGTTGGCCGCCGCGGCGAAGCAGCAGAAGTCGTAGGGGGTCGACTCGTTCACGAAGCGCTTGCCGTCGCGGGCGACCTTCATGAGCGGCTGGCTGCCCAGGTTGAACTGCTTGTCGGTGCCGTTGAACGTCGCGGGCTGGCCGGCCTCGCTCACAATACCGGCGTTCTCGCCGGGCAGCACTGCGCCGCGGTCGAAGATCATCGGCGCGCCGATGGCGTCTTTCTGGGCGCCGGCCCACATGCCGGCCTTGATGCCATCGCCTACGTTGTTGGGCGAGCCGTACTGCAGGGTGACGCAGCGGTCGACCATGGGGTTGCAGCCGCGCAGCATGTCGGCGTTGGACGTGTAGCCGCCCGTGGTAAGCAGCACGCCCTTCTCGGAGTTGATCTGCACGTAGCCCTCAGGCGTCTCGAAGATGGCGCCGGTCACGCGGCCCGACTCGTCCTGCACGAGGCGCGCCAGGCTGTGGCTGTAGGTGACGTCGTAGCCGCGCTCGTTGATGTAGGCAAGCAGCACCTTGTTGCGCTCGAGCGCCTCGCCGGCCTCGTCCTTGCCGGAGTAGTAGTGCTCCATGGGGGCCAGGTAGAAGTCGGTGCCGCCGGTCTCGTGGTCGATATCGTTGTCGAAGGCGCAGGTCATGCCGGCGGCGGTGAGGATGGGGTCGAGCCAGTCGGTCACCTCGGCCGACTCGTCGATCCACACGCGCACCACGCGCTGGTCGGCCTGGCCCGAGGCGTAGCGGGTGAACTCGTTCAGCAGCTTGGCGGTGTCCACCTCGGCGCCGGCGGCCTTGGTGTACTTGGTGTTGATGGCACCGAACCAGTGGCGCGTCTTCTGGATGGACTCGGTCTTCTCGCACAGGGTGAAGTCGAGGCCCAGGTCGGCCGCTGTGGCCGCTGCGGCCATGCCGCCGTTGCCGGCGCCGATGATGAGCAGCTCGGTGTCGCGCGTCTCCACGATGTCGCCCTCGGCGATCTCGGGGGCGGCGCCCAGCCAGTCGCTGCCGGTGGCGGCAAGCTCGCTCCCCTCGCTGGCGGTCTCGGTGGCAGCGGGTGCTGCGGCCTGGGGCGCGCAGCCGGCCATGGAAACGGCGGCCAGGCCCGCAAGGGCGCCAGCGCCGGTGAGGAAGCTGCGACGGGAGACGGTAGCGGTGTTCTTCATAAGGTTCCCTCCTAATGGGTCGTTGATGCGAGGCCCTCCCTGGGTCTTGCGACCCGCCTTGGGGGCCGCTGCATCTGATAGCCCCATGTTGCCAGGTGAAAGCCCTGCCGTCCTCACCACCCAGGCACCATTTTCACGGGTGATGCGGCCCCGTTGGCGCCTCACCCTCCTGGTACCAGATCGTATATTTTCCCTTGTCAGCGAGGGGTGAAATGGCCTATGCTGCCTTAAAGGGGATTCGAATGGGAGGAAACGTGGCAAACAAGACAAGGGGAGTGCTGCTCTGGGCGCTGTGCTTCATTGCGTTGACGGGAGACGTCTTCGGCACCTGGCTCACGAATGTGTACCTCTATCCGAACTACCTCGCCGTATGTCCCGAGGCGCGCGATGTGTCCTCGGCGGTGGGCGTGACCGTTCTTATCATCCTGGCGCTCTGGGCGCTGCACAAGCCGTCCTCAATCAAAGAGTCGGTTATGACGCCTGTGGCCTTGGCCCTGTACTCCCTCGGGTTCATGCTCATTCTCATGGGGCTGTGGCAGGCCAACGCGTTTTTGCTGGTGGCCGGATCGGCGGTGCGCTCCGTCGGGTCGCGCTGGTTCGTCGTGCTGGTGGGGCTCGCGCTCTGCCGCCTTAATCGGAAGGGGTGCCTGCTCTGCGTTGCAGCGGCCTTCTCGGCCAGCTATCTTCTGCGGTTTCCCTTCGGTGAGGGCGTCGGCGACGGCGCCATTGCCGTGTTGTTCGCCTTGGGCCTGGCTACCTGTCTGGCGGCGCGCATCCCCGCCGCCTCGGTGCTCGGCGCCATGGCCGCCTCCGAGCCGGCCCGCGATGCCTCCATCACCCAGCCGGCCGCCTATCTTCCCTTCGCCCATACCTTGTTTGCGGCCATCCTTCTGTTCCGTGTCGCCTACGGGTTCGCCCTCACATTCGAGGCGGTGGAGGGCGTGCCGAATATGACCATGCTCGGGCTTGTCCCCATTGCCCTCATGCTGGTTATGGCGCTTCTGCCCCGCATGCCACGGGTCGATGTGCTCTACCCGGTGGCGGCCCTGCTCGTTATCGCCGGCTTCTTGGCGATCATCGTGCTCAACGGCCGTGTGGCCTATGGGGCGGTGGTCAACGGGCTGCTGTTCACCGGCAGCGAGTGCTTCGAGATGCTCATGTGGTTCGCGCTCGCCTCTATCGGCGCGCGCAATCCGGTGAATGCCCTTGCGGTATTCGCCTGGGGGCGGGCGGCTTCGTCGTTTGGCCTTTTGTGCGGCGCCACGGTCGGGCACTGGACGGCGTACCTGCCGAACGGCCTGGAGACCTCGACGCTGGTGGCCTGCGTGCTGTTCCTGTTCGTGGCGGCGAATCTGACCCTGCTTAAGGACTTCAGCTTCCGCGGCACCATCGAGGGGGTGGCCGCCGCCGTACCGCTGCGCCTTGCCGAGGTGCCGAAGCCCCCAGCGGCGTTGCCGGGTTCGAAGGCTGAAGGTGCCGCTGCCTGCGACGCTGGCGGATCCGACTGCGGGGCGGCCAGCGACCCAGCGGCGACGACGATGCCCGAATCAAACGGCGCGTCCAATGCCGCCCTCCTTCCCGTTGAGGCGGTATCGGCCGAGTTCAAACTCACCCCACGCGAGACGGAAATCCTCTCGATGCTCGCCCATGGGCGCAACGCCCCCTACATCCAGGAGAAGCTCGTGCTGTCGCGCAACACGGTGAAGACCCACGTTCAGAATATCTATGCGAAGTTGCAGGTGCATTCCCAGCAAGAGCTCATCGATGTGGTGGAGTCGTTCGTCTAGCGGTTTTCTTACAGCATGGACACAGCCATGCGCCCCTTGCGCGGTAGGTCTACAATGGAAAGCGAACTTGACAGTTCCCATTGCAGATTGTCTGACAGAAAGGGTGCCCCGTGTGGTGTCGTAAAGCGCTCGTGGCCTATGACGGCTCGGCTCCGTCGCATAAGGCGTTGGAAGTCATGAAGGAAATCGCCCAGCAGAACCCGGCCATGGAAGTGGTGCTCGTGCACGTTATGCGCCTGTTCTCATCGGGCTCGGCGGCGGCCGGCGCCGACACGGTGATGGTGGACGACGCCATGGCCATCCGCGCCGAGCTGGAGGAAATCGCCGAGGGCCTGGCGAACCCCACCGAGGTGAAGGTGCTCAAGGGCACCTCGCCTGCCGACCTCATTGTGAACTGCGCCAAGGACGAGGGCTGCGACCTCATCATCATGGGCAGCCGCGGCCAAGGCGGCGTGAAGGGCTTCCTCGGCTCGGTGAGCTACGCCGTTACCAAGGAATCGCCCATGACCGTGCTCATCGCGAAAGAAGGCGAACAGCGCTAATGGCCTCTGCCGCTTCGGCCCCAAGCTCTGCCGCTCCCGGCGGCGCACCGACGGCCCGCGCCGCCAAGGCGTCGCCCGAGCCGCTGTGGACCCGCAACTTCGTCTTCGGCACGCTGCTGAACTTCTTCATTGCCGGCAACTACTTCATGCTCATGGTGGTGATGACCGCCTACGCGCTCACCGTGTACGAGGCTCCGGCCGCCGTGGCCGCCTTCTGTGCGAGCGCGTTTATCGTGGGCACGCTGTTCTCGCGCTTCGCCTCGGCGCCGCTCATGGAGCGCTTCGGCCGCATGCCTGTGCTCATCGTGGGCGCCGTGGCCGAGGTGGCGCTGACGGCGTTGTACCTGCTGAACGAGCCTTTGGGGGCGCTCATCGGTGTGCGCCTGCTGCACGGGTTCGCCTACGGCATGTGCTCGACGACGCTGGCCACCGTGGTCACGAGCCTTATTCCCGCCTCGCGCAAGGGCGAGGGCATCGGCTACTTCATGCTGTCCATCACGCTCGGCAGCGCCATCGGCCCCTTCGCGGGCATCTTCATATCGAACAACTTCGGCTACGACACGCTGTTTCTAGTGGCGAGCATCATGGTGGCTCTGGCGGTGCCCTGCGCGCTGTTGCTGCGTCCGTCCCGCGCCACGCGGGTGAAGGGCTCGGCGGTGAAGGCGGCAGCGGAAGTGCAAGCCGCCGCCGATGCCGTGGGCGGGGAAGTGGCCGCTGCTCCCACCGAGGAGGCTCGCGAGGAGGCCGAGTCAGCGCGCGACGAGGCCGAGGCCCAGGTTGCCGCCGATGTGTGTCCCGCCTGCGCTGGCGCCGATCCTGAGTGCCCCACCTGTTCCCGCGTCCCTTCCACCCACCTTGAGGAAGTGGTGACCGACAAGGTGGAGCATTCCCCGCTCGCCCGTTTCGTGGAAGCCGGCGTGCTGCCCATCTCGGTGGTGTGCGGGTTGCTGTTCTTCGGCTACTCGAGCCTGCTGACCTTCCTCACCCCCTTTGCCAACGAGCTGGGGCTCGGCCGAGCGGCCAGCGTGTTCTTCGTCGCCTACGCCCTGGCCATGTTCGTGACGCGTCCCTTCACCGGCCGCGCCTTCGACCGCAAGGGCCCGCATCTGGTGATGATCCCGGCTTTCGTGTCATTTGTGGTGGGCATGGTGCTTGTGGCCTTCATGGCCAACGACTGGATGCTGCTCATCGCCGCCATGTTCCTCGGCTTCGGCGTGGGCACCGTGCAGTCCTGCGGCCTGGCCATGGCCGTGCGCGTCACGAGCGACGCGCGCCTGTCGGTGGCCAACGCCACCTTCTACATGCTGCTTGACGTGGGCGTGGGCATCGGCCCCATCATCCTGGGTCTTATCGTTCCGCTCATCGGCTACCAGGCCCTCTACCTCTGCATGGCCGCCGTGGGAGCGGCCGCCCTGGCCCTGTTCCTCGTCGTGGCCAAAACCGAGAAGGGCGCGCGCTAGCCCGAGAAATCCCAGATCAAACAAGGGGTGAGCCGGGGGGTGAGCTGCGAATCGCACTCACCCCCTTGGTTTTCACCCATCCCATTTTGCCGGTTCCCCTGCACAATGCACCCCATCAGTGATGCGCTGACTCAGCGTCAACGCATCGAGGGAGAGTAATGAAGGAGGAACAAGATGGAAAAGGCAAGCGTTGCGCCCAGCCGTCGCGATTTCTTGAAGGCGAGCGGTTTGGCGCTGCTCGGCTCCGCCGCGGCAGCCGGGGCCTTCGGCGCGGCCTCGCCGGTGCCGGCGTTCGCGGAAGGCGAGGTGGCCGTGGCGGCCGAGAAGGGCATCGCCAACTTCGAGACCGACCTGTACAGCGCGGTATTCCCCACCGACGTGCGCTTCGTGCCCGTGGTGGACGCGCCCACTGACATGGACCGCCAGGGCGAGGTAGCCTTCGAGCTGCGCGAGATCGGCGAGGACGAGATCGTGCGTACCGAAGAGGTGGACGTGCTCGTGGCCGGCGGCGGCATCACCGGCGTGTGCGCGGCCCTGTCCGCGTCCGATGACGGCACCACCCGCGTGCTGTGCCTCGAGAAGATGAGCGCCGGCCGCGGCATGTTCGAGGGCATGGGCGTCACCGGCGGCAAGGCCATGGCCGAGGGCGGCTACACCTGCGACAAGGCCGAGATGATGGACCGCATGCGCCACGCCGCCTACTACCGCGTGCCCATCGATCCCATCAAGCTGTGGGCCGATCGCTCGCCTGAGGCGGCCGACTGGCTGCAGGAGAAGTTCGACGAGGGCGACGCCGGCATTGTGGAGTGGTACAAGGAGAACAACCCCAACGCGCACCACTTCGACGTACCCCAGACCGAGATCGAGTTCAAGTGCGACCAGTGGTCCGAGCAGACCACCAAGAACGCCGGCGGCGCGGGCATCTACATCGTGAAGGATCTGGCGAACACCATTGCCAAGCGCGCCAACGCCGAGATCCGCTACCGCAGCGCCGTGGTGAAGCTCGAGCGCGAAGAGGGCGGACGGGTGACCGGCGCCATCTGCAAGGATGCCGAGGGCTACTTCCGCGTGAACGCGAAGAACGGCGTCATCCTGGCCACGGGCGGCTTCGATGCGAACCCCGCCATGCTGAAGGCCTGGTGTCGCCCCGAGGACATCGCCAACGCCGCCTCCTGGTGCCCCAACTACGGCACCACCGGCGACGGCCAGCTGATGGGCCTGGCCATCGGCGGCCAGATGGACCCGCTGCCGGCGGCGGTCATGAACTTCGACTTCGGCAGCCCCGAGTCGTTCTACTCCTCGAACCTCGGCATCACGGGGCTGGTGGCCGGCGGCCTGATGATCAACGAGCAGGGTCGCCGTTTCGCCTCCGAGTCGCTGCCGTTCCAGGCGCGCTCCAACGCCATCACGGCCCAGCGCCACTACGGCGAGAACTGCTGGCGCGTGGCCAGCTCGGCCCAGGTGCCGGCGCCGGCGGTGCTGGAGGCCCTCGAGCCGTTCAAGGAGAAGGGCTGGGCCTTCGAGGCCGACTCCCTCGAGGAGCTGGCGGGCCTCATGGAAGTACCTGCTGACACGCTCGCCGCCGAGGTGGCCCGCTTCAACGGCTTCGTGGACGCCAAGAAGGACGAGGACTTCAACCGTCCCATGGAGAAGGCGGCGAAGATCGATGGCGAGAAGTACTACGCCATCAAGCACCAGTCATCCATCCTGGCCACGGTGTCAGGCCTGGTCGTCGACTACGACTGCCACGTGCTCGACTACGACAACGAGCCCATCGCCGGCCTGTACGCGGCGGGCGGCGCCTCGGGCGGGTTCTTCCACACGAACTATCCGCGCCATATCTTCGGGCCGTCCATCGGCCGCTGTGTAACCTTCGGCTATGTTTCCGGCCAGAGCGCCGCTATGGGGGTGTAAGTCATGAAGAAGTCTCTGCGTTTGAAGACGCTGGTCACTATGGGTATCGCCGCGGCCTTCGGGCTCTGCCTGGCCGCCGGCTGCTCTCCCTCCGGTGCCGGCGAGGAGCCCCTGGCTTCCACCGGCACCGACCTGGCCGCCACCTACACGGCGCACGCCGACAACGCCGAGGGCGGCGCGGGCCTGGCGAGCTACCATGCGGCGCTTGGGCAGGATTGCGAGTCGTGCCATACGGGCGACTTGGCCGCTCAGCTGGCGGCAGTAGGCAAGGAGGGCGAGCCCGACTGCGCGAGCACCTTCTACAACGACACGGCCACCTGCCTGTCTTCGGAGTGCCACGTGTCTTGGGAAAAGCTCGCCGAGCGCACGGCGGATTTGGGCGACTACAACCCGCACGATTCCATCCACGGCACCATCGAGGACTGCAACGAGTGCCACAAGGGCCACGCCGAGCAGGTGGATATCTGCGGGGAGTGCCATCCCAACGGCGGCCAGGTGATGGTCGGCTAGCAGCGAGAACGTCTTTGCCATGGGGGCGGCCTGCGATTGCGGGCCGCCCGTTTTTGTGCGCCAGGGCGGCTTTCGTGGCCGCCCAGTGCCGCCCAATTTCGCCGAACCCGTGGCGGAAGCGGTTCGCGCTTGCTATACTGCCTGATGAAAGAGGGGAAGAGGGAAGCCCATGACACATAACGAATCGCCGGTTGTGCCCGCCGAGGCCGTCGGCTACGATTTCGAGCAGGAGACGTCCTCTTCCCGCGTCTTCCCCTTGCGCTTCTTCGGCATGGGGCTTTTCGTCGCATGGCTCTGCTGCACCCACATCTCCCTCGTGTTTCCCGGCCCGGGGTGCGATCTTGCGGCCCGCAGCGCCTTCGATATGGGCCTGCGCGCGGGCGACATCGGCACGTTTATCGTCTTGGCCATAGCCGCGCGGCGCATCGGCGTGCTGTCGGCCCACCCTTCGGCCTGCTTCGCCCTGGTGACGCTCTGCTCGGTGGGAACGGCGGTCTGCGGGCTCTGGCTTCTGCCCGCGCCGGTGCCCTACGGGCTTGTGTTCGGGGCGGCGGTGCCCACGGCCATCGGCGGCGCGCTGCTGTTCTGCCTGTGGGGCCAGGTGTACTGCCGCATGGGCATGACCCAGGCCATCGTTGACGGCGCCCTTTCGTGCATCGCCGCGCTCATCGTCTCCGGCGTGGTGTCGGTGATGCGCCAGCCCTTCGCCGTGGTGGCCACCGCCTTGCTGCCGCTGGCGTCTATTGTTGCCGTTTCTCTCTGCCTGCGGGTCCTTCCCGCCGAGGCGCCGGCCGATGCCACGCAGCGCTATCCGTTGCCGTGGAAGCTTCTGGCCATCATGGTCATTGGCAGCTTCCTCATGGGAACCTCGAGCATGTTCATGGAGAACGCCGACTACCTGGGCTCGGCCCACCGCATTCTGGCCACCGGCGCCTTCGGTGTGGTGGTGCTCGGCATGGCGTACCTGCACCGCGACAAGCTGGATGCCCGCACCTTGGCCCTGGTGGCGCTGGCCCTCGCGCTGGCGTCGCTTTTGTGCGTGCCCTTCGCCGCAGGCGCCCTCGGTAACGCTGTCTCGTTCATGGAGAAGTTCGCCTTCATCTTCTTCACCTTCTTCGTGCTGCTGGTCATCGTCGGCATCGTGCGGCGCTACAGCGTGCCGAGCCTGCCGCTGTTCGCCGTCACCCGGGCCTGCACCGAGCTGCCGCTGTTGGCGGGGCTGCTGTTCAACCGCATGCTCCTTGCCACCGACTGGCTCGATATTCTCGCGGTGCGCATTGCCTTGGCCCTGGCCGGTGTCGTGCTCGTGCTCGTGTGCGTGCTCATCTGGAAGAGCGAGCGGTCGGTGAACGCCGACTGGGGCGCCCAAGGCGTGGGCATTGCCACTAACCGCCACGAGCCCGGGCCACAGGAGCTGTTCATGGCGCGCTGCGATGCCATGGCCGAGCGCTATGGGCTTACGGCGCGCGAGATTGAGCTGCTGGCGCTGACGCTTCAAGGCAAGACCCGCGCGCAAATCGAGCAGGAGCTGTACCTGTCGGCCAACACTGTGAAAACCCACCTGCGCCACGCCTACGGCAAACTAGGCGTCCACTCCAAAGCCGAAGTAGCCGACCTCTTCGAAACCGTGCGGTAGAGCCCCCCCGGAAGGGCCCTTGCGCGTTGCCGGGGTTTTGGAAGTGCGGAAACAGCCGGCTGCAGTCTGGTTAGTCGCAACGGCTGAGATGGTATACTCTTAGCAGCTTGTTGCCGGAAGTATCGAGAGGCGGTGTCAGATGGCGAAAATCGAAAAGCGCTACCCGCTCAGCTTGAGCGATGAATACCTCGACCGCGTGATCGATAGCATCGTCGGCGCCGTCGACACCGAGCAGATCTATGTGTTCGGATCCTATGCGCGTGGCGAAGAAACGCCGGCCAGCGACCTTGACCTGTACGTGGTCACCGATGATGACCGCGGCCGCTTCAAATGCATGGACGACATCGCCTGGGCCCTCATGTGGATGGATATGCCCAAAGACGTGTTGGCCAACACCGTCGAAGAGTTCAACACCCGCAGAAAAACCCTCTCGGCGGTCGAGAGCATGGTAGATCGAGAGGGCGTGCTGCTGTATGGCTGAGCAGTACGAAGGCTTCCTGTATGCCGCCCACAAAGACGCGATTACCGTAGACGCGCTTTCGTCTGACCCTGATCTGTATTGTGAGTCGATTGCCTTTCACGCCCAGCAGGCGGCCGAGAAGATGCTTAAAAATGTTTTCGAGATTCACGAGCGCCAGCCCGAATTCACGCACGATATCGGACGTCTGATGAGCGTTGCCCTGGATGAGGAATGGCTCTCTGCGGAAGAGTCGCAAATTCGCACCATTGTGAGCCTTTCGAAATTCGCCGTTGCCGCCCGCTATGAGACGGCTCCCGATCTTACCGGCGCAGAGGCGCGCGAAGCCATTGTCGCGTGCAACGTTCTCGCCGATCTCCTTGAAGAGAACGGTTTGCCCAATGTGCGCATCAATTCGAATGCTGGCCTTTTGCGCAACGAAGAGGCCGCAACGCAGGCTGTAAGCTGCGAGCGCGATTTATCTGAAGTCACCGAATAGCAAGTTTTGCTTGCTTGGGCGAAGTAGCCGAGGGTGCCTCGTGCAAGTTCTCGCCCCAAGCTGCATAAGTGATTTGGCTGCGCGGAACCTCTAGCGACTCTGCGAATCCGTTGCTCACGATCTTGTTGACATCGTGTATCAAGGTGCAGGTTTTCTTGCTATACTCTGTGCTGCCAAAAACCGTGAACCCCAAATAGGGGCTTGCAGCAATTTCACAGCAACCGTCAAGGAGGGCATCTGCCTATTCTGGGTTGCTTGCTTGCTGCATGCCCCACGGTTTTTGGCGAAACTGCGGTGGATGCCTTCCTTCTCGCGCACCTCAAGGTGGTGCACCCTCTCGCAGATTTCGTCAAAACAGAGAGAAAGGGTGCATCATGCAGCAAAAAGGATTGTCGTCAGTCGCTTGGCTGACACCCATCAGAGCGTCAACTTGCTCTGATGGGTGTCAGCAATTTACTGAAATGGGAAAATCTGAATCTGATGCGGCCAATGGCATCGAGCCTAATCTGTCCTTGGCCGAGCGCACGTGCACAACAAGGTACACCGAGGTGGTTCGCGTTGAGTTTCCTGTGTTCGAGTTTTCTCTTCCCTTCGACTGGGAGATCGTGAAAGATGACGTAAAAGAAGCGGGTGATCTGTTCGAGACGATCTCAGCGCGGGGCAGCTCGGGTGTAGAAGTTACCTATTCCGATTTGTCGCCAAGCGTAGGCGGTGTCCGCAACAGCTCGATCCGGGCGCTTGTTGAGAGGGCGGCAGACTCTTCCTTTGAGCCGGGGGTTCTGCAAGGAGAAGACTGGTCTTCACTGGGAAAGTTCATGGTGGCGAAAGTTACGCTGCAAGCTTGGTGCCACAAGGGTTCAATGGACTGCGATACGGGCGAACTCGGCCAGTACTATGCTGTGCTGCCTGTATCGATGGAGGGAGAGCGCGAGTTCAATTCTGCGTTTCCGGACGTGTTTCTGGGCTTTAAATACCCAAGGCTCATCTCGTTCTATTGCGAGGTTCCAGAGGGTGGTCTATCGACGGCGGATGAGAACGCAGTCGTTTCGATCCTTTCGAGCTTTAAGGAAGTGTAGCTGTTTCAAGAGGCGCGGATTGGCAAACGCGGGGATCGCCGTCCTCGCGACGACTAATCGAGCCTCGTGTGAGGTGTTAAAGGAGAGACCTATGAAAGTGAAGAAGCCGGTAATTGCTGGAGCAGCGATTTGTGCGGCGTTGGTGATAGTGGGCGCAGCAGGTTTCGGGGCGTATGCCTACAGTGAAGAGCAGAAAGCGATTGAGATTTCAGAGTTCAATCAGAATGTAGAGGTGGTGGCTGCAGGGTTGGCCGATGAGCTCGCTTCCTTGTCGTTAGACGAGGGCGACATGACGCATGACGCTGTCTTGGAAAACGTGCAGAGTCTTGAAGCGTACCGCGATGGCCTCAATAAGGAGGAGCTCGCTTACCAC
>CAJUSP010000023.1 GCA_910589165.1 uncultured Adlercreutzia sp.
AGATATCGGCCGAGATCGCCGCTGCGGGCGACGAGGCCGCTGGCATCGAGGTGGCGAAGAAGTACAACCTCTGCACCCCCGACGGCAAGCTCGATGGAACGCAGGTGAAGTCGGTGACCCTGAGCAATGGAACCGAGTTGATGGTTCAAATTGCCGGGTTCTGCCATGACGACAAAACAAACGGCGGGAAAGCCGGCATCACGTTCATCTTTGACGGGGCACTTGCTTCTACCGATATGGATGCAAATGGAACAAACGACGGGGGCTGGGAGAATGCACCTGTTCGATCTTGGCTGAATAGCGAGGGCCTCGCAAACCTCCCTGCCGATCTGCAGAAGGTGATCGTGCCTGTCGATAAGCTCACAAACAACATTGGCGAGACAGACGATATCTCGGCGGTTTCTGTTACCTCCGACTATCTGTGGTTGTTCTCGTTTTCTGAGCTGCAGGAAGTGAACGACGCAGAAGAGTACGCGTCTATCCTTAGTGCTGAGGGAACGATATACAAGCTCTTTGTTGACGCGGCGCGCGAGGGCCTAACTCCCGAAGAAGAGGAATATGTCAACAACAAGGCTCTCGTCAGGACCGACCCTCCCTACTGGTGGGGGAGGACCCCAAATCCCGACATGAAGGCTGGAACGCCTATGGCCGGCCGGATGCATTACTTTGTTATGGTTTCATACGATGGCTATGTCTCTTTCTTGGCTGAAGCAAATGGCCCCAACATCGGAGTGATTCCCGGTTTCTGCATTTAGCTTTACGCGGGTCTGCCAAGAATGAGATTTGGGACAGAATAGTTCGCTTCGCGATTAAAGGATGGAAACCCCCAATGGGATTCATGGATAGTGTAACTTCAGCGGTGAACCGTGGGACGGCGGCCGCTGGGCGGTCTGCTGACAAGATCAAGATCAACGCTCGGGTTGGCGAGATCACTAAGCGGCGGCAATCGCTGGCGTCTTCGGGTGATGAGTGGAGGGACTAGGAGGTTCTGTTCCAAATGCGGGAACGAGCTAGCGGGCGCGTCGCGGTCCTGTCCAAAGTTTGGAGTAGGGATCTCGGCTTCATGCTCGTCGGGGGGGTCGAACGGCAAGGGCATGGCCCTTGCCCTACTACCTGTAATTTACTTTTACTCAAAACAGGGAATTGAAGGATGAGGAATTAAAGATGAAATCTTGCAAAGCGATTAGTGCGATTGTGGTTTTGGCTTTCATGACGCTGCTGTTTGGGTTGCCTGGCTGTGTAGCAGCGAACGAACCGCAAGTTGAAGAATCGATAGTCCTAGAGGAACAGGCTCCAGCAGAAGGAGATACTGCAGTAGTTGGGGCGGTTGAACAAACCCCAGTAGAGTCTTCTGGCGAAGACGCGAGCGATCAAAATAGCCCAGCAAAATTGTTGGAAGATTACACCTGGGATGAGCTCTCGCAGATATCGGCCGAGATAGCCTCAGCGGGGGACGAGGCCGCGGGCATCGAGGTGGCCAAGAAGTACAACCTCTGCACCGCCGATGGCAAGCTAGACGGCACTCAGGTTAAGTCAGTGACGCTTAGCGATGGCACGCAGGCTACCGTGCAGATCATCGGCTTCAACCACGACGACAAGACCGCCGGAGGCAAGGCCGGCATATCGTTCATCTTCGGGAGCGCCGTGACAGAGATGGCGATGAACCCCTCCGATGTCAACGCGGGCGGTTGGGAGGCCTCGCAGCTGCGTGCCTACCTGAACTCCGACGGCATGTTCCTTCTGCCGCAGGAGCTGGCGGCCAAGATCGTGGCCGTCGACAAGCTCACCAACAACGTCGGCCAGACCGAGAGCGTTTCGTCGGTTTCCACGACCTCTGACCAACTCTGGCTGCCCTCCGCGACCGAGCTGTGCGGGACGATCGGCTGGTTCGGCGACCGCCACAGCTACGATGGCATTTTCAACGCCGAGGGATCGGAGTACCTGCTCTATCGCAACATGGCGGTCGTATCCACCACTTCTAACGACATTCTCGTCAAAACCTATAACGGCGAGGCCTGCTACTGGTGGGGGCGTTCTCCATTTCCGGACTCTCCGGGCAGCTTCCTGCGTGTGGACTCCCTCGGCCACCCGAGCGCAATTGCCCTCGGCGGCGCCACGAATTCGTTTGGCGTGGCCCCCGGCTTCTGCATCTAGTCAATCAACATCTCTGCCTTCTTGTGATTTTTTGGCACGAGAGATGCTTTATGGCATGGAGGGCAACGTGCTCGCCGACTGCGAGGGCAACAGTTCCATCTCACAACCCCGCTCGCTCCTTCGACTCTTTGGGAGCGATTGATCCTGTGCTCGACTGCGCTAGCGTGACCGTCCTCGATCTCGCGTCTCTCAATGGGATCGGCGTGGTGAACACGAAGGTTTCGGGTTCGTGGCGTCCCGCGAGGCGAACGACGGGGAGTGGCCCGATGCGGTGCTCATTTACGTCACTGGCGAGACGGCGTTCGAGTCTTCGATGGCCGAAGGAGTGGATCTTGAATCGGCCGGGGGCTACGAACGCCCTCACAACGGTTATTGGAGGGTGGACGGCGTCACGGAGCCCGGTGCGACTGTGGTGGTCTGCAGCGAGGGCGGCGTGTACCGAGGTTGCACCCTGCTCAACTTCTACCCGTCCTGATACTGCAAATCGGTGAGATGGGAGCTGCGCATTGAGCTCTTTCACGCCCGCAGCAAAGTGCCCTGATTTGTCACGGCTCAGAAAAGTCTGACAAAAATGGGCAGTTTGTTGCGGTGTTAGGAGAATCTAACTTAGAACATATCAGGATAAGGCCTGTTCAGAGCTTTGCATCAAAAAGTTAGCTTCTACCTACCCGCAGCAAAACCCTCGAAATTGTCGGACTTTTTTCTCGACGTGGCAAAAAGAAAGGTTTTGCTGCGGTGTAGCTTCTGTCTAACTCTAAGATGCTGCGAAACGAGCTTGCGTCGCTCCGTCTCGGAACTTTTCAAGGCCAATCGCGCATAGGGAAAGCATGGCCTTGCGCGCGCTTGGGGGTTGTGCTATCCTTCCTTTTCGCCGACAAGGCGGCGGCGCTCTTGGCAGCGCGAATACCTGGCGGCTCCGGTTGATCTCCGAGAGCTGCGCGGCTCGACCGCAGGCCTGACAAGCAGGTCATTTTCAAAGCCAAATCCGCTTTTTGGTTTTTTACGCCCTTGTGCGAATTTCTCCCCAAAACGTCTTGCTTTTTTTGCTACTATCTTGCGTTGCTGCTTTATCAGACCGCTTGAAGGAGCGACTTTTGGCTAAGGAAGACGTAATCGAACTCGAGGGCACGGTGCTCGAAGCGCTGCCCAACGCGATGTTCAAGGTGGAACTCGAGAACGGCCACACCATTCTCGCCCACATTTCCGGCAAGATGCGCATGCACTACATCAAGATCCTGCCCGGCGACCGCGTAACCGTGGAGCTGTCGGTGTACGACTTGAACCGCGGGCGCATCACCTACCGCTTCAAGTAAGCCCCTTTAAGGCCTGAGGGCCGCCGCCACCGCGAAGACTCGGATCCTTCGCGGCTGGTTCAGCTGAGAAAACAATCGCCAGCGGCTGGGCGTGCACGTATAGAACGATCCGCATACCGAAAGGAAAGTGATATGAAGGTACGTCCTTCGGTCAAGAAGATGTGCGACAAGTGCAAGATCATCCGACGCCATGGCAAGATCCTCGTCATCTGCGAGAATCCGCGCCACAAGCAGCGTCAGGGCTAGGAAGAAAGGACTCATAAGAAACATGGCACGTCTCGTTGGTGTCGATCTTCCCCGCAATAAGCGCATTGAGATCGCCTTGACCTACATTTACGGCATTGGTGACACCACTGCCAAGAAGATCATCGCCGAGACCGGCGTTGATCCCGACGTTCGCGTGAAAGACCTCACTGAAGAGGATCTCGCGAAGCTTCGTGACTACATCCAGCAGAACCTCAAGGTCGAAGGCGACCTGCATCGTGAGGTTTCTCAGAACGTGAAGCGCCTGATGGAGATCGGCTGCTATCGCGGTCTGCGTCATCGTCGCGGCCTGCCCGTTCGCGGTCAGCGCACGCACACGAATGCCCGCACCCGCAAGGGTCCGCGCAAGCAAATCGGCGGCAAGAAGAAGTAGTGAGGTAAGCTAACCGTGGCTAAGAAACAAGTACGTACGCGCATCAAGCGCTCCGAGCGTAAGAACATTGCCGTGGGTGCTGCCCACATCAAGTCTACGTTCAACAACACCATTGTCTCCATCACCGATCCTCAGGGCAACGTGATCTCCTGGCAGTCCGCGGGCACCGTGGGCTTCAAGGGCTCCCGTAAGTCCACGCCGTTCGCCGCGCAGATGGCCGCCGAGGCCGCCGCGAAGACGGCTATGGAGCACGGCCTGAAGAAGGTCGCCGTCTACGTGAAGGGCCCGGGTTCCGGTCGCGAGACCGCTATCCGCTCGCTTCAGGCTGCCGGCCTCGAAGTGGCCTCCATCCAGGACTGCACTCCCATCCCGCACAACGGTTGCCGTCCGCGCAAGCGTCGTCGCGTGTAACTGAAAGGATCGTACATTATGGCAATTAATAGAACTCCGGTTCTTAAGCGCTGCCGTCAGCTGGGCATCGATCCTGTGGTGCTCGGTTACTCCAGCAAGAAGGAATCCATCCGCCAGCCGAAGCGTCGTCGCAAGGAGAGCGAGTACGCTATGCAGCTGCGCGAGAAGCAGAAGGCCAAGTTCATCTACGGCGTGCTCGAGAAGCAGTTCCGCGGCTACTTCAAGCGCGCCAAGTCCATGGAGGGTCAGACCGGTGAGAACCTGATGACCATCCTGGAGACCCGTCTCGACAACGTGGTCTTCCGCCTGGGCTTCGCCCGCACCCGCAAGGAGGCCCGTCAGATGGTGACCCACGGCCACATCTGCGTGAACGGCCGTCGTGTGGACATCCCGTCCTTCCGCGTGCGCCCCGGCGAGCTCGTGTCCGTGGCCCCGAAGGCCAAGGAGCTCCTCGTGGTGAAGAGCGCGCTTGTGTCCAACGAGCGTGTTCAGGTCCCCGCTTGGCTCGAGATTGACATCGAGAAGCTGCAGGGCAGTGTGCTGTCCCTCCCGACGCGTGACCAGATCGATCTGGACATCAACGAGCAGCTCATCGTCGAACTGTACTCGAAATAATCGCGGCTTTTTAAGGAGGCTATCCACACATGACAGAGTTCATGAGGCCTACAGTAACCACGGAGGAAGTCAACGACACCGTTGCCCGCTACATCGTCGAGCCGCTCGAGCGCGGCTACGGCAACACGCTGGGCAACTCCATGCGTCGCGTGCTGCTCTCCTCGCTGGACGGGGCGAAGGCCACCGCTATCCAGATCGAGGGCGTGCAGCATGAGTTCACCACTGCGGAAGGCGTCATCGAGGACATCACCGACATCGTGCTGAACGTGAAGGGTCTGGTGTTCTCGCAGGTGTCCGACGAGGCCGACGAGGCGACCGCGCACGTGTTCGCTGAGGGCCCCTGCACGGTCACCGGCGCCGACCTGGAGGTTCCGGGCCAGTTCAACCTGGTGAACCCGGAGCACGTCATCGCCACGGTGGCCGACGGCGGCACGCTCGATATGACCATCCGCATCGGCGTCGGCCGCGGCTACGTCTCGGCGGAGCGCAACAAGCGCACGGAGGATCCCATCGGCATCATCCACGTGGATTCCCTGTTCTCGCCGGTGCGTCGCTGCACGATGAACGTGACCGACACCCGCGTGGGCCAGCGCACGGACTACGACAAGCTCGTGCTGGAGGTGGAAACCGACGGCTCCATCGACCCCACTGAGGCGGTGTGCCGCGCGGCCAACATCATCAACCAGTACATGGGTGCTTTCCTGGCCCTGGCTGCCACGGGCGAAGAGGAAGAGGGCGAGGCTCCCTCCATCTTCGCGCCGGAGGGTCAGGAGTCCAATGCCGAGCTCGACAAGCAGATCGAGGATCTGGACCTTTCCGTCCGCTCCTACAACTGCCTGAAGCGCGCGGGCATCCATTCGGTGCGCCAGCTCGTTGAGTTCTCCGAGAACGACCTGCTGAACATTCGAAACTTTGGTGCGAAGTCCATCGAGGAAGTGAAGGACAAGCTCATTTCCATGGACCTCAATTTGAAGCTTTAGGAGACACGACACTATGAGACACAACAAGAAGGGGCGCAAGCTCGGCACCGACTGGAGCCACACTAAGGCGATGAAGCGCAGCCTGGTTACCGCCCTGTTCCTGAACGACCGCATCAAGACGGTCGAGGCCCGCGCGAAGGAGATCCGCCCGCAGGTCGACAAGATCATCACCTGGGCCAAGCGCGGCGACCTGCATTCCCGCCGTCTGGCCATCGCCTACCTGAACGACAAGGAGCTCGTGCGCGAGATCTTCGAGAAGGTCGAGCAGGGCATGTGGCAGGACCGTCCCGGTGGCTACACCCGCATCATGAAGCTCGGGCCCCGCAAGGGCGACAACGCCCCCATGGTCATCATGGAGCTCGTGACCGAGCCCTGCGTGCCCAAGGCTGAGCGCCAGGCCGCTGCCGCCAAGAAGGCTGCCGCCCCCAAGAAGGCTACCCCGAAGAAGGCCACCAAGAAGGCTGCCAAGTCCGAGGAGCTGGCCGAGGATCTGGGCTTCGAGGCCGACGGCACGAAGGAGCAGATCGAGGCCGTTGACGCCGCCGCCGAGGTGGAGGCCAACGGTGCCGAGCTGACCGACGCCGAGAAGGTCGAGGCCATCGAGGAGAAGAAGGCCGAGGAGGCCGAGGCGTTCCGCGAGACCGAGGAGACCGCCGGCGATCCCGCCGAGGCTGCTAAGGAAGAGGCCGAGAAGGCGGAGTCCAAGGCTGCCAAGGAGGCCGAGACCACCGATGCCGAGAAGGCTGAGGAGGAGAAGGCCGACGTCAAGGACGAGGCGAAATAGCCCCACCCCTTGAACTTCGGATGCGCCCGGCATCGCCAGCCGCAAAAGCGAGCGCCGGAAAGCATCGTTCTATACAAGCGACCGCCCTTTGGGGCGGTCGCTTTTTGTGCGCCCGCATGGCACGAAAACCGTCCCGTTGCGCCTGCGGCGTATGCGAGGGCGCGCGCGGTGGCCGTTGGCATTAGAATGCCTGCGGATGCAACCGCGAGGAAAGGATGTGGCCGTGGCCGACGAGAAGGTGCTCACCATGGGGGCCGACGACGCTCCCGATGCCATTTACGATGCCCGGAAGCTGGGCGCGCCGAAGATGGTGCTCTTCGGGTTCCAGCACATGTTCGCCATGTTCGGCGCCACCATTCTCGTGCCGGCGCTCACAGGGCTCTCGGTTTCGGCGACGCTTTTGTTCGCCGGCCTGGGCACGCTTCTGTTCCACGTGCTGGCCAAGGGGAAGGTGCCGGCGTTCCTCGGCTCGTCCTTCGCGTTCATCGCCGGGTATGCGGCCATCGCGCCGGCCGGCGAGCCGGAGCTTCTGCCCTATGCCTGCTTGGGCGTGGCCTGCTCGGGGCTTCTGTACTTCATCCTGGCGGCGCTCTTCCGCGTGTTCGGCCCTACGCGGGTCATGCGCTTCTTCCCGCCGGTGGTGACCGGCCCCATCGTCATTGCCATCGGGCTCATTTTGGCCAGCTCGGCCATTGCCAACTGCGAGACCAACTGGCTCGTGGCCCTTATCGCCATCGCCACCATCGTCATCTGCAACATCTGGGGCCGCGGCATGGTGCGTATCATCCCCATCTTGCTCGGCGTGGTGGTGTCCTATGTGGCGGCGGCGCTTTTGGGCGAGTGCGACTTTACTGCCGTGGCCGAGGCCGACTGGATCGGCCTGCCGGTGCTGTGGGATAACACAGTGTTCTCGCTGTTCGGCGCGGGCTTCGATTCGGGGCTGGCCATTACGGCCATCATCACCATCATGCCCATCGCGCTCGCCACGATGATCGAGCATATTGGCGATATGTCGGCCATCAGCTTCACCTGCAACCGCAACTACATTGTGAACCCGGGGCTGCACCGCACGCTCCTCGGCGACGGCATCGCCACCATGCTGGCGTCGCTCTTCGGCGCGCCGGCGAACACTACCTACGGTGAGAACACCGGCGTGCTGGCCCTTACCCGCGTGTTCGACCCGCGCGTGGTGCGCCTGGCGGCGTGCTTCGCCATCCTGTTCTCGTTCTGCCCGAAGTTCGCGGCGGTCATCGCCGTCATGCCGGCTTGCGTGATCGGCGGCGTGTCGCTCGTGCTCTACGGCATGATCTCGTCGGTGGGCATCCGCAACCTGGTGGAGAACCACGTCGACTTCATGAAGAGCCGCAACATCCTTATCACGGCGCTCATTCTGGTGCTGTCTATCGGCATCGCCTACTCGGCGGCGGGGGCCATCGTGTTCGATTTCGGCGGCCTGGCCATCTCGTTCTCGGGCTTGGCCGTGGGGTCGGTGGCCGGCATCGTGCTGAACATCATCCTTCCCGGCAAGGACGGCGACGGCATCGAGCCGACTCACCCGGGTGCCGACGATGACGAGGCCGACCGCCACTACCCGCTGGAAGGCCCGGCGCCCTACGAGGACGAGCTGGCTCGTCCCTAGGTTGACGTTATCGGGGGCTTTTCGACTTCGGCTCCGTTAAGACTTCGCGCCCAATGTTCGAATGACGGAAAGGCAACGCAAACCTGACTGCTCAATTACTATCGGGGCGCTCAGGTTTTCGTCGCGAGGGCGGCTCATAGAATACGAGTTGCAAGGGCAACGGATCTTGCTCCTGCGCAAGTGACGACGGAACGTATGTTGAAAGGAGCCGGATCATGGCTGACAAGGATACCCTGATGAAGGAGTTCGTCGAGTCCGAGGCTGCGAAGACCGAGGACGCCATTGCCGATTTGGAGCGCATCGAGCAGGAAGTGGTGGCCGAGGCTACCATGTCCACTGAGTACGACGACGCCCTGGGCAACGAGCAGTCCGCGGCTGAGGATGCCGAGACGGCCTTCGAGTTTGAGGCTGCCCAGGCTGGCACCGCTGGCGTCGGCGAGTCCCTGTAACAGACACCTCACCAGCGACCAGGGCACACTTCGCTAACTCGGTTTGCTCTCGTCGCTGCGAACAGCGCGGCTGGCCCCTCCTTAACAGGGGCCGCAGGATAGCCGCACCCGCGAGGAATAGAAGCGCTCTCCCTTCGGGGAGGGCGCTTCTTGTGCGCATGGACAAAAACCTTTGATCTCGGGAACGCTGGCCGAGAAGTGCCCGGCGGAGGTGGGGGAGGGGTTCGGCGTTTGCCATACTGCGCCCATGGAGGAAGCGAAGACGACAGAAAGACTCGCAGGCGCTGGGGACGCATTCAGCCTCGATGCCCGAACGAAAATCGGGCTTATGCTGCTGTACTCGGTGGCGCTATTTGCGGCGTCTTCCGGCGTCGGCGTGGCATTACTCGGCGCTATGCTCGTGTTGGCGGTGCTCTGTCAGCGGGTGTCGCCCGCGCGCTTGGTGCGCGATGCGGTCCCCGTCTACGTGATAGGCGCCTTCCTTCTGGTCTACCAGGGGGTGGCGAACGATTGGGGGCTGGGCGCGCTCGTGGCAGCTCGCGTCGTGCTTCTCGCCTGGGGAAGCCTCGTGCTCGTGCTATCTTCTACCCCCACCGAACTCTCCAATGCCCTGGCGCGGCTGATGGCTCCCCTGGCCCGGGTGGGCCTGCCGGTGCGCGACATCACCTGCGCGCTGTCTTTGGCGCTGCGCTTCATGCCGCTCATGGCCGAGGAGCTAGCAGCGGTGCGAGCCGCCCAAGCTTCGCGCGGGGCCTCCTTCGACGCCGGTTCTCCTTGGGTGCGTCTGAAGGCTGCCTGCGGCCTTATGGTGCCGGTTCTCGTGGGCCTGTACCGCCGCGCCGATCGACTGGCTTCGGCCATGGATGCCCGCTGCTTCGGCGCCAGCAACCACGCTACCATGCTGAACGAGCAGAAAATGACCCCAAGGGATTGGGCAGTCCTAGCCGCCGGCGCTCTCCTCTGCGCTTTGGCTGCCCTCGTTCCCTAGAGGCATTTCGGATAGACCCCGTAGGGCAAGGGCATGGCCCTTGCCCTACGAAGCGATCTCCGCCAGCTCTTCGAAGTCGCTTTCTGCAACTTCTTCGGGCTTCTTCTTTCGCGCAGGGGCCAGCTCGCTTACCAGGATGGCGGCGAAGATGAGGGCGAAGCCGGCCATCATGCGGCCCGTCACGACTTCGCCGTACAGCAGCACGCTCGCCAGCACGCCGAACACCGATTCCAGGGACAGCAGAAGCGAGCCCTGGGCCGGGGCCACGTGGGCAAGCCCCACATTCTGCAGCACATAGCACACTCCCGAGGCGAACACCACCAGGTAGAACAGGTTGAAGGCGAACTCCGGCGTAAACGCTGCCAGGTCGGGGGCCGGCTCGGTAAGGCCGCCCAGCACAAGCCCCATGATGCCGCCGAACAGGAACTGGTACACCGTCAGCGCCAGCACGTTGAAGTGCCTCGAGTAGTGCGAGATAGCGATGATCTGCGTCGCGAAGAACACGGCGCACAGAAGCGTCATGGCATCGCCGAACTCCATGGTGAAGCTGCCGGCTGTAAGCGACACGAGCCCAATGCCCGCAATGCCCATGAAAGCCGCCCCCACGTTGGCCAGGGTGGGCCGCTTGCGCGTGAGGCCCCACAGCAGAAACGGCACGATCACGCAGTAAGTGGCCGTCAGAAACGCGTTCTTCGCGGGCGTGGTGCTGGCCAGCCCCACAGTTTGCACCCAGAAGGCGAGAAAGGTCACGGCCCCCAGGGCGAGCCCCGCCCGCAGGCACGGCCCGTTCGCGGTGCCGCCAAGCGAGCGGTGGAAGACGGCGGCCATCAGAAGGCCGGTCAGCAGGAAGCGCACGCCGATAAGCTGCGCCGGCGGCAGCACGTCTACGGCGTCTTTCATCACCACGAACGCGATGCCCCAAATAATGGTGGCGCCCAGCAGCATGAGCTTGTACGCCACGTTCGGTATGTTCCTCTTCTCGGTCATAGCCAGCCATTATAGCCGCGCGGGCGCGCTATGCAACAGCATTGAAACAGCTCGGCCGACAACATCCTATTGACGGCGTGATAAGGTCACCATGATCGCAGGCGGGGGCGCGCACTGGTTCGGGCTCGCGCGTCTCCGTCGCTTATCTCGTCGATCAGAGAGGATAGTGCCATGTACTATTCCAGCGGCAATTACGAGGCCTTCGCCCATCCCCTGAAGCCGGAGGGCGTGGAAGACAAGCAGGCCTACATCATCGGCTCTGGCCTGGCGGGGCTGACCGCCGCAAGCTATCTGGTGCGCGACGGGCAGATGCCCGGCAAGAATATCCATATTCTGGAGCGCGACCCGCGCGCCGGCGGCGCTTGCGACGGCTGGGACTATGCTCAGCTGGGCTACACCATGCGCGGCGGCCGCGAGATGGACAACCACTTCGAGGTGATGTGGGACTTGTTTCGCGACATTCCCTCCATCGAGGACCCGTCCGTCAGCGTGCTCGACTACTACTACTGGCTGAACAAGCGCGACCCGAACTACTCGCTGTGCCGCGCCACGGTGAACCGCGGCCAGAACGCCCATACCGACAACAAGTTCAACCTGTCTGACGCGGGCTGCATGGAAATCATGAAGCTGTTCTTCACCCCGGAAGAGGATCTGCAGGACAAGCTCATCACCGAGTACTTCTCCGACGAGGTGCTGAACTCGAACTTCTGGCTGTACTGGCGCACCATGTTCGCGTTCGAGAACTGGCACTCGGCCCTGGAGATGAAGCGCTACATCACCCGCTTCATCCACCATGTGGGCGGGCTTCCCGATTTCAGCGCCCTGCGCTTCACCCGCTACAACCAGTACGAATCGATGATCCTGCCCCTGGTGAACTACCTTGAGGCCCACGGGGTCGACTTCCAGTTCAACACCCACGTGCTCGATGTCAACTTCTCCTGTGACGACGCCAAGGGCGACAACCGCAAGATGGCCACCGACATTACGCTGCGCCACGAGCCCTCTCCGGCGGCGGTGGACGCGGCCGAGGGCGTGCCGGCCTCCGATGCGGATGCGGCCGACAACGCCGCGCGCCAGGCGTCCACCGAGACTATCGAGCTGACGGAGAATGACCTCGTGTTCATCACCCCGGGCAGCTGTGTGGCCCATTCGTCTTTCGGCGACCAGAACACGCCGGCGAAGTTCGCGCCGCAGCTGGTGCCCGGCGACGGCTGGGACCTGTGGAAGAAGATCGCCACGCAGAACCCCGCCTTCGGCCACCCCGAGAAGTTCTGCAGCGACCCCGAGAAGAGCAACTGGGAAAGCGCCACGGTGACCACCCTCGACGACAAGGTGCTGCCCTATATCGAGGCCATCTGCCAGCGCGACCCGCTGTCGGGCGACGTGGTCACGGGCGGCATCGTGTCGGTGAAGGATTCCAGCTGGCTGCTCTCGTGGACCATCAACCGCCAGCCGCAGTTCCGCGACCAGAAGCCCGGCACCGTGTGCGTGTGGATGTACAGCCTGTTCACCGACGTGCCCGGCGACTACGTGAAGAAGCCCATGCGCGACTGCACCGGCAAGGAAATCTGCGAGGAGTGGCTGTACCACATCGGCGTGCCCGAGGAGCAGATTGCCGAGCTGGCCGAGAACAGCTGCAACACCGTGCCCTGCATGATGCCCTACATTACGGCTTTCTTCATGCCGCGCGCCGAGGGCGATCGCCCCGATGTGGTGCCTGAGGGCGCCGTGAACTTCGCCTTCATCGGCCAGTTCGCCGAAACCCCGCGCGACACCATCTTCACCACCGAGTACTCCATGCGCACCGGCATGGAGGCCGTCTACACGCTGCTTAACATCGACCGCGGCGTGCCCGAGGTGTGGGGCAGCGTCTACGACCTGCGCTGCCTGCTGAACGCCACGGTGCTGCTGCGCGACGGCAAGCCCGCCACCGACATGAACATGAGCCTCATTGAGAAGCTCATGCTGTCGAAGGGCCTGAAAGAAATCGAAGACACCGACATCTACGGCCTGCTGAAGGAGTACGGCGTCATTCCCACCACCGACAAGAACGCCGACGTGAAGGGCCCCGCCACAGGAGCCGTGTGGCCCGGCATTCACTAGAAGCCGCCCGTATCGGCGATTCGACGCATTGTTCTGCGCCCTTTTGGGGAAGGCGGCTTTCGGGCCGCCTTCTTTTTGCTATGATGGCAAATGCTGAGTGACAGCATCAATCTACCTTCAAGGAGGCATTTCATGAGCGTCATCATCGATGTGTACGGGCGCGAGGTTCTCGATTCTCGCGGCAACCCCACCGTCGAAGTGGAGGTCGTGCTGGAGGACGGCTCCTTCGGCCGCGCGGCGGTGCCCTCGGGCGCTTCCACCGGCGCCTTCGAGGCCGTGGAACTGCGCGACTGCGACAAGAGCCGCTACCTGGGCAAGGGCACGCTGGATGCCGTGTCTCACGTGAACGGCGAGATCGCCGAGGCGCTCATCGGCATCGAGGCCGATGACCAGCGCGCCATCGATGCGGTCATGCTCGAGCTGGACGGCACCGATAACAAGGGCGCCCTGGGCGCCAACGCCATCCTCGGCGTGTCGCTGGCGGCGGCCAAGGCGGCGGCCGAGGCGGCTGAGCTGCCGCTGTACAAGTACGTCGGGGGCGCCAACGCGCACCTGCTGCCCACCCCCATGATGAACATCCTCAACGGCGGCGTGCACGCCGACAACAACGTGGACTTCCAGGAGTTCATGATCATGCCCGTGGGTGCCCCCACCTTCGCGGAGGCCCTGCGCTGGTGCGCGGAAATCTACCACACGCTGAAGAAGGTGCTGCATGATGCGGGCCTCGGTGGCGGCGTGGGCGACGAGGGCGGTTTCGCGCCGAACCTGAAGACCAACGAGGAGCCCCTGGCCTACATCGTGCAGGCCTGCGAGGCGGCCGGCTATAAGCCCGGCACCGACATCCTGTTCGCCATGGACCCGGCGTCCACCGAGTTCTACAACGCCGAGACCGGCAAATATGTGCTGGCCGGCGAGGGCCGCGAGCTCACCTCCGACGAGATGGTGGACTACTGGGAGGCGCTCGTGAACAAGTACCCCATCGTGTCTATCGAGGACGGCATGGCCGAAGAGGACTGGGACGGCTGGAAGAAGCTGACCGACCGCATTGGCGACCGTGTGCAGCTGGTGGGCGACGACCTGTTCGTCACCAATTCCAAGCGCCTGGCCAAGGGCATCGAGCTGGGCTGCGCCAATGCCATTCTCATTAAGGTGAACCAGATCGGCTCGCTGACCGAGACGCTGGAGGCCATCGAGCTGGCGAAGACCCATGGCTACGCCTGCGTCATGAGCCACCGTTCCGGCGAGACCGAGGACACCACCATCGCCGACCTTTCCGTGGCCACCAACTGCGGCCAGATCAAGACCGGCGCCCCCTGCCGAAGCGACCGTGTGGCCAAGTACAACCAGCTCATCCGCATCGAGGAGCAGCTGGATGTTCAGGCCCAGTACGCTGGCATGGGTGCCTTCTACAACATCAAGCGCTAAAGCCGCCCGCTGCCCGAGCGGAACGAGCGAGCAAACCACGAGATGCCGCCAGTCACCTGGCGGCATCTCGCTGTCTCTTCCGGGGTTTTAGTCGGTCAGTCCCAGGCCCTTGGCTACGTGGGCGATGAAGTCCTGCACGTTGGTGACGATGCCTCGGCTTGAGAGGCTGCCGCGGTCTACGAGCTTGTTCACGGCGAACTCGGCCACATCAACGCAGTAGAAGTACACGGGGCGCACGGTGCCGTCGGGCATCACGCGGTAGCTTGGCGTCATGTTGCCGGTGGCAATGGTGTGCAGCATGGTGGCCATGCAGATGACCGTGGTGGCCTTGCGGATATGGTTGCGCATGGCGTCTTGGGCCTGGTAGGCGTTGCCGAACACGCCGGGCAGGGGCCCGTCGTCGCGGATGGAACCGGCCAGCACATAGGGCACGCGGTTGCGCTCCAGCGCGTACATGATGCCGTCGTGTACGCCCTCCTGCTCGATGAACTTGTCGATGCTTCCCCAGTAGCGCACGCGGTTGATGGTGTCCAGGTGATGGTAGTGCCCGTTGGGGCGGTTCTCCTGGGTGTCGATGTCCTGGCCGAGCGAAGTGTGGAAGTAAGCCCCTTCCAAATCGTGGGTGGCCAGGGCGTTGCCGGCGAACACAGCGTCCACGTAGCCGGCGTCGATGATCTTCGCGAAGGCCTCGCGGGAATAGCCGTTGAAGGTGAAGGCCGGCCCCATGACCCACACGATGGAGCCGTGCTCGCGGTCGTGGCGCAAAAGCTCGTAGAGCTCGTCGTAATCGCGGGAGAACGCCGTCTCGCGCGAACGGCCCACGCGAAAAGCGAAGTTGTCGTGGCCGCCGGCCACGGGCGGGATGCCGCTGTTGTCGCCGAGGTTCTTGAACCCGTCGGTGTACACGAGGATGCCCTCTTCGCCGTTCTCGGTGCGCCCGCAGGCGATAAGATCGCCTTTCTTGATGTGCCGGAACTCGCGCACGAACACGCGCCCGTCTTCCACCACGGCCACACAGTCCATGCGGCTGTCTTCCGCAAGCACCCAGCGGCCGTCGAGCTTCAGGTACTCCGGGTAGATGGACATGGCGTGGTAGTCCGCCGGCGCCACGAAGTCCTTCGGGGCCGGCGCAAGGCGCACGTCGGGCGCCTCGGCCAGGTGGGGAAGGGTGAAGTCGGGGGGTGTATAGGGGGTGGGCGTGAAGCTCATGGGCGCCTTCTTTCGGGTCGCGCGAGTGATGGGCCCCATTGTAGCAGGGCATTCGTGGGGGAATGAGAGGGACTTGCAAGCTGTGGCCCCTTCGTATCCTCAAACCGCTATAATTGCGGGCAGACTTATAGATGCCGCCCGGGCGGCGAGGAGGGGAAGGAACCCTATGCGAGAGATGATTCCCTTGGAAGAGGCGCGCGATCTGGTGTGCGGGGCGGTGGGCCTTCTGCCTACCGAGCGCGTGGCACTGCTGGATGCCGTGGGCCGCGTAGTGGCCGAGGGCCAGGTGAGCGACATCGACGTGTCGCCCTTCGCCCACTCGGCCATGGACGGCTTCGCCCTGCGCGCCGCCGAGATCGCCGAAGCCACCGACGAGGCCCCGGCCACGCTGCGCGTCATCGCCGAGATCGGCGCGGGCGACGTGTTCGAGGGCGCCATCGGCGAGGGCGAGTGCGTGCGCATCATGACCGGCGCCTGCCTGCCCGACGACGCCGATGCCGTGGTGAAGTACGAGATCGTGGGCGTGGTGGAAGGTGACGGCAAGACGGGATCGGTGGTGTCGTTCGCGGCCCCGACGAAGGTGGGGTCGAATATCCGCGCCGCCGGCGAGGAGGCCCGGGCCGGCGAGGAAGTCGTTGCGGCCGGCGAGGTGCTCACGGCGGCCGGCGTAGGATTCCTGGCCGGCTGCGGGGTGCTCGAGGTGCCGGTGTACCGCCGGCCGCGCGTGGCCATTATCGCCACGGGCAGCGAGCTGGTGCCGGCCGACCAAGTACCCGGCCCCGGCAAGATTCGCAACTCTAACAGCTACGCCATGGCCGCCTGTGCCCGCGAGGCCGGCGCCGACGCCGTCATGCTGCCCACGGTGGAGGACACCTTCGAGGCCCTGCGCGATGCGGTAGATGCCGCCAGCCGCGAGTTCGACTTCGTGGTGACCACGGGCGGCGCCGCCAACGGCGACTTCGACTTCATCAAGCCGGTGGTGGACAGCCTCGGCGAGCTGATGATGACCACGGTGAACATGCGCCCCGGCAAGGCCCAAACCTTCGGCCTGGTGAACGGCACGCCGGTGTTCGGGCTGCCGGGCAACCCGGCGGCAGCCTACGTGGGCTTCCAGATGCTTATCCGCCCGGCGCTGCGCACCATGCAGGGCTACCGCTTCATGGACCACCCCGTGGTGAAGGCGCGGCTCACCCGCGACGAGAAGAACCGCGACCCGCGCCGCATTTTCCTGCGCGCCACCCTTACCCGCGGCGCCGACGGCACCTACGAGGCCACGCCGGCGAAGAACCAGAGCTCGGGTCTGTTCGGGCCCATTCAGAAGACCAACTGCATGGCCATTATGCCCGAGGGCACCGAGCCGCAGCCGGCCGGCAGCATCGTCGATTGCATTCTGCTTGATATCCCCGAGGAGGTAGTGCTGTAATGACCATCAAGTTCGCCATCATCACCTGTTCCGACACCCGCACCCTTGAGACCGACGAGGCCGGCCAGAAGTTGGAGGCGCTCATTGCCGAGCAGGGGTGGGAGTGCATTCGCCGGGTGGTGGAAACCGACGAGCGCCCCTTCATCGCCGGCGCTTTGCTGGATGCCTGCGACAACACCGATGCCGACGTGGTCATCACCTGCGGCGGGTCCGGCCTTTCCCTGCGCGATGTGACCCCGGAGGCCACTCGCGACGTGGCCGACCGCGAGGTGCCGGGCATTGCCGAGGCCATGCGCTATCACAGCCTGCAGATTACGCCCTACGCCATGCTGTCGCGCGCCATCTGCGCCCAGCGAGGGCGCACCCTCATTATCAACCTGCCCGGTTCTACGAAAGCGGCCACCGAGAACTGGGAGGGCATCGTGGAGGCGCTGCCCCACGCCGTGAAGATGATGGGCGGCGGCGGCCACTAGGCCGTTTGGTATACTGTTCCGATACACAACGGCGGCAAGCGCAAGGAACCACACCATGGCAGACATCCCCAACGGCTTCACGGGCTTTTCCCATCGCGATCCGAACTTCGTCTCGGCCGGCGACGCCATGCGCCGCTCGCGCTACGACGAAACGTCGTTCGTCACGCGCAAGCAGGAGCGCTCGGTGTTCGATGCCTGGCAGCCGGCCTCTGCCGCCTCCCCGCAGGCGGTGGGCAGCCGTCCGGTGGCCGCGCAGTCCGAGGTGCTGAAGTACGCCGAATCTAGCTCGGTGCAGGCGGGCGCGCCCCAGTTCGACCCGGACAAGCTGGCCACCATCCCCGAGGCCGACCGCCGCTGGTCGTGGGTGGAAATCGATTTGAACGCCATCCGCCACAACGCCTCCACCGTAAAGCACCGCCTGAACCCGGGCACCCTGCTCATGGCGGTGGTGAAGGCCGACGGCTACGGCCACGGCGCCGTGCAGTGCGCGAAGACGGCGCTGAATTCGGGGGCGGAATACCTCGGCGTGGCCACGGTGGACGAGGCCATCGCCCTGCGCGAGGCCTATGTGAATGCCCCCATTCTGGTGCTGGGCGAGCCGCCGGCCACGGCCATTCCGCTGCTTCTGGCCTACAAGATCATGCCCTCGGTGTACACCGCCGAGTTCGCTATCCGCTACGGCGAGGCCGCCGACGCCTTCGGGGTGCGCGCGCCGTTCCATTTGAAGGTGAACACCGGCATGAACCGCATCGGAGTGCGCTGGGACGAGACGGTCGAGTTCGCGCGGCAGATCATGTTCCACCGCGCCCTCGATTTGGTGGGCACGTTCACCCATTTTGCCACGGCCGACTGCCCGAGCCCCGTCGATTTCGAGCGCCAGGTGAAGCGCTTCGCCGAGGCGGTGAACGGGCTGCGGGGTGCCGGCATCAATCCCGGCATCGTGCACGCGGCCAACTCGGCGGCGGCCATCCGCTACCCCGATGTACAGCTCGATATGGTGCGCCTCGGCATCGCGCTCTACGGCTTCTACCCGTGCCCCGAGGCCTACCCGCTCATCGATTTGCGCCCCGCCATGTCGGTGAAGGCGCGCATCACCGATGTGAAGACGCTGCCGGTGGGCGAGGGCGTGAGCTACGGTTTGAACTACCGCAGCCCCGGCGCGGTGAAAATCTGCACGCTGCCCATCGGCTACGCCGACGGCCTGCGCCGCGGGCTGTCGGGCCGCACCGATGTGTTGCTGGCCGGCCGCCGCTTCCACCAGGTGGGCAACATCTGCATGGACCAGTGCATGTTCGAGGTGAACCTGCGCCAGCGCAACGACCTGGACCCGCAGATCGGCGACGAGGTCACCATCGTAGGCGAGCAGGGCGAGGCGTCAGTCACCATCGACCAAATGGCCGAGACCCTGGGCACGATACAGCACGAGATTGCAATCGGCTTCGGCTGTTCTCGTCTGCCGAGGATCTACGTGTAGCGATTGCGCGAAAGAAACCCAGCGCGGCGGCAGGGGGCGCAGGTGCCGCGCGCAGTTATGCGAAGTGCGCCAGGCGATTCCCGGGCGGAACTCAGATGAGCGCATTTCGCATCTGTTTGAGCACGGTGCCTGTGCCCCCTGACGCACGAGGCGAGTAAGAAAGCAGGAAAACTCATGACCGAGCACCCTCATATCCCCCTTGATCAGCTGCGGGCCGAAGTGGCCGAGTGCCGCCGCTGCCCCTTGTGCGACGGCCGCACCCAGACGGTGTTCGGCGCGGGCGACCCGAACGCGCGCGTGCTTATCGTGGGCGAGGCGCCGGGCAAGAACGAGGATTTGCAGGGCGAGCCCTTCGTGGGCGCGGCGGGCAAGTACCTAAGCGAGCTTCTGGCCATCGCCGGCCTCACGCGCGAAGAGGTGTTCATCGCCAACGTGCTGAAGTGTCGCCCCCCTTCCAACCGCGACCCGCGCCCCGAGGAAATTCAGGCCTGCACGCCGTTTCTGCGCGAGCAGACGCGCACCATCGACCCGGAGTTCATCGTCACCCTGGGCAACTTCTCCACGAAGTTTATCCTGAAGACCGACGTGGGCATCACGCGCCTCCACGGCACGCTCCAGCAGGCCGGCCGCTTCAAGGTGTTCCCCATCTTCCACCCCGCCGCCGCCCTCTACGACAGCAAAAAGCGCGTAGCCCTCGAAGAGGACTTCGCCACACTAGGAGAGCTTCTCAAGCAGTAGGCGAACGGAACATCACAGCCATTTCTTCTTCTTGAAGAACAGCACCATTACCACGATCATGAGGGCGGCAAGCCCCACGATGGTGAACGCCATGTAGGGCCAGTCGAGCCCCGGCAGCACGGTCAGGTTCATGCCGAACCATCCGGTCACCAGCGTCAGCGGCGCGAACATGACGGTGACGATGGTGAGAATCTGCATGGTGGAGTTCTGCCTCATGTCGATCTGCGTCTGATGCAGCTCGTAAAGCTGCAGGCTGTACTCGCGCAGCATCTCGGCGCGGTCGGCCAGGTGGTTCGCGTGGCTCACGATATGGGCGAAGGTGCGCGCCTCCTCGCGGCTCATCACCTTGTTCTCGTTGTCGGCGATAAGGTCGGCCATCACGGCTATCTGCTGGTAGTAGGACCCCATGCGCATGGCGGCGCGGCGGTAGTCCATGATGGTCTGCACCGACACTTCGCCGTCTTCGTCGAGCAGCCTGTCCTCTAGCTGCTCCATGGCATCCTCCATCACCGAAAACCAGGTGAAGTCGTCGGCGATAAGCGTTTTCATGAAGGCATAGAGGGTGTGGGAGGTGGTGGGCTTGGTAAGCATGCCCGTGGCCTCGATCTTCTTCAGCAGCTCTTGGGCGATGGTGCCGTCGTCGATGAAGATGAGGTGGTCGGCCTCCAGGTAGAACGACAGGCGGTCCGGGTCGCCTGTGGGGTCGGACTTGTCGGGCACCGCGAACGATCCGATGATGAAGGCGGGGTAGAGCTCGACGAAATTCGCCTCGGCCGGCTCCAGGGCTGCCAAGCCGTCGCGGCCCTCTTGGGAAATGTTGGGCAGGTCGGTGAACTCGTCGGGGGTGAGCACCTTCACGAGGGGAGGCTTGCAGGTGGCAGCGTCGCAGGGCTCCTTGAGCGGGTCGGGACGGTTTAGCTCGTATACCAGGGCCATGGTTTCCTCCTCTCGGGCGGTCTTGTATCGGAAAACTAGTATAGAATGACGCCGTTTACAGCAGCTTAGATGACCTTGTTTGTAAGAAAACGGTTGGTCGGGAAAGGCGGGTTTTCATGGGTGAGATTACGGGGGCCGACACCGTCGCTTGGATAAACACGCCGCGCTGGCAGGCCTCGCGCCTGGGGCTCGATCGCATGACCGACCTGCTTTCCCACCTGGGCAACCCGCAGGACGGTCTGCGGTTCGTGCATGTGGCGGGTACCAACGGAAAAGGTTCCACCTGCGCGTACCTGGCGAGCATCTTGCAGGCTGCCGGTTACAAAGTCGGCCTGTTCACGAGCCCCTTCATTGAATGCTTCGAGGAGCGCATCCGCATCAACGGCGCCAACATCACCGCCGACGAGCTCGCGCGGGCCGTGGCGGCTGTGCGGCCGGCGGCCGAGGCGGTGGAGGAGGCCTGCGGCGACCATCCCACGGAATTCGAGCTGATGGCCGCCGTAGCCTTCGAGCATTTCCGCGCGATGGCATGCGATATCGTCGTGCTGGAGGTGGGGCTTGGCGGCCGGCTCGATGCCACTAACGTGATTGCGGCCCCCGAAGTCAGTGTGATCTGCCGTATCGGCCTCGACCACACCGATCTTCTGGGCGATACGCTGGCGGCGGTGGCCGGCGAGAAGGCTGGTATCGTGAAGCCGGGCCGCCCCGTGGTGAGCTGGCCCCAGGAGCCGGAGGCCATGGCGGTGATCGAGGCGGTGGCGGCCGAGAAGGGGTGCGCGGTTACGGTGCCCGATTTCGCCGAGCTGGCCATCGAGCCCCTTGCTGACTGGCGGGGTTCGGACCGCTTCGGTTTGGATGAGGTCCCGTCGGAGGCGGCCCCCGTGCCTCTTCGGGAGTTTTCCTACCGCGGGCATTCTTTCGAGACGCGATTGCTCGGCAGCTATCAGCCGTTCAACGCCGCCGTTGCCCTTGAGTGCGCGCGCGTGCTGCGCGATGGCGGCTGGGACATTCCCGATGCCGCCCTGTTCGCCGGCATCGCCGAGGCTCGCTGGCCCGGCCGTTTCGAAGTGGTGGCCGCAGGCCCGCTTACCATCGTGGACGGCGGTCACAACCCGCAGGGGGCCGAGGCGCTGGCCGATTCCCTGGCCGATCTCTTGGGTGACGGGAGCTCGGAGTCGGTTGATTTCGCCATGGGCGTCCTTGCCGACAAGGACTACCCGGCCATGGTGCGCGCCGTGCTTCCCTGGGCGCGAACGTTCACGACCTACACGCCGGAAAGCCCCCGGGCCTTGTCGGCCAAGGCGCTCGCGGCCTGCATCGCCGAGGAGGCTTCCGCTGCCAACGGATCAGTTGCCGTGCGCGTGGCCGGCAGCCCTGCCGAGGCGATGGCCGCGGCTCGGGAGGCTGCCGGAGAGCGCGGCACCGCCGTCGCTTTCGGTACGCTCTACGCCATCGCGGATCTCAAGGCCGGCGCGCGCGGATAAAAGGAAAGCCCCGCGGCTTTGCAGCGCGCGGGGCTTAGGTGAAACGTGTTCGCGGGTGCTTACAGCGAGTCGATGTAGGTCACCAGGTCGCCGACGGTCACCAGGCCCTCCGGCTCGCCGAAGTCGACCTCGCAGGCCTCCTCCAGGTCGCAGATGAGCTCGACCATGTCCAGCGAGTCGATGCCGAGGGACTCGAAGGTGGCCTCCTCGGTGACGGTGGCGGGGTCGATGTCGAGATTGCTCTCGAGAACGGAAGCGATGGTATCGATGGTGGCCATGAACTAGTCCTCCTTTTGCTTGAGCAGGCCGTAGCCGCCGTCGTCGCGGCGGTACAGGATGTGCACCTTGTTGGTGTCACGATCAGTGTACGCGAAAAAGTCGTGGCCGAGCAGATCGATCTGCACAAGCGCCTCGTCTTCGGTCATCGGCGTGAACTCGATTTCCTTGGTACGCAGGATCTCGTCCTCGGCCAGCTCGTCCATCAGGCGGTCCAGATCGAGGTCGGTCGCCGGCTTCGCGTCCTCGTGGGCGTAGTCGACGATGCGCTCCGTGGCGCGGACGCGCTTGTCGAGCACGCGGGTCTTGTACTTGCGCAGCTGGCGGGCAACCTTGGCGGCGGCCACGTCGATGGCGGCGTACATGTCCTCTTCGCTCTCCTCCACGCGAACGATATGACCCTTCACGCGAACAGTGACCTCGCAAATGGCCGGCAGCGGGTTGGCCGGGTTCTTCTCAGTGTACAGAACAATTTCCGTGGAGACGGTGTCGGCGTCGACGGCCTTGATGGCGTTGCCGACCTTCTCCTCAGCGTACTGACGAAGGGCGTCGGTGACGGGCATTTTGCGTCCGGACACGGTGATCGTCATGATTTCCACCTCTTTAACTCGATACTTGCACAACCACATCGACGGCGGCACCGGCCCCCGCGCATCGGCGCGCGCAGATAGGCATCGGGTGTCCGCTCGTCAACATGAGAAACAAGCATAACGCAATTCTGCTAATATTCAGGGGGTAATTTGGTGCTGCAAGAAAACGGTTTTCATACGCAGGAGAAAACTTGCGAGCGTAGGCGGCAGAATCGAGGAAGCAGATATGGAACCAACGGATAAGACTCCCGATCCTCACCACATTTTCATCGATGAGGTGCAGGGTCATCAAAGGCGCTGGCTGAAGGTCATCCAGTTCACCGGCTCGTCCACGAAGGCGGCGGCCATCATGCTGGTGGCGGCCATTGTGGCGCTCGTCATCGCGAACTCGCCGGCTTTCGAGCCCTTCGAGGAGTTCTGGCATACCCACGTGGTCGTCGGCGTCGGCGGCTTCATCGGCGAGATGTCGCTGGCCCACATCATCAACGACATCTTCATGGCCGTGTTCTTCCTGCTGGTGGGCTTGGAAATCAAGTACGAGATGACCGTGGGCGAACTCACGAACATCCGCCAGGCGGCGCTGCCCATCATCGCGGCTTTCGGCGGCGTTCTGGCCCCCATCGTCATCTACTCCATCTTCAACGCGACCAACCCCGAGACCTCCCACGGCTGGGGCGTGCCGACAGCTACCGACATCGCCTTCGCCCTGGGCATTATGGCGCTGCTCGGCAACCGCGTACCCAACGGCGTGCGCGTGTTTTTGTCCACCCTGGCCGTGGCCGACGACATCATCGCCATCCTGGTCATCGCCATCTTCTACGGCCAGAGCCCCTCGCTGATGTGGCTGGCGGTGGCGGCGGTCATCCTCGTGGTGCTGCTGCTGATGAACCGGGCGCACGTGTACGCGCTCGCGCCGTACCTGCTGGTGGGCTGCCTGCTGTGGTTCGCCGTGTTCATGTCCGGCGTGCACTCTACCATCGCCGGCGTGCTTCTGGCCTTCACCATTCCCACGGGCAGCCGCGTGAACCTCTCCGAGTTCATGAAGTGGTCGGGCGACCGCGTGCGCGAGGCCAACGACTCGTTCATCGAGACCGAGCCCGTGGTGCTGCAGAAGGACTACATGTCCACCGTCTCGCGCCTGTCGCGTGTGGCCAAGCAGGTGGTGCCCCCGGCGACGCGCCTCGAGCACATGCTGTACCCCTGGGTGTACTTCGCGGTGCTGCCGCTGTTCGCGCTGACCAACGCCGACGTGAGCTTCCTCGGCGGCGACGTGCTCGCCATGGTGACGAGCCCGGTGTTCTTCGGCGTGTTCTTCGGGCTTCTGCTCGGCAAGCCCATCGGCATCATGCTGTTCAGCTTCCTCACGGTGAAGTTCAAGATCGCGAGCCTGCCCGAGAACGTGAACTGGATTCACATGCTGGGTGCCGGCATCCTGGGCGGCGTGGGCTTCACCATGGCCATCTTCGTGGCGAACTTGGCGTTCCCCGAGGCCGTGCTCATCGCCGATGCGAAGATCGGCATCCTGTCGGCGTCGCTTCTGGCCGGCGTGGTGGGCTTTATCTTCCTGTTCATGCAGGCGAAGGCTGCTGAGCGCCAGGGCATCGCCTACGTGTCGGCGTCGCTCGACGAGGTTCACCGCCAGACGGCGGGCAAGGAGGCCTCCGAGGTGGCCGACGATGTGGTGCTCGGCATGACCGACGAGGACACCATCGACGACGTGCGCGAGGTGCTGGCCAGCGAGGGAGGCATCGCCGAGTTCGTGGTGCATGTGGACGCCGCCCGCGACGAGGCCGATGCAGCCGAGGCCGAAGACGTAACGGGCACGCGCGGCCAGTAGCGCGAGAGTTTCCAAAGACGAGAAGAGCGCCTTTTCGGAGGCGCTCTTTTTGTTTGTAGCGGTTGACTTAAATACCCCCTAGGGGTATAAAGAGCGAAAAAGAGGGAAGGTGAAGCAATGGATGAACCAAGGGAAGCCCAGAGTTGCGGGTGCCGGCACAAGCACACGCCGCGCAGCGAGGCCCTGCAGGCCGATGTGCAGAAGCGGCTCAATCGGGCTATCGGACAGCTGAACGGCGTGAAGGCCATGATCGAGGACAACCGCTACTGCGGCGACGTGCTCACGCAGCTGGCCGCCGCCGAATCGGCGGTGCGCCGCGTGTCCGAAATGGTGCTGGAAGAGCACCTGCGCACCTGCGTGGTCGAGGAAGTGCGCCAGGGCAACGACGAGGTTATCGAAGAGGTCGTGGGCCTCATGCGGCGCTTTTGCTAAGGAGGAAGAGCTATGGAACACCAAGAGGATGAGCGGCTGTCTGCGAATTTGCGCTTGGCCATCGAGGGCATGCACTGCGCTAACTGCGCCGCGAATATAGAAAAGCACTACCGTGCCACCCCCGGCGTCATCGATGTGGCGGTGAACCTGGCGAACAACACCGGGCGCGTCACCTTCGACCCGGCCCAGGCGAGTGTGGATGACATGCTCGCCGTTTTCGACAACTTGGCGTTCACGGCCGAGATCATTCCCGAGGACGCGCCGCTGGTGGATGAGAAGCGCCGTGCCCGCGAGGCGGCCCGGGCCAAGCGCGACCGCAAGGTGTTCGGCGCGGCGGCGGTGCTTACGGTGCTCATTGTGGCCATCGGCATGATTCCCGGCTGGCATATGGGCACCGGCAACGCGCTGGCGGGCCTGTTTGTGGCCGAGCCCACCCATGTGCAGGCCATGTTCGCGGCGAACATCCTGCTTCTGCTGCTGACCATTCCCGTGCAGTTCTGCTGCGGCGCGCGCTTCTACAAAGGCGCATGGGGGTCGCTCAAGGGCGGCTCGGCGAATATGGACGTGCTGGTGGCCCTCGGCACTTCCATCGCGTTTCTATTCTCGCTGTGGATCACGTTTCTGCCGGTGGTCACGGGCGACTGGTCGAGCCACGAGGCCCTGGCTATCAACGACGGCATGCCCTACTTCGAGACCTGCGCCATGCTCATTACCTTCGTGCTGTTCGGCAAGATGCTGGAGAGCCGCGCGAAGGGGGCCACGAACCAGGCCATCGAGTCGCTCATGAACCTGACGCCGCCTACGGCCCGCGTGGTGCGCGGCGGCGAGGAGCGCGAGGTGCCGCTGGCCCAGGTGGTGGCGGGGGATGTGGTGCTCGTGCGCCCCGGCGAGAAGATGCCCGTCGACGGCGTGGTCACCGAAGGCGCCACCGAAGTGGACGAGTCGATGCTCACCGGCGAAACGCTGCCCGTGGTGAAGGGCCCGGGCGATGCCGTCACGGGCGGCACGCAAAACACGACCGGTGCGGTGACTGTGCGGGCTCTGCGCGTGGGGGCCGACTCCACGCTCGCCCGCATCGTGCGTGCGGTTGAGGATGCCCAGGGCACCAAGGCGCCTATCCAGCGCATCGCCGATCGCATTGCCGCGGTGTTCGTGCCGGCCATTCTGCTCATTGCCCTTGCGGTCTTCTGCGTGTGGTTCTTCATCGTGCCCGCCGACGAGGGCGGCCGCCTCGTGCAGGCGCTCATGCCGGCCATCGCCGTCATCTGCGTTGCCTGCCCCTGCGCGCTGGGCCTGGCCACTCCCACCGCGCTTACCGTGGGCATGGGCAAAGGCGCCCAGCTCGGCGTGCTCATCAAGGACGGCACCGTGCTGGAAACCATGGGAAGCCTGTCGGCGGCGGTGTTCGACAAGACGGGCACGCTTACGGTGGGCGAGCCCCGCGTGGTGGGGTGCACGGTGTCCGGTGAGGCCCTGCGTCTGGCAGCGGCCCTCGAGGCGAAAAGCGAGCACCCCCTGGCCCGTGCGGTGGTGGCCTACGCGGAAACGAAGGGCGTCGGCGCGCTGCCGGCGGTGAAGAACTTCGAAGCCGTCGTGGGCGAGGGCGTGCGCGGTACCGTTGAGGGTCACGAGGTGGCCGTGGCCGCCAACAGCGCCGAGGGCGGCTCGCTCGTGACTATCGACGGCGCGCCGGCGGGCACGATCCAGTTCCGCGACGAGCCCAAGCCTGATGCGGCGGCGACGCTGGCGCAGCTGCACGATGACTTCGGCGTGGCCTCCTACATGGTCACCGGCGATGCCGAGGCCACGGCGCGGACCATCGCCGGCGAGGTGGGCATTCCCGCCGACCACGTGTTCGCCGGGGTGAAGCCCCTGCAGAAGGCCGACTGCGTGCGCGCGGTGAAGAGCGCCGAGGACGTGGCCCTGCTTAACGCCGCTGGAAAGGAAGCTCGCGATGCCGAGGCATTCGACGAGCAAATGCTGCGCGAGGCCCCAGTCGTTCTCGATGGCGACGGCCAGCCCGACCCGCTGCCGCTGGAGTCGCCCCAGCAGGCGGCTCAGGACGCGGCGGCGGCCAAGCACGCCGTGGTGGCCTTCGTGGGCGACGGCATCAACGACGCCCCGGCGCTGGCGGCGGCCGACATCGGCGTGGCCATGGCCTCGGGCACCGATGTGGCGCTAGACGCCGGCTCGGTGGTGCTTATGCGCAACCGCCTGTCCGACCTTGTTGTGGCCCTGCGCCTGTCGAAGGCCACCATGCGCAAGATCAAGCAGAACCTATTCTGGGCGCTCATCTACAACTGCATCATGATTCCGCTGGCCGCCGTGGGCATTCTGGCCCCGGCCCTCGCCGGCGCCGCCATGGCCCTCTCCAGCGTCAGCGTGGTCAGCAACTCCCTGCTGCTGAAGCGCTTCAAGTAACAGGCCTTGCGCTATACTGAACCAATTGGAATTGGGCGCGGTTCTGCGCGCGAGGGCTATAGAAGGGCGTTTCATGGAAACTGCTGCGATTATTCTGGCGGCCGGGGCCGGCACCCGTATGAAGTCGAAGAAGCCGAAGGTGGTCCACGAGGTGCTGGGCCGCCCGCTGGTGCGCTGGGTGGTGGAGGCCGCCAAGGGGGCCGGGGCCGACCGCGTGGTCACCGTGGTCGGACACCAGCGCGACCAGGTGATTCCGCTCGTGGAAGAGGACACGACCGTGGTGGTGCAACAGGCGCAGCGCGGCACGGCCGACGCGGTGCTCGCCGCCAAGGAGGCGCTGGCCGATTTCGAGGGCGCCGTCATGGTGCTCTCCGGCGATTCCCCGCTCATCCGCCCCGAGACTATCGCCGAGATGGCCGCCCTGCGCGAGGAGCACAACGCCGCGGTCATCGTGCTCACCATGGAGCTTGAGAACCCCTTCGGCTACGGCCGCATCGTGCGCGACGGCGCCGGCGAGGTGGCCCGCATCGTGGAGCAGAAGGACGCCACGCCGGAGGAGGCCGCCATCACCGAGTGCAATTCCGGCTTCTACTGCTTCGACGCCCGCGACCTGTTCAGCGCGCTCGAGCAGGTGGACTCCAACAACGCCCAGGGCGAGTTCTACCTCACCGACGTGCTGGCCATCGCCCGCGCGGCCGGGCGCCCCGTGCTCGCCTACAAGACGAGCGAGTCGGCCCAGTGTTTGGGCGTGAACTCCCGCGGCCAGCTGGCCGAGGCCACAGCCGTCATGCAGAAGCGCATCAACGACGCCCATATGGCCGCCGGCGTGACCATGTGGTCGCCGGAGACCACCTTCATCGGGCCCGAAGTGACCATCGCACAAGACGTGGAGCTTCTGCCCTCGGTCATCCTCATGGGCAGCACTTCTATCGGCGAGGATAGCGTCATCGGCCCGAACACGCGCCTGACCGACACGGTTGTGGGCTGCGGCTGCACGGTGGACGAGACCGTGGCCGTGGAAGCGCAGATCGACGACGGCGCCACCTGCGGCCCGCGGGCCTACCTGCGCCCGGCGGCCCACCTGTGCGAGGGCGCCAAGGCCGGCACCCACGTGGAAATCAAGAAGTCCACGGTGGGGAAGGGATCGAAGGTGCCGCACCTGTCCTACATCGGCGACACCACCATCGGCGAGGGCGTGAACATCGGCGCCGGTTCCATCACCTGCAACTACGATGGCGTGAACAAGCACGCCACGGTTATCGAGGACGGTGCCTTCGTCGGCTCCGACACTATGATGGTGGCGCCCGTGACCATCGGCGCCGGGGCGCTCGTGGGCGCTGGCTCCACTATCACCAAGGATGTGGCCCCCGGGGCCCTCGCCCTGGCCCGCGCCAAGCAGCAGCAGATGGAAGGCTGGGTAGCCGCCCATCCCATCCAGAAGAAGAAATAGTACAATAGCCGCAACCCGCAACGTCCAGCAGAAGGGAAGTCGTCCATGACCGAGATGACCAAGCGCATGATTCTGTTCTCCGGTTCGGTGAACCCCGAGCTTTCCGAGGAGATCGCGAAGTACTTGAACGTGAGCCTCGGCAACATCAAGCACGAGAAGTTCGCCAACGGCGAGATTTACGCCCGCTACCAGGAGTCTATCCGCGGCGCCGACGTGTTCCTCATCCAGTCGGTGTGCGCCACGGAGGGCTATGACGTGAACGACGCCCTCATGGAGCTGCTCATTATGACCGACGCTGCCAAGCGCGCGAGCGCCCGGTCCATTTCCGCGGTCATCGCCCATTACGGCTATGCCCGCCAGGATCGCAAGGCCGCCCCGCGCGAGCCCATCACGGCGAAGCTCGTGGCTGACCTGCTGACGGTGGCCGGCGTGGACAACGTCATCACGGTGGACCTGCACCAGGACGCCATCCAGGGCTTCTTCGATATTCCCGTGAACCACATGACGGCCATGCCCATCTTCGTGGACTACTTCAAGAACAAGGGCTTCGACCCCGACCGCCTGTGCGTGGTGTCGCCGGACGTGGGCCGCGCCAAGGCGGCGAAGAAGTTCTCTACCGCGCTCGACTGCGACATTGCCATCATGCACAAGGACCGCCCGAAGCACAACCAGGCCGAGATCACGGCCCTGATCGGCGACGTGACCGACAAGATCTGCATCCTGAACGACGACATGATCGACACAGCGGGGTCGCTTGTGGCCGCCGCGCAGACGCTGAAGGCCAAGGGTGCCGCCGAGGTGTACGCCTGCGCCACCCACGGGCTGTTCTCGGGACCTGCCTACGAACGTCTGGAGAACTCGCCCATCGAGGAAGTGGTGGTCACCAACGCCGTGCCCGTGCCGCTGGC
>CAJUSP010000024.1 GCA_910589165.1 uncultured Adlercreutzia sp.
ACATGGCTAAGGAGAAGTTCGAGCGTTCCAAGCCGCATGTTAACATCGGTACCATCGGTCACGTTGACCACGGCAAGACGACGCTGACTGCCGCCATCTCCAAGACGCTGTCCAGCAACGATGGCTCTCACGGCACCGCCAACGCGGACTTCACCGCCTTCGATCAGATCGACAAGGCCCCCGAGGAGCGCGAGCGCGGCATCACCATCTCGATCGCTCACATCGAGTACGAGACCGACACCCGCCACTACGCTCATGTTGACTGCCCCGGCCACGCCGACTACGTCAAGAACATGATCACCGGTGCTGCTCAGATGGACGGCGCCATCCTGGTTATCGCCGCCACCGACGGCCCCATGGCCCAGACCCGCGAGCACATCCTGCTCGCCCGTCAGGTGGGCGTGCCCTACATCGTGGTCTTCCTGAACAAGTGCGACATGGTTGACGACGAGGAGCTCATCGAGCTCGTCGAGATGGAAGTTCGCGAGCTGCTCGACAGCTACGAGTTCCCGGGCGACGACACCCCGATCATCCGCGGCTCGGCTCTGAAGGCCCTCGAGGGCGACGCCGAGTGGCAGGAGAAGGTGTGGGAGCTCATGGACGCTGTGGATTCCTACATCCCCACCCCCGACCGCGACGTCGACAAGCCGTTCCTGATGGCCGTCGAGGACACCATGACCATCACCGGCCGTGGTACCGTGGCCACCGGTCGTGTGGAGCGCGGCGTGCTCCATGTGAACGACCCGCTGGAGATCGTCGGCATCAAGGAGACCCAGAACACGGTCTGCACCGGCATCGAGATGTTCCGCAAGCTGCTTGACGAGGCTCAGGCCGGCGACAACATCGGCTGCCTGCTGCGCGGCATCAAGCGCGAGGACATCGTCCGCGGCCAGGTTCTCTGCAAGCCCGGTTCTGTGACCCCGCACACCGAGTTCGAGGGCCAGGTCTACATCCTGACCAAGGAAGAGGGCGGCCGTCATACCCCGTTCTTCGATGGCTATCGTCCGCAGTTCTACTTCCGTACCACCGACATCACCGGTGTGGCGCACCTCCCCGAGGGCACCGAGATGGTTATGCCGGGCGACAACGTGACGATCAAGGGCGAGCTCATTCACCCCATCGCCATGGAGGAAGGCCTGAAGTTCGCTATCCGCGAGGGTGGCCGTACCGTGGGCTCCGGTCGCGTGACCAAGATCTTCAAGTAAGCTTAGCTGCTTGATATCGCGAGGGGCTGTTTTTTGAAAGCAGCCCCTCGCTTTCCCTGCGCTTCATGTGTATGATCAACCCTGCGTTTCGTTTTATAGGCTAAAGGAGAATTCATGCGTACTCTGGTCACCCTGGCCTGCACCGAGTGCAAGCGCCGCAACTACACGACCAAGAAGAACAAGCAGAACAATCCTGACCGCATCGAGCTCAAGAAGTACTGCAAGTGGTGCAACCAGCACACGGTGCACAAAGAGACTCGTTAAGAGGTTAGGTTCGAAACAGGCATAGGCCAGTAGCTCCAATTGGTAGAGCGGCGGTCTCCAAAACCGCATGTTGGGGGTTCGAGTCCCTCCTGGCCTGCCAGCTTGTTTATGTGAGCAGCTTGCGGGCTGCTTTTTTGGCGATTAGACAAGACGAAAGTCCATAAGGAATCCCATGGCGAAGAAATCTAAGACACAGAAGGCCAAGGCCAGCGCCGCCCGTCAGCAGCGCAAGGCCGAGCGCGAGATGGAAGAGCAGATGCCCCAGGCTCAGGCGGCTACCGCCTCCGAGCCCGAGAAGAAGGGCCTGTTCAAGAAGAGCGCCGACGCCCCTGCGTCTTCCAACGATACGGCTAAGGCCGCCAAGAAGGCCGACGACAAGCCGAAGAAGAAGCGCTTCCAGTTCTTCCGCGATGTGAAGGCCGAGATGAAGCGCGTGACGTGGCCGACCCGCACCGACGTGCTCCGCTGGAGCGGCGTGGTGGTTGTGGCGCTGCTGTTCTTCGGTGTCTTCGTCGCTCTGCTCGACAATGCCATCATCACCCCGCTGTTGGTTCTCATCTCCGGGATTGGAGCGTAAGCCATGGCTAAGAAGTGGTATGTCCTTCACACGTACTCGGGCTACGAGAACAAGGTGAAGCAGAACCTGGAGCAGCGTATCGAGGCCATGGGCCTTGAGAACAACGTCTTCGGCATCGAGATTCCCACGGAGATGGTCACCGAGATCAAAGAGGGCGGCCGCCGTGTGGAGAGCGAGAAGAAGGTATTCCCCGGCTACGTGCTGGTGCGTATGGAGCTCGACGACCGCAGCTGGGCCGCCGTGCGCAACACCCCCGGCGTGACGGGATTCGTGGGCAGCCAGGGCAACCCCCAGGCACTCACCCGCGAGGAGTACAACAAGATCATGAAGCGGACGAGCCGCGAGGCCCCGAAGAAGACCTCTACGAACCTCGAGGTCGGCCAGTCGGTGAAGGTGACCCACGGTCCCCTCGCCGAGTTCGACGGCACGGTTTCCGAGGTCATGCCCGATGCGGGCAAGGTCAAGGTCATGGTCTCCATCTTCGGTCGCGAGACGCCCGTGGAGCTTTCCTTCGACCAGGTCGCCAAGATCTAATTTTGCAAGCACTTTGACTTCCGGGGCTGTGCCCGCGTGGACCGGGGCTTCTCGCGAACCGGAGGTTTATAGTGATAGAGAAGTGTAAACGTCGAAACATCTGAAAGGTAGTCACAGATGGCTGACAAGAAAGTCACTGGATTTGTAAAGCTGCAAATCCCCGCCGGCGCTGCTAACCCGGCGCCTCCCGTTGGCCCGGCACTGGGTGCCCAGGGCGTCAACATCATGCAGTTCTGCCAGGCGTTCAACGCCCAGACGCAGGATCAGTCCGGCACCATCATCCCGGTTGAGATCACGGTTTACGAGGACAAGTCCTTCACCTTCGTGTGCAAGACCCCGCCCGCGGCCGTGCTGATCAAGGAGAAACTCGGTATCAAGAGCGGCGCCTCCATCCCGCAGATTCAGGTGGCCGGCACGCTGACCGAGGACCAGCTCCGCGAGATCGCCGAGATCAAGATGCCCGACCTGAACGCGAACACCATCGAGGCCGCCATGGAGATCGTGGCCGGCACCGCCCGCTCCATGGGCGTGCGCATCGAGGGCCGCGAGATGAAGAAGAAGTATGTGCCCAGCCGCAAGGTGGCCGCCATGCTTCAGGGCAAGACTGTCGACTAAGTAAGACTTTCCCTTTGGGAAACTACCAGTGGAAGGGCTGGAAGCGCCCGCCATTACCACGAAAGGAACGTTCATTATGACTAAGCATGGCAAGAAGTACGTTGCTGCCGAGAAGCAGGTGCCGGCCGAGGCCGTGGCTCCCCTTGAGGCCATGAAGGTGCTCAAGGAGATCTCCACCGCCAACTTCGACGAGACCGTCACCGCCGACTTCCGTCTCGGCATCGACACCCGTCAGGCCGACCAGCAGCTCCGCGGCACCGTGAGCCTGCCCAACGGCTCCGGCAAGACCGTCCGCGTGGCCGTCTTCGCCGAGGGCGAGGCCGCCCGTGCGGCCGAGGAGGCCGGCGCCGACATTGTGGGCACCGACATCCTCATGGAGCAGATTCAGGCCGGCGAGTTCAACTTCGACGCCGCCGTGGCCACTCCCGACCAGATGGGCAAGGTTGGCCGTCTGGGCAAGATCCTCGGCCCCCGCGGCCTCATGCCGAACCCGAAGCTCGGCACCGTTACCAACGACGTGGCTAAGGCCATCAACGAGCTGAAGGGCGGCCGCGTGGAGTACCGCGCCGACCGCTACGGCATTGCGCACGTCATCCTCGGCAAGGTGAGCTTCACCCCCGAGCAGCTGGCCGAGAACTACGGCGCGGTCTACGACGAGATCCTGCGCATGAAGCCGGCGGCTGCCAAGGGCAAGTACGTGAAGTCCATCACGGTGTCCGGTACCATGACCCCGGGCGTGCCGGTGGATTCCACGGTGACTCGCGCCTACACCCAGGGCGAGTAGCACTTCTCTATCAGAGATCGAAGGGCCCCCCGACGATGAGAGTCGCGGGGCCCTTTTGTGTTTGGGGGGGTTGGCCTGCAGGGGCGGCCCTGGCGGTGCCGTTCGGCTAGTCGGCGAAGAAGACTGAGGAGAGGTGCTCGTAGAAGCTGGCCTCGCTCGTGCGCATGATGCGCACGGGGTCAGGGTCGATGGACAGGTAGAGCTTGCGGATGGGCTCGGGGAAGAGCACCAGCTCGCCGTCGATGAACAGGGTGGCCTCGCGGAACTGCTCGGTGTCCTCGGCGGTCACCTCGATGACGTCCGAGGCGTTGGTGAGCACCGCCCGGGCCCGCAGGGTGTGGGGTGCGATGGGCACGGCGATCATGCCGTCGAAGGCGGGGGAGACAAGCGGGCCGCCGGCGGAAAGCGCGTAGCCGGTGGAGCCGGTGGCCGTGGACACGACGATGCCGTCGCCGCGCATGTTCGCCACCGGCGTCCCCGAGATGTTCAGCGTGAGCTCGATGATGCGGCCGAGCGCCCCGCGGGTGAGGGCCGCCTCGTTCAAGGCATGGAAGCAGCGCACGCCCGCCAGGCCGGCGCGGTTCACGCCGAAGCGGTCGCCCTCCGGCTCGTCGCCGGGTGCGGCGGGGATAGGGCTTTCGGAAGCGTCGCATTCCGCTTCCGCACCCTCCTCATCGCCGTAGGGGTCGGCGTCCCCCGTGCAAACCACCTCCACCTTCAGGCGGGACCGGCGTTCTACGGGCAGCTCGCCGGCAAGGGCCCGGGCCACTAGGGGCACGAGCCCGTCGGTGTCCTCGTTGGCGAGGAAGCCCAAGCGCCCGAAGTTCACCGGCAGTACCGGGCACTCGCGCTCGCCCAGCAGGTGCACCGTGTGCAGCACGGTGCCGTCGCCGCCGAGGACGATGACCATATCGAGCACCTCGGGCAGCTGGGTGCGGATGAAGGCGCGCCCCTGGTCGTTGCCGAGCTCCGCCGAATCCACCACGTAGGCCTGAATGCCCTGCTCGCCCAGGTACGTGGCTAAAAGCAGCGAGGCGTCCACCGCCTGCGGGTTGGAGTTATTGCGTACGACAAGTATGTGCATGGGGCTCCACTTTCATCCTTTGCTATGATTGACGATTATACCCGAAGGTCTGTTGAGTCCGTTCATGTCAGACAAGCTCCGTCGCGCACGCCATAGCCAATCGTTGCCGCCCCGTGGAACGGCAGGGCGCCACGTGCGCGGAGCCATGCCGCAGAACAACCCGCGCTGGAACAAGGAGCGCCGCACGCCGGCCCGCGGCAACCACCGCGGCATCGACAAGACGCTCCTGCGGCCGCCGGAGGATCCGGGTTCCACGGGGCTTATTCCCGTGGTCGGCTCCCATGCCGGGCTCGACCACACCATTCCCTCAGCCACCCAGGAGGCCTCTATCCGCCAGCAGGAAGTGCTGGAGGTGGAAGCCGCCGAGGAGCGCGCCGAGGCGGTAGCGGGCATCGAGGCGGAATCGGTGGGCGCCAGCGCGGCCCTTATCTCCATCTGCGTCATTATCTCGCGCATCACCGGCTTCGCCCGCACCTGGGCCATGGCCTTCGCCTTGGGCTCCACTTTCGTCTCCAGTTCCTACCAGGTGGCGAACAACCTGCCGAACATGCTCTACGAGCTGGTGATGGGCGGCATGCTCGTCACGGCGTTTCTGCCGGTGTACCTCTCGGTGAAAAAGCAGCTGGGGGACCGCCGCGGCAACGAGTACGCCTCGAACCTGCTTACCATCGTGGTGGTGCTTCTGGCGGCGGTGTCGGTGCTCTGCATGGTGTTCGCCGCACAGATCATCTACACCCAGAGCTTCTACTCCAACCAAGACGAGATGGCGCTCGCGGTGTTCTTCTTCCAGTTCTTCGCCATCCAGGTCGTCTTCTACGGCGCCTCCTCCATCGTCTCGGGCCTGCTGAACGCCAACCGCGAGTACTTCTGGTCGTCGTTCGCGCCGGTGTTCAACAACGTCATCGTTATCGCGTCGTTCATCCTGTACGCGGTCATCGCCCAGCACGACCAGAACGCGGCCTTCCTCGCCATTGCCATCGGCAACCCCCTGGGCGTGTTCGTGCAGATGGCCTTCCAGATTCCCGCCCTGCGCAAGGTGGGCATCCGCCTGCGCCCGCGCATCGACTTGCGCGATCCGGCCCTGGCCGACACCCTGCGCCTGGGCGCGCCGGCGGTGTTCGTGACCTTGTGCTCGTTCGCCACGGTATCGGCCCAGAACGCCGCCTCCTACGTGTTCGCCGACAACGGGCCTTCGGTCATCGCCTACGCGCGGCTGTGGTTCACCTTCCCGTACTCGTTTCTGGCGGTGCCGGTGACCACCACGCTGTTCACCGAGCTGTCCGAGATGCAGGCCGACGGCAACACGCGCGGGGTGGTGGCCGGCATCATCGACGGCACGCGGCAGATTCTCTTCCTCATGATTCCCATGGCGCTTTACCTTATCGCTTTCGCCACGCCGCTCGTGACCCTGTACCACATCGGCGCCTTCACTGAAGACGCCATCGGGCAGATCGCCCGCTACCTGGCCGTCATGGCCGTGGCGTTGCCCTTCTACGGGGTGAACGCGTACCTGAACAAGATCTTCAGCTCCATCCGCCGCATGGGGGTGTTCTCGGTGGTGAACTTCGTCGCCGTGGCTGCCCAGGTGGCGGTGACCGTGGGCGCGGCCTGGGCCTATCAGGCCGGCTACGCGGTCACGCTGGAGGCTGTGGCGGCAAGCACCATTGTCTCCTACGTCATCGGCGACGTCATCGCCTTCGCCTATTTGCGGCATCACTTCGGCCCCATGGGGCTCGGCGCGGTGTTCCACTCGTTCTTCGTGGCCCTGGCCCTGGGCGCGGCCGGCGCCATTGTGGGCTACTGCGTGCTTGTGGCGCTCTCGCTCGGGTTCGGGCCGCTCGACGGCAGCGTGGCGCGGTCGTTCGCCTACGTTGTGGTAGGTGGCGTGGCGGCCCTCGTGGTGACCTTCGGGCCGGCCATCCGCGGTAACTGGCCCGAGGCGTCGTTTGTGGCCGGCGCCTTCCGCAAGGTGATGCGCAAGCTGAAGAGGTAGACCATGAAAGTGTTGCTGAAGACCCCTGCCCAAATTGAGGCTATGGCCGAGGCCGGCCGCGTGTCGGCGCTCGCGCTGCGACGCGTCGGCGAAGCGGTGGAGCCGGGCATTACCACCGCCGAGCTGGATGCCATCGCCGAGAAGGTCATCCGCGCCGAGGGCGGCACGCCGGCGTTCAAGGGCTACGGGGGCTTTCCCGCCTCCATCTGCGCCTCGGTGAACGACGCGGTGGTCCACGGCATTCCGTCGCGGAAGATGAAGCTGCGCGAGGGGGATATCATCTCCATCGACACCGGCGCCGTGGTCGGCGGCTGGGTGGGCGACAATGCCTGGACCTACCCGGTCGGCGAGGTGGCGCCCGAGGTGGCGCGCCTGCTTGAGGTGGGGGAGAAGTGCATGTGGGAGGGGCTTGCCCAGGCGGCGCCGAAGAAGCGCTTGGGAGACATCGGGCATGCGGTGCAGTCGATGGCCGAGGCGGCCGGCTTCTCGGTGGTGCGCGAGTACGTGGGCCACGGCATCGGGCGCGCCATGCACGAGGATCCCAACGTGCCGAACTTCGGGCGGCGGCGCACGGGGCTGAAGCTTCTGCCCGGCATGGTGCTCGCCATCGAGCCCATGGTGAACATGGGCACCCGCAAGGTGGTGGAGGGCGACGACGGCTGGATCGTGCGCACCCGCGATGGGAAGCCGTCCGTGCACTTCGAGAAGACCGTGGCCATCACCGAAGACGGCCCCCGCATCCTCACAACCGAGGAAGGCCATCCCCGCCCCGTGTGAGACAGTGCCCCGTGTTTCGCGTCCGTTAAATCGGGGGAGCGTGGGGGTGGCGGGCGTCGCGAGGCTTCTACAATAGACAAGCGTTTGAGAGTGCGCGGTGCGGCTTCTCGGGCGCTTTTTTGTTGTCCGGTTCCGCGGGACGCGCAGGCGCAGCCCCGCCGGGGCGGAAGGGAGTCACCATGGCCAAGCACATTTTCGTGACCGGAGGCGTGGTCTCCTCGCTCGGCAAGGGCATTACCGCGGCATCCCTGGGCCAGCTGCTGAAGGCGCGCGGCTACAAGGTGACCATGCAGAAGATGGACCCGTACCTGAACGTCGACCCGGGCACCATGAGCCCGTTCCAGCACGGCGAGGTGTTCGTCACGGAGGACGGCCACGAGGGCGACTTGGATCTCGGCCACTACGAGCGCTTCATCGACGAGAACCTCTCGCGTGAGAGCAACTTCACCCAGGGGTCTATCTACCAGACCCTCATCGCCCGCGAGCGCCGGGGCGATTTCCTTGGCGGCACCGTGCAGGTGATTCCGCACGTGACCGAGGCCATCAAGGAGCGCATCCGCCGCGCGGCCGAGCAATCGGGCGCCGACATCGTCATCTCGGAAATCGGCGGGACCATCGGCGACATCGAGGGCCTGCCGTTCATCGAGGCGGCCCGCCAGTTCAAGAAGGAGGCGGGGCCGGGCAACGTGCTGTTCGTGCACGTGACGCTCGTGCCCTATATTGCCGCCGCCCACGAGGTGAAGACCAAGCCCACCCAGCATTCCGTGAAGGAGCTGCGCAGCCTCGGCGTGCAGCCCGACTTCATCGTGTGCCGCTCCGACCACGAGATCACCGACGGCGTGCGCGAGAAGATCGCCTTGTTCTGCGACGTGGATGTCGATGACGTGCTGGCCTGCACCGATGCCCCCTCCATCTACGAGGTGCCTGTCAGTCTGTACGAGCAGGGCTTCGACATTTCTGCCCTGGCAAAGATGGGGCTCGCCCCGCGCAAGATCGACCTTGCGCCCTGGCGCGCCTTCCTGAAGGCGAAGGATGCCTGCGCGGGCGAGCTGGACATCGCCGTGGTGGGGAAGTACGTGAGCCTGCCCGATGCCTACCTTTCCGTACATGAGGCGCTCGTGGCGGCGGGGGTGGCCGTGGGGCGGAAGGTGAACGTGCACCTGTTGGACGGCGAGGCGCTTGACGACGGCAACGCGGCCGAGGTGCTTGGCGCCATGGACGGCATCCTCGTACCTGGAGGCTTCGGCGCCCGCGCCTTCGAGGGCAAGATCGCCGCGGCCCGCTACGCCCGCGAGAACGATGTGCCCTTCCTCGGCATCTGCCTGGGGCTGCAAGCCGCGGTCTGCGAGTTCGGCCGGCACGTGGCCGGCCTTGAGGGCGCTACGTCCGCTGAGTTCGCCGACGAGGCGCCCGCAGGCGTTCCCTTCGTCATCGACCTTATGTCCGAGCAGGAGGATGTGGAGGACAAGGGCGGCACCATGCGCCTGGGCGCCTATCCCTGCAAGGTGGTGCCCGGTACTCGCGCCGAGGCGGCCTACGGCGAGCCGGTCGTCTACGAGCGCCACCGCCATCGCTACGAGGTGAACAACGCCTACCGCGACGTCTTAACGAGCGCGGGCCTCGTCATTTCCGGGCTGTCCCCCGACGGCCGCCTGACCGAGATGATCGAGCTGCCCGACCATCCCTTCTACGTGGCTAGCCAAGCCCACCCCGAGTTCAAAAGCCGCCCCACCCGCCCGCACCCCCTCTTCCGCGCCTTCGTAGAAGCTGCCAGCGAGCGGCAGAGCGCGTAGCAGAATGCTTCGCGGTAGAAGGGGCCTGAACCGAAGAGGGGGCGTCGAGACCCGCAGCAAAGTGCCCGATATTGCCACGCTCCCAGAAAAAACCGGCAATTTCAGGGGTTTTGCTGCGGGTTGACCGGCAAAAGAGGCCGTTTTGCTGCGGATCGACCTCCGAAAACCGCAGCAAACCCCCCGATTTTGTCGCTTTTCTTGGAAGGGGTGGCAAAACTGGGCGGTTTGCTGCGGGGTGCCGGAGCCTTTTCGCGGGTTGAATGCGAATGTCGACTTAATGAAGGCGCTACAAGGAGGTTCGCTTTTCTAGGAGGCAGTACAAGGGGCGTCGGCTATAATTTGGGAGTTTGAAGACTGGCGCCGGATGAGGCCGGCGGCAAGCGTTTGCGAGCACTGCGGAAAGGACTGCCATGCGCGTGGGATTCGACAACGACAAGTACATCGAGCTGCAGGCCGAGCGCATTCGCGAGCGTATCGACCAGTTCGGCGGCAAGCTGTACTTGGAGTTCGGCGGGAAGCTGTTCGACGACTACCATGCCTCGCGCGTGCTGCCCGGGTTCAAGCCCGACACGAAAATCTCCATGCTGCAGTCGATGAAGGACGAGGTGGAGATCGTCATCGCCATCAACGCCAACGACATCGAGCGCTCGAAGGTGCGCGGCGACCTCGGCATCACCTACGACGAGGACGTGCTGCGCCTCATGGACATCTTCCGCTCCATGGGCTTCATGGTGGGCAGCGTGGTTATCACCCGCTACGCCAACCAGCCCAACGCCGACCTGTTCCGCAAGCGCCTTACGGCCATGGGCATCACGAGCTACCTGCATTACCCCATCCCTGGCTACCCCAACGACATCGACTTCATCGTCTCGGACGAGGGATTTGGGAAAAACGAGTACATCGAGACGTCGCGCCCGCTCGTGGTGGTGACGGCCCCCGGCCCCGGCTCCGGCAAGATGGCCACCTGCCTCTCGCAGCTCTACCACGAGCACCAGCGCGGGGTGACCGCCGGCTACGCCAAGTACGAGACCTTCCCCATTTGGAATTTGCCGCTGTCGCACCCGGTGAACATCGCCTACGAGGCGGCCACGGCCGATTTGGACGACGACAACATCATCGACCCGTTCCACCTGGAGGCCTACGGCGAGACCACGGTGAACTACAACCGCGACGTGGAGATCTTCCCCGTGCTGCGCGCCACCATGGAGCGCATCTCGGGGGCGTGCCCGTACCAGTCGCCCACGGACATGGGCGTGAACATGGCCGGCGTGGCCATCTCGGACGATGAGGTGTGCCGCGAGGCCGGCAACAACGAGATCGTCCGCCGTTACTTCCAGACGGCCGAGGAGATCAAGCGCACGGGCGTGGGCGAGGAGGCTCTGAAGAAGATCGAGCTTCTGATGAACCAGGCGAACATCACGCAGAATTTGTCGCCCGCGCGTTCGGCGGCCCTGCTGAAGGAGGAGACCACGGGAGGCCCGGCTGGCGCCATGGTGCTGCCCGACGGGCGCGTGGTCACCGGTAAGACGGGGAACCTGCTGGGCGCGGCCTCGGCGCTGCTGATGAACGCGCTGAAGGGCGTCTCGGGGGTCGACGACGAGCTCTACGTCATCTCCGACGATGTGCTCGAGCCCATCTGCCACCTGAAGACCGAGCACTTGCGCAGCCGCAACCCGCGCCTGCACTCCGACGAGACGCTGCTGGCGCTGTCCATCAGCTCGGTGAACAACCCGCTGGCTGCCGAGCTCATCGACAACGCCGACAAGCTGCGGGGCTGCGACGCCTACTTCTCGGTCATCATCTCGGCGGCCGACGAGAAGCTCTACCGCACGCTGGGCATCAACGTGTGCTGCGAGCCGAAGTACGAGCAGCACCGCTACTACCACAAGTAATGGAGCAGTTCTTCGCCGACGGGGCGACCTTGCAGGTGCCCTTCGGGGCCGACTTCTTCTCGGTGGCCGTGGGCGTTATCACCGGCGCCATCTTCGCCTGCGACCGCAAGCTCGACATCGTGGGCACGGTGGTGCTCGGCCTGCTTACGGCCTACGGCGGCGGCATCATCCGCGACTTGCTTCTGCAGGACCACGGCGTGTACTTCATGCAGTACCCGGAGGTTATCCTCATCTGCATGGGCCTTGCGGTGTTCGTCTTCTACTTCCGGGGCCTGTTCAAGCACGAGGGGCAGCTGCTCTTCTTCGCCGACGCGCTGTCGGTAGCGCTGTTCGCCCTAGCCGGCGCGAACAAGGCGTTCCAATGCGGCGAGGGCTTCGTGATGGTGGTCATCTTGGGCGCCCTCACTTCGGTGGGCGGCGGGGCCCTGCGCGATATCGCGGTAGGGGAGACGCCGGGCATCTTCCAGCGGTCGAACTTCTACGCGGTGGCGGGGCTTGCCGGCGCGCTCGTGTTCGCGGCCATGGCGTTTCTAGGGTCGAACCTGGTGCTTTCGGCCATCGCCTGCGTGTTCACCGTCGTGTTCTTGCGCTACTTCAGTGTGTACTTCGATTGGAAGACGTCCAACGAGGCCGATCTTGTGCCGAAGGTGAGCCGGGGCGCCCACCGCGCGAAGGACTTCTGCTCCGAGATGTTCCGCCGTGCCACCTTGCACCGGAAGAAGGAGCCCGCAAGCCGCGCCCTGCGGTTCAAGAAGCGGAAGTAGAAAGTCTCGCTTACAGATCCATTTTGTCGCGGGGATGGGCGTGGGCGTATTCCTCGTGGAGGTGGGTGCGGTCCAGGTGGGTGTATACCTGGAGGGTCGACATATCGGCATGGCCGAGAATTTCCTGCAGCACGCGCAAATCAGCGCCGCCCTTCAGCATGTGGGTGGCGAAGGAGTGGCGTAGGGTGTGGGGGTGCAGATCCCATCGGCCGATGACGCGGCCGGCCTTGCGCGTGAGGTTGAAGACCGACTGCCGCCCAAGGCGTCCGCCCCGCTGGTTGAGGAACACCGCGGCCAGGGCGTCGGCGCTCGGCGCGGCGGCCTTGGCGGCCAGGGCGGGGCGCCCCTCGGCCAGGTAGCGGGAAAGCGTGCGCTCGGCCGCGCCGGCGATGGGCACGATGCGCTCCTTGGCCCCTTTGCCGAACACCCGCAGAAAGCCGTCGTCGAAGTTGACGCCGTCGACGTTCAGCCCGCAGGCCTCGCTCGCGCGCAGCCCGCAGCCGTAGAGCACCTCCAGAAGCGCCCGGTCGCGCAGGTCGCTGGGACGCTCGCCCACGAAGGCGTCGAGCATCTCGCCCACTTCCTCGATGGTAAGCACGTCGGGCAGCCGCTCGGCCGACTTCGGGATGTCCACCGATTCGGCGGGGTTGTGCTCGGTAAGGCCCTCGCGCACGAGGAAGCGGTGGTACCCGCGCACGGCGGCGATGCGCCGGCGCACCGTGGCCACTGCGAGTCCCTCCTCGGTCAGGCTCTTCTCGTAGGCGGCCACGTGGGTGCGGGTGACGTCGTCGAAGGCGGTCACGCCCTCGCCGTCGAGGAAGGACAGGTAGCCCTCCAAGTCGCGCCGGTAGGCCTCGGCCGTGCGTGGCGAGCCCCCGCGCTCGATGCGCAGGTGCGACAGGTACTCGTCGAGGGCGTTCTCGAATTCGAACATGGCGGCCTTTCTGCCAGGGAGTGAGACAGTGCCCCGGAGGGGTGTCTCATCTTCCGATGATCATACGGCGCTTTCGCGCGGGTCGCGCCACTGAAGATGAGACACCCCTCCGGGGCACGGTCTCGCGGGGCGTGATCTTGCGGTCATTGTAGCGCCGTTCGCGGGCGCGGTGGGGCGCTTCTTCAAAACTTGGTCACAGGGCGTTCGGAAAACTGTTCGTTGCCGCGGCGATGCCGTCCCGTCGCCATCGATGGCACATCTAGTGCCACAGGCGGCGCTTGCACCAAATTGACCACAAGATATGGAAATCAACGCCAATCCAGTCTGGTAACCGATCCATATTTTGCGGGTGACAAGTGGGATGAAAATAGGGCAAAAGTGGGGGAAAATGTTGCGAAGTGGGGCAAAGTGGGGTAGTATGCAGACCGTGGAAAACGACCGAGCGGGATTTCGAAACGCACTACACACGAAATCAAATCCCACTCAAAACGCAGCTTGGAAAGGAAACCGTGGCCCACGCCGACGACATGGAACGAGCCGACGAGACGCCTCGATGCGAGGTGGACTTGAACGGCGAGTTCCGACTGAAAGTCGACGGCAAGGGGCGCGTCACCCTTCCCGCGAAGTTCCGCAAGGTTCTTTCCAGCGATCTCACGGTTACCCGGAACCCGTTCGACGAATGCGTCTACGCGTTCGAGGCCCCGGGCTTCAGCCAGTGGGTCGAGAGCGTCATGAGCGGCGCCTTCCCCGAGCGGAAGGCGAACAATCGCGAGCAGGAAAAGTTCCATCGCGCCCTGAAGGGCCGGGCTCGCGATGTGGAGGTCGATTCGGCCGGCCGCATCATGCTCTCGGCGGACATGCGCGAGGCCTGCGGCATCGACAAGGACGTCGTCATTGTGGGCAACGGAAGCCGGTTCGAGATCTGGGACGCCCAGCGTTATGAGGACGAGCTCGCTTCGGTGGACTTGGGCCTCCTGTTCACCTAGGGCAGCGCCGGGCAGCGGAACCGTGACAAGCGAATATCGGCACATACCTGTTCTTCTCACCGAGTGCCTGGATGCTCTGCAGCTTGCCGACCATCCGGTGTTCGTGGATGCCACCTTGGGCTTCGCCGGCCACTCCTTCGAGGCTGCCAAGCAGCTGGGGAAAGACGGCCTGCTCATCGGCATCGACCAGGACGAGGTGGCGCTTACCAGTGCCGCCGAGAAGCTGGAGACCATCCCCGCGGGCGAACGTCCCGAACTTGCGCTTCTGCGCGGGAACTTCGGGGACATGGACGAGCTTCTCCTGTCCTGCGAGATTCCCGGCATCGACGCGATCCTGTTCGATCTGGGCGTCTCCTCGGTGCAGATAGACACGCAATCACGTGGCTTCTCCTTCAAGGAGAACGGCCCACTGGACATGCGGATGGATCCGGGGAAACAAACCCTAACCGCAGAAGAGATCGTCAACACCTACAACGCAGCAGATCTCACTCGGATCATTCGCGCCTACTCCGATGAGAAATGGGCGAGCCGTATCGCGGACTTCATCGTGAAGGCCCGCGCCGAGGCTCCCATCACAGAGAGTGGGCAGCTGGTCGAGGTGATAAAGGCGGCCATTCCCGCCTCGGCAAGGCGCGCAGGGGGGCACCCCGCCAAGCGCACCTTCCAAGCCCTTCGGATTGAAGTCAACTCGGAGCTGACCGTTCTGCGTCGTGGACTCGACGCGGCGGTCCGCTGGCTCAACCCGGGCGGCATCATCGCCGTGATCAGCTACCACTCTTTGGAAGACCGCATCGTGAAGGACACCTTCGCCGCCGCCGCGAACCGCTGCACCTGCCCGCCGGAACTTCCGACCTGCGTGTGCGGCAAAGAGCCGATACTCGACCTGGTAACCCGCAAGCCGCTTCTTCCGACACCGGAGGAGGTGGAGCGCAACCCCCGATCGCGCAGCGCCAAGCTGCGGGTGGCGCGCAAGCGCTAGGGGAATGCGCGCAATAGCATGTATCGCAAGCCCGACGACGCCATCGTCTCGGGCTTGCGTGGCCTAGAAGAGCGAAACGCGACGCGCCGTAAGGAGGTACCATGAGCGCTGCATCATACTCGCGCCCATCGTCCCCCTCGGCGTCCCGGGCCCGCGCCGCCCGCTCGGCGGGCCGCTCCGGCGCCCGCTTCGTTGCCGGGTCGGTCGCCGAGGACTGGTACGCGCAACCGGCCGGTCCCTCCATCGCGGTGGTGCCCGGCGCCGGGCGCGCCCCGCGCACCGACGAGGGGCTCTCGGCGGCGGCCCTCACCCTGGCGAAAACCTGCGCCGTCGTCTGTTTGGTCATCGCGCTCGTGGCCATGGCCCGCGTCGGCATCACCGCGGCGGCCGCCTCCTGCGCCCTTGAGACCCGCGAGCTTCAGACGAGCATCGAGCTGGCCCGCGCCGAGGGAAGCGATTTGGAAATCTCCCAAAGCGTGCTCTCCAACCCCTCGCGCATCAAGACCCAGGCCCAGGCGCTGGGCATGGCCGTTCCCAGCGAGGCGAACTCCGACCAGATCGTGCTGCCCCCCGACATCGTCGCCACCGACGAGGCCGGGCGCCTGTCGCTGTCCGAGACCATGGCCCGCCTTAGCGAGTCGTAGGCGCCCGTGGCACCGCAGCGTTACAGCACCCGCGCCTCCCGCGAGAGCGCGCGCGAGAAGACGGCCCGCGCCTCGGCGTCCCGTACGGCCGCGGGCACCGTCGCGAACTTGAACGCGTCGCTTCCCCTTGTCTCCGGCCGTGCGAAGGCGGTGCTTCTGCTGTTCGCCGCCGTCGTGGTGGTATTCCTTCTGCGTCTGCTGTTCTTGCAGGTGGTGGTGGCCGACCAGTACTCGGCCATGGCGCTCGAGTCCCGCACGGTGAACTTCGAGACCACGGCCCGGCGCGGCACCATCTACGACCGCAACGGCATCGTGCTTGCCACCTCGGTAGAGGCCACGACCATCTACGCGAACCCGGTGGAGGTGACCGACGCCCACCAGGAGGCTCAGGAACTCTGCGCCGTGCTCGGCGGCCAGACCGCCGACTACGAGAAGCTGCTCTCGACCCCCTCCACCACCTTCGTCTACATCAAGCGCCAGGCCGACGTGGAGGTGGCCGACAAGGTGCGCGAGCTGAAGCTCGACGGCATCTACTTCATCTCCGAGACGCGCCGCGAGTACCCCAACGGGGCCATCGGCGGCCAGGTCATCGGCTACTGCAACATGGACGGGGAGGGCATCTGCGGCCTCGAGCTCCAGTACGACGACATCCTGCGCGGCGAGCCCGGCCTCTACGTGGGCGAGCGCGGCGAGCAGGGCTTTCCCATCCCCGGCGGGGTGCAGGAGGAGCGCCCGGCGGTGAACGGCCAGGATATTATGATCTCGCTGGACATCAAGCTCCAGGACACCGTGGAACAGGCCCTGGCCGACGGCGTCGTGGAACTGGAGACCGAGGAGGGGAGCGCCCTTGTCATGGATGCGGCCACCGGCGAGGTGTTCGCGGCCTGCTCGCTGCCCTACATGAACCCGGCCGACATGGCCAACTCCGAGGTGGGCAGCGAGTCGGTGCGCGCCATCACCCAGGCCTACGAGCCCGGGTCCACCTTCAAGGCCGTCTCGGCGCTCACCATTCTGGAGCAGGGCACCATGGGGCCCGAGGACACCATGTTCTGCCCGAGCACGCTTTCGGCCGACGATTACAACGTGAGCGACTCCCACGACCGCGAGGGAGAGACCTACTCGCTGCGCGAGATTCTGAACCACTCGTCGAACGTGGGCATCGCGCTGGCCACCGACGACGCCGGCTGGCGCCACTTCTACGACAACATCATGCGCTTCAAGCTGACCGAGACCACGGGCATCGACTACCCCGGCGAGGCGGCCGGCTACGTGCAGGACTTCAACCGTTGGGCGAAGATCACCGGCTACAACGTGAGCTTCGGCCAGGGCATCTCGGTCACGCCGCTGCAGATGCTGCGCTTCTACGCCGCCATCGAGAACGAGGGCTCGCTCGTGACCCCGCACTTCCTTATTTCTATGCCGCAGAGCGGGGAAGTGCTCGACTGGCCCCAGGAGAAGGTGGCCAACGAGCCTGCGGTGTTCGCCGACATGAAGTCGATGCTGCGCAGCGTGGTCACCGACGGCACCGGGCTTAAGGCCGACATCGCGGGCTACGAGGTGTGCGGCAAGACCTCCACGGCCGAGATCGCCTCCGACGAGGGCGGCTACAAGAAAGAGGTGTACAACATCGGCTTCTGCGGGTTCATTAACAACTCGTCGAGCAATTTAGTTTGTTTTGTAGGAGCCAACGAGGTTTACGCCATGCGGCAGACCACCCAAATCTTCAACGATATAATGGCTTCTGCCGTGAAGCTTTACGGCATCACATCCAACGAGCCGGTGCCCGAGCGCGACGCATCTGCGGACGATTCGGCGCAGCCCGACCAAAGCGAGTAAAGGTAGATGCGCGTCATGACGAAGACCTGCGAAGAGCTTTTTGAAGGAATGGACTGCACCATTATCGGCAACGGGGCCGAGCCTGTGGAGGGCCTGGCCTTCCGCAGCAACGCGGTGGCCCCGGGCGATATGTTCTTCTGCATCGTGGGCAACGTGGTGGACGGCCACAGCTTCGCCCAAGACGCCATCGATCGCGGCGCCACGTCGCTCGTGGTCGAGCGCAAGGTGTACCTGGCCGACGCCACCGACGTGACCGAGGTCGTGGTGGCCGATTCGCGCAAGGCCATGGCCCACGCGGCGGCGAACTACTACGACCACCCCTCGGCCGACTTCTCGCTGGTGGGCATCACCGGCACCAACGGCAAGACCACCACTACCTACCTGGTGGAGCACATTGCCGAAGTGGCCGGCAACCGCTGCGGCGTCATCGGCACCGTGGGCAACAAGATCGCCGGCGTCATGGAGCACGCCGACCGTACCACGCCCGAGTCCCCCGATTTGCAGAAGCTGTTCGCGCGCATGCGCGACGCGGGCTGCACGGTGGTGGCCATGGAGGTGAGCTCGCACGCGCTCGATCTGGTGCGCACCTGGGGCGCCCGCTTCGCGGTGACGGCGTTCACGAACCTGACCCAGGACCATCTGGACTACCACCACACCTTCGACGACTACTTCGAGGCCAAGGCGCTTTTGTTCTCGAAGGACTACCCGGCCCGTCGCGTCATTTCCATCGACGGCGCCTGGGGCCGCGAGCTTCTGGCCCGCTGTACCGCCGCCGGCGACGAGGTGATAACCACCGGCTTCGACAAGACGGCCCAGATTCACCCCCTCGAGGTCACCTACGGGGCCACCTCGACCACGGCGGTCCTGGAGGTGCGCGGGCGGCGCGTGGAAGTGACCTACCCGCTTGTGGGCCGCTTCAACGTGGAGAACGTCATGACGGCCTTCGGCTGCGCGCTGTCGCTGGGCATTCCCGTCGACACCATCGTGGAGGCCCTGGCCACCATGCCCGCCGTGCCCGGCCGCCTGGAACAGGTCCGCTGCGACTGCGAGGCGCCGGTGACCGTGTACGTCGACTACGCCCATACCCCCGATGCGCTCACCAAGGCCATCGCCTCCATCAAGGAGCTCTCAAACGGTCGGACCCTCGTGGTCTTCGGCTGCGGCGGCAACCGCGACGCCAGCAAGCGCCCCATCATGGGGGCGGCGGCACTCGCGGCCGATTTCGCCGTGGTGACGAGCGACAACCCGCGCAACGAGGACCCCGACGCCATCATCGCCGACATCGTGGGCGGCATGGACGATGAGTCCCGCTTCATGGTCGAGCCGGACCGCCGCGCCGCCATTGCCGCCGCCATCGCCGAGGCGCAGCCGGGCGATGCCATCCTGCTGGCGGGCAAGGGCCATGAGGACTACCAACTTGTGGGAGACGCGGTACTCTCCTTCGACGACCGCGTGGTGGCCGCCGAAGAGCTCATGCGCGCCTTCGGGCCCGAAAGCGAACGTTAGACGGAGGAAGCCGTGCGCCTGAACGCCAAACAGATCGCCGCCTACACCGGCGGGCAGTTCCTCGTCGAGCCCATCGACGCGAGCGCGCTTATGACGGGCATCACCTGGGACTCCCGCGAGGTGCAGCCCGGCTGGCTGTACGTGGCGCTGCCCGGCGAGCGCGTGGACGGCCACGCCTTCGTGGAGGCGGCCCTGCGCGCCGGGGCGGCCGGGGCGCTCGTGACCGACGCGCCGAGCGAGTCCTGCGCGCTGTTCGCCCGCGAGATGGGCGCCGCCATCATCGAGGTGCCCAACACCGCCAGCGCCATCACTGACTTGGCCCGGGCCTGGCGCGGGCATTTGCGAGGGCGCGTCATCGGGCTCACCGGCTCGGTGGGCAAGACCACCACGAAGAACCTCGTGCGCGACGTGTGTGCCGCCTGGGGCAGCGTGGTGGCCACCAAAGCCAACCAGAACAACGAGCTGGGCGTGCCGCGCACCCTTTTGGCCGCCGACCCCGAGACGGCGGTGGTCGTCGTGGAGATGGGCATGCGCGGGCGCGGGCAAATCGCCGAGTTGTGCGACTTCGTGCGCCCGGCATGGGGGCTTGTCACCAACGTGGGCGAGAGCCACATCGAGCTTCTGGGCTCGCGCGAGAACATCGCCCGGGCGAAGGCCGAGCTGTTCTGCGCGCTGCCGGCCGGCACGGGCCGGGCGTTCACGAACCTCGACGATGAGTTCGCCGCCTTCCAGGTGGAAGAGGCGCGTCTGCACGAGCGGGCCGTGGCGGTGTCCGGCTTCGCGGGCCACGCCGACGGCGATGCCCGCGTCCTGCTCGAGCGAGGCGAGGCGCCCTGCGACCAGCTGGTGTGGGCCGAAGATGTGCAGCTCACTGCCGAGGGGCGCCCGACGTTTACCCTGTGCGCCCGCGATGCGTCCGACCATGGGGAAGACGCGCTGTTCACCACCGTGGAGCGCGTGGGCTGCACGCTCGCGCTCACCGGCGTGCACAACGTTGACAACGCCTGTGCCGCCGCAGCGGTGGGCTACGCTTTGGGCCTCGATCTGGAAACCATCGCCTCGGCGTTGGGCGCCTCGGTGCCCGAGCCGGGCCGCCAGGAGGTCGTTGCCGCCCGCGGCGGCTTCACGGTGATCAACGACGCCTACAACGCGAGTCCCGACTCCATGCGCGCGTCGCTGGCTACGTTCGCCGCCACCGAGGTGGCCGGCCGGCGCATCGCCGTGCTGGGCGACATGGGCGAGCTGGGAAGCTTCGCCCGGGCTTGCCACGAGGGCGTGGGACGCGCCGCTGCGGCCCTGCCCCTCGACCGGCTCATCTGCGTGGGCGAGCTGGCCGCCTTTATCGCCGAGGGCGCGCGAGCGGCCGGCATGGACGAGGCGCGCATCGGGCGCGCCGGCTCGGTGGCCGATGTGCTCGAGGAACTCGACAGCCTGCTCGAGCCCGGCGACGCCGTGTTAGTGAAGGCCTCGCACTTCATGGGCCTGACCCGTATTGTCGAAGGATTGGTTCGCTGATGTTCTCACTGTTCTCCGCCTACCCGACGTTCATGATCTTCCTCGGCGTGGCCATTGCCATGGTCATCACCATGGTGCTCATGCCCGGCTGGATCCGCTTCCTGAAATCGAGCCACATCGGCCAGCAGGTGCGCGCCGACGGCCCCCAGAGCCATCTGGTGAAGCAGGGGACCCCCACCATGGGCGGCGTCATCATGCTGGTGGCGGTCATCGTCTTCACGCTGCTGGCCTCGGTGGGCGCGCCCACAGCCGAGCTGTGGCTGCTTCTGGGCGCCACGGTGCTCACTGGCGTGCTCGGGTTCATCGACGACGCCTCGAAGGTGGCCCACGAGCGCAGCCTGGGGCTCACGCCGAAGGCGAAGCTCGTCGGGCAGTTCCTCATCGCCGCCGTCTTCGTGCTGGCCGCGGTGAACCTCATCGGCATCGAGCCCACGGTGAACATTCCCTTTATCGCCACCATCGACTTGGGCGTGCTTACCACGGTGGTGCCCGTGGGCGAGGGCATCGAGATTCCCTGGCTCTACCTTATCTACTGCCTTATCTTGCTCGTGGGCCTGTGCAACGCCGTGAACCTCACCGACGGGCTCGACGGTTTGGCCGCGGGAACGGTCATGGTGGTCATGCTCGTTATGGCCGCCATCGCGTTTCGCGCGGGCGTGCTGGAGCCGGCCCTGTTCGCCGGCGCCTTGGCCGGCGCCTGCATCGGGTTCCTCTGGTTCAACTCGCACCCGGCCGACATCTTCATGGGCGACACCGGCTCGCTGGCTCTCGGCATGGCGCTCGGCTGTTTGGCCGTGGTGACTAAGACCGAGTTCGTTGTCATCATCATCGGCGGCCTGTTCGTGGCCGAGGCCCTCTCGGTTATGATTCAGGTGTTCTACTACAAGAAAACCAAGAAGCGCATCTTCCTCATGGCGCCTTTGCACCACCACTTCGAGAAGAAGGGCTGGTCCGAGACGAAGGTGGTCGTACGCTTCTGGATTGTGTCGGGCATGCTGGCCGCCTGCGGCTTCGTGCTGTACTTCGCGACGACTCTGGGGGTGGCGTAGAGCCTCATGGAACAGACGACTTATCTCGCCGACCGCAAGCACGCCCCCGCCACGCTCGGGCGTGTGCTTGTTTTGGGCCTCGGCAAATCGGGAACGGCGGCTGCCGACTACTGCCTGAACCTTATCGGCGGCCGCGTGAGCGAGCTGGCCGTGGCCGCAGGCGCTCGAAACGGGGCGGCCGAGCGCTGGGCTCGCGAAGCGGAGGCCCGCGGTGCCAAGGTGCTCTTTGACCACGAGGTTATCGAGGGGGCCTACGACCTGTGCATCGCGAGCCCCGGCATTTCCGAGCACTCCGATTTCTACCGAAGCGCGAAGGCGGCCTCGGCCGAGGTGATAAGCGAGGTGGAGTTCGCCTGGCGCGAGAGCGCCGCCGATGCCCGCTGGGTGGCCATCACCGGCACCAACGGCAAGACCACCACCACGGCCCTTGCCTGCCACCTGTTGTGCGAGGCGGGCTTTGCGGCCCAGGCCGTGGGCAACATCGGCGACCCGTGCATTGCGGCGGTGGCCGCCGGCGCCACCGAGGTGTACGTGGCCGAGGTGTCGAGCTACCAGCTGGCCAGCACGCGGAACTTCGCCCCCGATGTGGCCGTGGTGTTGAATATCACCCCCGACCACCTGGCGTGGCACGGCAGCCTCGAGGCCTATGCCGAGGCGAAGTGGAAGGTGGTGGCCAACCTGGTTGAGAGCGACGGCGCGGCGGTGCTGAACGCCTGCGACGGCACCGTGCGGGCGCGCATCCGCGCCTGGCGCGCGGCCGACGGCGTGCCCTTCCCCTACATTCCCGTGGGGGGCGCCGCTGGGCTCGGGGCCGATATGCGGGCGACGTGCGGTGCGGCCAACGCGGCCTTCCGCGGCGACGGCGGCCAGCTGGTGGTGAACCTGCGCGGGGTGGAGTACCCCCTCATCTTCGTGGACGATTTGAAGATCAAGGGCGGCCACAACCAGCAGAACGCGTTGGCGGCCGCTTCCTGCGCGCTGCTTCTGGGCGCCACGGCCACGGCGGTGGCCGAGGGCCTGCTCTCCTTCGCGCCCCTTGAGCACCGCATCGAGCCGGCCGGCTCTGTCGGCGACGTGGAGTGCTACAACGATTCGAAGGCCACCAACGTGGACGCCACGCTCGTGGCCCTGACGGCCTTTCTGCCCAAGCGCCCCATCGTGCTTCTGGGCGGCCGCGACAAGGGCACCGACCTGGCGCCGCTCGTGGCTGCCTGTGAGGAGCACGCCTTAGCCGTCGTGTGCTTCGGCGAGGCCCGCGAGCGCTTCGCCGCCGCCTTTGCCGGCTCGAAGGTGCCCGAAGTTGCCGAGGCGCCGGGCATGGAGGCGGCCCTCGATACGGCCCTTGCCCTGGCACGCCCCGGCGATGTGGTCGTGCTCTCGCCGGCCTGCGCCTCCTTCGACGAGTTCTCCTGCTTCGAGGAGCGGGGCGACGTGTTCAAGCGCCTGGTGGCCGACCGGGCCGCCCGTCTTAAGGACTAGGGCCCTTGCCGAACCCTCTGCGACAGAGTCAGCGCACGGCGGGCCCCTCTTGCCAGGGGCCTCGCGTTATCCTGCTTCTGTGCGTGTTCGCCCTCGTGCTCATCGGGCTTGTCATGGTGTACTCGGCCTCGGTGGTGAAGGCGCTCGAGAACGGCATGGCCGGCAGCGACTTCTTCACCGATCAGATTACCTACGCCGCCCTGGGGCTCGTGTGCGCCCTCGTGCTGTGGAAGGTCATTCCCTACCGCGTGTGGGTGGGGCCTGCGGTATGGCTCGTGTGGGGCGTGGCCGTGGTCCTTATTCTGGCCGTATGGTTCGTCGGCACCGACAACTACGGCGCCAAGCGCTGGCTGTACATCGGCTCGTTCGGCCTGCAGCCCTCCGAGTTGTGCAAGATCGCGTTTCTGCTGGTGGCCGTGCGCCTCATCATCGACTACCGCTCGGGCACCGTGGAGCTTCGGGCCACGCTGGTGCGGGCGCTGCTGCTTATCGTGCTGCCCGTGGGCATCATGTACCGCACCCAGTCGGATTTGGGCACCACGGCTATCTGCTTCGTGGGCATCGTCGCGGTTATGTGGATGGGCGGCGTATCGAAGCGGGCCATTCTGGCGCTGTGCGGGGTGGCTGTGGTGGCCGGCCTCTACGCCATCTTCGGCACCGGCTACCGCACCGACCGCCTGGTGTTCTTAGACCCGTGGAACGACGGGCAGGACGGCTACGGCACCGGCTACAACATCATCCGGTCGTACTATGCGCTCGCCGAGGGCGGCCTGTTCGGCGTGGGCCTCGGCAACTCCCACGAGAAGTTCCAGTACCTGTTCGCCTCGGAAAGCGACTTCATCTTCGCCGTCATCGGCGAGGAGCTGGGCCTGGTGGGTGCGCTCGTGGTCATCGGCCTGTTCTTCGCGGTGCTCTACGCGGGGCTCGCCATCGCCGAGCGGGTGGGCGACGACATCGGCGCCATGGTGGCCGGGGGCTGCACGGTTATGCTCGTGTTCCAGGCCTTCTTGAACATCGCCTGCGTCATCGGGGTGTTCCCCACCACGGGAAAGCCCCTGCCGTTCATCTCGTCGGGCGGCACGTCCATGATCGCCTCGTTCATCTTGGTGGGACTCATTTTAGGCGTGTCGGCCGCGCCGCCCGAGCCCAGCGTCTACGAGCAGCGCCGCGCCGATCTGCGCCTGGTGCGCCAAGAGCCCGTGGAGGTGCGCAGCCGCTCTTCGCGCCCGCCGCGGCAGGGCGGCCCCTCGCGGTCGTCCGGCCGCCCGTCGCGTGCGAGCGACACCCGATCGTCCCAACGTAGCAGGAGGTAGCCCATGTTGGCAGTCCTTTCCGGCGGCGGTACCGCCGGGCACATCAATCCGGCCCTGGCCCTGGCCGAGGAGCTTGAAAGCCGCGGCTGGGACGTCCGGTTCGCCGGCACCCCCCAGGGGGTCGAATCACGCCTCGTGCCGGCGGCGGGCATCGACTTCACCGCTTTCGAGGCCTCCGGCTTCGATCGGGCGCACCCGGTGTCGCTCTGCAAGGGGGTCGCCCGCATTTCCGCCTCCACCCGCAAGGCCAAGCAGTGGTTCTCCGAGGTGAAGCCCGACGTGGTGGTGGGCTTCGGCGGCTACGTGTGCATTCCCGTGGCCCGGGCGGCCGAGAAGACCGGCGTGCCGGTGGTGCTGCACGAGCAGAACTCGGTCGCCGGCATGGCGAACAAGTACCTGGCGAAGAAGGCGAGCGCGGTGTGCCTCACCTACGAGGCGTCGGCGGAGAGCCTGCCCACGAAGGCCCCGGTCACGGTGACGGGCAACCCCGTGCGCCGTTCGGTCATTGAGGCCGACCGCGCGGCCGGGCGCGCCCTGTACGGCCTGGCTGATGACGACTTCATGCTGCTCGTGTTCGGCGGCTCGCTGGGCGCGCGCCACATCAACGAGGCGCTTGTGGCTCTGAAAGACGAGCTGATGAGCCGCCCCAACCTGCACGTGGTGCACATCACCGGCCCCAAGGAGTTGGAATCGGTGCAAGAGGCCCTGGCCCTTACCGATGAGGAGGCCGCCCGCTGGCACGTGATGGGGTATCAGGACCGCATGGGGGAGACCCTCGCCGCCGCCGACGCCATCGTGTCGCGGGCCGGGGCCACCTCCCTTGCCGAGATTTCCGCCCTGGCCATTCCGGCGCTGCTGGTGCCCTATCCCTTCGCCACCGCCGACCACCAGACCACCAACGCGCGGGCCTGGGTGGAATCGGGGGCGGCGTTCATGATGCCCGACGACCAGTTGGAAACCGAGGCCTTCCGCGAGAAGCTCTTCGCCCTTATCGACGACGAGGCGGTGCGCGCGTCCATGGTCGAGGCCGCCCGCGCCCAGAAGACCGGCGAGGCCGCCGCGATGTTGGCAGATGTTGTGGCCCGTGCCGCAGAGGGGCGCTGATGCTATACAATAGCGAAGTTTGAACCTACGGAAGAGCGAGGCGCTAATGGCCAATACAACTGAGCAGCTCCACTTCATCGGCGTCGGCGGCGTCGGCATGAGCGGCATCGCGCGGGTCGCCCACGACCAGGGTATCGCGGTCAGCGGGTCCGACTTGAAGGAGAGCCGCTACACCAAGCAGCTGCGCGACGCGGGGCTGACCATCTTCATCGGCCAGGACGGCGCCAACCTTCCCGAGGGCGAGCCCACCGTGGTGGTTTCCACGGCCATTCTCGACAACAACCCCGAGCTCGTCGAGGCGCGCCGCCGGGGGCTTCCCATCGTGCACCGCGCCCAGATGCTCGCCCGCCTCGGGCGCGACTTGGACACGCTCGCGGTGGCCGGCACTCACGGCAAGACCACGACCTCCTCGATGCTCGCCAGCACCCTCGACGCCATGGGCTACGACCCCACCTTCCTCATCGGGGGCATCGTGCGCGCCTACGGCACCAACGCTCATTCCGGTACCGGCCGCTACTACGTGGTGGAGGCCGACGAGTCCGACAAGTCGTTCACCTACCTGTCGCCGGCGGCGGCCATCGTGACGAATATCGAGGCGGACCATCTGGACCACTACGACGGCCTCGAGGAGATTTACGCCCAGTTCGCCCAGTTCCTCGCCGGCGTGCGCGAGGGCGGCCCGGTGGTGGTGTGCGGCGACGACGAGAAGCTGGTGGAAGTGGCCCGCGGTACCGGTCGCGAGGTGACCACCTACGGCTTCTCCGAGGGCTGTGACGCCCGCATCCTGGCCACCGAGGCCCAGGGCGTGGGCACCCGCTTCACGCTGCGTTTGCCCGACGGGCGCGTGGTGGCGAGCCGCATCAAGCAGAACCCAGGGCTGCACAACGTGGCCAACGGCGCTGCGGTGCTCACCCTTATTTCGCTTCTGGGTCTCGATGTGGACCTGGCGGCCGAGAAGCTGCAGGAGTTCGCCGGCGTGCGCCGCCGCTTCGACCTCATCGGTGAGGCCGCGGGCGTGACCGTGGTGGACGACTACGCCCATCATCCCACCGAGATCGCCGCCACCATCAACGCGGCCAAGGAGCTCGACTTCAACCGCGTGCACGTGCTGTTCCAGCCCCACCGCTACTCGCGGGTGAAGCTGTTCACCGAGGTGATGCGCGACGAGTTCGGCGCCGCCTTCGACGGGGCCGACACCGTCACGTTCATGGACGTGTACTCGGCCGGCGAGGCGCCGGTGCCGGGTGTGAGCGGCAAGACGTTCCTGAACGTGGTGACCGACCACGGGCACCCGAACGCCCGCTTCGTCGCGCGGCGCATCGACACCGTGCCGGCCATGATGGACATCGCCGAGCCCGGCGACCTGATCATCACCATGGGCGCGGGCGACGTGACCGCCATCGCGCCGCAGCTCGTCGACGAGCTGGGCCGCTAGAGGCAGCCATGGCCCGCCACGCTTCCCCCGTACAGTCGCTTCTGGTGGACGACCGCTTCGACGGCGACGTCTACCCCAACGAGCCCTTGAGCCGCCATGCCACCTACCGCATCGGCGGCCCGGCGCGGTTCTTCGTGCGCGCGAACTCCGTGGGGGCGCTGACGCATCTCATTCAGGTGTGCGAGGAGTCGGGCGCGCCCTGGGTGCTGCTCGGCCGCGGCTCGAACGTGCTCGTGGCCGACGAGGGCTTCCCGGGCGTGGCCATTACGCTCGGGCGCGACTTCCGCACCCTCAAGTTCGAAGACGGCCGCTTCCTCGTGGGCGCCGGGGCCACGCTGTCCTCGGTGGTCCAAGAGGCCTTCAAGCGGGCGCTCGGCGGCTTCGAGTTCGCCGTGGGCACGCCGGGCACCGTGGGCGGGGCGCTGCGCATGAACGCCGGCACCCGCACCGAGTGGATCGGCTCGCGCG
>CAJUSP010000025.1 GCA_910589165.1 uncultured Adlercreutzia sp.
CGGCGCCAGGCCGCGGGAGGACAGGTCGTTCCGCTCGCAGGGGGAGCTTTCTTGTTTCGTCGGCCCCTCGCTGGCTTCCTTGGGCGAACCGGTGAGATATTCAAGTATTGCCTTTCTTCGATATTGGGCACCCTGTGGGGTGCTTTTTCTTTTTTTGGAAACATGAGGGGGCTTATAATGTTTTCTGGAAAAGTAGCGCCCGCTTGCGGCGGGAAGACGTGAGAGAGGAGGGTTTCCCTTGAGTGCCGAAACCCCAGAGGATGTGCAGCGTGTTGAAGAGGCCGTGGCGAACCCCGAGGTATTGAAGGGGCTCATCGAGGCGCTGTCGGATGGAAGCCGACGGGGCCGTCAGCAGGCGGCCAAGGTGATTGCCGGTGTGGCGGCGGTTAATGCCGAACTTTTGGTGCCCTATGCTTCCGATTTGGTCGATGCCCTCGAGCGCCCCGAGGCGCAGACGCGCTGGGAGTGCCTCGATGCGCTCACTCAGATGGTGCCCCTTGATGCGAAGGCGTGCGAGAAGGCCGTTCTCGGCGCCGAGGCGGCTCTCTTCGATGAGGACAGCGGGCCCTTGCGCCTGGCCGCCATGCGTTTTCTCTGCAAGCTGGGCGCCACTACCGAGGCACGTTCGACCAAGGTGTGGTCGCTTATCGACGAGGGCATCCAGTGCTATCACGGCGACCTGGAGTTCCAGGATATGCTGCTCGCGGTTATCGATTTCTCTCAGGGCAAGCTCGACGGCAGCGTGAAAGAGGCGCTCGCTGACCGCATGCGGTTCGATTCTACGAACGGCAAGGGTATGCTGAAGCGCCGCGCCACCCAGATTCTCGAGAACGTATCCTAGTCGATCGCTTTTTCAGAAAGGTATTCCATGAGTTTTGAGTCTTCTTTGAAGGTGGGGGACACGTCCTACACCTACTATCCCGTTGCCGGCATCGACGGCGCGCAGGGACTGCCCTATTCGCTGACGGTGTTGCTAGAGAACGCGCTGCGCTGCGCCCGCAGCGAGGACGAGGCGCGCGCCATGGCCGAGCGCATCGTGGCAGCCGGCCAGGCCGGGCAGACGGGCGAGGAAGTGGAGTTCTCGCCGGCCCGCGTGCTGTTCCAGGACTTCACGGGCGTGCCGGTGTTCGTGGATTTCGCCGTGATGCGCGAGGCCTGCGCCGAGCTGGGCGGCGACCCTAAGAAGATCAACCCCCAGGTGCCGTGCGACTTGGTCATCGACCACTCGGTCATCGCCGATAAGGCCGGATGCGCCGGCTGCATGGACGAGAACATGGCACTCGAGTTCCAGCGCAACGCCGAGCGCTACGATTTCCTGAAGTGGGCCCAGGAGTCCTTCGAGAACGTGCGCATCGTGCCGCCGGGACAGGGCATCTGCCACCAGCTGAACATCGAGAAGTTCGCCAGCGTGGTGATGGAGTCGCCGGCGGGGCGCACCGGCGCCGACGGCACGCCGGTGGTGTACTTCGACACGCTCGTGGGCACCGACTCGCACACGCCGACGGCCAACGGCATCGGCGTGCTCGGCTGGGGCGTGGGCGGCATCGAGGCCGAAGCCGCGGCGCTCGGCCAGCCCATCACTACGCTGGTGCCCCAGGTTATCGGCGTGAAGCTGACGGGCAAGCTGGCGGCGGGCGTGTCGGCTATGGACGTGTCCCTCACCTTCGCCAGCATGCTGCGCGAGCGCGGCGTGGTGGGCAAGTTCGTGGAGTGCTTCGGCCCTGGTGTGGCGGAGCTGTCGGCCACTCAGCGCGCCTGCATCTCGAACATGACGCCGGAGTACGGCTGCACGTGCACGCTGTTCCCCGTGGACGAGCGTACGCTGGACTATCTGCGTCTGACGGGCCGCAGCGACGACCAGGTGGCGCTTGTGGAGGCCTACGCCAAGGCCCAGGGCTACTGGAACGACGGGGCGGCTGCGCCCCGCACCTACGCCGAGGTCATTGAGCTCGATCTGGGCACGGTGGTACCCTCCATCGCCGGTCCCTCGCGTCCCCACGACCGTATTCCCCTGGCCGAGGCCCGCGAGCGCTTCCATGCCATCTGCGATGAGCGAGGCCTCGTTCAAGGTCTGGCACATGCGGAAATCGACGGTCGGGACTGCGGTCTGGGCCATGGCGCCATTGCCATCGCGGCCGTTACCAGCTGCACTACGGCTACCGATCCGGCCATGATGATCACCGCCGGCCTGGTGGCGCGCAACGCCGCAGATCGCGGCTTGGGCGCGGCGCCTTGGGTGAAGACCATCCTGGCTCCGGGTAGCCGCGCCACCGAGCTGCTGCTCGAGCGCGCGGGACTTACGCAGCCCCTGCGCGATTTGGGCTTCTACACCTGCGGCTTCGGCTGCATGAGCTGCATCGGCAACTCCGGCCCGCTCATGCCCCAGATGCACGCCATCGCCGATGACATCGAGCTGGCCAGCGTGCTTTCCGGCAACCGCAACTTCGAAGGACGCATTTCCCCTGACGTGTCTCAGAATTATCTGATGCAGCCGGCCTACGTCATCGCCTACGCCATTGCCGGCACGATGAACTTCGATCCGGTCAACGAGGTGCTGGCCTATGACGCGGAGGGGCAGCCGGTATTTTTGGCCGACCTCATGCCCTCGGCCGAAGAAGTGGCCGAGTTGGTAGAGCGCTACGTGACGGTCGACCTGTACGAGCAGGGCGCCGCCGGCATGTTCGAGGGCGATGCAGCCTGGCAGGACCTGGGCGCCGAGCCAAGCGACACCTTCTCCTGGGATGCCGATTCCACCTACGTGCGTCGTCCCCCGTACTTCGATGGCATGACGCGCGAGGTGACCGGCCAGGAGCCCATCGAAGGGGCCCGTGTGCTGGGCAACTTCGGCGACTTCATCACCACCGACCACATTTCGCCGGCCGGTGCCATCGCGCCCGATATGCCGGCGGCGGAGTACCTGGAGGAGCACGGCGTGGTCCCGGCCGATTTCAACACCTACGGCGCTCGTCGCGGCAACCACGAGGTGATGATGCGCGGCACCTTCGCCAACGTGAAGCTGCAGAACAAGCTGGCCGACGGTCGCAAGGGCGGCTGGACCCGCGACTTCACCACGGGCGACATCACGCCGCTGTACTATGCGGCCGTGAACTACGAGAAGGCCGGCGCGCCGGCGGCGGTGCTCGCGGGCAAGATGTACGGAAGCGGCTCGTCGCGCGACTGGGCGGCCAAGGGCCCCATGCTTCTGGGCGTGCGCGTGGCCATCGCCGAGAGCTTCGAGCGCATCCACCGTTCGAACCTCATCGGCATGGGCATTTTGCCGCTGCAGTTCCAAGAGGGGCAGAACGCCGAATGGCTCGGCCTCGACGGCTCCGAGACGCTCACCGTGGCCCCCATCGACTTCTCGGAGGGCCTGCCGAATCCGGCACAGGTTAAGGTGACGGCGACCAAGGCCGATGGAAGCACCGTGGAATTCCACGCCACCGTGCGTATCGATACGCCTACGGAGGGCCGATACTACGAGAATGGTGGTATCCTGCAATACGTCCTTCGCGACCTTATCGAAGAGTAATGACTAGGAGAACGAACAGCACTATGGAAGATTTCCGCAACGAGTACTGCATGCACACGGCTACCTGCGGGCAGCTGAGTGCCGATGATGTGAACCAGGAAGTGGTCCTGACCGGGTGGGCGTGGCATACGCGCGACCATGGCGGGCTTATCTTCATCGACCTGCGCGACCGCGAGGGGTACACGCAGATCGTGGTGGACCCCGACTGCGTTTCGCCGGAGGACTTCCAGAAGGCCGAGCATTTGGGCCGCGAATACGTGCTGAAGATCTCCGGCCGCGTGCGCGAGCGTGCGCCCGAGGCGGTGAACCCGAACATGGTCACCGGCACCATCGAGGTGCTGGCCGACGCGGTGGAGGTGCTGAACACCTCGGTCACGCCGCCGTTCTCCATTGAAGACGGCATCGAGACCGACGAGACCACCCGTATGAAGTGGCGCTATCTGGACATCCGCCGTCCGGAGATGCTCGCCAACCTGAAGCTGCGCCACACGATCACCCAGGCCATGCGTCGGGCACTCGACGAGCGCGGCTTCCTGGAGATCGAGACGCCCATTCTGGCGAACTCCACTCCCGAGGGTGCCCGCGACTACATCGTGCCCAGCCGTCCGAACCCCGGCAAGTTCTACGCCCTGCCCCAGAGCCCCCAGCAGTTCAAGCAGATGCTCATGTGCGCCGGTGTCGAGCGCTACTACCAGATTGCCCGCTGCTTCCGCGACGAGGACCTGCGCGCCGATCGCCAGCCCGAGTTCACCCAGGTGGACATTGAGATGTCCTTCGTGGAGGGCTGGGACGTCACCGACATGATGGAAGGCGTCATGGCCGAGACTTTGAAGGCCGTGGGCGTCACCGACGTTGAGTTCCCCCTGCAGAAGATGCAGTATTCCGAGGCTATGCGCCTCTACGGCTGCGACCGCCCCGACGTGCGCTTCGGCATGCTGCTGCACGATATTACCGACATCGTGAAGGACACCGGCTTCAAGGTGTTCGCCTCGGTGGCCCAGTCGGGCGGCGTCGTGAAGGCCATTAACGCCAAGGGTGCTGGCGACTGGTCCCGCGGCGAGGTGGAGAAGCTTGCCTCCATCGCCGAGGCCAACGGTGCCAAGGGCATGGCCTGGGTGGCGTTCACCACCGACGGCCAGGAGAAGAGCCCCATCAAGAAGTTCTTCACCGACGAGGAATGGGCGGCTCTGAAAGCCGAGATGGAAGTGGAGCCCGGCGACCTGTTGCTGTTCGCGGCTGACAAGCCCGAAGTGGCCAACGCCGTGCTTTCGGCCCTGCGCCTGCATATGGCCGAGGCGCTGAACATCCCGCGCGACGGCCATGCGCTGTTGTGGGTCGTGAACTTCCCCATGTTCCGCTACGACGAGGACGAGAAGAAGTACGCCGCCGAGCACCATCCCTTCACCCATGTGTTGAAGGAGGACTTGGACAAGATCGAGAGCGATCCCTTGGCCTGCGGCAGCTACTCCTACGACCTGGTCATGGACGGCTTCGAGGTGGGCGGCGGTACTATCCGTATCCACAACGCCGAGGAGCAGCGTCGCATCCTGCGCGTGGTGGGCCTCACCGACGAGCAGATCGACGAGAAGTTCGGCCACCTTATTCGCGCCCTCGAGCTGGGCGCCCCGCCCCATGGCGGCATCGCCCTCGGCCTCGACCGCCTGGTCATGCTGCTGGCCGGCAAGGACTCCATCCGCGACGTCATCGCCTTCCCGAAGACGTCCAGCGCGAGCGACCCCATGACCGGTGCCCCCAGCGCCGTCACCGGCCGCCAGCTGAAGGAAGTCAGCCTGAGAATTCTTTAAGTTCCGTTGGCTTCCTTGGGCGAATCCCTGCAAGGCGAAAGCCCCGTGTTCGAAAGAGCACGGGGCTTCTCTATTTCACGAGGCGCTTGAGGGCGGGGTTGAAGGTTTCAACGGGGTAGCCAGTCAGGACGTTGCGGGCGGCGGTGAGGCAGTCGGTGAAACTGAGGCGGTTGTTGGCGTAAAGCCGGGCAGCGAGGCGCACGGCGGCTCCGTCCTCGAGGGATACGTCATCGGCCAGAAGCTCGATGACCGTGCCGAGAAGCGATCGCGGTACGTGGTAGTTCTCCTCCAGAAGCCGCGCTGTGCGGGCGATAGTCTCCGGATGGGCTTGGGCGGTGCCGGAGGCCACAATGCGGTGCGCTTTAGCTGAGGCGCGGGCATCGTCGTCCAGCAGATAGTGCAGCAATACCGTTTCATCGACGATGGCGGGTGGGCAGCTCGAGGGACTGCCTGCGGGGAGTGAGGTTCGCAGGTGCCGATCACCCTGTTCCTTGATCCAGGCGGTACGTTCGTCACCTGAAAGATGCAGGTTGGCGTAATGGCGCAGTTTGCCGAATGCCGAGGTTTCGCCTTCGCTCTTGCTGAGGTGAGGCGTGAAAGGGAGCCTGCGTTCATTGATGCTTTGGGCAATGAAGAGGCGGACGGCCTCGGATGCAGAAAGACCGAGAGAGGAGAACAGGTGCTCCGCCGAGTCTTTCAGGTGCTCATCGATGCGAATTTGCAGAGTTGCCTGCTTGCTCATAAGGGTCTCCTCGAAAAAATTTATAGGGATCGGAAAACGGATAGCGGACGCATAAAGAAGGTGCAAATCGCTCATTTCAGGAAGAAATGCCTGGTAACTTAAGAATAATGTAGTGCAATTGTACTACGTATTTGGAAGCACTTAAAGCGGCTGCTTTTGTTTCAAGTTCAAGAAACCCAAAAAATCACTCTTTACGAATCGAAAGGCAGAGCGTATAACGGCCGTGACATCTTCGAAAGGCACTGGCTGCCAGATTCTCTTTGCATCTTTCACGTGATTTGGTCTTACCGCAGGGGTTCTGCGTGCTGATAGGGGTTTGCCTTGGCGACGGCGTTTCCGGGACGTTGGTCGTTATTGGGTGCGATGCGTCGCGAAACCCTGACGGTAAGGGGGCCGCAAGGCCAAAACGGAGAAGAGTTTGTAGGAGGATTACATGGGCTCTAAATTTGTTATTGCCGATCCTGGTCTGTGCATTGGTTGCCAGACCTGCATGGCGGGCTGCTTGCTCAAGCATAGCGTGCCCGGAGACGTTCCGAAACCGCGCCTGAATCTCGTCACGACACTGACTATCTCGGCCCCTATCGTGTGCCACCATTGTGCCGATGCCCCGTGCGTCGCATCGTGCCCCGAGGGGGCGCTGTATTTCGACGGTGCGCGCGTGGCGGTGAAGCAGGAGCGCTGCATCGGCTGCCGCAGCTGCGTGCTGGCCTGCCCCTACGGTGCCGTGGAGGTGGTTCCCCAGGAGAACACGGCGCGGCTGGGCACTTTGACCCTCGAGGGCGCGCCGAAGGCGTCGCTCGTCAAGTGCGACTTGTGCTACGACCGCGAGGGCGGTCCGGCCTGTGTTGAGGCGTGCCCCACGGGAGGCCTGATGGTGGTCGACGAGGAGGAGTTGGCCGATCGCCAGCGCAAGCGTCGCATGCAGGCCGCTGTGGCTTCGGGCGCTTTCTCCAGCGTGCCGCTTAACATGGACTTGAACTAGGGAAGAGAGAGGAACCCACTATGGAAAAGCATATGGCCGTCTGCCCGTACTGCGGTGCCGGTTGCAAGTTGAATCTCATCGTAGACGACGGCATGGTCATTGGCGCTGAGGGCATCGATGGCGTGACCAACGAGGGCGAACTGTGCCTGAAGGGCCTGTCGGGCTTCGATTTCATCAATGACACGAAGATACTGACGCCGCGCATCCTGCACCCCATGATCCGTCGCGAAAAGGGCGGCGAGCTTGAGCGCGTCACTTGGGACGAGGCCCTGGACTTCACCGCGAAGAAGCTGACCGCCATCAAGGAGAAGTACGGTCCCGACGCTATCATGCTCACTGGCTCCTCCCGTGGCCCGGGCAACGAGGCCAACTATGTTATGCAGAAGTTCACCCGCGCCTGCGTGGGCACGAACAACATCGACAACTGCGCTCGCACCTGCCATGGCCCAAGCGTTATCGGCCTTATGGACACGGTGGGTTCCGGTGCCATGTCGGTTTCCATCCCCAACATGGAGAACGCGGATCTCATCATGCTGTTCGGCTACAACCCCTCGGCCTCGCATCCCATTGTGGCGCGCCGCATTGTGAAGGCGAAGGAGAAGGGCGCGAAGATCATCGTGGTGGACCCCCGTTCCATCGAGACTGCCCGCATCGCCGATCTGTACATCCAGATCAAGAACGGCTGCAACCTGGCCTTCATGAACGCCTTTGCCAACGTGATCGTGTCTGAGAACATGCACGACCGCGCCTTCATCGATGCCCACACCACGGGCTTCGACGAGTGGTGGGAGACCATCAAGAACTACACGCCCGAATCGGTGGCCGAGATTTGCGGCTGCGACCCGGAGGATATCCGCAAGGCGGCCCGCATGTACGCCACTTCTCCCAACTCCATCATTGGCTGGGGCATGGGCGTGACTCAGCAGCGCCAGGGTGTAAAGGTGGTGCACACCATTGCCGCCATCGCCTGCATCAGCAACCAAATCGGCCGCGACAACGCGGGTCTGGCCCCCGTGCGCGGCCAGAACAACGTGCAGGGCTCCTGCGACATGGGTATGTGGCCGAGCTTGCTTCCCGGCTATCAGAAGGTGGAGAATCCCGAGGCCCGCGCTAAGTTTGAAAAGGCCTGGGGTCTGCCCGAGGGCAAGCTGCCCGCTGTGCCCGGCTTCAAGCTGACCGATCTGCCCCATGGGGTGAAGGAAGGCAAGATCAAGGCCTTCTATAATTTCGGCGAGGATCCGCTGCAGACCGAGCCGGATTCTGCCGACATGAAGGAGACCCTGGAGAACCTGGAGTTGCTCATCAGCCAGGACATCTTCATGACCCAGACCACGGCTCTAGCCGATGTGGTGTTCCCCGGCACCTCCTGGGGCGAGCACGACGGCGTGTTCTCTGCCTCCGACCGCACCTTCCAGCGCTTTACCGCGGCTGTGCCGCCGAAGGGCGAGTGCAAGCACGATTGGCAAATCTTCAGCGAGCTGTCCACCCGCATGGGCTATCCCATGCACTACGAGGACGCTAAGGAAATCTGGGACGAGATGCGCTCGCTGTGCCCGAACTTCTACGGCGCCACCTACGAGAAGATGGAGGGCACGGGCCATGCCCAGTGGCCCATTCCCACGCTGGAGTGTCCCGGTACGCCGACGCTGTACCAGAACGGCCAGTTCAACACCGCCGACAAGAGGGCGATCCTCATGGCCCACGATTTCGTGGAGCCCACGGAAATGCCCGATGACGCCTATCCTCTGGTGCTGTGCACGGTACGCGAGGTGGGGCATTATTCCTGCCGCTCTATGACTGGCAACTGCAAGGTGCTCTCGATGCTGGCCGACGAGCCGGGCTACGTGCACATCAACCCTGCCGATGCCCAGACCCGCAACATCAAGGACGAGGATCTGGTGTGGGTGAGCTCGCGTCGCGGCAAGGTGATCACCCGTGCCTGCCTGGACGAGCGCATCAACAAGGGCGCGGTGTACATGACCTATCAGTGGTGGATCGGCAAGTGCAACGATCTGACGATGCATGTGACCGACCCGTTGTCTGGCACGCCGGAGGACAAGTATTCCGCCTGCGAGGTGCATTCCATCGACGATCAGGTATGGGCCGAGCGCCATATGCAGTCGCTGTACACCTCGCTGAAGGAGCGCCTGGCCAACGAGGCGGCGCCTCAAGAGGTCGCCCCCGCCAGTGAGGTCGCGACGGCCTAAACCCGCTATTCCGGTATCGATTCCGAAAGGATCAAGATGAATACCTTCATCGCTATAGAGCCGGAGCGGTGTATTGGATGCGGAACGTGCCTTGCCGCCTGCAGTCACGGCCATCGCATGGCCGGGCTGCAGGCGGAGCCCCGCCTTGCCATGGTTTTCGCCCCCGAGGTGACGGCGGCCGTTACTTGCCACCAGTGCGAGGGCGCTCCCTGCCTGGCGGTGTGTCCAGTGGACGCTATCACCCGTACCGAAGAGGCCCTGGTCGTGAACGAGCAGACCTGTATCGGCTGCAAGATGTGCGCGATCGTGTGCCCCTTCGGCGCCATCCATCCATCGGGCACGTCCACGGCCGGGGTGGCCGGCACATCCTATCCCACGCCGATCCAGCCGCGGGGCACATCGCCCTTGCTGGCCTGGGATCTTGGCGTGTACACCTGCGCTGTCAAGTGCGATCTGTGCTCAACCTATGACCCTGAAGAGGGTCCCCATTGCGTAGCGGCCTGTCCGACCAATGCGCTGTATGTGCGCGATGCCACCACCTTGGCGGGTATCCGCAAGGACAAGATGCAGGCGGCAGTGGCGGCCAATCAAATTATGATGGGCCGCTCAACAAATCTAAGGAGGTCCTAAATGCTTGAACTTGTTTTGCTCTCGCTTGGGGTCTCCTGCGCCACGGGCGTGGTGTCGCTGCTGTGCGGCAAGACCCCTAAGGCGGCGAAGACCGTCGCCTGTGTGGGAGGCATGGGAGCGGCCGCGCTGAGCTTCGCCGGCGGCGTGGGCGCCCTGCTCCAAACGGCCACCTACGTCAGCTGGCTGGGGCCTATGCCCTTCACGAACTTCTCGCTGCTGTTGAACCCGCTGGCGGGCCTGCTCATTGCCGTTATCGCGGCTTTGGCCTTCGTGGCGTGGCTCTACGGCCTGTCGTACTTCGACGAGTACTACGACAAGGGCATCGGCGTCATCGGGCTGTTCATGAACCTGTTCATCGCCTCGATGAACCTGGTCATCCTGGCCGACAACGCGTTTTGGTTCCTCGTGTTCTTCGAGCTGATGTCGCTTACGTCCTACGTGCTTGTCATCATCGATCAGACCGAGAAGTCGGTGCGGGGCGGCTTTCTGTACCTCATCATGGCCCATATCGGTTTTCTGATGATCGCCATCTCGTTCTTCGTGATGGCCAGCGCCGCCGGCTCTTTGGAATTTGCGGCCTTCCGTGCCACGGCCTTCGCGCCGGCGCTCGCGACAGTCGCCTTCGTGCTGGCCTTCTTCGGCTTCGGCGCCAAAGCGGGTATGGTCCCCTTCCATTCCTGGTTGCCCCAGGCTCATCCGGCCGCGCCCTCGAATGTGTCGGCGCTCATGTCCGGCGGCATGATCAAGATCGGCATCTTCGGCATCTGCAAAGTGTGCTTCGATCTTCTGGGGGCAGCGGGCGGCGAGATCGGCTGGGGCGTGCTTGTCATCGTCATCGGGGCCGTCTCGTCGGTTCTCGGCGTGGTGTACGCTCTGGGCGAGCACGACCTGAAGAGCCTTTTGGCCTACCATTCCGTGGAGAACATCGGCATTATCTTGCTCGGTGTGGGGACGGGCATCTTCGGCTGGGCCGCAGGGCTGCCGTGGCTGGCTGCCATCGGCCTTCTGGCCGGTTTGTACCACTTGGTGAACCACGCTATGTTCAAGGGCCTTCTGTTCCTGGGCGCCGGCAGCGTGCTGCATGCCACGGGCACCCGCAACATGGAGGTGCTGGGTGGCCTGGCGCGGCTTATGCCCTGGACGGCCGTATGCTTCCTTGTGGGCTCGCTGGCCATCTCGGCCATTCCGCCTCTGAACGGTTTCGTGTCCGAGTGGTTCACCTATCAGGGGCTGATCGGCGCGGCCATGGAGGGCGATATCTTCCTGCGCATCGTGTTCGCGTTCGCGGTGGTGGCCCTGGCTATTACCGGCGCCTTGGCGGTCACCTGCTTCGTGAAGGCCTTCGGCGTGACGTTTTTGGCGAAGCCTCGTTCCGAGGCTGCCGAGCGCGCCTGCGAGGTGCCGACCCCCATGGTTACCGCCATGGTGGTGCTGACGGTGGCCTGCGTGGTTCTGGGCTTGGGCGCGGCATGGATCGCGCCGGTTATCGAGTCGATCGGGGCCTCTATGCTGGCCGCCCCCGCCCTGCCGGTGGCTGAGGGCGTGACCCTGGTGTCGCTCGACACCGTGTCGGTGGTCTCGCCGCTTATCTTGGCTGTGCTCATGGCGGCAGTCATCGCCGTCTGCGCCCTGGTGCGAAACGTTGCCAACGCCAAGGCCGGCATGAAGGCCGACCCCAAGCCTTGGGCCTGCGGCTACGAGCCCGATCTGTCCATGGAGACGCTGGCCTCCACCGTGGGAGCCAACGTGAAGAACTTCATGGGGCCCTTGTATGCCATCCGCTACGGGGTGAATCGGGCAGGCCAGACCATGGCGCGTCTGATCGGCCGCGCCATCGACCCCGAGGCCGAGTCGGCCGCTCCTGCGGCTGCTCCGGCTCCCAAGGGCGCCTCCTCGCGTTTCGACCGCGACCGCGTCTTCGGCATTGCCCCGGCTGAGAAACATGCTCCGGCGCTCTCGAATTCCGTTCTGTCCATCGTACGCGATCTGGGCGCGTGGTTCGGCCGCATGGAAAGCGGCGACTACCGCACCTACATCGTGTACATCGTCGGTGCGCTGGTGTTCTTCCTCGCGCTCATCGTTCTCGTTCGATAGGAGGCTGCCATGTCTATTGTTGTTGCACTGCTGCAGGCAGTCCTTCTGGTGGCGCTTGCTCCGCTTGTCTCGGGCATCGCCCGTAAAATCCGGGCAAAGATGCATGCTCGCGAGGGTGCCTCGGCGCTGCAAGACTACTACGACCTCGCGAAGTTGTGGCACCGTTGCGAGGTGCGCGAGGGGGGAAGCGGGCTGGTGTCCCGCGCGATGCCGCCCGTGTTTTTGGGCTGCTTCATCCTCATTGCCGCAGGGCTTCCCCTGGCCATGCAGGCGTGCCCTATTCCGATCTTGGGTGACATCATCACCATCCTGTACCTGATGGCCCTGCCGCGCTTCATGTTCAGCCTGGCGTCCATCGACTCTGCCGGCTCCTATACTGCCATCGGCGGCATCCGCGAGCTTTTGGTGGGCGTGCTGGTGGAGCCCTCGCTCATGCTTGTGCTGTTCGTCATGGCCGTGGCCGTGGGGTCGACGAATGTGGGCATCATGGCCAATGCCGTGGCCACCTTGCAGGCCTATCCGATGGTGGCCGTGGTTGTGGCTGCCGTGGCCTGCGCCATGGCCTGCTACATTGAGATGGGCAAGCTGCCCTTCGACTTGGCCGAGGCCGAGCAGGAGATTCAGGAGGGGCCTCTGGCCGCCTACTCCGGCCCGTCGCTGGCTATGTTGAAGCTGGGCGTGTCCTTGAAGCAGCTGGTGGTGGCGAGCCTGTTTGTGGCCATCTTTGTGCCCTTCGGCGCGGCGGCTGCCGCGGGTCCGCTCGATATCCTCATCGGTTTTATCGTCTATCTGGTCAAGGTGCTCGTGGTGTTTCTGCTGGCGTCGGTTATCGAGAACTCCGTCATGCGTGTGCGCTACAAGCTGCTCGGCCGCTACACCTGGTTTGTTGTGGGGATTGCCAGTCTCTCCCTCGTCTTCCTCGTCATTGGAATTTAGGTGGTGATGAATATGTTTGGTTACCCATTGGTCAATGTGCTTGGGGCCTGCCTCATCATCACCTCGATGATGGTGGTGCTTGCCCGCACGGGGCGGGCGGCGGCGTGCCTGTACTCGCTGCAGTCCCTCGTGCTGGTGGGGGTGCTGGCCTCATTGGGGGCAGTGACCGGATCGACGGAGCTGTTTACCTGGTCGGCGACGGCGTTTGCCACCAAGGTCGTGCTCGTGCCTGCCATCTTGCTGTACACGTTGAAGAAAATCGGCAGCGATGCCCAAGCCGACCTGCCGCCGCGCATGAACCCTATGAAGTCGGTGGCGCTTGTGGCTGTGGAGGTGTTCGTGTGCTTCGTCGTGGTGTCGGGCATCGATCTGCCCACGGCCGATGCGGCGCTTCCCACCCTGGCCGTGTCGCTGGCCCACTTCTTCATCGGCCTCACCTGCATCGTCATCCAGCGCTCCATCTTCAAGCAGATCTTCGGATACTGCCTGATGGAGAACGGCTCCCATGTGACGCTGGCCCTGCTGGCGCCCCAGGCGCCCGAGCTGGTGGAGATCGGCGTGGCCACTGATGCCATCTTTGCGGTGATTATTCTGGCCGTGCTGGTGTGCCGCATGGCGCGCTACACGCACACCCTGGATGCCGACGACCTCTGCGAGCTGAAGGGATAAGCCATGGATTACTCACTGTTACTTCTCGTTCTTCTCGGCTGTCCCGTGGCGGCAGCGCTGCTCATTGCCGTGCTGCCGGCAAAGGCCGTACCGCGCAGCGCGTATGAGGCCATCCACGTCGTCTCTCTTCTCGGTGTTGCCACCTGCGGCCTTGCGCTTGTGGTGGCGGCCTTCACGGGCAGCGACATCTTCGCCCTGGGCGAGTGGTTTCACCTTGACGGCCTTAGCGCTCTGTTCCTGGCCCTTATCGCTGTCATCGGGCCGTGCACGGGCATTTACTCGCTGCCCTACGTGGCCCACGATGTGGCCGAGGGCAAGTTGGGGCCGTCTCAGGTGAAGCAGTACTACGCCTTTTTCAACCTGTTCATCTTCTCGATGATTCTGGCCGTTACCTCGAACAACATCATTATGATGTGGGTGTCGGTTGAGGCGACCACTCTGTCCACGGTGTTCCTCGTGGGCGTCTACCGCACGAAGCTGGCTTTAGAGGCGGCCTGGAAATACGTGATCGTCTGCACGGCCGGCGTGGCTTTCGGTCTGTTCGGCACGCTGCTCGTGTACGCCAACGCCGCCGATGTCATGGCCGATGCTCATCAGGCGGTGTTCTGGACGTCCATTCTGCCCAATGCGCCCTTGATGGATCACTCCCTCATGATGATCGCCTTTGTGTTCGCCGCCATCGGCTTCGGCACGAAGGCGGGCCTGTTCCCCATGCACACGTGGCTGCCCGATGCCCATTCCGAGGCCCCGAGCCCCGTGTCCGGCCTGCTGTCCGGCGTGCTTTTGAAGTGCGCTATCCTGATCATCCTGCGCTTCTACATTCTGGCTGCCGCCAATGTGGGTGATGACTTCCCGCAGCTGATCATGATGATTCTAGGTGTTCTGTCGGTGTGCTACGCCGCCTTCGAGGTGTACAAGCAGAACGACCTGAAGCGCAAGCTGGCCTACAGCTCCTGCGAGAACGTGGGCCTCATTGCCGTGTGCTTCGGCATCGGCGGCCCGCTCGGCATCATTGCGGGGCTTGTGCACTGCGTGGCCCATGGCCTGACCAAGGCCTTCATGTTCTGCCTGTCCGGCAATGTGATGATGAAGTACCACACCCGTGACCTTTCGAAGATCAAGGGCATCGTGTCGGTGGCCCCCGTTACGGGCGTGCTGTTCATCCTCGGGTGCCTGGCCCTGGCCGGCTTCCCGCCCTTCGCCATGTTCGTGAGCGAGATGTTCATGATCCTTGCTGGCGTGGCGGCCCGGTGCTGGTGGGCGGTGGCGTTGGTGCTGGTCGCGCTCGTGGTGGTCATTATGGCGCTCGTGCACATGATCACCGGATCGGCTTTGGGCCGGGCGCCCGAGGGCGTGAAGCGCGGCGACGTGTCGCCGCTGGCCCTGGTGCCCGAGGTGGTGCTGCTGGCGCTCGTGGTGCTGCTCGGCGTAGCGCTGCCCGGGCCCTTGGCGGGCTCTATCGAGGAAGCCAGCGCCATCGTGTTGAATTATGAGTCCGAGAACCCCGTCAACGGCAGCTTGTTCGACGAGGCGATGGCGGCGCTGGCCGTTCAGGAAGAGGTCGAGGAGGTGGTCGAGTAATGACCGCGAAAAAGAATACGGCGCTGCGCCGCTGCGAGAGCCATGTGCAGGCCGTGCGGGACACCTTCCCAGGCTCGGTGCTCGATGCCGCATGGCAGGCCGAGGACCAAGTGACCATTACCGTTCCCACCGATATGCTTCCCGACGTGGTGGAGTTCCTTTACTACGGGCGGGGCGGCTGGCTGCCTAACATGGTGGCCAACGACGAGCGCCCCCTCAAAGGCTGCTACGCGCTGTACTATTTGCTGTCCATGGAGGAGGACGATCCCGGCTTCGTCACCGTGCGCGTCGAAATCGACCCGCATTCCATGGAATACCCCTCGGTGACGCCTCGAGTGCCTGCCTGCGTGTGGTCCGAGCGAGAGGCCTTCGACATGTTCGGCCTGCGTGCCGTGGGCCTGCCCGACGAGCGGCGCCTGGTGCTGCCCGATGATTGGCCGGCGAATCTGTACCCCTTGCGGAAGGACTCGATGGACTACCGCAAGCGCCCGGCGCCGGCGTGCGATGTGGAGAACTACTCGTTCCTCTACGAGGGCAACGCCGAGGAGACCACCCAGGTGCCCATGGGGCCTTTGCACATCACCTCCGACGAGCCGGGCCATTTCCGCCTGTTCGTGGAGGGCGAGGAGATCATCGACGCCGATTATCGCTTGTTCTATGTGCACCGCGGCATGGAGAAGGTGGCCGAGAGCCGTTTGGACTACGACGCCGTCACGTTTCTGGCCGACCGCATCTGCGGCATTTGCGGCAACGCCCATTCTGTGGCCTACGCCGAGGCCGTGGAGCACGCCCAGGGCATCGAAGTGCCCGTTCGCGCCCAGTACATCCGAGCTATCTTGCTCGAGGTGGAGCGCTTGCACTCGCATTTGCTGAACCTGGGTCTCGTGTGTCACTACTGCGGTTTCGACACGGGCTTCCAGCACTTCTTCCGCGTGCGCGAGAAGACCATGGATTTGGCGGTGCTCCTCACTGGCGCCCGCAAGACCTACGGCCTGAACCTCATCGGCGGCGTGCGCCGCGATATCTTGGACGAGCAGAAGATGGCCACCGTCAAGTACGTGCGCGAGCTGCGCAACGAGGTCGAGGCCTTGGTGGACATGCTCGTTTCGACGGCGAACTTCGAGAGCCGCACTGCCGGCGTCGGGCGTCTTGACCCGTCGGTGGCCCGCGACTACAGCCCCGTGGGCCCGTGCGTGCGCGGCAGCGGCATTGCCCGCGATGTGCGTTTCGACCACCCCTTCGACGGCTACAAGTACCTGACCGGCCTTACGGCCCGCAGCCATGACGGCTGCGATGTGCAGAGCCGCACCCTCGTGCGCGTCGAAGAGTTCATGGATTCGCTGACCATGATCGAGCAGATGCTCGATGGCGCTCCCGGGGGGCCCATTCGCACGGAAGACTGGCAGTACACGCCGCACAAGTACGCGCTCGGCTACACCGAGGCGCCGCGCGGCGAGGACATGCACTGGGCCATGGTGGGCGACAACCAGAAGTGCTACCGCTGGCGCGCCAAGGCGGCCACGTATTCGAACTGGCCGATCCTGCGCTATATGTTCCGCGGCAACACGGTGGCCGACGCGGCCATCATCGTGGGCTCCATGGATCCGTGCTATTCCTGCACCGATCGCGTGACCGTGGTGGATGTCAAAAAGAAGACCGAGACGGTCCTGACCAAGGATCAGCTGGAGGGCTACTGCCGCCGCCGCACCCATTCGCCGCTTTCCGGAAAGGGGTGGTAGGCCATGTTGAAGCTGTTCAGGGAAATCGGCCGTGCGGGCGATGCCACCATCGGCTATCCGTTTGCGCCCTACGAGATGCCCGAGGGTTTCCGCGGCAAGCCGGAGCACAACGAGAAGCTGTGCATCGCCTGCGGCGCCTGCGCCATCGCCTGCCCGGCCAACGCCATCACCATGGAACTCGATGCCGACCAGTCGCATCTGACATGGGATATCAGCTACGGTCGCTGTATCTTCTGCGGTCGGTGCCAGGAGGTGTGCCCGCTGTTCGCCATTGAGCTGACTCGCGAGTTCGAGCTGGCAGTGAAGTGCAAGGACGACCTGCGGGAATCGTGCTCCTACGAGGTGGCGCGCTGTGCTCGCTGCGGCAAGCCCTATGCCGTGGCCAAGGAAGTCGACTACGCCCGGCGCGTTCTGGCACGGGTGGGTGGCGCGGCGGCGGCCGATATCGAGAAAGTAGATCTCTGCCTGGACTGTCGTCGCACCGATGATGCCCGGGCGTTTCAGAAGCAGCCTCGCGAAGGGGGGTGCGCATAATGTTCGATCATGAGGTGCCGTCGGCACTACAGTGGAAGCCCGACCCGATTGTGCTGGATGCGAAGGTGGCCGAGGCCAAGCAAAAGCTGCTTCAGTCAATCAAGCGTTCGGTGTACGTGTACCGCATTGACTGCGGCGGCTGCAACGGCTGCGAGATAGAAATCTTCTCCACCATCACGGCGGTATTCGACGCCGAGCGCTTCGGTATCAAGGTGGTGCCCTCGCCCCGCCATGCCGACGTGCTGCTGTATACCGGCGCTATGACCAGGGCCATGCGCGAGCCGGCTCTACGAGCCTACCACGCCGCCCCCGACCCGAAGATCGTCATGTCTTACGGCGCATGCGGCTGCACGGGCGGCATCTTCCACGATAACTACTGCGTGTGGGGCGGTACTGATCCTATTTTGCCGGTGGACGTGTACGTGCCGGGGTGCCCGCCTTCGCCCCAGGCCACCATCTACGGCTTCGCCTTGACGCTGGGGCTGCTCGACCAGAAGCTGCATGCGAGCCATCATGCGGCTCCGGCCGACGAGCAGGCACCCTTGGCGTTTCCCGCCATTCCCTACAAGGTGCGCACGGCCTTCGAGCACGAGGCGCGGTTGATGAGCGGCTACTACTACGGCAAGCAAATCGTAGACGAGTTTATGATGGCCCTTGTCAAAGATAAAGAGGATGCTCTAGGAGCTGCCGATCGTCTGATAGCGGCCGAAACTGACACGCGAAAGCGAGCCGTGTTCATGGATTTGAAGGCGCTGCTCATGAGCAAGATCGTGGAGGAGTAACAGCGATGGCGCGGCAGGAGACGACTCGTCCGGGGGTGGCACGAGAGGCGGCACGGCACACCACCGACGGCCGCACGGCCCAGGAAGTGGTGTTCTACCGCCTGGGTCAGAAGTTCGTGGATAACGAGCGCTCTATTCCCGAGGAGGTGCAGTCGGTGCTGTACTACACGCTCGCCATCGGGCACCATACCGGCGTCATCGACTGCCTCCAGCCGCGCCTGGCCACCTCGCGCGAGGTCTTCGCCGATGTGCTGGGCCTTCTGGGACCGGGCGATGCCTATGAGAAACTGGCCGGCATCGAGCGCTTCGGCGAGATCGAGCTGAAGAAGGAGCACGTGGGCGCCGTGAAGCCCGGCGTGCTGGCGACTCTCGAGCAGCTGGGCATGTCGGCGGCCGACGAGGCCTCGGCGGGGGAGGGTGTCACGGGTGCCGTTACGGCCGCCGACGCTCCCAGCTGGCTTGCGGAGTTCCTGCGTCTTCTGGAGGAGATCCAGTGCGAGCCGGCCGTCTACGCCATGGGAAGGAGGGTCACATGCTAGAGCGAAGCGCGGCAGACATCTTGGCTGCGGCCGAGGAGTCCGAGCGCGGCGGCTGCGTTGTCTTCTGCGTCGGCAGCGTGCTGCGGGGCGACGATGCGGCAGGCCCGCTTTTGGCCAAGAAGCTGGAAGATCGCCCGATCGAGGGCTGGTCGGCGGTGGACGGAGGCCAGACTCCCGAAAACGAGCTCGGGTACCTGCGCCGCCTCGCTCCGCGACGGTTGCTTCTGGTGGACGCGGCGGCCATGGGCCTTGAGCCCGGCGCCATCCGGCGCCTCGGCGGCGAGCACGTAGCCACTCAATCCCTCATAACCACCCACACGCTGCCCATCACCTACCTGCTCTCCGAGCTGGAGGCGATGTGCGACGACGTCACCTTCCTCGGCATCCAGCCGGCGGCCACCGAGTTCTTCGGGCCGGTGCATCCGCAGGTTCTGGAGGCTGTGGACCATCTTTACCAAACCCTGGCCGACGGGGCCGATTTTTCGGGCTACCCCTTCGTCGGCTAACCAGAAAGGAATGATTCGATGTCTATTGTGAAAGAAGATTTGGCGGCCATCAGCCCCGACGCGCTGGCGCCGGCGGCCACCGAGGCCAAAGCCGAGAACGTGGGCGTGACCAAGGCGTCTATGCCCGGCGTCAAGTGCTTTGTGTCCGCTATGCTGGCCGGTGCCTTCATCGCCTTCGGCGGCATGTACTTCTGCACGTTTTTGGGCGATCCTACGATGCCCTTCGCCGCCCAGCGCATGGTGGGTGGCATCTGCTTCTGCCTGGGGCTGGCCCTGGTGCTGTGCTGCGGAGCCGAGTTGTTTACGGGCAACGTGCTTCTGATCTGCGCCAAGGCCTCGGGCAAGATTTCCTGGGGCGGTGTGCTGCGCAACTGGGGCATCGTCTGGCTCGGCAATCTGGCTGGATCGCTTTTGGCTCTGTTCATCATCTATATGACGAACTTGCAGGGCATGAACGGGGGCGCTGTGGGCGAGGCCTTCGTGTCGGTGGCGGCGGGCAAGGTGGCCCTCGATCCGGCGACGCTGTTCTTCAAGGGGATCATGTGCAACATCCTCGTGTGCCTGGCTGTGTGGATTGGCTTTGCCGGCAAGACGGTGGCCGACAAGGTGCTCGGTATTCTGCTTCCCATTTCCGCTTTCGTCGCTTGCGGCTTCGAGCACTGCGTGGCCAACATGTTCTTCCTGCCCATGGGCCTGGTGCTGAATCTGGGCGGCTTCGGAGCTGCCGGCGCCATCACGGTCGGCGGCATCGTCTACAACTTGGTTCTGGCCACGGCGGGCAATATCGTCGGCGGCCTTCTGGTCGGCCTGGCCTACTGGTTCATTTATCGCAAGAAGCAGGAGAAGTAACCGATGAACGTCGTCGACCGCTATCGGGAAGAAGAGGCGGCCAGGCCCTGCAATGGCCGGCTGCTCGCCGCCGACGGATCGTCGGAGGCGGTCGAGCGCGCCGTGCTGGTAGAGCATGCCATGGAGGTCATCGTGAACACGGTGCCCACCCTGCGCGTCGTGTGCACCCCCGATCATCTGGTCGACTTGGTGGTTGGCCGCTTGTTCACCGAGGGTATCATCGACGGCGTGGAGGATATCGAGGACGTGTACCTGTGCGAGCAGGGAACCCGGGCCTCGGTGCTGCTGTCCTGCGCCCGGGGCGATTTCTCGCGCCGCGGCGTGGAGACGGTGCCCTCCTGCTGCACGGGGAACCGCGTCTACAATGCATACTTCACCTCCGATGAGCCCCTGCATCCGGTGACACCCATTCCCTGGAAGGGGGAATGGGTGTTCAGCGCGGCCCGGGCCTTCGCGGAAGACGCCCCGCTCCACCGGGCCACAACGGGTACCCACAGCTGCTATCTGATCCTGGGCGGGGCCATTGTCTGCTGCTGCGAGGATCTGGGCCGCCACAACGCCTTCGACAAGGTGGTGGGCGTGGCTTTGCGCGAGGGCATCGATCTTCGCGACGTCATGGTGTATTCCAGCGGGCGCTTGCCTGTGGATATGGTGATGAAGGCCATCCGGGCCGGTATTCCCATTCTGGCTACCAAGGCGGTGCCAACTGACGAGACGATTCGCCTGGCTCGCGAATACCGCCTAACGCTGCTATGCCAAGCTCGGCCCGATTCGGTGTTGATCTACCATGATCCGCTTGACGATGGGGGGCTGTTCAAGGAAGGGGCACTCTAGCTGCGAGGGGACTGGGGAGCGATGAGGGCAGGAGTATGGGACGGGGCTGCCTTGCTGTGCCTCGGAGGCGCAGTGGGCGGCTCGGTGGTGGTGCTAAGCTGGCTCGTTGACGGCGCAGCGGAAGTGTTTGCCTGTCACCCGGAGTTGGTTTGGCTGCTGCCAGTTGCCGGGTTTGCCTCCTACGGCCTTTACCGCGCCCTCCGCCTTGAGTTTTCCTGGGGTACGGCGCGCGTGATGCAGGCGGTGGACTCAGGGGACGAGGTACCTGTGACGCTGGCGCCCGCCATCCTCATCAGCACGGCGCTTACGGTGCTTGCTGGCGGTTCGGTGGGCAAAGAAGCGGCAGCACTTCAAATGGGCGCAGGTTTGGGCAGCGCCGCCACCCGATGGGTATCCCATCGCATGCGGCCGTCGGTTGCTCCGGCGGCCATGGCGGCGGCCTTAGGCGCGATGCTCAGCGCTCCGGCTGCAGGCGTGGTTTTCGTTTTTGAAGTGCTGCGTCGGGGTCCAGGGTCTATGTTGGATGCGCTGGCGCCTGTGGCAACTTCCCTTGTTGCTTGGGGTGTGACCGAGGCGGCCGGGGTTCGGTTCCTGGATGCGACCGCCGCTGTTCTTCCCGCGCTGCTGCCTCTTGGCGACGCTACGGCGCTCTCTTTGGCTGCCGGCTGTTGCGCCGGGTTGTTGGCGCTGATGTTTTGCGGGGCTCTGAGTGCCGTGCATCGGGCGCTCGCAGCTCTTGGGGCGCCGGTCTTTGCCTTGGCCGTGGGTGGAGTCGCGACGGCGCTGCTGCTTGGCTACGCCGATGTCCTTCACTATGAGGAGCTGAGGCGCTACTGCGGCACGGGAGCAATTCAAATTGAGAGTGCCCTAGCCGGCTCTCCTGTACCTTGGTGGGCTTTTGCCGCCAAGGCGCTTCTCACGGTCTTGACGCTTGCGGGCGGCTTCAAGGGCGGAGAAATTATGCCGGTGCTTGCTGTGGGAGCCTGTTGCGGTGCCAGCGTTGCCTCTGGGGCCGGAGTGGTGCTCGGCGCGGATGCGGCATCGCTTCAGCCCCTTCTGTCTGCTGTTACTATGGTGGCGTTTTTCGCCAGCTGCACCAACTGCCCATTGTCGGCTTTGGTGCTGGCGGTGGAGTTGTTCGGTTGCGCCGTGCTGCCATGGGCGGTGCTTGCTTGCATCCCAGCCTTTTTTCTTGCGCGGTCAACGAGCCTGTATCCCACTAGCTTGCGTAGCTACCCGTAGGGAAGGGTCTGCCCCTTCCGCCTTTTGCCGTGCGCGCCGTCTCACGAGAGGGTGACCCAACTCCGTAGGGAAGGGGCTCTGCCTCTTCCGCTCTACCTGGGATGCCTATCTTCCTCGGTTGAGCGGCAAGGGCATGGCCCTTGCCCTACGGGGCGGGCGCCGACGCCGCTTTCCGGCCCCTCCTGCCTTCGCTGTTGCGCCATAAAAACCGTGCATTTGTACGGTTTTCTTGCATGAAACCGTACACGAACCCGTGAAACGTGGGGTATTGGCCAAGAAAGTCGTGCAAAAGTACGGTTTCTGTGGCGAGACGGAGCCCGCTAGCCCACGAGGGTGCGGAGGTTGGCTTGGGCTTCGGGGGTTAGGTGGAGGGCTTCGGCTAGGTAGCGGTCGAAGGAGCCGGCTTGCCGGTCGATCTCCTCGAAATAGGCGCGCAGGTAGGCGGGGCGCGCCTCGATGAAGCTCATGAGACAGGCGCGCTCGTTGGCGGTCATGCCCGCGCCCAGGCGCTCGGCCTCCTCGGCGATGAGGTCGGCGTGGTCCTCGTTCACGCGTAGGTAGTCTTCCATAACCGTGTCGTCGTCGGCGCCGGCGGCCCGCAGGAGAGTGGCGCACAGCACGCCGGTGCGGTCCTTCCCGTTCACGCAGTGGATGAGCGCCGGCGTGCCCTCGGCGGCCAGCGACCGCAGGGCCTTCCCTAAAAGCGGCTGCTCGCTCACGTAGCGGCGGTAGTTGCGCATCATGCGTTCCTCGGGGGCGCCGTACTTCTCAATGACCCCGGCGATAAGGCGCTTGTCCGAATCCTTCCGACGGTGTTCGGAAGAGGGCTCAAGGGCGATGGTCTTCATGCCCACGATGTAGGGCTCGGGGTGCGCGGCCACCTCGGAGCGGGTGCGCAGGTCGTAGATGGTGGCGATGCCGAGGGCCTGGCTGATGAAGGCAGCCTCCTCGCCGGTGAGCGCCGAGAGCTCGCGGGAGCGGAACAGCCGCGCGTCGGCGAACGACCCGCCAACGGGGCGGATGCGCGCGTCGCCGAAGGGGCGGGCGAGCGGAAGCGCTTCGAAGGCGAACCCGGCAATGAGGTCGGAGGGCTCGCCGTCCTCGGTGACGGGGCGCACCTTCAGCAAGTAGCGGCCGGGCTGTTCGGGGGTGTACACGAAGCGCCAGTTCACCCCGCGCGACTTGTCCACGGCGGCGGTGGGGTAGGCTGTCCAGGTGCGCCCGTCGTCCAGCGAGAACTCCATGGCGCAGATGGTGCGGTCGAAGTCGTCCACGTAGCCGGAGAACTCGATAGGGGTTCCGGCGAAATACGGCGGCTGGGTACGGGGCGCAAGCGGCTGGCTCATGGCGCTACACCAAATCGCTGCGCACTTCGAACAGGGTGCGGGCGAGGTGGGCGAAGGCCTGCTCGCCGTCGGCGGAATCCGGCGCGCTCGTCATGACGACCATGAGGTAGTCGCGCCCGTTGATGGTGACGATGCCCGAGTCGCACACGGCGTCGTCTTCCTGGCCGTCGATCCAGCCGGCCTTGTTGCGCACGGTGATGTTGGTGCCGATGGAGGCGACGACTTTCTCCTCGTCGACGATGGGATCGCCCTCGTCGGGGGCCGCCTCGACCTCGAGGCTTGCCTCGGAGCTGTCGGCGCTCACTTCGGCCTCCTCGCCGGCCTCGGTTTCGGCCTCTTCCACGCCCTCTTCGGTGCCGGAGCCCTCTTCGGGCAGGTAGTCGGTGTGGCCGGCGCTCGTGGTGCCCAAGGCGCCGTTGCGCAGGAACGAGACCTCGGTGCTGCCGAAGGTCTCGGAGAGCCATTCGGCCGCCGAGGTGCCGGCGTTTTCCAGGTAGTCGTAGATTTTCAGCCACATGAGGGTCGACTGGCGCGCGGTGTAGGTGGGGAAGTAGGTGTCGTCCACCAGCGCCGTGTCGACGCCGGCCTCGGCGAGCCATTCCTCCATGCCCTCGGTGCCGTAGGTGCGGCGCAGCTTGCCGTAGGAGGAGTTGTCGGACCAGACGATGGTGTTCTCCACCTGGGTGACGCGCGACGAGCGCGCCTCGTTGATGTCGTTGGGGAATTCCTTGTTCACCACGTAGGCGCAGTAGGGGCCCTTGAAGGAGCTGGCGCCGTAGATGGCGGTGTCCAGGTTGCCGGCGATGCCGCGGCCGGTGCCCAGGTCCATGATGAGGTAGCTGGCCTCGTAGCCGTTGGTGTCGTAGTAGGCCAGCGCGTTGTTGAGGTTCACGAGCGAGCGGTCCGAGAGCACCGGCGCGCCCTGGTCGCTGTCGCCGGTGTTGAGGGCGAAGGCGTAGGGGGCCTTCTGGCCGGCCAGGTTCGAAAGGTCCTCGCGGGTGGGGGTGTAGGGGGAAAGCTGGGCGAGAGCCGGCTCCACGGGGCGCGCGATGCTCACCTGGGTGGCGACGTTCTGCGCGAGGTAGGCGGCGTTGCCTCCGATGGCGTTGGCGCCCTGGACGCCCACGTGGTGCGAGCCGTCGCTTTTCGGGGCGGCGGCGAAGGGGCCCAGGTGCAAAAGCGCCATGGCGAACACGATGACGAGGAACGCGGCCACGGCGTAGGTGCCCAGGCGGCGCACATCGAGGTTGCCGAAGCTGAGGCTGCCGGCGCCGAGCACGTGGGCGCGCGGGTCGAAGGGAGAGGCGGCATGGGAGGCCCGGGCGCGCTTGTCGCGGCCGGAGGCTTGGCGCGAGTTGCTTGTGCGCGAGCGGGACGGCGCCTGCTCGCCCCGGGCGCGGCCGGAATGGCGACGGTCGGGGGCGGGCTCGCGGCGACGGTCGCTGCTTTGGGGGTATTCGTCGCGCAGGGGGTTATGGCGGGTGCTGGCGCTGCGGCCGGCGCCCGAGCGGGCCGATCGGCTGCTGCCGCGCGGTGCCGAGGAGCGGCTGCGCCCCTCGAGCCGGCCCGTAGACAGCGACAGGCCACCCGACGAGCGGCGGGGCTCGTCGTCGTAGCGGCTGTAATCGGGTCGGGCCATGGGCATCCTTCGGGGTAGCGCGTTTGAGGTTCGTTTAAGTAGGAAGAATAGTACCAATTCGCGCACGAAAAACGAAGACCTTGCCATTTCCTTAACACGAACGGCGCGAATTATCTCCATCTGCGGAGTGGTTGCTTTCGGTCGGGCGGGCCCCTGTGGACTTTTGGTTGCAGGTGCCCGCGCGAGGGCGCGCGCCGCCGC
>CAJUSP010000026.1 GCA_910589165.1 uncultured Adlercreutzia sp.
CGGCGCCAGGCCGCGGGAGGACAGGTCGTTCCGCTCGCAGGGGGAGCTTTCTTGTGCCCAGAGCAAGGTTGACTCTGGGAACTGCGGCGCTTTCTACTACAATGGGCGATGTCTTTGGACATCGCTTTTTTGTTTTGAGGAGGAGTGTATGGTCGAGCTGAGTGACGACAAGGTGCTGTATGCCTTCGATAAGGAGCTTGAGCCGGCGCTGACGGTGCCTTCGGGGACGACGGTGCGCATTCGTACGAAGGACTGTTTCGGCAACCAGGTTCAGAAGCCCGAAGACGAGCTAGACGAGATCGACTGGGATCATATCAACCCGGCGACGGGCCCGGTGTTTGTGGAGGGCGCTGTTCCCGGCGGCACGCTGAAGGTGACCATCGAGAACATCGAGTTCGATAATCAGACCGCTTCCTGCACCGGCGAGGGCGAGGGCGTGTGCGGCGACCGCTTCAACGCTTGGAGTACGCACCTGTGCCAGATCGATGGCAACGAGCTGGTGTGGGGCGAGGGCCTGCGCATTCCGCTGCGGCCCATGATCGGCGTGATCGGCGTGGCTCCGGCTGGCGAGCCGGTGAACTGCGGTACGCCGGGGCCTCACGGCGGCAACATGGACAACACGGCCATTACGACCGGAGCGACGCTGTACTTCCCGGTATCGGTGGAGGGCGCCCTGTTCGGCTGCGGCGACATGCATGCGGCCATGGGCGACGGCGAGGTGTCCGTGTCCGGCGCCGAGGTGGCCGGCTTTGCCACCGTGACGTTGACAGCGCTGCCCGAGCTTTCCGTACCTGACCCGCTTATCGAGAACGCGACGCACTTGGGCGTTATCGCCTCGGCGGAGAGCCTTGATGCCGCAGCCGACCGGGCGGTGCACGAGATGGTCGACCTCATCTGCGACCGTACCGGCAAGGGGGCCGACGAGGTGATCATGCTGCTGTCGCTTACGGCCGACGTGCAGGTGTGCCAGATGGTCGACCCCGAGAAGACCGTGCGCTTCATGGTGCCCAAGTACGTGCTGGATGCCCTGGGTTTCCAGCTGTAGACGCCAGATAAACAGTTATTCGTAGGGAAGGGGCTTAGGCCCCTTCCGCTCTTTTAGGGCGAAGAGCCCTCCTGAGTTGGCGGCAAGAGTACGATCTTTGCCCTACTGTCGTCTGGGTAAATTATTCAGAATAGTGAATAATAACCCTTGTGCTCATCGTTGGCTCGCGCTATTATGATTCCTGCATTATCCAAAAGAAAGAATAACCACATGGGAGGATAGTAATGCGCAAAGAATTGGGAATGATGGCAGTAGCTGGCTTGCTGACGTTGGGCCTGGGGCTGTTTGGCTGCGCCGGTAACGACGCTTCGACCGATCAGGCGGCCGAGCCGGAGGCGACGCCGAACGAGACGACCGCTGAACCCGAGGCCGAGCCGGCGGGCGATCCGGTGGAGCTGCAGGTTTTCGCCGCCAACTCGCTCACCAAGGCCATGGCCGAAGCTCAGGAGCTTTACAGCCAGCAGAACCCGAACGTTAAGTTCGCCGACACCCAGTACGAGGCTTCCGGCACGCTGAACGAGATGCTCGGAGCTGGCCAGTACGCCGACATCCTCATCACCGCCTCCAAGGGCACCATGGACACCGCGGTGGAAGAGGGCTACGTGAAGGAGGACACGCGCCAGACCATGTTCAACAACGACCTTGTCATCGTAACGAAGGATGGCGGCGAGCTGGTGGGCCAGGACATCACCCTGGAGGACATCGCGGCTGGTAAGTACACCCTGGCCGTGGGCGACGAGAACGTGCCGGCCGGCAACTACGCCTGCCAGTCGCTGACCACCGTGGGCGGCTACATCGAGCCCGATGGCGCCACCGGCAAGGACGCCACCGGCAAGGGCGGCGAGTTTTCCGAGACCCTGAAGCCGAAGGTTACCCTCGGCGGCAAGGTGGGCGACGTGTGCAAGTACGCCGAGACCGGCGAGGTGGATATTGCCATGGTGTACACCTCCGATGTGTATCGCATGGGCGGCGTGGCCATCTGCTCGGTGGTGCCCAACGACACCCACAAGGCCATCACCTACCCTGGTGCCGTGTGTGCCGACAGCAACAACGCCGAGGCGGCCCAGGCCTTCCTCGAGTGGTGCATGACCGATGAGGACTGCGCCCAGATTTGGGAGAAGTGGGGCTTCGAGCTCGCCCAGGACTAAGCATTTCACGCTAGAATAGGGAAGCTTCAGAAATCATCAGACGATGGGCGGGGCGCCGAACCCCGCCCATCGCGTATGTGAGGGAGAAGGGCGTCGATGGATTGGGGCATGATGGCGACGACGAGGAAGACCGCCGGTGCGTTCACGGCTGCGCTGCTGAAGGCAGCGGCGGTTTTGCTCCTTGGGACGACGTTGGCAACGGGGGCTCCGCTCGCATGGGCCGACGAGGCGCCCGATGTGGCCGATGCGGAGATTGAGGTGTCGGCCGATGGCGACGCGGCCCGCATGGAGGGGTGCGCCTTCGCCCTGGAGGGCTTCGAATGCTCGCGCACGGGCTCGGCCCGCGACATCGACGGCGAAAGCTACGGCTACACCTATCGCCTGAGCGGCGTCGAGCGGGTGGCTGTGGTGAACACGGCCGACTACGCCGTGCTCTACGTGCCCGTGGAGGCGGCGGCCGAGTTCGGCATAACTCAGGCCGACGATGCCGCGGTGACGCTCCTTGAGGAATGCCTGACGGCCTTGGATACAAACTTCTCCGAGGGCAGCATCAGCCCGCTGTCGCGCCAGGAGACGTGGCATGTGCTGGTGGCGGCCGATGCCACCGATAACGCCATCGTAGTAGACGACGTGACCTACACTTTCGCGCGCGAGATAACCGAGGGACGCTTCTACGTGACCATCGAGGGCCCCGATGAGGCATACAACGTGAAGAGCGAGGTGCAGCCGGCCCAGATGGCGAGCGCCCGCATGGTGCCGGCCGAGGGTGCGGTGATCGCGCAGGCGGGCGGCCCCCTCGAGCAGCTGGGCGCGTTTCTGGCTGAGATGGACTACTCGCCGCTGTGGGTCACCCTGAAAACCTGCGGCGTGGCCATTGTGTTCGTGTTCTTCCTGGGGCTGGCGGCGGCCTATTTCACCATGCGCATCTCGAAGCGCGCCCAGGACATCTTCGACACCATCTTCACCATACCCATGGTGCTGCCGCCGACGGTGTGCGGCTTTCTGCTGCTCTCGGTGCTGGGGCGCAACACCGCCTTCGGCCGCTTCTTCCAAGAAGTGGGCTTCCCGCTCGTGTTCAGCTGGCAGGCGACGGTGATTGCCGCCGTGGTGGTGGCGTTCCCGCTGATGTACCGGTCGGCCCGCGGCGCCTTTGAGAGCTTGGATCCGAACATGCTCGATGCGGCCCGCACCCTGGGCTGGTCCAACGGGCGCATCTTCGCGAAGCTCATGCTGCCTTTGGCCTGGTCGTCCATCGCCTCGGGCACGGTGCTCGCCTTTGCCCGCGCCCTGGGCGAGTTCGGCTGCACGCTGTTTCTGGCTGGTAACCAGCTGGGCAGCACGCGAACTATTCCCATTGCCATCTACTTCGAGTGGATGAACGGCAACCAGGCGGCCACGTGGTTCTGGACCATTATCCTCATCGTGTTCAGTTTCCTGGTCATTCTGTTCATCAATTTATGGAGCCGTCATACGACGCGCTACCGCCAGAAGGCGCCGGCTGACGGGCGCTCGCCCAAGCCGCCGCGCGATGGCCGGCGCGGAGGCGCCCACGGGCACGGAGAGCGCGAGAGCGGCCTGGAGCGCGCCGAGATGGCTGAGATGGGGGCAGTGGCAAGCGAGGGAGGCGCGCGATGAGCCTGAGTGTCGATATTCGGAAGAGCTTCGGCGACTACACGCTGGACGTGGCCTTCGAGGCCGGCGACGAGACGTTGGGCTTTCTGGGGGCGTCGGGCTGCGGCAAGAGCCTCACGCTGCGCTGCATTGCCGGCATCGAGACGCCGGATGAGGGACGCATCGTGGTGAACGGCCAGGTGTTCTTCGACTCTGAGGCCCGGGTGAACCTGACGCCGCAGCAGCGCAAGACGGCGCTCTTGTTCCAAAACTACATGCTGTTCCCGAACCTCACCGTGGCCGACAACATTGCCGCGGGCATCGGGCGCGAGGTGCCTCGGGCCGAGCGGGAGGCTTTGGTGTCCCAGGAGCTGGAGCGCTTCGGGCTGCGCGGCTTCGGACAGCGCTACCCGGCCCAGCTCTCCGGCGGCCAGCAGCAGCGCGTGGCCTTGGCCCGCATGCTGGCGGCGCGCCCCGGCATCCTCATGCTGGACGAGCCCTTCAGCGCCCTGGACGCGCACCTGAAGGGGGTGCTCGAGCAGAACCTCGTGAGCCTGTTCGAGGCCTACGAGGGTACGATTTTGTACGTGAGTCACGATATCGACGAGTCGCTGCGGTTCTGCGATCGCATCGCGGTGGTGGACGCCGGGCGCATTATGGAGATAGACTCGGGCGACGGCCTGGTGAACCACCCGCAGTCGGTGGCGGGGTTGAAGCTTTCCGGCTGCAAGAACGCCACGCCGGCCCGAGCGGTGGGCGAGCATTGCGTGGAGCTGCCGCAGTGGGGTGTTCGCGTGGAAACGGCCGAGCCGGTGCCTGCTGAAGTGAAGTACCTGGGGGTGCGCGCGTTCTATCTGGAGCGCGCCGAGGGGCCCGGCGAGAACTGCTACCGCATGCGCGTCGACCGCGTGAGCGACTCGCGCTTCGAGCGCACGGCGCTGCTCGCCTTCCTCGAGCGCCCCTATGCGGATAGGGCCGCCGCGAGTTTCGACGACAACGAGATGAGCTACCTGCACCAGCACGTGTTCTGGCGCGTGTCGAAACACACCGACGAGGAGCTTCCCCGTGAAGGCGACGAACTGTGGATTCGCATCCCGCCCGATAAGGTGTATCTAGTTACGCGGTAACGTGAGACAGCGCCCCGGAGGGGTGTCTCATCTTCCGAAAGACTCTTGGCGCATTAGCGCAGGGGGAGCCCCTTGAAGATGAGACACCCCTCCGGGGCGCTGTCTCACTTCCTCTCTGTTTTCCCAGGAAAAAGGGGTCACTCACTCAGGCTGCGTGAGGTTTTCGACGGCCTGTTTTGGCAATTTCAGGCAGTTTGCGGGTCGCCGAAAGCCCCTCTCAGCACCTATAGTTGACGCCATGAGAGCCGCTTCGGGGAGAGGGCGAGGACGCAAGGGCCTCGTTCCATGAAGCGGCGAGGAGAAGAAGAATTTCATAGAGGAGAGGGGAGGGGAAGCATCCCTTGGATGCTTATATCTTATGGCTGAAACCATTTTCAAGCAGATGTACGAGCCCCCGGCGCCCGAGGAGCGCGATGAGGAGGAGGCTATCTGCGACGATGTCTCCATCGATGCCGCCGATTTGCCCGCAGCGGCCGAGCTGACCTTCGAGGAGAAGCTGGGCGCGCTCAACCGGTGCGTCATGCGTCATCCCTTGAACCGCGAGATCCTCTACAAGGCGCTGGCCTTCTGCGAGCAGGAGCGCCCGCTGCGCGAGGCGGAGGACTTCATCGCGTCGCTGCCGCAGTTCGCCTCGGCCACCCAGAACCAGTATTACTTGCTCACTTCTCTCGTGAAGGCCTACGGCCTGGACCTCGTCGAGCGCGACGAGGAGGGCGGCATCGTAACGCCCGAGATGAAGGAGGGGCTCACCGAGGACGAGGTGGACGACCTCGTGGCCGAGCTCTCTTTCAAGACCACAGAGGTGGGCCGCTACTTCGTCGAGTACAACAAGCCGGCCGCGCGCCTAGTGGACCTGCTGGGCCTCGCCCCCGAGCGCGCCGACACCTACATCGAGCTTCTGGAGTACGTGGGCGCGGAACCCCGCACCTACGGCCAGGTGGAAGAGCTGCTGGCGGGTCGCCCCGCCCTGGAGACCGTCATCGACGGGCGCCGCGAGACCATGCAGCCGAGCGTTTTCGTTGACAAGTTGGAGCGCGCCGGCGCTCTGATTTGGAATAAAGGTTGGACGTTGACCGAGGAGGGAAGGGAATTTCTCGAGGATCTGAAGGTAAACGGACAAGCACAGTAAGCAAGAGGAGAGGAAAGACTATGTCAAAAACCAATTTGACACGCCGCAGCTTCGTCAAGGTGTCCGCGCTCGCGGGCGCGGCGACGGCTATCGGCGCCTCGATGGCCGGCTGCATGCAGGAGAGCGGGGATGTGGCCACCGAGGGCGGCGAGCAGGCCCTGAGCTCCACCGAGGGGCTCACCCGTGTGCGCACGAGCTGCCACGGCTGCATCCAGATGTGCCCGGCCATCGCGTATCTGAAGGACGGCGTGGTAGTGAAGCTGGAAGGCGACCCCGAGGCTCCGGTGTCCCGCGGCTCGCTCTGCATCAAGGGCCTGAACCAGCTGCACACCATGTACAGCCCCCGCCGCATCCTGCACCCGCTGCGCCGCGCCGGCGAGCGAGGCGAGAACAAGTGGGAGGTCATCTCCTGGGACGAGGCGATCACCGAGGCCGCCGAGCACATCAAGGACGCCATCGACAAGTACGGCAACTACGCGTTCTTCAGCTCGGTCGGCGGTGGCGGCTCCTACTCGTTCATGGAGGCCATGACGCTGCCCATGGCCTTCGGCAGCCCCACGGTGTTCGAGCCCGGCTGCGCCCAGTGCTACCTGCCCCGTTGGGCCCTCTCGAAGCTCTTCTACGGCGGCGACGACCAGTCCATCGCCGACAACGCCGTGCAGGAGATCTTCAAGGTGAACGACAACAAGACCGAGGTCGTCGTCATCTGGGGCGCCCAGCCTTCTGTGTCCGAGACGGCCGAGTCGGGCCGCGGCATGGCGGAGCTGCGCGCCGCCGGCGTGAAGACCGTGGTCGTGGATCCGAACTTCTCGCCCGACGCCGTGAAGGCCGACGTGTGGCTGCCCGTGCGCCCCGGCACCGACACGAAGCTCCTGCTTTCCTGGTTCCGCTACATCTTCGAGAACAAGCTCTACGACGAGGAGTTCACGAAGTACTGGACGAACCTGCCCTTCCTCATCGATCCGGACACGAAGCTGCCGGTGAAGGCCGCCGAGCTGTTCCCCGACTTCCAGCAGACCACGCCCGAGAACACCCCGGCCTACGTGTGCTTCGACCTGAAGACCAACGCCGTGGCGCCCTTCGAGTACTCCGCCCCGGCCGACAGCGCCGTGGACCCCGAGATCTTCTGGGCGGGCGACTTCAACGGCAAGACCTACAAGACCGCCGGCCAGATCTACAAGGAGGAGGCCGACCCCTGGACGCTCGAGCGCACCGCTGAGGAGTGCTGGCTGCAGGCCGACAAGATCGAGGCGGCCATCAAGCTCTACGTGGAGAACAACGGCGGTATCGCCAACGGCGTGGCCTCCGACATGACCGAGTCGGCCTCCCAGGTGCCGCTCGGCTGCATGGGCCTCGACTCCATCATGGGCCGCATCAACAAGCCCGGTGTGACCATGACCCAGAAGGGCGGCGGCTACTTCGCCACCATGACCGACACCGGCGAGACGGTGAACACGCGTCCGGTGACCTACAACAACGGCTTCGGCGGCATGTTCTCCGACATGTACGGCGTGGGCGCGGTCATCGGCATGTCCGACGCCGAGAACGAGGCCCGCATCAAGGCCCTCGGCGAGGCCATGCCCGATTCCCAGCGCATTCTGAACAAGCTGCTGCAGGATCGCCTGGGCATGAAGGACCACAAGGGCCTCTACGCCTGGTGCCATTCGCACATCCCCACGGTGCGCAACGCCATCGCCACCGGCGAGCCGTTCAAGCCGCGCGTGTGGTTCGACATGTCCGGCAACAAGCTGGCCATGCTGGGCAACGCGAAGTCGTGGTACGACGTGTTCCCCGAGGTGGACTACGTTATCGGCCAGTACCCGCACCTCACCTCGTTCCACATCGAGGCGTGCGATTTGGTCTTCCCGCTGCGCGAGTGGCTGGAGGAGCCCATGGTGAACATGACCCAGCTGGACACCCAGTGGCTGCAGAACGAGTGCGTGCACATCGGTGAGACCGTGTCGCACTCCATCCCCGCCGCCCAGGTGGTGGCGAAGTGCCGCGAGCTGTGGGGCGGCCATATTCCGAACGGCCTGGAGCTGGGCGATGGCACCGCCTACCTGGGCGACCCCACCGAGGAGGCGGTGAAGAACACCGCGGCCACCACGCTCGGCGCGCCCGACTGGGAGACCCTGCAGGCCAACATCGACGACTACGTGCCCTGCGTGACCCCGGACTACTGGAACTACAACCAGCATGAGCAGATTTGCGACGACGGGCTGCCCTCGGGCTTCGCCACCGAGTCGCGCAAGGTGGAGACCTACTGCCAGATGCTCATCCGCATGGCCCGCAACGGGTACCCGTACTGCTACCCCGAGCCGCAGGAGGCCTGCGAGGACTACAGCCCCATCTGCGTGCCCATCGAGCCGGTGGAGAGCCCCTACGAGGGCATGGCGGGCTACGACGCCGAGTACCCGTTCGTGCTGACGAGCGGACGCGTGCCCTACTTCCACCACGGCACCATGCGCCACGCCCCCTTCAGCCGCGAGCTGTTCCCCTGCGCCGAGATCCGCATCAACCCGGTCTCGGCCGCCGAGCTCGGCATCGAGCACATGGACTGGGTGAAGGTGACGAGCCGCCGCGGCGAGGTCCACGCCCGCGCCTACCTGACCGAGGGCGTACACCCCAAGACCGTGTGGATGGAGCGCTTCTGGAACCCCGAGTGCTACGACGCCTCCCAGGCCAACCCCACCGGCGGCTGGCGCGAGTGCAACGTGAACGTGCTCACCAAGAACGACGCCCCCTTCAACGAGGTCTACGGCTCCTACACCAACCGCGGCTTCACGGTGAAGATCGAGAAGTCGGAGCGCCCGGCCAACATCTGGGTGGAGGCCGAGGAGTTCGAGCCCTTCATGCCCACCCAGGAAATGCTCGCTGAAGCCCAGACGAAGGATGTGTTCTAATGAAAAATACGCTTGTCATCGACCTCGACCGCTGCTCGGGCTGCGACTCGTGCGTGGCGGCCTGCAAGCACGAGAACCAGATCAATCTGGGCGTCGTGCGCAACCACGTGTCCGCCGTGGGCCCTGTGGGCACCTTCCCGGACATCGAGATGTACTGGCTGCCCATGCAGTGCCAGCAGTGCGAGAACCCCGGCTGCATCGAGGTGTGCCCCACCGGCGCGAGCTACCGCGACGAGGAGACCGGCATCGTGCTCGTGAACGACGCCGACTGCATCGGCTGCGAGAGCTGCCTCACGGGCTGCCCCTACGGCGTGCGCCAGCTGAACCCGGCCACCAACACCATCGAGAAGTGCACCCTGTGCTTCCAGCGCAAGAACGACGAGAACTGGGAGCCGGCCTGCGTGCACAACTGCTGCTGCGGCGCCCGCATCTTCGGCGACCTCGACGACCCGGAGAGCGCCGCTTCCAAGGCCGTGGCCGCCGCCGGTGAGAACGCCCACTACCTGCACGACCCGGCGAGCCTTGCCCCCACGACGGTCTACATCCTCTCGGAGAAGACCGCCAAGTGGCAGGAGGAGCCCGTGGAGGTTACCCGCTACGAGAAGTAGTAGCCGCTGAGTATCCCGGGGGCGCTCTTCGGGGCGCCCCCACCGCCCGACCGTGTGCCCGCCGCCGCCCCTCCCACAGGCGGCGGGCGCGGCCCGGGTTCGGCATCTGCCCGCCCTCGTCCCGTAAGCCGGGGGGGGGGCTTCCCAGGGCAAGGGCCCCGACTTGTTCCGCGCCGCCCGACGGCGTCCGGGCAGGGGTGGCCCTTGCCCTGCGAAACTGGCAGAATGGCATGAGAGCAGGGGAGAGGAGGCCGCAAGGCATGGAGGAGGAAATCATGGAAGAGGCAGCGGGCGCGCCCGGGCGCGACGAGGTGACCGAGGAGATGATCGCCGCCTGCAAGGGGCGCGCGGCCTTCTACGATATGCTGGCGGCCCTGTACTTCCGCCCGCTGACCGCCGAGCAGGTGGAGAACATCGCCGAGCTTGACTGGGCGCCCTATGAGGGGCTCAACAACCTGTTCGACGACGGCATCAACGACGTCTCGCGCTACCTGCGCAAGCGCAACTCCGGCACGCGCCAGGCCCTTGCCGTCGACTTCACGAGCGCCTTTGCCGGCACGAGCTCGTGGAAGGGGCGCTACGCGGTGCCCTACGAGTCGGTCCACACGAGCGAGGAAGGGCTCATGTTCCAGGACGCCTACCACGAGGTGTTCCAGCTGTACAAGGCCAACCATGTGGCCAAGGCCGAGGGCTACGACTTCCCCCACGACCACCTGTCGTTCATGTGCGAGTTCCTCGTGGTGCTCTCCGACCGCATCGCGGCGGCGCTTGAGGCCGGCGACGACGCCGAGGCGCTCGAGCAGGTGCAGGTGTCCCGGGCCTTTTTGGCCGACCACATCCTGTCGTGGTTCGACACGTTCCAGGACCTCGCGCTGCTGCTTCTGGAGACGCGCTTCTACCGCGGCATCCTGAAGATCAGCAAGGGCTTCTTCGCCGAGGACGCCGAGCTTCTGCAGTCGATGGCCGTGGAGCTTGAGCAGCGCCTCGGCGACGCGGAATAGGAGGAGACCATGGACTTCGCAATCGTCCTCGCCGTGACGGTGGCGGCCTGCTTCGCGCTGCGCAACCCGCTGAAGGCCTGCCCGGTCGCCTTCTATGCGGCGGCCATCGCCGTGGACGCGCTCTACGTCTACGGCGTGTTCTTCGGGCTGCCCCGCGCCGTGTGGGCACCGCTCTTTACCCTCGTGCAGAAGTGCGAGCTGGCGCTGGCCCTGTTCGTGGTGGTCATGTTCATCGGCTGCCTGAAGAAGGGCACGCGGGTGTATACCTGGCTGAAGCCGGTGAGAAGCGAGCTGTCCATCGTGGCGTGGTTCCTGTCGCTGGGGCACATGGCCGTGTACCTGGAGAGCTACCTGCCGCGCATCTTCGGCGGCGCGGGAGCCATCTCCACCAACGTGCTGGGCTCGTTCGTGCTAGCGCTCGTGCTGCTGGTGCTGCTCGTGGTGCTCGGCGTCACCTCCTTCGCTTTCGTGAAGCGCCAGATGTCCACGGCGAGCTGGAAGAAGGTGCAGAAGCTGGCCTACCCGTTCTTTGGGCTCGTGTACGTGCACCTGCTGCTGATGCTTCTGCCCTCGGCGCTGCACGGGGGCTTGGCCGCCCAGGCATCGGTGGCCGTGTACTCGGTGGTGTTCATCGGCTACGGGCTGTGCCGTGTGGGCCGCGCCCTGCTCGATAGGCAGGACGAGGCGGAGCCCCGCCGCGCGCAGACTCCCTCGTTCTCCGACGAGCTGGATACGGTATCCTAGGGGATAGCGATATGCGAAAGGCGTCTTGCGGGGCGCCTTTCTCGCATTGAGGGAGGATCATGGCAAAAGCAGAAGCGTTCCTGCGCAAGCTTGTGCGCACTTGGCCGTCGCTGCCCTATATGGCGCTCGGCGCCGCGCTGGCGGCGATGTACATTGCGAACTCGGGCACCGCCTGGCTGTCGGATACCGAGATGAACGGCGGGAACCTGTCCACGATGTTCATTGCGGCCAGCTTGGGGTCGGGCGGCATCATGGTGCTGGCGACGTTCTTCGTGCCGCGGATGAGGCGCTGGCTCGAGCGGCCCAACAGTGCGTTGCTCGGCGGCTTGCTCGCCGGGCTCGGCAGCCTGATCGTCGTGCTCATAGGCCCGTACTACCTGTACTTCATTGTGCCGGAAGGGTTCAACTGGTATGTGTTCGTCGCCGGATCGTTTCTGTTCGGCGCCGGCCTCGGCATCGTGAGTCTTCGCTGCGGCCAGCTCTACGGGGCCCTTCCCCCGCGCCAGGTGATCGTGTACGCGGCCTTCTCGCAGATCGTGGTGGCGCTGTGCTTCTTCGTGCTCGTGGGCTCGCCCGACTGGGCCCCGGTGCCCGGCGGCCCCTCGCTCATCGGCATTCTGTTCTTCGTGGGCCTTCCGGTAGCAGCGGGCTTTCTGGCGTCGCTTTCCCGGTATTCCGAGCGCTCGACGGCCGATATCGAGGTCATTCAGAGCCGCTCGGCGCTGCCGAAGTCGTTCTGGAAGCTGCTTGCCGTGGTGTTCGTGTTCTCGTGCATCGTGGCGTCGGTGTACGCCTCGGTGGTGGCGGTCTCTTCCATTGCCACAACACTCAGCGGGTCGCGGCTCGTCATGCTGGTGCGCATGGGTCTCGCCGTGGGACTTGTGTGCGTGGCCGTGGGCACCGAGGGCGAGCGGTTGAACTTCGGCAAGGTGTACTCGGTGGTGATGGTGGTGTCCGTGGCGCTTGTGGCCTGCCTGCCGCTTGTGTCGGTGCTGCACACGGTGCTGAGCCAGATTGTCTCGCTGGCCAGCGTGGTGTTCGAGCTGTTTCTGTGGTGTACCCTGGCATTCGTCGTGTACCAGCGGCGCCTGTCGGCGGTAATGGTGTTCGGCTACGGCTATGGCGCCTACCTGCTGGGCACCGGCATCGGGTGGCTCTTCGGCGTGCAGGCGCTCGGCTCGCTGTTCGCGGCGGTGGGCGAGGCGTTCGCCTACATGATCATGGCCATTATCGTGCTTGCCTGCGCATTCCTCATCTTCTCGGAGCGCGAGTTCGACCGTCTCTTCGCACCGGTGGAGGAAGGCGCGCCTACCCTCGATGAGCTGCTTATGAAGGACCTGGCGGCCGACGAGGCGGCCCATGACGAGGCCGAGCCCCAGCGCAAGGGGCGCTTCGGCGCGGCTATCGAGGCCCTGGCCGAGGCTCACCAGCTCTCGCCGCGCGAGACTGACGTGCTGCGCTGCCTGGCCATGGGCTACAACTCATCCACGACGGCCAGCAAGCTGCATATCTCGTGGAACACCGTGCGCACCCACACGCGCAACGTCTACGGCAAGCTCGGCGTGCATTCCCAGCAGGAGCTGATCGCGCTTGTGGATGCGGAGACGGCGCGAGAGTAGCGGTGCGCTCGTTGCGGTTTATTGCCGGTTCGGTATAATATCCCCCAAGACATTGAGCTGAGGGGGTTTCTTGAAGGATTCGCATGGTCGTACTATCGACTATCTTCGCATTTCGCTGACCGACCGGTGTAATTTCCGCTGCGTGTACTGTATGCCGGAAGACGGCGTGTGCCAAATGGGCCACGACGAGATTCTGCGCATCGAGGAGATCGAGCGCTTGGTGCGCGTGGCGGCGGGCATCGGCATCAAAAGCGTGCGCCTGACCGGCGGCGAGCCGCTCGTGCGCAAGGGCGTGGTGGGGCTCGTGGAAACGCTCACGAGCATTCCGGGCATCGAGAACGTGTCCATGACCACCAACGGCGTGCTGCTGCCCCGCATGATCGACGATTTGAAGGCGGCCGGGCTCTCGCGGGTGAACATCTCGCTGGACACGCTGGACGCCGAGCAGTTCCGCGCCATCACGCGGGTGGGAAATTTGGACGACACGCTGGCCGGCATCGACGCGGCCCTTGAGGCGGGGCTGAACCCGGTGAAGGTGAACGCGGTGACGGTGCGCAGCCTGAATCAGGATTTTCTGGAGTTCGCGAAGCTCTCCATCGACCGGCCGCTGCACGTGCGGTTCATCGAGTATATGCCGCTGGGAGACACGAGCGAGGATTCGGGCACCGGCTGGGGCAAGGCCGACGTCATTCCCTCCGAGGAGCTGTGCGCCCTCATCAACGAGCAGGCGCGCGCGGCGGGTCTGCCCGAACTGCGGCCGGCCGGCGCCTCGAAGCCCTTGGGCTGGGGGCCGGCGCGCTACTTCGAGTTCCCCGGGGCCCAGGGTACCGTGGGCTTCATCAGCCCGCTGTCGCGCCACTTCTGCGCCGAGTGCAACCGCCTGCGGGTGACCGCCGACGGCAAGGTGCGCCCCTGCCTGTTCTCCGACACGGAGTATGACGTGCGCACCGCCCTGCGCGAGGGCGACGACGAGGCGGTGCACGGCGTGCTGCTGGAAGCCCTGGGCGCCAAGCCCGACGAGCACCACGACAAGGTGGGAACCGATAGGAAGATGAGCCAAATAGGAGGATAGATGAGCGAGCAGTTGACCCATATTGACGAGAAGGGCGACGTGCGGATGGTGGACGTGTCGCAGAAGGCCGACACCGAGCGCGTGGCCGTGGCCGAGGGCTTCATCTCCATGAAGCCGGAGACGCTGGACCTTATTGCCAGCGGCACGGCGAAAAAGGGCGACGTGCTCGCCTGCGCGCGCGTGGCCGGCGTCATGGCCGCGAAGAAGACGAGCGACCTTATTCCCATGTGCCACCCGCTGAACATCACCAAGGCGAAGGTGGAGTGCACGCCGGTGTTCGCCGGCGAGCGGGAGGACGGCCTCGTGGGCATTCACGTGACAACTACCTGCGGCGTCACCGGCAAGACCGGCATCGAGATGGAGGCGCTCACGGCGGCCAGCGTGGCGTGCCTGACCGTATACGACATGTGCAAGGCGGTGGACCGCGGCATGGAGATTTCCGAGGTGCGCCTGCTGAAGAAGGATGGCGGCAAGACGGGCCTGTGGCTCCGCGAGGAATAAAGCGAGGGTGAGACAGTGCCCCGGAGGGGTGTCTCATCTTCAGGATGCCTTGCGGCGCATTCGTGCAGGAAATGTACCAGAAGATGAGACACCCCTCCGGGGCACTGTCTCACCGGGACATAGTCTCACAAGAAAAGCCCCCGGCCAGGGAGGGAGAGGCCGGGGGCTTTGTTGGTTATCTGCGGAAGCGGAGGGAGGGGGCTCCCGCAGCGGGAAATGCAGGAGAAGGTTGGCAGGGCGAGCCCGCGGACTGCCCCGCCAACCGAGTTGGATGCGCTAGCCCAGGAACTTCGCCACGGACTTGCCGCACTCGCGGCCGAGCACCAGCGCGAAGGCCAGAGACACGCCCGGGATGGGGGTGATGTACTCGGTGCCGAAGCGGCGGCCGCAGTCGTTGCCGGCCATGTACAGGCCCGGGATGGGCTCGTAGTTGGCGTCCACGGCGTTCTGCTCGCCGTCGGTGATGATGCCGCCCATGGTGACCATGGTCTCGCCGAGAACCGGATCGAAGGTGCAGGCGTAGAAGGGGCCGTCCTTCACGGGGAACAGCACTTCCGCCGCGCGGCCGAACTCCTCGTCGACGCCGGCTTCCACGTAGCCGTTGTAGCGCTCGATCTGCGCCACGAACTCGGTCGCCGCATCGCCGGTGAGGCCGAGCTGGCCGGCTAGACCCTCGAGGGTGTCGTCGGCAATGAACTCCACCTGGGTCATGGGGCCGCCACCGCCCGGGCCGCCCTGGCCCTCTTCCTGCTCCGGCTCCTCGTAGGTGCCCTTGAACTTGGCGTAGGCGGTGTCCAGCGACTCGCGCAGGGCCTGGATGTTCGCCTCGGTGGCGTCGAAGCCGGCGTGCTGCGGGATGGTGTACTGACGGTACTCAGGGAAGTTGTTGTCGCAGACGGCGTACTTCGTCTTGCGGCTCATGAACGTGGTCTGATAGCCGCGCTGCTCGGAGGTGGGGTAGAACTCGTTGCAGAAGCGCTTGCCGGACTCGTCGATCCACACGGCCTGGGGCAGGCAGTTCATCTTGCCGGGAACCGAGAGGCCCTTCATGTTCATGCCGGGGATGGGCGTGGTCTCCAGGTGCGCACCGGCCCAGTAGGCCATCTGCACGCCGCGGCCGTCGTTGGCCGACATGGAGTTCAGTTCCTCGCCTTCCACGAGGGCCTGGGCCATGTCGGGCATGAAGTAGGCCATCATGTCGGGGTTGCCGCCCATGCCGCCGCAGGCGCACACGACGGCCTTGCAGTTGATCTTGATGTAGCCGTCGGCATCGGAGGCCACAAGACCGGCCACGGCGCCGTTGTCCATGATGATGTACTCAGCGGTGGTGCCGAAGTAGAACTCGGCGCCGGCCTCCTCGGCCGCAGCCTGGTTGTACATCTGAATCTTGGTCTGGTTGCACTCGCCGTAGAAGGAGCACACGGACGGCCAGAACTTGATGCCGGACAGCTCGGAGAGCTGGTGCTCGGTGGGCGGGAAGAACGCCGTGGTCATGGTGGCGAAGTCTTCCTCGGTCAGGCGGTCGAGGTACCAGTTGGAGTTGGCCTCGGAGTTCTGGGCGAACTTCATGACCAGCGTCGGGTTCGGCATGTTCGCGGTGATCTTCATGAAGTTCTGATAGAACTCCACCGGATCGATGTGCGGCACACCGCGCTCCTGCAGGATGGCCGCGTTCAGCGAGGCGAACTCGTTGCCGACGGCGGCGTAGGTGTCCTCGGGCTGCTTCTCGATGAGGATGACCTTCTTGCCCTGCTCGGCCAGCTCGCGGCAGGCGGTGATGCCGGCGAAGCCGTGGCCGCAGACGACCACCTCGCAGTCCATCTCCTTGGCGAAGTCGGTCACTTCCGCCGGCGGGGTCATCCAGCTGGTGTCCTTCACGTTGTGGATGTGGACGTTGCTGGCTCCGGAGCCCTGGCCGTTGGCGCTGCCGGAATCGGCCGCGCCCGCGCCGCCCTCGGTGGTACCGCTGGCCGCCGGGCTGCAGCCCGCGAGTCCGGCCACGCCCGCGGCCATGGCGGCGGTGGCGCCCAGGCCGAGGAACGAGCGGCGGGAAATGCCCTGGTTCTCTGCTTTGCTCATAATCCCTTTTCCTCCCATTGAATCGGGGAACAGTATCGGCGCCTTCCGTCCGAGCATCGGCGGAGCCCAACGCATCGGGTTGCTTGGGCCGGCGCTGAGACGAATCCTAGGGGCCAACGACTGCCGCGAGTAATCGTCGGGCTGGGGTATTTTGCCGATTTGCCCCTCGCGGAATTGGGGTAGACTCAAATAAACCCCTGATGAGAGCCGCACAGCGCCAGATGACAGCTTCGTTACAGCGGCGTAGCCCCCGTGCGATAGGTTATACTTACCCTCAGCGATAACGCGCAGAAGACAGGGAGGGTCCCGCGTTGCAGCTATCGAAATACTTCAAACCCGAAACCCTGATGTTCGCGGCGTTTTTGGCGACGCTGCCTGTTTACGCACCGAGCCAGCTTCTCTTCGGCACCGGCTTCATCGGGGTCGAGAACTTCATGGCCGCCTTCGCCAACACGATGCTCGTCTCTGCCGTGGTGTTCGGGGCGGCAGCGGCGCTGTGGTCGCTGCGTCGGGGCGACGCCGCCCTTCGCTCCCGGGTTCCCGTGACGGCAGCCAGTGTTGCTTATATCGTAGGCTACGGACTCATGGTGCCGGCCTGCGCCGTGGAGGGCGTTGCCAGTCCTGCCGTAGGGGCCGTCTCGGGGCTGCTGCTCTCCTTCGCGACCGTGGTGTTGGCTATTGCGTGGGGCGCTTACCTCGCCCAGTTCGGCTTGCGCCAGGCGCTGCTGTGGCTCGCTGTCATGGTGGGGTTGGCCTCCCTGGTGCAGCTGCTTCTCTCCTCGGTGACCTTCGCCGTAGGGGCCATCGTGTTCTGCGTTCTTGTGCCGCTGTCCTGCCTTCTGCCCTGCTGGCTCGCATGGCGTGGCGAGTTGGAGGCGGTGGACGGGGGAGAGTCCCACCATGCGGGGCCGGCCCGGGGTCGGCTGCGGGCCCTCGCCTCGGTGGTGGCCATGCCCTTCGTGGGCCTTATGGTGTTCGCCTTCATTATGGGGGCGCGCAAGTTCGTGCTGTTCGACGTGGTGCATATGGAGGTACTCGGCTGCGCGCTGGGCGCCATCGTGGTGCTGCCCATCTGCCTTATCAAGTCGTCCCGCCCGCTGATGCCGCTGATCTATCGGCTGTTGGTGCCGCTGTTCTGCCTCGTGCTCATCGTGCTGAACGCGTTCCCTGGCGGAACGGCGCCTTTGTGGCTCGCCGGTTGGATGAGCTACGCCTTCTTTGGCGCGGTGGCTATTCTGGCTCTGGCGAGTTTGTGCGCGGCGGCCCATGCGTCGGAGTTTTCGCCGGGGCTCATCTACGGGCTGACGGTGGCTGGGTTCGCGCTGTGCTCGATTCTGGGCGTGGTAGCCTCGCAACTTCCGGTGTTCCAGGTGGAAAACGGCGGTCCGGCGCTTCTGGTGGTGAGCACGCTGTACTTCGCGTACCTGCTGGCCTCGGCTCTCTTTGCGCCCTTCCGCCCGGCCAAGGACGAGGCGCTGCTCGGCGAGCCGTCGGAGGCTACGGCCGGCGAGGTGGCGGTCGATGTGGCCGCCCGCTGCGAGGTCCTGGCGGCAGAATGCGGCCTCACCCCGCGCGAGGGCGAGATTCTGGCCTACCTCGGGCGCGGCCACGGCATCGCCTTTGTGGCCGAGGCCCTGGTGATTTCCGAGAGCACCGTGCGCACCCACGTGAAGAGCATTTACAAGAAGCTGGGCGTGGGCTCCCGCGAGGAGCTGCTCGAGAAAGTGGACGCCTAGTTTTGGCATTTTGAGGGGGCGCCGCGGGCAGTATTTCCCGCGGCGGGGCCTTGTGGTACCATAAGCCGCTGTTGTATTCATGTTTCGAAGGGACGTATCCATGTCTGGGCATTCTAAATGGGCAACTACCAAGCACCGCAAGGCCGCGCAGGACGCTAAGCGCTCGGCCCTGTTCTCCAAGCTGGCTCGCAACATCACCGTGGCCGCGAAGGAGGGTGGCGACCCGAACCCCGACAACAACGCCTCTCTGGCTGCCGCCATCGAGAAGGCCAAGGGCTATTCCATGCCCAAGGACAAGATCAAGACGGCCATCGACAAGGCCTTCGGCTCCGGCAAGGACGCCGCCAACTACGAGACCGTCGTCTACGAGGGCTACGGCCCGGCCGGCGTGGCCGTGCTCTGCGAGGCCCTGACCGACAACCGCAACCGCACCGCCGCCGACGTGCGCGCCGCCTTCTCCCACTCCGGCGGCAACCTGGGCACCTCCGGTTCCGTGGCGTTCCAGTTCGAGCGCAAGGGCCAGATCGTGGTGGCCAAGGAAGTGGAAACCGGCGATAAGAAGAACCCCGTGGGCCCCAACGGCGCTGCGGCCGACGAGGAGGAGTTCATGCTCGCCGTGGCCGAGGCCGGCGGCGACGACTACGAGGACGCCGACGAGGAGTGGGTCGTGACCACCGCCCCCTCCGATCTTATGGCCGTGGTGAAGGCCCTCGAGGAGCAGGGCGTGGCCGTGAAGGGCGCTGAGCTCATCATGGTGCCGACGACGCCGACCGAGGTGTCCGTGGCCGACGCGAAGAAGGTCATGCGCCTCATCGACAAGCTGGAGGAGCTCGAGGACCTGCAGAGCGTCTACCACACCATGGACATCACCGACGAAATCGCCGAGGCCCTGGACGAGTAAGGCCCCGCGCGAGAGCGGAATCGCTGAAGGTTTCGAAGGCCCTTGGGACACGGGTTCCGAGGGCCTTCTTGTATATACGCCGTGTTGTGCCCGTTTGTGCCGTTCGCCCTTTGTCACAGCTTCGAAACATGAGCGTTTCGATCATCTGGTAGCCTTGCATTCATGCATCGGTTCGGGCGCGCGGGCGCCCGGTGCGGCAAAGGAGGCCCCATGGGTTTTTTGGAAGGTAAGACAGCTATCATCACCGGCGGCGGGTTCGCGGCGCTGAAGGACGGCTCGGCCGGCTCTATCGGCTACGGCATTGCCACGGCCTACGCCAAGGAGGGCGCGAACCTGGTCATCACCGGCCGCAATGTGAAGAAGCTCGAGGAGGCCAAGGCCCGCCTGGAGGAGGCCTACGGCATCCAGGTGCTGCCCGTGGCCGCCGATG
>CAJUSP010000027.1 GCA_910589165.1 uncultured Adlercreutzia sp.
ATACGCAGTTTCTCGTTCATACGCACGTTCATCTGACTCATCATGGCGGCCTCCCATGTTCGAAATGCCATAAGTATAGCATACTTATCACTTGCTATACATTCCGATGAAGCGATTTAATGTCGTCCGACCCAGTGCACACGAACGCCCCGCGTTCCAAGACGCGGGGCGTTCGCCCGAGGATATTCGGCGGCAACACGAGTTGAGGCGCTACCCCTCTAGCAGATCGATGGCTTCGGCTAGGGAGGCCATAATGTTGCGGCGGGACAGGGCACCGACCAGTTTGCCATCGCGCACCACCGGCACCTTCTTGATGCGTTTGGCGGCGAACAGCTGGCACACCACATCCACCGGCGTATCCCACTCCACCGACACGACGCGCTTGGTGGCGACGTTCATGACGTTCAGCTTCACCAGATCCTTCAAACGATCCATCTCGGCCTCGTCGTCCACATAGCGGTAGATGTTCAGCGTGGCATCGGCCAAGGAGATCTCCGCCTTGCCGAGGTAGGCGGCCACATCGCCGTCGGTCACGAAGCCCACGAGCTCGCCCGCCTCGTTCACCACCGGCACGCCGCTCGTCTGGTCGGCGGCCATGAGCCGGATGACCGAGCCCATAGTGTCGGTGTCGCGGGCGCACACCGGCTCGCGGTTCATAACGTCGGACGCCACGTACACGCGCTCGCCGCCGAGCGGCTCGTCGGTCGTGCCGTCGACGGTCACGCCGGAGATGCCGGCCGCGTAATCGGTAGCCTCTTCCCCGCGCTGAACCGCCGTAACGGCCGCGCCGCGCTTGCGGTCGCGCACGAGGAAGATGATAACGAGGGCCGCCACGCACATCAGGCCGAAGGTGGTGCAGTAGGCCATGTGCTCGCCCAGGTAGCTCTGGTCGAACGCGCTCGCCTCGGGCGCCACCATGGGCGCGAGTGCCGCCACCGACACCAGCAGGGCTGTGCCGAAGGAGCCGGCCACCTGGTTCATGGTGTTGGAGAGCGCCTGGGCGTGCTGGATCACGCGGTTGTCGAGCGAGTTCACGCCCCAGGTATTCAGCGGCGTCATGGTGAACTGCAGGCCGATGATGAGCGTCGTCACCGTGAGCATCACCTTGATGAACGTGGCGTCAATGCCCAGGCTCGCCAGACCCGAAGCACCCAACACGGCCACCAGAACGCCCGGCACAGCCACCTTCCGCACGCCGAAGCGGTCGAACAAGCGCCCGGAGATAAGCCCCGTGAACGCGCCGATGACCGCGCCGGGCAGCATGGCCAAACCCGACATGGTGGCCGTGAAGCCGAGGGTACCCTGGATGTAGAGCGGCGTGATGACCTCGGTACCCAGCAGCGAGGCCTGCACGATGATAATGACGCAGGCCGCCGTGGCGTACTGCCGCGTCTTCAGGATGCGCACGTTCAGCATAGGCTGCGGCAGCTTCAGCTGGCGGCGCACATACAGCACCACGAACACGATGCCCACCGCGATAAGGCCCAGCGTCATCGCCATGTTCTCGGTAGAGGCGAAGGTGGAAAGCCCGTAGAGCAGGCACACGAGGCCCACGGTAGACAGGGCCACCGACAGCTTGTCGAAGGTGGTGCGGGCGAAGTCGCCGTAGTTGCGCAGCAGGCAGCCCGACAGCACTACCACGACCACGCCGAGGGTCGTCACGATGGCGAACAGCGCGCGCCAGCCCACCGAGTCCACCAGCAGGCCAGAAAGCGAGGGGCCCACGGCCGGGGCGAAGCCGATGATGAGGCCGATGACGCCCATGGCCGTGCCGCGTTTCTCGCGGGGGAACACGAGCAGAATCACCGTGAACACCATGGGCATGACCGCGCCCGTGCAGGCCGCCTGCATGATGCGACCGAGCAAAAGCACCCAGAAGTTCGGAGCGAGGGCCGCCGCCAAGCTGCCGGCCGTGAACACCGAAAGCGCCGAAATGTAGAGCTGGCGCGTAGTGAAGCGCCCCACCAAGTAGGCAGAAAGCGGAATGACCACGGCCTCCACCAGGGCATACACCGAGGTCAGCCATTGGGCCGTGGTGGCCGACACCTGCAAGTCCTCCATAATAGAGGGCAGCGCCGGCGACAGCATCGTCAAGTTCAGCACCGCCAGCAAGGTGCCCGTCAGAAGCACCGCCACCATTACCATGTCTTTACGGGAAACACCCATAGCCATTCCGCATCACACTCGCTCTCGCATCTCGTCAGTCGAAAAAGTCGAATGTTCGAATGCTACAAAGCGAGAAGGGTCAAGTAAAGCCTTCCTCGGCGAACGGTTAAGTGAGACAGTGCCCCGGAGGGGTGTCTCATCTTCGCTGAGCCATGCGGCGCTTCGCGCGGAAGGACCGCCGGAAGATGAGACGCCCCTCCGGGGCACTGTCTCACGGACGAGCCGGGTTGAGCGGCAAGGGCAGAGCCCTTGCCCTACGGAGATCTACCCGGTTGTTTACGCTGTTGTTTTCACGGCGCCGCGTTCACAGCGGTTGCCCCAGCTGTCGATGATGTCCTTGTCGCGGTAGACGCAGATGACCTCGCAGTGGTTGGCGCACTTCTGGCACTCGATCTCGCGGGTCTTGAAATCGAAGTCGAGCATGGCCTCGAAGTCGAACTTGCCGCTGGCAAACGGCCCCGACTCGGCACCAACGATCGGACCGGCGTCAGCCGCCAAAAGTGCCACGCCGTAGGCGCCCATAAGGTGGCCGTCCGGATCCACCGCCACGTCCATGCCCAGCTGCTCCTCGAAGGCGTGCACCACGCCCACGTTCTTCGACACGCCGCCCTGGAACACCACGGGCGCGGCAATCTTCTTGCCCTTGCCCACGTTGTTCAGGTAGTTGCTCGCCACGGCATTGCACAGTCCCGCGATAATGTCCTCGCGGGCATAACCCACCTGGATCTTGTGCACCAGGTCGCTTTCCGCGAACACCGTGCAGCGGGCGGCGATGTTCGCCGGCTTCTTGGAGGTAAGGGCGATGTCGCCGAACTCCTCCACCTCAACGCCCAGGCGATGGGCCTGGCTGGAAAGGAACGAGCCGGTGCCCGCGGCGCACAGCGTGTTCATGGCGTAGTCCACCGCGATGCCGTCGGACACGCAGATGATCTTGGAGTCCTGGCCGCCGATTTCCAGAATGGTGCGCACGTCGGGGTGCAAGTGCGTCGTGCCCACGGCATGGGCCGTAATCTCGTTCTTGATCACGCTCGCGCCCAGCATCGCGCCCACAAGCCGCCGCGCGCTGCCCGTAGTGCCGGCACCGACGATTTCCACATCGTCGCCTACCTGGCTCTCCAGCTCGCGCACCACGTTCTTCGACGCCTGGGAGGGGTCGCCCTCCGTCCACAGATACGACCGCGCGATAATGTCGCGGTTCTCGTCGATGATCACGCCCTTGGTGGAAATGGACCCGATGTCGATGCCCAGATAAGCCTTAGTCATTATTTCCTCTTCTCCTTCTTCATGGAAAGCATGTCGTAGAACGCCTCCAGGCGCGTGTCCAGGCCGGTATCCGAGGTCTGGGAATCGTAGGTGAGGTACAGAATGGGCACCGAGAAATCCTCGCTGACCTTCTGCAGCACCGGCATGCAGTCGATCTCCGGCGTGCAGCCGGCCGACTTCGCGTGGATGATGCCGTCGAAGCCGTCGCTGGCGTACTTGCGCGCCGCCGCGATGGTGAGCGTGCTCGTGGGCCCCATGTCGTAGGTGAGGTAGTCCTTCGCGCCCACGCGCAGGTTCGGCTCGTTGTAGCGCAGGTAGCGGTTCGTGAAGTTCAGCATGCGGTGCACTTCCACGCCCTGGGCCAGCAGCTTCTTGTCCAAATCGAGGTTGCTGCGCTCGTCGATGGCCGTGAACATCTCGCCGACGATGCCGATGCGGATGGGGTCGGCCGGCTTGTCAAGCGGAATGGCGCGCATGCGGGCCATGGCCGCACGGTAAGCCTCGTTGATGTCGCGCTCGTCCAGGCAGGCGCGCATGGCGTCCATGCAATCGTTCCACGCGGCATCGAAGTCGCCGGCGTTCACCTCGAAGCCGGCGTTGGCCAGATAGAAGTCGCGCAGGCTGTCCAAGTGCGCGATCATCTTCGCCACGGCCTTCAGCTTCACCACGCCGTGGGGCACGTCGATGTTCGGGTTCACCGTCTTCAGCACTTCCTTAGCCCAGCCGATGTAGCCCTTCTCGATGCCGTGGGCGAAGTTCAGCATGATGAACTCGTAGCCCATATCGCGCAGGATCGACTCCTGCAGCTCGCCGTAATAGCCGAGCCGGCACGGGCCGCCGAACTGGATGAGAATGTCGGCGCCCAAATCGAGCGCCTCGGCGAAATCGCCCAAAATGTGCTTGAAGGGGGTGCACACGTAGTCGCTGGAGTTCTGCACGCCCACCTCGCTGGAAGCGCGGGTGGCCTCGGGCAGCGGCAGGTAGTCCACGTCGAGCACCTGCTCGCAGAAGAACTTGAACGCCGGGTCGTAGTAGCAGTAGCGGAAGAACGCCGCCTTGGTGTACTTGTGGTGCTTGGCCTTGTGCTTGGCGGCCTTCGCGGCCTTGCGGTCGGTCACGATGGTGGGGGCGTGGCGCCGCTCGAGCTCCACCGCCACGCTCGAGCGCACCTGCTCGATCATCGCCTGGGGCTTAGCCATGGGTGTAGCCTCCCTTCTGCTGGAAGCGCAGGATGTCCACGAAGCTTTCCACGCGGGTTTCCACGCCGGCCGTGCCCGACTGCGCATCGATCATCAGGTTCAGAATAGGGGTGCCCTGGATGCAGCGCATGATGGCGTCGTCGGTCATGGAATCGGGGCCGCAGGGGAACGCGCTGATGAGCACGATGCCGTTCACGCGCTCCTGCAGAAGCAGGATAGCGCCGATAAGCTCGCGGTTGATGAGCCAGGGCATGGTGTCGGAGAAGTCGAAGCTCTTCTTGTAGGCGCGCTCGTGGTCCACCGCGTCGGCGTAGAGGACCGTCGCCCCCATGTCGGTCAGCGACTCGATGACAGCGCCGGACAGGTAGAGGTCGTGGGTGATGTAGGGGTGCGCCACCACGAGGATGCCCAGGGGCTCCTCGACGGGCTTGCCCGCGGCCGCGGCCGCCTGAGCCTCGCGCCGGCGCTCATCGAGGGCGCGCAGGGCGCGCTCCTGGGCGTCGGCCAGAGCCGCGTCGTGGGCGCGCTGGGCGTCCCAGGCCGCCTTGAAGGCCGCCTTCGCGTCGCGCGGGGCCACGCCCATGCGGGCCGCCATGGCCTCGAAAGCGCGGCGCACGTCCTTCATCTTGCGGGCGTTGCGCACCTCGCAGGAGATGACGCGCAGCTTCTGGTCGCGAAACGTCGCACGCACCAGATCGGTGGCCGACTGGAACTTGGTGCAGAAGCCGCTGCGGGGCTCGCCGGTCGGGTAGCACGGCACGAACACCGCGTCGCACTTCCCCACGAGCGCCCCCACATGGCCCACGAACACCTTCGAGGCCAGGCAGCACTCGTCGACGGAAAGGTGGTCGCCCGCCTCGGCGACGGCCTTGTCGGTGGCCTCGCTTACCACCACCGTGCGTCCGATGGCCTCGAAGAAGGTAGTCCACAGCACGCCGAAACGGTAGAACAGCAGCGCCCGGGGAATACCCACCACGCGAACATCGGCCCAGTCTGTCTCTTGGGACACTGAAACCTCCTTTACGAAAAACAGCGTCGGCTATCTTACCACTACAGGCACCATAGGAAGGGCTGGCAGAGGCTGGGGCCGCACAGGAAGCAGCAGCACAGCGTGCTCGGGTCCACGCAGCCGCCGGAAAAGCCGCGGCTCGCGGTTTCCTGCTGGTAGCTGCGGGCCTTGGCGCCGATGACCGCTTCGGCCTGCCGGTAGTCGCTGTTGGTGGGGTCGGCCTTGCGGGCCGCGCGAATCTGGTCCACGGCGGCCACGGCGTTGCCGGCGCCGTAGTTGGCCAGCGCCGCCAGGTAATACCAGCGCCCGTTGCGCTCGGCCATAGGCAGCGCCGCCAGCACGGAAAGCGCCGCCTTATAGCTGCCGCTCGCGATGAACGTCACCGCCTGGCGCAGCTCGGCCGAGTCGGTGGCCGATACTTCGGGCCGCGGCACCGAGGTGGCCTGGGACCAGTTGTTGAAGATGTCCTCCCAGTTCACCTCCACCCACTGGTACTGGTAGCCGCCCGGCCCCGTCGTGCCGCCGCCGAAGGGGCTGCCGCCGGCACCGGTGCCCGGCGAGCCGTAGCCGTAGCCGGGGTTGTAGGGCGCCCGGTAGCGGCGCGCATCCTCGCGGGCGAACTTCTCGGGGTTCGTGATGCGCTCGTAGGCCTCGTTGATCTTCTTCAGGCGTTCCTCGGCGTTGGGGTCGTCGGGGTTCAAATCCGGGTGGTTCTCGCGGGCCTTCTTGCGGTAGGCCTTCTTCACCTCGTCGGGCGTCGCGTCGCGCGACACGCCAAGCACCTTGTAGGGGTCTTCAACCACGGCGCCTCCTAAGACGAGCGGTGGGCCGCGTCGGGGTGGATGCTCATCGATTCGAAGCGGTTCTCCATCCACTCGTTGTCGAAGTGGTCGGCGCAGAACTGCTCGAGCGCGTTGTCGGGGGCCACGCCAGCAAGCCGCGAGTACCAGCAGTCGAGCGCCACGAGCGTCATGGCGCCGTCGATAATCATGAGCACGGCACACACGGCCGTGACCGAGTAGCGCCAGCGCCACGGAATAAGGTTCACCGTCTGCAGCAGCGCCGGCAGCGCCAGGCGCACCCACACCACGCCGAGGACGCCCCACATACACATGAACATGAAGTTCGTGCGCCCGTTAATGTTCAAAAACGTGCCAGTGTAGTCCCAGGCCACGGCGCCGAACGCGTACTCCATGAACCAGCTGACGAAGTACTCGAAGGCCCCGCCGATAACCGCGCTTACCGCGAAGATGACCGGCAGCGGCGCGTTGTGGAACCGGTTCAAGGCCAGCGTCATCAGCACGGCGCCGAAGCCGTAGATGGGCGAGAACGGCCCCCACAGAAGCCCGGCGCGGTCCTCGTAGTGGCCGAAGTCCACCACGAGCACATGGTAGATGGATTCGATGACCACACCGGCCACCGACGCGATGACGAAGATCCAGAACAGGTTGAAGAAGTCGAGCTCGATGAAGCCGTCGCCCGATTTGTCAAGCCCGAGGGTGCCCTCCTCGGCCTCCTCGCGGGTTTCCATGAGGCGCAGGCGCCGCTGCAGCTCGCGCTCGTCGGACAGCGACGGGTCCACCCACACATGAGCCACGATGAGGATGAGCGCCGTAATGCCCAAAAACCACAGGCCCGGGTTCACGCCGAACAGCATGAGGTCGCTCGCGAAGGCCACCACGAGCGCGATGGCCACCGACTCGGCGAGAATGCGCGCCCGGCGGCGGTTGCCGCGCAGCAGGCGGAAGCCCAGAGCCGCCGAGGCCAGAATGGCGTAGCAGACGGCCGCCACCAGCACCACGAACAAGATGATGGTCAGCACCGAGTCGTCTTCGTAGGAGCCGGAGAGGAACACCTGGCCCATATCAACCCACACCCCGATGACCTGGGGCACCAGCGCCAGGCCGCCCACCATCAGCAGCACGCCGAACACGCGCAGGGCCACCGGCGTGCGCTCGCTGGGAGCCGCGTCGCCTATGCCGGGCGAGGGCTGCAAGGGGGTTTGTTGAAGAACGGGCTCATTCATAGGGCTATGGTATCATTTCCCCCATCGTGGGGCCCCAAGCCCACAACATACCCGCAAGCTGTATACCTCGCGACACAATGCCGCCGAAAGGAGAGCCCATGGAAACCGAGCAGCGCTCGAGCGCCTCGTGGTACCTGCGGATGTTTTCCTACCTGCTGCTGCTCTGCGGGCTGTTCGGCGTGGCCGTCGGGGCCGTGGTCGTGGCCATCGCCTTCGCCGACGGTGCCCCCACCGAGGCCAGCGTCTCGCTTTCCGCCCTTGTGCTGGGGCTTAGCGCCATCGCCGCCAACGGCGTCACCTTGGCCTGCGGCATCGTCGGCTGGATCGCCTCGCGCGAACCGGCGCAGCGGGGGCTGCTGCGCACCTTAGGACTCGTCGGCATCGTCGCCTCGGTTATGGCGCTCGGCCTGTGCTACGCCACCGGCGCCGGGCTTCCCACCTCGCTCATCTTCAACCTGCTGCTTATGGTCATCGTCTTCGTCATCGCCAACAACCTGGTCAAATCGGCCCTTTAGTGCGGTGGCGGGCTAGCCGAGCGGCCCCTAAGTAAAGTACAATGCGCAGCGAGCGCCGCCCCACGGCGGCAAACCTGTTCAGGAGGAACCTATGACCGAGAACGAACCCATCGGCACCGAGGGCGCAAGCACCCCCTCGCCCACCGAGGCCAAGGCCGCCGAGGCCCGCCAGGCCGCCGCGGCGTTCATCCAGAGCGCCGGCGAGCCCGAACCTGCCGCCGAGGCCGCCCCCGAGGCTGCCGCCAGCCCCGCCGCCGAGGCCGCCGCTCTCAAGGCGAGCTACGGCACCGTGGAGGCCGCCCAGCCGCGCAACGTGAAGAAGGGCGCGCGCATCGCCATCATCGTGGCCATCGTCATCGTCATTTTGGCCGCATTGGCCGGGGCCGCCTTCCTGTTCACCCAGGGCACCTTCACCGAGACCCCGGCCGCCGAGGAAACCCAGCGCGTGCCGCTGTCGGACGCCCGGGTTATCGCCGCCTTCGACGAGGTGGCTATGGACGCGCCGGATATCTCGCAGTACGCCTACGTGTCCCAAGACGCGCTCATCGGGCCGAAGTTCAGCGATATCGTGCTGAACGAGCCCACCAACCTCGGCACCGCTGCCAACCAGATCATCGAGTGCACCGCCACGGCGACGGCCACCTTCAAGAACAAGGGCATCGAAATCGTCGTGCCCGTCACGCTGCCCTTCGAGTACTCCCCCGAGGGCGAGACCTGGGTGCCCGGCGAAATCACCCGCGGCGAGGCCACGGCCACCCCGCTGGCCAGCCCGAGCGCCACCGACATCATCGCGAACCTGAACGACATCTTGGCCACCAACGACCCCACCTACGGCGAGGCCATGGCCGATGCCGAGATCATGAAGACCACTTCCGACCTCACCATCGACGGCGGCACCATCGGCGTCGAGCTTTCCAAGAGCATCGAGAGCGAGGCCGACGGCGTGGTCCGCACCGAGCTGCGCACTTCCTCGGTCACCCTGGCCGTAGCCTGGTCGCCCACGGAGGGGTGGCTCGTCACCGTCAGCGATGCCGGTCAGATTGAGACCACCACCAACGAGGTGCCCGCCCCCGGCAGCGAGGGCGCCGCGGCAGGTAGCAGCGGCACAGCGGCCGCGCTCGACCCCACCGCGAACAACCAGGAGCCCGAGAACGTGGGCAACGCCAAGTACGGCGACTCCCTCATTCTCTCCGGCACGCTGCAGGCCATCTCGAACGTGGGCGCGCTGTCCGAGGGCAACGACTACACCAACGGCGGCGCCTCCGAGACGGCCGACGGCAAGGTGCAGTTCGTGCTCGTGCTGAACCGTCCGCTCGACATCAACCTGAACGGCTCGCAGTACCGCCTCACCTCGGTGGCCATCGCCACCAACGGGCTCGAGGACGACGTCATCAACAGCCTCTACGGCAAGACGGCCACGGTGTCCGGCTCCATCGAGGAGTCCTTCGCCACCAGCTGGTCGCCTGTGGGCCTCAAGACCCTCGAGATCAAGGACGTCCCCCGCTCCTAGCGCAAACGCTCAGCAGCCACAAGGAAGGCCCGCAGCTCCAACAAGCTGCGGGCCTTTTTCTGGTTCCGTTCTCCAACTAACCGCACGACAAAAGCGGAAGGGGCATGGCCCCTCCCCTACGAACAGCGGACGACACCGGGACCCACCCGTAGGGCAAGGGCCATGCCCTTGCCGCTCGACTGCCTTACGGCTGCTGGTAGGGCAAACGCGCGTCGGGCAGGGTTGTCCACTCGGGCGCGTAGCGGGCCACCCAGTGCCCCATGGCCCGATAGCTCAGCACCTGGGCCGGCGTCACGATAAGGCAGCCCACGACGTAGACGATGAGCGTGCAGACGATCATCGGCCCCGCAATGGCCCCCATAAGCGACATCACCTGGGCGAAGGAGGGGTCGGCCACGCTGCTCATAGCGCCGATGGTAGGCGCCGCAGTGCCGAACATGACGAGCGTGGTGAACAGCGCGACCACCGTTCCCACCGCCATCAGAATCACGGCCGCCACGAGCTCCGGCACAATGGACACCACCAGCAGCTGGCCCCAGTTGCGGCGCGCCTTGTCCCACATGTCCTTCAGGTTGAAGCCGTCGCCCAGGTTCAGCCCCATGATCATGCGCATCTGCATGAGCATGAGCGCCACGGCCACGGCCAGCATCACGGCAATCTCCACCAGCACGCCGATGAGGGGCATCCAGCCGAGCACGCCGCTCACAACGGCGCTGGCAATACCCACCACCAGCGACAGCACGAAGCCGTAGAAGCCGAACTCGAAGTTCTTCCCTGTCACCATGTTCGCGGGCAGGGGCGTACGGCCGCCGAAGGGCACCTCGCGGGCCCAGAACAGCAAGTAGCCCGTCACCACGAAGTTCAGGATGGGCACGCACATGATCAGGCCGAGCACGAGCATGCGGCTCACGTAGTTCGGCGCCATCTTGATGTCGGCCCACGCCGCCGAAAGGCAGCTTTGGGCATACACCGGGGCCTGGTAGTTCACCGGTTCCATAAGACCTCCTCTTCCAGCGCGCGCCGCCGTCGGCCCGCGCACGTACCTAGGCAGATGCCCCCATTGTGGCACCACCGGCTTACTGACGGTGAATCAGATGCGGAATTGTCATCTTATTCCACAGAGTACGCGCCTTACAGGTCGCGCTTTTCCACCTTGGTGTAGGGCGAGGGCAGAATGCCGCGCTTGACGATGCGATAGCAGAGGATGGCCGTAAGCGGCATGCCCAGGCACAGCACCGCGCCCACCTTGAAGCTGGCCATGGTGCCGAAGGTGTCGATGATGGCGCCGGCCGTGGTGGGGCCGAAGGCGGCGCCGCAGGTGTAGCCGGCGTTGAGCCACGTGATGGCCTCGGTAAGCCGCGCGTCGGGCACGGCCCGCTCGCACACGCCATTGGCGATGATGAGCAGCGGCGCGTAGGTAGCCGCCCCCACGAGCGCCACCACCATAAGCGAGGCCGCCGAGTTCACGAACACCATGGTGCCGAAGCCCAGGCCCACCAGGCACGCGCTTACCACCAGCTGCTTGGGCAGCGGCGCGCGCAGGCGCACCATGCCGAAGACAAACCCCATGACCATAGACACGATGCCCGAGGCCACCAGCACCGCGCCGGCGAAATCGGGGCTGTTCAAATCTTCGGAAAGCGAGACAGTGGCCGTGTCGAACAGGCCGAGGAACGACCCCATGAACATGTAGATGACGAAGAGCACGCGGATGGGCGCGCAGGTGGCCAGCAGGCTCTTGCGCGGCGCCGGCTCGGCGGAGGCGCCGTCGGAGAGGCCCTCGGCCTCCACTTCAGCTTCGGGGCCAGCCTCGGCTTCCAGGGACGCCGCCGACCAGCCGGGCTCCGGCTCGGTGGAGCGCGAGGCCACGAGCACCGCGCAGCCCACCACAAAGCCGATGCCGCCGGCCACCATGCCCGCCACAGGCACGATGGCCGCCGCCAGCGCGATGGAAAGCGACGGGCTGAAGATGAAGGCGACGTCGTCGAGCACGCTCTCGTAGGAGAACATCGTGCGCAAATCGGGCGCGGCCTCGCCCAGGCGGCCCGAGCGAATGAGGTAGGTCCACCGCGAGCGGGCCATGGCCTGGGGGCTCGGATAGAACCCCACCAGCAGCGAGCCGATGAACAGCGGCCACACCGGCCCGTGGGCCAGCACCGTGCCAATTTGAATGGCCAGGCCCACGAGCGTGATGGCGGCCGCCTTCGGAATGACGGCCCCCTGGCCGCGCTCGTCCATGCGCTTGGAAACGCGCGGCGCCACCACGAAGATGGAAAGGGCGATAAGCGACGAGGCCAGGCCCGCCGTGAAGAACGAGTAGCCCGACAGCGTGATCATGGTCACCGTGCCGATGTTGAGCATGCCGCCGAAGAAGCGGATGAGCAGGCAGGCGATATCAAACGAGTAGGCCTCGCGCACCGCCAGCACCTTCTTGTATACCCCGGGGTTCACCGCCGCCATGCCTGCCTCCTTCCGCATTGTCGCCGCACACAGGACACGCCCGGGCATCTCCGGGCGCGCATAGCCCCAGGGTACCACGTCAGATGGGGAATGCGAACCCCCTCCCCTTCCAAATTCCCGCGCCCCCGCTTGGACAAAGTGACAACCCGTGAGACAGTGCCCCACCCCAACAAAACGGCCCCGCAGCGGGCAACTGCGGGGCCGTGAAGGCGGGGCGGCAGGATCGGCGCCGCCCCGTGCCGCCTGGAAGGAGCAGCCGGACACCTCAGAGGAAGCTGGCCCCAAGAGGGCTCAAGGGCCAGCATCGCTTACCCGGCTACTGAATCTCATCCAAGGGCATGCCGTTGTAATCTTTGGCGGTGAAGAACAAGATGACGCCCGCCACTGCGGCGATGACCATCATGTAGAACGCCGGCATGAGGCCGTTGCCCGTGGCGTCGATGAGCGCCGTGGCCACGAACGACGCCGTGCCGCCGAACACCACATAGGCGATGTTCGAGCCCAAAGCCGCGCCGGTGTAGCGCACCTCGGTGGGGAACATCTCGGCCTGGTAGCAGGCGATGTTCGCGTCGTTCAGCGAAAGCGTCACGCACATGATGAGCTCGGCGATGATGACGATGGGCAGCGTCGCCGTTCCCAGCATGAGGAAGCACGGCACCGACAGCACGATGAAGGCCACGCAGGCGGAAAGCAGCATCCGGCGGCGCCCCACCTTATCCGACAGCGTGCCGGCCCCGAAGATGATGAACAGGTAGGCCACAAGCGCCACATCGGTGGCCAGCTGGGCCTGGGAGGCCTCCATGGCCGTGTAGCTCGTCAGGTAGGTGGGCAGGTAGGTCAGCACTAGGTAGAAGCCCACGGCGTTCACCATGGTGGCCGCAATGGAGGACACCAGGCGCCGGCGGTACTTCTTGAACACGAGGCGCGTGGGGTGGGCGGCCTCCTTGTCCTCCTTCTCCATCTCCTTGAAGGCCGGGGAGTCCTCCAGCTTCGTACGGATGTAGTGGGCGATGAAGCCCAAGGGGCCCGCCAGCAGAAACGGAATGCGCCAGCCCCACTCGATGAGCGCCGCCTCGGGCAGCACCATCTTCAGCACCAGGGCCATGGTGGACCCGGCCAGAAGGCCGGTGGCCGTAGAGGCCGGCACAAGCGAGCAGTAGCGCCCGCGTTTGTCGGCCGGCGCGTACTCGGCCAGAAACACCGCCGCGCCGGAGTACTCGCCCGCCACCGAGAAGCCCTGCACGCTGCGCAGCACGAGCAGCAGAATGGGCGAGGCGATGCCGATGGTGGCATAGGAGGGCAAGCACCCGATAAGGAACGCCGCGCCGGACATGAGCAGCACCGAGATGGCCAGCGACTGCTTGCGCCCCTTCTTGTCGCCCATATTCCCCCAGAACATCGCGCCCAGCGGGCGGAAGATGAAGGCCAGGGCGAAGATGGCGAAGGCGAGCAGGGTGGAGTTCACCTCGGATTCCGGGAAGAACACGAGCCCGATGGTGATGGCGAAGTAGGTGTAGGTGGCGTAGTCGAACCACTCTATGAAGTTCCCCAGGAAGGAAGAGGCGGCGACGCGCTTCAGGTCGCGGCCCGCCGAGGCGCCTTGGGTGGCCGGCGCAGGCCCGTCGCTAGTTCTCATGGAAATCACCCGGGCGGTAGAACTCGCGCTCGATGGCGCTCACCATGTTCTTCACGGCCACGTCGCGCAGGATGACGCCCTTCTCGCGGGTGGACTCGCCGGGGTGCGACAGGCAGCCGGAGGGCGGCGTGTAGGCAGCCACCACGGGCAGCACGTCGTAGTTGGGCAGCTGGGCGGGCAAATCGCAGTACACGCCCGCATCGATGCGGTCCATGTCCACCAGGTCGGGGTGGAACAGCAGCATGAGTGAGGTCTCCATGACGCCGGCGTGCTCCAAATCCCACCCGGTGAAGCCCTCGGGGTAGAGTGCCTCGATAGTGGCGTCGTCCACGAAATCCCAGTAGGACAGCAGCTGCACCTTCACGCCCTCGATGCCCTCCACCTTCGCCTTCTCGAGCGCCAGCTGGGCCCCTTCGAAGATGAACTGGTAGTTCTCGTAGTGGCCGTTCATGAACACGATCTTGCGGGCGCCGTCCTCGATGAGGTTGTAGCAGATGTCGCGGGCCAGCGAGATGAGGGTGTTGCCGGCCAGCGACGTGGTGCCCGACAGGTGGAAGCCGCCGCCGGACCGCTGCTGCGAGCGGTAGCCGAAGTTGATGGGGGCGCACACGATGCCCTCCACCTCGCCGTCGGTGTCGGCCACGAGCGCCTCGGCCGTGGCGCCGGCCATGTCTTTCGTAAGCGCCGCATCCACGCACATGGCCATGTGGCTGCCGTGCTGCTCCAGCGCGCCGACGGGGATGAACACCACCGCCTCCTTGGCAATCTTGTCGCGATAGGTGAACGCGTCCATTTCCTCCATGTACACCGAGTTCTTCATGAGGGTGTCCTTTCCTAGGGCCCCGCCGCCGAGGGCGGGGCCTGCCAGCTAATTTACGTCGAGGGAACGCTAGGCGGTCGTGTTGGGATGGCCCTGATCGTAGGCCTCGGCAGCCGCATCGGCCGCATCGGCCATGGCGGCCAGCTTCGGATCCATGCCGTCGGGAGACGCATCGATGAAACCGGCACCGCCCGCGCCCACCTGGGCCGCAAGGGCCACTTCGCCATCGACGGCCGCGTCACCAACTTCCTCATTGGCCGCCTTGGTGGTGAACACGATCTGGCTCACGCCGCCGAGCACGATGAGCGCGCCACCGATAAGCTGGAAGGCGGTCATCGTCTCGCCGAAGAGCAGCAGGCCGAGCAGGCTCGCCATGATGGTCTCCTGGTAGGAGATGGCCGCCAGCTCGCCGGCCTTCAGGCGCTTGGTCGCATGGGTCAGCAGGTAGAAGGCGCCGAAGCCCGTGATGAGTGCCGCGGCAATGAGCCACAGCCACGAGTCGAGCGGCATGGTGAACAGGTTCCACGGATGGGTGATGATCTCGCCGGCCGCGTTAATCTGCGTGACGCCGTTCACCTTCTCGGGGTAGGACAGCGGCTGCAGGAAGAAGTTGTGCCACAGCAGCAGTACGAGAATGGCCAGCGAAGCGAACAGGAAGTTCCACCACGAGCGCACGTTGGAGTCGCAGTCCTCGCGGTAGCGCGAGAAGAACAGGTACAGGCCGTAGGCGATGCCGGAGGCGAAGGCGATGGCGTTGCCGAAGGCGTAGGTGGGGTCGAGGTCGAGCGTGAGGCCCTCCGGCGTCACGATGCCCACGATGAACAGCATGCCGATGACCACGGCCACGATGCACAGGACGCTCTTCCAGCTGAGCTTCTCCTTCAGGAAGATCGCCGCCAAAATGGTGGACCAAATAGGGCCGGTGTAAATGAGGAACGATGCGTTGGCGAGCGTGGTGTACTGCGTGGAGAGGCAGTACAGGCCCGACAGAAGCCCCAGGAAAATGCCCGAGAGCAGCATGGTTCCGGAAAAGCGCGTGGTCTTCACCTTCTTGAAGCCACCGATGAACAAGAAGATGATCGACAAGGCGATAAGGCCCGCGAAGTTGCGCCAGAACGACACGAAGTCGCCCGGGGCGTCGATGAAGCGCGTGAAAGCTCCGATGCCGCCCATAAGCGAAGATGAGGCGAACATCATGATAAATCCGATAAGCTTGTACTTTGCCCGTTCGTTCATAGGAATCCTCTTTCCCTGAGCGTGGATGAAAGATTGGAGTGAGCCCTTCTCCCTGCCTCTGATTGTGAGGGGGCGCGGGCCCATCCGCAAAGGTCGTTCGAGAAGCCCTGTTCCCCATAACAGAATGTCAAAGGCACTTTGTTCAATATGCAGGACAAAACCAAGCTAGTGTCACATTTTCAAAACAGAAATGATACTATGTCACCAGCGACGGTATATCTGCTATAGACATGTTGTCAGCAACCGACATTTCATCTGGTACTATTCGGGCACTGGACACACGCCCTCAGCGAGGACGAAAAGCCGGCCCTATTGAAGGCGGAGGCTCTATGATCACGGATCTCATGTTGGGCGAAAGCATTTTCAGTTCACCGGAATTGAGCACGAAGATGAAGATTCTGCACGCGGTGAACAAATCTTTGGACCAGATCACCGTCGCGGAGATCTGCCGCAACGCCGGCATCTCGCGCCAGACCTTCTACCGCCACTTCGAGAGCAAGTACGATATCCCCTGGTGGTACTCCATCTTCTGCCGCCAGTTCTACCTCAACGAAATCGGCCGCACCATCGATTGGCGCACGGGCTACTACCACCACATGCGGCTCATCGCCCAGGAGCGCGACTTCTTCCGCGAGTCCATCCAGTACTCCATCAACACGCCCTTCGGCCAGACCATCATGCCCGAGAACCGCAAGACCGTGCTGCTGGACACGCTGGAGAACTACCGGCACGTGCCCGTCACCGACAACCTGCGCTTCATCGTGGAGGTGTTCTCCAAGCTGGAATGCGAGGTGTTGAACGACTGGTTCCGCTCCGACGAGCCCACCGACCTCGCCCGCTGGACCGACGACCTCGTAAGCCTCGTCCCCGACCGCCTCTACCGAGCCCTAGAAATCCCCTCCCCCGCCGACCTCTAACAAGCCCCCGCTACCTCACAGGGCCCCATGCATCCCCCTCCGTAGGGCAAGGGCCATGCCCTTGCCGCCCGACCCCCGGTGAGACAGTGCCCCGGAGGGGTGTCTCATCTTCCGAAAGACTTCTGGCGCGAAGCGCGGAACGTTCCCCCGAAGATGAGACACCCCTCCGGGGCACTGTCTCACCCACGAACCAACGTCTCGCTTCTGCATAGGGTTCGCTGGGGGAAACTTGTAGTACTATGGCGGGGACTTTATTTCACCTATCAGCTTGCAAGGAGCATGCCCTATGTATGACGGACTTCCCACCCCCGGCCGCAACGACGAGTGCTGGTGCGGCAGCGGCAAGAAGTACAAGAAGTGCCACCTCGACTTCGACGAGCGCCTGGAAGCGCTCTACGAGGCCGGCGAGGAAGTGCCGCCGCGCGATCTGCTGAAGACCGCCGCCGACATCGAGGGCATCAAACGCAGCGCCGAGGTGAACGTGGGCGTGCTCGATTACGTGGCCGAGCGCATCGCGCCGGGTACCACCACCGAGCAGATCGACCAGTGGGTGCACGACTACACCGTGGAGCACGGCGCCATCCCCGCGCCGCTCAACTACGAAGGCTTCCCCAAAAGCGTGTGCACGTCCATCAACGAGGTCGTTTGCCACGGCATCCCCGACGCCGACGAGACCCTGGCCTCAGGCGACATCGTGAACGTCGACTGCTCCACCATTAAAGACGGCTACTTCTCCGATTCTTCCCGTATGTTCTGCATCGGGGAGGTGTCGCCCGAGGCGGCCGACCTGGTGCGCGTGACCAAGGAGGCCGTGGAAGTGGGCCTAGCCGCCGTGAAGCCCTGGGGGCACTTGGGCGATATCGGCGCGGCCGTGAATGCCTACGCCCAAGAGCACGGCTACACCGTCGTGCGCGAGTTCGGCGGCCACGGCATCGGGCTGGAATTCCACGAGGACCCGTTCGTGAGTTTCGTGTCGGAGCCGGGCACCGGCTGCGTGCTCGTGCCGGGACTGTGCTTCACCATCGAACCCATGATCAACGCCGGCGCCCAGGAGATCGACATGTCCGACCCCAACGGCTGGACCGTGCGCACCGCCGACCGCTCGCTCACTGCCCAGTGGGAAGTGCAGCTCGTTATCACCGAGGATGGCTACGAACTGCTGAGCTGGTAGCTCCGAGCCCGCCGCAAGTGGCGCCAAGCCCCCCCTAAAGCCGCAACGTTCTGTTGAACCTCCGCGTGCCCCGAGACTCCAAAGGTCTCGGGGCACGTTTGCGTCGAGTTGCCGATCGATGGCAAAAAACTTACAGGGGGAATACGCTTAGCCTGTCGCTTCGGATTTCGCCGCAGCCCTCTCCTATGCTGGAGCCGTTGTGAACGTCAACCCCTTGAGAGGAGCATCTCATGGCAGAGAATAAGGAAACCGTCGGCTACACCGCCGAGGGCGCGGCCCTCGAGGCCCAGGAAATCGCCGGCACCGACTACCCCACCGGCGCCGCCGCCGTCATCGACGACGAGGCCCGGGGAGCGGCCCTGGAGGCGCAGAGCCTCGCCGACGGCGAGCCGGCCCGCGTGGCCGCTGCACCGTCCCCGGCCGACCCGGCAGCCGCCGACGAGCGCGCCGGCGCCGCCCTGCAGGCCCAGGAGCTGAACCCCGCCGAGCCCGTGGCTGCCCCGGCCCCCGCGCAGGTCGGCTACGGCGTCGAGGGACGCGTGCTTGAGGCCCGGGAAACCGCCAATGTCGGCTACCCCGAGCAACCGACGGCCGGCAACGCCGCCTACCACGCCACCTACGGCGCGCCGCAGCAGCCCTCTGCCGTCCCGGCACCGGCAGGCGTCCCGACCCCGGCGCCGGCCCCTGCAGCCGCCGCCCCGCGCCCGACCGCCCCGGCCAAGCCCAAGAAGCCCCTCGATCCCGAGCAGATCTTCCTCATCTGCGGCATAATCGTCGGCGGCATCATCATCGTCTTCGGCCTGTGCATGCTCGCCTACTACACCCCCGACGAGGTCGGCGAGTTCTTCGACACCTACAAGATGAACGGTTCGGTAGGCTTCTCCAGCGTCGGCGCCACCGCCCAGCAGGTGCTGAAGGCCGGCTTCTCGATGCTGCTCATCGGCCTGGGCGCCACCGACATCTGCGCCTTCGGCGCCAAGTTCATGAAGTCCCGGAAGCGCCAGAAGTAGCATCACACAATCGCAGTAGCACCCGGCAATCGCCCGCTCAATCGGGCGGCGCCCCATCCCGTGAAGGCCCCGCGCGCCCCGAACAGCGCGGGGCCTTTTCCTTACCTGGCGAACCCCCTACCCACGCTTTTCGAAAAGCGAGCCCGTCTTCCACCCCCGAGCCGCGCTGTGAAAAGTAACAGATTTTGAGTGCCTTTGCATTTCCTGTGGAGGTTGCTATAATAGTCTGCGATTTACGCCGAAGCACACAAGCTTCGAACGATGAGGGTTCTGTTTTTGGAGGGGACAGGACCCTTTGTCATTTCTGGACCTCCCCTTCCGCGCCCCCCTCAGCCACATTCCCTCTGCCTTATCGCTTTATGCCCGTCAGGGACAGCCTTTCGCAACGTTAAAGCTCAAACACGTGCGCCTCCATGTCTTACTAAACGTCAATCCACGACCATGTGGGTTCAGAATTGCGATTTGGAAGATCGTTTTAGCCTTTCTGGTCGTAGAAATTCGTTTAATAAGAAAGCG
>CAJUSP010000028.1 GCA_910589165.1 uncultured Adlercreutzia sp.
GGCGGGGCGCTGCGCATGAACGCCGGCACCCGCACCGAGTGGATCGGCTCGCGCGTGGTGTCCCTGACGACGTTTCAGCCGGGCCGCGGGTTGCTGCGGCGCCGCGGCGACGAGATAGCCTGGGGCTATCGGGAAAGCTCGCTGGCGCCCGACGAGGTGGTGCTTGAATGCGAGCTGGCCGCCGAGCCGGCCGACCCCTTCGCGGTGCGCGACAAGATGGAGTCCATCCTCGCGCGGCGCAAGGCGGCCCAGCCGCTGTCCGAGGCCACCTGCGGCAGCGTCTTCAAGAACCCCGAGGGCGCCTCGGCCGGCAAGCTCATCGAGCAGGCGGGGCTGAAGGGGGCTCGTGTGGGTGGCGCCCGCGTCTCGGAGGTGCACGGCAACTTCATCGTGAACGACGGTACCGCCACGGCCGCCGATGTGCTGGCGCTCATGAAGGCGGTGCGCGACGAGGTGCAGAAGGCGAGCGGGGTACGCCTCGAGCCCGAGGTGCATCTCGTGGGATTCTCGGAGCGCGCCCGTGGCTAGGAAGACGACCACGCGCCGTCCGTCCTCTGCGGGAAGAACGGCCGGGCGCGCCTCGACGCCGCGCACGGCGACGCCGCGTAGCTCGTCGGCCTCGCGCCGCACAGCGGCTCCCACCGCCCGCCGCGCCGGCGCCCCGGCCACGGTGACGACCTCGGTGCGCCTGGGCGATATGGCCTCCCGCACGAGCCGCACTTCCACGCCGCGTACCATCGCCAAGCCGAAGAAGTCGGCCGCGTTCAAGGCCTTCATCGTCGTCCTCGTGCTCGCCTGCGTACTGGGGCTCACCTACGCCGGGCTGTACTTCTCCGGGGCCTTCGCCATCACCCAGGTGAAGGTGAACGGGGCCGAGCACCTCACCAACGACGAGATGGCCGTGCTCGCCGCCGTGCCCCAGGGTACGACGCTTCTGAACGTGGATGCCGCCGGGGTGGCCAACGGCGTCGAGCGCGACGCCTGGGTGGCCGATGTGTCGGTGAACCGCATCTTCCCCGACACGCTGGAGATCAACGTCACCGAGCGCCAGATTGCCGCCATTGTCGATGTGTACGCCGACAACGCCAAGGTCACCCAGTACTGGGCCATCGCCGCCGACGGCATGTGGCTCATGGAGATTCCCGACCGCGATTCCGAGCTCGGCCAGTCCATCGCTCCGCAGATTTTCGAAGACGCCGAAAGCGTGCTGCACATCAAGGACGTGCCCTTCGGCCTCACGCCCGAGGTGGGCACCTACTGCACCGACGGCAACGTGAACAACGCCCTGGCCATTCTGGGTGGCCTGACCACTGAGCTTGCCTCCCAGGTGAAGACGGTGTCGGCCACCGATGCCGCCAGCACCCTGCTCACGCTGGAAAACGGCATCGAGATCGCCTTCGGCACCGCCGACGACATCCGCGACAAAGAGCGCATCGTCCTCCAGATCATGAAAGACAACGAAGGCAAGGTAGCCTACATAAACGTAAGAGTCCCCGACCGCCCCACCTGGCGAGCGTCTTGATTCCGAACGTCCTGGCGGACGTTCGGACCTGTCGACGCTGCGGGTCCGACAGGCACCTGATCTGACCCCTTGTTTTGGGCACGGCGCGGCACAAAGGCCGCTTGGCCCAAAGGCGGGGCCATATCAGGCGCCTGTCGGCCCCTCGCTGACTTCCTTGGGCGAACCAGTGATGTCAACCAGGTCGAGATTATTCGGATAAGGCATCTGGTTATCGGGCCACCGTGTTGCGGTCTGCCGTTTAATGGTTGTTTTTTGGGAGTGGGGGATTGTTTGGGGCGGGCGGGCGTTGCAAACGAGGGGGCATCGTGTACAATGTCCTGCATGAATGCCGCCATCAGGCGGAAAGCAAGGGCGCGCCTGTGTGCGGGCGCGCGAAACGAGACAAACACAGCAGCCAAACGCAGCAGGTGTGGAGGAAGACATGGCGAATATGGCAGGTTCTGAACATTTGGCGGTCATCAAGGTCGTCGGCGTGGGCGGCGGCGGCACGAATGCCGTGAACCGCATGGTGGAGGCCGGCGTGCGCGGCGTGGAGTTCATCGCCGTGAACACCGATCGCCAGGCACTGCTCATGTCCGACGCCGACAAGACCATCCACATCGGCGAGGAGCTGACCCGCGGCCTGGGCGCTGGCGCGAACCCGCAGGTGGGTTGCCAGGCCGCCGAGGAGAGCCGCGCGGAGATTCGCGAGGCCCTGGCCGAGGCCGACATGGTCTTCGTCACCGCCGGCGAGGGCGGCGGCACCGGCACCGGCGCGGCCCCCATCGTGGCCGAGATCGCTCGCGAGGAGATCGGCGCCCTTACCGTGGGCGTTGTCACCAAGCCCTTCTCCTTCGAGGGTCGCGTGCGCCGCAACCAGGCCGAGCAGGGCACCGAGCTTCTGGCCCAGAAGGTCGACACCCTCATCGTCATCCCTAACGACCGCCTGCTCGAGATCGTCGACAAGAAGACGTCCATGATCGACGCCTTCCGCATCTGCGACGACACCCTGCGCCAGGGTATCCAGGGCGTGACCGACCTCATCACCATCCCCGGCCTCATCAACCTCGACTTCGCCGACATCCGCTCGGTCATGAAGGACGCCGGCACCGCCATGATGGGCATCGGCATCTCCACGGGCGAGAACCGTGCCCTCGATGCCGCCCAGCAGGCCACCTCTTCGAACCTGCTGGAGTCCTCCATCGCTGGCGCGTCCCGCGTGCTGTTCTCCATCGCCGGCGGCCCGGACCTCACCCTGACCGAGGTGTCCGAGGCGGCTCGCACTGTGGAGGCCTGCGCCGACGAGAACGCCAACATCATCTACGGCCAGATCATCGACGAGGATCTGAAGGATGCCGTGCGCATCACCGTGATTGCCACGGGCTTCAAGATGAACGCCGCCCAGTCTTCCATGGACTTCGCGCCGCGCAAGGACCTGTTCGCCCCCACCGAGGCGCCCGCGCCCCAGGCCCAGCCTGCGCCGGTTACCTTCTCTGCCCCGGCTCCGGCGAGCCGCTTCACCGACGAGGACTACATCCCCGACTTCCTGAAGCGCTCTCGCTAGAAGGAAGGCCCGGCAATTCCATGGCCCTTCCCTTGCCAACTCTGCAGGTCCGCCATTCGGCGGGCCTGTCTTTTTTAACTGACGAGGCGCTGTTCGCCGCCTGCGGCGTGCGCGCGGGGTTCTCGCGGCGCGCCGGCGGCGTGAGCGCGGCGCCCTACGATTCACTGAATCTGGGGACGCACGTGGGCGACGAGCGGGCGGCGGTGCTCGAGAACCGCGCGCGACTCATGGAGGCCGTGGGGCTGGGCGCTGCCGAACTGGTGACTCTGAACCAGGTGCACGGCGATACCGTGCTTTTCGTGGAAGAGGGCGGCGTTGCCGAGCTGGCATCCGTGCGCGAGCGGGCCGAGGCCGGAGCCGACGGCGTGGCCGTGGCCGCGCCGAACGTGGCCGCGCTTCTGTGCTTCGCCGACTGCACGCCGGTAATCGTCGTATCGGAAACCGGCGCCTTCGCCGTGGCCCACGCCGGGTGGCGCGGGGCCCTTGCGGGCATTCCCGCCGCTGCCGTCCGTGCCGTGGCGGCCATGGACGCTGAGGCGGGTGCCGCGGGCGATTCGTCCGGCTACAACGCCTACATCGGGCCGCATATCGGGCCCGAGTGCTACGAGTGCGGCGCCGAGCTGGTGGGCCGCTTCACCGAGCGCTACGGAGAGGCCTGCGCCTGGGAGGGCGATCACCTGAACCTCGAGGCGGCCGTGCGAGCGAGCCTGGCCGAGGCGGGCATCGCGCCCGAGCGCATCGCCTCGGCGGGGGAGTGCACCGCCTGCCACACCGACTATTATTTCTCCTACCGCGCCAGCGGGGGCACCTGCGGGCGCTACGGCGCGTTCGCCGGACGAAAGGAATAAGCCATGGGTATTGCCGAGCGTTATCAGATGGTGGCCGCTGAGGTGGCCGAGGCGGCCCGCGCGGCGGGGCGCGACCCCGAAAGCGTGCGCCTTGTGGCGGTGTCGAAGACCGTGGGGCCCGAGGGCGTGGCCGAGGCCCTCGCCGGCGGCGCGCGCGACTTCGGCGAGAACCGCCCCGACCAGATCGTGCCGAAGTCCCAGGAATTTCCCGAGGCTTGCTGGCACTTCATCGGGAACATCCAGTCGCGCCGCATTCCCGAGATCGTGGGTGCGGCCTCGCTCATCCATTCGCTGTACCAGCTGCGCCACGCCGAGAAGATCGATCGCGCGGCCGCCGATCTGGGCAAGGTGCAGGACGTGCTCATCGAGGTGAACGTGTCCGGCGAGGAATCGAAGAGCGGCGTTGCCCCTGCCGAGGCTGCCGCCCTGGTTGAGGCCGTCGCCGCCCTGCCCCAGGTGCGGGTGCGCGGCCTTATGACCATGGCCCCGGCCGGCGACCTGGCCGCGGCCCGGGCCGCCTTCGAGGGTCTGGCCGCCCTGGCCGATGACATCCGCGCGGCGCTTTCCCCCGAAGCCGCCGCCGACTTCACCGAGCTATCGATGGGGATGAGCGACGACTGGCGCGAGGCCATTCCCTGCGGGGCCACCCTTGTCCGGGTCGGTCGTGCGATCTTTAGTGATTCTTATCAGGAGTAGCGCCTAACCTGCTATGATGGGCGGAGTATTTTCGCGGAGTGCGCGCTGCGCCCGCCTACGACCTTGAACGACCAAACGGCGGGCGCGCCCCGTCGGCACAACGCAGGAGGCCCCATGGACGGCAAGAGCATGTTCGGCGATCTCAAGTCGAAGCTGGGAATCGGCCGTAAGGACGACTACGAGGAGTACTACGACGACTACGAGGAGTACGACGAGTCGGAGGAGTTCGGCGACGATTACGGCGAGTACGGCTACGACGAGTCCTACGGGCGCTCGGGCGGCTCGTCCTACAGCCGTACCAGCGGGTCGTCCTACGACCGGTACAGCGACCGCTACAACTCGGTGACCACCCGCGAGCCGGGCGAGCGCAGCCGCGGACGGTCCACCATGCCGCGCCTCGTCTCTATCGACGACGTGCGCGCCCGCACCCAGGTGCCCTCGCTGCCCGACGACGGCGCTTCCTCGTCGCGCCGCAGCAGCGGTTCCAGCAACTCGTTCCGCACCATGGTAGATTCCTCGCTGCCCCCGCAGATGACACCCGAGGGCACGGCCGCCGCCTCGGCCGCCGCCTCGGCGGTGCACCATGCCCGCTCTGAGGGCCTCAACTCGCTGTTCGAGTCGACGACGCCGGCCCCGGCCGACGACCGCGGCACCTCTTCGCGCGCGGCCTCGAGCGTGGCGTCTTCCTTCACCCCGTCCCGGAACCTGAAGGTCATCGCGCCGGCCGCCTACAACGACGCCGAGGGCGTGTCCACGGCGCTGAAGCTGGGCAACGCGGTCATTTTGAACCTCACGGCCACCCCCGACGCGCTCGCCAAGCGCATTCTCGATTTCTCCTTTGGCGTGGCCAGCGCGCTCGATGCCAATGTGGAATGCGTCGGCAACAAGGTGTTCGCGCTCACCCGCGTGGGCGAGCTTTCCGATGCCGAGCGCTCGTACCTGCGCACCCAGGGCATCGTGTAGGGCCGCCCGAAAACCGGCGCTCATCGGCAGATTTAAGGAGCAGCATCCGCTATGATTACCTACCTTCTCGTGCGTCTCGCCGACGCCTATTCCATGATCATCTTCATCTACGTGATGATGTCGTGGCTGCCCAACACCCAAAGCGGCATCATCGGCGACATCTACCGGGCCCTGGGCAAGCTCTGCGACCCGTATTTGAACCTGTTCCGCAAATTGATTCCGCCCCTTGGAGGAATGGTGGACGTGACTCCCATCATTGCCTTGCTTGTATTACAATTCGGAGTACGTCTGCTGGTGATGATTTTCTAATCAAGGGGCCGGCATTCCGGGAACAACAGCAACGTAAGAAGGACTGAGGTACCTCTATGGCAATTACCGCTTCCGACATTCACAACCAGAGTTTCTCCATCGACCGCAAGGGCTACGATGTTGACGAGGTGGACGTGTTCCTCGAGCACGTCGCCGACGAGATCGATATTCTGAACGAGACCATCGCTCAGCTGCAGGAGCAGCTTGAGGCCGACCGCTTCAGCGGCTTCGACGCCCCGGCCGCTTCCACTGTGGCCATCACCGAGGTGACCGCCGCTCCCGCCGACGCCGGCGAGTACGACGCGCAGCTGGCCCAGAAGGACGCCATCATCGCCGACCTGGAGCGCCAGCTCGACGACAAGCGCGCCGACGACAACGCCATCGCCCAGGCCCTCATCATCGCCCAGCGCTCGGCCGACGAGATTCTGGCCAAGGCCAACGCGAACGCCACCGAGACCATCCAGGATGCCCGCGACGAGGCCCAGCGCATCATCGATCGCGCCAACACCGATCGCCAGGACGTCATCGACGCCATCCGCAAGCTGCAGGACGATCGCGAGGATGCCCGCGAGGAGTACGCCGACCTGCTGAAGGATATCATCTCCGACGCCTCCCGCAAGTTGGCCGACATCGGTGCTTCCGTGCCCCAGGCCACCGTGGCCGAGGGTGACTACGCGGCGCCCAACAGCATGACCGGCAGCTTCGAGATCGACGAGTACGTGGCCCCCTCGGCCTACGTGACCCCGGCTGCTCCGGCCTCCGGCGCCATCGCCGTGGCCGCCGCCGCGCCCGTCGCCTCGGCCTTCGAGAAGGACCTCTCCGGCTTCGGCGACGCCGACGACTTCGAGTTCGAGGAAATCGATTAATCAATCGGGAAAACCTCGCATTAATGTGGAAAAGGCCCCTCGGGGCCTTTTCTCTTTTGATGGGCGAGCGGGCTTGTAAGCCGGGTTCTGTCGGGGGCGACCATTTATCTCGAACGCCTGTCGCCAGGCGCCTCTAGCACGCAACCCGAATGCACGGCGGGCCACCGTATGGCATTCCTATTTGCGCTTGCTCCCGATGGGGTTTACCAAGCCGCGTTGTTGCCAACGCGCTGGTGCGCTCTTACCGCACCGTTTCAGCTTTTCTCCTGTTTCGTGCGTTCTGCCGGGCAGAACGTTTCGCGCAGGGGAGTTTTCTTTTCTGTGGCACTGTCCGTCGAGTCACCTCGCCCAGCCGTTAGCTGGCATCGTGCCCTGGGGAGCCCGGACTTTCCTCGCACCGAAGTACGCGGTCGCCTGGCCCACTCGCCTGTGGTATTGTAGCAGAAGAGAGAAAGGACCACGGTGACTACTTTTGCCCTGGTGGGAGCCTCCGATTTCAACGAGGAACACTTCATGGCGGCCTATGGCGCCGGCGCTTTCGACGGCATTATCGCGGTGGACGGCGGCTTCGCGTCCCTGGCCGCAGCGGGGGTGGCACCCGATGTGGCCCTGGGTGACTTCGACTCGTTGGGCTACGTTCCCGAAGGGCTGCCCGTGCGGGCCTTCCCGCAGGAGAAAGACGCCTCGGATATGGAGCTGGCCTTGGAAGAGGCCATCGCTCGCGGTGCCGACGCCGTGGAGGTCTACGGGGCCCTCGGCCGCCGGCTCGATCACACCCTCGCGAACCTGCAGCTGCTGGCCTCCTTCGCCGAACGGGGCCTGAGCGTGCGCGCCGTGGGCGACGATTCCCGTATCGCCTTCTTGGTCGGCCCCGGCGAACTGCGTGCGGAAGGCGAGGCCGGGGGCATCGTGTCGGTGTTCTCGCTGACCGACGTAAACTGCGGGGTCACCGAGGAGGGCCTGAAGTGGGAGCTCGATGCGGTGACGCTTACCAACCGCACAAGTTGGGGCCTTTCCAACGAGTTCACCGGCACGCCGGCCCGCATCGCCGTGGAAAGCGGCACCTTGGCGATCTTCCTGCCGCTGTAGCGGGCCCATCTTTCCCTATCGCCTATACTGAGCCTGTTTACAACCTCATACCTGGGGAGCTTGCAGCCTCGCGAGAGCGGGGCCGGGCAGGCTGAGAGGGGGCACCGCAATGCCCCGACCCGCCGAACCTGATATGGGTAATGCCAACGAAGGGAGTCTCTTATGGCCGAAGGTCAGCTTATGGGCGCGCAGGGTGCCGCATCCGAATGGGAGGAAGCGCCGGCCGCCCCCGTCACGCAAATCGATTTCGCCCGCGCGGGCATGGTCACGCCGCAGATGGCCGCTGTGGCCGAGCGCGAGGGCATCGCGGCTGAGGACATCCGTGCCGCCGTGGCCGCGGGCCGCATCGCCATCCCGGCGAACATCCACCACGCAAGCCTGGCGCCCGCCGGCGTGGGCCGCACCCTCGAGGGCGTGCCGCTGTCCACCAAGGTGAACGTGAATCTGGGCATTTCCGGGGATCTGGCCGACGAGGCCGTGGAATGGGAGAAGGTGGACGTCGCGCTCGCCCTCGGCGCCGACGCCATCATGGACCTCTCCAATTCCGGCAAGACCCGCGCCTTCCGCCGCGCGCTCATTGAGAAGTCGCCGGCCATGATCGGCACCGTGCCCATGTACGACGCCATCGGGTACCTGGAGAAGGCGCTCATCGCCATCACGCCCGAGGATTTCCTGGAAGTGGTGCGGGCCCACGCGGAAGACGGCGTCGATTTCGTCACCATTCACGCGGGCATGAATCGTCGCGTCATCGAGTCGTTCAAGGAGACGGGGCGCCTTACGAACATCGTGTCGCGCGGCGGCTCGCTCATCTTCGCCTGGATGGAGGCCACCGGGCGCGAGAACCCCTTCTACGAATACTTCGACGAGGTGCTGGCCATCCTGCACGAGCACGACGTGACCATCTCGCTCGGCGACGCCATGCGCCCCGGCTCCGGCTACGACGCCACCGACGCGGCGCAGATTGCCGAGCTCATCGAGCTGGGGAAGCTTACGCGGCGGGCGTGGGACGCCGGCGTGCAGGTGATGATCGAGGGGCCGGGACACATGGCCCTCGACGAGATTGCGGCGAACATGAAGCTGGAGAAGCGGCTGTGCCACGAGGCGCCCTTCTACGTGCTGGGGCCGCTCGTGACCGATATCGCGCCGGGCTACGATCATATTACGGCGGCCATCGGGGGCGCGGTGGCGGCCGCGGCGGGGGCTGATTTCCTCTGCTACGTGACCCCGGCCGAGCACTTGCGCCTGCCGGATGCCAACGACGTGCGCGAGGGGCTGGTGGCTACGAAGATCGCCGCCCATGCGGCCGACATCGCCAAGGGCGTGCCCGGTGCCCGCGAGCGCGACAACCGCATGAGCGATGCGCGCCGCCGCGTGGCCTGGGATGAGATGTTCGACCTGGCGCTGGACGGCGAACGGGCCCGAGCCGTGTTCGAAAGCGCCCCGCCCTCCACCGAGGGCACCTGCACCATGTGCGGCAAGATGTGCGCCATGAAGACGGTGAACGATCTCATGGAGGGATTGACCGTGAAGCTGGGGGAAGAACATGTTCGATAAGAAGAACCTCAAGAGCGCCCTGCGGTTATATGCGGTGACGGACAATGCGTGGCTGGGGGAGCGGTCGCTCGCGCAGTGCGTGGGGGCGGCGCTTGCCGGGGGCGCGACCTTCGTACAGCTGCGCGACAAGCAGGCCGACCAGGCGACGCTTAGGGCCGAGGCAGCGGGGCTTGTGGCCCTGTGCCGCGGGGCCGGCGTGCCCTTTGTGGTGAACGATGATGTGGAATGCGCCCTGGCCGTGGGCGCCGATGGGGTGCATGTGGGCCAGGACGACATGGCCTGCGAGCGGGCGCGCGAGCTTCTGGGCCCCGACGCCATCGTGGGCGTGTCCACGCAGACGGTGGCCCAGGCCCGCGCCGCCGAGGCCGCCGGAGCCGACTACTTGGGGGTCGGCGGCGTGTGCGGCACGGCCACCAAGCCCGAGGCCGGCGTGCTGACCCCCGATGAGTTCCGCGCCATCGCGGCGGCCGTGAGCATTCCCATCGTGGCCATCGGCGGCATCAACGCGGAAACGGCGCCGCTTCTGGCCGACCTTTCCGTGGACGGCGCCGCCGTGGTGTCGGCCATTTTCGCCGCCGACGACATCACCGCCGCCACCCGCGAGCTCGCCCGTATCATAGACGAAACATTGCCACGATAAGCTGGCCGCAGAAAGCCCCGAACGAAAGGACCTTCATGCTTGGAGACGAGAACAACCGCGACCTCATCGACCTTTCCGCCATCGACCGCGCGAAGTGCGCGCTGCTCGTCATCGACGAGCTGGGCGATCCCACGGGCACGCCGCTCGAGCCGGTGCTTCTGCCCTCCATCCTGCAGACCGCGAAGCTGACGAGCGCCGCCCGTACGGTGGGCATGCCGGTCATCTTCACCAACGACGCGCACCTGCCCGGCATCGACCGCGAGCTGGAGTTGTGGGGCACCCACGGCATCGCCGGCACCCCCGAGGCCCAAACCTCCCCGCTGCTTGACCCGCAGCCCACCGACTACGTGGTGGAGAAGCGCCGCTACAGCGGGTTCTTCCAGACGGGGCTGCTTCTGCTGCTGAACGAGTTAGGCGTGGACACCCTCATCTGCTGTGGCATGGACACCAACATCTGCGTGAAGCACACCGTGGCCGACGCCTACTTCAACAACTTCAACATCATCGTGGTGGGCGACGCCACCGCCACGTTCCTCGTGGGCGACCAGGAGGAGGGCCTCGACTACATGCGCACCTGCTACGCCGCCAAGGTCATCGACACCGAAGAGGCCGTCCGCCTCATCGAGGGGGAGTAGCCTGGGAAGGCATCCGGCCGGTGCGCGCAAGGGCGCAACAGGGCGAAGGGCGCGAGTTCTGCGGTCCAGGCGCGATACCTCGTCGCGGCGCGGCTAACGCACAAGTACGTCAACAGTTGCTTGCCAAGAAGGGGGCGGCCTACACGGGTTGCCCCCGTTCTGTGAAATGATAGGGCCGTCATTCGTTTGAAGGGAATGCCATGAAAGCAGTACTTACCATTGCCGGATCCGATTCGAGCGGCGGGGCCGGGATTCAGGCCGATTTGAAGACCATCGCGGCTCATCGGCTGTACGGCGAGAGCGTCATCACGGCGCTGACGGCCCAGAACACCCTTGGCGTGCGCGGGGTGGAGAACGTCTCGCCGGAATTCGTCGGCGAGCAGATAGATGCCGTGTTCGAGGACATCCGCCCCGATGCGGTGAAGATCGGCATGGTGTCGTCGCCGGAGATCGTGCGGGCCATCGCCGACGGGCTTCGTCGCCACAAGGCCGAAAACGTGGTGGTGGATCCGGTCATGGTGGCCACGTCCGGCTCGGCGCTTATCGCCGATGCGGCGGTGGATGCGCTCGTGGAGCAGCTGTTCCCGCTGGCCTGCGTGGTGACGCCGAACATTCCCGAGGCCGAGGTGCTGGCCGGCATGGCCATTGCGGGCCGGGAAGACGTGGAGCGGGCAGCCGACCTCATCGCCGACCGCTGCCGGGCGGCGGAGGAGACGGCGGCGAGCTTCTCCGATGACGAGGCGGAGGGGCGCGGCGTTCCCGCCATCATGATCAAGGGCGGCCACGGTGTGGGCGACCCCGAGGCGGCCGACGACTTCCTGCTGCTGCCCCATGGCGAGCGCGTGTGGCTGCACGGCCGCCGCGTTCCCACGGAGAACACCCACGGCACCGGTTGCTCGCTGTCGTCAGCCATCGCCTGCGGGCTCGCCCAGGGTTTCGCAGTGGACGTCGCCGTACGCGATGCGAAAACCTACGTGGCCGGCGCCCTGGCTAACGATCTGAACCTGGGCCAGGGAAGCGGCCCCCTCAACCACATGTGGGCCTTCGGCCCCGTGCCTTGCTAGCGCGATTGGTTGAGGAAGCGCCCCGTTGAAGAGCGCCACGCGGGTGAGACAGTGCCCCGGAGGGGTGCCTCATGTTCAGATAACCGCATGGCGCGTACGCGCATGATGCGTTCGAGAACATGAGGCACCCCTCCGGGGCACTGTCTCACCAACTCCCTCCCTCTAAAAAATCTGAGCAAAATACTTTACATTGTAAAGTTAGGGTACTATCATGTCCTCCGCACTGAACTTTACAGTGTAAAGTAACAGGAAGAAGGAGGAATGATGGGAGAGACCAACGTAACTCGCCGCGATTTCCTGCGCGGCGCGGGAGCTGCTGGCATCGCTGCCGGTGCCTTGGCCATGGCGGGCGCAGCTCCGGCTGTGGCGGCCGAGGAGACGGTCGCCCCGGCCCCGGCCATCGCACAGCTTGCTGCGGAGACGGCCTGGGTGCCGGTGAAAAAGGCGGCGTGCCCGGGCCCCAAGGGCGAGTCGGCCTTCGTCGCCGAGCCCATTGCGGCTGATGAGATCACCGCCACCGAGGATCACGACCTTGTTATCGTGGGCGCCGGCATCGGCGGCCTCATGGCGGCCCTCAAGGCGGCCGAGGAGGGCGCCGATGTCGTTTGCATCGAGAAGATGTCCAAGGGCCGCGGCTGCTTCGAGTGCTTCGGCGCGGTGAACGCGAAGTGCCAGGACGGCCTAGACTGCAAGCGCACCCTGCTGCTCGACGAGATCTACCGCTCGGCCTACTGGCGCACCCGCCCGGAACCGGCCCGCACCTACGTGGACCGCTCCGGCGAGGCTACCGACTTCTGGCAGGCCATGCTCGACAAGGGCCCGAACGGCTTCGTCATCACGCCGGTGCAGGAGATGCCCTCTACCTGCGGCATGCCCTGCATGACCGACCTCATCCCCACTGAGCTTGGCTTCTACGACAGCCCCTGCCTGCCGCCGGACGCCGGCGTGCGCTCCGGCTACTCGGGCATCTACGTGTGTCTGGAAATGCAGGAAGTGGCCAAGGGCTACGACAACCTGGACCTGCGCTTCCTCACCCCGGGCGTGCAGCTGGTGCGCGAGAACGGCGGCGCGGTCACCGGCGTCATCGCGAAGAACCCCGACGGCAGCTACGTGCAGCTGAACGCGAGCAAGGGCGTCATCTTGGCTACGGGAGGCTATGACGCGAACCCCGAGCTCATGGAAGCCTGGACCCGGCCCGAGGACTATGCCACCTCCAGCTGGTGGAACCCCGGCTGGGGCACCACAGGCGATGGCCACCTCATGGGCATCCAGGTGGGCGCGCAGATGGACCCTTGCCCTCAGCCGGTCATGAACTTCCGCTGGGGCAACCCGGACTCGTTCTACGACGCCCGCACTTGGAACGCCATCTACTTTGCCATTCTTGTGAACGGCGAGGGCAACCGCTTCGTGCGCGAGGATCTGCCCTTCCAGAGCATCTCCAACGCCCAGAACGCCCAGCCGGGCTACGGCGTGAACTGCTGGGAAGTCTTCGACGAGACCATGATGGACGGCATGGACGACGCGGCTATTACTGAGTTCAAGGAGAAGGGCTGGCTTTTCGAAGGCGCCACGCCCCAGGAGCTTGCGAGCGCTATCGGGGTGGATCCGGACGGGTTGGCCGCCACTATCGCCACCTACAACGGGTACTTCGCCGATGGGGTCGATCTCGACTTCAACCGCGATCTGGCGACGACGATCCCGTTTTCCGGCAAGCGCTACTTCGCGCTGACCACCAACAGCTGCGTGCTGGCCACGGTGGGCGGCCTCACCATCAACGGGAACGCCCAGGTGATCGATGTGGACGATGCGGTTATCAAGGGCCTCTACGCCACAGGCAACGCCTCGGGCAACTTCTTCGCGGGGAACTACCCGCGCCACATTCCGGGAACCTCCATCGGCCGCGCCATCACCTTCGGCTATGTGGCCGCCGAGCATGCTTTGAAAGGGGAATAGGCCATGAAGATGTTTGACAAGCGCACGCGTCGCGTGCTGGGAATGGCCGTGGCTTGCGTGGCCCTGTGCGCCGGCCTTGCCGCCTGCGCGCCGCAGCAGGATGCGGCTCCGGCCGCGGCGAATCCCGAGGCGGCCGAGCAGGCCGAGGCCTCGGCCGACGGCATGTACGTCTCCGACGAGCAATGCCTGTCTTGTCATGGGGGAAGCTACGAGGCCCTGGCGGCCACCACGGCGGATTACGGGCTCTCGAACCCGCACGACTCCATCCACGGCGGCCCGAACTCCTGCGTGAACTGCCATGCTCGCGACAAGGAGATCACTGACAACCAGTGCACCCACTGCCACAGCTGGCCCCACAACCCCGAAAGCGGCCTGGGCACCACCGCCTAGCCCTCCCTCCAAGAAAGCGCCTCCGGGCGCTTTCTTTTTTTGCGGCTCGCTCCCCGCTGCCGCTACTTGCCCAGCGTTCTTCGTAGGGCAAGGGCCATGCCCTCGCCCCCCAACCCCACTGCCGCTCGCGTCGCCGTTCGTTTCGCTATAATGGTCGAACTCAATCCAAGGAAAGGATCCTCCATGCCCCCACGCTCCGAGCAGCCCGCCGACGGACGTCCGGCCCTCACGCCCGACGGCATCGTCGCGGCGGCCACCGAGCTCATCGAGCGCGATGGGCTCGATACTTTCACCATGCGCGCCCTCGGCCGCGAGCTAGGCGTCTCGGCCATGGCGGTGTACGGGTACTTCAGCTCGCGGGAGGCGCTGCTGGCAGAGGTGCTCAGCCGTTTTATGGCCACCATGGATACCGCGCCCATCCCCGGCGAACGCTGGGACGACACGCTGCGGCGCACGATGCACTCGATCATGGCCGAGGAGCTCGCCCATCCTGAAATCGCCTCGATCAGCGTGTCTCCGGAAGTCGGCGGCGGAGGCCTGGAATCCCACACCGAGAACATTGTGAACCTCCATCTTTCCCAGGGCATGTCGCTGGAGATTCTCGCGAAGGCGTGGGCGATGGTGGATGCTTACCTTACCGGCTTCGCGGACAATGTCATCGCCTTGCGCGCTGCGGGCCTCGATGAGTCGACCGAGGAAGACGGCGCAGCTGCCGAAGTGCCGTTGTGGAAGCGCATCGTGGCCTCCGCCTACAGCGACGAGGCTTTCTCGGAAGGCGTGGAGATCATCATCAGCGGCATCCGCGCCCTCGCCGCCCCTGACCCCTGCGACTGGCGCACGCCCGAAGAAGGGTAATCTCAGGGGCGCTGTTTCACAGGACGCCCTCACCTGGGAAAACCTTCCTTCTCACCCATTCCGTCCAGGGGTGTCGACGCCCTCATTTTCTGAAAACCATCGCCTCTGTTGATTCCTAGACGGCCCTGTCGAGCCCTATGCTCGCCTCAGCGTTCGGATGCAGCGGCATCCAGCGGAGGGAAGCGCCAAGGCGCTGAGAGACGGGCCCGAAGACGGGCTCTGACGAGGAAGGTGGTATTCACTATGAGCAACGCAACGGAGCTCACGCGACGCAATTTCCTGCAGGGCGCAGGCGTGCTGGGCGCGGGTGTTCTAGGCGCAGCAGCCCTTGCCGGGTGCGCGCCGCAGGCCAAGACGGCCGCGACCGACGAGCCGGCCGACACCGAGGCCCTGGCCGAGACCGGCGAGGCCACATGGCGCACGGCCCCCGAGCCGCCGGCCGAGTTCGAAGAGGCGGGCACCTACGACGCGGTGGTCGTCGGCCACGGCTATGCTGGCGTGTGCGCGGCCCGCGAGCTGGCCGAGCGCGGCAAGAAGGTCGTGCTGCTGGAGACCCAGGCCGAGGACACCTACGCCGCCTGCGGCAACCAGTCGGCGGCCCACAACTCCCAGATTCTCCATCGCGTGAACCCGACGGCGGACATTCCCGATGTCGACCCGGTGGAGTTCTTCCAGAACTGGGCCATTATCACGGGCAACCAGATCAACCAGTCGCTCGTTATGCGCTACTGCCAGAACATGGGCGCCAACATCGACAAGTACTACGATCGCGTGACCGACGAGGACATCGCCACCATGGCGCACATGGACACGCCGAGCCCCGAGGACGACTACTCCACCATGATGGACGCCATCGGCCCCATCAAGTTCTTCAGCGGCACGGTGGACTGCTACGGCGAGTGCAGCCAGACCAAGGTGCAGGGCTACAATCGCGAGGCCGCCAAGGAGGCCGGCGCCGAGTTCCTGTTCAACACCCGCGGCGAGCAGCTCATCATGGAGAACGGCGCTGTGGCTGGCATCTACGCCCTGGACAAGGCGACCAACACCTACCTGAAGTTCAACTGCAAGGCCGTCGTGGTGGCCACGGGCGGCTTCGCCTACAACGAGGAGATGCTGAACGACCTCATCCCCGAGATCTCCGACAACATGGTGGAAGGCGAGGTGTGGAAGGACGCGCACCAGAACGTCCGCTTCGAGGGCGACGTGTCCGGCATGCAGTACCAGGGCGACGGCATTAAGATGGCCTATTGGGCCGGCGGCCGCCTGGAGCCCTTCATCCCCGGCATGAATTCGAAGTTCATCGCCTCTCCCTCGATGATGAACTACACGCTGCCCCAGGCCGTGTGGGTGCGTCCCGACGGTAAGCGCTTCTGCAACGAGTTCTACCCTGTGGCCGAGCAGCGCGGCACCATGAGCGTGTATCTGCCCCGCGAGCCTGTGACCTGCGTGTTCGACAACAACTTCGTCGAGTACCGCAAGTACACCGTCTCGCAGCACGGCTTCACCTCGCCCTCGGCCATGAACATGGACTCCATGGCCCAGGATATGGAAGTGGCCCGTCAGAAGTTCGAGGGCACCTACGTGGAGCCGGAGCAGACCGACGACATGGGCCCGGGCGCCATGTTCTCGCACCCCGAAATCGTCTGCGCCGACACCCTCGAGGGCCTCGCGGAGCTGGTGGGCATCGACCCGGTGGAGTTCGTCGCCCAGATCGAGCGTTGGAACGGCTACTGCAAGAACGGCCGCGACGAGGAGTTCGGCCGTGCGGCCGAGGTGCTGTTCCCCGTCGAAGAGGGCCCCTTCTACGCCTGCTCGGGCACGACCGAGTTCGGCGAGATCATGTGCACCTGCGGCGGCCTTATCACCGACGGCGAGCAGAACGTGCTCGGTGCCGACTTCAAGCCCATCCCGGGCCTGTACGCCTCGGGCAACGACTGCGGGCGCCGCTTCGGCTACGAGTACATCACCCCGACCTCCGGCGTGTCGCTGCAGATGGCCATCACCCTCGGCTTCGAGTGCGGCAAGTCTGTGGCGGAGTTCCTCGGCTAACAAGCTTTCCCCTCTCTGGGTGCCGGCCGGTTCCCCTCCCAGCCGGCCGGCACCCCTTGCTTCGCATGCCCCATTACGCCCTTGGGCCCGAAAGGCCCTGGACGGAATGGGGTATTTTTGGCGTTTCGCCTGGTGCGGGCTGGCGAATTTCCCGTTGCGCTTTGCGGCGGGGGCCTCTATGGGCTAGACTGCGCAGGGAAGCGAAGGCGTTCGGGGGAGGGCACAATGGAGAAGACGGGCTGGAAAAGCGAGAGAATCGTCCCCTTCGTGGGGGCGGTGTGCTTTCTCGCCCTGTTCTTCCCCTGCTTCATCGGTCCTTTGGCGCCCGAGAGCGGCGGCATGGGAGTGCTGGCGCCGGCGACCACCTGGGCCGGATGCGCCGTCGGGGGCGTGCTGGCCGTGGCCGTCTCGCCTTCTCGGCGCGCGAGTGCCGTCTACCTGGGTGCGGGCTCGACCATGGCCTGGGGCGCTTTGCTGGCGCTGAGCTGTGCGCCGTCGCTTGTGGCCTTGTTCGGCATCGAGCCCACTATCCCGCTGCTCGCCGTCTGCGACTTTCTGCGCGGCGCGAGCCTGGTGGCCCTGGGCGTGCGCTGGACGATGCTCTTCGAGGGCCTTCCCTTCGGGCGGCTGCTCGCCGGGGTGGCGGCGGCCTCGCTCGTTGCCGTGGCCATCGATTTCGCCCAGCCGGTGCTTCACGCGGGCGGGGCGCTCGTGCTGGCCGTGGGCGCTGTGGTCCCCCTGCTGCAGCGCACCGTGCAGCCTGCGAGTGCGGCGCCCCTCAGTGCAGAGGGCGAAGGCGCAGCGAAGGGGAGGGCTATCCAGGCGGCGCTTCCCAGCTTCTTCCGGCTGCTTGCCTCCTCGACGCTCGGTTTCGTGCTGTTGGTCGTCCTCGACCAGGCCCAAATGCAGACCTACTTTCTGAACGTGGTGCCCGTGGCGCCGTTAGGCATTGCGGTGGCTGCCGCCGTGTTCGTCGCCATCGCCCTGGCGCTGCGCGAGGAGCTGACGCTGCCGTTCATCCAGTGGGTGCTGTTCCCCGTCATAGCGGCGGTGCTGCTGGTGCTCGACAGCTTTCCGCTTGCGAGCGGGCTTTTTCGCGCGGGCTCGCTGGGAGTGTTCCTGTTCTTCTCGATGCTGGGGCTGTTCGCCGTGGCGCTTTTGGTGAAGGCGAACGGCCAGGGCGAGCTTTCCCCGACGCTCACCACGGGGCTCACGTTCGCGAGTATGGCGGCGGCTGCCTGGGCGGGGCGCCTCTTCGTGGACGCGGGCGTCGCCCTTGACGACCGGGGTGCCCTGCTCCTTCCTCTGGCCACGGTGTACCTGGTGTTTCTGCTGGTGTCGCCGGCGCTGCGGCTGTGGCGCGAGGTACGGGGCGGAAGCCGGGAAGATGAGCCGCCGCGGGCGGAAAGGGCAGCCGCTGGCGACAGCGCGGCCCTCCTGGAGGATCGCTGCGGGGCGCTGGCGGTTCAAGGCGAGCTCTCGCCGCGCGAGGCGGAGGTGCTGAAGCTGGCCGCCCGCGGCTACACGTCCACCTACATTTCGAAGGCCCTCTTCATCTCCGACAGCACGGTGCGCACGCACCTGAAGAGCGTCTACCGCAAGCTCGGCGTGAGCTCGAAGGTAGAACTGATAGAGCTCGTCCAAAGCGGAGACCCCGAATAGCGGGCGAGACGGCGCCCTGCGGGCGCGACACCCCTCCGGGGCACTGTCTCGCCGTTCCCCGCAATTTCTTCAATTCCTGAAATTGGGTCTTGACGCGGCGTGGCCCGACCCGTAACATACTCACTTGCGCTTACCGCTTTAGTGGTACATGCGAAGAAGCGTCGTTGGGGTGTCGTCTAATGGCAGGACAGCGGTTTCTGGTGCCGTATGTGAGG
>CAJUSP010000029.1 GCA_910589165.1 uncultured Adlercreutzia sp.
CGTACACCCAGCCGGTGGAGTCGGACACGGTAACCACCTTGGCGCCCAGCTGCTGGGCCTTCTGCGTGGCGTAGATGGCCACGTTGCCGGAGCCGGAGATGCACACCGTCTTGCCCTCGAAGGAGTCGTCGTGGCACTTCAGGTACTCCTGCACGAGGTACACCAGACCGTAGCCGGTGGCCTCGGTGCGGGCGAGGGAGCCGCCGAAGGACAGGCCCTTGCCGGTGAGCACGCCCTCGAAGACGTTCTTGATCTTCTTGTACTGGCCGAACATGAAGCCGATCTCGCGGCCGCCCACGCCGATGTCGCCGGCGGGCACGTCGGTGTCGGCGCCGATGTGACGCTGCAGCTCGGTCATGAAGGCCTGGCAGAAGCGCATGACCTCCATGTCGGACTTGCCCTTCGGGTCGAAGTCGCAGCCGCCCTTGCCGCCGCCCATGGGCAGCGTGGTCAGGCTGTTCTTGAAGATCTGCTCGAAGCCCAGGAACTTAATGATGCCCAGGTTAACCGACGGGTGAAAGCGCAGGCCGCCCTTGTAGGGGCCGATGGCGCTGTTGAACTGCACGCGGAAGCCGCGGTTCACCTGCACCTTGCCGTTGTCGTCGACCCACGGCACGCGGAACATGATGACGCGCTCGGGCTCGACGATGCGCTCGAGGAGGCTGGCGGCCTCGTACTCGGGATGCGCCTCGATGACCGGCTCGAGGGACTGCAGTACCTCGGTGACGGCCTGGATGAACTCGGGCTGCTCGGCGTTCTTCGCCTTGACCTGTTCGATGACGTTGTCGACGTAACTCACGGAAACCTCCTTGACGCGGGCGGGCTGCGAGGCCGCCTCAGCGTGCGGCACCTTCGCTTCTGCAGCGCATTATAGGACGGCGTTTTTGGAAACGATGACTAATTAACTGAGCCGAAACAAAGCCCTTCTTGAGCGTTTTGAAAATCAAAGCCACCGGTTCGCCCAAGGAAGTCAGCGAGGGTCCGACAGGTGCCTGCATCTGTGCTGAAGCGCGGCCGAGCAGCCTTCGGCTGTGAGGGAAAGCGCTGAAGTGCAGAGGCAGGTGCCTGTCGGAGCCACAGCGTCGACGTGTCCGTGCGTCCCGTCAGGGCGCACGGAACTTACAGGTCAGCGTAGACTTTGGATGACGGAACATTCAGGTTCGTGAGCAGCACGACGCCCACCTGGGCGCGCTCGGGGGCGTACACCACGTGCGCCGCGCCCTCCCCCATGCCCGTGCCGGGCTCCACCGAGTCGTCGTCGGTGACTACCACCACGTTGAAGTCCTCGATGGTGGCCAGGCACGAAAGCCGCGGCGCCAGGCAGACGAACGACTCGGCGCCGAGGGCCTCCATCTGCTCCTTCAGCAGCGCCAGCTGGCGCGCCGAGGCGTAGTAGTCCACCGCCACGACTCCCACCTTGCGATCGCCGGCCATGAGGATGCGCGGAGTACGGTAGCGCGAGAGGTCGTGCAGATCCAGCGTGATGACCCCGGCGCCCTTCTCCTCGTAGAGGGCGCGCACGTCCGATGAGTACACCGGGCGCTCGCGCAGCGATAAGGGCAGCTGCGAGAGCTTCGAGATGACCATGGCGCCCAGGGAATCGGGCTCGGGCGTGGCCTCGTCGCCGTGGGTGACCTGGGTGGGGCGCAGCGCGTCCAGCGGGTCGAAGGTGCCGTCGAAGACGATGGCCGTGTAGCCCGACATCTGTCCGAAGGCGTCGTCGGCCACCGTGGCCACCACATTCAGCGACCGCCCCGTCTCGAAATAGCGCAGAAGCACGCTGCCGCCGAGCACGACGAGCAGCGCGAACAGCAGCAGGGCGACTTTTTCGCGGGTGCGTTTCTTCATAGCGACGATTATACGCGAAGGCGCCCCCGTCCACACATCCTCCGCAGGCCGCAGGGGTAAGATGAGGCAGGGTAGGTCGGACGAATCCCGTAGGGCAAGGGCCATGCCCTTGCCGCCTCGGTTGGAGTGACGCGCAAAAAAGCACGACAAAAGCGGAAGGGGCATGGCCCCTTCCCTACGGTTATCTATTCGACTGCGGCCAGTTTGCGGTCGGCCTCGAGCATGCGCTTGACGAAGTGGCCCGTGTACGATCCTTCCGCCTCGGCCACCTCCTCGGGCGTGCCCACCGCGACAATGGTGCCGCCGCGGTCGCCCCCTTCGGGGCCCAGGTCGATGATGTGGTCGGCGCACTTGATGACGTCGAGGTTGTGCTCGATGACGAGCACGGTGTTGCCCGCGTCCACGAGCCGCTGCAGCACCTCAAGCAGCTGGCGCACGTCCTCGAAGTGCAGGCCGGTGGTGGGCTCGTCCAGGATGTAGAAGGTCTTGCCGCTCTGGCGCTTCTGCAGCTCGCTGGCGAGCTTCACGCGTTGGGCCTCGCCGCCGGAGAGCGTCGTGGCCGGCTGCCCGAGGCGGATGTAGCCGAGGCCCACGTCGAACAGCGTCTGCAGCTTGCGCTTGATGCCCGGGATGTTCTCGAAGAAGTGCAGGGCGTCCTCCACGGTCATGTCGAGCACTTCCGAGATGTTCTTGCCGCGATAGGTCACCTGCAGCGTCTCGCGGTTGTAGCGCTCGCCGTTGCACACCTCGCAGGGCACGTACACGTCGGGCAGGAAGTGCATCTCGATCTTGATCTGGCCGTCGCCCTTGCATGCTTCGCAGCGGCCGCCGCTCACGTTGAACGAGAAGCGACCCGGCGCGTAGCCGCGGGCCTTGGCCTCGCTTGTGGAGGCGAACAACGCGCGGATGTCGTCCCACAGCCCGATGTAGGTGGCCGGGTTGGAACGGGGCGTGCGCCCGATGGGGCTCTGGTCGATGTTGATGACCTTGTCCAGCTTGTCGAGCCCCGTGATCTTACGGTAGGGGCCGGTGCGCCGATGCGCGTGGTTCAGGCGGTTCGCCAGAGCCGGGGCCAGCGTATCGGTGATAAGCGAGCTCTTCCCCGAGCCCGACACGCCCGTGACCACGGTGAGTGTGCCGATGGGCACCTCCAGCGTAACATCCTGCAGGTTGTTCTCCTTGGCACCGGTCATCTTCAGCGAGCCGCGGCCGGGGCGGCGGCGCTCGGCGGGCACGGCGATGCGGCGGCGACCTGACAGGTAGTCGGCGGTGACCGACCCCTCCTGGGCCATGACCTCGGCCGGGGTGCCCGCGGCAATGACGTGGCCGCCGTGCTCGCCGGCGCCCGGCCCCATGTCCACCACGAAGTCGGCAGCGCGGATGGTGTCCTCGTCGTGCTCAACCACCACCACGGTGTTGCCCAAATCGCGCAGGCGCTCGAGGGTGGCGATAAGCCGCTCGTTGTCGCGCTGGTGCAGGCCGATGGAGGGCTCGTCCAGAATGTAGAGCACGCCCATGAGCCCGGCGCCGATCTGGGTGGCAAGCCGGATACGCTGGGCCTCGCCGCCGGAGAGCGTGGCCGTGGCCCGCTCGAGCGTCAGGTAGTCGAGACCCACGTCCACGAGAAAGCGCAGGCGCTCGCGAATCTCCTTCACGATGGGGATGGCGATGACCGCAGCCTGGCCCTTAAGGCTCAGCCCCTCGAAGAACGCCAGCGACTGGGCCGCCGACATCTCCGTCACGTCGTGGATGGACTTGCCGCCCACGGTGACCGCGAGGATCTCGGGCTTCAGGCGCTTGCCGCCGCAGGTCTCGCAGGGAATGGTGGCGAAGTAGGCCTGCAGCTTCTCGCGCTGGGCATCGGACTGCGCCTCCTGGTAGCGGCGCTTCACGGCGGCCAGCACGCCCTCCCACTCGATGTACCAGTAGGTGTCGCGGCCGTCCACGGTGCGGTAGTCCACCCGCACCTTCTCCTTGCCGAGGCCGTGCATGATGGCCTTCTGGGCCTTCTTCGGCATATCCTCCCACGGGGTGTCGGCGTCGGTGCCCACGTGCTGGGCCACGGCGCGCAGCACCTGGGGGTAGTAGTTGCCGCTCTTGAACGGCGCGATGACGCCCTCGTTCAGCGTGAGGGACGGGTCGGGCACCACGAGCGAGGGATCCACCTCGTCGCGGCTGCCGATGCCCAGGCAGTCGGGGCAGGCGCCGTAGGGGGCGTTGAAGGAGAAGTCGCGCGGCTGCAGCTCGTCCATGGAATGGCCGTGCTCGGGGCAGGCCAGGGCCAGCGAGAAAAGGTGCTCGCCCTCAGCGAGGCCCCCCGTGGCGCCCGAGGAGGTCTTGCGCTCGCCGCCGCCGAGCGGGTTGCCCGCGGCGTCGAGCACCTGCACGAGCACGCGGCCCGAGGCCAGCTTGCAGGCCAGCTCCACCGCCTCGGCCACGCGGCTCGTGGCCGACTCCTTCAGTGTGACGCGGTCCACCACCACGTCGATGAAGTGTTTGATGCGCTTGTCGAGCTTCACCGGCTCGCCGGTGAGCTTCACGATCTCGCCGTCGATGCGCACGCGGGAGAAGCCCTCCTTCTGCAGATCGGCGATGATCTTCGTGCCCTCGGTCTTGCGGCCCGAGAGCACCGGGGCCATGATGATGGCCTTCGTGTCTTTCACGTCGGCCTCCACCTGGGCGGCGAGCTCGTCGGCATCGGGCGCGCCGCCGGCGGCCTCGGCCTCGGCGAGGGCCTGCTCCACCGCCGCGCGAACCGCCTCGTCGCGCACCTCGCGGCCCAGGCGCAGAATCTCGTCAGTGACCTGGTCGGTTGTCTGCTTCTTGATCTCGCGGCCGCATTCCGGGCAATGGGGAATGCCGATGCGCGCATACAGAAGGCGCAGGTAGTCGTAGATTTCCGTCGTGGTACCCACCGTGGAGCGGGGGTTCTTCGACGTGGTCTTCTGGTCGATGGACACCGCCGGCGACAGGCCGTCGATGGAGTCCACATCGGGCTTGGACATCTGCCCGAGGAACATGCGCGCGTAGCTGGAGAGGCTCTCCACGTAGCGGCGCTGCCCCTCGGCGTACATGGTGTCGAAGGCGAGGCTCGACTTGCCCGAGCCCGACAGGCCCGTGATGACGACGAGCTCGTCACGCGGGATGGTGAGGTCGATATCCTTCAGGTTGTGCTCGCGGGCGCCCTTGATCACGATTTCGTTGGCCATTGGCTGTTCGTTCCCTCTCAGACGTGAAGCAACGGGCGCCCCCGTTCGGGCTGCCCGCTGCGCGTATTCGTGTTTCGTCTGCGTATTCTAACGGGAAACAAACGTTTGTGCCAGCGAATAAGGGTACTTTTGTTCGCGTTCACGGACTCCCCATAGATGAGCGCTCAGATAAGCTAAGCCCTCTGCCCGCAACTTGGGGCCGGAACATCCGACTGGCACGCGGGATCAGACAAGCGCGGCGGCCTCCTCGCCGTCCTCGGAAGGCGCCGACGCCTCGGAGGGCACCTCGATCCCCCTCATGCGCTGGAAGCGGTGCAGGGTCAGGCGATTGTCGCGCTTCTTCTCGCTGGGAGCCTTAAGGCAGCGGGCCACGAACGCCGTGGACGCGGCGAGCACGACGGCCATGACCGCGAACACGACCTCGTATGAGGTGGCGCCCAGAAGCGCCCCGCACACCACGCCGGTCACGGCCGATCCCGCATAGGCCACCAGGTTCACCGAGGCCAGGATGGCCGACACGCGCAAGACGCTCACCCGCAGCAGGAGCAGGCGCAGCGACACCGCCACGGCCACGCCCATGGCGAAGCTGAACAGGGCGCAGTCCACCATGAACGCCAGCTCGGCGCGCAGGGCCACGAGCACCGCCATAAGGGCCGTCGTCGCCGTCACCGCCACCAGCGAGGCCGAAAGCGCGCGCTTGGGGTCGAAGCGCTGGACGAGCGGGCCGCCGAGCATCGAGGGGGCCATGACCAGCGCCAGGATGATGGAGCCGGCCAGAGGCGACGTCTCGCCGAAGCACTGGTAGGCGATGGGCGCGGCGAAGGACTGGAAGAAGCAGCCGACCATCCAGGTGCCCAGGTAGCACACGCACACCACGGCGAACAGGCGGCGGTTGTCGGCCGGAATGTAGACCCGCACGCGCACGGCGGCGCGCAGCGACATCGTCTGGTCGAGGGGCTCGTGCACGATGGGCATGAGGAACAGGCACGCGGCCAGGATGGCGATCATCACACCGTAGATGACCGCGAGGTTCGGCACGAGGTCGTAGAGCACGCCCACGCCCACCGAGCCGATCATGACGCCGAACATGGCCCCGCAGCTGGCCACGGTGGAGCCCCAGCTGAGGTGCTTCTCCCCCACGCAGTCGATGACGAGGGCCGACACGGCGCTCATGCCGAACCCCGCGGAGAGCCCCTGCACGAAGCGGGCCGCCAGCACGGCGGCGCCGGAGTCGGCCATCATAAACATGATGCAACCGAGGATGGCGAGCATGAGGGTGAGGCTGGCCACCGGCGTGCGCCCGAAGGAGTCCGAGATGCGCCCGGCGAAGAGCAGGGTGAGGGCCACGCCGGTCAGGTAGGTGAACATGGTGTTCGAGATATCCGCCGTGGTCAGGCCGATCGTCGCCTGGTAGTCGGCGTACAGCGGGATGGGAACCGCGGTGGCGGCGAAGATGGCCAGAAACGAGAGGGTCGCCAGCGCGAACCCGCGCAGCGACTGCCCGTCGGTGAGCTCTTCCTTGTGCATCCTTTCCTCCGTTTTCGCACGAGTTGCCAGCCTGGGGTGCGGGAGTCGGATCTCTCCCGAAGTGCGAGCAGTATGAACTTCGAGCAGGGGGAATGCAAGGGAAACGGTCATCTTTTCCACTCGGCGACGAAAGCGTTCCGCTGATCCGCGCGAGGGTGCGGGCGCACCGCCAGCGGGCCCCGCAAAACCTCCGCCTACCGCCGATGGCACATAAGAAAAGGGAGCCTTCGCAAGAAGGCTCCCCGAAGTGGCGCTACGGCGGCTACATCACAGCATGGCCGGCCGTCTGCATGAGGTAGGGAATGTAGGCGAGCACGACGAGCGCGGCCCAGAACAGCATCTTCGCCTTCTTGCGACTCATGGCTCCTCCCCTCGTTGCCGGCCCGGCCTCGGGCTCCGTTAACTTTCAGGGAGATTGTCCCACGCACCTGCGGAGAAACCGGCGCGCAGGCGCCACCTGTAGACACTTCGCCACAACCGCGAAACCCCCGCGCAACGCCCCTGTTGGCAACTCGTCAAAGAGCGGGACATCGCTGAAAAGCCGACACGCGTTTTCGGAAATCTCCGTAGGGCAAGGGCTCTGCCCTTGCCGCTCGGCCGAGCGAGACAGCGCCCCGGAAGGGTGTCTCACCGAGGCACACGGCCACCGCAAGAAAGCAGTCATTAGGCGCGCGGGTGGGCCAGGCCGTGGATCTTCTTCAGGTGCTCGGGGGTCACGTGGGTATATATCTGCGTGGTGGAGAGACTCGCGTGGCCCAGCATGTCCTGGACACTGCGCAGGTCCGCCCCGCCCTCCAGAAGGTCGGTGGCGAAGGAATGCCGCAGGGCGTGGGGCGACAGCGACTGGTCGAGACCGGCGGCGGCCAACGCCCGCTTGAACATCTTGCGGATGCTGTCCGTCGACAGCTGGTTGCCCCGGTTCGACACGAAGAAGAACTCGCTCTCTCGCCCGTCCAGCAGCTGAGGGCGCGCCTCGACCAGGTAGGCCTCCATCGCCGCCGCTCCCCCGCGGCTCAAGGGCACGATGCGCTCCTTGGCGCGCTTGCCGAACACCTTCACCTCGCGCTCGCGGAAGTTCACCCACGCCAGGCGCAGGCCCGAGGCCTCCGACACGCGGGCGCCGCAGGAGAACAGAAACTCGAGCACCGCCGCGTCCCGCATCTCCTGGGGCGTCTGCTCGCGCGGGTTGCCCTCGTCGTCCACCGGCCCGTACACAGCCAGAAGCGCGGCCACGTCGTGCAGCGACACCGTCTTGGGAAGCCGGCGGTCGGCCTTGGGCGCCAGCACCACGCTGGCCGGGTCGCTCTCGATGCGGCCGACCTTGGTGCCCCAGCGGAAGAACGAGCGGAGCGCCGAGAGGTGCCGCTTGATGGTGGCGCGGGCGTACTGCGCCTGGTCCAGCTCGGCCAGGTAGCGCCGCAGCTGGCGGTAGCGCACGTTGATGGGGTCGACGCCCGCGCGAGCGGCCCAGCGCAGGTAGGCCTCCAGATCGGCCTCGTAGGCCCGCACCGTGTGCTCCGAGGCGCCCCGCTCTACGGTCAGGTACCCGCAGAACTCGCGTACCATGGCCGCGCCGGGCAGCTCCTCAGCCGACGCGCCGCCCTCGGTCACGGGAGCAACCCCGCGTCTCGCAGCTCCTCCGCATAGGCGGCGAGCGCCTCGTTGGCGCGGGCGGCGTAGGCGCCGTAGCGGGCGCGCTTGTTGCGCACCGGCACGTCGAGGGGGCGCATGAGCCCGAAGTTCACATGCATGGGCTGGTAGTCGGCCGTGCCCGGGTCGGTCGCATAGGCCAGAAGCGCCCCGAACACCGTGTCGCCAGGAAGCGCGGGCAGCTGCACCCCGCGCAGATCGGCCGTCACGGCGAGCGCGGCGTGCAGGCCCGAGCGGATGGCCTCGCAGTACCCCTCGGTGCCGGCCAACTGACCCGCCACGTACACCGGCGCGGCCAGCCCGCGCGCCTCAGGCGTGACAAGCCGCCCGTGGTCGTCGAGCAGACGCGGGGCGTCGATGAACGTGTTGCGGTGCATGACGCCGTAACGGGCGAACTCGGCGTTCTCTAAGCCCGGTATCATACGGAACACGCGCCTCTGCTCGGGAAACGTCAGGTTGGTCTGGAAGCCGACGAGGTTGTAGCTGGCTCCATGGGCGTCTTCGGCGCGCAGCTGCAGGGCGGCCCAGGGCCTGCGCCCGGTGCGCGGGTCGGTGAGCCCCACGGGCTTCAGCGTGCCGAAGCGCGGCGCGTCGCGGCCGGCCCGGGCGATCTCCTCGATGGGCTGGCAGGCCTGGAACAACTCCCGTGACTCGAAGTCCTTCGCGATAACGCGCTCGGCCCCCAGCAGCGCCTCGATGAAGGCGTCGTACTCTTCCTTGGTGAACGGGGCGTTCAGGTAGTCGCCAGCCTCGCCTGGGTCCTCGTAGCGGCTCTGGCGGAACACCTTCTCGCCGTCGATGGAGTCGGCCATCACCACCGGGGCCGCCGCGTCGTAGAACGCCAGGGCGCTTCTCCCCGTCAGGCCCATAAGCGACGACGACAACGCGTCGGAGGACAGCGGGCCCGAGGCTAAGATCACCGCGTCGGACGCTTCGGCCAAACCTGCGACGTCCGCCGCCTCCTCGCGAACCACCTCGATAAGGGGGTTCGCCTCGATGCGCTCGGTCACCTCGCGGGAGAACTTCGCGCGGTCCACGGCCAGGGCCCCTCCCGCCGGCACGCTGTGGCGCCGGGCCGCGTCCAGAAGGTGCGACCCCAGCTGGGAGAGCTCCTCCTTCAGAAGCCCCGCCGCGCTGTCGGGCTTGGTGCTCTTGAGCGAGTTCGAGCATACGAGCTCGGCCAAGGCGTCGGTATGATGCACGGCGGTCGGGCTGGCCGGGCGCATCTCCATAAGGCGCACGGCGATGCCCCGATCCGCCAGGGTGAGGGCCGCCTCGCTGCCGGCCAGGCCGCCGCCTACAATTGTCACGTGGTACGTCATAGGCCAACAGGATACCAAAGAAGGGCGCGGCGACCCCCGTCAATTTCGCCGGGGCGCCCCACGACGCGCTCGCGCAGGCTCCCATGGCTATCCCGCCCTTCGCGCCGCGGGCCGGGGCCCGAAGCGGCCGTCCGGGTACTGGGAGACGAGCCCGGCGCGCTGGGCGTTGGCGAGCCACACCATGAGCCAGGAGCGACTGTCCCCCGCAGGCCGGTACCGCTCAGCCAGCTCGCCGAGGGCCTCGAGACCGAGGGGCTCGGCCTGAAGCGCCTCCAGCAGGGCCTCTTCGGCAGACGGTATCGAGCGCGCCCGCTCCCGCTCGTCGCGCAGGGCCGCCTCGCCGGCTGGCGGCGTGCGCAGGCACCCGAAGGTGGCCAACAGCGCATCCTCGAAGGACTCGTCGTCCACGATGGGCAGCGCCCCCTGGTACAGCAGGCGGTTCGCCCCGCGCGAGGCGGCGCTCGTGATGGCCCCGGGCACTACCCACACCTCGCGCCCGGCCGCCAGCGCCTCGTCGGCCGTCGAGAACGTGCCCGAGGGAAGTCCGGCCTCCACGATAAGCGTCGCCCGGGCCAAGCCCGCGATCAGGCGGTTTCGCGCCCGGAAGGTGTGGGGCTGGGGCGGGAAGTCCCAAGGGTGCTCCGACACGACGGCCCCGCCCGCGCCCACGATGCGCTGGAAGAGCCCGGCGTTCTCGGCCGGGTACACCTGGTTGCAGCCGCCCCCGAGGAAGGCCACCGTGGGTGCGCCGGCCGCCAGCGCCGCCTCGTGGGCCACGGCATCGCAGCCCCGGGCTCCCCCGGACACGATGGCCACGCCCCGCTCGGCCGCCATCGTGGCGAAACGCTGGGCCGCGCCCCTCCCGTAGGGCGTCGCGCGGCGCGCCCCCACGACGGCGAGCCCCTCAACCAGGGCCTTCGGGCTGCCCACCCCGTAGAGGCGCTTGGGCGGCTGGGGTATCGCGGCCAGGGCCTGCGGGAAGTCCGCCTCGCCCGGCTCCAGCTCGAACCGGGGCCCTTCCAAAACCATGACTCTTACGGGCATCCTAGCGCCCTCCTATTCCCTCGCGCACCCGGAAGCTCACGGCCTCGGCCAGGTGCTCGCACTCGATTCTCTCCGACTCCGCCATATCGGCGATGGTGCGGGCCACCGCCAGCGTGCGCACGATGGCCCTCCCGCTCATGGAATGGAGCTCGGCCTGGGACACGAGGAAGTCCCGCGCCTCGCCGGGCTCGAGCTGCGCCGGCCCCCGCACGCAGGGGCCCTCGCCCCGCTCGCGGCGCCACTGCGCGAAGGCGCGCCCGCGCAGCACGTCCTCGCGTAACTCTGCCGAGCTCGCACCCCGGGCACGGTCGACCACCTCGGCCGGCGGGATGCGCCACACGTCGAGGTGAAGGTCAATGCGGTCCATGAGCGGGCCGCCGATGCGGCTCTGGTAGGTGCGTATCTGCGGAATCGTGCACACGCACTCGTGCTCCTTGTCGCCGAAATAGCCGCAGGGGCACGGGTTCGACGCGGCCACCAGCATGAACCGCGCCGGAAAGCGCACGTTGCCATCGGCACGGGTGAGCACCACTTCCCCGCTCTCCAAAGGCTGCCGGATGCCTTGGAGCACCGAGGCCTTGAACTCCGCAAGCTCGTCGAGGAAGAGGATCCCCCGGTGTGCAAGGGAGATCTCCCCGGGGCGTATAGGCGAGCCTCCCCCGACGAGACCGGCCAGCGTGGCGCTGTGGTGGGGGCTGCGGAAGGGCCTCGTTCCCGCGAGCACCGCGTCCAAAGGCTCCGAGGCCACCGAGTGCACGATGGCGGCCTCGAGCATCTCCTCGGAGGTGAGCGGCGGCAGGATGGAGGGCACCCGCGAGGCGAGCATCGTCTTGCCCGAGCCGGGAGGCCCCATCATGAGCACCCCGTGGCTGCCGCAGGCCGCTATCTGCAGCGCCCGCTTCGCCAGGGTGTGCCCCGACACCTCCGCGAAATCGGGCGCCGCTGCGCTCGCGCGGCCGGCCGTCCGGCCCCGGTGCCGCTCGAGCACCGCGGCGGCCCCGCCCTCCGCACCCAATGCCGCGAGGCTGCCGAGCGAGAAGATGCGCACATCGTCCAAGGGCACCGGGTCGCTGTCCCGCGCGCAGACGAAATCGAGTCCGAGAGAGCGGGCGCACAGGGCGCAGGCGAAGGTGCCCGCCACCGGGCGCACCGCTCCGTCGAGCGAGAGCTCGCCCAGATACAGGGTGTCCCGCGCCCAGGCCGGGTCTATCTGCTGGGTGGCCGCGAGTATGCCGAGGGCCATGGGCAGATCGAACCCCGATCCCGTCTTGCGCAGATGGCTCGGCGCCAGGTTCACGACGATCTTCTCGCCGGGCATCTTGAACCCGGCGGCCCGGATGGCGGCCCGCACCCGCTCGCGCGCCTCCTGGATGGCCGCGTCGGGCATGCCCACGATGGCCATGCCGGGAAGGCCGCCCGACACCACCACCTCGACCCGCACCGGCACCGCATCCACCCCGCGCACCACCGCGCTCGTCACCGCGCACTGTCCGTAGCCCATAGGATCACTCCGCCGAGAACGCGCCGAGGCGGTGCCTGATAAAGGCACGGTCGCCGTTCATCACCACGATGGAGACCACATCGAAGCGCACGGTGATCTCGCCGAAGAAGTTGTCTTGAATGTAGGCCAGGGCGATGCGCTCGTACTTCTCGCGCTTGGCGCGGGTAACCGCCTCCGAGGGCAGGCCCCTGTCACAGGACCGGCGCGTCTTCACCTCCACGAAGATGAGGGCCTCCTCATCGATGGCGATGATATCGGCCTCGCCGGCGAAGCAGCTCCAGTTGCGCTCGAGGATATGGTAGCCGTTGCGGCGCAGAAACCGCGCGGCGGCCTCCTCGCCGCGGGCGCCCAGCTCGCGGTTGCGTCTCCCCTTCGCATTGGGGTCGGGCTGCTTCTTCGCGCGCTTGCGCTTGCGTGACGGGGCCGCCTTCGGCTTGGCCCCCTTGGTGGCGGCGCTCTTCTCGGCAGCCGGCTTCGTTGCTGCGACCATGGCGGTGCGCTCCTTTCTCTCACAGAGAGCACCTTAGCTGCGCAGAACCGTCAAAACGTCGGGGGGATTTCCCGTTTACGGCCGTCCGCAAACCGTCGCCGCGCCGCAAAAGTGCCGCGCGCAAACCGTCGCAGAGCCGTGACAAAGCCGTCGCAGAGCCGCATTGGCGCCGTCATGGGGCGCCCACATTCTAGAAGAGTGTCTCCTGAGCGGCGAAGGAGCAGAAACTGCGGCGGTGGAGCGGGGTCAGGCCCTTCTCGCGGATGGCCTCCATATGCCCCTCAGACCCGTAGCCCTTGTTCGACTCGAAGCCATAGCCGGGGTAAAGCTGAGCGTACTCGACCATCAGGTTGTCGCGGGCCACCTTCGCCACGAGCGAGGACGCCGCGATGGAGGCGCACTTCCCGTCGCCCTTCACCACGTTCACCTCCCGCTCGTCCAAATGCAGCGGGTTGCCGTCTAAGAGCACCACGTCCACAGCCACGCCCGCCGCCTCCACCTCGGCGATGGCAGCGCTGAAGGCCTGGCGCAGGGCCGCCGTCATGCCCAGGCGGTCGATCTCGTCGGGCTGCACGTACTGAACCGTCCAGGCCACGGCGCCCGCACGCACCTCGGCGGCGATGCGCTCGCGGTCCTCGGGCCGCACCTGCTTCGAGTCGTTGAGCCCCGCAATGGGTACCTGAGGGTCGAGCACCACGCCGCCCACAGCCAAAGGACCGGCCAAAGGGCCGCGCCCCACCTCGTCGAGCCCCAGCACCACGCTTCCCCCGCGCTCGGCGGCCAGCTCGCGCTCGAAGGCGTACATGCCCGCCAGACGCGCCTCCTCCTCGCGCTCGGCCGCCAGGCGCCGCCGCGCCACCTCGATGGCCTGGCGCACGCCCTTGCGCGTATCGGCCACCAGCGAGCGCTCGAGTACGGCGAACTCGGCCGCATCGGCCGTCTGCAGCTTCTGGCGAATCTCGGGTACGGTGAGATCGATCACCGGGGCTCCTTTCCTTGAGCGAGAGCGAGTTGATGTCCGGGGCGCTGTCTCACCGTGAGACACTGTCCCACCCAGCACGGTCGCACGGTTCGCGACGTAAAAAAGGGCCCCCGAAGGAGCCCTTGAGCAACCAAAACGGCGGCCTAGCGGTAGGCCTTCTCCTTGATCTTGGCAGCCTTGCCCACCTTGTTGCGCAGGTAGTACAGCTTGGCGCGGCGAACGTCGCCCTTGCGGGTGACTTCGATCTTCTCGATCTTCGGGGAGTGCACCGGGAAGGTACGCTCGACGCCCACGGAGAAGCTGATCTTGCGCACGGTGAAGGTCTCGCGGGAAGAGGCGCCCTGACGGCGGATGACGTCGCCCTGGAACACCTGGATACGCTCGCGGTTGCCCTCGGTAATGCGATAGTGAACCTTGACGTTGTCGCCCACGTTGAACTCGGGGACGTCCTGCTTGATCTGCTGCTGCTCGATAGCGCGAATGATATCCATTGCCTTTTCCTACTCTATACTTCCATTTGGTCTTGCATCAATTTAGGTTTGGACGCGATTTGACAGTATATCGCCCCGCCCTGCCCCGTGCAAGGGTAAATTTCCGCAGCTTCAAGGATTTCCACGAACGGGCGGCCTACTGGCGCGTCGGGTCCTCGGTGTCGGTTTCCTGGGCCACGAGCATCTGCTCGAACATGGAGGCCGTAGCGGTGAAGTCGCTCGGCAGCACCACGGTGGACTGGCGGCCGTTGCGGGCGAACTCGCTCATCATGTCGGTCCACTGGGTGAAGATGAACAGCTGGTTGGCCTCGGCGGCTGACACGCCCGAGCTCTTGATGACCGCGAGCGATTCCGAGATGCCGTCGGCGATGGCCTTGCGCTGGGCGGCGATGCCGCGGCCGGCCTGCTCCATGGCCTCGGCGCGGGCGCGGGCCTCGGTGACCACTTTGATGCGCTCGGCCTCGGCGAGCGACTGGGCCGCCTCCTTCTCGCGCTGGGCGGAGTTGATGCGGTTCATGGACTGCTCGACATCGGCAGGCAAATCGATGCTCGTGATAAGCGTACTCACCACGTCGTAGCCGTAGGCCACCATGAGGCTGGATACCGTCTGGTTCACATCCGAAGCGATGGCGTCCTTCTTGTCGAACACCTCGTCGAGCGTGTACTGCGGCACGCTGGAGCGCAGCGCGTCGATGAGGTAGGAGCGCATCTGGGCCGTGGGGTTCGCCAGCATGTAGTAGCTGCGCCACACACCGGAGGGCTCGTTGCCGCTCGCCGGCTGGGTGCTCACGCGGTACTGCGCGGCGATGGCCATGGTCACCGTCACGTTGTCGCGGGTCTTCGCGTCGATGCCGAACTGCTCCTGGCGCGTGCGCATGTCCACCTTGGCGGCGATAGTCTCGAAGAACGGGATCTTCGCGTTCAGACCCGCCCCCACCGAGCGGTTGAACTTGCCCAAACGCTCGATGATGTAGACGTTCTGCTGCGGCACAATGAAGAAGGTCTGCGGCACCGCAAGCACCAGCAGGACGACGATAATGGCGAACAAGATCATGGGGATTCCTTTCTCGAGACCAGCACGCTCATTCTCACAGGGCAGTATACCATTGAGCCAACGACGCAGATCCCCACGGGCGCCGAGGCCCCCGACGCAGTAGAATGAACCCACGACACCGACCTTTTTCGACTCTGGGAGAAACCTATGATAGAGCCTTCGCGCGCCGCCCTCATCCTCATCGATATGCAGGAGGGCTTCATCGACCCTGCCTCTCCCCTGTGCATTGCCGGCGCCGCTGCCACGGTACCCGCCTGCGCCCGGGCCCTCGAGGGCGCACGAGCCCACGGCATGGCCGTTGTGCACGTGCGCCGCCAGTACGCCGCCGATGGCAGCGACGTGGAGGCCGTGCGCTGGGAAGCGTGGGCCGAGGGTGGGCGACCCCTGTCTACCGCATGGCCCGAGAGCCTCGCCTGCCCTGACGAGCTGGCTCCCCTTCCCGGCGAACCCGTGATCTTCAAGCCCAGCTTCTCGGCCTTCTTCGGCACCGAGCTGGCGGCACTTCTGCGTCAGAAGGGCATCACCACCGTGGTGCTGGCCGGCACCACCACCCCCAACTGCGTGCGCTCCACCGCCTACGACGGGCTGTCGCTCGGCTTCAACGTGGCTGTTGTGCGCGATGCCACCTCGTCGCGCACGCCCGAGGTCCAGGAGGCCAACCTGGCCGATATGGAGTTCATCGGGGTGTCGCTCATCCACGCCGACGAGCTGGCCTCGAGCGGCCTCGAATACGTGCGCGACACCGAGGGGGAGGTAGCACGAGCCGTGGCGCTGGAACGCAAGATGGCCGGCGAAGAGGACGGCGCAACGGAAGTGGCGGCCGACCCGGTGCCCCACCTCGACTCTATCGAGACGGTGTCCACCGGCTGGATCAACAAGTACCTGCTGCACTACACCACCGTCGACGGCAAGCCCTACTCCTACGAGGCCGCTTCGCGCAAGGGGCCCGAGGCTTTTGCCGCTCAGCTCGCCCATCTAGGCGCCGGCGAGGCGCCGCGCACCGACGCCGTGGGCATGGTGCCCATCCTCCCCGACGGCTCCATCCTGCTCATTCGCGAGTTCCGTTACCCGCTGAATTCGTGGTGCATCTCCTTCCCCGCCGGACTCATCGATAGGGGCGAGTCGCTACGGGAAGCCGTGGCCCGCGAGCTGGCCGAGGAGACGGGCTATCGCCTGCGCGAGGACATGGGCGAAGAGGCCGTGCGCATGCTGCCGCAGACCGGCTTCTCGTCGACGGGCATGTCGGAAGAGAGCGTGCAGGTGGTGTATGCCTTCGTGGAGCCGGGCGGCAAGGCGCGGCCCGAGGACGCCGAACTCATCCGCCCCTTCATCCTCAAGCGCAGCGAGATCCGCCCCTTCCTAGAAAGCAACCGCACCCCCATCGGCACCCGCGCCCAGCTCATCCTGGAATCCCTGGCGCTGTAGCCCTTAGGAAAAAAGCGGCGTGGAGAAGTAGCGCTCGCCGGTGTCGGGGGCCAGGGTGACCACGGTTTTGCCCGGGCCCAGCTTGCGCGCGAGTTGCAGGGCGCAGGCCACGTTGGTACCCGAGGAGATGCCGCAGAAGATCCCCTCCTCGCTCGCCAGGCGGCGGGCGACGTCGAGGGCCTCGTCGTCGGTGACTACCACGATCTCGTCGATCAGCTCGGTGTCCATGATGGCGGGCAGGATGCCGTCGCCGATGCCCATCTGCACATGGGTGCCGATGGCGCCGCCGGACAAGAGCGCCGCGTGCTCGGGCTCGGCGGCCCAAATCTGCACGTCGGGGTTGAGGCGGCGCAGCTCGCTTCCGATGCCCGTAATGGTGCCTCCCGTGCCGAAGCCGGAGCAGAAGCCGTCGATGACGAGCCCGGCCTCGTCCGCATCGGCGAGAATCTCGGCGGCGGTTCCACCCACATGGGCCGCCAGGTTGTCGCGGTTCACGAACTGCTGGGGCACGAAGATGCGCGGGTCCTCGGCGGCCAGCTTCTGCGCCAGGGCGATGCACTCCTCGATGCAGGCCCCGATATCGCCCTCGTCGTGCACGAGGATCACCTCGGCCCCGTAGTGCTCCATGATCTTGCGGCGCTCCTCCGAGCAAGAGTCGGGCATGATGATGCGGGCCGCAAGCCCCTTCACCGCGCAGACAAGCGCCAGCCCCACCCCCTGGTTGCCACTCGTGGGCTCCACGACGATGGAATCGGGCCCCACCTCGCCGCGAGCCTCAGCCTCTTCGATCATCTTCAGCGCCGTGCGCGTCTTCACCGAGCCGCCCACGTTCACGCCCTCGAACTTCACGAACACCTGGGCATCGTCGGGCCCTGTCAGGCGATTCAGGCGCACAAGCGGGGTCGACCCTACGGCTTCCAGAACGTTTTCGCAGATCATTCGCATCCCCTAACCTTTGGGGTCATAATTTCTGAAGCATTGTAGCATGGGGCCGAGCCCATAAAAGAATCGCCGCCCCGAAGGACGGCGATTTCATTTCGAATGGCGGGATGTACGAGACTCGAACTCGCGACCTCCGACGTGACAGGCCGGCGC
>CAJUSP010000030.1 GCA_910589165.1 uncultured Adlercreutzia sp.
TCTGCTCCTTGAAGTAGGCGCCGAAGGAGAAGTTGCCCAGCATCTCGAAGAAGCTCAGGTGGCGGCCCGTGGTGCCGATGATGTCGATGTCGTTGGTGCGCACGCACTTCTGCACCGTGGTCGTGCCGATGTAGGGCGCCCCAAGCTCCTTCTGATGCAGGAAGTAGGGCTTGAACTGCACCATGCCGGCGCTCGTGAGCAGAAGCGAGGGGTCGTCGGGAATGAGCGAGGAGGACGGCATGCGCTTGCAGCCCTTCTCCTCGAAGTAGGCGAGGTACTTCTCGCGAATCTCAGCAGTGGTCATATAGCGCATAGCTGTCCTGCCCGTCTTTCGTCGGATTGGTTGGTTAACTTACGGGATTATAGTACATGCCGGCCCTCTGGGAAGGATTATCCATCCCATCGCGACGAGACGCGCGCCGAGGACGCTACGGGCGGCGGCGCGATCACCCGCGCCGGGGCGCGCCTAGTCGTCATCGTCGTGGGAATGGCGGCCGCCCACCTTGCCGTGGTGCTGGTTGTGCAGGTTCGGCAGGCGCTTGAAGAAGCCGGTGTCCTCCAGCTTGATGGGCTTCATGGTGCCCGTGGTGCCGGGGCTCGTGGCGTCGGCTGCGGGGTTCACTACCTCGTTGTCGGAGGGCACGCCCTTGAAGAACACGCCGTCCTCGGCCACCAGGTGGCGCCCGGTCTTCTTCTCGAAGTAGTACACGAACACCGACTTGGCCACGGCCACCAGCGGAATGGAGGCGAGCATGCCCACAAGCGATCCCATAAGGCCGCTCATGGCGCCGCCGAGGGCCGAGCCCACCATCAGCGCCATCAGCATGAGGGCCGGGTGGATGTCCACGGAGTTCTGCATGATCTTCGGCGAGACGAAGGTGTACACCAGCTGCTGGATGACGATGGTGGCTACCAGCGCGATAAGCGCCACCAGCGGGCTCACGAAGATGGCCGCGATGGCCGCGAGCGCGCCGCCGAGCCAGGGGCCGATGATGGGGATGATGTTCAGCACGCCGGTGATAACGCCGAGCACCGCCGCGTTGGGCACGCCGGCCACCTGGAACACGATGCCGCAGCCCACGCCGATGACCGCGCACTGCAGGATGGTTCCCTTGATGTAGCCGCCCATGACGCGGGTGAAGGTGGCGTGGAAGAACTCCGCGTCGTCCACGTGCTTGGGCCCGATGAGCCGGCGCGTCTCACGGCCGATGGCCGGCAGCTCCATAAGGATCCAGAACGCGATGACCAGGCCGAAGCCCAGGGCCATAAGACCGTTCGCGAGGGTGGTCGAGAAGGCCACGATGCCCGTGGCGCTACCCTGGGCCACCGACGAGGCCCAGCTGGCCGCCGACTTCTGCACCTCGGTGATGACGTTTTTCACCGTGTCGTTCTCGAGCACCGGGGCGTAGCGGGTGTACATATCGTTGCCCCAGGTGATGACAGCGTCCACATAATGGGGCAGGTTGGTGATAAGGTCGTTGAACTGGTCGGACAGGCCGAAGATAGGCGAGAAGAGCATGAAGCCCACTACGGCGATGACCGCCGCCATGACGATGTAGGAAATCGTGGTGCCCACGGCGCGGTTGACGCCGCGCGCCTCCAGCCCGTTCACGATGCCGCGCAGGCAGAAGACGATGATGAGGGTCCAAATGAGGATGGCCACGGGCACCGACAGGATGTTCAGCAGGTACACCACCACGGCCAGAAGCAAGATGCCCGCCACCACGGCCCACAGGTCGTAGAAGCGCGTGCGCGAGCGGGCCTGTTTCGTGCGCGAGAGGGCGTGGGCCGCCGCCGTGGCTGCGGCTGCCGCGTCGCGCGGATTGTTGGTGGCCGCCAGCGAGCTGGCGTCTTTAGCGGGCTGGGCCGAACCGGTGCTCATGGAACTCACCTCGGAAGAAGGCTACTCGACGGTGTAGGGGGTGTTGCCCACCGGCGCCGGCTTGGCAGCCGCGGCGGCAGCATTCGGGGAAATGTTCGGGGAAACGGACGGCTCGGCCGGAGCGGGCTCGCCGGTATCGGCATTGGCCGCGTCCACCGCGGCGTTGGTCAGCGTGGAAGCGGTGCGCCCCAAGCCCTCCTCGAAGTGATGGTAGCGCTCCTGGGTGGCGGCGTTGGCCTCCTTCTGGGCCGCGCGGCGCGCCTTCTGGCCCGACACGACGGCGCGGGCGGCGTCGCCCATGGCGCTCACGGCCTCGGACACCGTGGCACTGCGCTCGGGGGCCTGGCCCTCGCGGGCCGCGGCGTCGGCCGCCGCCCCCAGCTTCACCGACTCGTCGGAGGCGTAGCGGGGCTTGAAGCGGTTGCGCAGCTTGCTCGTCAGCGAATTCACCAGATCGACCGGGGCGCTCGTGACGGTGTCCACGGCCCCGGCGGCCTTCGAGACCGAGTCGGTAACCTGGGTGACGTCCTCGAGGATCTGGTCGACGCGCATGAGCTCCAGGTTCACGGCATCAACGGTAAGCGACAGGCGCTCCACCAGCGGATCGACCCGTCCGACCGCCGGCTTGGCCTCCTCGGCGATCTCGTTCACCTTCGCGAGCAGCGGGTTCACCTGCTCGGTTACCAGCGTGTTCACGTTGCCCACCAAGGGTTCTACCTGGGCGGTGATCTTCTCGACGTTCTTAAGCGTGGGCGTGAGCTCCTCGTGCGCGTCGTCGATGGTCAAGCGCGTCGAGCGGATGGTGAGCGCCAACTCCACGACGAACCAGACGAGCACCGCGCCGACCAGCACGTACACCACGGGTAGAGCGATGTTCACGATACCGGCGAAATCCATGATGAGCCTCCTTATAATTACGAAGACCTGACTATACCATTACCTCGCCCATTCTAGATAAGCCACACAGGGCCAACACGGCGCGACCTCACACGGTATCCATTCCGTAAACCGCTGTTGGCGCCCCGTCAACGGGGCGCTGTCTCACCGGGGACGCCGGTCGCGGGCGGCGGCTTCGGTGCGGTAGGCCTCCCAGCCGCGCTCGCTAGGCTGGTAGAAGCAGCCGCGCTCGAGCCCGTCGGGAAGGTACTGCTGGTCGACCCAGCCGCCAGGGTAGCTGTGCGGGTACTTATAGGTGCCGTAGTTCTCGGAACCCGGGCGGTGACGATCGCGCAGGTAGTCGGGCACCTTACGCGCCGGCCCGTTGCGCACCTCCCGAAGCGCCGCGTCGATAGCCGCCTCGGCGGCGTTCGACTTCGGGGCCAGAGCCAGGTAGATGGCCGCCTGGGCCAAGTTGATACGGCATTCCGGGTACCCGATGACCTCGGCGGCGCGGAAAGCGGCCTCGGCCACGAGCAGCGCCTGGGGGTCGGCGTTGCCGATATCTTCAGAAGCGGCGATGTACATGCGCCGGGCGATGAACTTCGGATCCTCTCCCCCATCGATCATGCGGGCGAGCCAGTACACCGCGGCATCGGGGTCGGATCCACGCATGGACTTGATGAACGCGGAGATGATGTCGTAGTGCATATCCTTGTTCTTGTCGTAGGGCAGTGCTCGGTGCGGCGTGGCCGTGCGCACCACGGCCTCGGTGATGGCCGCGGGCTTCTTCCGCGTGCCCGCCTCCACCATGCCGGCCGCCAGCTCCAGCGTGGTGAGCGCCCCGCGCCCGTCGCCTCCGGCCAGCGTGACGATAGCGCCAAGGGCCGCCTCGTCAAGGGAGTAGAGGCCGCCCAACCCGCGCTCGTCGGCCACGGCACGGCCCACCAGCTCGGCGATTTCCTCATCGGAAAGCGAGTGCAGCTCCACCACCCGCGAACGGGAGATAAGAGCCGAGTTCACTTCGAAGAAGGGGTTTTCCGTGGTGGCGCCCACGAGCACCACGAGTCGGTCCTCCACCGCGTGCAGCAGCGCGTCCTGCTGGCTGCGGTTGAACCGGTGAATCTCGTCGACGAACAGAATAGTGCGCAATCCGTGCATAACAAGGCGCTTTTCGGCGGCGTCGATCTCGCGCCGCAAGTCGGACACGGTGCCGCCAATGGCCGACACCTCCACAAAGGTGGCCTTGGTGGACTCGGCGATCACATGGGCGAGCGAAGTTTTGCCCGTGCCCGCCGGTCCGAACAGAATGACCGAGCTCAGCGCATCGTTCTCGATAGCCGCACGCAGCCAGCTGCCCTCGCCCACCGCCTCGGCCTGCCCCACCACCTCATCGAGCGTACGCGGCCGCATGCGCACCGCAAGCGGCGCCACATCGGCCCGACGATCGTTCTCCATTGCAGTAAATAAGGTATCCATGGCGCCTATGGTACCACGGCGCGTCTCCTAAAACCAGAACAAATGTTTATATTTTTGCTCAACCGCCCAGCGCGGGCCCGGCAACTGTCAGGCCCCGTCCCCCACACCCACGAGGTCCCGCAGCTCTTTCTTGCTATGAACCCCCAGCTTCTGGTATATCCGCTGCCGGTGCGACTTCAGCGTGCCATTGGCGATGACCAGCTCGCGCTCAATCTGAGTCGAGCTGCGCCCAAGGGCCACAAGCTCCAGCACTTCGCGCTCACGAGCGGAAAGACCGTGGGCACGGGCAAGCTCGGCGCAACGCTCCACGATTTGCCCGCGCTCGTCGCTTTCCGCCGCCATGGCACCAACCCCGAAAAACGCCGCGCCCCATGGCTCGCTCGCCGAGCGGCCGAAAAGCAAGAGCATGCTCGCCAGCACCACGAGCACCGTAAGGCCCACCGACACGGCCGCCCCGTCGACAGCCGGCAGCGCACCGGAGGCCAGGGCCTCGGGCACCTGATGACCGATCAGGCGGAAGATGGCCGTCAGCTCCTCCACGCCGCACAGCACCAGCACCGACACCCCGTAGCGGTGGGACAGGTCGCACAGCAGAAACGTCAGCACGAGGAACATGAGCGCGTAGCCCGACGACACCAGCAGGTCGGAGGCGAACGCGCCGAATGTGGCCGTGAGGGGCACCATGGCCAAACCGCACAGCATAAGAGCGAAGGGGGTGCGGTAAATGAGCGCGAAATCGATGCGCCGCGAGAAGAGGCACGCTGCCGAGAACACGACGGCAGCCACCGCGATGACCCCGAGCGTATAGGCATCCCATTGGAAATCCGGGGCCGCCTCCCTCACGCCGTACGCCAGCTCGTACACGCCGAGCACCACCATGAGCCGCCAGGGGAAGTCGTAGCGCCCCCAGCTCGCCCGGGGCAGATCCACCGGCTCGATGCGGGCGAAGCTTTTCCGCAGGCAGGCCACCGACACCAGGGGCAGCACTGCAAGCACCAGCGTCTGGCGTACTGGATCCAGCCCTTGCAGAATCCAGGCACCCGTCGAACCGAACAAGAATGCGCCCGACACATAGGTGACAATGCCGAGCGGCGTCAGGCAGCTGTGCAGCTCGGCCCACAGGAGAATGAACAACGCGCCCGCCACACCCGAGGCGCCCATGGCGCCGACGAGCGGAACGACGCCCCAGCGGCCGTCGGCCGCAATACCTGCCAGCGCCGCACCCAGCACGGCGAGGCCCGTCGCGAGGGCCACGACCGCAGGACGCCGATAGAGCGGCGCGATGCGCCGGGCCCCCAGGGCGCACCCGAGGAACACAGCCAAAAGAACGAGGCTGTAAAGATCCTCCCCCGCCCATTGCGAGCCGAAAGGAGCCTCGGAGAAGCACCGGGCGACTCCATCGTTGTAAGCGCGCATGAAGGCGAAGCCGAAGAAGGGAAGCACGAACGAAGGCGCGGAAATCCCCAGCGGGCGAAAAACCCGTCCGAGGGCGCTCGTCCCCTGTGGCGCTCCCCCGCCTTGCGTCCTATGTCCACCCGTTCCCATGGGGATAGTATAGCCCATCATCGGCGCAATCCGCTCACGGCCGCAAGACCCGCGAACGCTGTCGATGGCCACTTCGCAAAACGCGCCGCTTTTCACGAAACTCCACAAGCAAGGCGATGATCAGCGAAAACGTCAGGAGGTTACAAGCAGGGTTACAAAGTTGACCGTCTTTTTCCCAAACGGAAGATGCGCCGGGCGCAGCCTCGCGGCACACTGCAACCAGCCAGCGGGGCACAAGGCCCGCCAACCGACCGAGGGAAGGGACATCCATGACCTACGCCTACCTGAACCACCGTATGAGCCGCCGCACCTTTCTGGCGGGCGCCACGCTTGCCGGCGTGAACCTGGCCGTCTTCGGCCTGTCCGGTTGCGCGCCTAAGACCCCCGCCGCGGCAACGGGCACAGACACGCTCGCATTCACGCCGGGCACCTACACGGGCACCGGCGAGGGCAAATTCGGCCCGCTGACCCTGCAGGCCACCTTCACCGACAGCGCCATCACCGACATCGCCATCGGCGAGCACGAGGAAACGGAGCGCGTGTCCGATCGCGCCTTCGATGAGATTCCCGCCACCATCATCGACCAGCAGGCCCTGGGCATCGACACCATCACCGGCTGCACGCTCACGAGCGCGGCCATCCTCGCCGCGGTGACCGATTGCGTGAAGCAGGCCGGCGGCGACGTGCGCGCCATGGAGAAGAACTACCGCGCGCCCGAGCTTTCCGCCGACGTGGTGGAACTGGAATGCGATTTCGTCATCGCCGGCGCAGGCGCAGCGGGAATGGGCGCCGCCGTAGGAGCGGCCCAAGCGGGTGCGGGCAAGGTCATCGTGCTGGAGAAGGGCAGCAACGTCGGCGGCAACGCCCTGGTGTCTGGCGGCTATCTGGAATACGTGAACGCCCCCGCCGAGCTGCGCGTTCCCATGACCCCCGAGCTCACCCGCCAGCTAGAGGCCGATCTGGCCAACCCCATCGCCGCCGAGATCCCGCCAGAGGAACTGGCCAAGATCAAGGAGCGCTATGCGGCATGGCAGGCCTCCGGCGACACCACGCTTTTCGATTGCGAGGAGCTCATGGCCCTGCAGGAGTGTCTGCTCTACGGTGCTGACGGCTACTACGGAAGCCTCGATTTCGCCCAATGCGTCTCCGCCTTCGACGCCTTCCTCGACGAGAACGGCTTCGCCTGGAAGCCCTGCATCGGTATCGTGGGGTATCCGTGGCCCCATTGGTCTGCCCCCGACGACGGCTTCTGCGGCCAGGGCTACTTCAACTTCTTCGACAAGCAGATCGCCGAGAATGACTATCCGGTGGAGATCATGCTGAACACACCCGTCACCGCCCTTCTGAAGGATGGCGACCGCGTGGTCGGATTCACGGCGGTCGCCGAGGACGGCACCACCTACCACGTGCGCGCCTCGCGGGGCGCCCTGCTGGCCACCGGCGGCTTTTCCGGCAATCCCGACATGCTGCGCGAGTACAACACGATCTGGCCGTGGGACGAGAACACGCCGCTTCCCACCACCAACGTCTACGGCCACCATGGCGACGGCATCAAGCTGGCCCTGGAGGAAGGCGCCGAAGTGGCCCTCATGGATTCGCTGATGATGTTCCCCTTCGCCGACGTGAAGAACGGTTGCGACGAGACCACCGTGGGCGAGGATACCGACTGCCTGCTCGTGAACAAGAACGGAGAGCGCTTCGTCGACGAGACGCTGGATCGCTACACCATGACCGAGGCGCTGATGAAGCAGCCCGACGGAGTGCTGTTCCTCATCAGCGACAAGGACACCAGCCGCGTGGAAGGCGAGTACAGCTACTACGGCCGCTCCATCCAGCGCCTGCTCGACCAAGGGCAGCTGCACCGCGCCGACACGCTGGAGGAACTGGCCGAGCAGATGGGCTGCGATCCGGCCACGTTCAAGGCCACCGTGGAGCGCTACAACGAAATCGCGCGAGCCGGCGAGGATCCCGATTTCGGCCGCATGATTTTCACGGAACGCAGCCCTATCGAGAACCCGCCCTTCTATGCGAGCCCGCGTACCTGGGCGGCGCACATCACCGAAGGCGGTGTCGTGACCGACGAGATCTCGCAGGTCCTGCGCGAGGACGGCACGGCCATCGAGGGCTTGTTCGCCGCCGGAGAGGTGACCGTGGGCATGTCGGGCGTCAGCTCCATGGCCCTCGGCTACGCCTGCGGCGCCGGAGTGTTCAGCGCTTAGCCAGCTCCCCCAGATAACCCTCCCCTGCGGGCGTCGCGACTTCGGTTGCGGCGCCCGTCGCATTGCGAGCGGGAAACCAAACGGGAAAAGCCAGGGGTCAGCCAAAAAAGAAGCGGCCCGGCGGAGGGGGCCGCCGGGCCAGAAGGAGGGGGGATGCGACTCTCGCAAGAGCCGCGTTCTGCTTTTCAGAGACAAAGCAGGCAAGTGATCGGAGGGGGTTGTCTCACTTGCTGACGTCAGTATAACAGCGACCCTTGAAGTCCTTATGATGCACCCATGGTGAACTTGTGGATTCAGAGGGTCATCGTTAAGCAATTCTTCATAAAACGGAAGTATCGCCACCTGCGGCAACACGGCCTTTACAGCCGCTGCGCAACCTCGACTCCCTAGGCGTTCTTGCGGGCGAAGAGCACGTTGTTCGTCTCGAGCCAGCTTTCCACGGTGCCCGTGTCGAAGCCATCGGCCGGATCTACCACCAGCGCGTACATCTCCTCTTCCCGTAGCACCGCATCAAGGGCGTCGGTGAGCTGGATCTCGCCGCCCACGCCCGGCTCCACGTCGGCCAGAAGCTCCATAACGCGCGGGCTCAGCAGGTAGCGCCCGAACACGGCGAGGTTGCTCGGTGCATCTTCCAGCGCCGGCTTCTCCACGAGCGACGCCACCTTCCACACGTCGTCGGCCACCGGCTCGCCGGCAATGACGCCGAAACGGCTCACCTGGTCGTCGGGCACCGGCATGACGGCGATGACGCTCGCGCCGCCATGGGCGTCGGAGACCGCCTTCATGGCCGGCAGCATCTCGTTGCCCGGCACGAGCACATCGCCGAGCAGCACGTAGAAGGCCTCGTCGCCGGTCTTCTCGGCAGCGCAGCGCACCGCGTGTCCGAGCCCGAGCGCCTCTTCCTGGTACACGTAGCTCACCGGCAGGCTGCCCACGTACTCCACAGCATCGGCGTAGGCGTCCTTGCCACGCTCGCGCAGCAGGGCCACCAGCTCCGGGTTGGGCGCGAAGTGATCCTCGATGGCCTGCTTCTCGCGGCTGTTCACGATGACCACCTCGTCGGCGCCAGACGCCAGCCCCTCCTCCACGACGTACTGGATAGCGGGCCGGTCCACCACCAGCAGCATCTCCTTGGGCTGGGCCTTCGTGGCCGGAAGAAAGCGGGTGCCGAGCCCCGCCGCAGGAATGAGAGCCTTCATCGCGCGCCTTTCTCCTCGTTTTGCGTTGGCTCATCATACCGCAGCGCCATGGGTTATACTCTCAGACCATGACAAATGGCATCGACAACCAGCTTGACCCCATTCCCTCGGAGGAGTTCTGCGAGGTGCGGGCTGCTGCCAACGGCAAGCCGGCAGGGGTACGCTTTCTGGCCTTCAACACCGTGGTGGACGTGGAAGCCTACGGCGAGGCCGATGCGTGTACGGCGGCCTTCGACGAGGCGCGGGCGCTCTGCCGCACCTACGAGCGCCTCTTCTCGCGCACGCTTCCCCATTCCGACATCGCGCGGCTGAACGCGGCAGCGGGTGAGGTGGTGGAGATCGATCCCCTCACGTTCGACGTCCTGCAGGCGGGGCTGCGCTACTGCGCGGAAAGCGAGGGCGCTTTCGACATTACCGTGGGGCCGGCGGTGCGCCTGTGGAACTTCCACGAGGGCACCGTGCCCGATGCCGACGAACTCGCCCGCGCTATGAGCCATGTGAACTGGCGTGGTCTCAAACTGTGGAAGGACGAAGAGGCAGAGTCGGCGAGACAGTGCCCCGGAGGGGTGTCTCATCTTCAGGAGCCCTCCTCGCGCGAAGGCGCTGATAGTCTCTCGGAAGATGAGACACCCCTCCGGGGCACTGTCCCACCAGCCTGTTTCGCGCAGCTGGAAGACCCTGCAGCGGCCGTGGACGTAGGGGGCATTGCCAAGGGCTGGATCGCCGACGCGCTTCTGGCGGCCATGGAGGTTCGCGGGCTTTCCGGCATCATCGTGAACCTCGGCGGCAACGTGGCCGTCTCCGGCACCAAGCCCGACGGAAGCCCCTGGCGAGTGGGCATCCGCAACCCGCAGGTGCCCGAGCAGCTTATTGGCGCCGTGCCGCTCACGCGGGGCTCGGCCGTCACGAGCGGCACCTACGAGCGCTGCTTCACCGCGCCGGACGGCACGTTCTACCACCATATATTGGACCCACGCACCGGCATGCCCGCCGACACCGACGTGGCCGGCGTCACCGTCATCTGCGAGAAGTCCCTCGACGCCGAAGGGTTCTCCACTACCCTGCTCGCCTTAGGGCTCGAACACGGCTGCGCCTTGGTAGAGCGCCATCCGGAAATCGCCCAGGCCTTCTTCATCGACGGCCACGGCACTATCACGCCGGCGCGTCGCTAGGCAGCCGCGCTTTTCCCGCACGACCTGTGAATTCACCGAAAATCCCTTCGCCGCCGTCAGCGGAAAGCGTTACACTGATCGTTACAGAAATGAACTATCACCAGCCCATCTGCGAGGAGACCATGGCCGCCAAGCGCACCACCGACGACATTCAGTTCAACCTGGACTCCACCTACTTCGTCGCCTTCGAAATGGCCCACGAGGCTCTGCGCCGCGGCCTGGCCCAGGGCAGCGACCTGAACATCACCCAGTACCGGGTTCTCACCAAACTCATGCAAGCCAGCAAACCGGTGCCCCAGGGCGAGCTCGGGCGGCTGCTCGGCATGAAGCCTAACGTGCTCACCCAGGCGGCCGACGCCCTGGCCTCCCACGGCTTCATTCGGCGCGAGGCGGGCCCCTCCGACGGCCGCACGCGGATGCTCTCCATCACGAAGGACGGCGAGAACCACGTAGCCACCGTGAACGAGGCCATCATCGCGAGCCTGTATGCCTTCTTCCCTACCGACAACCCCACCTACCGCACTATCCTGGAGGCCGCCGTGGCCGCCAGCGCCCAGATAGAGCCGCCGCTGGACGGGGGACGGCCGCCGCGCTTTCCCGCCTCGCGCTCCCTCACCTCCATCGAGCTCGTGCGCCAGGAAACCGAGCGCACCCTGCGCGAGGCCACCGGCGCCTCGTTCAACGAGTGCCGCATCGTGCAGCGCCTCGGTGAACTGGAGCGCCCCGAGCGCGTGGGCGAGCTGGCCGACCAGCTGATGATGTCGCCGGTGAACGCCGCCCGGGCCGTCGACTGCCTGACCCAGCGCGGCTGGGCCCGGCGCCTGAAGTCACCCACCGACAAGAAGGCCGTCTATGTGGAACTGACCGACGAGGGCGTCTACGAGGGCTTCCTCATCAGCGCCACCATGAACGACCTAGCCGCCACGCGCCTGTGGGCGAACCTCACCGCCGCCCAGCGTGAGGCCATCGAGCAAGTGGGCCATGTGGTGGTAGCCGACCTCGCCGCCCAGAAGCGCGCCCGCGAGCAGGCGACACTGGAGGCCCTCATCCCCGCCTAAGCGAATCCGAGAACGCGAAAAGGGGTGCCGGCCCTGCCGACACCCCCGATCAGGCGCGCTTCGTGCTAAGGTGCGGTTCCCCTTAGGCCGCAGCAACCGCTGGCGCGGGCTCTGGGGCCTTCCCCGCCTTCAGCTTCTTTATATAAGCCTGGGCGCCGAACAGCAGAACCAGGTTCACCGCGATGTCGGCGATAAACCAGCCGCCGAGGGCCGGCAGGCTAATATTGGCCACGTTGAGCGCCCCGAAGGTGCCCAGGGTGAGCACCGCCACGACGGCGCCGCACAAGGCCGTCGCCGCGATGAGGCTCGTGGAAAGGTCGCGGCCGGCGCGGGCGCGCTCGATGCAGGCGCACACTACCATGGACGCGGCCCCCAGAAGCGTGCCCAGAAACGCCGCGAAGCCGATGACGCCCACGATAATGACCGGCAGTCCCGGCAGCTTCGAGCTCATCGACCCCACCTGCACGGCCGACAGGATACCTAGCACCACGATGACCAGGCACACCAGCGCCACGAGCGCCGTGGCCCAGCCCCACAGAAACGCCGTGCCCGCGCGCCCGGCACCCTCGTGCCGGCGGGCGTACAGCGCGCCGTACAGCACCGGCCCCGCCGTAGACACCACAAGCGCGAGACCGGCGGCGAACAGGAACGCCACGAAGGCCGAGCCCGTGAGGATCGAGCAGATCACATCCAGAATGGGCACCCCGGAGGCCGAGATGTAGTCGAAGGCGAGCACGCCGGTACCGCCTGCCACCGACAGCGCCACGCGCCCCACCAGCGCTATCACGAGCGCCATGGCGTACAGGGTGAGAAACGGCCGCGCCATATCCTTCATCGTCTTCATCGGGTGCCTCCCATCTCGTTTTCCACGGCGGAGGTGCCGCAGAGGTAGCCGCCGCAGAACGCCAGTCCCACGTCTCCCATGAGCGAGCCCAGAATGGGGTCGCCGATGTAGCTGTTCTCGCCGCAGGCGCCGCCGGCGGTGTGCCAGCCGGCGTAGAGCCCCGGAATCACGCGGCCATCGGTGCCCACCACCTGCATCTGGTCGTTGATGAGCAGGCCGGCCTTCGTGCCGTAAAGGTTGCCGCCGATGCGGCAGCCGTAGAAGGGCGGCTCGGTGATGGCGTGCAGCCACTCCGGCGGCATCGGGTACAGGAAATCGTCCTCGCCACGCTCGCAGGCCTCGTTCCACTTCGCCACGGCCTCGGTGAGCACGCCCTCGGCAAGCCCCAGGTCGGCCTCAAGCTCCTCCAGGGTGTCGCGGCGCTTCAGCACGTCGGCGTCGATGGCGTCCTGCACGCCGTGGTGCCAGTCGCGGTAGTGCTCGGGCACCTTCTCGATCTGCTCCAAATCCGGTGTGATGAGCTTGCGGCAGTGCTCCTGGGCAAAGCCGGCCAGATGGTCCTCGTAGTTGGCGTCGAAGACGATGTAGGAGCGGTGCCCCGGTGGCACCATCTGAATGGTGGCCAAGTCGCCCAGGGCGTAGATGGCGTTGGCGCCGTCCTCGCCCACGCGGGAATCCATGTAGCGCAGGCGGTTGCCGCAGCGGTCGATGGTCAGCCACGGCTGACGCGAGAGCTGGGTCATGCCGTCGTAGAGGAACCGCGCCCAGGTGCCGCCCTCGGCCTCCCAGTCGACCCCGCCGTCGAAGGAGGCGGAGCTGTTGAAGCCGGACACATCGGATCCCACGCCGAGCCCCATGCGGAAGCACTCGCCGCGCTCGCCGGCCGTCAGGTAGCTGGAGGCGCAGCCCATGGCCGCCGTGGGAATGTACTTCTCAAGCAGGGCCTTGTTGTTGCAGAAGCCGCCGGCCGTGAGGATGACGGCGCTCTTCGCATGGATGTAGCGCTCGGTCTCGTAGTCCTCGTTCACGACAACGCCCACCACGCGGCCGTCGTTGTCCTGCACGAGGGCCACCGCCGGGCTTTGGAAGAGGAACTCCGCGCCGTGCTGGTTGGCGTAGTTGAACATGGCGTCGGTGGCGTCCTTCATCTTCAGCACGTGGTGGTCCAGCGTCGAGCGCTTCGGGGCCACGTACACCGGCACCTCGCCGAGGCGCCAGTGCACGCCGCACTCGGCCATCCAGTCGAGGGACTTGCCGCCCTCGCAGGCGATTCTATAGATGAGCTTCGGGTCGGCCGCGTAGTGGTACTCGTCCATGGCCCAGTCGGTGAGGGCTTTCGGGTCGAAGGGGTAGCTCGGGAAAGCGAACTGCTTGGCCTCCTGGCCCGAGTAGCCGCCGAGGATGCCGCACATGCCCGCCTCCTGGGCGTTGCCGCCGGGAAGCCCCATGGCCTCCACGCAGATGGTCTCGGCTCCCAGCTGAACGGCGCGGGCCGCGGCGTTCAGGCCGCCCCCGCCGGCACCCACCACGCAGATGTCGCACTCGTAGTCCCACGACGCGGGCACCGCACGGGGAGGAATGGGCGTCGCGTCGTTGGCCGGGAAAGACGAGGCGTTGTGCTCGCGGTAGGTGCCGTCGGATGCCGAGGCGTTGGTGGCGTCGCTAGCCGGCGCCTCCACGGCGGCCGAGCCGTCCTCGCGCCAGTTGGCCGAGCGCTCCTCGGCGGCGAAGGCGGCCTCGGCCCCCACCAGCGAAGCCACGGCGGCGGCGCCGGCCACGGCCGAGCCGGTCAGGAAGTCGCGGCGGGAGAGGGCTCCCGGGCGCGCAGTCTTGGAATCAGTCATGGTCCTTACGCCTCCGTTCCTGCGTCTTGGCCCGCAGCGGCCTCTTCGGCTTGGGCGAGCGCGTCGTCGACGGCCTGCTTCACGCCGGCCGTGGTAATGGTGGCGCCGGCCACCGCGTCGATGTCGGACCCCTGGGCCTCCTCGATCATGGCGGCGTACAGGCCGTCGCGGATGGCCTCGTAGCCCCCGCGGCTCTGGCTCTCGCACTCCTGGGTCGTCTCAAGGCAGCTAATGCGCCCATCGTCCACCAGCAGCGTGACGGTGATCTGCCCCTCCATGCCGCGGCCTGTGCCGGTGTACACGCCGTCGGCCAAGTTCCCCTCGGCCCGGGCCGCCGGATCGCTCTGCACCTCAACCGCCCACGGGTCCTCCGTGCGCAGGGCCAGCTGCTCGGCCGAGGCCGCATCCTTCGAACCAGACCCCTCGAAGGACGCCCCGCAACCGGTAAGCCCCACGGCCAAGGCGCAGGTGGTGCAGGCCAGAATAGTCGTTGTGCGGTTCATGTCCCCTCCAATCGTTTTCCCATTGTGGTGTCTTTTTTTCTTCATGAAAGTTTTTTTATTTTTACTCTCATGAACTTCTTACGGCCGAGCATATCAGTAAACACCCCGTTAATCAAGGACTTTTCGAAATTTTTGAGCCACAAAGGAATCTATTACCAAACTGCTAAATTATGGATATTGACTGAAGACGGCAGGAAGAGTATGGTTGGTGCCATCGTTTGCGAGCACCCGCTCGCGTAGCCGTCGCAGCAAGGTCGGCCGGGACGCCCCCGTTCTTGCTGCGGCGACTTCCAACCCGGCATCAAGGAGGTACCCCATGTTGTTCGACGTATACGGTCCCAACGCGCTCTACCAGTGGCTCGGCCTGGCCCTGGTACTGGTCGCCCTCATTCTGCTGAATGAGTTCGCCCGCCGCACCAAAGCCGGCGGCATGATCATGTTCTTCGGTGTGTCCGGCCTCATGACCGTCTACTGCATCGCCATCGCCATCGGCGCTGCCAGCGGTGCGGAATGGGCGCTCAACAACCCCACGCACACCGACATGAACAGCTGGTTCCACTACGCCAAGGTGT
>CAJUSP010000031.1 GCA_910589165.1 uncultured Adlercreutzia sp.
GCAGAGTCTTGAAGCGTACCGCGATGGCCTCAATAAGGAGGAGCTCGCTTACCACGACGGCACGCTGAACTTATACGAAGAGCTCCAGTCTCAAGCAGAGGAAGCAATAGACCGCGATATTCAATGGCTTAAAAGCGATTATGATGCGCGTCTAGCGGCAATTTCGCTGGAGGGCGACGATAAAACCGCCTTGGCCGAGGCTTCGGCTGCGGCGGAGGCGCTGTCTGCTGAGATAATTGCCGACTCTTCAGTTGCCCCCATTTGGTCGGACGAAAGCGAGAGGGACGGCTTCGTATCGAAGTGCACTGCTAAGGCCAACGACGCAAATGCAAAGATCACCGAAATTGAGGAGAGAGAGGCGGCGGAAAAGGCTGCGAAAGAAGAAGCTGAGCGCAAGACTGCAGAAGAGGAGGCAGCCCGCAAGGCTGCTGAAGCAGCCGCTGCCGAGGGAAGCGGCAGTTCTTCGAAAGGATCGAGCAACGGAGGCGGATCGTCTTCCAAGTCAAGCTCTTCAAGTAAAGGTTCCTCTTCCAGCAGCAGCTCGGGCTCTTCTCATAGTTCTTCCAGCGGCAGTGGAAGTGCGAGCGGCTCCAACGATGACCCGCAGTACCGCGAGCTTCCCGAGATTACCGAAGAGGATTGGTATTCCATCCCCGAGGACGAAGAAATATAGGACACTGTCGGCCTAAGTATCCTTGGAGTTTCCGCCGCCGGTGGGATTCCGGTTGCTATGGGGCGAAAAGTACAAATATTCGCCCCATAGCTTTTTACAGAAGGAATGAGTTCTATTGAAGAGTGGCTGGGGTACTAGGATTCGAACCTAGGTAGCTGGTACCAAAAACCAGAGTCCTGCCGTTGGACGATACCCCAGTGCCGTATCGATGCGGAAGGAAATGGTGGGCCCTGCGGGGATCGAACCCGCGACCTTGGGATTAAAAGTCCCCTGCTCTACCGACTGAGCTAAAGGCCCACGATGCTTCACGCAAGCGTATAGTTTACCGCGCGCCCGATGCGCGGTCAATGAGGCTTTTCTGACCGTGGCGGCTTTTCCATCGGGCGGCCAACGAGTGCGTGACGGTCGGAATGCCGCAGTTTCCTAGCGCCCCCAAGGTGGCCTACCATCAGGGCAACCTATGAACCTGCGCGCAGAATAGACCTGCCGAGCAGGCTTGCGCGCGGAATGCGAAGAAAGGGGCGCTTATGTCTCGGTCGACCCAGGAAAATGCCGCAGCCATCGAGGCGGCCATCGCGGCCAACGACGAGCGGGCTTTCGAGGCCTCGGTGGCGGGGATGTCGCCGTTCGAGGTGAAGAACCTGCTTGTATCCTACGCCAAAGAAGGCGACAAAGCCTCGGCTCGCACGCTGCTGAACGCGGGGCGTGGCAACCCGAACTGGATTGCCACGCGCCCGCGCGAGGCCTTCTTCCTACTGGGCGCCTTCTCCCTGGAAGAGGCGCGCCGGGCCCTAAGCCTGCCGCTGGGGCTGGCGGGCATGCCGCAGAAAGCCGGCTGCGCCGAGCGCTTCCAAGCCTTCCTGAAGGCCCACGACGGCGAGCCGGGTGCGGCGTTTCTCGCCCAGGCCTACGACTACCTGGTAGGCGAGGGCTTCGTCGCTGACGACTTCGTGCAGGAGTGGTCCCAGGGCATCGCCGGCTGCGAGTACCCCATGCCCGACCGTATCCTCGCCAACACCGAGGCCATCGTGAACCGCTACCTCGTAGGCGCGGTGTGCGACGGCCAGGCGCCGGCGGAACCGGTGGATCTGTTCGCCACCGAGGGCGGCACGGCGGCCATGTGCTATCTGTTCTACAGCCTGAAGTGCAACTTCCTCGTGAACCCGGGCGACCGCATGGCGCTTATGACGCCCATCTTCACGCCCTATTTGGAAATTCCGCACCTGAACGATTACGACCTCGATGTCGTGAACATCAACGCCACTACCGATACAGCCGACGGCGAGCACGCCTGGCAGTACCCCGACAGCGAGATCGAGAAGCTGGCCGACCCCTCCATCAAGCTGTTGTGCCTGGTGAACCCCTCGAACCCGCCCTCCTACGCCATGGACGAGCGCTCGCGGAAAAAGCTTGTGGAGGTGGTGCAGAAGCACAACCCGAACCTGCTCATCATCACTGACGACGTCTACGGCACCTTCGTGCCCCACTACCGCTCGGTGTTCGCCGACCTGCCGCGCAACACGGCCTGCGTGTACTCGTTCTCGAAGTACTTCGGCGCCACAGGCTGGCGCCTGGCCACCATCGCCGTGGCCCGCGACAACCTCTTCGACGAGCTTATCGGCAAGCTGCCCGAGGCCAAGAAGCAGGTGCTCGCCGCTCGCTACCAGTCGCTGACCGACGACATCGCGCGCGTGCGCTTCATCGATCGCATGGTGGCCGACTCGCGGCTCGTGGCCCTGAACGGCACCGCTGGCTTGGGCACGCCCCAGCAGGTGCAGATGTCGCTGTTCGCTCTGCAGGAGCTGATGGACAAAGACGGCATCTACCGCACGCAGATGCGGCAGCTCGTCACCGACCGCCTCGCCTGCCTGTGGAAGAGCCTCGGGTTCACCCTCGAGCCCGACCCGCTGCGCGCCGGCTACTACTCGGTCATCGACCTGGGGCTGTGGGCGAGCCGCCTGTACAGCGACGACTTCGCCGCGTGGCTCAAGAAGAACTACGCCTCCCTCGACATCGTGGTGCGCCTGGCCCGCGACACGGGCATCGTCGTCATGGACGGCCCGGGCTTCGACGCCCCCGACTGGTCGGTGCGCGTGTCGCTGGCGAACCTGGACATCGATGCCTACGAGCAGATTGGCACCCACATCACCGCTATGCTGGCCGACTATGCCGAGGTGTGGAAGGCAGAGACAGCCAAGTAGTTGCACATAGCTAACACTTTGCTATAATCGCGAAAGTTACAACCGTCTAACAATCGCGAGAGACGATGTGTGCCCCACCGGGCGCACATCGGGCAAAGGGGCAGCTCATGGCGTTTCTGGAGGTGCGGGATATCCGTAAGAGCTACGGCGAGGGCGATGCGTGCACCGAGGTTCTGAAGGGCATTACGACCACGCTCGATGCCGGCGCCTTCGCCGTGCTGCTCGGCCCCTCCGGCTCGGGCAAGTCGACCTTCTTGAACCTGGTGGGAGGGTTGGAGCACGCCGATGCGGGCTCTATCGTCGTCGACGGCGACGACATCACGGCGCTCTCGCCGCGCGAGGTAGGGGAGTACCGTCGCCGCCAGCTCGGCTTCGTGTTCCAGTTCTACAACCTGGTGCCCGACCTGACAGTGCGCGAGAACATCGAGGTATGCGCGCACCTAAGCGACAGCCCGCTGCCCCTCGAAGACCTGCTGCACTCGCTTGGCCTGTGGGAGCAGCGCCGCAAGTTCCCCCGCCAGATATCCGGCGGTCAGCAGCAGCGTTGCGCCATCGGTCGCGCGCTCGTGAAGAACCCGCGCCTGCTGCTGTGCGACGAGCCCACCGGCGCGCTTGACTACCAAACATCCCTGGAGATCCTCGACCTTATGGAGCGTGTCAACCGCGACTTCGGCGCCACCATCATCGTGGTCACCCACAACGACGCCATCGCCCGCATGGCCACCCGTGTGCTGCGCCTGCACGACGGCCTGCTCGTTGAAGATGTGGCCAACGATGCGCCCCAGGCTGTCGCCACCTTGGAGTGGTAGCCATGGCCAGCCCTCTCATCCACCGCCTGCCGCGCGAGCTCGTCCACAACCTGGGCCGCTATGCCGGCATCTTCCTGCTCATTGCCGTGTCCATCGGGTTCGTCTCGGGCTTTCTGGTGGCAGCCTCCTCCATCGAGCGCATGATCGGCGCCGTGGCCGACACCTACCACGTGGAAGACGGCCAGTTCACTACGGCCTTTCGCGCCAGCGACGAGGCATTGGCCGCCGTGGAGGACTTGGGCGTGACCGTCGAGGAGAACTTCAGCCACGACGAGGATCTCCGCTGGACGCTGCCCGAGGGCGCCGAGTCCGACGCCGCCGACAGCGGCACCGTGCGCGTCTTTGAGAACCGCACCACTTTCAACCAGGCCGCCTACGCGGAAGGCACCGCCCCCGCCCGCGCCGATGAGATAGCCCTCGACCGCGTTTTCTGCGCCCATGCCGGGCTGACGGTGGGAGACGCGGTAGACGCGGCCGGAAGCACCTTCACCCTGAGCGGCATCTGCACGCTCTCCGACTACTCGGCTCTCTTCGAGGACAACGGCGACTTCGTCTTCAACGCGCTCACCTTCTCTATCGCCCAGGTGACGCCAGAGGCCTTCGACGATATGCCCGGCACACCTACGTATACTTACGCCTATTTCACCGATAGCCCCCTCACCGACGCCCAGGCGGCCGACCTGCTGGAAGACATCGCCCAAACCCTCGCCGACCACGACACGGCGGTGCTCTCGCTGATGACGGCCCAGGCGAACAACGCCATCAGCTATGCCGGCGACGATGTCCAGGGCGACCAGCTGATGTGGAAAGTCATGCTGTTTCTGCTCGTGGTCATCATGGCCTTTGTGTTCGTGGTGCTTACCGGCGCCAACATTGAGGCGGAGAGCGCCATCATCGGCACGCTTTTGGCCTCGGGCTACCGCAAGCGCGAGCTGCTCTGCCATTATCTGGCGCTGCCGGCGCTCGTAGGCGTGGCCGCTGCGGCGGTGGGCAACATCGCCGGCTACGGCTGGCTCTCTGCCCCCATGCGCGATCTGTACTACAACTCCTACAGCCTGCCTCCCTACGAGGCAGTTTTCAATCCCGAAGTCTTCGTCCTCACTACGGTGGTACCCGTGGTGCTGCTCGTCGGCATCACGTTCGCAGGGCTTCTGCGGAAGCTGCGCTGCACGCCTTTGGAGTTCCTGCGCCACGAGACCACGCGAAAGAGTCGCCGACGCGGCGTGGCTCTGCCCGAGCGCTGGCCCTTCGCCGTCCGTTTCCGCCTGCGGGTGTTCCTCTGCAGCTTGTCGAACTATGTCACGCTGTTTCTGGGCCTGGTCTTCGCCAGCCTGTTGCTCGTGTTCGGGCTCTGCCTCATGCCCGTCATCGAGCACTATGCGGAAAACCTGCAGAGCGATCTGGTGGCCGAGCACCAGTATGTGCTGAAGGTCCCGGTTGAGATTGAGGCCGATGACGCCGCCGCCGACCAGGCCGAGAAGTTCGCGGCCACCACGCTGGAGACGGCCCGCGCCCTGGGCGACTCCAGCGAGGAGGTGACCGTCTACGGCGTCACTGAAGGCTCCGCCTACTGGAAGGACCTCGACGTGTCCGACGGCCGCATCGTGGCCGGCCGCGGCTTGGCGGAGAAGTGCGCCATAGCCCTGGGCGAGCCCGTCGCCTTCGAAGACAAGCTCGACGATGAGACCTACGAGTTTACCGTGGACGGCACCTACGGAAGCGCCTCGAACACCAACTTGTATATGAGCCTGGAGACGTTCAACCGCTTATTCGGCAAAAGCGCCGATTACTTCAACGGGTATGTGTCTGACGAGGCGCTGGCCCTCGACGATTTGTACGTGGTCAGCGATCTTACCCCCGATTCCATGGACAAGATCGTCAGCCAAATGCGCAACTCGATGGGCTCGATGACGTACCTGCTCACCACACTGGCGGCCATTGTCTACGTCGTGCTCATCTTCCTGCTTACGAAGACGGTCATCGACCGCAACGCCCGAGCCATCGCCTATTTGAAGGTGTTCGGCTATCGACCAGCCGAAGTCAACCGTCTTTACCTGCGCTCCATAACCACAACCGTTATCGTGTCGGTGATTGCCTGCCTGCCGCTGGTGGTCGGCGCCATTGCGCTTCTGGTAAAGGTGGTGTTCATGGAGTATGCCGGCAACTTCGAGATTGTCATACCGCCCGCGCAGCTTGCGCTCACCGTTTTTGTGGGCATTGCCTGTTACGGCGTGGTGGCTGTCGCGCATATGGCGCGCATTAAGCGTGTTCCGATGGCGTTGGCGCTTAAGGCCCAGGAATAGAAAAACTCCCGGGCTCGGCAGCGGGGAAGTCCGCTTGCTGAGCTCGGGAGTTTTGCCGTGCGTAGGTGAGTTACGCGTGCTTGTAGCCGGTGTACACCGCCAGGGCCATGCAGATAGCGCCTGTCCAGGCGAAGAAGCGATGCCATTTCATAAGGGTCTCCTTTGCATTTGGGGCCGAGTTGCGTTTGCCATGCTAGCACGACGGTTTTTGCGGCGGGGCGTGCCGTTTCGCGTCCGTGAACGTTTTGTCGCTGAGTGTTAGTTTAACCTAACTATGACTTGTTAACATAGGTAAACATGAGTTAACATAATGCCAACAACGAAAAAAGAGGCCCATGCATTTTGCCGATGGTTTCGCTATGATCAGTCGGAAGTTGTTTTATTAACGGTTACAACCAAGGAGGTTCGTTATGCATCCCGGTCTGCTTGTTTTCGGTGGTTTCCTGTTGGGTACGGCAGGTGTGAAGGCGGTGTGCAGCCGTCCGGCCCATCGCGCCTATGTGCGCGGCACGGTGTGCGCCCTGCAGGCGAAGGACTACGTGTCCCGCGTTGTCGACGAGGCCAAGGCGCAGTGCGACGACATTATGGCCGAGGCCCAGTACATCAAGACGGTTGAGGCCGCCGAGCGCGACGCCGAGGAAGTGGTTATCGGCGAGACGGTCGTGGCCGAGGGCGCCAATGGCGACGTCACCGTGGCCGAGGAAACCGTTGTTGAGGAGAAGGCGTAGGCTCTGCCTGCCCTTCGCAGAAAAGAAGCGATGAGCCATGCGCTGCATCATTAAGCATACGCTGCCCGGCCGCCTGCGTGTCGCGCTGCCGGAGGCCTTGAACGAGCACGACGCCATCGCCCTCGAGGAGATCTTCCTCGAGATGGTGGTGGTCACCAAGGCGGTGGCCTATCCGCAGGCAGCCGGCTTCGCCGTGGAGTTCGACCCTACGCCCGAGGCCCGTGAGGCCGTAGTAGAGCGCCTAGCGTCGCTTACCGCCGACGAGCTGGCCGCTTGGCAGCCGACCGACCCCTTCGCGCTCGCCCCGCGTGCCCGCAACCTCTACGCTGACATCGCCAATGCCACGGCGTGGTTCCTCATCCGCTTCTTCATGCCGAACCCCTTCAAGACCATCTGGTGGCTGTGGCGCGCCATCCCGTTCTGGAAGGCGGGCGTTGCCTCGCTGCGCGAGGGGCGCCTCGACGTACCGGTGCTTGATGCGTCGGCCATCGCCCTCGGGTTCACCCAAGGCGCCAACAACGCTGGCGAGACCATGTACCTGCTGCATGTCGGCGAGATTATGGAGGACTTCACGAGCAAGCGCACCGAGTCGAGCCTGGCCCAGTCGCTGCTTGAAATTCCCACCACCGCCTGGGTGTGTCGCGGCGGCGAGGAAGTGGAGGTGGATCTCTCCGAGCTGGCCCCGGGCGATCAAGTGGTCGTGCGCATCGGAGGCGCCGTTCCCGTCGACGGTACCGTCACGGCCGGCGAGGCCATGGTGAACCAGGCGTCCCTCACCGGCGAGCCTTTACCCGTGGTGCGCCAGGCGGGCGACACCGTGTACGCGGGCACCGCCGTGGAAGAGGGCGAGATCTGCGTGAAGGTGACTGGCGACCCGGCCCAAAGCAAGATCCAGTCGATCCTCACCATGATGCAGGACACCGAGGCGGCGAAGTCGGCCGAGCAGAAGCGCATCGAGAACATCGCCGACAAGCTGGTGCCGTGGAACTTCGCCTTGGCCGCCGTGGTGGCCATCACCACGCGCTCGCTCATGAAGACGGCCGCGTGCCTGATGGTCGACTACTCCTGCGCGCTGAAGATGTCCGGCGCCATCGCCGTCATGGCGGCCCAGCGCGAGGGCGCCAAGCACGGCTTCATGGTGAAGGGCTCGCGCTACTTCCAGGCCATCGAGGAGGCCGACACCATCGTCTTCGACAAGACGGGCACCCTCACCGACGCGGCGCCGAAGGTGTATCACGTGGAGCCCTACAACGGCTACACCCGCGAAGAGGCCCTGCGCCTGGCCGCCTGCCTGGAAGAGCACTTCCCGCACCCGGTGGCCCGCGCGGTGGTGAACGCCGCCCTCGACGAGGGCCTCGAGCACCGCGAGCTGCACTCGGCTGTGGAATACGTGGTGGCCCATGGCATCGCCTCGTCGCTGAACGGCAAGCGCGTCGTCATCGGCAGCCAGCATTTCGTGCTGGAAGACGAGGGTGTGCCGGTCTCGCCCGAGCAGATGGAGCATATCCACAGCCTGGCCTTGGGCACCTCGCCTCTGTTCCTCGCGGTCGACAACGAGCTGCGCGGCGTGCTCTACATCGACGACCCGCTGAAGGCCGACGCGCCCCAGGTTATCCAGGCGCTTCACGAAGAGGGCTTCAAGCGCGTCATCATGCTTACCGGCGACGCCGACCGCACAGCGCGTCGCGTGGCCGCCGAGGCCGGCATCGACGACTACCGCGCCGACCTTCTGCCCGAAGACAAGTACGAGCTCATCCGCAAGCTGCAGGCCGAGGGCTGCAACGTGTGCATGGTGGGCGACGGCGTGAACGACTCGCCGGCCCTGGCCGCTGCGGACGTGTCCATCGCCATGAGCGCTGGGTCGGCCGTGGCCCGCGAGGCCGCCGACATCGCGCTGACGTCCAACGACCTGGAGGGTATCGTGCGCCTGCGCCGCCTGTCGCGGGTGCTGAGCCGCCGCATGAAGCAGGGCTACCGCTTCACCATCGGCTACAACAGCATCCTTCTGGCCTTGGGCATCGCCGGCATCATCACGCCCCAGCAGTCCGCCTTCTTCCACAACGGCGGCACCATCGGCCTTTCCGCCATGAACGCCCGCGCCTACCTGCCCGACGCGCCGCTGCTGCCCGTCGGCGAGGGCGAGAGCGAGGCTCAGAAAGAGGCCCACGAGCGCGAGCTCGAGAATGTCCTGGAGGGTGCCGAGTAGCCTCCGCGCACGCTGCATCGAATGATGCTGAGAGGAGCCTGCGAGCCGTCAAGCCGCAGGCTCCCCTGCTTATAGGGCGCGCCGGCCGATGCCCCGCTTGTGTGGCGCGCCATCTTGCCCCTGGCCTGACCAAGTCGTAAACTACTCTTCAGACGATCGCTGTTGCGGGGGCGGTCGCCTGCGCACACTTGCGCGCCCGCGGGCCCGGGAGGGGCCGGCATGGGGCGACCATACTGCTTCAGAACAGATGGTCAGGAGAGTGATGTTATGCACTATCGCGAGGGGGAATTTGAGGCGAGCGATGAGGGAATGCCCGACGATGCGCCATCGCCTTTGGCCGAACAATGGCCTTACCTGCGGTTTCTGGGGCTTTCGGCCTGGTGGGCCTGGATATGGCTCTGCTATTTCTCAACGACGCTGGTAGGTGCCTTCCCCGACGAGGAGCGCCCGTTCCTCGTGCTGGTCATGTACCTTATCTCGACGCTGTCCATCGGCGCGGTCATGCTGGTTGCCGCAATTTTCCGCCGCCGCGCGACGCAGCTGGTGGACTCGCGCGGCCCCATCGTGTTCGCCGGCGTGGTGGCTGCTTTCGCCACGGCCGCGCTGGCCTATTCCGGCTCTATCGGGGGCGAGGTGCCCTTTGTGCTGGCCGCGGTGCTTACCGGCGCCTGTACGGGCGCACTCTGCCTGAAGGTGGGGCGCCTTTACGGCACGGTGAACCTGAGCGACTCGCTTACGGCCGGTGCCATGTCGCTCGTGGTGGCGGCCCTGCTGTTCTTCGTGGGGCTCGGCATTCCGCGCGCCTGGGCCGTGCCCTACACGGCCATTATGCCGCTTCTGTCGGCGCTGCTGCTGTGCCTGCCCCACAACGACCCCTACGACGGCGCCGACCAGGCATCTTCGGGCGGCCTTGGCGCCGAGCGCGGCGTCATGGCGCTGTACGGGCGGCTCGTGGGGGCTGCCGCGGCTGTGGCCATGACAGCCGGCGTGGCCCGCGGCATTGCCTCCAGCTCCCAGGCGAGCGAGGGCTACATTCACGAGGGCGCCGTCATCATCGCGCTCATCGGGCTGACGGGCGTGGCGCTCGTGTGGCTTGTGAACCGCATGGCGGCGCGCCGCAAGGGCGCCCGCATAGCCTACCTCGTGCTGATGATCGCCGGGATCGCCCTTATGCTGGGTACCTGCTTCGGCGTGCCCATCTCCTACCTGAGTATCGGGAAAGAGACGCTGTGGCTCGTGCTTTCCTGCCTTATGGCGTTCATGGCCTTCCGCTTCGGTTTCTCTAGCGTGCGCGCTTTCGCCCTGGGGCAGGCCGCCTATTACCTAGCCTCTACGGCTGGCTGGGGTATTGGCGCGCTTATCGCCCCGTATTACGGCGATGCGACGGTGCGCATGGCCGTGGGGGCCGTCATGGCCTTTGCTGTGGTGCTCATCCTCACCCTGCTGTTCACCGAGCGCGACATCAAGGCCATTCTGCTGGCGCCGGTGGGCCGCCTGGGAGGGGAGGGGGAGGCCGCCCGACCCGGCACGGTCGCCGCCACGCTTTCGGGCGCCGCAACGCCTTTGTCGGAGGCTGAGGCTTCGGTCGGCACCGCATCGCCGTCGAGTAGCACCGCCGCAGTGGCTGCCGACGTTCCCGGTGCCCGCGAGGCGCAGCTGGGGGAGCGCTACGGGCTCTCGCTGCGCGAGATAGAGATCATGGACTTGTTCGCCCAGGGCCGCTCGGCCAACTGGATCGCCGACGCGCTCTTCATTTCGAAGAACACGGTTCGCTCGCATTTGCGGGCCATCTACACGAAGCTCGACGTGCATACGCGCCAGGAGCTGCTCGATCGCCTTAATAGCCAGAATCAAGAATAATATCCTGAATCAGAAATAAATTTCACAAGGGAAAACTTTCCCAGTAATCCTTTTTGAACGGTTGCCGAATCCTCCTTTTTTCGGGGCAAACCGTCTTTTTGTGACCATGCGTCTCAGGGTTTCTGCGTCCTAGAATCGCCTCAGAGAGAACGCAGCGGGCCGTGTCACACCAAGCGCCATGGCCGCTGCCGAGAAGAGACGAGGGGCATCATGGAACACGAACTCATCAAGCACAATCCTCTTCTGAAGAAACCGGCCCTCCTTATGCTGGCGCTCGTGGAAACCACCGCCGAGCGCACGGCCTTGGAAGAGGCCGCCGCAGCGGCCTGGGCGCCGAACTTCGCCCAGAGCCCGGCTGCCACCATCGATATTCTCGTGCGGGCCGGCGCCCTGGAAGAGCAGCTGCTCATTAATGGCGAGCCTTACGAGGGTACCCTTGAGGACGTGCAGTTCGACGAGACCGTGCCCGACAACGCCTCCTTCGAGAACCGCGTTGCCGTCACCGAAACCGGCCGCGCCATCGCCCGCGCCTACGACCCCAAGAACCTCACCGCCGACCTGCTGGCGACCCGCCCGGCCTACGCCCCGGTGTTCCGTGCGCTCATCGCCTGCTGCAGCGCGCCCGACGGTGCCACTCTCCCCGCCATGGAGGCGGTGGTGGAGGCCCAGCCCGAGGCCGCGGTGAACGCCGAGGGCAAGAAGGTGTACCCCCAGTACTTCATCGACGCCCTGGAAACCGCCGGCGCCATCGAGTGGAACGGCGCCTGGCGCGCCACCGAAGCCGGCCGCGACCAGCTGGCGGCCTAAACACGCATTCCCCGTCCTGCGGGCGCTTCCCCTCCTCCTCGACGCCCGCAGGTGCAACTCCCTCTCCTTTCGCCTGGCGGGGAAGCGCCCCAAAGCGGCCTTCCCCCATGGCGACCCGGCGGCCCACGCCGCCCCCACCCCAGAGGTTATGTTCGGCTGAGCTCACCGGGCATTTCCCATAGAGCACGACCCGTACTATCCGCGAATAATCGAGAAGAGAAGAAGGGATGGAAACAGTGGCTCAGACGAGTATCAGCAGACGCGGCTTTGTGAAGCTGGGAATGTTCGCCTCGGCTGCCGCCGCCATGGCGGGCACTGCCGCTTCGAACCTCATCGAAGTGGAGCCCGCACTGGCCGACGAGAGCAGCGAGACCGAGAAGATTCGCACCATCTGCCGTGCCTGCCTTAACAACTGCGGCATGATCGCCCATGTGCGCGACGGCCGCGTGGTCAAGCTGGAAGGCGACCCGGGCGACCCCATGAACAAGGGCGCCGCCTGCGCCAAGGGCCTGGCCGGCATTCAGGCGCTGTACAACCCCAACCGCATCAAGTACCCCATGAAGCGCGTGGGCGAGCGCGGCTCCAACCAGTGGGAGCGCATCTCCTGGGAGCAGGCCATCAACGAGATCGCCGACGTCATGTGGGAGTACTACCAGAAGGAAGGCCCGAAGTGCCTGGTCACCTCTACCGGTGGCGGCGGCAACCCGCAGTTCTTCAGCCCCGCCCGCTTCCTTTCCGTGTGGGGCGGCGGCAACTTCTTCGAGCCGGGCTGCGCCCAGTGCTACCTGCCCCGCAACCACATGGAGTTCTGCCTGAACGGCACGGCCGACACCTCGTTGGCCGACGGCCCGGTGACCGAGGTGTACCTGCCCGACTGCCAGACCAAAACCTACGTCATGTGGGGCGTGGGCCCTTCCACCCACGGCATCGGATCGACGGGCCGCGTGGTCACCGAGCTGCGCAACAACGGCATGAAGACCGTGGTCATCGACCCGCGCCTGACGCCGGATGCGGCCCGCGCCGACGTGTGGCTGGCCATTCGCCCCGGCACCGACGTGGCCCTCATGCTGGCCTGGATGCGCTACATCATCGACAACGACCTGTGGAACAAGGAATTCGTCACGAAGTGGTCGAACTTGCCGTTCCTCGTGAACGAGCAGACGCGGCTCACCTACCGCGCCGACGAGCTGGGGCTCGGCAGCCACAACGAGTACGTGGTCTATGACAACAACACCCAGACCGTGCGCGCCATGCCCTATCCCTTCGACGAGTCCATCGACCCGGCCATGTTCGGCTCCTACACGTTGCCTAACGGCGAGACCGCCCGCACCGCCTTCCAAATTATGAAGGAACACGTGGACGAGTGGACGCTCGAGAAGGCCGCCGAGGTGTGCTGGCTCGATGCCGGCGAGATCGAGGAGGCCATCAAGATCTACGTGGAGGGCTGCCCGAACGCCGGCATCTCGCTGGGCGTGGCCACCGACCAGGCGCGCAACTCCGCCCAGGCCGCCCAGGGCGACGCCATCCTCGACATCCTCATGGGATGCATCCGCGTGCCCGGCGCCATCGTGCAGGACCGTCCCTGCTACGTGGAGCCCTGCAACTACGTGGTGCAGCCCTTCGGCCTGCATCATCCCGACCACCCGCTGCGCATGCCCGAGGCCGAGGCCAACGCGCGCCTCGGCTACACCGAGCACAAGGGCCTGGGCCACTGGCTGGCCTCGCACATTCCCACGGTGCTGAAGGCCATCGAGACCGGCGAGCCCTACCGCCCGCGTATCTGGATCGAGCGTTCCGGCAACAAGCTGGCCATGATCGGCAACGCGAGCCGCTTCTACGACGCCATGATGACCACCGACCTGAACGTGCACATGTACATGCACTGGACCACCACGAGCGTGTGCCTGGCCGACTACGTGCTGCCCACGGCCGAGTGGCTGGAAACTAACTACGCCCAGGACCGCCTGAACACCTACGCCATCCGCCGTGCCACAACCCAGCTCTACGAGGCTGTGGACGAGTGCATGCACTGGTCGTGGCTGGCGGCGGCCCTGGCCGAGCGCGGCCACCAGCGCGCCATCGACTCGTTCAACCCCGACATCGCCGGCAAGTTCTACGGCACCTACTGGAAGACCTACGAGGAGTATATGGACTACGTGGGCTACTTCGTGGGCAGCTTCTACTACGGCACCGAGGATTGGGACTGGGCCACCTTCGACGCCCAGGCGCCCTCCGAGTACGAGACCATCGAGCAGTACGCGCAGAAGTCCTACGACTCGCACCTCGAGCCGGACGAGAACGGCCTGCCCGTGGGCTTCCATACCACCTCGAAGCGCACCGAGCCCTACTTCGACGGCAACATCCTGCTGGGCCTGACGGGCGCGGTGGACGGAAGCGGCTCTATGGACCCGGCTACCGACGTGTTCCCGGCCTCCGACAACTACAACCCGCTGCCGTACTACCTGGAGC
>CAJUSP010000032.1 GCA_910589165.1 uncultured Adlercreutzia sp.
TCCCAGTCGTTCCAAGAGCTAACGATTTTTGCCATGGTTCATTCCTTTCTTGAGCATGCCTTAACCACGCTCGCGACGATGAGGAATAGAGACTATTGATAAATCCGATTAGTTGATCGGTCGGCTTTATCAATGAACCCAATATAGCACCATTTTTGTTCACCTGCAACAAAAATCTTCCCCGCTAGCCAAGTATTTTTTTGATGACTCATTTAGCATGTGAAAGAAATAGAGAACGCGCTTCTCCTGACGCGGAGAAGCGCGTTTCTCGTTAATTCTATGGTTGAGCGCATCACCCTCAATACGCGGGGTTCACACCACCGGCATCGCGCGGGAAGCGCTCTTTGGCGCCGCGCCTAGTTGGCGGTGATGACGGTGCCCGTCTCGCCGCGCAGGCCGGCGGCCGCGCACTCGAGCGAGGTGATGAGCGCCTTGCCGGCCGGGTAGGCCTCGAGGTACTCGATGCAGGCCTCGACCTTCGGCAGCATGGAGCCGGGGGCGAACTGGCCCTGCTTGATGTACTCCTGGGCCTCGGCGATGGTCATGTGGGAGATGTTCTCCTGGTCCGGCTTGCCGAAGTTGATGGCCACCTTCTCGACGGCCGTCAGGATGACGAGCATGTCGGCCTTGTAGTCGGAGGCCATCTTCGCGCTGGAGCGGTCCTTGTCGATGACGGCCGGCACGCCCACGTAGGCGCCGTCCTTCTCGATGACCGGCACGCCGCCGCCACCGCCGGCGACGACCACGTAGCCGGCGTTCATGAGGTCCTGCACGGCGTCGAACTCAACGAGGCGGACGGGCTTCGGGGAGGCGACCACCATGCGCCAGCCGCGGCCGGCGTCCTCCTTGAACACGCAGCCGGTCTCCTCGGCGCGCTTCTTGGCCTCCTCCTCGGTGAGGAAGGCGCCCACGGGCTTGGTGGGGTCCTGGAAGGCCGGGTCGTCGGCGTCCACCAGGGTCTCGGTCACGACGGCGGCCGTGGAGCGGCGGATGCCGCGGCGGCGCAGCTCGTTCAGGATGGCCTGGGACAGGTGGTAGCCGATGTAGCCCTGCGACATGGCGCCGCACTCGGGGAAGGGCATGACCGGCACCTTGTCGGAGTTGGCGGCCGCGATGTCGAAGGCGTTGTTGATCATGCCGACCTGGGGGCCGTTGCCGTGGGAGACGATGACGTTGGTGCCCTCGGCGATCATCTCCACGATGTGCGTGGCGGTGTTCTGCACCAGCTCGAGCTGCTCCTCGGCGTTGTTGCCCAGAGCGTTGCCGCCCAGAGCGATGACGACGGACTTGCCGCTGCCCTTTTCGTATGCCATTAGATTTCACCTCAATCTTTTCGGTGAACCAGCCAGTCTCGCATCTATGGTTGCATGTAAGAGAGACGAGACAGTGGTTCCACAAGGAACAAAACATGCAACGGATTCGATTCTACGGAGGTTTGCGTTGACCGCCCGTCAGGTACCTCTTCCGTTGTCAAACAGTAACAAGGAACGGGGGCGGATGAGCCCGCCCCCGTCATAGACGGTGGAACTAGCCGCAGAGGGTGGCGTACATGACCGCCTTGATGGTGTGCATGCGGTTCTCGGCCTCGTCGAACACCTTGGAAGCCTTCGACTCGAACACCTCGTCCTCCACTTCCATCTCGGTGACGCCGAAGCGCTCGGCGATGTCGGCACCGATGGTGGTGTTGGTGTCGTGGAAGGCCGGCAGGCAGTGCAGGAAGATGGCGTCCGGGTTGGCCATGGCCATAACTTCCTTGGTCACGCGGAACTTCTCGAGGTGCTTGATGCGCTCGGCCCACACCTCGTCGGGCTCGCCCATGGACACCCACACGTCGGTGTAGATGACGTCGGCGCCAGTGCAGGCCTCCTTCACGTCGTCGGTGCACTTCACGGTGCAGCCGTTCTCGGCGGCGATGGCCTCGCAGGTCTTCACGAGCTCGGCGTCGGGCATGTTCTCCTTCGGGCCGCAGGCCACGAAGTTCATGCCGAGCTTAGAGCACACGACCATCAGCGAGCGGGCCACGTTGTTGGCGGCGTCGCCCATGAACACGAGGGTCTTGCCCTTGATGTCGTAGTTGAAGTTCTCCTGCACGGTGAGGATGTCGGCGAGCATCTGGGTGGGATGCCACTCGGTGGTGAGGCCGTTCCACACCGGCACGCCGGCGTTGGCAGCCAGGTCCTCGACGTCGGTCTGGGCGAAGCCGCGGAACTCGATGCCGTCGTAGAAGCGGCCGAGCACGCGGGCGGTGTCCTCGATGGACTCCTTCTTGCCCATCTGCGAGCTACCGGGATCGAGGTAGGTCACGCCCATGCCCAGGTCCATGGCGCCCACTTCAAAGGCGCAACGGGTGCGGGTGGACGTCTTCTGGAACAGCAGCACGATGTTCTTGCCCTCGAGGTAGCGGTGAGGGGTGCCGGTGCGCTTGAGGTCCTTGAAGTTCTTGGAGAGCTTGAGCAGGTACTCGATCTCCTCGGTGGAGAAGTCGAGCAGGCGCAGGAACGAACGACCGCTGAGATTGATAGGCATGGTGTTTCCTTTCCCTTTTAGGATTGATTTATAGCGCGCGGTCCCGGTCGCCCGGGAACCGCGCCTCTTTAACGGCCCAGCGCTGGCTGGCTAGACTGGGCCGGAAAAGACGAACAGGGTGAGACAGTGCGCTTAGATAGCCTCGCGCCAGGCCGGCATGGACATGCAGCGGGGGCCGCCACGGCCGCGGGAGAGCTCTGCGGAGGGCATGACCAGGCAGTTGATGCCGTTCTTGTACAGCACGTCGTTGGTGACGTTGTTGCGCTGGTACACGACCACGGTGCCGGGGCGCACGCACAGCGTGTTGGAGCCGTCGTTCCACTGCTCGCGCTCGGCCGCGATGCGGTCGCCGCCGCCGCAGGGGATCAGCGTGACCTTCTCGCCGACGTACTCGGAGAGCACGGACTCCAGGTCCTCGTTGCGCTCGCGGATCTTGGTGCCGCCCTTGCCGTCAGGCGTGATCTCGAACACCGTCAGCGGGCCCATGATGCCGGGGTGGATGGTGAACTTGTCGCGGTCGATCTGGGTGAACACCGTGTCCAGGTGCATGAAGGCGCGGGACACCGGGATGTTGAAGGCCAGGATGGTGTGAACCTTGCTCGTCTCGTCGTTGAAGATGTTGTGAGCGATGGCGTCGATGGCGTCGGGCTCGGTGCGCTGGGAGATGCCGATGGCCAGCACGTGCTCGTTGATGTTCAGGATGTCGCCGCCCTCGATATGGAAGGTCATATCGCGGTGGTAGTACTCGGGCGTGCCCTGGAAGTCCGGATGGTACTTGAAGATGTAGTCGCCGTAGATGGTCTCGCGGTTACGCGTCTGGCTGTACATGCGGTTGATGGACACGCCGTTGCCGATCATCGCGAACGGGTCGCGGGTGAAGTACAGGTTCGGCATGGGGGCGCACACGAGCTTGCAGCGGTCGGACACCATGTCCACCAGCAGGTGGGTGTCCTTCTGGGGCAGCTCCTGCAGGTTGATGCCGGCCATGGTCTTCATGACCATGTCCTTGGTGCCCGCGTAGTTGGAGTTGATGTAGTCCTTGATGATGTTCTTATAGGTGTCGGTGCGGATGCCGGCCTCGTAGATCCACTGGTCGAGGAACTGCTCGCGCAGCTCGGGCTTCGCGTCGATAACCTCGGCCATAAGGTCCTCGAGGTAGACCACTTCCACGCCCTCGCCGCGCAGGATGTTGGCGAACGCGTCGTGCTCCTCCTGGGCTACGGGCAAGAACGGGATGTCGTCGAACAGCAGCTCCTCCAGGGTGTTGGGGGTAAGGTTCAGCAGCTCGTCGCCGGGGCGGTGAAGGATGACCTTCTTCAGGTTGCCGATCTCGCTCTTGACGTTTACACCTTGCATATGACTCTCCAATCCGGCGCGGGTCGGCGCGCCATCAGGGTTGAAAAGCTGCGGGGTGCTTCCCCTACAGCCCATCGCGGTCGTCGCGACGGTTGCCCTCAATGTCTCAGAAAGTGGCTCGAAGGAAAGAGGTAAAGCGGTATTAGTTGAGGGTTTAAATCATGTTTATGAGCCCCTCGCCTGCCCTATACCTCGCGTAAACGCCCTTGAAACACCTCCGTTGCCCCAGGTCGCACCTTGGCGACCCTCATACCCATTGAAAAGCAGCCTCGCGCATCAGCGAAGCGAGGTTGTCGGCTCCCCTTGACTCTTCAAGCCGCTCTGCTTCGTTGACAAAGCCAAGGTACCATCATTTTTGATCACATGCAATAAAAATTCTCCAATACTTTACCCGTTCAATCAAAATTCACGGATTGGCACCCTCGCACCAGGCTTTATGCGCATTCTCGAGGGGTGTCTGGCGAAAGTTTCTTACAGTTTCGTGACGTTTTTCCTGTTCATAGCTATGCTTTCAGTAGAATTATATGGTTATTGTCAGATAATCGCATGACGAGGGCACCGCCCGCTTCCGCCGGCTTCGCACCATCTTCCCACTCCTCTCCTAAAGCTTTGCGCAGACCAGCTGGGCAATTTTCGTAATGCACGTGAACAATTTTGCTTCAAGGCGTATACTCCCACTCGTCAGCCATCGTCCGTCAGAAGGAGCCGCCATGGGCCATCCGACTTCTCCCGCCGACCTCATCATCTTCACGCGCGCCTTGTTCCGAGGGGGCGCCCAGGCACCCGTCCCCGGCGCTGTGGCCCTGAAGGACGATCGCATCATGTGGGTAGGCGCCCCCGACGAGGTTCCCGCCGAACTGCAAGGGCCCGATACCGTCGAGGAGGATTGGGGCAGCGCCCTCGTCATGCCCGGCTTCCACGACGCGCATCTTCACTTCTTCCATTCCGCGCTGTACCTGTCACCGTTGGCCGAGCGCTTCGTCGGCGACAACGAGGCCGACGCCGTCGCCCGGCTGGCTCCGTTGGCCGCGCGGCGCCCCGAGGGCTCGTGGCTTCTAGCCCAGGGCTGGCGCGACTACCTGTGGAACCCGCCGGCGATGCCCACGAAGGCATCTCTCGATGCCGCCTACCCGGATCGCCCGGTAGCCATGTACTCGGGCGACGCCCACACCCTGTGGCTGAACAGCTGCGCGCTGGAGCGCCTCGGCATCACAGAAGATTCCACGCCCCCCGCCGGCGGCAGCTACGACAAAGACGCCGAGGGGCACCTTACGGGCATTGTGCGCGAGGCGGCAGCCATGGAGCTTATGCCCCGCATCGTGGCCGAGTTCTCCACCGACGAGCTCCTTGATGCCTACCGCGCCTTCGAGGCCTACCTGAACGAGCACGGGGTGACCGCCGTCTGCGACGTGTCGCTTATGGCCATGCCCGGGCTCGACTTCGTGCGCGACGACCTGTTCGCCGAGCTCGAGCGGCGCGGCGAGCTGACCGTGCGCGTGTCCATGTTCCCCACCCTGCTGGCCGACCGCAGCCGCCTCGGCGAGCTGCAGAGCGCCCATACCGGTCCGCTTTTGCAGGCCCGCGGGTTCAAGCAGTTCTTCGACGGCGTCTCCAGCCAGCACACGGCCTGGGTGCACGACCCCTACACCAACGCCCGCTTTGCGGGTGACTGCGGGCGGCCCACGGTAGAGGCCTCAGTCATGGAAGAGCTGGTGGCGCCGGCCGCAGCCGAGGGCCACGCTGTGCGCGTGCACGCCATTGGCGATGAGGCCATACACCAGTGCTTGGATATTTTCGAGCGCCATCCCGTGGCCCCCGCGCCCGGCGCCGAAGGCAGTGCAGAAGGCCGCCACACCATCGAGCATTTGGAGAACTTCCAGCCCGACGACATCGCCCGGCTCGCCCGCGCAGGTGTCATTGCATCGGTGCAGCCGCGCCATATCACGCTGGACCCGGGCGGCCCGGAGCGCGACCTGGGAGCCGAGCGCGTGCCCTATATGTGGCCCTTCCGCACCCTGCTCGACGAGGGCGCCATCCTGGCCTTCGGCACCGACTCCCCCGTCACCGACATCGACCCCATGGCTGCCGTCTACACCGCCGTCACCCGCCGCGACGCCGACACCCGCGAACCCGAGGGCGGCTGGCTGCCCGAAGAGCGCATCACCCTGGCCGAGGCTTTGAGCGCCTACACCGCCGGCAGCGCCGCCGCGGCCCAGCGCGCCGGCGAGGTCGGGGAAATAGCCCCCGGCCAATACGCCGACCTGGTCGTACTGGCTCCGAACCCCTTCGACCTGCCCGCCGAAGACCTCCAGCAAGCCCAAGTGCAAGCCACCTACGTAGCCGGCAAAAAAGTCTACGAAGCCTAAGCCTCCAGCATCTTCGCCATGGCCCAGAGCTCTTCCATCTCGTCGGCGGACAGATCCTCGATGCGGCGGCCCTGGCCGGCGGCGGCTCCCTCCATGAACGCCCAGCGCTCGCGGAACTTGCCGCAGGTGCCGCGCAGGGCCTCCTCGGCGTTCACGCCCATCTTGCGCGCCACGTTCACCAGGCTGAACAGCACATCGCCGAGCTCCATCTCCACGGCGGCCTTGGCTGCCGGGTCCGCCTCGCCGTTCACCTTGCCGTTGGACGACTTCGGTGCCAGCGCGTAGGCCTCGCGCAGCTCGGCAATCTCCTCGTTCACCTTGTCCCACACCGCTTCCACGTCGGGCCATTCGAACCCCGCCGAGGCCGCCTTGCGCGAGATCTTCTGCGCCTGCATAAGGGCGGGGAAGCTCTTCGGCACCCCGTCGAGCAGCCCTTCCGGCTCTTCGGCGGCCGCATCGGCGGCCTCCTTCTCGGCCATCTTTATCTGGTCCCACACGTCGAGCACCTCGTTGGCGTCGCCCGCCTGCAGCTCGCCGAACACGTGGGGGTGGCGGCGGACGATCTTCTCGTTCACCGTGCGGCACACATCGTCGATGGTGAACTCGCCCGCATCGGCGGCAATCTGGGACTGCAGCACCACCTGCAGCAGCACATCGCCCAGCTCTTCCAGCATATGGGGCCTATCCGACGCCTCGATGGCGTCCACCGCCTCGTAGGCCTCCTCGATCATGTTGCTCGCGATGGACTGATGCGTCTGCACCTTGTCCCACGGGCAGCCGTCGGGCGCGCGCAGGGCCTCGATCGTGGCAACGAACTCGTCGAAAGCAGGGTGCCCAACGGGGACAATATCAGCGACATGCTTTTCGGTCATGGCCATTCCTTTCGTTGAAGTCGCAAGCATTATAACGCGCGGCCCCTCTCCTGGCGACGCCCGCGCAAACCCCTTCCCTAACCGTGTTTTCGCCATTAAATCCCCATTTCGGAGGGCTATTCGTGCATATTTTGAGCGCAGAGCAGGTCATTTTGCCAAAAAGGGGTGTACAAGCTGGACTTTTCCTTTATTATCGTCACTGCTAAAAGCGAGGGACGTTGGCGCCGAGGACGATCGGGCCAGCGTCCTTCGAGTGAAAAGCCCTGTTGACAGGGGCACCGAGAAGAAAGAGAAACACTATGCCCGCACCTACCATGACTCCCGAGCAGCGCGCCGCCGCCCTTGAGAAGGCCCGTGTCGTCCGCGCCAAGCGCTCCGAGCTCACCAACAAGCTCTCCATGGGTCTCACGACCCCGGCCGAGGTTCTCGACCAGACCTCCGATCCGGTCATCGGCCGCATGAAGGTGAAGGCATTCGTGAACGCGCTTCCCGGCTACGGCAAGGTGAAGACCGAGAAGCTCATGGAGGAGCTGGGCATTCCGGCCGAGCGTCGTCTGCAGGGCCTCGGCTCCAACCAGATGGCCGCCCTGAAGGCTGCTCTGTCGTAGCTCTCCACGAAGAGATCCGCACTTTCGCGCCAGTCCACTGCGGGCTGGCGCTTTTGCTACCCAGCCTTCTGCGCGACCGAAAGTTTTTGGCTGCAATTCTTCGATTTTGCGCAACCTGTGCACCACATTAGAGGTTTCTGGCTGCTGTTTTTCGATTTTGCGCAAATCTGAACGTCTCTTGCCCTGTTTTGCAACATCTGCCATCGCGTTTCCCCAGGTCGTATAATATCGAAGCGCCTTTCATGCGTGCGAAACTGTGCTAAATCGAAAAACAGCAGCCAAACGAACCCGTATCGAGGCAGCAGACGCGCAGAATCGCAATTTAGCAGCCAAGCGAGCCCGCACCGACGCGCTGATGAAGCGCAGGAGCGCCACGGGAGGAAGCCATGCCCATCGTTTCTGTCCAAAACCTTGATGATCCGCGGCTCGATGCGTTCGCGCGGCTGACCGAGGCGCAGCTGCGCAGCAAGCTGGAGCCCGAGCGCGCCCTCTTCATCGCCGAATCGGAAAAGGTCATCGAGCGCGCCTTCGAAGGCGGCATGGAGCCGATCTCGCTGCTTATGGAGGAGAAGTGGCTGCCTTCCATGGCTTCCCTCGTCGCCCGCATGGAAGACCGCCTTCGCGCGCTGCCCGAGCCCCGAGAGCTGCCCGTGTTCGTGGCGCCGCGCGAGGAACTGGAAAAGCTCACCGGCTTCGAGCTGACCCGCGGTGCCCTGGGAGCCTTCCGTCGGCCAGCGCTGGCAACCCTGGCCGACACTGTGGGCGACGGGCGCCTGGTGGCGGTGCTGGAAGACATCACCAACCATACGAACGTGGGAGCCATCTTCCGCAGCGCCGCGGCCATGGGGGTGGATGCCGTGCTCGCGAGCCCGGCGTGCTACGACCCGCTGTACCGCCGCGCGGTGCGGGTGTCCATGGGCACCGTCTTCCAGGTTCCGTGGACCCGCATCGGCGACACCGACGTGCCCAACCGCCCCGGTGAGGGAACCTGGAGCGCAGAGGGCATAGCGCAGCTGAAGGCGCTCGGGTTCACCTGCGCGGCCATGGCCCTGTCCGACGACTCCATCACGCCCGACGAGCTGAACGAGCAGCTGGCGGCGCAAGAGGCCGCCGCGGGCGCGCCGGCAAAGCTGGCGCTGCTGTTCGGCACGGAAGGCGACGGGCTGGCCCCGGCCACCATCGCCCGCTGCGACTACACCGTGCGCATCCCCATGGCCGCCGGCGTCGATTCGCTCAACGTGGCCGCCTCCAGCGCCGTGGCGTTCTACGCCTTCCGGCGGCTTTCGAAGCTGGGAAGAGCCGAAGCATGAGAGGCACGCACCTGACAACGAACCCGCCATCGGCTGAAAGTCCGAACGCTTCGCCCGGGCCCATCGGCCCTACATCCTTGCGCAACGACAGCCCAGAAGAATCCGCGCCTGCTCCGACGATGCAAAAGCCTCGCCAAGCTCCGCCGAGCTCTCCCCTCCTTACGGCCGCCACGTGGATCGCGCGCCTGTGCTTCTCCTTCGTGTTCGTCGTGAACGTGCAGTGCGCCCTCGGGTTCGCCCTGACGCCGGAAGCCTACATGGGTGCCTACGAGCTGGCCGGCGTACCGGGACGCGTGGCGACCCAGGGCATCGGCATCGCGTTCCTCATGTGGAACTGCACCTATCCGCTGGTCATCTGGAAGCCGCAGCGGCATACCACGCTGGCCGCCGTCGTGCTTGCCCAGCAAGTCGTCGGCCTTATCGGAGAATCGTTTATTCGCGCGACGCTTCCTGCGGGCCACGACCTACTCGCCTCGAGCATCAACCTGTTCATCACCTTCGACGGCCTAGGCCTCGTGCTTATGGGCGCGTCCTTCGTCTTCCTGCTCATCGCCCGTCATCTCTGCGCCTAAGCCGCCCGACGCCACCACCAAACCCCAGGAAACAGCGCGGGGCGCCCCGATGAGGCGCCCCGCCAAGAGAGAGAGAAGATAAAAGAAGTCGCTCTATTTCATGAGCTCACTCACGGCCTGAGCGAACGCGAGCGGGTTGTCGGGCATGATGCCCTCCACCAGCAGCGCCTGGTCGAACAGGATGCCGGCGTAAGCGCGCACCTTGTCGTCGTCGCCAGCCTCGTGGGCCGCCTGCAGCGCGGCGAACACCGGGTGCTTGTCGTTCAGCTCGAGCACGAGATGCATCTCGGGCATGCCGCCCATCTCGGCGGCGCCGGGCTGGCTCTTCAGCACCTGCAGCATCTGCAGCGACACCCCGCCCTCGCTCGTAAGCACCGCCGGTGCATCGGTCAGGCGCGTGGAGACAACCACCTTCTCGGCGCGACCGTCCAAGGCCTCGCGCATCACGTCGAACAGGGCCGCGTTGCTCTCGGTGGCTTCCTCGGCCTGCTTTTTCTCCTCCTCGGTGGTCAGCCCCAAATCCTCGGCGCCCACGTTCTTGATGAAGTAGGGCTGCTTGTTGTCCTCGTCGCCGTCCACGGCGTGCTCGCCGTAAGTGCCCATGGCCATCAGGCAGAACTCGTCCACGTCTTCCGTGCACAGCAGCACATCGTAGCCCTTGGCGAGCACCGTGGTCACGAGCGGCATGTTCGCCAGGCGCTCACGGGAATCGCCGACGGCGTAGAAGATGGCGTCGGCACCGGCGGGTGCGTCGGCCAGGTACTCGTCCAGCGTGATCATCTTCTGCTGCTTGGCCGAGTAGAACAGCAGCAAGTCGGCGAGCGTGTCCTTGGCCATGCCGTAGCTCTGGTAGATGCCGAACTTCAGTGTGCGGCCGAACTGCTCGAAGAACTTCTCGTAGCTCTCGCGGTCATCGTCGCGGAACGAAGCCAAATCGCCCTTGATCTTCTTTTCCAGACGACGGGCGATGGCGCGCAGCTGGCCGTTGTGCTGCAGCGTCTCGCGGGAGATGTTCAGCGTGAGATCGGCCGAATCCACCACGCCGCGCACGAAGGCGAAGTAGTCGGGCAGCAGCTCCTCGCACTTCTCCATGATGAGCACGTTCGAGCTGTAGAGCGCGAGGCCCTTCTTGAAGTCCTTGGAGTACAGGTCCCACGGGGCGCGGCCGGGCACGAACAGCAGGGCGTCGTAGTTGAGCGAGCCCTCGGCGTGCACGGAAATGGTGCGGGCCGGATCCTCGAAGTCGTGGAAATCGGTCTTGTAGAACTCGTCGTACTCTTCCTGCGACACCTCGGATTTCTTGCGCTTCCAGATGGGGATCATCGAGTTGATCGTCGCCACCTCGGTATAGGTCTCCCAGCTGGGCTGGGCCTCGTCGCCCTCGGCCCCTTCCGGCGCCTCCACCTTGCGGCTGCGCGTCACTTCCATTTGGATGGGATAGCGCACGTAGTTGCTGTAGCGCTTGATAAGCTGGGTGAGGCCGGCTTCGGTGGCGAAAGTGTCGAAGGACTCGTCGGCGGTGTTGTCCTTCAGGTACACGATGACGTCGGTGCCGTGCTCGGCGCGCTCGGCGGCCTTGATCTCGTAGCCGTCGATGCCGTTGGACTCCCAAGCCCACGCCTCGTCCGAGCCAATGGCCCGCGACACCACGCGCACCTTCTTGCCCACCATGAAGGCGGAGTAGAAGCCCACGCCGAACTGGCCGATGATGTCTACATCGGTAAGGTCGGAAAGCCCCTTCACATCGCCCGGCTCGGTGTTCTCGTCAGTACGCTCGGCCGCATCGGCGGCACGCTCGGCCTTGAATTCGAAGGAGTCGGAATGGGCGATGGTGCCCAGGTTCTTGTCCAGCTCGTCTTTGGTCATGCCGATACCGTTGTCGGACACGGTGACGGTGCGGGCCTCGGCGTCGTAGCCCACGGTGATGGCCAAGTCGGCCCGGTTGATGGACACGGCATCATCGGTGAGGCTGCGGAAGTACAGCTTGTCCACCGCGTCCGACGCGTTCGAGATAAGCTCGCGCAGGAAGATCTCGCGGTTGGTGTAGATGGAGTTGATCATCAGGTCGAGCAGCTTTTGGCTCTCAGTTTTGAATTTGCGCATGAAAGCATTCCTTCTTTCTGGTTCCGGAAACGCAGACGCCCTTCAGTGTAAAACCGTCGCAGGCAGCATCTCGCGGGTCGCTCATCCTGAAAATCATCCGTTGACCTGCGATGGCAAGGGCGTTAGCAGTCTCCTCTTTCGAGTGCTAACATGCTATTGTATTCAGAAGGAAACCTAAGTCAAGTATTATCATATTTTCCCAACGCGGTGCCTGCTTCCTGGCTGGCCTCACCCTTCGTGCGCCCTCAAGTACGCCAGCATATCCGCAGCGG
>CAJUSP010000033.1 GCA_910589165.1 uncultured Adlercreutzia sp.
CCGCCGCGCGAGGGCCGCGAGGTAACCCGGGCCGGGCGGAAGGGGCAGAGCCCCTTCCCTACAGGGCACCAAGCCGTCCCAACAAACATCCCCGGGCGCGCAGCCCTGATCACGCGCGCCGCATCGAAGGAGGCGACCCGCCCGGGCCGGCTCCTCACATACCAACTTGGCTCGCCAACATCAGTTAAAACAGGGCCTTTCGATCCGAGAAGCTCATACCGCGGTACTCCTCGTTGCCGCGCATGAGCGGATTCATATGGAAAGGAATGTCTCGCAGCCCACGTGACGCAAGGGAGGCCAGATAGGGCCTTAAGTATTCGTCGATTGATCACTGCTGGTTGTGGAAGACGAGAGACAGGATGTAGTATTTCGAGGGGGCGTCCATGTCGCCGGACTCATCGATGAAGACAGACAAGTCCCCCACGGCAATCCCCCCTCTTCTAAAATAAATGCCGGGGGAAACCCCCCGGCTCTGGATAGCCCTCTTTGATCAAGACGACCACTGCCTTTATAGCACGATTCGGCGATTCTATCAAGGCCCTTCTTACGCAATTTGCCATTTGGTTTTCCGTGCCCCGGGGCGCTGTCCCACTCCGCCGCCTCCCTTCGCCGAGCGGGGCGGTCATGGTTGAGAGCGGGGGCGAAGTCAGGTATCATGCGGGCTGACCTCGCGTCCATAAGGGACGCGCGAGAGAAGGAGACCCATCATGAGAGAGAAGCGACGGGGGTCGCTTCTGCGCCTCGGGATGGCGGCCGCGCTCGCGCTGGGGATGGTCCCCGCCGCGGCCTTCGCCGATCCAGAGGCCCAAATCACTGAGACCCCCCCCCGATCGAGTTTTCTGAAGTCCTAGACGACGCCCCCGCCCCGGCCGATGCCGGCGCAGCGGACGCGGAAGGCTCACCCGACAGCGGCGCGACCGGAGACGATGCGCCCGAGGCAGAGCCCGAGAGGACGGAGCAGCCCGATGCGGAGGCCGCCAACCCCAGCGAGGACGCTGCGGGATCCTCTTCAGACAACTCCTCATCTTCTTCTTTTTCATCCATCATAAGCCACGTGGCCTCTGCGCTCTCGAGCATGGAGTCATCCCGTAGCGGAAACAGTGACGCCGCTTCCTCCCCTGCGACCGCCTCCGCCGAATCCGCGGCGCGCGCGGGCTCGTTCGAGCTGGGCGGCCTCACCATCTGGGGCGTCGACGGCGACACCGTCAGCGAGAGCGACTTCGCGCTGACGGACGGCGTCCTCACCGTCAACACCGGCAAGCACTTCGCCATCCAGTCGCCCGACCAGACCCTCGATGCGGACGGCGCCCACACGAACCCGGTGAACACGCGCATCGCCATCCCCGCGGGCGTGGAGGCGCACATAACCCTCGCGGGCGTAGGGGTGAAGGCGCTCGGACCCATAGACACCAACAGCGCCCTCGACATCGCCAAGGGGGCAATCTGTCACCTGACCTTGGCGGACGGCACCGTCAACTCCTTCGTGTCCACCGCCTCAAACGGCGCCGGCATTCATAATCCGACTGGTGCGACCCTCACTATCGACGACTCGGTCGCCAACAAAGACATCAATGGGAACCCGATCATCCCCGAGGGCGGCTTCGTTCCCGCTGATCTGACTCTTGCCAACGGGAAGAAGGTGCGCAAGGGCGACAACCTCACCGTGATGGACAGCGATAACCCGGGGTCTCTGTACGTATGGTGCTCCACCGGCATGGCAGCGGCTGTTGGCGGCTACGGCGATCTATACGGCGCAGGCGTCAGCAACGCTGGCGAAGCCGGCGGCAATTTCACCATGGACGGCGGCTTGGTCACCATTCGCAGTTCGTACAACTACGATCTCAATAGGTGGAACTGCTCAGCTGCCCTTGGCGGTGGCGCATGGGGAGGGCCAGGCACGGGTCCCGACGAGTGGATAACCATCAACGGCGGACGCCTCACCGCCATTGGCGGCATGCACGGCGCTGGCATCGGGAGCGGCAATGAGGGCGCTACTGGCAATATTCAAATCAACGGAGGCTATGTCGTCTCCAGAGGCGGCGATCACGGAAGCGGATTCGGAGCCGCTTGCAATCCCAGAGACAGCTCTGCCTACAAGATCATCCTAACGGGGGGAACGCTCATTCCCTCCACGGTGCCAACCCCCTATCCAGGCACTGGCGACATCGGCGCACCCAACGCAAATATCACCATCACCGGCGGCTCCATCGGAAACGGGCGCGATGTGGACCACTTCACCTTCGAGGGGAGCGCCCACAATGCTGAAGGCGAGCCCATCAGAATGGTGCAGATCGATCTCACCTCCGACGTGGGGGCGAGCACCTACCCCATCACCCGCTGGCAGCTTCTCGTGGACGGGCGGCCCTACGACTACGGCGCTCCGGCCGAGTTCGACAAGGGACACCTGTACCTGTGGCTACCCGAAACTATCATCAAAGAGAGCGAGGTCACGGTCGACTTCTCCTACTTAATTACCGACAAGGTGAGCGCAGACGGCAATCCCGTCGAGGTGACGCCGCTGCCGGTGTTCCGGCCCGCGGGCGACGCCACGGACGGCAAGCTGCGTCGCTATGCCGACTTCACGCTGCCACCGGAATACACCGATCGCCTTGTGAAGCCCTACGACGGTCTTCCCTTCGCCACCTATGCCATCAGCCCCGATGACCCGCTGCGCACCGAAGAGGAGATCGGTACGGATCCCGACACCGGTGAGCCCGTCTACCGCTGGCTCACTAACGCGAAGGCTGTCACCTACAAGTACCAGCTCTACGACCGGCGCGAGGGCACGCCCGCGGGCCCCGAAGTGGACAGCGGTGCGGACATGCCGCGCGATGTCGGTATCATGAAGTTCACCATGACCTCGTCGGAGTACTCGAAGACCGACGGATTCAAGGAGAGCTACTGGGGCCACCGGGCCACGGGCTGGTGCGAGATCACGCCGGTGGCCTCCAAGGTGGCCTCGGTGACCGCCAAGTGGGCCGACGGGTCCGACGTGGCCGACGCGCAGCTGCCGGAGAAGGTGCTCGACGTCTCCGTGGACGTGACGAGCGGCGACGGCACCGCGGCGACCTGCAAGGCGCCCACGGGCAAGGTGCAGCTGTACGTGGACGGGGAGCCCGTGGGCGACCCGGTGGAGATACGGCTCTCGGCGGGGACGGCAGCCGACGGCTCCCCGCTGCCCGCAAACGCGGCGGTGAGAACCGACGCCGACGGGCGCGAGCACACGGTGGTGTCCTGGTCGTTCCCGGCCGGAGAGCTCATGGCCCCGGGGGCGAGGCATAAGATCTCGGCGCGATACATCCCCGCCATCAACTACCTGGAGAGCACCGACCCAGCCGAGGGGGACGTGCCGGAGTCGGAGGTCGCCGTGCGGCCCGATCCGAAGATCGCGCCCGCGCCCGCGGTGTCGAAGGCCGTGGAGAACCTGACGCACCCGGAGGGCCCCACGCAGCCGGGAGACCGCCTGCGCTACACGGTCACGGCGAGCAACTCCGCCGCGGGGTCGCTCTGGACGGACGTGGTCCTGACCGACGCGCTGCCCAAGTGCCTTGATCTGGACGCCTCGACGCTGCATCTGGAGAACTCCTGGGAGGGCGTCTCCGGCGCACCCTCGGCGGGCGACGGCAAGAGCAAGGGCACGTGGGCGCTCTCTGCCCCGGGCGCAGACGGGCGCCGCACGCTATCGGTCGGCGCCGGCGCGGTCGCCGGGGGATCCTCTGCCGTCCTCACGTTCGAGTGCACGGTCGGCGAGGCCGACTTCGCCGCGGCCTCCGGGGACGACCTAGACCTCGCGAACATCGCGGAGGCCGACGGCACGCGCCCCGACCCGGCCGACCCGGACAGCCCGATGCCCGACCCCGACGACCCCGGGAAGCCTCTTCCGGTCGCGCCCTCGCCCACGGATCCCGTCACGCCACCCGGCGGCGGCAACGTCGCTCCCTCCGACCCCGACATCAAGGTGTCGAAGTCGGTCGAGAACGCCACGAGCCCCGGCGCCAAGATGACCAGGGTGGGCGACACGCTGCGCTACGAGATCGTCGTGGAGAACCGAGGGCCTGCGTCCAGCTGCCTGCTCGGCGCCGTCGTGTCCGACCCGCTGCCCGCGGGCATCGAGGCCGTGCCAGGCACGCTGCGCCTTACGGCGGCCGACGGAAGCCAGGTCGCCGTGCCCGACTCCGCCTACGACTCCACGAGCCGCACCGTCGCCGTGACCGCCGGCGACCTGTGGGGCGGGCAGAGGGTCGCCCTGACCTTCGACGCCGTCGTCGGCGAGGCCGCGCTGGGCGCCGACGCCGCCAACGTGGCCGAGGCCCACGGGACGGTTCCCTCGGAGGAGCCCGGGGACGGCTCGCAGCCGCAGGATCCCGAGCCCGGGAAGCCCGCGCCCGTGCCGCCCGCGGGCGACGATCCGGTCGCCTCGTCGGACCCGGCCGTGCCGCCCGCGATCGTCGGCGACGACCCGGAGGAGGGCGACCTCTCCATCTCCAAGGAGGCCGAGAACCTGACGCGCTCCGACGGCACGACGAGGGTCGGCGACACCGTGCGCTACACCATCGTGCTGCGCAACGAGGGGCCGTCGACCTCCTGGATGGACGCCGCCATCCGAGACGACGTGCCGGAGGGGCTCGAGCCGATCGCGGGGACCATCCGCATGGCGCTGCCCGACGGCACGGAGCTGGACGTCCCCGACGACGCCTACGACCACCGCAGCCGCGTGCTGGCCGTAGCGGCGGGGAGCCTGCACGGGGGCCAGTCGGTGACGCTCGCCTTCGACGCGCTCGTCACCGAGGCGGCCCTCGATGCCGACATCGGCAACACCGCGCTGGCCTACGGGCAGCCGCCCTCGAGGTGGGACCCCGACGGCGAGCACCCCGAGCCCGGAAGCCCGTTCGACCCGCCCGAGGGCTGGGAGGAGTACGGCCGCACCCGCGAGGTCATCGAGTCCCCGGCGGCCTACCCGCCGGGAGTGACGAGAGACGGCGGCGTCCTCCCCGCCGAGGGCCCCGTCGACGACTCGGCCACCATCGCCAAGACCCGCCTCGCCCAGACCGGCGACGCCCTCGGCCGCCTCGCCGGCACCCTGGCCGGAGCCGCGGCGGGCTCCCTCCTCGTCGCCGGCGCCCTGGCTCTGGCGACCCGCCGCGCGAGGGCCGCGAGGTAACCCGGGCCGGGCGGAAGGGGCAGAGCCCCTTCCCTACGGGGGGTCAAGCCACCCCAACGAATATCCCCGGACGCGCAGCCCTGATCACGCGCGTCGCACCGAAGGAGCCGAGCCGCCCGGGCCGGCTCCTTCTGCAAATGGCACTAAACGCGTTTTGAACACCTTGAGCGCTACCGGGCCTCAAAGCTCCTCGCGACAAAGGCGAATACATCCTCGATCTTGTGAGCCATGGCCTCTCGGTAGTTAGCTCGCCCCACGGTCCGAGCTAAAACAGCATCCGGGAGGAAGCGCGTCATCTCAGAAGCGAGGATGTCCCCCTCCAGCAGCTTCACGGCTCGCCCTTCGCCCGCAGCAAGAAAACTCGCCGCTGGCTCCTTCACCTGATAATCAGCAATCTTCATCGCCACCATCTCTGCAACATCCTCCCTGTTTATCCCCGGCTGAGAGGCGATCCAGGGAATATCCCAAAGATCGCGGTAACGTGGCGCAGCGGTCTGCTGGGAAAACGACACAACTTTGTCGGCCAGGATCTCGTCAAGCGACTGACATCCTGCTATCACCTGGGCGTTCATTCCCTCCAGTTCGGGATAGTTCTCCTGCAGAATGAGCATTTTTCGGGTATACGACGGAACATGGGCGATCTCGATCTTTATCTTCTGGGACGGCAAATCGGGGCGAGCCGGAGCCGTGTCCACCACCACTTGCCAGCGCTTCATGGTGGCACCGCCCTCGAACTCCTTGATTTTTTTGGGCTCCTTGACCCGCACGGAGACATCGTATTTCTTCTCAAGCTCCCGTCTCACGATATCGCTGAACCCCAAAAGGTCAGTCTCGGTCAGATCTTCGGCCGTGGTGAAGTCAAGATCCTCGCTATAGCGCACTGCTCCGTAGCACAGCCGAAGACAGGTGCCGCCTTGGAAGGTGAGACGATCAAGCCACCGAGACTCATCGAGCGCGCGAATAATGTCGTAATGAATGAGCTCCTTCTCAACGACAGGCAGAAGTGATTCCACGCCGTTGCCGCGAGCTACCTGCAAGGCGAATTCCTTGAAATCAATCGTCATCCTCAACCTCTTCCCAATCAATCAAATGGACCGAGCGACGCGCTCTCAGAAGACCGTGAACGGTGTAATCTTTCGTAGCAAGCCTAAGCCCGTGGCCGGGATAGTCGACCGTGTTGGCAATGATCTCGCTGGGGCTCGATGCCGTATGAATGAACTCAATGACTCCGAACGGGGTTTTGAACTCCCCCTCCCTTCCCGTGGTCACCACCGTCAAGCGATCGACGGGAATCTGGGAGATGACGCTCCATAGCGAGGCGGCGCTCTCCATGCCGATGAAGTTGAATTCGCCCGACCGCAGCGCGCCGGCTAGCTCCTCGATGGCCGGAATGCCCTTCGCCGAGGGCGAGTCGATCCAGTAGAGATCCCTGGCCACCCTCTCCACGATGCCGGCATCCACCAGCCTCCTGAGGGTACTCCTGAGCGTCTCGCCCTCCTCTTCGAAAATGCGGCCCAGTTCACGCGACTTGAAGGCGCGCTTCCTACCGGTAAAGATTCGTATTCTTTTCTCTGCTTCTAAAAGTTTCATCTGACTCCACTCTACAGTAATAGGCTCATTTTAACCTGTTTCTGTAGAGTATATCAAGAAGAACCGCTGGCAACGACTACTCGTCCGCAGCGTCGTTATCCTCCGCCATACTCCTCTCAGCCTCCCCCTCGGCGGGGGCTTCGAGGGACTTGGCTTCTCGGGCCTCTTCGAACAGGGCCTTCATGGTGGGGTTCTTGCGGGTGAGCTTCTTCACGGTGAGGTCCTCGGCCTTGTCGTTGGCCAGGCGCAAGTTGCGCTCGCTGCCGAGCAGGTTGTCCTTGATCTTCTGCAGATGGTCGATGGACTTGTCTATCTCGTCGATGGCCTTCTGGAAGCGCTCGCTGGCGAGCCGGTAGTTGCGGCCGAACTTGTCCTTGAAGTCGGCCAGCTGGTCCTCGAAGTTCGTCACGTCGATGTTCTGCTGACGCACAAGGGCCAGCTCCTTGCGATACTCCATCGACGAGAGGGCCGCGTTGCGCAGCAGCGTGATGAGGGGAATGAAGAATTGCGGGCGAATGACGTACATTTTGTCGTAGCGCCAGGACACATCGGTGATGCCGTTGTTGTACAGCTCGTTCTCCGGCTCCAGCAGCGACACGAGCACCGCGTACTCGCAGCCCTTCTTCTTGCGGTCGGCGTCGAGCTTCTTGAAGTGGTCCTCGTTCTTCTTGCGGTGGGTGGAGTCGTCGGCCTCGTTCTTCATCTCGAACATGATAGAGACGATCTCGTTGCCCTCGGCGTCGAAGTCGCGGAAGACGAAGTCGCCCTTGGTGCCCTCCACCACCTCGTTGTCCTTCTCGAAGTAGGCATGGGGGAAGGCCGTGGGGCGCAGCTGGTTGAAGGCGATTTCACAGTGCTGTTCGAGCGTCTCGCCGAGCATCTTCGTGGACAGGCGCGCCTTCATGTCGCGGATGCGCTCGATCTCGCGGTCGCGATCGGCGATGAGCTCGTCTTTGGCCGCCAGCTTCTCGGCGAGGGCCGCCTTGTGCTCGGCCTCCACACGCACCAGGGCCTCGCGCTCGCGTTCCAGGCGCGCCGCCAGATCGTCGCGCTCGCGCTCGACGGCCACCTGGGCGTCTTTCGCGGCCGCCTCGGTCTTCTGCACCGCCAGCTGGGTTTCCACCACGGCCTGGCGCTGCTGAGCGTCCAACTGCTGGCGTGCCTCGTCGCGCTCGCGCTCGACGGCACGCAGCTTCTCCGCCTCAGCGGCCACCGCCTCGGCCACAGCCAGCTTGCGCGCTGATTCGGCTTCGCCCGCCTGAGAGGCCAGCTGCGCCTCAAGTGCGGCCACCTTCTTCCGCTCTTCAGCGCGAACGAGCTCGATTTCCTTATCGCGGTTTTGGGCCAGCAAACGCTCGCGCTCGGCCAGTTCGCGCTGGAACTCCTGGTCGCGCACTTGGCTTAGGATGGCGGCGTACCCGCTCTCGTCCACGGTGAAGGGGGTGTGGCAATGGGGGCAGATGATCTCGCTCATGGTGGTCCTTTCAGCTAAGCGTTTCCAGCGCGCAAATCTCGTCGAAGGGGATGCGGGTGCGCACGACCCATAGGTCATGATAGATCATATCTATCTGGCTCGCTGCCCCGGTTATGGTACGGTAGCCGTCGTCCTCGTAATAGGTGCATCGCACCACGGTGCCGCGGGTAAGGCCGGCCAGGGTCTGGGTAAGTTCTCGGGCCTCCTCCTCGGAAAGCGGGCGGCGCGGCTCGACCACCTTCTCCTTCTCGCCTACCAGCTCGTAGTAGCCGCGTAGGGCCGCGAAAGGCATGAACTGCCGGGCGCGGTCGGCATGGGGGCGCCCCAAACCCGCAGGCACCGGGCGCCGGGCCGTCTCGGTTTCCGGGCAGCAAGCGCCCGCACCGTCCCCGTCGTCGTGCACCTCTTCCCAGACGAGCCCTTCGAAGGCCCCTTCCCTAGCCACGGTGGCCCCCCACTAGCGTGTTGCGCTCGCGGCCCATGGCGTGCTCCTTCAGGCTCGTGCCCTTGATGATGGCGTTCTTCCCGAACTTGTCCTTCACCGCCAGCACCGCCCGGGCCCGCCGCCGCTCCCGCTCGTCGGCCTCCACATCCGTGAACAGGTCGCAGGTGGCCAGGTCCTCATCGACCAGGTTCCCGAAACCGACGGATATCTTTCTGGCCGTCCGCGCCGGATCCACCGTCTCGTAGAAGAGCTCTTCCAAGTAACCATACAGCTTCTTGAAGGAATTCGTGCGCTCCGACAGCTTGCGCGAGCCGCCGCCGTGGGGGTGAGCGCCACCCACGCGCCGCGTGCCGTGGCCGCCGTCGAACAGGTCGGGCGCGTCCGTCTCCCCTTCCCTATCGCGCTCGGCCGCCTCCTGCGTGTAGCTGACATGCAGCGAGATATGGTCGGTCACGAGGCGCTTCTGCACCAAGTCGAGCACGGTGTCGTCGCACATCTCGCGCATGACCATGAGGGTGTCCTCGAAGTTGTAGCCGCAGGGCAGAAGCTGCCCGTTCATGAGCGAGGTGCTCTCCGGCTCGTAGGCCTTTATCTCGGCGATGGTGCAGGGCTCCAGCCCCCAGGCGTGGTCGATAAGGTACTCGGCGTTCACGCCGAACTCGCCGTAGAGCACATCGGGGTCCATCTCGGTGACGCCGCGCAGGTCGAACACGCGGTACTTCGCCAGCCGCCGCGCGATGCCCGGGCCGATGTTCCATATATCGGTGATGGGACGGTGCGGCCAGATGTCGCGGCGGAAGGAGGCGTCGTCCAGCTCGCCGATGCCGTCGGGGGCGTGCTTGGCGGAGATGTCGAGCGCCACCTTCGCGAGGAACAGGTTCGGCCCGATGCCGGCCGTGGCCGGAATGCCCGTGGCCTCGCGCACGGCGTCGCGCAGCTTCTCGGCGAACTGGCGCGCCGTAACGCCGTAGAGCGCCAGGTAGGCCGTGGCGTCGATGAAGCACTCGTCGATGGAATAGGGGTGGATGTCCTCGGGCGCCACGTAGCGCAGGTACACCCCGTAGATGTCGGCCGAGGCCTGCATGTACTTGCGCATGTGCGGCGGCGCCACAATGTGCTCGAGCCCCGCGGGGATCTCGTAGAGCCGGCAGCGGTTGCGCACGCCGGCCGCCTTCATGGCCGGGCTCACGGCCAGGCAGATGGTCATCTCGGTGCGCGTGGGGTCGGCCACCACGAGCCGTGCCGTCATAGGGTCGAGCCCCCGCTCGATGCACTCCACCGAGGCATAGAAGCTCTTCAAATCAATGCAAACATATGTGCGCTCAGAATCCATGCCCGCAGTATACCATGGAACATCGGTTCTATATCTGCGACAAAAAGAATCTGCCCGAAAGCAAGAGGAACGATAGGTTCGCCCAAGGAAGTCAGCGAGGGCCCGACAGGTGCCTGGAATTGCCCCGCCTTTCGCCCAAGCGTACTTCGGTACGCGCCGTGGCGAAAACAAGGGGCAAGGCCAGGTGCCTGTCGGGCCCGCAGCGTCGACGTTCCCGTTCGTCCCGTCAGGGCGAACGGAACTACACGATACCCTCGGCCATCATGGCGTCGGCTACCTTCTCGAAGCCGGCGATGTTGGCGCCCATGACGTAGTTGCCCTCGTGGCCGTAGCGCTTGGCAGCGTCGTCGATGGCATGGTAGATGCTCACCATGATGCCGTTGAGCTTCGCATCAACCTCTTCGAACGTCCAGCTCAGGCGCTCGGAGTTCTGGGACATCTCCAGGCCGGAGGTAGCCACGCCGCCGGCGTTGGCGGCCTTGCCGGGGAAGAACACCACGCCGTTTTCCTGCAGGTACTCGGTGGCCTCGAGCGTGGTGGGCATGTTGGCGCCCTCGGCCAGGATCTTGCAGCCGTTCTTCACCAGGT
>CAJUSP010000034.1 GCA_910589165.1 uncultured Adlercreutzia sp.
AGGTGAAGCGCGGGTCCACGCAGATGACCTTGGCGCCGCGCTCTTGGGCGCGCTTCACGGTCAGCCAGTCGTAGTAGCCGCGGCTGCGCTCCTGACGGCACCAGATGACGATGCAGTCGGTGTTGTTGCCGTCCCAGCCGGTGTACTGGGTCTCGTCGCCGTACAGGCGCTGGCTCGTGAAGTAGCTGCCCACCCAGCACAGGTTGCCCACGCCGAAGGTGGCGGTGGACCCCAGCTCAAGCCACAGCTTGTTGATGGCCTGGAACTGCAGCATGTCGCGGCCGGTGCCGTACTGGTGGGCGATGGTGTGCCAGCCGTACTTCTCGCCGATCTCGGTGAAGCGGTCGGCGGCCTCCTGATAGGCCTCTTCCCAGGTGATGCGCTTCCACTGCCCTGAGCCCTTCTCGCCCACGCGCTTCTGCGGGTAGCGCACGCGGGTGGGGTTGTACATCTCCTGGGGGATGGCGAAGGCGCGGCCGCACAGGGTTCCCTCGCTGAACAGATCGGGGTTGCCCTCGATCTTCACCAGGCGACCGTTCTCCACGGTGCCGAACAGGGCGCAGCGACCGTAGCACTGGCGGCAGGCACTGGGAATGACCTGGATGTCGTCGCCGGTGCTGGCCTCGTCGTCGGCAAAAGAAGCCTCGGCCGCGCCCAGCACGAGCGCGCCGGCGGAAGCCACGGCGGTCGCCTTCACGAAGCCACGACGTGTCAACTTCAATGACATGATTCTCCTCCTCTTATGAAGTTGTTCCCTCTTCTTCTCTCTCGCTAGTCGCTTAGCTAACAAATAATTAGCACAGCAACTATTGATGGGGTAATAATATACTCCGAAACGGGGCAATGCAAGCCCCTGGCAACGAGAATTTGCGCACACCGATGCCGACGCTTGGCGCGCTAGGGGAGTTGAGGCAGGTGAAAGCTAGAAAAAGAGGCTACTGCTCTTCCAGGCTGCGGGCAGCGTTGGCGTCAATCTGGTCGAGCACGTCGAAGAAGACGCTCAAGTCCTCGTCGCTGATATGCTCGGCCAACTCGCTGTTGCGGCGCGCCACAGCGGGTTCCAGCTCGGCCAGAAGGCGGCTTGCCTCGGGGGTGGCCTCCACGATGTTCGCCCGACGGTCCTGAGGGTTGGGCGTGCGCACCACCAGCCCCCGTTGCACGAGCCGCTCGATGGATCGCGTGACGGTGGCCTGCTCCTTGCGCAGGCGCTCGGCCAGCTGCTTCTGGGTCATGGCGCCGTGTTCCTCAAGCTGGCTGAGCAGGTTCCACTGCCCCGGTGTGAGCCCGGCGGCGGCCACGCAGGCCTCGAGACTCTTATGCAGCGCGCGCTGGGTGTTGTACACACGGTATCCGATGTATTCGCGCTGACGCCGCTTAGAGACCATGGGCCGCTCCTGTCGTTGGAAGGGGTTCTCCTACGAGGATAACGCTTTCCCCGCAGGCCGCGGGGGCAAGTTGGTCAAAGCTGACATATTGTCCGTTATTGGCGAGCCGCGCGGTCATCGTTGTTGATTTGTTACAGACGGGAACCTGTTTCGTCGCGCGGGGTTGAATCGCGGGGCCGACTGTTATAGTGGGCGCCGTAACGACTTCGAATTGTGGTTGTACGCAGGGGAAACCTGATGAAACCACTCAGAGACAAGGAAGAAGCTCATGGTGCAGGCCGCAGTTGAGTTGGCCCCTGAAGCTCTGTCCGGCTTGCGGCGCGACTGCTACGCCGCGGTGGACATCGGCGCCTCGTCGGGCCGCGTGGTCGTAGGCTACGTGGAAGACGGGCTCATTCGATTGCAGGAGGTGCATCGCTTCGACAACCGCCAGGTGCGCCTGCGCGGCCACGACTGCTGGGATATCGACCTGCTGTTCGGCGAGCTGGTGCACGGCTTGGCGAAGTGCCCGGAGCTCGGGTTCGCCCCGAAATCGGTGGGCATCGACACCTGGGGCGTCGATTTCGTGCTGCTCGACGGCGACGACAATCTGGTGGGCGACCCGGTGGCCTACCGCGACGAGCGTACCCAGGGCATGTTCGAGGTGGCCGATGCCATCATGGCGCCCGAGGAGCTCTACCAGCGCACGGGCATCCAGCGCCAGCCCTTCAACACCATCTACCAGTTCCTGGCCCTTCAGCGCGAGCACCCCGAGCAGCTGGAAGAGGCCGAGAGCTTCCTTATGATTCCCGACTATTTGGGCTTTCTGCTCACCGGCGAGAAGGCCATCGAGTACACCAACGCGTCCACGACTGGCATGCTGAACGCCGAGACCGGCGCCTGGGACGAGACGGTGCTGGCGGCCTTCGGCATTCCGCGGCGCCTGTTCCGCAACGTCACCATGGCCGGGGCGTGCCTGGGGAAGGTGAAGCCGGCCATCGCCGAGCGTATCGGCTACGAAACCTGCGTGGTGCTGCCCGCCACCCACGACACCGGCAGTGCCTATTTGGCCGTGCCCGCCTGCGATTTGCCGGCCGTGTTTCTGTCGTCGGGCACCTGGAGCCTTCTGGGCGTGGAGAACCGCAGCCCGCTGACGACCGCGGCGGCCTACGCCGAGAACTTCACCAACGAGGGCGGCTACCACTTCCGCTACCGCTTCCTGAAGAACATCATGGGCCTGTGGATGATTCAGTCGATCCGCCGCGAGCTGAACGGCATCACCTATGTGGTGGACGAGAAGGCTATCCGCAAGGGGAGGCTGCACCAGTACACCGGCATCGAGGGCCTGGGCCGCGAGGTGGGTTTCGAAGACCTCATCAAGGCCGCCGACGACGCGGAAGCCGCCGGCAAGCAGGCCTCCATCGTGAACGTGAACGACGATAGGTTCCTCTCGCCCGACTCCATGATCGAGGAAATCTGCGCGGTATGCGAGGAAACGGGCCAGGCCGTGCCGAAGACCTTGGGCGAGCTCATGATCTGCGTCTACGAGAGCCTGGCGCGCTGCTACCGCGACGCCGTAGAGGGCCTGAGCACCCTGGCCGGCCACCCCTACAAGTCCATCAACATCGTCGGCGGCGGCTGCCGCGACGACCACCTGAACCGCCGCACGGCCGAGCTGTGCGGCCTGCCGGTATACGCCGGCCCCGTGGAGGGCACCGCGCTCGGCAACCTGGCCGTGCAGATGCTCGCCGACGGCGTCTTCCCCAACCTCCGCGCCGTGCGCGCCGCCATAGCCGAATCCTTCGACGTAAGAAAGATAGAACCCCACCAAAAGGAATGAGGAAGCCCCTCAACTGCTGACGAGCTAAGCGGGACACGGGGTGTCCTGACCGAGCGAGTTCCGCAGCGACTGGAAATGTCCAGTGGACATTTCCACAAAGCGAGGACTGTCTGAGCGAATCAGGATACCCCGTGGCCCGCCCCCGACGACTTTCAACAACAAAAAGTGACGACAACGGAAAGGAAGCAGCATGACCACTATGTACGATCTGGCGAAAGAGGAGTACGCCGCCCTCGGCATCGACACCGAGGCCGTCATGGAGAAGCTGGCGAAGAAGCCTATCTCCGTGCACTGCTGGCAGGGCGACGACGTGCTCGGCTTCGACCAGGAGGGCGGCCTGTCCGGCGGCATTCAGGCCACGGGCAACTACCCCGGCCGCGCCCGCAACTTCGAGGAGCTGACCGCCGACTTCGACGCCGCCATGGCCCTCGTGCCCGGTGCCAAGCGCATCAACCTGCACGCCTCCTACGCGGTGTTCACCGACGAGAATCCCTGGGTGGACCGCGACGCGCTGGAGTACAAGCACTTCGAGCCCTGGGTGCGCTGGGCCAAGGAGCGCGGCTACGGCGTCGACTTCAACCCCACCATCTTCGGCCATCCGGCTATGAACAACGAGCTGTCGCTGTCGTCGCCCGACAAGGAAACTCGCGACTTCTGGATTCGCCACTGCAAGGCCTGCCGCAAGATTTCCCAGCAGATTGCCGAGGCGCTCGACGACGAGACGCTGTGCAACATCTGGATTCCCGACGGCCTGAAGGACGTGCCGGCCGATCGCTTTGGCCTGCGCGAGCGCCTGCGCGAGAGCCTCGACGAGATTTACACCGAGAAGTACGACCGCGTCATCGACTGCTGCGAGTCGAAGGTGTTCGGCATCGGCCTGGAGTCGATGACCGTGGGCTCCAATGAGTTCTACCTGGCCTACGCCGCCACCCACCCCGGCGTGTACGACCTGCTCGATTTGGGCCACTTCCACCCGACGGAGAACGTGGCCGACAAGCTGTCGAGCCTGCTCGTGTTCTTCGACAAGGTGCCGCTGCATGTGACCCGCCCGGTGCGCTGGGACTCCGACCACGTGGTGCTGTTCGACGACCCCATCAAGGAGGTGGCTACGGAAATTGCCGCCATCCCCGGAGCCTGGGACAAGGTCATCATTGGGCTCGACTTCTTCGATGCCTCCATCAACCGCGTGGGCGCCTGGGCCACCGGCACCCGCGCCATGGAGAAGAGCCTGCTGTACGCGCTGCTGCAGCCCTCGGCGCGCCTGAAGGAGCTGCAGGACACCTACCAGTTCACCGAGAAGATGATTCTCGGCGAGCAGGCGAAGTCGATGCCTTTCGGTGCCGTGTGGGACGAGTACTGCCGCCGCCAGAACGTGCCCGTTGACGGTGCCCTCTTCGTCGAAGTGTCCACCTACGAAGCAAAAATTCTCCCCGAGCGCGCCTAACCAGGGTATGCTCATACCCTTCGATAAGAGTTGAGTGTAGAGGGATACGGGGTGGTGCTCACCAAGCGAGGACTGTCTGAGCGACTGAGCACTACCCCGTAGCCCGATGCTAGGGGAGTCACTACAGCAAGGAGTAAGAATGGCTTTTCTTGATCAAGCGCAGGAGATGCTTTCCCAAGGGCTCGATACGGCTCGCGGGGCGGTGTCGGGCGTGGCTATGGAGCAGCTGGGCTTCGTGCGCGGGTTCGTGCGGCTGTGCAACGACGGCTGGGACCAGGGCTGGCACGAGCGCAACGGCGGCAACCTCACCTACCGCCTGACCGACGAGGATGTTGAGACCGCCCGCAAGTTTTTCGACGTCGAGCCACGTGAATGGACGCCCATGGGCGTGAACGTGCCCAGCCTGGGCGGTGCGTACTTCCTTACCACGGGCACCGGCAACTACATGCGCAACGTGGCCGGCAACCCGAAGAAGAACATCGGCATCGTGCAGCTGAACGAGGCCGGGGATGCCTATCGTATCGTCTGGGGCCTCGTCGACGGCGGCCGCCCCACTTCCGAGTTCCCGACCCACGTGATGAACCACGCCGTGCGTGCGGCGGCCACGAACGGCGAGTGTCGCGTTATCTACCACGCGCACCCCACGAACCTCATCGCGCTCACCTTCGTGTTGCCCCTTGACGCGCGTACGTTCACCCGCGTGCTGTGGAAGGCCATGACCGAGTGCGTGGTGGTGTTTCCCCAGGGCGTGGGCGTGGTGCCGTGGATGGTGCCCGGCGGTGCCGACATCGCGAAGGCCACGAGCGAGCTCATGCGCGACCACGATGCCGTGGTGTGGGCCCAGCACGGGCTGTTCGTGTCGGGCGCCACGTTCGATTCCACCTTTGGGCTGCTGCACACCATCGAGAAGGCGGCCGATATCTACGGCAAGGCCCGCATGATGAACGGCGGCTCCGACGGGTTCATGAACACCATCACCGACGAGGGCCTGCGCCAAATTGCGAAGGACTTCAACATTTCCATCAACGAGAGCTATTTGGACTAGGAGACAACCATGGCACTGTCCCAAGAGAAGAAAGGCACCATTGCCGTTTCTCTGACGAACTTCCTGGACTCGGGCTGCATCGTGGCCTCGTCCGTGGCGCTGGCTGCCTGGGCCATCGCCTTCAACTTCGACAACGTGTGGGTGTCCATCCTGGGTGCCGTGGGCGCGAACGCCTTTGGTGCGGCGGTGGGCGCGCTTATCGGCGGCTTTTTGGCTGACCGCTTCGGGCGCAAATTCATCTACACCTACAACCTGCTGGTGTACGCGCTCGGCGTGTTCCTTATTATGGTGGCGCCGAACCTTATTGTGCTGTGCCTGGGCATTGTGATCTCGGGCCTGTCCGTGGGTGCCGGCGTGCCGTCGTCTTGGAGCTACATCTCCGAGATGTCCTCGTCGACGAGCCGCGCCTCGAATATCGGCATCAGCCAGTTCGCCTGGTCCTGCGGGCCGGCGGTCATCTTCCTCATCGCGCTTTTGTTCTCGTTCATCTTCCCGACCTTCGGGCCTGACGGTGCGCTGCTTCCCGCGGGCACCTACGGCCCCTTCGACGGCCTGTTCGGCATGCGCCTGCTGTTCCTCATCCTGTTTGTGGTGGCGCTTGTCGCGTGGAACCTGCAGCGCAAGCTTGAGGAATCGAAGGACTGGACGGAGAAGCAGCAGGCCGGCGGCAAGAAGGACACCTTCATTGCCATGATGGGCCGTGCGCTGACGAACTCTGTGAACATCAAGTCCATCGTGTTTCTGGTGGCCGTGTACCTTACCTGGAACATCGTGGCTGGCACCATGGGCCAGTTCATGCCCTACATGTACGCGGCGGCGGGTCATTTGGACGACACCACCATCTCGCTTCTGCAGGCGGTCATGTGGGTGCTGACGGCCGTGGGGTCGCTCGCCATCTTCTCGAAGTTCGGCGACAAGATTCCGCACCGCATTCTGTTTGCCGCCACGGCGCTGATGGCCCTGGCGGCCTGGGTGGTCATGGTGTTCTTCGGCATGCAGCTGCAGGCCGGCACCGCCGATGCCTGGGGCTGGCTGCTGTGGGTGTTCGTGGCCCTGTGGGGTATTTCCGCGGGCTTCTCGGCCCAGTGCTTCTACGCGCTGTGGTCCACCGAGCTGTTCCCCACGCTCTATCGCGGTGGCGTCCAGGGCATCATGTTCTTCCTGGTACGCGGCGTGCTGGGCATTTGGTCGCTGGTAGCGGTGGCGGGTCTTGGCGTGGAAACGCCCGCAGGCTTCGTGACGGCCGGCATCATCATGTGCGGCTTTCTGCTGGTGTCCCTCGTGGTGGGCGTCGTGTGGTGCCCCAACACCCAGGGCCGCACCCTCGACGAGATCACCGAGGAGCGCTACGGCAAGCACATCGACTAGCGTTTCGCTCACTTGAGCAAGAACGGCGGCCGGCTTCCCTGAAGTCGGCCGTTTTCTTTTGCGATTGCGCGGCCGAAAACTCCTCGAAACAATGCGCCTTTAACTTGTTAACCATGGTGCGAGAGGGCCGTATGGGGACGTTCGTGGTATCTTGAAGCCCATCACGAACCGAGTGAGGAGCAACGCCAATGTCGAAAGTGACCGATATCTACGGATCCATGGTGTTCAACGAGCACGTCATGCGCGAGCGCCTGCCGAAGACCACCTACAAGCAGCTCATGCGCACCATCAAGCAGGGCGAGCCCTTGAACGAGGACGTGGCCAACGTGGTCGCCCATGCCATGAAGGAATGGGCCATCGAGAAGGGCGCCACCCACTACACCCACTGGTTCCAGCCGCTGACGGGCATCACCTCCGAGAAGCACGACAGCTTCATCGATCCCACCGACGACGGCCTTACCATCATGACCTTCTCGGGCAAAGAACTCATCCAAGGCGAACCCGACGCCTCCAGCTTCCCCTCCGGCGGCCTGCGCGCCACCTTCGAGGCCCGCGGCTACACCGCCTGGGACCCCACCTCCTACGCCTTCATCAAGGACGAGGTGCTGTGTATTCCCACGGCGTTCTGCAGCTACACCGGCGAGGCGCTCGACAAGAAGACGCCGCTTCTGCGCTCCATGAAGGCCATCGAGACCCAGGGGCGCCGCGTGCTCGACCTGTTCGGTGACGACTCCTCCGAGCGCATCACCACCACGCTGGGCGCCGAGCAGGAGTACTTCCTCATTTCCGAGAAGGACTACGAGAAGCGCCTCGACATCATGCTCACCGGCCGCACGCTGTTCGGCTATCCGCC
>CAJUSP010000035.1 GCA_910589165.1 uncultured Adlercreutzia sp.
TGCGCTCCCACTGGTTCTGGCCGCGCTCGCCCACGCGACGCATGGGGTACTTCAGGCGGTTGGGGTTGTACAGGGCCTGAATGCCCGCAAGGCCCTTGGCGCACATGCGCCCATGGTTCATGGGGTCGGCCGGATCGCCCTCAATGCGCACCACGCGCCCGTTGCGCACGGTGACCATGGCGCCGCAGTCGATGATGCAGGCGCGGCACGAGGTGTGAATGACAATCTCCTCGTCCTGCTCGGCGGCGACAGCCGGATCGAGCTTGGTGAAGTTGGAGGCGAAGGCTCCCGTGGCAGCGGCGACCGCACCGGTGGCGGCGGCTGTCTTCAGAAACCCTCGGCGGCTCATAGTTGCTTTAGCCATCCTCTTTTCTCCTTCCTTTCCTTCTCTATCTCTCTCGTAACTCTCCTTAGTTGGTGACGCTTCGGGTGTTGGCCAGAACCTCCCTCCCCTCTTCGGTCACACGCCAGGTATCCTTCCACACCAGACCCCCGGCCTTTTCCAGGTTGTCGATGTAGTAAGCGGGGTAAATGCTGATGAGCCCGGTGCGCTCGTCGTGGGGAATGAGCCCCTCGTCGTTGAGCGCCTGGTCGAGTTCCTTCTTGGATTTGCCGCCCTCGGCGCAGCAGAGCTCGAGCACGCGCAGGTGCACGGGGGCCGCCTCGGCATCGCCCTCGATAAGCTCGGTCAGCTGAGCGGTGGGCGCGTAGGGGGCCACGGTGTCGCGGCCCAGCTCGGTGGCGCGCACACCGTAAGTGATTTCGGCCTCGGCGGGAACCGACTCGTCCTCAACCAGGTCGTCGAACGTGCCCTCGTAGGGCTCGCCATCGACGTACACGTTTAAGGCGAGGAAGTCGTTGTCGACCATCAGCGACACGAAGCCGTCGGCCGGCGCGACGAAGGTTTTCGGATAGGTGTTGTCTTTCAGAAGCTGCACGGCCTCGTCGAAGCTGCGCTCGTCGGCGCAGAAGGTGATGAGGTCATAGGCCGGCGTGGCGTAGGACGGGTTCGCCACCAGAATGGGCGACTTCTCGACGTTCACGGTGTGTCTGGGTGCATGGCGCTTCATCATGCGGTAATCGGACTCGCGCAGAACGGTCTGCTCCATAGCGGAGCACCTCCCCTCTCTCGTATCCCCCGGCCGTCTCTCACACGGCCTTGCGACGGGTCACATTTTCCGAGCCGAGAGGGGTGGCTCACAAGTTCCAAATCGCATCATTTAGCAGGATTTGATTGTTGATGCACTTTGCACCAAGCAGGTGTTTTCCCAGGTGAAGGTCGCACTATAATTATTCATAACTTAGAATAAAGTAGGAATGAGGTAGTGCGGCACCTAGCCGTGAGGTGTCTCCTCGTCTGCGCCTCGATGGGTTCAGAGTTTGCCGAAAAAAGGGGGCGGCGCCCAATCTCCGTTTTGGGGAAAACTTCCGCGAAAATGAAAATTTCCCCACCCCCATTTTGAAGAGGTGAGGAAATAATCCCAGGTCATAACCACCCCAATTTACGCGATGTAAATAACGATACGCCTTTCTCTCGCCCTGCGTCGCCGTGTCAACGCTCAACGCTTTCGTGCCTTATATCCAATGCCGATTCGCGAACCATTTCCCGTCGCCGAACCCGCCAACCCACCAATTGCGAAGTTTTCAACCCACCAATTGCGAAACTCCTAGGATGCTTACACGCCAAGCGACCTAGCGGGCACCACCATGACCCCATCTTCGCGAGGGTAGCTATAGGTCCCCATTCCGGTAAGCACCATGAGGAACGATGACGCGGGCATTCTGGAAGTATCGATGGCCGCCGCAACAGCCTTCAGGCTCTTCGCTCCAGCATCTATCAGTTGCGATCCCCCTAGCTTCACTTCCACGAGACCGTAGCGACCATCACGAAGCACAACAACCGCGTCGACTTCCCTATCTGCCTTGTCGCGATAGTGATACACCCTCCCGTCGAGGGCATCAGCGTAGACACGCAAGTCGCGCACGCAGAGCGTCTCGAACAGCAGACCCATGGTCTCCAGATCCGCTACAAGCGACGCCGGGGAGGCTCCGAGCGCCACAGCGGCCACCGAGGGGTCTACGAAGTGGCGCGTCGGAGTGGTGCGGACGGCCGTCTTAGAGCGCAAGTTTGGATTCCATGCCGGAACGTCCTCGACCACGAACAGCTTGCGCAGAGCTTGGACGTACTCCGCGAACGCATCTTCGCCGAGCGATCCATCGCCGCCAGCCATGTCGGCTCTCATGCTCGCGAGCGTGGCCTGCGAAGCCGACATCCTCGCATAGGAGCGCAACAGCAGACGCGCTCTTTCGGGGTCTCGCTTCACGCGATCGACTTTCGAGATATCCACCTCGGTTATTGCGTCGACGTAGTCAATTGCCTGCTGCAGGGCAACTTTCCCCTGAAGCTCGACGGCCTGCGGCCATCCGCCCCGGCAAATGAGAAAGGCCAGCTCTTCCAGCCCGTCACTGCATTGCTCGACGGGGGTCTCGCCACCGAACAAGCCTTTCAGGGAAACCGCTGCCGTGGAATCCAGTGACTCCATGAGCGACATGGGACGCATTCTCAGGCGCGCAATTCGACCGGTACCCGTATGCTCGATCTCATCCAGGTCGGGCGGCACCGCCGAGCCGGTCAAAATGAACTGGCCGAACTCCCCGCGCTGATCGACCTCGAAACGAATCGCATCCCACAGCTGCGGCGCCACTTGCCATTCGTCAATCAGATGCGGCACGGCACCTTTCAGGAGTTGCTGGGGCGCCAACTGCGCAAGACGCATATTCTGCTCGCGCATTTGAGGGTCCTGCATGTAGACCACGCTGTTGGCGAGCCTCTCGGCAGTGCTTGTCTTCCCGCACCATTTCGCCCCCTCAACCAGAACGGCTCCCTTTGTCCGGAGACGCCAGTCGAGCAAATCATCGTAGACCCTCTTTAAGTAGCGCTGTGCCATTTTGCTTCCCATCTGCTGTAACCCGGAAGTTGGCATGATTTTAACCCGGAAGTTGGCATGTTTTCAACCCGGAAGTTGGACACTATTTGTTGGGGAGGTTGGACGGTTTTTGTTGAGGAAGTTGGACCGTCTGGACAACCTACTTAGCCTTCCAAAGCTTCGGTTTGCGTTTGGGCGACTTTCTTTTGGGTCTCGGGAAGAAGGGAGAGGGTGATGGAGGCGGTGGGGCAGGCACGGGCGCATTCGCCGCAGCGGGTGCAGTCGCCGAGCTGGATGGCGCCGTCGGCATCGTGCATGTCGATGCGCTCGGTGCACACGGCGGTGCAGACGGTGCACGAGGTACCGTCGGCGCGCAGGCAGGTGCTCTCGTTGAGGGTCGGGCGGCCCAGGCGGGCCACTTGCCCGAAGATATTCAGCAAGCCGGCGATGGGGCACAGGCTCATGCACCACTTGCGGTAGAGCACCACTTCCACGATGAGCGCCGCCGGGAACACGAGCACCGACAGCGTCATCTGCTTGTCGACGATGAGGTGCCACAGCGACCCCACGGTGCCGAAGGTGAGGCCCACCGGGCACACGAGGCAGAAGAAGGGGAACCCGGCGATGAACGCCGCTACGAGCACCGCAGCGAGCGTCCAGGTGCGCGGGTCGCGCCCGAGGTGGGCCGCGCGCTCGCGCCACAGGCCGCGCACGGCCGCCTTCGCCGCGCAACCGCCCTTCGCGCCCGAGGCGCAGGAAGATTTCCCAGCATCGGTGGGATGCCCCGCCGCACAGGCGTTGGGGCCCTCCCCCGAGCCGAGGCCCTGGAACTTGGGCTCGCGCTTGAAGAAGCGGCGGATGGGCGGCACCGGGCAGCCCCAGGCGCACCAGGCACGGCCGAACAGCAGCGCGAAGGCGATGACGACGACCAGCGAGATGAGGGTCACGGGAATGAGTGCCTTGCTGGCCAGCAGCGCCTCCAGGCCGCCCAAGGGGCACAGCAGGAAGAACTCGCCGATACCGAAGGACGAGGGGGTGCCCAGGCCCGAATCGAAGGCGAGCGAGACGATAACGGCCGCGAACACCGCCAACAGCGTTGCCGTCCGCGCATGGCGGATGGCGCGCCCCTGGGCATTGCCCTTCGCCACGGCGTTTTTCTGGGGCGCAGGCGTTGGGGCGGCACCCTCGCCGGCAGCGCACTTCGGCATCGCGTTCTTCACTTCCCGGCTCATTGCGCGCTCCTTTCCGCGTGCTGCTTCTCGGTCACGACGTTGATGCCGCGCTGGCTGCCCCCGGAAAACGAGGTGAGCACGTTGGCGGGGCAGATTTTCACGCACTCGCCGCAGCCGTTGCACTTCGCCTCGTCCACCACCGGGCGGCGCCCCTCGTCGAAGGAGAGTGCCTCGTAGGGGCAGGCGTCCACGCAGATGCCGCAGGTGCCGGCCTGGTCGAAGGCCACGCAGCGCCCGGCATCCACCTCGGCCACACCGATGCGGCCGAGGGCGGGTTGGTAGGGGTCCACCATGTCGATGGCGCGGGTGGGGCACACCTTGCGGCACTCGTCGCAGAAGGTGCAGGCGTCGTTGGCGAAGGTGACGAACGGCGTGCGCACCGCCAGCAGGCCACCCTCGATGGGCATGGGCGCCAGCACGTCGGTCGGGCAGACCGAGATGCAGCGCTCGCAGCGGATGCAGCGGGCCATGAACTCCTCTTCGGCCAGAGACCCGGGCGGCCGCAGCACATCGGCCTCAGCCACCAGCGGAATGCTCGCCACCCCGCAGGCCGCGCCGACGGCCACCGCTGCGCCCCCGATGAGCAGCGTGCGGCGGCTCATCCCTTGTTCCGTTCTCTTCCCCACAGCTCTCTCCTCTTCTTCTGGGGGCTTGCGTTCCCTAGGCCGCCTGGGCGGCGGCCACTTCGTCGGCCAGCTCGGCCAGGGCCTCACGGCAGGTTTCCGCCGTGCCCTGGGCCACCAGCAGCATGCCCGGGTAGAAGGCCAGCTTCGCGAACCCGCGGGCGGCCTCGGTAAGGGCCGGCAGCCAGTTCAGGATATGCTCGTCGATGAAGGCGGCCTGGCGGGCGAAGTTGGCCCGCAGCCCCACGGCGTCGCCGGCCTCGGCCAGCGCGACCGCCCGGTCGTTCATGTGGGCCAGGTACTCCAGCTCGAAGGAGAGGTGGTCTTCCGGCTCGTGCAAATCGGGGTTCACCTTGAACCCGTCACGGGCAAAGCGGCGCACCACGTCATCGCGCGAGGCCTGCATCATGATGCGCTCGGGGCTCGTGAACACCGACTCGTAGGGAATGGCCGTCTTGTCGCTTTTCACATAGACGCCGGCCGCCAGGAAGATGCGAGCGTACTCGCAGGCCAGCTGCGTGCGGCGGTCGCTGCCCGAGAACTTGAAGTAGCGGCGGATGAGCCGGTAGCCCTCGTCGAGGTGGGCGTTTCCCGTCGCCTCCGGGAACTCGATGGCCGCCACCGCGCTGATGGCCTCGTCGTTAAGTTCCTTGAACAGCATCTGCGAGAGAAAGCGATAGGTATCGGCACTATCGGCCAGATAATCGATGATTTCCTGATTCAGGGCCATAACGCCCACCTCCTTGTTAGGTTAGAAGCACGTAAGATCAGCTTCGGAACACGGGGTGGTGCTCACCAAGCGAGTTCCGCAGCGACGGGAAATGTCCAGTGGACATTTCCCCAAAGCGAGGACTGTCTGAGCGACTGAGCACTACCCCGCGGTCCGAAGCGGAGGGACGGAGCAACCAGCCAAGCAGCTCCGTCCCAGACAAAACCTAGTCGAGCGGCATGAGGAAGAAGTCGAGCAGCGGGGTGCCCACGAGCCACATGGCCACGCGCAGGGCCACAGCGGCCACGCAGGCGCCGATGGTGCCCACGATGCCGCAGGCAAGGGCGCTCTTGGGCATCTTCCACGCCACGGCGCCGCACACGATGGCCACCACGGCACCGGCGAACAGAGCGACAGCCCAGGGCATGGCAAGCGCTGCCGTTGCCTCGCCGGCCCCCAGGCAGAACACCGCAGAGGCGATGGCGCCGGCCGCCGCGGCGATCACCGTCAGCAGCCCCGCCAGTTCGAGCGCCGGCGTCTCGCGCTTCTGCACGGCCTTCATGATGAGGTTCACCGCCGCGCCCAGGCCGGCTGCCGTGAGCCCGTAGGCAATGGGCAGCGCCGGGGTGCACCAGATAGCGCGGGCGTCCATCATGTAGGAGGCACCGCAGGCGAAGGTGAAGATGACGCCCACGAGCGCAGCCGCCAGCCCCACGCCGGTGAGCACGCCCTTCGAGGAGCCGCGCACCAGCAGGATGAAGTACACGGCGATGAGCGCGCAGGTGACGCCGATCATGGCCGCCTCCACGAAGATGCCGGAGGTGGGGTGGTTCAGCGCCTCGAGGATGCGGTCGACGTGCTTCAAATGCGTCACCGACAGGCAGCCGCCCACGGCCAGCAGCACGAAGGCCGCAATGGACTCGGCCTTGCTCGGCAGCTCGTCCTTCTTCGCCAGCGCCTCGATGATCGAGGAGGCGAACAGCCAGGCTCCCGCACCGCTTACCACGGTGAAGAGCACCAATGACCATTGGATTTCCATTAGTCGACACTCCCCTCGGTCGTCACGTACTTGCTGGTGGTTTGCATAAGGTCGTCCACGCGCCACTCGCCGAAGCGCGACGAGAGGATATAGGACGTCAGCGGGTGGTTGCCCACGTCGGGCAGCTGGTGGATGGCATCCGGATCGGCCGCCGCCAGCGCTTTCGAGGCGTCGGAGTTCGGGTCGTCCAAATCGCCGTAGTAGCGGGCGGTGCCGCAGCAGTTCTTCACGCAGGCCGGCTTCTCGCCCGCAGCGGTCAGGTGGTTGCACAGCGTGCACTTCTCCACCACCTGCTGCTCCTCGTTCCAGCTGCGCACGCCGTAGGGGC
>CAJUSP010000036.1 GCA_910589165.1 uncultured Adlercreutzia sp.
AGAACTCGCCCATCGAGGAAGTGGTGGTCACCAACGCCGTGCCCGTGCCGCTGGCACGCCAGACCGGCAAGATCAAGGTGCTGTCCATCGCCCCGCTGTTCGCCCAGACCATCGATGTCGTGTACAACAACGGCAGTATTGGGAAGCTCTTCGAATAAATGTATATCATTGCGGGCCTCGGGAATCCGGGGGAGGAATACGAGCATACGCGGCATAACGCCGGGTTCGATACGGTGGATGCGCTGGCCGACGAGTTGGGCGTGCGCTACTGGAAGAACGAGGGCGGTGCGCTGGCGGCCAAGGCCAGCTACCATGGCCACGAGCTTCTGCTGGTGAAGCCGCAGAGCTTCATGAACACGTCGGGCGGCCCGGTGAGCAAGTTGGCGAAGGCCTACAAGGTAGCGCCCGATCACCTCATTGTGATTCACGACGAGCTGGACATCGACCCCGGCACCATTCGGTGCAAGTTCGGCGGGGGGCATGCCGGCCACAACGGCCTGCGTTCCATCTGCGACAAGTTGGGCACGCGCGACTGGTTCCGCATCCGCATCGGCATCGGGCGGCCGCCGGGGCGCAAGCTGGTGGTCGACTGGGTGCTCTCGCGGCCCCGCAGCAAAGACGATACCGAGGCATTCGAGCACGCCGTGGATCAAGGCGCCCAGGCAGTGCTCTTCCTTATTGATAACGGCCTTGAGAAAACGCAGGCCAAGTTCAACTAAGGAAGAGGTACCGCCATGCATCTGTCCGAGCGCGGGCACACCTATGCCCTGTTCGCCATTATCGTCATCACCTGCGCGCTGGGGTCGCTTACGCAGACGGTGATGAACTCTATGCTCACGGGCGTCTGCGCCGATTTCGCCATCGACGCCGCCGTGGGGCAGTGGGTTACCACCATCTATATGCTCGTCATGGGCATTACCGTGCCGGTTACGACGTTTCTGACCAAGCGCTATTCCCTGAAGCGGCTCGTCTACGTGGCCCTGGGCTTCTACTTGGCGGGGTCGGTCGCCGGCTTCTTCGCGCCGAATTTCCCGGTGTTGGTGGCGGCCCGCGTGCTGCAGGCCATTGCCACGGGCATCACGCTGCCGCTTGTGCAGACGGTGGCCATGACCCGCTTCCCTCGCGAGCGCATCGGTACGGCCATGGGCATCGGCGGCATCGCCATGGGCTTCGCGCCCAACATCGGCCCGCTCATCGGTGGCGCCTTGGCCGGTACCTGGGGCTGGCGCAGCTTCTACGTCATTTTGGTGGGGCTGCTGGCGGTGCTCACGGTGGCCAACGCGCTTCTGGTGAAGAGCCACGGCGACCGCGAATCGACCGCGGTGTTCGATGTGCCCTCCTTCGTCCAGTCGACGCTGGGCTTCGGGGGCTTTCTGCTGGGGGCCTCCAACGCGGCCACCATGCCGCTGGCCGACCCGCAGGTGTGGGTGCCGGTGCTGCTGGGCGCCGCGTTCATCGTGCTGTTCTTCCGCCGCCAGGGGCGCATCGCCAACCCGCTCATCTGCCTGGACATCTTTCGCTCGCGGCACTTCCGTGCCGGCTTCGTGGCCCAGAACTGCCTGTTTGCGTCGTTTATGGGCATCACGCTTGTGCTGCCGCTGTTCATACAGGGCCCGGCTGGCATGACGGCGCTCGATGCGGGCATCGCCTTCATTCCCGCCACGGTGGTGGCGCTGTTCGTGAACCCCGTGGCCGGCATTCTGGTGGACAAGGTGGGCGCGCGGAAGGTGTGCCTCGTCAGCTCGGCGTTTCTGGTGGTGGGCTCCGCCTCGTTCATGTTCGTGGACGCCGCCACCCCGCTGTGGGCGCTCACGTTCTGGCAGGGGGTGCGCGCCGTGGGCGTGAGCGGGCTCGTGGGCCCGCTGAACTCCTGGGGGCTTTCGGGGCTTGACCGCGGCATCATGATGGACGGCAGCGCCTGTTTCGCCACGGTGCGCCAGGTGTGCGCCTCGCTGGGTACGGCGCTCATGATGCTGATCATCTCGGCGGTGGGCGCGGCTTTTCTGGCTGCCGATCCGGCCGACGCCGGGGCCACGGCCGCCGTGCTGCCCTACCAGCTGGCCTTCGCCCTGTCGACGTTGTTCGCGCTCGGTGTGCTGGTGACGGCGGTGTGGAAGATAAGGTGACGCTATGGCATTCCTTCTAGGTTGCGAGAAAGTGCGGGTGGAATTCCCGACGAAGACGGTGTTCGACGAGCTGTCCCTCGGCGTGGACGAGGGGGCGCGCATCGGCATTGTGGGTCGCAACGGCGACGGGAAATCGACGCTGCTGCGCGTGCTGGCCGGCGAGGTGGAGGTGGACGACGGGCGCGTCATCCGCACCCGCGGCGTGTCCGTGGGCGTGCTCGGCCAGGCCGACGGCCTGTGCGACGAGGACACCGTGGAGCGCGCCGTAGTGGGCGACCGGCCGGAATACGAGTGGGCCGGCGACGCCCGCGCCCGCGCCATCATCGCGGGGCTTTTGGAAGACGTGGCCTGGGACGCGCCCGTGGGCACGCTGTCCGGCGGCCAGCGACGCCGGGTTGATTTGGCGCGGCTGCTCATCGGCGACTGGGACGTGCTCATGCTGGACGAGCCGACGAACCACCTGGACGTGCGCGCCATCGCCTGGCTGGCCGACCACCTGAAGACGCGCTGGCGCCGCGGCCAGGGGGCGCTGCTCGTAGTGACCCACGACCGTTGGTTCCTCGACGAGGTGTGCGAGTCCATGTGGGAGGTGCACGGCCGGCGTGTGTGGCCCTTCGAGGGCGGCTTTTCAGCCTATATCATGCAGCGGGTGGAGCGCGACCGCCTGGAGGCCTTGGCCGAGCAGAAGCGCCAGAACGCCCTGCGCCGCGAACTCGCGTGGCTCTCGCGCGGCGCGCGGGCGCGGGCCACGAAGCCCAAGTTCCATGTGGCCGCCGCCCAGGCGCTCATCGCCGATGTGCCGCCCTTGCGCGACGAGCTGGAACTCAAGCGCATGGCCATGGCGCGCCTCGGCAAGCAGGTGGTGGACCTGAAGGGGGTGAGCCTGCGCTTCGGTGACCGCGTGATTCTGGACGACGTGGACTGGATCATCGGCCCGGGCGACCGCTACGGCATCGTGGGCGAGAACGGCATCGGGAAAACGACGCTGCTGCGCATCATCCAGGGGCTGCAGCCGCTCGATGCCGGCCGCGTGAAAATCGGCCAGACCGTGCGCTTCGCCGTGCTGTCGCAGCATTTGGACGAGCTGACGAAGCTCGGCGACGACCGCGTGCGCCAGGTGATCTCGCGCTACTCGCGCCGCACCATGCTCGACGGCAAGGAGATGACCCCGGGCCAGCTGCTGGAGCGCCTGGGCTTTTCGAAGGACGACCAGAACGAGCCGGTGTGCGACTTGTCCGGCGGCCAGAAGCGCCGCCTCGCGCTCATGCTCATTCTGCTGGACGAGCCCAACGTGCTCATTCTGGACGAGCCGGGCAACGACCTGGATACCGACATGCTGGCCGCCGTGGAAAGCCTGCTCGACGGCTGGCCGGGCACGCTGCTTCTGGTCACCCACGACCGCTATCTCATGGAGCGCGTGACCGACCACCAGTTCGCCCTCATCGACGGCAAGGTGCGCCACCTCCCCGGCGGTGTAGACGAGTACCTAGAGCTAAAGGCCGAGCAAGACCGCGAAGCCGCCTCCCGATCCCCCCGTAGGGAAGGGGCCATGCCCCCTCCGCCCGAGCGAGACAACCAACCGTCTGACTTGTCTCATTCCGCTGCCTCCACCCTCTCCGGCGGCGAGCAGCGCACTCTGCGCAAACTCATGGCCTCCAACGAGAAGAAAATCGAGACCCTGAAGGGCAAGATCGAGAAGAAGCAGCTGGAAATGGCCGAGGCCGACCAATCCGACTACCTGACGCTCACGGCCATGCAGGAGGAGATCGCCGACTTCGAAGGCCAGATAGAGGCCCTCGAGCTGGAATGGTTCGAAGCCGCCGAAAAGCTGGGGAAGTAGCCCGTGGCGGCCTATCGCACCATAGCGGCCCCCGCCACGGCGGAGATCGTCGAGAAGAAGAGCCGCTTCATCGGCCAGATTGCCCCCGTGGCCACCGAGGAGGAGGCCCTCGCGTTCATCAATGGCGTTAAGGCCGAGCACCGCATGGCGCGCCACAACGTGTACGCCTACGTGCTGCGCGGCGGCCGCATTCGTTACACCGACGACGGAGAGCCGGCCAAAACTGCCGGCATGCCCACGCTGGAGGCCGTTCAGCACGCGGGCTTGGAAGACGTGGCCGTGGTGGTCACCCGCTACTTCGGCGGCGTGCTGCTGGGAACCGGCGGTCTTGTGCGCGCCTATACCGATGCGACGAAGGCGGCCATCGAGGCGGCCGACGTGGTGACGGTGTCCGTCTGCGTCGATATCATCCTGGAAGTGCCCTACGCGCTCTACGAGCCCGTGTGCCGCCTGGCAGATGCCTGCGAGGCCAAGCTCCAGGAAAGCGATTTCGCCGAGAACGTCCTGCTCACCTTCCGCATGCTCGACGGCACTCAGGCCCCCTTCCTGGAAAAGCTCACCGAACTAACCCGAGCCCAAACCGAAATCATCGTCAGCGCCCCCTACGACGCCGCGTTCTAGCGTCGTTGGCTTCTGCTGTAATATATGGGCTTGGCAGGCGGTGCATCCTATGTTATAAATTCATTGGTGGTGCCCGAGGGCGCTACCTCCAAGCGCCGGGGGCAGTCCCCCGGCATTTTTCGTAAAAAGGGGTCTTGGTGCGCGAGCTATCAATCTTTGTCGATGAAAGCGGAGATAAGTCTTGCCATGCCCGCTATTTCATCGTTACGCTTGTTCTGCACGATCAGAGAGACTTCATTAATGACTGTCTCCAAGCCTATGAGACGGTATTGCGAGATGCTAGCCTTCCCGATATTGCCTTTCACTCGGAGCCGCTTTTGAACGGCCATAAGGAGTACGAGGGGATGAGTCTTGCCGAGCGCAAGAAGTTGCTGGCGCCTTTTGGCTCGTTTGTGCGGCACCTGCCCGTTCGGTATGCCTCATACGTTTATGACAGGAGAGACCGTGGCAACACTGTGGATTTGTCCGCAAAGCTGAGGCGAGACCTGTCGGGATTGTTCTTTGGCGAACTCGATTTTTTCCAACAGTTCGATAAGGTGAAGATCTACTACGATAACGGCCAGGGCGTTGTGCGGCGAGCGTTGGATCACTCGGTTAATTTCGCCCTTTCGAAGCAGGCTGTCGTGCAGCGGAGAACAACCATGGCGGAATATAGGTTGGCTCAAGTCGCCGACTACCTCTGCGCTATGGAGCTGGCTGCGCTGAGGTATCGGACTGGGGATGCCGGCGCGACGTATGAGAAGTTTTTTGGAGGGATCGGTTCCTTCAAGAAGAATTGGCTTAAGCAGGTTAGAAGGAAGCGCCTATAACCCTCGTCAGCGAAAACTCCCTTGCGGGGTGTTGCGGCTGTGGTAGACTTGCCCTCATGTCGAACGCACAGCACATATTCATGAGTCGGGGGGGGGTCTCTCCCTGCTAGCGGCCTAAGCTGGTCGTTGTTCGCTGACGCCGTGCTTCCTCGGGACGCGTTCCCGAGCAATTCAACCTACCACAACCGAATAGCGAGAACCGGGGCGCCCAAGCTCCGCGTCGCCCTGCGCTCTCGCGGAGAGGAGCGCTGATGGCGGACGAGGAACAGCGTCCGGACTCCAATGCCTCTAGCGATGAGAAGTCGTGGCCTCTGACATACGGTGATGTGAGAATTGACCAAGGACGCGCCCTTGAGGCGTTCAAGGTTCTCGCGGGAATGTTCTACGAGCGTAATTTCAGTACGGCTTCTAAATCTGAGATAGAGCTCGTGATGTTCAAGGCGTTCAACGAGGCGG
>CAJUSP010000037.1 GCA_910589165.1 uncultured Adlercreutzia sp.
CGGGCCCCTGTGGACTTTTGGTTGCAGGTGCCCGCGCGAGGGCGCGCGCCGCCGCGGTTTCGCTATACTTTGCAGTTACGAGTTCGAGTGCCTCGAATGGGTATGGGCGGCGCCAAGTTCCGAACCTGGTCAGGTCCGGGAGGAAGCAGCCATAAGGGACCGCTGACGAGCGCCCATACCTATTCGGGGCACTTTCTACGTTCTGCTTCGAAAGGCAACCATGGGCATCATCGATTTCTTCATCAACCTGCTGAAAGACCCGCGCGGCTTCATCGCCGGCTGGATTATCGCGCTGGGGCCGGTGTGGGTGTACACGCCGCTGTTCCTCATCGTGTTCGTTGAGACGGGGCTGGTGTTCTTCCCGTTTCTGCCGGGCGACTCGCTGCTGTTCGCGGCCGGCGTGTTCTCGGCCGACGGCGGCGGTCTGAACATTTGGGCGACGCTTTTCGTGTTCTACGCCGCGGCCATTCTGGGCAACACGTCGAACTACTGGATCGCGCGCTTCTTCGGCACGCGCATCATCGATTCGGGCAAGGTGAAGGCGCTCACCCCCGAGCGCATGGCGAAGCTGGATCACTTCTTCGAGCGCTACGGCGGCCTTACCATAGTCATCACGCGCTTCATGCCGTTCTTCCGCACCTTCGCCCCGTTCATCGCCGGCACCGGGCACATGAACTTCGGGAAGTTCACCCTGTTCAACGCCATGGGCGGCATTCTGTGGGTGAGCCTGTTCGTGCTGGTGGGCTACTTCTTCGGCGGCGTGCCCTTCGTGCAGGAGCACTTCGAGGTGATCGTGCTGGGCATTGTGGCCGTGTCGGTGGCGCCGGCTATTATCGGCGTGGTGAAGGCGGCCATGACCTCGCGCAAGGCGAAGGCGGGCGACCCGGTGGCCCAGGCCGAGGAGCGCGTGAGCGCTGCCGAGTATGACCGCGAGCTGGCCGAGGAGAAGGTGCTGCGCGCCGAGGCCGAGGCGAAGGCGCAGGCCCGGGCGCGGGTGGCCGATGAGATGGCCGCCAAGCGCGCTGCCGAGAAGGACGCTGCCGACGCGCCGGCCGCGGCCGACGAGACGACCGAGGAGAAGGGGGAGTAGGCCATGGCCGAGGCCCTTTACCGCAAGTACCGACCGCAGATTTTCGAGGATGTGGTCGGGCAGGAGCACATCGAGCGCACCATCAAGAACGCCATTGCCCAGGACAAGGTGAGCCACGCCTATCTGTTCACCGGGCCGCGCGGCACGGGCAAGACCACCACGGCGCGCCTTCTGGCTAAGGCGCTGCTGTGCGAGAGCGGGCCGACTGCCGAGCCCGACGGCACTTGCGAGGACTGCGAGCTTATCGCCGCCGGCGAGCACCCCGACGTCTACGAGCTGGACGCCGCTAGCCGCACCGGCGTGGAGAACGTCCGCGAGGAGATCATCGGACGCGTGCAGTTCGCGCCGACCCGCGGGCGCTACAAGGTGTACATCATCGACGAGGTGCACATGCTGTCGACGGCCGCCTTCAACGCGCTGCTGAAGACGCTGGAGGAGCCACCGAGCCATGTGGTGTTCATTCTGGCCACCACCGACCCGCAGAAGGTGCCCGAGACCATTCACTCGCGCTGCCAGCGGTTCGACTTCCGCCGCATCTCCACCGAGGCCATGGTGTCGCGGTTGGGGGCCATCTGCGTGGCCGAGGGCGTGGAATTCGAGGGCGAGGCGCTCGATTTGATCGCGCACCGGGCCGAGGGCGGCCTGCGCAACGCGCTGACCTCGCTGGAGCAGCTTATCGCCTTCGGCGACGGCACCGTGTCGATGGAAGTGGCCGAGCGCATGCTGGGGTCGGTGGAGTCCACCGACCTGGCCGAAATCGTGCGCGCCGTAGGCGAGCGCGACGCGGCGAGCTGCTTCCGCTGGGTGGCCGAGTACGTGGAGACCGGCGCCGACATGGCGCAGTTCGTGGGCGACTTGGCGACGCATATGCGCAACATGTACGTGATGGCGGTGGCCGGCCCCGAGGTGGTGCTGGAGGTGAGCGACGCCACGCGCGACGAGCTTGCGCGCGAGCTGCCGCTGTTCGGCGCCGACCGCCTGGCGCGCCTTCTGGGGGTGCTGGGCGATGTGGCGGCGGACTTGAAGACGTCCACGAACCCGCGCCTGTCCTTCGAGATCGCGCTGACGCGCATGGTGCGTCCGGAATCCGATGTGACCATGGAGGCGCTGGCCGAGCGCGTGGAATCGCTGGAGCGGCAGCTGGCCGGGGCCGCGGTGGTGGCGCCGGCTGCGCCAGTAGCGCCTCCGATGGTGGCAACTCCGCCCGCGCCCGCAGCGCCTGTAGCGTCTCCGACGATGGCGACTCCGCCCGCGCCCGCGGCACCGGTGCAACCGCAGGCCGCCGCATCTGCCGCGCCCGCGCCGGCTCCGGCGCCAGCGGCTGCCGCCCAGCCGAGCCCGGCTGCCGCTGAGCCCGCTTCCCCAGCTCCTGTTCCTGCTGCCGCGTCGACCCCTGAGGCCCCTGCCGCCCCTGCGGTTTCTTCGGCCCCGGCCCCTGCGCCTTCCCCCGAGCCCGCGGCACCTGCGCCTGCGGCGCCCGCAGCTGCCGGCCCCCTGTCGGCCGAGGTGGCGGCGACGCTTTCCAACGTCGCCTCGCTGCAGCGTTTGTGGGCCGGGGCCCTGGCCACGCTGAAGAAGGCCAAGGCGGCCTACGGCGTGTTGTTCATGAACACCAAGGCGGTCTTCGACGCCGCTTCCGGAACCCTGGTGGTGGAGTTCCCCGCCGAGAACGACTTCGCCTTCCGCGCCGTGCAGAAGGCCGATGTGCAGGCCGAGCTGGCCGAGGCCCTGCGCCGCGAGGCCCGCGCCGACATTCCCTTCGAGCTGCGCAAGGCTGGCGCATCCGGCGCCGTGCGCGCAGTGGCTCCTGCGGCCCCAGCTCCGACGGCTGTGCCCGCGCCCGCGCCGGCGCCTGGCCCCTCGGCGTCCGCTCCCGTTGCGGCCCCGGCAGCCGTTTCCCCAGCTGCCTCTGTGGCCCCGGCGACATCTGCTTCGGCTGTCCCCGCGGCGCCGGCCTCGGTTGCTCCGGCGGCGCCGACCCCTGCCGCCGCGGCCCCCGATGACGACCGACCACCCTACGACGACTACGTGCCCTACGGCGACGACGACATTCCCTTCGAGGCTCCCGCGCCCGCGGCCCCGGCTGCCCCGGCCGAGGTGCCCCCCTGGGAGGCTTCGGCCCCGTCGGCTCCGTCGGCCCCCGCGGCCTCCAGTCCCGCGCCCGCTGTCGCCGCTTCCGCTCCCGCTCCGGCGCCGACGGCCCCCGCGGCCCCCGCTCCGGCACCCGCGCCCTCAAGCGCCGGCTTGCCTCCGGAACCCGACGCCGTCTCGGGCCCTTCCCCGAACCCCTCCGAAGACCCCGACGACGATGCCCTGGCCGCCTCGCTCGCCTTCGGATTCGGCGAGGGCGTGACCTTCGAGCAGGTGCTCTAGCGCGCTTTGCCCTACAATAGTCAGACACGAAAACCGTTCCGCAAAGGAGTCCTTCCATGGATATGAAGAAAATGATGAAGCAGGCCCAGAAGATGCAGCGCGACGCGGCGGCGGCCCAGGAGGAGATCGCCTCCATGACCTTCGAGGCCTCCGCGGGCGGCGGCATGGTGAAGGCCACGGCCACGGGCGAGATGGCCATCACCGAGATCGTCATCGATCCGGCCGCCGTGGACCCCGAGGACGTCGAGATGCTGCAGGACATGGTGTGCGTCGCGGTGAACGAGGCCCTGCGCGCCGCCTCCGAGGCCGCGAACGCCCGCATGAGCGCCGTTATGGGCGGCATGAAGATTCCCGGCCTAATGTAGCCGTGGCCAGCGACGCCTGAGTTCTCCATGCAAGCCGCCCCCTCCATTCAGAAGCTGCTCGACGAGCTCGAGCGGCTGCCCGGCGTGGGGCCGAAGTCGGCCCAGCGCATGGCCTACTGGATTCTGAACGCCGACGCCGCCGAGGCGCTGCGTCTGGCCGATGCCATTCGCGAGGTGAAGGCCGGCGTGCACTTCTGCGCGCGCTGCTACAACTACGCCGAGGGCGAGCTGTGCGAGATTTGCGCGAGTGCCAAGCGCGACGGGTCGGTGGTCTGCGTGGTGAGCGAGCCGCGCGACATCCCGCCCATCGAGCGCACGGCCGTGTTCAACGGCGTGTACCACGTGCTCGGGGGCGTGCTCGCGCCCATGGAGGGCGTGGGGCCGGGCGACTTGCGCATCGCTGAGCTGATGGCGCGCCTCGGCCGCGAGGACGTGACCGAGGTGGTGCTCGCCATGAACCCCAACATCGAGGGCGAGACCACGGCCGCCTATCTGGCGCGGCTCATCAAGCCCTTGGGCGTGAAGGTGACGCGCCCTGCCAGCGGCCTTCCCGTCGGCGGCGACTTGGAATTCGCCGACGAGGTAACTCTCGGCCGCGCCCTAGAGGGACGCTTGCCACTGTAAGCAACAATGCCCAAGAAACCAACAGGCCCTCTCCCGTTTGGAAGAGGGCCTGTTTCGTTAGCCGAGGGATGCGAGGGACGCGCAGCTACTTGATGCAGCAGCTGGGAACCTCGTGCTTGACGCGGTCGTGCTCTTCGGAGCGCTTGGCGTCGTTGAAGCGGTCGAGGGTGCCCACCAGGTAGCCGGTGATGCGGCGGATGCGGTCGAACTTCACCGGAGCGAGCCCGTAGTGGATGCCCACGTCCTCGCCGTCAACGTCGAGGGTGAGGGACTCCAGCTGACCATGGGGGTACTTGTCGTGGGCGCGCTTGATGTAGGCCTTGATCTCGTCCTCGGACACCGGGGCGTCGTCGGCCTGAGCGTAGTTCACGGCCACCTTCACGCCGTCGATCATCTTGTTCTCCATGGTGTGCTCCTTGTCGCTCGTCGAGGGGTTCGCCCGCAGGGGCGCGACCTCGGTCGGTTACCATATCTAGTTAGCGATTGAGAATACTAACACAAGATATAGGGCGCGCAACCCACGTTCCTAACTTGTATGAAAAAACTTGCCAGCGGCTCGCAGGGAAATGCGCTGTCTCATCCGAGGAGGAGCCCTCCAGTTCGGCGATGGCTCTAGAATTGCGTTTAGGTAGAGAGGAGCGGGCGATTTAGTGGCCGCTTTCTTATTAAACGAATTTCTACGACCAGAAAGGCTAAAACGATCTTCCAAA
>CAJUSP010000038.1 GCA_910589165.1 uncultured Adlercreutzia sp.
CGCCCTCTCAAGGCGGAGGTCGCCGGTTCGAATCCGGTCGGAGCTACCAAGAACTCATCGGGCCGCCCTCGGGCGGCCCGTTTTGCGTGGGGGCTAGGCGTATAGGTCGGCGCCAGTAATCAGGTCGTACTCGTCTGAGTCGAAATCGAACCCCTCGAGCGACACGAATCCGATGCTCGCGACTTCTATCCCTGTTAGGTTGGCGGCACGACGCACCTGTGCCGCCTCCGTGTCGCACTCCGTCTTGGTCATTGGCCGGGAGAAGGCCTTTGCCTCGTAGAAGGAATAGGCGCCTGATAGGTGCCTGAGCGCGATGTCGAATTCCCCGTTTGCGCGCTTCTCGCGGTCGTCATACCAGAGTGTTCCCACATCTGCGATACTTCGGGGGTTTCCGCCCCGTTTTGCCTCCATCGCAAAGTATTCCCGCGCGATTCCCTCGAATCTGCGTGAGATGAATTGCTCAATGGCTGGCTCGATGGTCGAGTCGTAGTATCCTTTGGGACCCTGGATTTCGATGTAGTTCTCGTTGCCGAACACGAATGTGTAGTAGAAGCGCACGAGGTTGTCGGCGATGGTGTAGAACGTTTTTTTCGCATCGCCTATCCTGTTGATGGGCTGGATCTTCTCGATTGCCTGCATGCCCAGCAGTATTTTCAGATGCTTGTCTGTGGCGCCGTTTTGCGCGGCGTGAGTCGAGGCCTCGATTTCCGTGTAGCGCTTCTTGCCGTTGCCAAGGCTTTCAAGCACGCGATTCGCATTGCTAACCTTTGAGACTTCCGAAAAAAGGACATACTCCATATAGGTGCGCAGCGGCGAGCCGTTCTCAAGCAAAAGCGAGCAGATGTTTTCTCGCAGGGAGGTGCGTGGGTCCATCTTCGAGCACGCAAACGGAAGCCCTCCGAAGACGGAATAAAGTTCCGCTTTCTCTCGGGCGCTGGCTGCTGTCGCGAAGCGCGACGCATCGAGGTACCCGAATTCCTTGAGGTTGATCATGCAGCCGAACCTGCCAAAAAGCGGATTGTCTTCCTCCAAGAGCTCCTTCATCACGGAAATATACGATCCCGAAAGGACAACGTGCACTCCGTCTCCCATGGCATCTATGGCCGCCTGGAAGAGCGAGTCGATCTCGCCCTCGCGGCCAAGGCTCTTCAGGTACTGGTACTCGTCTATGACCACCAGGGTTTTCCTGCCCAGAGACGAAAGGAATGCGAAGGGCTCGGAAAAGTCGTTGAAGTGCAGGTAAGGGGATTGTGAGAGCTCGGCAATGAGCCGAGTGAGCCTGTCGAGGTTGTCTCTGATCGATGAACGAACGCACTCGTAATACAAAAAGTTGCCTGGAAAGGACTCCGCAGCTCGGCGGATGAGCGTCGTTTTGCCCACGCGCCTTTTTCCGTATATCAGCGTTGCGCTTTTGCTGCCTGAGAACTGGCGTTGGAGCCGTTTGAGCTCCTCGTGACGTCCGAAGAATTCCATGGCTACCTCATCTCCTAACACTGAAACAGTTTTCAGTGAAAATGTATTCAGCATTGTAGCACAGTCCCGTTGCCATTTGTGAATGATAGAATCTCAAATTCTGAGCGGTCTTGGAGCAAGTTGCGAAGAGGGGGAGCTGTGGAATTTCTCATCGTGTGCCCGTTGGCACTTGTTGCGGGGCTGGTGGATGCCGTGGCCGGCGGGGGCGGCCTCATCTCGCTGCCGGCCTACTTCTTCGCCGGGCTTCCGCCCCATGCGGCCATCGCGACGAACAAGCTGTCCTCTACCATGGGCACCACGGTGGCCACCATCCGCTACGTGCTCTTCGGCTACATGGTGAAGCGGTTCGTCATCATGGGTGTCGCCTGCGGCCTGGCGGGCTCGGCAGCGGGCGCGAACCTGGCGCTTGTGGCCGACAGCTTCGCGCTTATGGTGTTCATGCTCGTCTCGCTGCCCTTCGTAGCCTGGATGGTCTTCCGCACCCGCGATTTGAACCGCTTCGCCGAGCGCCCGCTGCCCCCGCGCCGCGCCCTCGGGCTCACCGGCGCCATTGCCCTGGCCGTGGGCATCTACGACGGCTTCTACGGGCCGGGCACCGGCACCATCCTCATGCTGCTGCTTACCGCCGTGGCCCATCAGGGCATGCGCGAGGCGGCTGGCACCACCAAGGCTATCAATCTGGCCACCAACGTGGCGGCGCTGACGGTGTTCCTCGCGAATGGGGAAGTGCTCGTGGGGCTGGGCCTGGCCGCCGGCGCCTTCAACATCGTCGGCAACTGGATCGGCGCGAGCCTCTTCGACAAGAAGGGCGCCGCCATCCTGCGCCCTATCATGCTCATCGTGATCGCCTTGTTCGCTCTGCGGCTTATATTTGATCTCTTTGCTGGGTGATGAAGCCGATCAGTGCCTCTCGCTCGTTGGGGACCTGCTCGTCTATGACGGCGTCGAGGCAGGCGTTCAAGATGCGGCCTACTTCGGGGCCGGCTTCCACGCCGAGGGCCATGATGTCGCGGCCGTTTATGGCCAGGTGCTTCACGGAGAAGGCCGCTTCCTCTTCCAGAATTTGGCCCATAAGGGCGCGCAGCTCTTCGGCCGTATCGGCCCGGGGCGCGCAGAACGGCGCCTGGGAGAGCGCGTCGGCCCGCTTGATGTCGCAGAGCGCCTCGAACAGGTCCGTTCGTCCGCCCAGGCGACCGAGCATGCGGCGCACGGCCCGCGCGTTCGCCGGCACCACGTCGTCGTGGGTGCGCACGAGGACGGGCACATCGCGGCGCAGCCAGGCAGGGAAGGGCAGCCGGTGCATGATGCCTTCCGACAGCTGGACCGATATGGCGGCATGGCCGTAGAAGTGCTCCACGTCTCCCTCGAAGAACGACGCCGCCGGTTTCCCCATGTCGTGGAACAGAGCGCTCCAGCGCTGCAGCGGCTCGGGCGGAGTGTGCTGGCAAACCCAGGCCGTGTGCTCGAGCACATCATATATATGGTACTTCGTGTGCTGCACGAACCCCTTCATGGCCACCAGCTCCGGCAGGACGAAGGCCAGCACGTCGACGCAGCTCATGAGGGCGTCGTGTACGTAGTCGCCGCAAACGAAGCGCTCCAGCTCGCGGTAGATGCGCTCGCCCGACACCTTCCGCAGCAGGTTCTTCGAGGCAACCATGGCCTCGAAGGTAGCCGGATCGATGGCCACGCCCAGCTGCGAGGCGAAGCGGCAGGCCCGCAAGATGCGCAGGGCATCCTCCGAGAAGCGTGTCATGGGGTCGCCCACGCAGCGCAGTACGCCGGCCTCCATGTCGGCCACGCCGCCGAACGGATCGATGACGCCGCGCTCAGGGTGGTAAGCGAGCGCATTGATGGTGAAGTCGCGTCGCTGGAGGTCCTCTTCGATGGTGGACGCCGCTGCGACGGAATCGGGGTGGCGCCCGTCGGAGTAGCTGCCGTCGAGCCGATAGGTGGTGATTTCCAGCGGCTCGCCGTCGCGCACAACCGTGAGGGTGCCGTGGGCCACGCCGGTTTCCACAGTGCCCCATCCCGCTTCCTGGAAGGCGCGCTGAGTGATCGGCCACGGCAGCGAGCAGGCGATGTCCACATCGTGGATGGGCCGTCCCAAAAGCGCGTCGCGCACGAAACCGCCCACGCACCACGCCTCGCCTCCGGCGCTTTCTATAATGGAAAGCGCGTCGCGGGCCACGTCCGGCAGGGGAAAGCGCACGGCCTTCGCCCCCTCCGTGATGCCCTGCCCAAGAGAGATGGGGGAAGGGGAGGGTGCCGCCTGTCCGTCGGCGGAAAGCCGGAAGGGGCGGGCGCTGGTGTTGGGATTGCGGTGGGCGGCGGCCATGGCTAAGTCCTTCGTTTCGGGCATTTTCATCCCAGTATACTGGTCTTTCTTCCAAGCGGAAGGGCCTCGGTGGCGCATCTGCCCAAAAAGTTTCAAGAAATTTGAAATTCCCCCTTGCGCAAATCGGGGAGAGCTGTATTATATGCAAGCTGTCTTTTTCGGAAGACGGAAGACAGCGCTCCTTGTGAGCCCACGGGGCTGTCAAGCGAGAAAACAAAATTGTTGAGGTTTTGTGAATCGGTTGACACGGAAAACGAAGTCCCGTAAAGTACTTCCTTGCGCCGCTCGCGAGGGCGGCGGACGGGAGAGAGTCCCGC
>CAJUSP010000039.1 GCA_910589165.1 uncultured Adlercreutzia sp.
CCGCCACCGAGTGGGGCCCCGACGGCATCAACGTGAACGTGGTGTGCCCGCTGGCCTGGACCGCGGCGCTGGAGAACTTCCAGGAGGCCTACCCCGAGGCCTTCGAGGCCAATGTGCACATGCCCCCCATGGGCCACTACGGCGACGTGGAGAAGGAAATCGGCCGCGTGGTAGTGCAGCTGGCCAACCCCGACTTCAAGTTCATGAGCGGCGAGACCCTCACCCTGGAAGGCGGCATGGGCCAGCGCCCGTAAGGCCGTATCGTCAAGCAGAAGACGAAAGGACCCCGCGGCCATGGTGCCCGCGGGGTTCTTTTCTCGTGTGGGACTGCGGGTGCAGCGCCTACGTTAAGTCCGGCATCAGCAAGCGATCCGAGCTGCGCCCGCTTCTCGAGCGCCAAAGTGCCGGCACCCCGCACGCGGTGTACTTCGAGAAGAAGTGAGTGGCGGGGCCGCTGGCTTGTTTGCTACATTTTCGGGAGGTTTCCGTAGACTCCTTGGCGGTGGCCGACGCGAACGACTTCGATGATGAGCTCGTCTTCTTCGATGCGCGCGAGGACGCGATAGCTTCCGACGCGATAGCGCCAGCCTTGCTGCGAGCCTTGGATGGCCTTGGAGCCGGGGATGGCCTTCGGATTGGCGCAGCCGTCCAAATTGTCTTTCACCCATTTGGCGATCATAAGGCGCTGCTTTTTCGGTATAGAGAGCAGCTCCTTTGAGGCGCGCTTCGTCCAGACGACGTTGTAGCTCATTCGGCCATCATGGCCATGCGCATAACCTCATCCATGGAGTATCGAATACCGTCGTCTTCCTCAAGCGCCTGGGCGTAAGCTTCCAAATCGGCGGCTTCTTCAACTTTTTCAAGAGCCGCTTCGCGCACGACGTCGGAGAATGTCTTGCCGCAGAAATCCGCGTAGCTTTGAATCCAGGTCTTTTCGTCGGGGGCGAACCGAATTGCTGTCGCTTCCATGGCCATAGGATCTCCTTCGTAACGTATAACGATGTAGTACATTCTAAGGCAGGAAAGGGGCTTTGTCTATCGCGCAGGCGAGTTGCCTACTGAGACGTTGAATATGTTTTCTTCGCTTGGCAGATCCGTTCTTGCAATCAGCAAACATATGTTCTAGAATTAGCCCCACTAGTTGAAAGTGGGGCTTTTATCTTGGCTGGCGAAACGCGCATTATACTGGGGATCGACCCGGGGCTCGCGCACACCGGATGGGGTGTGGTGGAGCAGTGCGGGCCGCGCATGGGGTGCGTGGCCTATGGGTGCGTGGCCACGCCGGCCTCGCAGCCCTTGGCTGAGCGGCTTATGAAAATCCACCACCAAATTGGCGCCGTGGTCGAGCGGTTCCGGCCGGAATGCGTCGGCATTGAGACCGTGTGGTTCGGGCAGAACGTCACGGCGGCCTTCGCCACGGGGCAGGCCCGCGGGGCGGCGCTCGTCGCCTGCGCGGAGGGAGGCCTTACGGTGGGGGAGTACTCGCCGCGCCAGATCAAGCTGGCGGTGGTGGGCGAGGGCTCGGCCGAGAAGGACCAGGTGCAGTACATGGTGCGGCGCCTGCTGAAGCTCGACCGCGACCCGGAGCCCGACCACGCCTCCGATGCCCTGGCGGCGGCCATCTGCCACATTACGCACGAGAACGGAGTGTTCCGATGATTGCCTTCCTGAAGGGGTCGGTGGCGGCGGTGCTGCCGCCTTCCACGGCTTATATCGACGTGAACGGGGTGGGTTACGGGGTCACCATGGCCCAGTCGGCCCTGGCCAAGCTGCCGCCGGCGGGCGAGGCTGTCACCGTGCTCACCTACCTGTCGGTGACGGAGAACGGCATCGGGCTCTACGGTTTCCTCTCGGAAGAGGAGAAGGCCATGTTCGAGCGGCTCGTAGCCGTGAGTAAGGTGGGGCCGAAGATGGCCCTGGCGGCGCTTTCCACCTACTCGCCGCGCGAGCTGGCCGACGCCATTGCCGCCGGCGACGTGTCGCGGGTGTCGCACATTCCCGGTGTGGGCAAGAAGACGGCCGAGCGCATTATTCTGGAGCTGAAGGGCACGCTGGAGGAATCGATGGCGAGCCTGTTCAGCGACGAGGGGGCCGGCGCGGCATCGGCCGACGCGGTGGCGTTGGCCGGGGCCACCGAGGCCCTTCTGGCCATGGGGTTCACGTCCGCCGAGGCCGAGGTGGCCTTGAAGGGGGCGCCCGAGGGCGCGGGCGAGGGCGCGCTGCTACAATATGCCCTCAAACGTTTGGGAAGTCGATAGGATCTCATGGCGTACGATGTTGAAATAGAGGGTATCGGGTATATCGCCGACGCCGATGCGGGCGCGGCCGGGCACGCGGATGCGCGCTCGCGGGCCGTGGCGCCCACATTCACTGAGGACGACCTGGAGCTCGACTTCTCGCTGCGGCCGAAGCGCCTTGGCGACTACTTGGGTCAGACGAAGGTGAAAGAATCGCTCGCCATTATGATCGAGGCGGCCCAGAGCCGGGGCGATGTGGCCGACCATATCCTGTTCTCGGGCCCTCCGGGCCTGGGCAAGACGACCCTTGCCACGGTGGTGGCCAACGAGCTGGGCTCTTCCATCCGTACGACCTCGGGGCCGGCCATTGCCCGCACGGGCGATTTGGCCGCCATCCTCACCAACCTCGAAGAGGGCGACGTGCTCTTCATCGACGAGATCCACCGCCTGAACCGCATGGTGGAAGAGGTGCTGTATCCGGCGCTGGAAGATTTCGAACTGGACATTGTGGTGGGGAAGGGGCCGGCAGCTCGGTCTATCCGGCTCGATCTGCCGCGGTTCACCCTCATCGGCGCTACGACGCGCACCGGCCTGCTCACCGGGCCCTTGCGCGATCGCTTCGGCATCGCTTTCCGCTTGCAGTACTACACGCCCGAGGAGCTGGCCTCCATCGTGTGTCGGTCGGCTTCCATTCTGAATGTGGATGTGGACCAGGAGGGCGCGTTGGAAATCGCCCGCCGCAGCCGCGGCACGCCGCGTTTGGCGAACCGCCTGCTGAAGCGGGTGCGCGACTGGGCCCAGGTGCGTGGCGACGGCGCTATTACGGAGGACGTGGCTGCCGAGGCGCTTACCTTCTTCGAGGTGGACCACCTGGGGCTCGACGCGGTGGACAACCGGCTGCTGGAAGTGCTCTGCGTGCAGTTCGGCGGTCGCCCGGTGGGGCTCACGACTTTGGCATCGGCCTTGGCCGAGGACCCGGATACTGTGGAGGATGTCTACGAGCCCTATCTTATGCAGCAGGGGCTCATGATGCGCACGCCCAAGGGTCGCCAGGCCACGGTCCATGCCTGGGAGCATTTGGGGCTTGTACCGCCGGAGCAGCCGTAGGGGTGAGACAGTGCCCCGGAGGGGTGTCTCATCCTCGAGAACTCCTCCTGCGCGAATGCGCCGAAGGTTTTACGGAGGATGAGACACCCCTCCGGGGCGCTGTCTCATGCTGGAGAGGATAGCTGATGTACGAGCAGGATTACCTGATGAGCATTATCGCCCAGCTGCTGGGTGCCATTCGGCGCTCGGTGGAGCGGGCCGCTGGCGAGGAAGATCCCGACGGGGCCGCCGCCATGATGGACGCTGCCATCGGCGAGGCTACCGATTTGGACGGCACCGCTCTGCTGTCTTTGGCGCCGGCATCCCTGGCTGGCATCCTGCAGGTGTCGGGCATCGACCCGCACCTGACGGAGTACGTGGCGCGCAGCCTCTGGCTGTCGGCGCGCTACCATGGCGAGGCGGGCAACGGCGAGATGGCCGACCTGCGGGCCGGGCAGGCCCAGGCGGTGGCCGAGGCCTTCGGACACGAGCTGGGGCCCGAGGCCGTCACCGACGAGGAGCTCGAGGCGCTGCTCCTTGTTGACGGCGCATCTGACGGCATCTAGTGGAGATGAATATTTCCGCGCGGAAAACCGGTCAAGTTAGCGTATAGTGTCACCCGTGCCCTCGAGGTGAGGGTGAGTGTTGCCGCCATGCAGCACGTGTTATTACCTTTCCGGGAGACCGGAAAGAGGAAAGAGGATTTAAAATGGCGGAAG
>CAJUSP010000040.1 GCA_910589165.1 uncultured Adlercreutzia sp.
AGCGGCCGACGATGACGCGCTTCAGCGGATCCCAGTCGTTCCAAGAGCTAACGATCTTTGCCATGAATGTGCTCCTATCTCATAGGCACTAAGAATGTCTCTTTCTGAGACACCCTAGTTATACCATTTTTTGCAGGTGCACAAAAGACCTTTTGCCGAAATAGTTGAACAATTTCGTCATTGATCGGGTGACTTACCGTCAATAGATGATAAGTCCCTAGCGGTTGATAGCCGCCTCAAGGAGCGAGCGCACAATATCGCGCACCTCGTAGCCCTCGGAAATGGCCTTCACCGCTCCCCCGTCGACCAGGGCCACCACTACAGCCGGCGTGAGGTTCACGCTGGCGCGCACCAGAATGCGGTCCACCGCGGCATCGAGCGCCTCGCGCCCCTTGCGGTAGGCCTCGGTAACGGCAGGCGCCTCGGCCGAGGCGATCAGCTGGGCGTAGTGGGCCGACATGGTCACCGTGTCATCGGGCAGGCAGGCGTCCATTAGAAGCGACACCACGCGCTCGCGGCATTCCGCCTCGTCCATGGCATCGGCTGTCTGGGCCACTTTCTCGGCACGGGCAATCCACAGCTCGATGTTGTAGCAGCCGGCCTCGTAGAGAAGGTCGGTCACGGAATCGAAGTAGTAGCCGACCGAAGACGAGGCAGCCCCCGCCCACTCGGCCACCTTGCGATAGGTGACGGCCTCGGGACCCCTTTCGCGCAGCAGCGCCGCCGCGGCGAGAACCAGAGAGGTTCGGGTAATTTGGGCCTTCAGGGATTTGGGCTTGGCCAAGGGCTTGGTCATAACCGCCTCGTTTCTATATTGATTACTTGCCGTGACTTTACCAAAATTCGAGCAAGATTGTAAGCCCAGATGAGAAGTATTTTTTGGAAAACCTTGACCTCACGTCAACAGCATCCCTCGTTGCTCACGCGCACAACAAAAGCAGCCGCCCGACCCCTCCCGTCGGACGGCTGCCTTATCGAAGCTGCGACTCTTCCCTACTTGATGTCGGTGAGTTTTTTCTTCGAGTTGTCGTGGGTCATGCACATGGCAATGAGCGCGATGACCGAGATGGCCACCATGTACCACGCCGGCGCGATGGCATTGCCCGTGGCCTCGATGAGCGCGATGGAGATAAACGACGCCGAGCCGCCGAAGATGGCGTTGGCGAAGTTGAAGCTCACCGCGAAGCCGGAATAGCGCACCTCGGTGGGGAACGTCTCGGACAGGTAGCTGGAAAGCGTGCCGTCGTTGATAGTAAGCAGCAGGCACATCACCAGCTCAACCACCAGAATGATGGCGAAGTTCTGCGACCCCATGAGCATGAAGGCCGGCACCGTGAACACGATGAAGCCCACCGACGCGATGATCAGCATCTTCTTGCGGCCGAACTTATCGGAGATGCGACCGGACAGGAAGATGAACGCGATGTAGGCCACCAGGCAGATCGTCGTGATGAGCGACGAGGCGCCGGCGTCGTAGCCGATGGTGTCCTGCAGGTAGTTCGGCAGGTAGGTGAGCACGGCGTAGAAGCCCACGGCGTTCAGCATACAGGCGCCGAACGAGATGATAAGCGGGCGCCAGTACTTCGTGAACAGCAGCTTGATAGGCGTGTCGTCGGACTCGCCCTTCGCCTCCAGCTTGTCCTGCATCTCCTGGTACACCGGCGAATCGGACACGCGCGTACGGATGTAGTGCGTGATGATGCCGAGCGGGCCGGCCAGCAGGAACGGAATGCGCCAGCCCCACTCGGTCACGAAGGCCGAGTCGTGGCCGAAGGTCATGAACATGAGCGTGGCCAGGGTGGATCCCACCAAAAGGCCCGTGGCCGTGGAAGCCGGCACGAGCGAGCAATACAGGCCGCGATGGTTGGCCGGGGCGTACTCGGCCAAAAACGTAGCAGCGCCGGCGTACTCGCCGGAGGCCGAGAACGACTGCACCATACGCAGCAGAAGCAGCAGCGCCGGAGCCAGAAGCCCCACGGTGGCGTAGCTGGGCAGAAGGCCGATGCAGAACGTAGCCGCCGTCATCAGCAGGATGGACGTGGCCAGGGCCCACTTGCGGCCCTTCTTATCGCCCATGTGCCCCCAGAAGAACGCGCCGACCGGCCGCATGAGGAAGGACAGGGCGAACACGGCGAAGGTCTCCATGAGTGCCACGGTGGAATTCTCCGTCGGGAAGAACACAAGCGCGATAACCGTGGCGAAATACGAGTAGGACGCGTAGTCGAACCACTCGATGAAGTTGCCGAGGAACGACGAAACCGCGACGCGTCGCAACGTGGCGTGCTCCTCCTCGGCGCTCGCAGAGCGTGCCACCATAGTGTCGCTAGATGCCATGGAAATCACCCAGATCCTTTCCAAACCCCTTTTTGCTTTGTGTGGCCCTCACGGGAACCACCCCCTTACCAAGTAAAAAGGCGCCCGCAGATGCGAGCGCCTTGCAGCTAAACCTTACGGCAGATCCTGAGTTTCCACCTCGGCCTGGTTCTCGGCCTCGACGCTCTCGAGCGTCTTGTCGTCAACCGTACCAGTACCCTTGCGGGCAAGCATAGCCTTCACCGTGGGGAAGGCGCCGCCACCGCAGATGAGGATGACGCCCAGCCAGCTGTTGATGGACATGGGCTCGGCGAAGACCACGATGCCGATGAAGATGGCAACGGGAACCTCCCAGTAGGCGATGGTGCCGTAATCCATGGCCGGCAGGTTGCGGCCGGCAACCAGAAGGCAGCCCAGGGCGATGGGGCCGCAGATGATCCACAGCAGCACCGCGCCGATCCAGTTGAACGTGGTGAAGTGGATGTTCAGCGCCCAGTTCTCCATACCCGGGTTCGAGCCGAGCGAGTTCAGGATAACGGTGATGATGCCGGCACCCAGCACGGCGAAGATGAAGTTCCACACGCCGCGGGCCGTGGTGTCAGCATCCTTGCGGTAGCCGTTGAAGAACATGGACAGGCCGTAGAACAGACCAGACAGCAGACCGAAGGCGTCGCCAATGCCCTTCTGCGGGAACTCGGGCGTGGACGTCTCCAGGTTGAAGTCGAGGCCGAAGGCCTGACCGCCAACACCGAAGCCGAGCAGGCCCTCGCCGAACAGCATACCAACGAACACCACGCAGAGGCAGATCCACTGCAGAGCGCTCATGGGCTCTTTGCGGAAGATGCGTGCAGCGAGTACGCAGATAACCGGACCAGTGTAGATGAACATAACGGCATTGGATACCGTGGTGAGCAACGTGGACGTCACGTAGCACGCGAGCGACATGCCGATCATGAGACCGCCGAGCGCGATGGCGGGAGTCAGCTTCAGCTTCTTGAAGGTTTCCACCTTGCCGGTGGCCAGCATCAAGATGACGAAGAAGATGACGCCCATGCCCATGCGGCCACAGGCCATGAGAGCGCCGATGGAGTCGCCAGCGTTCAGGCCGAGAGCTCCGTCGAACATGTCGGTACGCGTTGCCCAACGCGAAAACAGCGGCACCAGGCCCATGCCCGTCGCAGAGATGAGCATGAAGATAAGGCCCTTGGTGTAGTTCATCTGGAAGCCGCTGCCCTCGCCTTGAGGAGCGTTTTTCTCCTGAGCCATATAACCCTCCTTAATGAAAGTTCCTCTGAGGTGTTTGGGTATGAGAAAAGGGGAACAGGTCGCGCTTTGGCGTTGAAACCTGTTCCCCTTTCCTTAAAAAGTTCCGTCAGGCAGCTGCCCTTAGCTGGTGATCCTGGCGGAGATTGGAGGCTCTCAGGCCGCTGCCCTTAGCAGCCCGAGAACCGACAAACCAGTGGTGGTGCTTACTTCCACATCTCGGGGCGCACGAGGGTGGGATCCTCGACGCGGT
>CAJUSP010000041.1 GCA_910589165.1 uncultured Adlercreutzia sp.
CCGGAGGGCGCCGGATACAGGCGCGAGCAGCCGCAGGTGTCGAACTGGGCGATGTCCTCCCAGTAGTTGCCGTCCCATACAATCCACGAGAAGTGCCGCGGCTGCTGGGCACCCTGGGCGTAGCTCATGGGATAGCACTGGTCCTCGTTCATGAAGCGCTCGCCGTTCACGTTTACGTGCAGGAAGGGCTGGCTGCCGGGCAGGAAGATGTCGCCGCCGGTGCGGTCGTCGGAAAACTCGAAGCCGTCGGGCAGGATGGCGCGGTTCCACACCATGGCACCGCCGCCGGGCTCCAGCTCGGCACCGGCCCACAGGGCCATGCGAATGCCGTCGCCCTCCTCGGTGGTGGCGCTCGTCAGGCCGCACCACTTCGTGGCCGTCTCGCACAGATCGTTCAGCATCTCGGTGTTGGCTGCGTAGCCGCCGGTGCAAATGATGACGCCCTTGGCTGCGTTCACCTGGATGGTGCCCTTGTCGCTGCTTTCAGCGATGACACCGGTCACTTTGCCGCTCTCGTCCTGGACCAGCATCTTAGCCGGGGTGTTGAACAGAATCTCTCCGCCCAGATCCTGGGTAAACACGTCGGCCAGCACGGCCACATGGGCATAGGAGTTGTAGTTCGGGCCGTCGGGGTTGTACTCGCCGATGCAGGGGTTGTAGCACATGGCCGGATAGTAGGCGTGCGGATCGTCGGGGCAGTGCCACTCGAAGGGGAAGAGCATACCCTTGGGCTCCAGCGTCTCTTTGTACCACTCGATCATCTCGCCGGACTTCTCGGCCCAGGTCTTGTACAGCAGCATGTTGGCGTCGCCGGACTGGGTTTGGGCAGCGTGATTCAGCAGCTCGGGCACGTCAACAGGGTGGTCGGGCTCCAGCTTCGAGTTGATGGCACCCACGGCTTCGCGGGCGGCCATCACTTCGCCGGCCTTCTCCAGCACGATGACCTTCGCGCCGTTCTGGGCGGCCGTGGCGGCGGCTACCACGCCGCCGTTGCCCGCGCCCACCACGACGATGTCGGCCTCCAGCGTATCGGCAATATCAGTGGGCATCTCGGGCTTGTCGCGCCATGAGGAAGCGGCTCCGGTATCAGCGGTTTTGGTGCCCCCGGCAGCCTGCTGTGGAGCGCAGCCGGCCAGGCCCATGGCGGCAAGTGCCCCGGCAGCTGCGGCGCCAGTCAGAAATCCGCGACGAGAAAGATTGGTTTCCATGTGAGTCCTCCTTGTAATCGGTTCGCGTCCGTCCCTCCCTTGCGGGGCGAACAGGTTGCAGACTACAGGAGGGGTTTCGTGGGCACATCGCCCGCATTCGGGTATTTGCTTCAATATGACCTGGGGAAATGACGAATATACCCGAAAATGGGGGAGAGTGCTTCGGCGATGGAGCCTCAAGAAAAAGGAGGATCCCAGGCAAGCTCCTGGGGTCCTCCTTGGGCTGCGGAGTGAAGCGAGGTGCGCTACTTGCGCGGGGCTTCGGTTACTTCTACGGCCACGTACTCGTAGCCTACGGTGCCTTCGGCCGGCAGCTCGTTGTAGGCCACCATCTCGGCGATCTCGGCCGGGGTGGCGCTGGCGGGCTCGGTCTCAAGCAGGTAGGCGGTATCGGCGCGGCGCTCCATGGCCTCGGTGAAGTCCTTGGTGCCCACGAACACTTCCTGCTTGTAGGGGTTCACGCCCAGCTTCTTGGAGCGGTAGACGATGTAGGCCAGCGCGGCGATGTTCGCGAACAGGGCGATGAGCGATACCACCAGGTTCACCTGAGGGTTGTTCACGGAATCGGCCGCGAAGATGGAGTCGTTGGCGAACATGGGAACCATCTGGCAGAACATGCACCACATGGCCAGGGTGAAGGCGCGGTTCTGAATCCAGCCGCCCTTGTTCCACAGAAGGCCGGCGATGGTCGGCGCCAGCAAGAGCGCGATGCCGCAGTACCAGGAGTGGGTGGGCAGGCAGTTGTAGGTGTAGCAGAAGTTCCACAGGTCGTAGGCGATGATGAACACCCAGGTCATGTCAGGCCACAGCATGTCCTGGCGCTTCTTGGAGATGTAGATGCCGAACCAGCCGGTCATGCACAGGATGTTCAGGATGCCGGCGATGCCGTTGAACACGTTGTGCCAGCCGCCGTAGAGCGTGACGCCCTCGGAGGACACCCAGGTGGTGCCGAAGGCGCGGAAGGCGCTCTCGAAGTCGGACACGACGGCGATCATGATGTTGATGGCCACGATGACGAAGGGGAAGGCCTTGAACCAGTGGGAGCGGCCGATTTTGCCCCAGGAGTACTTGATGGCCATGAAGCCGATGCAGCCGGCGAGCGCCGCGTACACCTTGGCGTAGTGGAACCAGCTGTTCATGTCGGTGTGCGTGGGGTTGTTGAG
>CAJUSP010000042.1 GCA_910589165.1 uncultured Adlercreutzia sp.
TCGCACTACGGCCGCATGTGCCCCATCGAGACGCCTGAAGGCCCGAACATCGGCCTGATCGGCTCGCTGGCTGCCTATGGCCGCATCAACCCCTACGGCTTCATCGAGACGCCCTACCGCCGCGTGGTGGACGGCAAGGTCACCGACGACATCGACTACCTGACCGCCGATGAGGAAGAGAACTTCACCATCGCCCAGGCCAACGACTTGTTCGACCTGGAAACCCGCGAGTTCGGCTACACCGACGAGGACGGCGTGTTCCACAAGTCCACCCGCGTTCTGGCCCGTACCACCGACACCAACGGCGTGTTCGGCGAGGCCATGGACGTGCCGCCCGAGCAGGTGAACTACATGGACGTGTCGCCGCGCCAGATGACCAGCGTGGCTACCTCGCTCATTCCGTTCCTCGAGCACGACGACGCCAACCGCGCCCTCATGGGTTCGAACATGCAGCGTCAGGCCGTGCCGCTGCTGCGCCCCTCGGCGCCGCTGGTGGGTACCGGCATCGAGCACCGCATTGCCGTCGACTCCGGCGAGATCCTTGTGGCCCAGCGCCCCGGCGTGGTGGACTACGTGGACGGCCAGACCATCATCATCCTGAACGATGACGGCGAGTACGACGAGTACCTCATTCCGAAGTTCCAGCGCTCCAACCAGTCCGGTTGCATCAACCACCGCCCCATCGTTCGCAAGGGCGACGAGGTGCAGCCCGGCGACGTGCTGGCCGACGGCCCCTCCTGCGACGGCGGCGAGCTGGCCCTGGGTCAGAACCTCATGATCGCCTACATGCCCTGGGAAGGCTACAACTACGAGGACGCTATCATCGTGTCCGAGCGCGTGGTGGCCGAGGACCTGCTTACCTCCATTCACATCTCCGAGTACGAGGTTGACGCTCGCGATACGAAGCTCGGCCCCGAGGAGATCACCCGCGAGATTCCGAACATCTCCGAGGACATGATCTCCGACCTGGACGCCGACGGCATCATCCGCGTGGGCGCCGAGGTGTTCCCGGGCGACGTGCTGGTGGGCAAGGTCACCCCGAAGGGCGAGACCGAGCTCACCGCCGAGGAGCGCCTGCTGCGCGCCATCTTCGGCGAGAAGGCCCGCGAGGTGCGCGATACGTCGCTGAAGGTGCCCCACGGCTCCGGCGGCCGCGTCATCGGCATCTACCGCACCTCCCGCGAGAACGGCGACGATCTGGCCCCCGGCGTGAACGAGCTCGTGCGCATCTACGTGGCTCAGAAGCGTAAGGTCCAGCAGGGCGACAAGCTGTCCGGTCGTCACGGCAACAAGGGTGTTATCTCCCGCGTGCTGCCCGTGGAGGACATGCCCTACCTGGCCGACGGTACCCCCATCGACGTTATCCTGAACCCCCTGGGCGTGCCTTCCCGTATGAACGTGGGCCAGCTGCTTGAGAACCACCTGGGCTGGGCCGCGAAGTGGGGCTGGTCCGACGCCGAGGACACCACCGAGGTCGTCGAGGGCCCCATCCACGTGGCCACGCCCGTGTTCGACGGTGCCACCGAGGAGGAAATCTCCGACGCCATCGTGAAGGCCAACCGCAACCTCATCAACATCAACCATGCCAAGTACGGCGACATGGCCCGCGACGAGCTGGTGCCCCAGCTCACTCCCACCGGCAAGACGTGGCTGTACGACGGCCGCACCGGCGAGAAGTTCCGCGAGCCCATCACCGTCGGCCAGACCTACATCCTGAAGCTGGGCCACATGGTGGACGACAAGATCCACGCCCGCTCGACCGGCCCCTACAGCCTCATCACCCAGCAGCCGCTGGGCGGCAAGGCTCAGTTCGGCGGCCAGCGCTTCGGCGAGATGGAGGTGTGGGCTCTGTACGCCTACGGCGCCTCCAACGTGCTGCAGGAGATCCTCACGGTGAAGTCCGACGACACCTCGGGCCGTGTGAAGAGCTACGAGGCCATCGTGAAGGGCGAGAACATCCCCGCCCCCGAGGTGCCCGAGTCCTTCAAGGTGCTGGTGAAGGAAATGAAGTCGCTGTGCCTGAACATCGAGCTGGAGGGCCACGACATGCAGCCCATCAGCGAGGATGAGCATGACGATATCGACGTGGACCAGGCGCTGTACGCCGCCCTGGCCGCGGATGCCAAGAAGACCGAAGACGAAGAGGCCAACGCCATCGACGCCATTGCCGCCGAGCTGGGCGATCTGATGAGCGGTCTTGAGTCCGACCTGAACACCGATCTCATCGGTGGCGGAGAGGA
>CAJUSP010000043.1 GCA_910589165.1 uncultured Adlercreutzia sp.
ATGCGAAAAGATGACATGAAGTAGGGGCTCACAATGTTCTACTCATATCGTCTGTTTCTTGCGCCCCTGGGCTCGCCGCCGCTGTTCGCTGCATTCTGCATAGGATCGGTGGCTTCGGGTTTCGGCAGTGCGCTCATGTGGGTTATGTGGGGCGAGTACTATGCGGTACTTCCTCGCGAAAGCTCCGAGGGCCTTGCGCCGATATCTGCCGTTTCAGCGGCGCTTCTGGTCTTGCTGGTGTCGTCGACGCAGGGGTGGATGACGGTGGCGCTGTCGTGCCTCTTCCCCCTTCTGTCGGGGCTCTGCTTCTATCTTGTGTGGGGAAGCCAGGAGCGCGCGGAAGAGCAAATATTGTCGAACATGGCTCACGAGCGAAACCAAGGGAGCGGCATCGTGTTTCTGGCCGGATTGGGGCGTACGGGGTTCGGTATACTGGGCGTGTTCTCCCTGGTGAGCGTTGCCGGCATGCTCGACCCCGCGGGAGCCAGCGGCCGCGCGCTGCAGGTTATCTTGCTTGCAAGCGCTCTGCTGATGGCCCTCGTGAGTGCTGTGGCTCTCGCTGGCCCGCGACGCATCTCGCTTTCGTTTCTCTACCGATGGATGTGCCCCATCATGGTCGTAGGGTTCGCCGCCGTCATCCTCTGGGGCTCGTTCGGCGGCGTGGTGGCCTTTGCGGCATCGCTGATCGGGCGCTTCATTTTCTGCGTCATCGCTCAAATTTACTTCGCGAGCTATGCGGCTAGCGGGAGGGCGACCCCGGTTCAAGCCACGAGCCTCGGATGGCTCTTTGTCCATGTCGGCGATTTGCTCGGCTGCGCCTTTTGGGTTTTTGCGGAGCCCTGGGTGGCGGCATCGGCCGACGGCGCAACGCAGCTTGCCGTGCTTTGCATTATCGCGCTGGTGACCGTGGTCATGCTGACGCTGAATGACACGGCCGTATTCCATCGTGCCATTCCCGAGTCGAACGCTCCGGTTTTGAAGGCGGCGGCGATGGGGCCAGATCCGGCCGATGGGCTCTCGGCTCCCGCGTCTGTAGCTGGGACAGGCGCGGGGGTCTCCGATACGGGCCCGCAGGAGATGCGGCAGCCGTCGACGGGCCAGGCTTCAGCGGCTGAGGACCGTGCCGAAAACGTCACCGCTATCGAGCGTCTTGCAGAGCGTCACCGCCTCACCCCTCGCGAGGTGGAGGTGTTCATGCTACTGGCCCAGGGACGGTCTATTCCCTATATTCGCGACGAGTTGATCATCAGTCGCGAGACGGCGGCTACCCACGCTAAGCACATTTACGCCAAGTTGGGCGTGCACTCGCGCCAGGAGCTTATCGATCTTGTGCAGAAGCGGGAAACAGAAGGCTGAGACCGTGCCCCCATGCGAAGGTCCCTCGCCGCGGGAACGACGAGGGACCGAAGGATCGCCTGCGGGGAGGGTGGCAGGCTCGGGAAAAGCTGGGGGGGGGTGCGCTACGCGCTAGCGCGGTGCTTACTCCACGCCCAGGGCGTGCTTGGCGGCAATGCGGGCGAAGGTGGCCACGCGGCCGGCGTTGATGCCCGTGAAGTTGCTGGGATAGTTGTGCGGGTAGAAGCCGCCCTGGTCGTTGCCGCACACGTACAGGTTCTCGATGGGCTTGCCGTCGGCGTTCAGCGGCTGGGAGTTCACGTCGGTGATCACGCCGTGAATGGTCACCAGCAGCGCGCCGGCAATGCGGGCCGCGTAGAACGGCGCCTTCTCCACGTCGGACAGGCGGTAGGCCGGCTTGCCGAAGTCGGTGTCCTCGCCCTTGGCGGCCAGCTCGTTGTAGCGAGCCACCGTGGCCAGGAAGGTGGCCTTCTGGTCGGCGTCGAACTCCATCATGTCGGCCAGCTCCTCCAGGGTGTCGGCCTTCTTGAGCGAGCCGTTCTCCAGACGCGGGTTAAGCCAGAACTCATCCAGGTGCTCCTTGGTCAGCGCCTCGCAGTCGTAGACGTCGGCGTTGAAGGCGGTACCGGAGGGCGCCGGATACAGGCGCGAGCAGCCGCAGGTGTCGAACTGGGCGATGT
>CAJUSP010000044.1 GCA_910589165.1 uncultured Adlercreutzia sp.
TCTAAGCTGCAACCTTAGAGCCTCTTTCTTTGTCGCCTGGCATTACAAGTCCCAGTGCCCCTTCAAGGTGGGGCAGCTGTTCCTCTCGTTCGACCCGACGAGCCCCGAGAAGCACTGGCCCGGCACGAAGTGGCAGCAGATCACCGGGCGCTTCCTGCGCATGGCCAACGACACGGGCACGGGGGGCTCGGACACCACCACCCTTACGCTCGCCCAACTCCCCAAATGGAGCGCGACCATCGGCGCGAGGCCAGGAAGCACCGACTCCGTGCAGGGCGTGTGGGCCGTGTCCGGCTCAGCCTCGACTGGCACCGCGTCGAACACCTCCTCGGTGGCGTTCGCGTCGGCCTCGCGCACCTGCCACGTATCAAACACAACGCTCTCGTTCGGAGGCGGTGAGGCGCACAGCAACATGCCCGCATACCAGGACGTGTACGCCTGGCGCCGTACCGCGTAGCCTTACAAGTCCCAGGCGGACAAGAAGGCGGAGACTAACGCCAAGGCGGCGGCTGCGGCTCAGGCGACCGCCAACGCCGCCATGAAGGCATTCGATGAGCTGACGCCGGTCTACGCGCTCAAGACGATAGAGGTGCCGTGGAGCCTCGCAGCGGGGGCATCCACGGGGTTCAGCTTCTCCGCCCCCTCGGTTCCCGGATACGGCTACATCACGCCGACCCTCGCCTACAGCGGCGTCGGGGGCGTGGCGGTGGACTCGTGCCACTGGACTATGCTCAACCTGCACAACCGCAACAGCACGCCGAAGAGCGGGACGGCCAAGGTGCAGCTGCTCTACCTGCGCCCATAGCCTTACAAGTCCCAGATGCTCAAGGCGGAGGGCATCGGCGACGGTGCCATCACAAGCGCGAAGATCAAGGACGGCACCATCGCGAAGGGCGATCTTGCGACGGCCCTCCAAGCCTACCTGGACAACTGCGTCCACCGCACCTACTCGGCCGGTGCGGGGCTGGCCACGTACCTGGTGGAGGGCACCGCATCGTCCGGCTCGATCTCGAAGAACCTCTCCGCCGACTTCACGGCGGTAGAGTTCGCCGTGGCCCAGGTCAACGAGGCCTCCTCGTCCATTGTGGCCAACGCCTGCATTACCTCCGGCACGACCGTCACCATGAGCCTGCGCAAGGTGGCCGACGGCGCGGCCTACGCCGGAGCCTGCCGCGTGAAGCTGCTGGTGCTCGGGACGTTCAGGGGCTAGGCCACGGCGAACACGACCTGCCCCCGGATGTAGAAGCCGTTAGAGGAGGCTGCCCAGGCGGTGTTGCTGCGGTTCTGAATCTTGACCTCGCCGCCCTCCACAAGGGCGATGGCCTCGTAGGTCGGATGGTCCTCGCAGACGAGCGCGGCAGCCATGGAGTTCGCAGCTTTGACGCCTCCTGGGAGCGCCGCCGTGATGCTGGCCCACCCGGCCAGGGCGGCCGTCTTCTTGCAGTAGATGCTCAGCACGGCGACCTTCTTGCCGATCACGTAGAGCGTCCCGAAGTCGGAGACGGCTGCCCAGTAGGTGATGTTCAGGAGGCTGGCCACGGCAGCGTTCGCGATGTCCGCCGTCCGCTGGGCGGCATCGGCGGCGCTGGCGATCGCGCTCACCTCCTTGCCCGTCTGGGACTTGTAATCCCCGAAGTCCTTCAGGAGCTTCGCGAGGTCGGCATCCAC
>CAJUSP010000045.1 GCA_910589165.1 uncultured Adlercreutzia sp.
AAGCGCGCCCAAGAGCGCGGCGCCAAGGTCATCTGCGTGGACCCGCGCTTCACCTGCACGGCCTCGAAGGCCGATCTGTGGCTGCCCATCCGCCCTGGCTCTGACATGGCGCTCGTGCTGGCGTTCATCAACGAGATCATGCACTCCGAGAAGTGCGCCACCGACTTCGCCCGCCAGTACACCAACGCGCCGTTCTTCATCGACGAGGAGGGCACCGGATACCAGCTGCGCCAGTCGATGATGCGCGAGGGCGGCAACGTCGAGCTGTATCCGGCCTGGGACGAGGCCCACGACCAGCTGATCTACTGGTCGGGCGACTGGCAGAACACCGCCGGCGTGGGCGGGCCTAAGGCCTTCCAGTGGCTCGACGAGGCCGGCAACATCGTGGCCGACGCCAAGCCGGCCCTGACCACGCCCGACGGGAAGGGCCGCGAGATCGAGGGCAAGACCTACCGCACCTCGTGGGACATTCTGCTCGAGCACGTGACCCCCTGGACCGTCGAGCGCGCCGCCGAGTTCTGCGAGCTGCCCGCCGACAAGATCCGCGAGGCCATCGACACCTACATCGCCGCGAGCCCCCATGCCTGCTTCACCCGCGGTCAGAAGGTGGAATTCTCCATCAACACCTCAGGCATTTCCCAGGCCTTCACCATCATGATGGCGCTCGCCGGCAACTTCGACAGCAAGGGCGGCCAGAACATCGGCCGCGAGCCCGCCACCGGCTACGACTCCTTCATGTTCGACGTCGTGCCGAACAAAGAGGGCCGCATGGGCCAGCGCCGCAAGGAAACGGCCATGAACATCAAGAAGCTGTCGGTGTGCCAGAACACCGGCTACCAGCAGATTCTGCAGGCTGACGACGCCACCGGCGAGCTGCGCGAGGTTACCCAGAACTCCGGCGGCCAGGTCATTTACGGCCAGCAGGGCGGCTTCGGCGCCGTCACCACCAAGGCCATGGCCCAGGGCGATCCGTTCCAGATTCACGGCTACTGGCAGCAGACGAGCGAGCCCATCCTGTCCATCGAGGGCGGCAAGGAAATCATCGAGGGCTTCAAGAACCTGGATTTCTTTGTGAACGTCGACATCTTCATGACCCCCTCCGGCGAGCTGGCCGACATCATTCTGCCGGCGGCCCACCCCAACGAGGTGGACCGCGTGGAATGGGCCCACTCCGGCCACGGCTACCCCACCAGCCACACCTACCTCATCCGCCAGCCCTTCCACGCGCCGCTCGGCGAGGCGAAAGACGACATGGACATCTGCTTCGAGTTCGCCGAGTACATGGGCGTCGACATGTACTGGAAGGACAAGTACGAGTTCTTCGACTACATGGTAAAGGGACCCGAGACCCTGCCGGCCGAACTGTCCTGCGCCAGCTTCGAGGAGTTCCGCGAGCGCATTTCCGTCACCGGCGTCGAGATGGCCACGGTGAAGGGCGCGCCGAAGTACGAGACCGGCTTCATGCGCAAGACGAGCGACTTCCGCCCCGGCTTCAACACCATGTACCGCGGCAACAAGATGGGCAGCGTGTACCGTTTCCCCGGCACCACCACACCCGACGGCACGGTCATTCCGCCGCACCCCCAGTCGGACAACGGCAAGATGGAGCTGTGGAGCGAGGACCTGCTGCTGTACGGCAACGGCCCGC